>NZ_DASRZV010000033.1:0-365972 GCF_035685985.1 Baekduia sp.
CCCGCCATCGCCTACCTCGCCCGCAAACAAGCCGACGGCAAGACCCGCAAAGAAGCACTCCGCTCCCTCAAACGCCACCTCGCCCGCACCATCTGGCACCACACCCAGACCGCCACGACTTGACATAGGAGCAACCCCGCGCCGCGTCAACGGCCGGGGGCATGGCCCAAGGAGACAAGACTCCATGGACACGACGGACCGTACCTGCTCGACCTCGTTCGAGATCCCCGACGACGTCCTGCCCATCCTGCGCCGCGCCGCCGACTACGGCCTGGACACCTGCGCGTGGACCTCAGCCGCCGCGCCAGGAGCGCAGCCTGCTGCGGGCCTTGGGCGGATCGACGCCCTGGCGCAAGCGCCTGGCCGTCATCCGGCGCCTGTACAGCCGCGACTAGCGCGGCTGTCGATCGCGCGTCGCGGCGGCGATGCCGCGACGCCCGATCGCGGCGTCGAGCGCGCCATAGAGACGGTCTGCCGCCCGCTGCGCGGCGGTGGCGTCGATGTTGCTCCCCGCCCAGTCGATAGCGGTGGCGCACGCGGTCCCGTGCTCGCCGGAGCCGGTCCAGCTCCTCGGTCGGTGGTTCGGGCCGGTAGAGGGCGGCGAGCGGTCGCTCGTAGAGCTTGGCCGCGTTCTCGGCCTGCCGAAGGGTGAGGAGGTCTACATCCTCCTTGGCGGCCTCCAGCTGCCACGCCGGGAGGTGCAACCGGTGAGCGGCGTCTGTGAGGTCGTAGCCGATCGACTCCCGTGCTCAGCGGAGGACCGCCGGGGTGACGTAGGCGAGGGTCGTCGGAGTCACGCAAGGGATCGTATGCGCCCGCCCTGACCCCTGGCCTGAGCGCCAGCGGGGCCGTGAAACGGTCCCAATAGGCCATGAGTAGGCCATGGAACGCGCCGATGGCGCGTAGACGCCCAATTTCGGCGCGGCGACGGCAAAGAAAAAGACGCCGCTTTGCGGCGCCTTTGCAAGATGGCGAGTCCCGGACTCGAACCGGGGACACCACGATTTTCAGCTGCGCTGAAGGTCTTAGTGGTGAATCGGCTGAGTGGGTGATTGGCCTGCATCTGCGGTGATTCTGCTCACGCACCCGACTGGCCGTTTCGGCTCGTTTCGGTCGGGCTTGTTTGCGCGATATTTGCAGCCGAGGCGTCAGATGCCCAGGTCCAACTGATCTGGATGCTCCAAAGCCGGCACGGCTCGGCGAATGACTGCGCCGTCGTTGCGAAGCTCAAACTCAATTTCAACACCCTCAACGAGGATTCTCGTTCCAGTTCCCGGCTGTAATTGGAGTTCGTAGGGGATCCGGACCTCGTTGTCTCCTGCTACCACGATCTCCGGTGCCTCCGAATGATGTCGCTCGACCTCACGTCGAACTTCTTCGGTGATGGCGTACCGGGGGCCGTCGCCTGCTGTGGCTTCTTCGAGTGTGGGCTCGCGGGTCTCGACCAGCACCTGTCCCGCGTTGAATCCTCCACGGGTACGCCGCTTCTGTTCTGCTCGGTCACTGACGCTTGCGAGATCTGTTCCGGCGAGGGTGCAGAGCGAAGCGAGCACATCTAGCGCGTCGCCGATCTCTTCTAGTAACTCGTCGCTGGAGCCCGAACGCGCGATCTCAAGCGCTTCCTCGACTACCTTGGCGCGCAAGAGCAGTTGGAGTTCGTCGCCGGTCGCCTGGTAACGCACCACGTGTTCGCCGCGGGCAGCGATGTTTTCCGGGATCAGGTCCCGGACCAACTTGCCGAAGGACACCGGCTCTCCACCCGACGTGGAGATGAGATCTTGCGCCTGCACGTTGAGTCCATTTCGGACCAGCTCATAGTAGATGTGCGACAACGTGCTGCCTTCGAGTTCGATAGTGCAGCTGCTTGACCTGCAAACGTTGACTAGCTGCTCGAGAAAGCCAGCGTCGTGCAGAACGTCCGCCTCGGGGCGAAGATGAATAAGAACGCGATCGCCCGATGAGTTGGCCTCCTTCATTTCCGCCGAGAGAGTCTGGAGGTCTCGGACGTTTCGGACTAGCGCCTCCTGAGATGGAAAGAACGAGCCGGTGGCGGCGGGCCTCGCTGGCCGGTGGCTCCCGTCACGATGGACCCACGGCAAGATCGTGCGGCCTTGATCGACGATGTGGGTGCGAACGAAGAACATGATCTCCACTGGTTGACCCAAGTGGTCCGCGAGACGCTTAGACATGGAGGCGATTGTGCGCGCCTCGTCGTCGCTCAGTGCCGGGCGCCAGTCCCAGGGGCTGCCGAGCGGTTGGTCACGCCAGACCCCGTCCTCCCCTGACACGAGGATCTGGCTCTTGCATCGGACCTGTCGGCGTACGGTGCCGCCGCGGGCGTCAACGACATACGAGTCATGCGGGTAGTAGAGGAGTCCGTCCGGTAGTCCGTAGGTTGCGTCGATCTGGACCTGGCTCGTACTGGGGGCCGCCAGACTCCAAGCTGATGCGTCGGCCGGGACGAAGGGATGGACTAGGAAGACGATGTCCTCCAACTTAATGTCCAAGGCCGCCAGCCCTTCAAGGGTGGAGCGGATAAAGTCCAGTAGCTGCTCACTGCTGTACCCCGCGTCGGTACGGGCTCGCAGGACATCGAAGTCGCGGTCTTCTCCGCGTCGGACGTCGGTCCTGATTACGGCCCTTCTATCGGCGAGTAGAGCGAGGTCGCGTAGCAGCGCCTCAGGTGCTGGAGAGTCCGCCAGTCCAGCAAACAGATCTGGGTCGGCAAGGAGCCGCAGATCTTGGTGGGGAAGTCCGGCGGCGGTGTAGTCGGCGATGCACCGCACCTTTGGGAACGAAACGTCCGATCCGGTTGCAGGCCGGAAGCACTCCAGAGCCGGGAACTCCTTTGCCCAGCCGATCGCACGTGGCTCCTCCGAGCGCAGCTCTCGCATCAAGTCGTGTTGCACCAGCCAAAGGCGGGCACCGTCCCAGACCCACTCCAGGTGATGACGAGATCCAGGGCGCGTGAAGGTGCCGGCCACCTTGCGAAGCACGCCGGAGAGCTGCTCCGACGTGTCGCAGCTTGCATCGACCCTGTCCAGCGGAATCCGGTCGCTCTTCCGGGCGCGCATTCCGGTCACGCGAGCGGCTGTGGCCTCCCCCTGAAACTCGACAACCCAGTCGCGGCGATCGGCGCGGAGCCGGACTTCGTTCGACAAATGCCCCAGCAGGCGAGGCTGTACGTACCGCTGCACCACAAGCGGGATCGGATCCGCGACACGTGTCGCGGCCGCGTGGTTCCACACTTCAATAGCTGCTTCAGCGACGGTTACAAAGCCTGCGAACTTCACGTGCCGGGACTTGAATAGGCCTCTTTCGTCCATTCCCTCGTCGGTCGAACTACTCCGGACGATGACGCCTTCCGAGGCATCAAGGAACAAGCGTTCAAGCGCTGAGGTTGCGCTGCAGTTCTTCAGGCGGGATGCAACAACTTCGGCACTAACCATGTCCTGCGTCAACTGGGTGGCCATCTCCGAGGTGATGACGACGAAGTCCGGCGTCCATGCCGCCGGAAGGTCCGCAAGCCCTTCGGCCTTAGTTCCGACTGTCGCTGCCATCTGATTGCTCCTCTGCGCCCCGAAGGAGCTTGGACGCAGCCGCTGCGAGCGCGGCGACCGTGTCGTCTGAGAAGTAGCCCACCAAGAAGCTCACACCCGCCACCCCTGAGAGTGTCCCGGTGATCTGGTCGCTGAAAATAGGCAGCGCGCCTGAGATGAAGAGCGCCATGGTGCCAAAGGCGAGTCCGGCGGAAACCAGAGGCGTGAGAAACCGCCACGGACGCCTGTCGAGATGCCACTTGCCTCGGGCTACCGAGTGGTAGAGCCACTTCATTGAGAACAGGCAACCCCCGAGAAGGCCGCCAAACCAGGCGGCGCCGTACAGGGCGAGCGATCGGCTCTCCTCGGTCGTCAGGTCCAGAGGTTCATCGAGCTTGCCGGCGCTGAGACAGAACAGCCCGACCGGGCTTGCCGCGAAGAGAGCCACGAGGTACAACAACTCGAACCGAATATGCCAACGCGCGCGCTTCGGCCAGCGCGACTCCCAGTCGAACAGCGCTCGATCGTCAGAGGTCCCAGCTACCGAGGCGAATTCGCCCCCGCGCCGCGACCCGACGTTTCCGACGGATGAGTCATCTGCGCCAGTGTCATGACGGTCCTTGTCTGATTCCTGGCCTGTGGGTAGCTCTTCCAATCCCATTCCTCCGCTCGGCCGAGTTCGGCGGCGATGATCCGGCGAAGCGCCTGGCTGGGGATCGTGGCGCCAACTCCGATGGCCCCCCGTCCGTCAGCGTCTTGGACAAGAAGGTACGACTCGTCGGGAGCGGGACGCAGTCCATCTCGCAAGTCGTCACGCGCGAAGTCACGCCAAAGTAGGTCCGGATGATGTGCCCTCGCGAGGTCAACCAACGAGGATGACCACGGAACGAGGTGAAGGTGTACATGATCGATGGAGCAGCCGACGGCCGTCCCCGGTTCGTTCGGACCATGCTCGAAGACGCAGATTGGGCCGTAGTGTCGACGCAACTGCTCAGACACCTGATCGGTGTAGCGAACGAGTTCTGACAGGTCGTCGTCGTCCAAGCGCGCTGCGCTGAGCGCGTGGGCCCGTGGAAGTACTAGGACATGGCCCTCGACGAGTGCGCCGACCGACGCCCAGGTGAGGAAGTCTCGATCGGCGACTAGCGACACTTCCTGTGAGGTTGCGATGCGATCACAGAACTCACAGCCAGAACGGGCGAGTGGCTCGGAGCGGGTGGGATCGGACAGCACAGCCATGTGCCTAGCTTAACGTGGCGCTCGGATCTGTTCTGAGGGGCTGCGGGAGTCTTCGGGGCCAGAGGCTGTAGCGCCCAGCTCTCGCGTGATCGGCCGGAGGGCGTGGTCCGGGGCATCGAGGGGAAGGGCGTGGAGGCGACGCCGTCCGTTGCGGTGTGGCTCGGCGGCAGTGGCTCTCTCGCCCTTCACCACCCCCTTCAGCCGTTGAAGGGATAGCGCTGCCGCTCGCCCTGCAAATCGACGGTTTCTTAGGCCCTCCGCGAGCCCGACCACCCACTCACACGATGTACTTCGTAGCGATCGTGAGAGCGGGTGGTCGGCCTCACGGAGGGCCTGAGTTCCTGAAGGGCTGGGCGAGCGGCAGCGGAGGCCCTGGGTGGAGCGGGGGATGGGTTAGTCGGAGGTGGCTCGGGTGTAGTCGGAGAAGAGGTGATCGAGAGTGTGGACGGCGGCGAGGTTGGCGGCGAGGTCGTCGCGGATGGCGGCGGCTTCTTGGGCGGTGGCCGTGTCGAACTGGTCGCTGCGGTTGATGTTGGTGACGCGGAGGTCGTAGCTGCAGCGGCGGAGTTGGTCGATGTGGCCGTCGGTGAGGGGGACGTCGAGGTGGCCGGCGGCGGGGTCCTGGGACCAGCCGATGGCGTCGAGGACGGCGAAGGCGTCGCGGTAGATCTGCGAGAGCGCGATCTGGGCTTCGGGGCCGAAGTTCAGAAGCTCCTCGAAGAAGTAGTGGTTGGCCTCCAGGACCACGAGGGTCTGGCGGCGGAGGACGTCGACGGTGGACGGGTCGACGGGAACAAGGCAGGCGTGGTTACGCTGCTGGGTGCTCATGGAGGTTAAGGCTCCTTGGGCCGTGCCCCCGGTCGTTGGTAGCGGCGCGGGGGCGATTTGTTAAGGATGTTGAGCCGTGATGCTAGCTGATGGGACGGCTGCGTTGTCAAGGTGCTAGCGCGATAGCTAGCCGCCTAGCACCGCGTCGAAGAAGGTCGCATCGCCCACGCCTGCGTCGATGAGATGCACGTACTCCTTCAACGTGTAGGCGGGCGAGTGGTGGCCGAGCCATTCCTGGACCTGCTTGGCGTTCTTGCCTCCGCCGCCGTGCTCGACGGGTGCGAAGAGGAGCGAGGCACAGGTGTGGCGAAACGTGTGCAGCGTGACCCACGGTACGCCGGCCCGGCGTGCGGCGGGCGCGAGGACCTTCGCCTGCAGGTTGTGGCGGTCGAGGCGTGTTCCGCGCGTTTGAGACGAAGACCAGCTGGCCGTCGGAGTCCACCGGCTGGATCGCGGTGAGCTTGCGGACCAGGCCAGGGGAGAGCGGAATGTCGCGCTTGCCGTAGCGGGTCTTCGGTTCGCAGACGCGGTTGTCGGCGAATTGCCAACGCAACTTCACGTAGGGGCGGCCGGTGAGGATGACGTCGCGACCCCAGCGCAGTTCGCTGACCTCCCCGATGCGCAGGCCGGTGTGAGCCATGAACTCGAACAACAGCTGCCAGCGCGGCGGGACCTCTGCCACGACGCGCCGCAGCTCGTCGATCGTCATGGCGCGCTTCTCGATTGCGCGTGGGCGGGCGGTGCCGTCGCCTTCCGGCACGGTGACGCGGACGCTGGCCGCGGGGTTGTGGCGGATGACGCCCTCTTCCATCGCGTCCCCGAGGAGCGCTCGGAGGACGGCGATGTGCTGGCGGATCCAGGACTTGCCGAGCAGTCGGCCGGGGCGGCGCGGGTCCTCTTGCTCGTTCATCCAACGGACGAACGCCTTGACGTCGCGCGGCTCGATCTCGGCGAGGCGGAGGCGAACGCGGCTGTCGAAATAGGGGATGACCCGTGCCTCGAGCACTTGCGCGTAGGCGCGACGTGTCGACCCACGGAAGCCGTTCGACGTGCGGCCCTGGTAGTTGATGATCCACTCTCGGGCGTAGTCGCCGAAGGAGACGCGCGACAGGTCGCGGAGTTCGCCTCGTTCAATGTCGACTTCGGCGGCGAGCTTGCAGCGTCGGGCTTCGTCGTAGGTGTCGACGGTCTTCCAGCGCTGCACGCCGCGGATCCGGTAGGCGTACACGTACTTCTTGCCCCGGCGGTAGACGCCGGGCGTCTTGGTCTTCTCCAGCGATGACTTCTTCGCTGCCATCTCGGCTCCCGTGGTCGGGACCGAGACGAGCCGGAGGACGGGCGCGCTCACTTGGCGCCGCCGCCTTCAATCCAGGCGTCGAGGTGCGAGAGCTTGAACAGCAGCCGGGATCCCTCCTTGCGGTGCGGGATGGTCCGGCGGCTCACCAGGTCGTAGATGCGCTGGCGCTTGCACGCGAGGTGCGCGGCGGCTGTGTCGACCCCGACCCACGGCTCGGCGACGAACGCCGAAGCACGCAGGCAAGCGGCCGTGCGCTCGACCAGGAGGTCGAGCACGTCGGCCGGAAGCGGGATCGAGAGGTCGTCCATCGACCACGGACGGCGCGGCAGCGCGCCGCCTCCGGCGACCTGCTGTTTGCAGATCCGTTTGCACCCCGCCCCGAAGGCCGCCACCGCAACCCTCCGCCAGAACGACGAAAGCCCTGCAAACGCAGGGCTCCCGGACGATGGCGAGTCCCGGACTCGAACCGGGGACACCACGATTTTCAGTCGTGTGCTCTACCAACTGAGCTAACTCGCCGTGACGCGGAAGGGTACCGCGATGGGTAGGGTCGCCGCCGTGAGGCGGTGGGTGGTCGTTGGGTGTGGGGTGGCGGTCGTCGTCGGGGTCGTCGTGGCCGCGCTGCTGCTGCGAGGTGGGAGCCATGGCGGTCGCACCGCCGATGTCGGCGATCGCCGGGCGGCGGCGTTGGCGTTCGCGCCGACCAGCTCGGAGGTCGTGGTCGAGTTCGACGTGCAGCGGGGCTCGCAACAGGGCGCCCGGCTCAGGACGCTCGCCCGGACGTTCGTGGCGGCGCGGTTCGCGGCGGATGGCGTCAGCGCCTCGGTTCGCGGCGTCGGGCTGGACGCGGGCCGGGATCTCTCGTCGCTGCTCGGCGGGCCGCTGATCGCGTTCGGACCCGCCAACGCGATCAAGGGCCTGTCCGCCACGATCCAGGGGCTCGCGCTGAACCTCCCGGCGCTGGCGCGCGCGGGCGTCACCGCGGCCACGATCGGGACGAACGCCGACGACGTCGAGGCGGTGTTCCGCCGGGCGGTCGACGACGGGCGCCTGAACACGACGTCGGCGCCGGCGCCCGGCGTCAGCGGCTACGCGCTTCCGGACGGCACCGCGACGTTCGGCCGCCGCGGCGTGGAGGTGGTCCTGGGCGCGGATGCGGCGGCGGTGCGGAAGGCGTTCGCCACCCGCGACGCCCAGGCCGGCCTGACGCCGCGCACCTTCGACGAGCGCCTGGGCCCGCTGGCGCGCGTGCCCGCGCTGATTCGCGCCGCCGGCCCGGCGCGGCCGCTCCTCGCGCCGCGCGCCAAGAACGTCCCGTGGGTCGACGCGCTGCGCGACGGCAGCCTCGCGGTGTCGCTCGAGAAGCCGGGCGTCCGCCTGCGCGTGCACCTCGCGACCGATCCCACGGCCCTGACCGACGGCCGGCTCCCGCTCGCGCCCGGCGCCCAGCCGCCGCGGCCGGCCCCCGGGGCCCGCCAGATCCACGCCGCCCTCCGCGACCCCGCCCAGGCGATCCGCTTCATCGACGACAACAAGAACGCGCTCGACCTGCCGTTCCTCGCCGGCGTCGAGAGCGCGCTCACCACCCTCGACTCCGTCAAGGGCCCGCTGCACACCTTCGGCCGCATCGACGTCGACCACATCATCAACGGGCTGACGGGCACGGCGACGATCACGCCGGAGTCGCCGGGCAAGTTCGCGCTGCGCACCGAGACCACGACCGGCGGGGACCTCGAGACCGCGCTCAACCGCCTGGCGGCGGTGCCGGACTTCGCGCTGCGCCTCGCCAACGTGAAGCTGAACGTCAAGCGCGACGGCGACGCGTACGTGATCACCCGGGACGGCAAGGGCATCGCCAAGCTCGCGGTGCTGGACGACGACGTCCTCGTCGTGACGAACGACATGAAGGCGTCGCTGCGCGCGATCGCGAGCCGGCGGCCGGCGACCGCCACGACGACCGGCGCCCTCAACCTCCACCTCGGCGCCAAGGCGGTCCAGGACGAGCTGGTCCGCCGCTTCAACCTGCCGGACCTCGCCCGCCTCGTGCTCGACGGCTTCGGCGACGTCGACGGCGGGCTGAGGGTCGAGCGGGGCGGCGCCGACCTCGACGCCACCCTCGCGCTCAACTGACGAGCCGCCCCTCCCGCGCGCGGCACGCGCGAGGGAGGAGCGTCACGTCACCTACTGGCCGAAGGCCATCACCTGGTGGATGCCCGTCGGCTTGTTGGTGTACTGCATCGTGTAGAGCGGCAGCGGCGTGAAGCCGACCTTCGTCACCGGCTCCGTCCACTTCGACGGATCGTCGCCCTGCTTGCTCGCCAGCGTCTTGCCCGCGGCGCTGAGCGCCTTCCACAGCTCCGACGAGCAGCGCGACACCGAACCGTCGCCGCAGTACTTCAGGTGGTACTTGCCGACGACCTTCCGCTTCAACATGGTCCGGAAGTCCTTGCCCATGTACTGGTGCCACCCGCTGTACTGGCCTCCGGGCGGCTGGTCGAAGCGGGAGATCTGACCCTCCAGCGACTTGCACAGCGTCGAGCCGAGGCGGTCGCACAGGCCGGCGTTCGTGATGGCCTTCCACGCCGTGTCCAGGATGATCGCGCCCGGGGCGTCGATGTTGCCGTCGCCGTTGCGGTCGGCCCGCGAGCCGCCGGCCGCGTACCAGTCGTCCAGCTGCGCGACCAGCGCCGAGGACAGCGCGTCGGGCGCCTTCCCCTTGGCCAGCATCGCCTTCAGCACCGGCCAGAACTGCGTGATCCGGACGTCCTCGGTCGCCGCCGCGTTGGCCGCCGCCAGCACGTTGGCCAGCGTCGCCTTCGGGTAGCGCGCCAGCTCCGAGTTGAGCATGTCGACACGCTGGATCCCGCCCTCGTTGCCGAAGCGGTCGTCACCGGCCGGGAAGTCCTTGGCCGGCTTGTTGTTCCAGTTGACGATGTAGCCCGACGACGGGTCGACCACCTGCGGGTGCTTGGACTTCGCGAGCTCGCCCTTCCACTCGTACTTGCCCGTGCCGTCGACCGGGAGGTCGTCGTTGACGCCCTTGGGGCGGATCGGCAGCGCGCCGGAGGTGTAGAACGCCGACTCGGTCGCGCTCGCGTAGAACGAGTTGAACGTCTGCGGCGACTTGGCGGCGGCGTTGATGAAGTCCTTCGCGCTGTGGACGCGCGAGAACGTCATCTGCTGGTTGAACAGCTGGTCGACCGTCTCACGCCCGTAGGACGAGCGCTTGGTCGTCAGCGCCACCTTCTTGCCCGTCGAGCGGTTGGTGGCGTAGCCCTCGACCGGCCCGTGGATCGTGCGGTAGAAGACGGCCTTCGTCGTCTTGCCGCCCTTCTCGATCGTGCCGGCCTCGATCTTCTCCATCGAGCGGCACTTGCCCTTGTACACGTACTTGGTCTTCGAGCCGCCGCAGAGCTTCTCGGCGTAGGTGTCGATGATGTCGGCGCCCGCCGAGGTCAGCGACCACGCGTAGCCGACGCCGTGGCCGATCAGCATGTAGCCCGGGAACGGCGCGGACGTGACGCCCTCGACGTTGATCGACGGCGACGTCAGCTGCATCTCCATCGTCAGGCCGGGGTAGTTGTAGCCGATCTGCGGGCCGCCGACGAACAGCGGCTTGCCCGTGGCCGACTTCGACCCCGAGACGATCAGGATGTTGGAGGCCTCGTGGCGCTTGCCGGCGCTGACCGCCGCGGCGCGGGCGGCCGACGCCTTGGCCGACTGGCCCGGCAGCTTGATGAACGAGTTCTTGAACGACCCGGACTTCAGGCGGACCATGCCCTTGGGCTTGGACACCGACACGTTGGTGTCGACCGCCGCCTTCTTGGACGTCGTGTAGGTCGCCTCCGGGTCGTTGCGCGCCCGCAGGTCCTCGTAGGCCTCGTCGCCCTTCTTGGCGCCGAGCTTCTGGCGCAGCTGGTCGAGGAACAGCGCGTTGCTGACCTCGGAGCCGCCGCCCTGACCCAGGAACTGGGACTTGATCGCGTTCAAGGCGTAGATGTCGATCCGCGCGAACGGCTTGGACGTCGGCTGCGACACCTGCATGCGCGCGTTGATGCCCGCCAGGTAGGTGTCGATGTCGTTCAGCAGCTGCTTGCCCTGCGCGCCCTGCTTCTCGATGGCCTTGGTCTGCATCGCCTCGGCCTGCTTGGTGACCTTCGCGTTGGGCGTGTAGTTGTACAACCCGAGGACCAGGTTGATGGCCGGGACGCCCGGCATGTCGATCAGGCCCGCGACGCCGTTGTAGCGCGCCTGGTTGAGCAGCAGCGACTGGTCGGTCGCCACGGCGTAGCCGGCGCCGAAGATCGCGCCCGCGTCGGTGTCGCTGTAGATGTGCGGGACGCCGTAGCGGTCGCGCTTGATGCGCGCGCTGACCGGCCCGGCGCTCGGCGAGGTGCCGCTGACCGTGTCGGACGTCACGAACGACGGGTCGTTCTCGGGCAGCAGCGCCGCCGACTTGTAGTACCCGGTCCCGTCGGTGCTCGGCTTGAGCACGTCGTCGGTGATGTCGCGGAACAGTGGGGTGATGCGGTCGTACATCGCCGCCTGCGTGTCCGCGGGCAGGATGCCGGGGGCCGTGGCCCACGGGACGCCGGGCGCCTCGTTGCCATGGGGGACGATGTTGAGCTCCGTGTCGGCCGAGGCCGGCACGGCTGAGACCAGCGCAGCGGCTGCTGCCGCCGTCGCCAGAATGGCGCGCCGTGAAAGCACGTGGACCCTCCTCCTTCAATCACACGCCGAGCCCGACCATCGGGTTCGGCGCGAGGGACGTGGGAAGACGTTACTTCACAGGGTGTCTACTTGTCCCATGCCTGGAGCTGCGCGAGCGGATCGACGGGATGGCTGGAAGCGTCGCGGCGCCAGCCTCCGATCCAGATCTCGAAGTGCAGGTGCGGGCCGGTCGCGTCGCCGGTGTGGCCGACGCGGCAGAGCTGCTGGCCGGCGGCGACGGCCTGGCCGACCGTGACCGCGAACGTGTCCTGCTGGCAGTGGGCGAAGAAGAACGAGCGGCCGTCGACGGCGTCCATCGCGACGTAGAAGCCGGCGCCCGAGGCCTGGTAGTCGCGGGCGATGATCGTCCCGGCCAGCGGCGCGAGCACGGGCGTGCCCTCGGCGGCCAGGACGTCCTGGCCCTGGTGCTCGTGGCCGGTGCGGCCGGAGCCGAAGCGGGCGTCGGCGCCGCCGTAGGTGTGGGCGCCGGCGACCGGGAAGACGCCGTCGGCGGTGACGCCGGGGTCGGCGGCGGGCGACGTGGCGGGCGCGGGCGCGGGCGTCGACGGCGCCGGCGCGGGCGCCACCGGCGCCGGCTTGGCCTTGACCGTCAGCGGCGCCTTGCCCGACGCCGACGCGCGGCGCAGCAGCTGGCCGCCCGCGGGGCCCGCGGCGTGCAGCGAGACCTCGTAGCGCCCGGGCTTCAGCGCCACGCCCGACGGCCACGTCGGATGCAGCAGCCGGCCGGTGCGCACGGCGCCCAGCGGGATCGACACGGCGGTGCCGCCCGACCCCTTCAGCGGCCGGAAGGCCACGCGCGCCGTCACCCTGCTGACACCGCGCTGGTCGATGCGCACGGCGAGCCGGGGCGCGCTGCCCTCGGTGATCGTGTGGCGCCCGATGCGGAACGTCGTCGCGATCGGGTGCGTGGCGCTCGGTCGGCCGTTGGGCTGGCCGAACTCGGCGCCGCCGGAGCGCGGGCCGGTCGCGGCCTCCGCCGCGCCCACGGAGGGCGAGGACGCCGCGAGTCCACCGGCCGGAAGGGCCAGCGCGCAGGCGAGCAGGAAGAGCGGGAGGTGGCGTCGGGAGGGACCGCGCACACCACAGACGGTCGACCGGTCCCGAACGATCTGCCGGCGTGCACCGGTTCTTGCGCAGGTTTCGCGCGCTCGGCTGCAGGTTCCTCAGCGATCCAGCATGCGCCGCAACATCTCTGCCGCCCCGTCCTTGGCCAGCGGATCGTTGAGGTTGCCGCACTTCGGCGACTGCACGCAGGACGGGCAGCCGCGCTCGCAGCGGCACTCGCTGATCAGCCGGTAGGCGTCGGCCACCAGCCGCTCGAAGCCGATGAACCCCTGGTGGGTGATGCCCACGCCGCCGGGGTGGCCGTCGTAGATGAAGATCGTCGGCCCGCCGGTCTGCGGGTGGATGTTGGTGGACAATCCGCCGATGTCCCAGCGGTCGCACATCGCCAGCAGCGGGAGCACGGCGATCTGGGCGTGCTCGACCGCGTGCAGGGTCCCGAGCAGGATCTCCAGCGGGAACTCCTCCTCCAGCAGCGAGGCGTCCGGCTCGTACCACAGCGCCTGCGTGGTGAACGTCGTCTCGGGCAGGTCGAGGCCATTGAGATCGATCGGCTCGTGGTCGGGCAGCCGCTTGCGCTGGTAGGCGATCACGGTCTCGCTCACGCTGACCATCCCGAAGGACAACGTCACGCCCATCGTCTCGCGCCGGTCCAGCAGGCGCTCGATGTAGGTGTCGGTCTCCTTCTTGGGCTGCGTGTAGTAGTCGCCGTTGAACGGCTCGACCAGCGCGCGCCGCCCGTGGACGTCCAGCTCGCGGACCGCGTAGGAGCGCCCGAGGTGCAGGTAGACCGCGCCGTCGTGCACGGTCGAGAACGCGCGGGCGCTGTCGACCGATCCCAGCAGCTCGCCGCTGGAGAGGTCCACGACCCCGAACGCGTCCGGCGAGCCGGAGCGCAGCGACACGCGGCCGGCCGGGTAGTCCTCGGGCCGCTTCAGCCAGAACTGGCCCTGGCGCTGGACCAGCTCGCCGAGGCCTTCGAGATGCTCGCAGTGCGCGCGCACGCGCGGCCCGAGCGTCTCGGCGTCGCGCTCGGGCGCGATCGGGAACTCGTGCGCCGCGCACAGCAGGTGCGGGTCGTGGATCTGCTCGTTCTCGTAGTTGACGATCGCCGCCTCGACCGGCCGCTCCAGGAACTCGTCGGGGTGGCGGCAGAAGAACTGGTCCAACGCGTCCTCGCCGGCGATGTACACGGCGAAGCCCCGGCCGCGGCGGCCGGCGCGGCCCCACATCTGCTTCAACGAGGCCACGGTCCCCGGGAACGTCACGACGACCGCGGCGTCCAGCGCGCCGATGTCGATGCCCAGCTCCAGCGCGTCGGTGGTGACGACCGCCAGGAGGTCCCCGGACACCAGCCGCGCCTCCAGCTCCCGCCGCTGCTGCGGCGTGTAGCCCGCGCGGTAGGGCGCGACGCGATCGCGCAGCGCCGGATGCGCGTCGGCCAGCTGGTCGGCGACGAGCTTGGCCACCAGCTCGACGCCCTTGCGCGACTTGACGAAGCAGATCGTTCGCGAGCCGTTGACCACCAGGTCGCGCACCATGTCCGCGGCCTCGCCCAGGGCGGAGCGCCGCGTCTGCAGCGCCTCGTCGGTCAGCGGCGGGTTCCACATCGCGATCTGCCGCGCCGCGCCCGGCGAGCCGTCCTCGTCGATGTGCGCGATGTCCTCCAGCCCGGTCAGGCCCTCGGCCAGCTCGACCGGGTTGGCGATCGTGGCGCTGGCCAGCAGGAACCGCGGCGCCACGCCGTAGGCCGCGCAGACCCGCCGCAGCCGTCGCAGCACGTTGCCGACGTGCGAGCCGAAGACCCCGCGGTAGACGTGCGCCTCGTCGATCACGACGACGGCCAAGTTGGAGAAGAAGTCCCCCCACGCCGCGTGGTTGGGGAGGATCCCCATGTGCAACATGTCGGGGTTGGTGAGGATCAGGTTGGAGCGCTTGCGGATCGCGGTGCGCTCCTCGCGCTTGGTGTCCCCGTCGTAGATCGCCGGGCGCACGGAGCGCCCGAGCCGGAACGACGCGATCGCCCGCGCCTGGTCCTGGGCCAGCGCCTTGGTCGGGTACAGGTACAGCGCGCGCGCCTTGGCGTCGGTGCACAGCACGTCCAGCGTCGGTAGGTTGAAGCACATGGACTTGCCCGACGCGGTGCCGGTCGTCACGACGAACGGCGCCTCCGGGAAGGTCTCCCACGCGATCGCCTGATGGCGGTACAGCGACTCGACGCCCGCGCCCTGCAACCCCTTCAACAAGGTCGGATGCAGGTCGTCGGGCAGCGGCGCGAACACCGGACGCCGCGCGCCCTCGAAGGCCTGCCGGACCAGGCGCTCGTCCTCGCGACCCTCCTCCAGGAGCGCGCGCCAGGGCTCGGCGGCGGCCGCCGGGGCCACTAGGCGCTCGTGGGCAGCGTCGCCACCCGCAGCCAGAACTCGCGGAAGGCGCGCACGGTCTCGAGGTAGTGGTCGAAGGCCGTGGGCTTGGTGACGAAGCTCGACGCGTGCAGGTCGTAGGCGCGCTCGACGTCGGTGACCGTCTGGGAGGTCGTGAACACGATCACCGGCAGGCGCCGCAGACGCGGGTCGACGTCCTCGCGCATCGCGCGCAGGACCTCGAAGCCGCCCATGCGCGGGAGGTTGAGGTCCAACACCACCAGGTCGGGACGGGCGGCACCGCTGAACGACCCTTCGCGGCGCAGGAACGCCAGCGCGTCCTCGCCGTGGCGCACGACGTCCAGCGCGACCGCGGGGTCGCTGTCGGCCAGCGCCTCGCGCAGCAGCTCGACGTCGGACTCCGAGTCCTCGACCACCAGGAGCCGTCGCGGCCCCGACGCGCGGGTCATCCCTCTTCCCCTTGCAGCGTGACGATGAAGGTGGCGCCGGCGCCCGGCTCGGACTCGACCCGGATGCTGCCGCCGTTGCTCTCGGCGATCTTCTTGACGATGGCCAGGCCCATCCCGGTGCCAGGGTACTCCTCGGCGGTGTGCAGTCGCTGGAAGAGCCCGAACACTCGATCATGGAAGCGCGGCTCGATCCCGATGCCGTTGTCGGCGATCGCGATCTCCCAGCGGCCGTCGCCGTCGCGTCGGGCGGACGCACGTACGACGGGCGCCACGCCGTCGCGGCGGTACTTCAACCCGTTGCCGATCAGGTTCTGCAACATGGAGGTCATCTCGCGCGGGTGCGCGCGGACCGCGGGCAGCGGCTCGCGCCGCACGGTCGCGCCGGCGTCGGCGATCGCGTGCTGGAGGTTGGCGACCGCCAGGTCCCAGGCCTGCTCGAGGTCGACGGTCTCGGTGTCGTCGCGGCCGCGGCCCGTGCGCGAGTACTCCAGCAGGTCGGCGATCAGCTGCGACATGCGCCCGGCGCCCTCGCTGACGAACCCCAGCCACGACCGCGCGCGGTCGTCGAGCTGGTCGCCGACGCGGCTCTCCAGCAGTCCGACGTAGGACGTGATCGTCCGCAGCGGCTCCTGCAGGTCGTGCGAGGCGAGGTAGGCGAAGTGCTCGAGCTCGGCGTTGGACTCGCGCAGCTGGGCTTCGCGCTCGCGCAGCTCGACCGTCATCGCGTCGGCCAGGCGGACGGCGCGCCGCCGCGCCGAGGCCATCGACGCCAGCAGCGCGGCGGCCAGCAGCGACACGAGCACGCCCGCGATGCCGATCACCCACGGCACCGCGCGCTCGCCGGCCGACAGCGTCGTGCCCGAGCGGTGGTAGACGATCGCCCAGCGCCGGCCGGCGACCGCCAGCGAGCGGATCCGCGTGTGCGCGCCGCCACCGGTCAGCGCGGCCTGCGCGCGCCCCGGCCGGAGGTCGAAGGCGACCGCGTCGCGAGTGATGGGCGCGTCGGCGGGCGTGGTCGCCGACGGGCCGACGTCGTAGACCTCCAACTCGGTGCCCGCGGCCGACGGGCCGAGCACGCCGCGCAGCAGGTTGTCGAGGCGGAACGCGGCGTAGACGACGCCGGTCCACTGGCGCGGCGCCCCGGTCTGGGACGGCGGGCTGCCGTAGACCGGGACCATCAGGTCGATGCCCAGCGACGAGCCGCGCGACTGGATGAGGCTGATCGGCGCGGTCGCGGCCGGCTCGCCGGTCCGGCGCGCCAGCAGCGCGGCGCGGCGGCGGTTGGCCTCCGAGAGGAAGTCCAGCCCGAACGCGGCGCTGTTGCCCGGCGGCGGCTCGAGGTGGTCGATGACCAGCAGCTCCTGGGTGTCGGCCGACGGCTCGGGGTGGGCCTCGAAGCGCGGATAGTCCAGCCCGCTGGCGGCGGTCTGGCGGTTGACCTCGCGCGTGTGCGCGGCCAGCCCCGCGCGCGGGACGTAGCTGGCGAAGCCGATCACCTGCACGCCCGGGAAGCGGCGCATGACGTCCTGGTCGGCGAAGTAGTTGTGGAAGTCGCGGTAGCTGACGTCGGCCGACGCGTTGTACAGGCCCGCCGCGCCGCGCAGGATCTGCTCGTAGTCGTCCATGCGGCGGCCGATCGCCGCGGTGGTGTCGCGCGCGTCCTCGCTGAGCTCGTCGCGCTGGCGGTCGTGCAGCCGGACCGCCGTCGCGTAGACGGCGACGGCGGTCAGCGTCAGCAGCGTGGCCAGCAGGATCGCCGGCCCCCATCGCGCGAGGCCGCCGCCGTCGCTCTCGCGCTCAGGTGCCATCGGCCTCCGGGCCCGCCGCGCCGGGGCGTCGGCGCGCCCACAGGCGCTGCCAGAACCCGCGCTCGACGCGCGGCGGCCGCCAGCGCGCGGGCGGCGGGACCGTCGTGCGCACCAGCGCGACCCACTCGTCCAGCGGCAGCTCGCCGCCGATCAGCCGCGAGAGGCCGGTGGTCACCGGCGCCTCGACGCCCGCGTGGCGCAGCGCCTGCGCCAGCAGCCCCACGCTCTCCATCGCCTCGACCGCCTGGCCGATGCGCTCCGGGATCTCGTGCGCGGGGACGCCGTCGGCCAGCAGCTCGCCCGCGCGCCGGTTGCGCGACTGCGGCGCCAGCGCGGTGGCGACGAGGTCGCCGGTCCCAGCCAGGCCGATCAGCGACTCCGGCCGCGCGCCGAGGCCCTCGGCGAAGCGCCAGACCTCGGCGAAGATGTGGCCGGCCGCGGCGCCCGCTGCGTTGAGGCCCTGGCGCTCGGTCGCGCCCGCCGCCAGCGCGGCCGCGTTCTTGGCCGCGCCCGCCAGCTCGACGCCGACGGGGTCGTTGGAGGCCTCGCAGACCACGCCGGCCTTCTGGAAGAACGAGGACAGCGACAGCGCCAGCTGCTCGTCGGCCGACGCGGCGACCAGGCCCGCGCCCTCGTGGACCATCTCCGCCGCGTGCGCGGGCCCGCCGACGCAGGCGACGCGGTGCGCGCCGAAACCCGTGGCCAGGAGGATCGTGGGCGGCGTGCCCAGCGGCGGCACCAGGCCCTTGGCCAGCGAGACGACCGCGGCGCGCTTGGGCAGGCCGGCGGCCGGCAGCCCGGCGATGACCGCGTCCAGCCCGCGCGAGGGGACCGCCAGCAGGACGTAGTCCGCGCGCGCCAACCCGGCGCCGACGGCCTCGACCTTCAGCGCGGCGGGGAGCTTCACGCCCGGCAGGTAGGCCTGGTTCTCGCGGTCGGCGTTCAGACGCTCGGCCTGGGTCGCGGTGCGCGCCTGGAGCGTCGTGCGCACGCCGCCGCGCGCCAGCAGGACGGCGATCGCGGTGCCGAACGACCCCGCGCCGACGACCACGGCGCGGCGCGCGCCGGGCGTGGGCAGCGAGAGGGTCGGCCGCGGACGGTCGGGCACGGACGCGAGAGTAAGGGTTCGGGCGTTCCGACCGTCCTCAAAGGCCGCGCCGTCCGGCCGATGACCCAGGCATATGGAGCGCGCTGAGGCAGGGCGGCTCGAGCGCGCCCGTCGCTGCCGTTGGGCAGTCGTCGGTCGCTCGGCACATCCGGACGCGGCATCCGCGGGGCGCGAAGCCGCGCGCTCCGCCCTGGCCGCGCACGACGACGCGCGCCTGCTGATCGTCTTCGCCTCCTCCGACCACGACCTGCGCGCGGTCGCCGACGGCATCGCCGAGGCGGCCCCGGGCGTCCCGGTCGTGGGCACGACCACGGCCGGCGAGCTCGACGCGGCCGGTCCGGTGCAAGGCAGCGTGCAGGCGCTGGCGCTCGGCGGCGACGGCTTCTCCTTCTCGGCGACCGCGGTCAGCGCGGCCGCCGACCCGCGCGACGCGGGCGCCCGCGCGGCCGCCTGCGTCGGCGACGTCGCCGACGCGCCGCATCGCGTCCTGCTGCTGCTCAGCGACGGCTCCAACGAGACCCAGCCCGACATCGTGCGCGGCGCCTACTCGGTCGCCGGCGCGGGCGTGCCGCTCGTCGGCGGCCTGGCCGGCCACCGCGCGCCGGACGACGGCGGCGAGCCGGAGCTGTTGTACGGGAACGCGGTCCTCAAGGGCGCCGTGGTCGGCGTGGCGATCGGCAGCGACGCGCCGATCGGCGTCGGCGTCCGCCACGGATGGCACCCCGTCGGCGAGCCGATGCTGGTCACGCGCGTGGCGGCGGGCCGCGTGCTGGAGCTCGACGGCCGCCCGGCGGCCACGGTCTACCGCGAGCGCCTGGGCGGCGATCCGGACGTGCCGGTCACGGTCGCGGCGACGCTGACGCACCCGCTCGGGATGCGGCGCCGGGTCGGCGAGGCGCACGCGCGCTGGGTCGACGACGACGGCGCCGAGGACGGGTCGCTGCGCGGCGTCGTCCCCGCGGGCGCGCTGGTCTGGCTGATGGACAGCGACGCCGACGGCGTGATCGACGCGACCGACGCCGCCTGCGGCGAGGCGCTCGGCGCGCTCGGCGACGATCCGCCGCTGGCGGTCGTGGCCTTCGACTGCAACGCGCGCCTGATGATCCTCGGCGACGACGGCGCGCGCGACGAGGTCGCCCGGATGGCGGCCCACGCCGGCGACGCCGCCCTGACCGGCTGGTACACCTTCGGCGAGATCGCGCGCACGCGCGGCACCGCGGGCGTCCACCAGCAGACCCTCGTGGTCCTGGCGCTCGCATGAACGAGGCGTTCGCCGGCTGGGGCCCGCAGCAGCTCGCCGAGTTCCTCGGCGTGGTGTCGGAGTGCGCCGACGAGCGCGAGGCCGCCCGCGAGGGCGTCGAGCGCGCCGCCGAGGCGTTGGAGGCCGAGTGCGCCGCGCTGCTGGACCCGCGCGGGACCGTCGTCGCGTCGGTCGGCTGGCCGCGCTTCGAGGTGCCCGAGCGGCGCCTGGCCGAGATCGCGCCGGGCGCGTACGGCGACGTGCTGCCGGTGCCGGGCGCGGGGTCGTGCCCGGCGGTCAGCGCGCCGCTGAGCGACGACGGCTACGCGCCGCGGCTGGTGCTCGCCCGCACGGGCGAGCCGTTCACCGGCGAGGAGCGCACGCTGCTGCGCGCGATGGCGCGCGGCCTGGGGCTGACGATGCGGCTGCTGGAGACGATCGCCGGCGAGCGCGCGCTGCGCACGCGGGCCGACCTGGCCGCCGCCGAGAACGTGCGGTTGTTGGACACCTTGCGCAAGCGCCAGCGCGTGCTGGAGGCGATGGCGCGGATCCAGCGCGCGATCTCCCGGCGCGAGCCGCTGCAGGGCGTGCTGGAGACGATCGTCGGCGCGGCGGGCGAGCTGCTGGGCGACGACGCCCCGGCGCTGGTGCTGCGCGACGAGGAGGACCCGAGCTGGCTCGTGGTCGCGGCCTCGCGCGGGTACGCGGACGGGCTCGTCGACCGCGGGATGCGGCGGCGACCGGTCGGCGTTGGCGTCGCGGGGCGCGCGGTCGCCGAGGACCGGCTGATCGTCGTCGAGGACTACCTGTCGGCGCCGGACGCGCTGCCCGCGTTCGTGGCGTCCGGGATGTCGGCCGCGATGGCCGCGCCGGTCCACGAGGACGGGCGCGTGAGCGGGGCGCTGGTCCTGTCGTCCTTCAAGGCGGGCCGCGTGTTCTCGCGGGCCGAGCAGGACATGTTGTCGTCCTTCGCCGAGCACGCGTCGCTGGCGCTGACCGACGCGCGGCGCGTGGACACCATGTTGCACCAAGCGCTGCACGATGCGCTGACCGGTCTGCCGAACCGCGCGCTGTTCACGGATCGCCTGCGGCACGCGCTGACCCAGGGGCGCCGGCGCGGCACGGCGTGCGGCGTGATCTTCCTGGACCTCGACCGCTTCAAGACCGTCAACGACTCGCTCGGCCACGCGGCGGGCGACGAGCTGCTGGTCGCCGTGGCGCGGCGGGTCGACGAGTCGCTGCGCAGCGCCGACACCGCGGCGCGGCTGGGCGGCGACGAGTTCGCGGTGTTGTTGGAGGACCTGGCGGGCGTCGAGGAGGCCGTGCTGGTCGCCGATCGGATCGGCGCGGCGCTGAGCGCGCCGGTGGTCGTCCAGGGGCGCGAGGTGTTCGTGAAGGCGTCGGTCGGCATCGCCGTGGGCCGCGCGGGCGCGCCGGAGCTGCTGCGCCAGGCCGACGTCGCGATGTACCGCGCCAAGGCCGAGGGCAAGGGCCGCGCGCGCGTCTTCGAGGAGGCCATGCAGGCCGAGGTGCTGGAGCGCCTGGAGCTGGAGGGCGAGCTGCTGCGCGCGATCGAGCGCGACGAGATCGACGTGCACTACCAGCCGGTGATCGCGCTGGACGGCCAGACGCTGGCGGGCTTCGAGGCGCTGGCGCGCTGGACGCACCCGTCGCGTGGTCTCGTCCCGCCGCCGCAGTTCATCCCGCTGGCCGAGGAGAACGGGTCGATCGTGGCGCTGGGCCGGCAGATCCTGCGCGCCGCGTGCCGCCAGGCGGCGCGGTGGCTGGAGGAGTTCCCGGCCGCCTCGGGGGCGCCGCGGATCATGTCGGTGAACTTGAGCGGACGCCAGCTCGAGGACCCCAACATCGTCGCCGACGTCGCCGCGGCGCTGGCCGACTCCGGGCTGCCGGCCTCCGCGCTGGTGCTGGAGATCACCGAGACCGTGCTGATGCAGGACACCGAGGCGACGATCGCGCGGCTGACCGCGCTGAAGGCGCTCGGCGTCCGGCTGGCGGTCGACGACTTCGGGACCGGCTACTCGTCGCTGCGCTACCTGCGGCGGTTCCCGATCGACATCCTCAAGATGGCCAAGCCGTTCGTCGACGGCCTCGACGCCGGCGACGACGAGGGCCGCGCGCTGGCGCGGGCGATCGTCGAGCTGGCGACGTCTTTGAAGCTCGCGTGCATCGCCGAGGGCATCGAGGCGGGCGCGCAGGCCGCGGTCCTGCACGAGCTGGGCTGCGGGCTGGGGCAGGGCTACCACTTCGCGCGGCCGATGGAGGCCGCGGCGATGACCGCGCTGATCGCCGAGCCCGCCGGGCGCGGGTTCGCGATGCCGGCGCTCGACTAGACCCGGCGCTCGGCGATCGCTCGGCCCAGCCGCTCCGCCGCCGCTTCGATCTCGGCCGTCGTCGACGCCTCGGCGATGACCTGAAGGTCGAGGATGCGCGCGCCGAAGGGGTCGAGCGCGTGCTGCCCGACGATCGCGTGGGAGGGGACGCCGGCCTGTCGCGCCCGCGTCGCGATCTCGCCGGCGATCTTGCCCTGGAGCGTCGTCTCGTCGAGGCGGCCCTCGCCGACGATCACGGCGTGGGCGGCGCGCATGCGGCGGTCGAAGTCCAGGGCCCGCAGGACGAACGCGGCGCCGGGCTCGAGCTTGGCGCCGTACGTCGCCCACAGGCCGCCGGCGAGGCCGCCGGCGGCGCCGGTCATCGGGACGCCGCGGGGATCCTTGGGCATGGTCGCCGCCTGCTTCGCGAGCCGCTTGGCCAGGCGCTCGACCGTTCGCGCGTCCGCGCCCTTCTGCGGGCCGAACACGCTCGGCGCCTGCTCGAACGGGGCGCGGACGTCGGAGAGGACGACGAGCGCCGTGCCCCGCAGGCCGCCCGCCTCCTCGATCGCCTCGATCGCGCCCGCGCCGCCGTCGGTCGTCGCGCTGCCGCCCGCGGCGACCAGCACGACCTCCGCGCCCGCGGCGCACGCCGCGACGATCAGCTCGCCGGTGCCGCGCGTGGTCGAGTTGTAGGCATCGCGCTCGTCGTCGGCGACGCGGTGCAGCCCCGACGCCTCGGCGACCTCGACGATCGCGGTCCCACCGTCCTCGATCAGCGCGAACCCCGCGGACGCGATCGGTCGCCCGAGCGGGTCGGTGGCGGGGGCGCCCGCCGTCTCGCCACCCAGCGCGGTCAGCAGCACCTCCAACGTCCCCTCGCCGCCATCGGCGACCGGGCACAGATCCGGCGGGACGAGCCCTCCGCGCTCCAGCCCGGCGCCGATCGCCGCGGCGACCCGCGACGCGCGCAGGGTGCCCTTGAACGAGTCGGGGGCGACGAGAACCGGCGGAGCGGACACGGCGCCGGACTCTACCCGGGGTCGCCGGCGCCGCCTCGGGGGGCGAGTTCCGCACCGACGGCGCCTACGTGTCGGCATGGAACACGAAGACGCCGTCCGTCTGGTCCGGGCGCTCGCCGAGCGTCAACATGGTGTGGTCGCTCGCCGGCAGATGCTCGCCGCCGGCCTCGACGCCGAACGTGTCCGTCGCTGGCGAGAGAGCGGGCGCTTGGTCGACCTGCGCCGCGGGGTCTACGCCGTCGGCCATGCGCGCCTCACGCAGGAGGGACGCTGGTTGGCCGCGGTCCTGGCGTGCGGAGAAGGAGCGCTGCTCAGCCACGGAAGCGCGGCGGCTCTGTGGGGGCTGCGGCCGCCCGGAGGCGCGGCGATCCACGTCACGATCCGCTCCGGCGGCCGGCGCACGCCGGACGGGAGCGTCAGAACCCACCGCTCCGTGATCGCGCCCGAGGCGTTCCGGACCGTGGAGCACGGCATCCCGGTGACGACCGTCGCCTGGACGCTGCTCGACCTCGCCGCCGTGGTCCGTCCGCACCTGCTCCGGCGGGCGGTGGAGGCGGCGGATCGTCTGGAGCTCCTCGACGCCGGTGCGATCGACCGGGCGCTGGCGGCGTCCCCGCGGCGGGCCGGGGCCACGGCGCTGCGCACGGTCCTCGATGACATGGCGGTCCACGGGATCACGTTCACGCGCAGCGACGTCGAGGCGAAGCTGCTGCAGCTCTGCCTCGACCACGACCTTCCGCGTCCGCAGGTCAACCATCACAGCGGCGGCGTCGAGGTCGACTTCCGCTGGCCGGAGCATGGCCTCGTCGTCGAGGTCGACGGTTGGGCCTTCCACCGCGGTCGTGCCGCCTTCGCCGCCGACCGGGCTCGCGACCGCCGTGCGCTCGCGGCGGGCTGGCGTGTCGCGCGCTTTCCCGCCGGCGAGGTCCTGCGCACGCCGCGGGTGGTCGCCCGCGAGCTCGGTCGCCTTCTCGACCAACGGCGTCTTCGTGTCGGATAGGAACACGAAGGCGCCGTTGGTCTCAGGTGTCGAGCTGGTCGACCGTGCACTCCGACGGGCGCTTGTCCTCGCGCCAGCGCTGGACCTTGGCGCCGTGGCGGATGCGGCCGTCGGAGACGTGGTCGAAGGTGACCTCGACGACGAGCTCGGGGCGGAGGCCGACCCAGGCGAGGTCGCGGCCGGCGGACCAGCGCGACGGCTCGCCGGTGCCGCGCTCGCCGGTCTCGAAGGGCGCGAGCCGCGCGGGCAGCTCGCGCTTCTCCTTGGCGCTGAAGCCGGACGAGTGGCCGATGACGCGCAGGTCGCCGTCCTCGTCGTACAACCCCAAGATGATCGCGCCGAGCGTGCCTTCGAGCTTGCCGGGGCGCCAGCCGACGACGACGGCGTCGACCGTCCTCACGCGCTTGATCTTCACCATCCCGGTGCGCTCGCCCGCCGCGTACGGGGCCTCGGCCTCCTTGGCGATCACGCCCTCCTCGGTCTCCAACCAACCACGCGCCTCGTCCCCGGTCCAGACCACGGGCGCCAGCTCGACGCCCGGCAGGCCGGCGGCCTCGAGCGCGGCCCGGCGCTCGCGGTACGGCAGCGCCACGAGCGCGTCATCCCCCAAGGCCAACAGGTCGAACGCGATCAGCCGCGCGGGCGTCTCGACCGACAGCCGCTCGATCCGCGACTTCGCCGGGTGGATCCGCTGGCCGAGCGTGTCGAAGGACGACGCGACGATCTCGCCGTCGAGCACGTAGCGCCCGTCCGGCAGGGCCGCGACCACCTCCGGGAAGTAGCGGTCGAGGTCCTTGCCGTTGCGCGACTTGATGATCTTCTCTTCGCCGTCGGCGAAGACGACGGCCCGGAAGCCGTCGAACTTCGGCTCGTAGGCCCAGCCGTCGCCCTCAGGCAGGCTCGTGCGCGAGCGCGCGAGCTGGGGCGACAGCGGGGGCGTGATCGGCAGCGGCATCGGCGTCAACGCTACCCGCCGGCCGCAACTGCAGGACGACGACCGCGCCGAGCACCAGCACGCCGCCGGCGATCTGCGACGGGCCCAGCGACTCGCCGTACAGCGCCATCGCCAGGCCGACCGTCACGGCCGGCTCGACGGTCGAGACGATCGAGGCCGTCGCCGGGCCCACGGCGCGCATCCCCGACAGGAACGCCGCGATGCCCAGCACCGTCGAACCCCACGCGAGCGCCAGCACCCACAGCCAGCCGCTGGGGTCGAAGCCGAACGACAGCGAGCCGCTGGCGGCGCCGACGGTCGTCATCGACACCGCCGCGCCGGTGGTGATCAGGCCGGCCAGCACGAACGGGTCGACGCTGCCGACCATCCGGTCGCTCATCAAGATGTAGGCCGCGTAGACGACCGCGCAGCCGAGCGCCAGCGCGACGCCGAGGCCGTCGATCGCGCCGACCGAGCCGCCGGCGAGGACCAGCACGGTGCCCGCGGTGGCCAGGCCGAGGGCGCCCACGCGGCGCGACGTCGCCTGCTCGCGCCCGAGCGCGAACGCGCCCGCGAACACGAGGATCGGGTAGATGTAGGTCAACAGCGAGGTGAGCCCGGCGTCCAGCCGGGTCAGCGCGCCGAAGTAGCAGCCGCCCTGGGCGGCGTAGCCGACCGCGCCCAGCGCGAGGCCGCTGACGATCGTGCGACGGTCGGGAAGGCGCGCGCCGCGCGCGGCCGCGATCGCCCAGAAGGCGGCGGCCGCCAGCAGGAAGCGCAGCGACAGGAGCGTGACGACGGTCATGCCCGACGCGTAGGCCTCCTTGGCGAAGACGGCCATCGCGCCGAACGCGACCGCCGACAGGGCGCACAGGAGCATCCCGCGGTGATGGGGAGAGAACGACATGTAGGGGAAGAGGGGGAGGTGGGGAGGGGAGGGCGCTACCAGTTGCGGTCGCTCGGGCGACGCGAGTCGCGCCCGAACTTGCCCGACAACCCGGCGTTGACGCCGAAGAGGCCCAGCACAGCGAGGACGGAGATCATGTCCCCATGATCGGACACACGTTCTGGTTCCTCTAGCCTCTGTTACCTCTGACTTCCATAGGATGCCCCTTGAGGTCACAACCTTGCCATGACGCTGCAGCAGCTGGAGTACTTCCTCGCCGCCCTCGACGCCGGCTCGTTCAGCGCCGCCGCCGAGCGCCTGCTGCTCGCCCAGCCCTCGCTGAGCGAGCAGGTCCGGCGCCTGGAGGCCGAGCTGGGCGTCGCGCTGTTCACGCGCGTCGGCCGCGGCATCAAGCCGACCGAGGCCGCCCACGCGCTGCGCCCCCACGCGGAGGCCGCGCTGGCGGCGGTCGCCGAGGGGCGCCAGGCGGTCGTCCAGCAGCGCGAGCTGCAGGGCGGCATCGCGGCGTTCGGGACGTTCGGCACCGCGCGCTGGTACCCGGGCACGCAGATCGTCGCCGCGTTCCGGCGCCGTCACCCGAAGGTCCGCGTCCGGATGGTCGGTCAGAACTCCTCAGAGGTCGCGGAGGCCGTGCGCGACGGCGACCTGGAGGCCGGCCTGGTCGCGCTGCCGGTCGACGACGCGGGCCTCGACGTCCGGCCGATCATGCGCGACGAGATCGTGTACGTGTCGGCGGTCGCCGCGCGCGTGCGCAAGCCGGTGACGATCCGCGACCTCGCCGTCGCGCCGCTGATCCTCACCGACACCTCCTACGGCCTGGAGGACCCGACGCGCCGCCAGCTGTTCGAGCTGGCCCAGCGCGAGGGTGTGACGATCGAGCCGCAGATCGACGTCGAGGACCCCGAGACCGCGATCGAGCTGACCGCGCGCGGCCTGGGCGACACGCTGATCGCCCGCGGCATCCTGCTCAACCTCGGCCGCCGGGTCCCGAAGCGCCTCGGCTGGGTCCCGTTCGCCGAGCCGCTCTACGACACGTTCGCCTTCATCAACCGGCGCGGCGCGCGCCTCTCCCCGGCCGCTCGCGAGTTCATGTCGCTGGCCGAGGACCGCATGACCGCGATGGCGCAGGAGCTGAAGACGACGCCGCCCCGGCGCCACAAGCCGGGCGCCCAGCGGCCGGGGTAAGCTGGATCACAGCATGCCCACGGAGAAGGCCACCGTCGCCGAGCAGGAGTACCTGGAGACCCTCTTCTGGCTCTACGAGGCCGGGCTGCCGATGACCGGCGCCAACATCGCGCGGGCGATGCAGCTCTCGCCCCCGACGGTCCACGAGATGGTCGGCCGCCTGGAGCGCGACGGCTACATCACCCGCGGGACCGACAAGGTCATCAGCTTCACCGACTCCGGCCGCGAGCACGCCGAGGCGATCGTCCGCCGCCACCGGCTGATCGAGCGCTTCCTGACCGACGTCCTGGGGATCCCGTGGGACGAGGTCCACGAGGAGGCCGAGCGGCTGGAGCACGCGATGTCGCCGGTCCTCGAGGAGCGCATGCTGGCCGCGATCGGCGACGCGAAGACCTGCCCGCACGGCCACCCGATCGACGTCGGCTCCCGCATCACGAGCGTCCCGCTGGCCGACGTCGCCGAGGGCGCGAAGGTCACGATCATCCGCTTCGAGAACGAGGCCGAGGACCTGCTGCACTACCTCAAGGGCGTGGGCCTGGACCCGGGCCTGGAGGGCACGGTCGTCGCGCCCGGCGGCGCCGAGGAGGTCGTCGTCGAGACGGCCGCCGGCGAGCGCCTGGCGCTGACGCGCTCGGTCGCCGAGACCGTCAGCGTCGTGGCCGACCCCTCGCCGCCGCCGCGCGTCGCGCTGCCCGCGCAGCTCGTGCTCGGCGAGCAGCGCTACGGTCGCTGAGCCTCAGGCGCTCGCCGGGGCTCCCGAGGCGGCCTTGACCGCCTCGGCCAGGCGCTTGACGCCCTCGTCGATCTGGTCCTCCGTGACGCCGGAGTAGGCGAGGCGCAGCGTGTTCTCGCCGCCCTCCAGGAGGAAGTCGGTGCCCTTGACGATCGCCACGCCGCGGGCGTTGGCCTCGTCGAAGACGCGGTCGATCTCGACGCCCTCGGGCAGCTCCACCCACATGAAGTAGCCGCCTTCGGGCGCCTGGAACTTCGCCTCGGGCAGCTCGCGCGACAGCGCGTCGGTCAGGCGCTTGACGCGCGCGGCCAGCGCGGCCTTGACCGTGGCGATCGACTTGTCGATGTCGCCCGACGAGCAGAACTCGTACACCAGCGACTGGGCCACCATGTTGGGCGAGATGTAGGTGTTGGTCGCCAGGCGCTGGATCTCGGCGATCCGCTCGGCCGGGCCGACCAGGTAGCCGACGCGGATGCCCGGGCAGACCGTCTTGGAGAACGACGAGGCGTAGACGACGCTGCCGGTCGTGTCCTGCGAGAGCATCGTCGGCAGCGACTCGCCGCTGAAGCGGATGTCGACGTAGGGGTCGTCCTCGAAGATCACGAACCCGAACTCGCCCGCCAGGCGCAGCAGGGCCTCGCGCTTGGCCTGCGAGATCGTGTAGCCGGCGGGGTTCTGGAAGTTGGGGATGATGTGCGCCAGCGTGGGGCGGACGCCCTCGTCGCGCAGCAGCGTCTCCAGTTCGCCGACGTCGATGCCGTCGGTCTCCAGCGAGACCATGCGGACGTCCGCGCCGCGACCGCGCAGGTTCAGCAGCGTGCGGTCGTAGGTCGGCTTCTCGACGACGACCGAGTCACCCGGCTTGACGAGCGTCTCGAAGAGGAACGCGTCGGCCTGCATCGAGCCGTTGGTGACGATCACCTGCGACGTGTCGACGCCGTGCTTGTTGGCGATCCACTCGCGCAGCGGGGCGTAGCCGACGGCGGTGCCGTAGGCCGTCGTGCCGGCGGGATCGCGCTCGAAGGCGCGGGTCGCCGCGGCCTTCAGGCCCTCCACGTCGACGATGTCCAGCGACGGTGCGCCACGGGCGAAGGAGATCGTGTCAGGCATCGCGTCCGATGCTAGCGGTACGTCTCATGACCGTGCCCGCCGCTTCCGTGGTCCTGGTCGAGGACGCCATCCCCTATGCCCGGCTCGTCGAGCTGATCCTGGCCGACGCCGTTCCCGGCGGCGTCGAGGTGCGCCACCACGAGCGCGTCGGGACGGCCGTCGCCGACCTGCTGGAGCGCGACGCCGACTGCGTCCTGCTCGACCTCGGCCTGCCCGACGCCAACGGGCTGGAGGCCGTCGCGATGGTCATCAACGCGGCCGGCGGCGTGCCGGTGATCGTGCTCAGCGGCCACGACGACGACGAGCTCGCGGTCGCCGCGATCCGCGCCGGCGCGCAGGACTACCTGGTCAAGGGCCAGGAGTCGCCGCCGTCGCGCTTCGTCCGCGCGATCCGCTTCGCGATCGAGCGCCGCCGCGCCCAGGAGCGCAGCGAGGACCTGCTGCGCGCCAAGGAGGACCGCTGGCGCACGCTCACGCACCTGGCGCCGGTCGGGATCCTCGAGATCGACGAGGCCGGCCGCTGCGTGTTCGCCAACGACTGGGTGACCGACATCACCGGGCGCGACGTCGGCGCGCTGCTGGGCGACGGGTGGCGCGACGTCTTCGGGCCCGAGGCCACCGCGGCCTTCGCGGACATCGCGCGCGACGACTTCTCGCTGGAGGTCGGCTTCGGCGCGCGCTGGGCGCACGTGACCGGCGCGCTGCTGCGCGACCCGTGGGGCGGCCCGGCCGGGTGGCTGGCGACGCTGGTCGACGTGACCGAGGCCCGCGAGGCGCGGGAGCAGCTGCGCGACCTCGCGCGCACTGATCCGCTCACCGGTCTGGCCAACCGGCGGCTGTGGGACGAGCGCCTGGCGATCGAGCTGGCGCGCGCCGAGCGCCACGGCCGGCCGCTGTGCGTGGCGGCGATCGACCTCGACCGCTTCAAGCCCTACAACGACACCTACGGCCATCAGGCGGGCGACGAGCTGCTGCGCGAGGCGACGGCCGCGTGGCGCGGCGTGCTGCGCGGCGCCGACCTCCTGTCGCGGTTGGGCGGCGACGAGTTCGCGGTGCTGCTGCCCGACTGCGACCTGGATTGCGCGCGGGCGATCGTCGAGCGCCTGCAGGGCGTGACGCCGGGCGGCGAGGCGGGCGTCGGGGCGTCCGCGGGTCTGGTGGCGTGGCGGGCGGGCGAGGACGCCGCGGCGGTGGCCGCGCGCGCCGACGCGGCGCTCTACGCGGCCAAGGACGCGGGCCGCGGCGGGATCAGCGTGGGCTAGGCGACGTCGTCGGGCGGCTCGTCCGGCGGCACCGCCCGGGGCGGCGCGTGCCGCTGGGGCGCGGGGCCGGGACGACGCGGCAGCGTGTCGGCGATCGCCTGGACCTGGGCGCGCGCGGCGTCGTCGGGGTCCGGCGGATCGGGGACGGCGGCGACGGGCGGGGCGGCCGGCGTCGGCGCCGGCGGCTCGGGCTCCTCCGGCGGGTCCGGCACGGCGCGCGGACGGGTCGTCAGACGCGTGACCTCGGCGCGGCGCTCGCGGGCGCCGGGCAGCTCGATCGCGTCGCGGGCGGCCTCGGCGGCGATGGCCTCCGCGGCGGCGGCCAGCGCCTCCAGGACGTCCTCGACCCCGTGGTCCAGGCGGCCGGCGCGGCCCGCCCGGTCGGCGAGCGCCTCGGCGTGGGCGAGCAGGCGGTCGGCGACCGCGGCGATGCGGCGCGCGCGGCCCGAGGCGAAGGCGTCGACGCGGCGGCGGGCGTCGTCGAGGTAGTCGGTGGCGTCGCGCTCGGCCCGCCGCAGGAGCCGCTCGGCGTCCTGCTCGGCGACGAGGCGGACCTGCGCGGCGCGCGCCTCCGCGTCGGCGTCGGCGGCCGCGCGGATGTCGGCCGCGTCGGCCTCCGCGGCGGCGAGGATCTGGCGGACGCGCGAGGCCAGCGACGCCGCGAGCTCCTCGGCGGACGGGATGCGAGTGGGTTCGTCGTCGTCGGCCACGATCGGTGCTCCGGCCGGAGGCGACCTACGCCGGGGCGATGGCCAGGCGGCCGTCGCCGGCGCCGGTGACGGCGAACGGCACGGGCCAGGCGGCACGCAGCGCGGCGCCCAGCGGCAGCGGGGCGCTGAGGCGGACGTCGAGGTACGCGACGCCGTCGTCGAGGGCGCGGACGTGCGCGTGGGCGGCCCCGCCGACGGCGCGCAGCGCCTGCTCCAGCGAGGCGAGCGTCGCGAGGTCGAACGCCGCGGCCTCGACGACGACGTCGCCGCTCAGCGGCGTCAGCGCCGGGTCCGGCGGCGGGGGCGGCGGCGCGACGACGCCGAGCTCGTCCAGGACGCGCGACAGCTCGCCGACGAGCTCGTCGGTCGTGCGCACGAGGCGGTCGCGGAAGGCGATCAGCTCGTCGAGCTGCTCGTGCAGGCCGCCGGGCTCCGCGGCGGACGCGGGCGGCGGCGGTGGGGGCGGAGGCGGCGAAGCGGCCGCATGGGGCTGGGCGACGATGCGCGGCGCCGGCGGCGGGACGACCCGCACGGGCTCGTCGGCGACCGGCGGTGGGCCGCTCGGCGGCGTCGCGCCGCCGTGCCAGACCGCGGTCAGCGGCGTCGCCCCGGGCGGCGGCGGTCCGGCCGACGGGTCCGGCGGCGGCGTCCAGCCCGCCTGCGCGGGCTCGGCGTCCAGCTCGCCGCCGCGGCCGACGGACTCCAGCTCGCGCTCGAGCTCCTTGAGCTTGCGCTCCAGCTCGCTCAGCGTCGTTGTCACGTCGCTCTCCACTGCTCGCGAGCGTACTTGCGATGGGAGAGCGACGCCAACGACGACGGACTACTTGCCGAGGATCTCGATGGCCAGCTCGGCGACCTGCGTGGGCGTGCGGCCGACGCGGACGCCCTTGGCCTCCAGCGCCTCGGCCTTGGCGGCGGCGGTGCCCTTCGAGCCCGAGACGATCGCGCCCGCGTGGCCCATGGTCTTGCCCGGAGGCGCCGTGAAGCCCGCGATGTAGGCCACGACCGGCTTGGACACGTTCTCGGCGATGTAGTCGGCCGCGCGCTCCTCGGCGTCGCCGCCGATCTCGCCCGACAGCACGATCAGCTCGGTCTCGTCGTCCTGCTCGAACAGCTCGATGACGTCGATGAACGACGTGCCCGGGACCGGGTCGCCGCCGATGCCGACGATCGACGAGTTGCCGAAGCCGGCCTGGGCCAGCGTGTTGCCGATCTGGTAGGTGAGCGTTCCCGAGCGGCTGACGACGCCGACGTTGCCCGGCTTGAAGAACGACGCCGGGATGATGCCGACGTTCGCCTTGCCCGGCGACAGGATGCCCGGGCAGTTCGGGCCGACCAGGCGCGTGCCCGTGCGCTGCAGGTGCGTGTACACGCGCAGCTCGTCGTGGGCCGGGATGCCCTCGGTGATGCAGATCACCAGCGGGATGCCGGCGTCGGCGGCCTCGAGGATCGAGTCGGCGGCGAAGCGCGGCGGCACGAAGACCATCGCGACGTTCGCGCCGGTCTCCCGCACGGAGTCGCGGAACGTGTTGAACACCGGGATGCCCTCGACGGACTGCCCGGCCTTGCCCGGCGTGACGCCCGCGACGACGTTCGTCCCGTAGTTCTTGTTGTTGGTCGCGTGGAACGTGCCCTCGCGGCCGGTGATGCCGGAGACGACCAGCTTGGTGTCGTTGTCGATCAGGACGGCCATGTCAGACCTCCTCCCCCTTCGCGAGCGCGACGACCTTCTGGGCCGCCTCGTCCATCGTGGCTGCGGTGTGCACGTTCGGCAGCGAGGCCGCCGCCAGGATCTCGCGACCCTGCACGTCGTTGGTGCCGTCGAGGCGGACCACGAACGGGACCTGCGGGTCGAGCTGCTTGAAGGCCTCGATGAGGCCGTTGGCGACCTCGTCGCAGCGCGTGATGCCGCCGAAGATGTTGAACAACACGGCCTTGACGTTCTCGTTGCTCAGGATCACTTCCACGGCCGAGGTGATCGCCTCCGCCTTGGATCCGCCGCCGGCGTCCAGGAAGTTGGCGGGCGCGCCGCCGAACTGGGCGACGACGTCCAGCGTGGACATGACCAGGCCGGCGCCGTTGCCGAGGATGCCGATGTCGCCGTCGAGCTTGACGAACGTCAGCCCGCGCTCCTTGGCCATCTGCTCCTGCGGGTCCTCGTCGGACGGGTCGCGCAGCTCCGCGTTGTCCGGGTGGCGGAAGAGCGCGTTGTCGTCCAGCGTGACCTTGGCGTCCAGCGCGGCGACCGAGCGCTCCGGCGTGACGATCAGCGGGTTGACCTCGACCAGCATCGCCTCCTCGGAGACGAACGTGCCGTAGAGCTTGTGCAGGAACGCGCCGACGGGGCGGACGAGGTCGGCGTCGACGCCCGCGTCGAAGGCCAGGCGACGGCCGTGGAAGTCCTGGAAGCCGAGCAGCGGGTCGACGTGCAGCGTCGCGATCGCGCTCGGGTTGGTCTCGGCGACCTCCTCGATGTCCATGCCGCCCTGCGTCGACAGCATGACCAGGGGCGCCTTCGCGCCACGATCGAAGACGATCGAGGCGTAGTACTCGCTCTCGATCTGCGAGGCGCCCTCGATCCACAGCTCGTGGACCGTGAAGCCCTTGATGTCCATGCCGAGGATGGCGTCGGCGGCGGCGCGCGCCTCGTCCTCGTCCTTGGCGATCTTGATGCCGCCGGCCTTGCCGCGGCCGCCGATCTTCACCTGCGCCTTCACGGCGCACGGGAAGCCGACCTCCTTCGCGGCGGAGACGGCCTCGTCGACCGTTCGCGCCGGGCGTCCGTCAGGGACGGGGATTCCATGTCGGGCGAAAAGCTGCTTGCCCTGGTATTCGAGCAGGTCCATAGGAGGGCCGGACGCTATTGCAGGAGCCCGCGCTGATGCTTCCTGCCCGAACGGTCGCGCCTCGCTCGTTCGTGCAGAAATGGCACAATGCCCAGCCGCATGGCACTCCCGAAGAACATCCAGTGGGTCACCTTCGACGTCTACGGCACGTTGATCGATTGGGAATCGGGGGTGGCAGACGCCTTCGAGCGCGAGGCGAAGAAGGACGGCTTCCCGATCGACCGCCAGCAGGTGGTCGACCTGTTCCTGCAGGTGACGCAGGAGATCCAGGGCGGTTCCTACGAGCTGTACGCCGAGGTCCTGCGCCAGGCGGCGGTCAAGATCGCCAAGGAGATCGGCTGGCCGCTGGAGCCGTCGCGGTCGGGCTTCCTGCCGGACTCGGTCGTGCGCTGGGGCGCCTTCAAGGAGGCCAACCCGCAGCTCAAGAAGTTCCTCGGCAAGTACGAGACCGGCCTGATCTCGAACATCGACGACAAGCTGCTGGGGCTGACGCGCCGTCACATCCCGGCCGACGTCGACCTCGTCGTGACCGCGCAGCAGGTGCGCTCCTACAAGCCCGATCCCGCGCACTTCAACGAGTTCGCGCGGCGCATCGGCGGCAAGAAGGGCTGGGTGCACATCGCGTCCGGCCTGCACGCCGACATCGAGCCGGCGACCAAGCTGAAGGTGCCGACGATCTGGGTCAACCGCCGCAAGGAGGAGATCCCCACCGGCGCCAAGAAGCCGACGGCCGAGGTCAAGACGCTGCTCGAAGCGGCGAAGCTGCTGGGGCTGTAGGGCTCCGGCAGCTCGCTAGGGTCGATGGCCTATGCAGGCCGTCGCCCTTCATCCCGAGGTCATCGTCGCGCGCAGCGTGAAGTGGCAGACGTCGTGCACGCTGCTGCACCACGGCGACGAGACGTTCCTGGTGGACTCGGTCATCTACCCGAGCGAGCTGGAGCTGCTGCCGGGGCTGCTGGCGCAGGCCGGATGGGGGCTGAGCGGGCTGCTGGTGACCCACGGCGACTGGGACCACGTCCTGGCGCGGCTGGTCTTCCCGGAGGCGGCGGTCGGCGTCGCCGAGACCACGGCGGCGCGGCTGCGCGCCGAGCCGGGCGTGGCGGCGCGACAGCTGCGCGAGGCCGACGAGGACGACTACGTGCACCGGCCCCGCCCGCTGTCGCTCGGGCAGGTCCAGGCGCTGCCGGTGCCGGGCAAGCTCGACCTCGGGGACTCCGAGCTGGAGCTGATCCCCGCCGACGGCCACACGCAGGACGGCATGGCGATCTGGTCGCCGGCGCACCGCGTGCTGTGCGTGGGCGACTACCTGTCGCCGGTCGAGATCCCGTGGATCTCGGAGAAGGGCTCGCGCGACGCGTACCTGGCGACGCTGGCGCGCCTTGCGCCCTACGTCGAGCAGGCCGACTGGATCGTGCCCGGCCACGGCGAGCACCTGGATGCGCAGCGCGCGCTGGCGATCCTGCGCGAGGACGTCGCCTACCTGGAGGCGCTGGGCGAGGCGGGCGCCGACGCCCCGCTGCCGCTGGCCCGGCGCGACCGCGCCCAGAAGAAGATCCACGCCGAGAACGTCTCTCGGGTCACGGCATGACCCCGGCCCTCGGCGGCCTGCAGCACGTCTCGCTGGAGACGCGCCGCGACGCCGTCGAGGCCGAGGTCGCCTTCTGGGCGTTGTTGGGGTTCTCGGTCGTCGAGCCGCCGTCGTCGCTGCGCGACCGCGCCACCTGGGTGCAGGCGCCCGACGGCGTGTCGCAGATCCACCTGCTCCACGCGCCCGACCCGGTGGCGCCGCCGCGGGGCCACGTCGCCATCGTGGCGCCCGCGTTGGAGGAGACCGCCGCGGCGCTGCGCGACGCGGGCTTCGCGGTGGAGCCGCGGACGCCCCATTGGGGCGCGGCGCGCGCCTACGTCCGCTCGCCCGGCGGGCACCGCGTCGAGCTGATGGCCTTCGCGCCGACGGACGCGCGCGCCGGCGGCTAGGGCCGCTCGGTCCCGGCGTTCAAGACCATCAGGTACTCCTGGTAGGCGTACACCGTGCCGCGCCGGCGGCCGGTGATCTCCTGGAGGATCCCCATCTCCTCCAGCCGCCGCAGGCCGGCCTGCACCGTCGGGCTCGACAGGCCGGTCCTCGCGCGCGCGAGCTTCGGGGTGAGCACGACACGCCGCGCCGCCAGCTCGTAGAGCTGCGACGCGGTCCCGGCCGCGCGCCCCAGCTCGCCGACGGCCTGGCGGTCGCGCTCGACCATGTGCACGACGTCGAGGGTCGTCCGCGTCGCCTCGTGCGCGACGTCGATCACGCCCTGGAGGAAGAACGCCAGCCACGCCTCCCACTCGCCGTGGGTGCGCACGCGCTGGAGCCGGTCGTAGTAGAGGTCGCGATGGCGCTTGAAGTAGAGGCTCAGGTACAGCAGCGGGCGGCTCAGCAGGCCCTCGGCGCACAGCAGCAGCGTGATCAGCAGGCGCCCGACGCGCCCGTTGCCGTCGAGGAACGGGTGGATCGTCTCGAACTGCGCGTGGGCGAGCGCGGCCTTCACCAGCACCGGCATCGGGACGTCGTCGTCGTGGACGAAGCGCTCCAGGTCGGCGATCGCCTCGGGCACGACGTTGGCCGGCGGCGGGACGAACCGCGCGTCCTGCGGCCGCGTCCCGCCGAGCCAGTTCTGGATCCGGCGGAACTCGCCGGGCGCCTTGTCGCCGCCGCGCGAGGCGTGCATCAAGATGGTGTGGATCTCGCGCAGCAGGCGACCGGAGATCGGCAGCGTCGAGTCCAGGCCGTGGCGCATCGCGGCGATGTAGTTGGAGGTCTCCTCGAGGTCCTCGACCGGCACGCCGGGGACCGCGTCGTTCTCGAACAGCAGCAGGTCCGACAGCGACGACTGCGTGCCCTCGATCTGCGAGGAGAGGACGGCCTCCTTGCGGACGTAGGTGTAGAGCAGCGTGTCGGGATCGGGCAGCAGCACCGTCATCCCGTCGAGGCGGCCGAGCGCGTGGTTGGCGCGGTCCAGCCGCTCCCGGATCGCGTGGTCGATCTCCAGCGGCGGCGCGGGCGGGAGCGGGCGCGGATGGAACGCCGCGTAGCCGTCGGGCCCGGTGATGACCGGGACGAACGTCCCGGCGCGGTCGTCGATGGCGGTGAGCGTGAGGTTCACGAACCTTGCCTAAGGATCGAGCTAAGGAAGACTTGGAGCCTGAAGTCTATCTAATAGCTTGGCTAAGGCAAGGTTCGTGGTCGCGGTGGCTCAGGCGTCCTTGCCCGCGTCGAGGTGGCGGCGCATGTAGAGGTCGCGGGGCGAGCCGGCGGTGAAGCCGAAGGACTCGTAGAGCGCCAGGGCCGGGGCGTTGGCCTCGTTGACGTCCAGCTCCATGCGGCGGCAGCCGCGCTCCCGCGCGCGCTCGGTCGCGAAGTCCAGCAGCGCGCGGGCGACGCCGCGGCCGCGGGCCGACTCGTCGACGTACACGTCCTCGACCAGGCAGTCGCCGCCGGCGCGCCAGATGCCCTGGCGGTAGCGCAGCTGGGTGACGCCGGACGGCGGGGAGTCCTCGTCGGCGGCGGCCAGGACGTAGTCGGTGTCGCGGTCGTCCATGAGGCGCTCGACGCCGGCGAGGAAGGCGTTGTCGGAGGGCCAGTCGTAGCCGAGGTGGTCGCGGAACGCGACGAGCAGGCGTGCGACGATCTCGGCCTCGTGAGGGCCGGCGAGCCAAGCGTGTGCGGGCATCTACTTCTCCTGTGCGTGACGGACGAGCCAGCGGACGGTGAGCGTGGCGACCGTGTCCTTGGCGCCGTCGACGAGCGACACGTCGACGGTGAACTCCACGCAGCCCGCGCGGGACAGCTCGTCCAGCAGGGCCTCCGGATCGGACCCGAGCACGCCGGTGGCGAGGATCGGGCCGCGGGAGACCTTGTTGTAGTTGATCTGCGAGTCCTGGGGGAGCAGCTCCAGGTGCGGCAGCTGGTCGACGAACGCCGCGGCGATCGCGGCGGCCGACGCGGCCTGGCCGGCGGCAAAGAGCGCGCTGGCGTGCTGCGAGCCGGTGTGGTTGCGGAGCTGCTCGTCGTCCGGGAGCCGGACCACGCCGCGGCCGAGCGCCACCTCCTCGATCACCAGCCCCAAGTGCTGGTTGAAGGGCACGGCCTGCTCCAGGCCGGCGCGGAGGGGCTCGAGGTCCGCCATGGTGCGTGCCAGCCTAGCTCAGAGCGCGAGCAGGTCCAGCTCGTCGCGCGCGACCGTGACGTGGTCGTGCGCGGTGGCCGCGCGGGCGCGCAGGTCGTCCTCGTCGGCGCGCGGCGGGACGTGGATCAGCACGAGCCGCTCGGCGCCCGCGTCGCGGGCCAGCGCGCCGGCCTCCTCGGGCGTCGAGTGCCCGGGCGCGGCGGGCGGGCCCCAGGCGTCGTGCGCGAGGACGCGGGCGCCGCGGGCGAACGCCGCGGTCCCCGGGTCGGCCTCGGTGTCGGTGCACCAGGCCAGCTCGTCGCCGATCCGGAAGCCCAGCGTCGGGTTGGGGTGGTGGTCCTGGCGGCGCGCCCGGACGTCCAGCCCGCCGGCCCGGACCTCGCCGGGCGCCAGCTCCTCGACGCGCACGCCGAGGACGTCGAGCGTGACGGGCATCAGCGGCGGCGAGAAGAACATCCGCGCGAGGATCTCCGCGGTCGGCGTCTCGTACAGCGCCGCGCCCGGCCCGTGGATGACGACCTCCACGTCGGCCAGCTCGGTCAGGTAGGCCAGCCCGCAGACGTGGTCGATGTGGAAGTGCGACAGCAGGATGTCCAGCCGCCGCGCGTCGCCGAGCCAGCGCTCGCGGTCGGTGACCAGGCGCCGCAGGCCGGTGCCCGCGTCGACGACGACGGGCGTCGCGCCCGTCCCGGCGCCCCGGAGCAGCAGCGAGGAGGTCTCGCGCCGCCCCGTGGGCACGAAGCCGCCGCTGCCCAGGATGGTCGCGGCGGCAAGCATGGTGGCCTACTCGGCGGCCGCCGGCGACGTGATCGTGGCGATCGGGGCGCCGGCCTGGATCGGCTCGCCCTCCTTGATGGGCAGCGCGGCGATCGTGCCCGCCTTGTGGGCGGTGATCTCGTTCTCCATCTTCATCGCCTCGATGATGCAGAGCAGCTGGCCCTCCTCGACCGCGTCGCCCTGCTTGACCAGCACCTTCCACATGTTGCCCTGCAGCGGCGAGACCAACTCGTCGGCGCCACCGCCGCCCGAGGACTTGCGCTCGCCGCGCTTCTTCGGGCCGGCCGCGCCGCCCGCGGCGGCGGGGCCCGCGCCGTTGACGACGACGCCGCCGACCGGCGGCGGCCCGATGACCTTGACGTCGAACTTCCGGCCGGAGACCTCGACGGTGTAGGTCTGCTCGACCTTCTCGTCCTCGTCGTCGCCCGACAGGACCGGCGGCGGGAACGCGAGCGTCTTCAGCCAGTCCTTGTCCTCGACGAGGTCGCGGCAGGTCTCGGCGTTGCCCCACTGGTCGGTGGCCAGCAAGGCCTTGTGGAACGGGATGAGCGTGCGCAGCTCGCCGATCTCGTACTCGTTCAGGGCGCGCAGCATGCGCTTGGTGGCGTGCTCGCGGTCCTTGTCCCAGACGATCAGCTTGGCGACCATCGGGTCGTACATCGGGCTGACCTCGCCGCTGGGGCCGACGCCCGAGTCGACGCGGACGCCCGGCCCGGTCGGCTCCTTGTAGTCGCCGATCTTGCCCGGCGCGGGAGCGAAGTTCTTGGACGCGTCCTCGGCGTTGATGCGGCACTCGATCGCGTGGCCGCGCAGCTCGACGTCCTCCTGGGAGACCGTCAGCGGCTCGCCCGCCGCGGCGAGGATGCCCTCGCGCACGATGTCGATGCCGGTGACCATCTCGGTCACGCAGTGCTCGACCTGGACGCGCGTGTTCATCTCCAGGAAGAAGTACTCGCCGTCCTGGAGCATGCCCTCGATCGTGCCCGCGCCGACGTAGTCGACCGCGCGCGCCGCGTCGGTGCCGATCTTGCCGATCTTCTCGCGCAGCGCCTCGTCGACGGCCGGGGCCGGCGCCTCCTCGATGAGCTTCTGGTGGCGGCGCTGGACCGAGCAGTCACGCTCGCCGAGGTGGATGACGTTGCCGTGCCGGTCGGCGAGGATCTGGACCTCGACGTGGCGCGGGTCGGGCAGGTAGCGCTCGAGGTAGACCGTGCCGTCGGAGAAGAACTTCTCGCCCTCGCGGGAGGCGCCCTCGAAGGCGTCCTTGAGCTTGTCCTCGGTCAGCGCGACGCGGAAGCCCTTGCCGCCGCCGCCCGACGCCGCCTTGACGGCGACCGGGAAGCCGATCTCGTCCTTGGCGATGCGCATCGCGTCCTCGAGCGTGTCGACCGGCTCGGTCGTGCCCGGCACGATCGGCACGCCGGCCGCCTGCATCAGCTCGCGGGCCTTCGTCTTGGAGCCCATCGCGTCGATGGCCGACGCGGGCGGGCCGATGAAGACGATCCCGGCCTCCTCGCAGGCACGCGCGAACGCGGCGTTCTCGGCGAGGAAGCCGTAGCCCGGATGTACGGCTTCGGCGCCGGACTCCTTGCATACCTCGATGATCTTGTCGATCTTGAGGTAGCTCTCGGCGGCGGTTGGCCCACCGAGCAGGTAGGCCTCGTCGGCGCGCTTGACGTGCAGCGCGTCCCGATCGAGCTCCGAGTAGACGGCGACGGACGCGATCCCCATCTCTTCCAGCGTCCGCATGACGCGGATGGCGATCTCGCCCCGGTTGGCGACCAAAACCTTGGAGAACATGCGGCGCGGAAGGCTATTTCAAATGCCGTTCCGACGGCCGTGTGGTGCATGACGGCACCGCGACGATTCGCGCGTCACGGTGTTGGGAAGGCTGCCCGGACGACGGCTTTCCGGGTCACGACTTGCGCCGCGAGGCGTGAGATGGCCTGAGGGACACCACCTGGGCCAGGCGGCGGGAGCGGGTCAGAGCGCTCCCGCCGCCACCTCTCTGCGGGCGCGGACGCGCTCGCTTCGTGGCACGCTGCGCGTGATGGATCGCGACGGACGCGCCGTGCTCGACGAGGCCGTGCGCCAGGCCCGTGCCGCGCTGGGCGGGCGCCTGTCGCTGTTCTGGGGCGACTGGGCGACGTTCGGCGCGCCGGCCCGCCGCCCGACCCCGTCGCGCTGGTCGCCGCCGGCCGCCGCCCGCTGACCAAGACCGTCCTGTTCCCGGTCCGCTTCCTGGCGACCGCGGCCGCCGGCCTGGCGGGCAGCAACGACGAGGCCGTCGCCTGGTACGTCGCCGAGGATCGCCCGGCCACGCGCCTGGCGCGTGCCGCGCTGCGCTGGCGGACCGAGCCCGTGGCCGACGCCGAAGCCGCCGCCGCGCTGGTCGCCGAGCAGTTGCCCGGCCTCTACGCCGAGGCGCGGGCCGCGCTGGGCCTGGGCTGAGCGGCGCGGCGCGCCCCGCGCTCGCGCTCGCGCTCGCGCGACAGACGACGGCGTACGGCGAGGCGCTAGCCGATCAGCGCCGTCGGTCCTGCCCGGTCGCGCGGCGCAGCGCCGCCGCGGTGGTGCGCGCCTCCTGGGCCCACTCGGCGCGCTGCTCGGCGTCCAGGATCCCGCCGTGGGCGGCGGACGCGGCGCGCGCCTCCTTGGCCGCCGCGGCCTCCTGGGCGGCGACGAGCTGCTCGGCGGCCCGCGCCGCGTCCTGGGGATCGAAGGCCCGGTCGGCGATCACCGACGCGGCGAAGCGCGGACGACCCGGGACCTCGATCTCGTGCTCGTCGGGCCGCTCGCCGATCCGCAGCGGCCGGAAGCGCCAGGTCAGCAGCCAGCCGTCGTCCTCGGCGGTGACGGCGAACTGGTCGTGGGCCACCTCGGGATCCTCGGTGCCCGCCTGCGGCCGTCGCTCGCGGACCGCGCGCAGCTCGGATCTCTGGGCCCAGGACCGTCGCAGCCGCCACGACTCGCGCACGGCCATCCAGAGCCAGGCGATGACCACGAACGAGCTCAGCATCGAGCCGACGCCGCCGAGCAGCCCGAGCAGCGGCTCGCCGGCGGCGACGCCCGCGGCGCCGACCGCCAGCAGGACCGGCGCGAGATACGTCCAGCGTCGCAGCGTCGGCTGCGCGCGCCAGACCTGGACCGTCACGTGCCGGAACGGATGGCGATACGGCGCCTCCAGCTCGGCGCGCGACGCGGGTCGGTCGGGAAGCGGGCGGTCGTCCGGCACTCAGCCGGTGATCATGCCACCGGCGACCGTGTCGTTGGACGCGGAGTCGATCAGGATGAACGCGCCCGTCGAGCGGTTGCGGGCGTAGGGGTCGGCCAGCAGCGGCCGGCGGGTCCGCAGGCGCACGCGCCCGATGTCGTTGAGCGCCAGCTCCTCCGGCGCCGGACCGCGGCCGAGCGTCTCGACGTCGACGACGTCGTCGATGCCGTCGACGATCGCCTCGGCCGTGTGCGTCAGGTGCTTCAACAAGTACCGCGCGCCGGGGCGCAGCGGCCGCTCGGAGAACCAGCAGACGTCGGCGACCAGCTCGCGGCGCACCGAGGTCTCGTCGGACGCGTGGACGATCACGTCGCCGCGCGAGGCGTCCACGTCGTCCTCCAGCCGCACGGTCACCGACTGCGGCGGGAACGCCTCCTCCATCGGCCCGTCGAGCGTCTCGACCGCCGCCACCGTCGACTCGACGCCGCTCGGCAGCACGCGCACGCGGTCGCCCGGCCGGATGACGCCCGAGGCGACCTGGCCCGCGTAGCCGCGGTAGTCGTTGCCCTCGGAGCGGATCACCAGCTGGACCGGGAAGCGCAGGTCCTCCAGGTTGCGGTCGTCGGCCGGGTCGATGGCCTCCAGGTGCTGCAACAACGGCTGCCCGGCGTACCAGGCCATGCGCTCGGACGGGTCGACCACGTTGTCGCCGACCAGCGCGCTGATCGGGATGTAGGTCACGTCGCGGGCAGTGAGCTTCTCGCGGAAGGCGCAGAAGTCGCGGACGATCTCGTCGAAGCGCTCCTCGGAGTACTCGACCAGGTCCATCTTGTTGACCGCGACCACCAGGTGCGGGATCCCGAGCAGCGACGCGATGAACGCGTGGCGCTTGGTCTGCTCGACCACGCCGTGGCGCGCGTCGACCAGGACGATCGCGACGTCGGCCGTCGACGCGCCGGTGACCATGTTGCGCGTGTACTGCACGTGGCCGGGCGTGTCGGCCAGGATGAAGTCGCGCGCGGGCGTCGCGAAGTAGCGGTAGGCGACGTCGATCGTGATGCCCTGCTCGCGCTCGGCGCGCAGGCCGTCGGTCAGGCGCGACAGGTCCAGCTCGCCGTCGCGGCCGTTGAGGTCGGCGTACTGGTCGGCGAGGATCGCCTTGGAGTCGTGCAGGAGGCGGCCGATCAGCGTGGACTTGCCGTCGTCCACGGAGCCGGCGGTGGCCAGTCGGAGAAGCGTGCTCATGGGTGCGTCGATCAAGTCCTAGAAGTAGCCGGCGACCTTGCGGTCCTCCATCGCCGACTCCGACACGCGGTCGTCGGCGCGGGTCTCGCCACGCTCGGTGATGTTGGTGGCCGCGATCTCGGCGACGACGGCGTCCAGCGTGGAGGCCTTCGACGCGACCGCGCCCGTGCACGACATGTCGCCGACCGTGCGGTAGCGGACGCTCTCGGTGAACGGCTCGGAGTCGCGCTCGTCGCGCGTGATGAACTCCGACTCGGCGTACAGCATGCCGTCGCGCTTGAAGACCTCGCGCTCGTGGGCGAGGTAGATCGAGGGCACCTCGATCTCCTCCTGCAGGATGTACTGCCAGACGTCCAGCTCGGTCCAGTTGCTCAGCGGGAACGCGCGGACGTTCTCGCCGCGGCGCACCTGCGTGTTGTAGATGTTCCACAGCTCGGGCCGCTGGGCCTTGGGGTCCCAGCCGCCGAAGTCGTCGCGGAAGCTCAGGATCCGCTCCTTCGCCCGCGCCCGCTCCTCGTCGCGGCGCGCGCCGCCGAACGCCGCGTCGAAGCCGTGCTCGGCCAGGGCATCCAACAACGTCACCGTCTGGAGGCGGTTGCGCGACGCCCGCGGCCCGGTCTCCTCGACCGCGCGGCCCTGGTCGATCGACTCCTGCACCGAGGCGACGATCAGCCGCTCGCCGAGGCGCTCGACCATCCTGTCGCGGAACTCGATCACCTCGGGGAAGTTGTGCCCCGTGTCGATGTGCATCAGCGGGAACGGGAACTTCCCGGGCCGGAACGCCTTCTCGGCCAGCCGCACGAGGACGATCGAGTCCTTGCCGCCGCTGAACAGCAGCACGGGCTTCTCGCGCTCGGCGGCGACCTCGCGCATCACGTGGATGGCCTCGGACTCCAGCGCCTGGAGATGGGACAGGGTGCGGGTGCTCATGCGGGAGCGACCTCCGTCTTGGGTGCTTCGGAAGGGGCGCGCGGCGCGATCGGCCGCGCGCGGTGGATCAGCGCCGCGACGACGCCGACGATGCAGGGGACGCCGACGATCGTCCACGTCGGCAGGTCAACGCCGGCCTTGGTCAGCACGCCGAGCGCCGAGCCCAGGAGCACGCACCCGAGCGCCGGGCGCAGGACCACGGCGGGGACCTTGTCGACCAGCGCGCTGCCGATCAGCACGCCCGGGAGCGAGCCGATCAAGATGGTGCCCATCAGGGCGAAGTCGACGTTGCCGGCGACCAGCTGCGCGAGGCCGGCGGCCCACAGCACGATCGCGGCGTGGAAGACGTCGGTGCCGACGACGCGGTGCGGCGTGAGGCGGAAGACGAGGATCAGCGCGAGGCCGATCAGCGCGCCGGAGCCGACCGACGTCAGCCCGAGCAGGAAGCCGAGCACGGCGCCGAGGGCGGTCGCGCGGACCTTGGTGCGAGTGTCGAGGAAGACCGTCTCGCGCTCGCGCTCGATCGCCGCGCGCAGGAACAGCGCGCGGAAGAGCATCGACAGCGAGACCACCAACAACGCGATCGCCACGCCGGCCAGCAGGATCGACGGCGAGTGCTTCAGCCACAGCTCCAGCACGACCACGCCGAGGACCGAGCCCGGCACCGAGCCGAACGCCAGCCACTTCGACACGCCGAGGTCGACGGTGCCCTTGCGCAGGTGCCGCCAGCCGCCGAGCGTCTTGGTGACCGCGCCGTAGGCGAGGTCGGTGCCGATCGCCACCGTCGGGTGGATGCCGGCGAAGAGGATCAGCAGCGGGGTCATCAACGACCCGCCGCCGATCCCCGTCATGCCGATGAGGATCCCGACGCCGAGGCCGAAGACGATGACAACGGGGTCCATCGCGGCGTCAGGCCTTCAGACGACGTGGAGACCGCACTCGGTCTTGTCGGTGCCCGCCCAGCGGCCCTCACGGCCGGAGCCCGGCTGCGTGCAGGTCGCGCAGCCGATCGACGCGTAGTCCTGGTCGTGCAGCGGGTGGTAGGGCAGGCCGCGCTCGACGATGCGGGTCCAGACGTCCTTCTCGGTCCAGAACGCGAGCGGGTTGTACTTCATGACGCCCGGACGTTTGGCGTCGGGCTCGATCAGCTCGGTGTGCGCGCGCGTGTCGGCCTGCTCGCGGCGGATGCCGGTGACCCACGCGTCGGCGCCCTCCAGCGCGTGCTCCAGCGCCGCGACCTTCAGCGGCGTGCAGCAGTGCTCGGGGCCGGTCCAGGGGCGCTCGGCGTTGGCCGCGTCCTCGACGTCGATGTGGACCCGGTAGTGGTCCTCGAACGCCTTCCAGGTGGTCAGCGTCTCGGGGAACAGCACGCCCGTGTCGATCGTCACGACACGGGTGTGCGGCGCCACCGCGAGCAGCTCGTCGAGGATCACCGACTCCTCCTTCTGGAAGGAGCACAGGAAGACGAGCCGCTCGTGCTGGGAAGCGGCCTTCAGCGTCTCGGTGAGCTGGTCGCTCAGACCGCGCACTCGCCCTCGCCCCGCTGCACCACGTACGGCTGGTTGCGGTCCCAGTCCATGAACATGTTCATGGTGTCGAGGCCGAACTCGACCGGCATCGCGAGGTCGCCCTTGACCTCGTCCTCGAAGCGGGTCGTGCCGACGCGCTCGGAGTAGGCCTTGAAGGTCTCGCCCTCCTCGCGCTCGTTCTCGTACATGCGCAGCCAGCGCTCGACGGCGTCGGGGACGCGCTTGGCGGGCAGGCGCACCTTGAGGCGCTGGCCGTAGATGACCTCGCCCTCCTCGTAGACGCCGCCGACGTGCGCGACGTAGGCCGGGATCGTGTGCTCGCCGACCTTGATCGACGCGCCGTAGAACCCGATGTCGGCGATGTGGTGCTGGCCGCAGCCGTTGGGGCAGCCGGAGTTCTTGATGTGCACCTTGCGCGTGAGCGGGTCGGTGATCTCCATCTCCAGCAGCTTGCGGTTGATGGCCGCGTTGAGGCCCATCGAGGAGGTGATGCCGAGCTTGCAGGAGTCCGTGCCGGGGCACGAGACGTTGTCGGTGATCTCCTCGGCGCCCGCGTCGCCCAGGTTGATGTCCTTGAGGCGGTTCCAGAGGTCGTAGACGGCCTCGTCGCGGACCCAGCGCAGCACGACGTTCTGGCTGATCGTCATGCGCGCGGCGCCGCCGCTGAACTCGCGCATGATCTGGCCGATCGCGCGGAACTGGTCGGGCGTGAGGTCGCCGCGGTAGACCTTGATCTCCACCGCGTTGAAGCCGGCCTGGCGCTGCGGGATGACGTTGGACTCGCGGAAGCGCTCGAAGGCGGCGCGGTCCTCGTCGGTCGGCGTGCCGTAGGACTCCGGCATGGCCGGGGCGTCGGCCTCCTCGTCGTGGAGGAAGAGGCGGTGCTCGATCGAGAAGTCGCGCTCGGCGACCCAGTCGCCCTTCAACTCCTCCTCGACCTGGTTGCGCAGCTCGTCGATGCCGAACTTGTCGACGAAGACCTTGATGCGGGCGCGGGCGCGGTTGACGCGCAGCCAGTCCTGGCGGTCGAAGATCCGGAAGACCGCCTCGGCGATCTTGAGGTAGTCGCCGTTGTCGGCCAGGACGAAGTCGTAGAGCACCGGCGCGATGCGCGGCATGATCGACGTGCCGCCGCCGACCACGACCTGGAAGCCCTTGTTGCCGTCGGCGTCGATCGCCGACAGGAACGCGATGTCGTGGATGCCGGTGATCGAGCGGTCCTTGGCGGGCGTGCCGTCGAACGCGGTCTTGATCTTGCGCGGCATCAGCTGCGTCGTGGGGTGGCGCACGAAGTAGCGGACGTAGGCGCCGGCGTAGGCGGTCGGGTCGAAGACCTCGCCGTCGAGGATCCCGGCCCACGGGTCGCCCGTGACGTTGCGCACCGTGTTGCCGCAGCCCTCGCGGGAGGACAGGTTGGCGGCCGACAGCTCCTGGATCAGCTTGGCGGCGTCGCGCAGCGGCACGTGGTGCATCTGGATGTTCTGCCGCGTCGTGATGTGCCCCTTGTTGAGCGGCACGTACTTCTCGATGACGGTGGCGAACGCGTCCATCTGGTCGGGCGTGATGCCGCCGAAGGGCAGCTTGACCCGGATCATCTGGACATCGGGCTGGCGCTGGCCGTAGACGCCCTGCTTCAGGCGGAAGCCGATGTACTCGTTCTCGGGCGTCTCGCCGGCGAGGAACTTCTCGGCTTCGTTGGTGAAGTCTTCGAACTCCTGCGCGATCGCCGGGATGATGTGACCGGGGACGTTCTCGTAGACCTCGGGGTTCGAGAGGGTCCCCTTGCGGCCGACGGTGGTGGGCTCCATGGGCGGCAAGGTACCAAAACCCGATCGCAAATCCACCTTTTGGCTCTGCCCTGTCGGCAAGGGGTTTGCGCACGGATTCGGTGCGGAAACCGGTCAGACCCGCGCCCGGCGGCGTTCCAGCTCGGCCCGCTCGACCGCGTTGGCGGTCGCGGCGATGGCGCGGTCGTAGGCCTCGGCGGCCGCGTCGGGCGCGCCGGTGCGGCGCAGCAGCTCGGCGTGGGCGGCGTGCAGCGGCGCGTAGCCGCGGAGGCGGTCGTCGTCCAGCAGCGGACCGATGAGCTGCAGGCCGGCCTCGGGCGCGCCGGCGAAGGCGAGGGCGGCGGCGCGGTTGATCCGGATGACCGGCGAGGGCGTGTGGCGGTCCAGCTCGGCGTAGAGCGCGGCGATCTCGACCCAGTCGGTCTGGCGCGCGTCGGCGGCGGTGGTGTGCAGCGCGGCGATGGCCGCCTGCAGCTGGTAGGGCCCGGCCCGGCGGAGCGCGAGCGCCTGGTCCAGCGCGCGGGTGCCCTCGGCGATGCGGCCGCGGTCGTAGCGCGTGCGGTCCTGGGCGTCGAGCGCGACGAAGGCGCCGGTGGCGGGGTCGACGCGGGCGTCGCGGCGGGCGTCCTGCAGCAGCATCAGCGACAGCAGCCCGAGCACCTCGGGGTCGTCGGGCATCAGCTTCACCAGCAGCCGGCCGAGCCGGATCGCCTCGCCGCACAGCTCGCCGCGCACCAGCCGATCGCCCGAGGACGCGGCGTAGCCCTCGTTGAACACCAGGTAGACGACGCTCAGCACGCCGCTCAGGCGCTCGGGCAGCAGCTCGGGCGGCGGCACGCGGTAGGGGATCCCGGCGGCCGCGATCTTGCGCTTGGCGCGGGTCAACCGCTGGTACATGGTCGCCTCGCTCACCAGGAACGCGTGCGCGACCTCGGCCGTCGTCAGCCCGCCGAGCGACTTCACGGTCAGCGCGACGCGCGCCGCCGGCGCCAGCGCCGGATGGCAGCAGGTGAAGATCAGCCGCAGGCGGTCGTCGGCGATCGCGGGCGGCTCGGGCTCGTCGTCCGGATCGACGTCGTCCTCGGCGTCCGTCCACGCGTCGCTGAGGTGCGCCAGCCGCCGGACGCGGTCGGCCAGCGCGCGCTCGCGCCGCAGCCGGTCGATCGCCTTGCGCCGCGCGGTCGTGGTGATCCACGCGCCCGGACGCTCCGGCACGCCGTCGCGCCCCCACGTCGCCACCGCCGCGGCGAACGCGTCCTGCAGCGCGTCCTCGGCCAGGCCGAAGTCGCCGACCTGGCCGATCAGCGTGGCGAGGATCGCCGGGCCCTCCTCGCGGAAGGCCCGGCCGACGGCGTCGTCGTCCTCGCGCGCGGTCACGGCGCGTCCGGGAGCTCCATGACCGGGCGGATCTCGATCGAGCCGTACGGCGCGTTGGGGACGCGCGCCGCCCACTCGACCGCGGCCTCGTGGCTGGGGAGGTCCACGAGGTAGTAGCCGCCGAGCATCTCCTTGGTCTCGGCGAAGGGCCCGTCGGAGATCAGCGTCTCGCCGTCGCGGACGCGGACGGTCGTCGCGGTCTCCAGGCCCTGCAGCGGGTTGTCGCCGACGTGCACGCCCGCGTCGTGCAGCGACTGCCCGTAGGCCACCCACTGGTCGAACGACGCGCGCATCTCGGGCGACGCGCGGACCTCCGGCGGCGAGTACAGCAGGAACATGAACTTCACGAGGTCGACTCCACGGTCTCGCGGTCGAACGTCATGACCGGCCGGACCTCGACCGAGCCGGCGCCGACGCTCGGGATCCGCGCCGCCCAGCCGAGCGCGGCGTCGAGGTCGGGCACGTCGATCAGGTAGTAGCCGCCGAGCATCTCCTTGGTCTCGGCGAACGGGCCGTCGGTGACGAGCGTCTCGCCGTCGCGGACGCGGACGGTCGTCGCGGTCTCCAGGCCCTGGAGCGCGTCGCCGGCGACCATCGCCCCGGACTCCTGGAGCTGCCGGGTGTACTCCATCCAGACCGGGTGCATCGCCGGGTCGGGCTCGGCGTCGGTCGGCATGTAGATGAGCAGCAGGTACTGCATGGCGCGTGGCCTCCTGTCGGTGAGGGTCGGTTCGCATGGTCGACGGACGGGGTCCGCCGATTCGACAGGAGCGCGCGGAGTTGGCGCGCGGGCGCTCGGCCGAGCTTAGTTGCCCCAGGGCACGGGGTCGCCCCACGGCGACGGCCCGTCGGGCTCGCGGCCCACGCCCTCCAGCAGCGCCGTGCGCAGCCACGGCGACGGCTTGGGCTGCTCGGCCACGACCACCGGCGCGAAGTCGCGCATGAACCGCTCCAGCGCGGCGACAACCGCCGCCGCCTCCTCCGGGGAGGCCGAGGGCGCGACGATCTCCAGCTGCGGGCGGCGGTTGGGCACGGGCGAACCCTAGCGCCGAGGGACCGGCTCGCGCTCCACGATCGCCGCGAGCTGCTCGCCCGCGTCGAGGAACGACGCCTCGACCAGCTCGGCGGCGGCCTCGGCGTCCCCGGCGCGCAGCGCGGCGAGGATCGCCGGGTGCGAGCTCTCGGTCGGGTCGAAGGCCGCGCGCGTGAACAGCCACAGGTCCATCCGGCGCAGGCGCGGCACGAGCAGCTCGGCCGCGATCGTCAGGTCGGGGTCGTCGGCGACCTCGAAGAAGCGGCGGTGGAAGGCGGTGTCGTGGTCGATCGCGTCGGCGATCCGGCCCTCGCGCAGGGCGGCGAGCGAGGCGTCGGTCAGCCGCTCGAGCTCGGCGAGGTCGTCGGCGGTGAGACGGTCGGCGGCGCGCCGGGTGGCGTCGGCGTGCAGTTGGGCGACGGTGCCGAACGCCTCGCGGGCGAGCGGCAGGTCGAACGGGAGCAATTCGGTGGTGGTGGACATCAGCATCTCCATGGAGAACGCTAATGGGGCGCGAATGTCCCGGAACTGGTGCTAACTCTACTCAGCACTAGGCTTGCCCCATGCCGGAAGTCGCCGTCCTCGACCATGACGCGGTGCTGGCGGCGGTCTCGCCGCGGGCCGCGATCGACGCCACGCGCGAGGCGTTCCTGCGCCACCGCCGCGGCGAGTGGGTGATGCCGGCCAAGGTCTACCTGGACGCGTCGCCGCACGGGGACTTCCGCGCGATGCCCGCGCTCGGCGACGGGCTGGCGATCCTGAAGTGGATCTCGTCGTTCCCGCGCAACCCGGCCGCCGGGCTGCCGACGGTGATGGGCGTGCTGCTGGTCTCCGACGCGCGGACCTCTCAGCCGGTCGCGATGCTCGACGCGCGCTCGGTCACCGCGCTGCGCACGGGCGCGGTCGCCCCGGTGGCCGCGCGGGCGCTGGGGCGCGAGGGCGCGGCGTCGGTGGGCCTCGTCGGCTGCGGCCTGCACGGTGCCTGGGCGGCCCGCTGCCTGGCGGCCGACGGCTACGGCCCCGGCGTCTGCTTCGACCCGCGGCCCGAGGCCGCCGAGGCGCTGGCGAGCGAGCTGGGCTGGCGCGCCGGGACGCGCGAGGAGGCGCTGGACGCCGACGTCGTCTGCTGCGTGACGCCGGGCGCGGAGGTCGTGCTGGACGCCGGCGACCTGCATCCCGGCCAGCACTACAACATGCTCGGCGCCGACGGCCCGGGCAAGGCCGAGGCGACGATCGGCGCCGTCGCCTCGTGCGCGCTGTTCTGCGACGAGTGGGCGCAGGCCTCGCACGGCGGCGAGCTGACCGGCGCGGTCGAGGAGGGCCTGGTCGAGCGCGACCGGGTCACCGACCTCGGGGCCGTGCTGGCGGGCGAGGCGCCCGGCCGGCCGGGGCCGGAGGCGGTGACGATGTTCGACTCCACCGGGCTGGCGATCCAGGACCTGGCGATCGCCGCGGCGGCCGTCGCCGCCTGGCGCGACGGCCGCGTGGCGGCGCAGACGGTGACGCTTTAGGACACCCCAGCCGCGCGAAGGAGCCCCTGGCGAGTTCGCGCCCGCATTGCGAGCGTCCTGCGCGAGTCATTGCGCAGGGCCGTGCTGGCCCTTGATGCTCGGGGAGCCCGGCGCCACCTTGTAGGTCCAGTCCGCGCCCGGCAGCTTGGCCGTCGAGCGCTTCTTGATGGTCTGCATCCGCACCATCTCGCAGGTGAAGCCGGTCGACGTCGCGGTCACCGCGCCGAAGCCGTGGTGGTCGAAGTCCGCGTTGTCGACCTGCGGGTTGATGTCGCGCAGCGCGTCGATCAGCGCCGCGGGCGTCGCCGGGTGGCTGTCGTTGCCCTTGATGACGTTGCCGCCGCCCGCGTCCAGGTTCGTCTCGCCCAGCGACTGCGAGGTGATCGACCCGCCGACCAGCTCGGTCGCGACCGTGTCGCCCGCCGCGCCGTCGCCCGTGCGCACGTCGCCCGCGATGAACGTGTGGATGTCGCCGGTGACGAACACCACGTCGCCGATCTTCTTGTCGCGGATGTGGGTCAGCAGCTCCTCGCGCTCCTGCGGGTAGCCGAGCCAGTTGTCGTAGGTGTAGTTCGCGCCGCCGAGCACGCGCGTCGGCATGATCGTCACCTCGTTGGCCATGACCTTCCACTTGGCCTTGGACGCGCTGAGCGTGGACTTGACCCAGTTCATCTGCGGCCGGCCGAGGAAGTCGCGCGGCTGGTCGTAGTCGGCGCAGGGCGCGACGACCGCGTCGTCGCAGGGCTGGTTGGCGCGGTAGCTGCGCTGGTCCATGATCACCAGGTCGACGTTGGAGCCGAACGACAGCTTGCGGTACAGCCGCTCGCCGTTGGCGAACGCGGGCATGTTCTCGAAGAAGGCACGGCGCGCGGCCTTCTTGCGGGCCTGGCTGAAGTGCTTGCCGGGCGGCAGGCCGCCGTCGGCGGGCTCGCCCGCGTAGTTGTCCTGGACCTCGTGGTCGTCCCACAGCATCACCATCGGGAACTTCGAGTGGACCGCGCGCAGCAGCGGATCGGTGCGGTAGAGCTGGTACTTGGCGCGGTAGTCGGCCAGCGTCACCGCCTCGCGCACGATGTCGGGGTTCTGCGGGTTCTCGCGCCCGATGTTGTCGTCGCGGACCGCCGTCTTGGTGCCCTTGACCGAGTGGTAGGACTCGGCGTAGATGTAGTCCCCGAGGCAGACCACGAAGTCGTAGTCGCCGTCGGCCATGGCGTCCAGGGCGTTGTAGTAGCCGTGGGTGTAGTCCTGGCAGGAGAAGAACGCGAACTTGACGGGCTCCTTGGAGTCCGCGGGCAGCGCGGTCCGGAAGCGGCCGACCGCGCTGTCGGCCGTCCGGGAGGAGAACCGGTAGTAGTACTGCTCGTGGGCCTTCAGCCCGCCGACCCGCGCCTTGACGGCGTGGTTGGACGTCGCGCCCGTCTTGATGCTTTTGCGCGCGACGACGTGGCGGAAGGACCTGTCCTTGGCGACCTCCAGCTCGATCGTCCCCGAGCCGCCGCCGCCCGCCGGGTCGAAGCGCGTCCACAGGCTGATCCCCTTGGGCGTGGGATCTCCGGCGACCACGCCGTCCGGGAAGTGGCCTCCGCGAAACGGCTTGGCGTAGGCCAGCGTGCCGGCCAGCCCGGTGGGGACGAGGACGGTGGCGGCGGCGCCACCGGCGCGCGCGATGAGCTGACGACGGGTCTGCATGCGCGGAACCTATCCGCGCGAGGTGATGCTCGTGTGAATGTTCTCGGCGCTCAGACCGGGCGCATGACCCGCGTCTGGACGTCGTCGAGGTAGTCGCCGGGGTTGCGCGGCAGGCCGGCGCGCTCGGGCGAGTTGTAATAGGCCTCGTCGACCGCCTCCCAGCCGTCGGGCGCCTCGTGGCCGACGACCCACGTGAACGTCGCCCCGGCGTCGTCGCGCCACGCGCCGAGCACGGTGAACCCGTGGGCCTCGCGGGCGGGGACGACGTGGTCGCGCCACAGCGCGACGAACTCGTCCATCGCGCCCGGCTTGACGGTGTAGGTGCGGACCTGGCAGAGCATCGCCGGCAGCCTACGTGGCGGCCGGCTCGCGCGTCGGCGCCGCGGCCTGCCGGGCCAGGAACGGCAGGACGACGGCGGCCACCGCGTCCGGCGCGTCGGCCAGCGGCCAGTGCCCGCTGGCGGGCAGGATCTCCACGCGCGCGTCGCGGAAGACCTCGCGCTGGCGCTCGGCGAGCCGCACCTTCAGGTACGGGTCCTTGGCGCCCCAGACGACGAGCGTCGGCCGCGGGTGCTCGCGCAGCCTCGGCGCGACCGCCTCGACGTGCGGGCCGATCGGCGTGTTGCGGTACAGCCGCAGCACGGCCCGGCGCGTGCCCTGGTCCTGGTAGAGGTCGTAGAGGTGGTCGCCGAACGACGCGGGGAAGGTCGGCGGGTTCGTCCGCCGCATGAACTGCCGCGTGCCGCCGCGCGTCGAGGTCATGAAGAACAGCTCGCCGAGGCCGGGCGTGCGCCAGACGCGCGCCAGCGCGTGCCACTTCTCGCGCAGGATGACGCCCGTGTTGACGAGCGTCGTCGACGCGTGGCGCTCCGGGTGGTCGACCGCCCACTGCAGGCCCCACGGCCCGCCGAAGTCGTGCAGGACGAGGTGGACGCGCGTGACGCCGAGCGCGTCCAGCGCGCCCGCGAGGTGGCGAGCGTAGCCGGGCACCGTGTAGGGCAGGTCGCGCGGCTTGTCGGCGTCGCCGTAGCCGGGCATCGTGATCGCGACGGCGCGGGCGAAGGCGCCGGCGGGCTCCAGCAGCGCCCGCCAGTCCTCGGCGACGCCGGGGTTGCCGTGGACGAAGACGACCGCCTCGGCGGCGTCGGCCGGGCCGGCCTCCAGGACGGGGGAGCGGACGCCGTCGACGGTGACCGAGGTCGTGCGGATCGTGGCGGTCATCGGGTGGCTCCCATCGCCATCGCGCGGGCGAAGCGCCGCGGGGTGAACGTCCGGTCCAGCGGCCGCGAGCGCGCGGCGACCTCGGCCATCAGGCCCGCGGTCCGGCCGTCGCGGACCGCGGCGCGGTACAGCGTGCGCTCGAACACGTTGAAGTCGCGGCCGGTCGAGAAGTCGCACATCATCATGTGGTGGCCGCGCAGCATCCGGCGGTGCTGGCGGCGGTAGCGCTCCAGCGCCGGATCGGGGTCGGTGCCGGCGGTCAGCGGCCCGGCCAGCTCGTCGGCCAGCCACTGCGCGCTCATCAGCGCGAAGCCGCAGCCGACGCCCCACAGCGGGTCGCTGGCCTGGGCGGCGTCGCCGACGAACGCGACGCCGGGCCGCGCCGCGGGCCGCACGACGTTGGGCATGTCGAGCTTGCCGATCATCGGCGAGACGCGCGTGGCGCGCGCGAAGTCGGGCGCGCCGGGCAGGCGCGCGAACGCGGCTCGCAGCGCCGCCTCGGGGTCGGCCTTGAACGTCGCCAGCCGCTCGCGGCGCACGAACGCGGCGGCGACCGTCAGCCCGTCGTCGTTGGGGAAGCAGTAGTAGGTGTCGGCCCCGAGCCACATCTGCGCGTGCGTCGGGCTCGCCCCGGTCAGCTCCAGGTCCCGGTAGTAGGCCATGTAGCCGATCCGCCCGTGGGGCAGGACGCGGCCCGGGACGTCGGCCAGCCGCGCGAGCGTGCTGCCGCGGCCGTCGGCGCCGACCACGACGTCGGCGTCGATCGCGACCGTCTCGCCGTCGGTGGTGCGACCGCGCAGGCCGGACGGGCGCCCGGTCGCGTCGCGTGCGACGCCGGTGACCGTCACGCCCTGGCGGACCGTGACGTTCGGCGTGCGCGCGGCCAGCTCGCGCAGCATCGGGTCGAGCTTCTCGCGCCGGATCGAGTAGCCGTAGGCCTCGTCCGGCATGACGAAGAACCCGCTGTCCTCGGTCCACAGCTCCAGCCCGTTGCGGACCGCGCCGGCGGCCTCCATCGTCTCGGCGATCCCGAGCCGCTCGAAGACCGGCGTTCCGCCCGCCTGGACGAAGTGCGTGCACGTGACCTTGTAGTGCTCGGGCTTCGGGCTCTTCTCCAGCACCGTGACGCCGATGCCCTGGCGGCCGAGCAGCGCGGCCAGCGTGCAGCCGGCGATCGAGCCCCCGGCGATGACGACCTCTGAGCGATCCGGCATGGGCCGCCACGCTACTCCTGTGAGTAGCGTGGCGCAACCCACCGGCGCAAGGGCCTACAGCGGGATGTTGCCGTGCTTGCGCTTCGGCCCCGGCTCGCGCTTGGTCTGCAGCGTGTGCAGCGCGTTGATGAGCTTGGGCCGGGTCTCGTGCGGCAGGATCACGTCGTCGATGTACCCGCGCTCGGCGGCGGAGTACGGGTTCGCGAACCGCGCCTTGTAGTCGTCCATGAGCTTCTTGCGGCGCTCGTCGGGCGTCGGGGAGGACGCGAGGTCGCGGCGGTAGATGATGTTGACCGCGCCCTCGGGGCCCATGACGGCGACCTCGGCCTGGGGCCAGGCGAAGTTGAAGTCGGCCAGCAGGTGCTTGGAGGCCATGACGTCGTAGGCGCCGCCGTAGGCCTTGCGGGTGATGACCGTGATCTTCGGGACCGTCGCCTCGGTGTAGGCGTACAGCAGCTTGGCGCCGTGGCGGATGATGCCGCCCCACTCCTGCGAGGTGCCGGGCAGGAAGCCCGGGACGTCGGTGAGCGTGATCAGCGGGATGTTGTAGGCGTCGCAGGTGCGGACGAAGCGCGCGGCCTTGGCCGACGCGTCGATGTCGAGCACGCCCGCCATGTGCGCCGGCTGGTTGCCGACGACGCCGACCGCGAAGCCGTCCAGGCGCGCGAAGCCGCAGACGATGTTCTTGGCGTAGTGCTCGTGGATCTCGAAGAACTCGCCGTCGTCGACGACCAGGCGGATGACGTTCCGCATGTCGTACGGCTTGTTGGGGTTGTCCGGGACGACCGTGTCCAGCTCGGGGTCCTGGCGGTCCGGGTCGTCGGTCGGGTGGACCCGCGGCGGCGTCTCGAGGTTGTTCTGCGGCAGGAAGGACATCAGGTACCGCGTGTCCTCGAGCAGCTGCTCCTCGTCGTCGGCCGCGAGGTGCGCGACGCCCGACTTGGTGTTGTGCGTCATCGCGCCGCCGAGCGACTCGAAGTCCACCTCCTCGCCCGTGACCGTCTTGATGACGTCGGGGCCGGTGATGAACATGTGCGACGACTCCTTCACCATGAAGATGAAGTCGGTGATCGCCGGCGAGTACACCGCGCCGCCCGCGCACGGGCCCATGATCAGCGAGATCTGCGGGATGACGCCCGAGCACTTGACGTTGCGGGTGAAGACGTCGCCGTAGGCGCCGAGCGAGACGACGCCCTCCTGGATGCGGGCGCCGCCGGAGTCGTTGATGCCGATCACCGGGCAGCCGATCTTGGCCGCCAGGTCCATGATCTTGCACATCTTCTCGGCCATGACCTCGCCGAGCGAGCCGCCGAAGACCGTGAAGTCCTGGCTGAAGACGCACACGCGGCGGCCGTCGATCGTCCCGTGGCCGGTGACGACGGCGTCGCCCCACGGGCGCGTCTTCTGCATGTCGAAGTCGATCGTGCGGTGGCGTACGAACGTGTCCAGCTCCTGGAAGGAGCCGGGGTCGAGCAGCTTCTCGATGCGCTCGCGCGCGGTCATCTTGCCGCGTGCGTGCTGCTTCTCCTCGGCCTCGGGCGACGAGTGCATCGCCGCCTCGCGCAGCTCGTTGAGCTGGGCGAGCTTCTCTTCGAAGGTCTCGGGGTTCTTCTCGCGCTGGGTCATGGGCGGCGGCGAACTCTAGTTCGCCGGCCCGATCGGGTGCGTTCAGCCGCGCGAGAACGGGCGGTGATGCGCGGAGCCGAGGTCGTCCAGCACGCCGACCAGGACCGCCTCCACGCGCTCGTCGGCCAGCGACTCGCTCCGCTTCTCGACGCGCTTCTCGATCCGCGTGGCCATGATCGGCGCGACCGGCTCGGGGACGACGATCGGCTCCGGCCGCGCGGCCTTGGCCCGGCGGCCGAACAGGCGTGCCAAGAACCCTTGCCGCGGGGCCTCCGCGACGGGCTCGGGCTCCGGAGCGGGCTCCGGCTCCACCTCGTACTCGACCTCCACCTCGACCTCGACGTCCACCTCGATCGCGACCGCCTCGGCGGCGATCGTCACCTTCGTGCCCCAGCCGGAAGGCTCGAGCTCCACCGTGCCGCGTGCGGTGTCGCCCTCCCAGACGACGGTGGTCTCGGCCTCCAGGCTTGCGATGCGGATCTCGCCGAACTCGCCGAGGTGGCGCGCCAGCATGCTGACGTCGCTGATCTCGGACCAGATCTCGGGCGGGGACTTCACGAGGGTGCGCTGGGCGCGTGGCTCGGGCATCGGGGCTGGAGTTCGCGCCCTGGCTGCGCCTCCCTTCCCATCGCACACCGCCTGCAACGGTTCGCCCGAGGTACGGGTAGCCGCACCTTGAGGGTTCCCTTAGGGGGTTGCCCGATGTGCGGTCTACCACCTTCACCGACTCTTCACCGTCGCTTACGTTCTTCCCGCGGCGCCCAGCGCGGGAGCTGGTTCTCAGGTCCAGTCGCAGTTCTGCCCACCCGCAAAACCTTGGGGAGTCGTCATCGTGCAGCATCGAAGTCTCAGGATCGCGCTCGCGGCCCTGGCCACCTGTGGTCTCGCCCTGCCGGCAGCGGCATCGGCGGCGACCAAGACGGTCGCGCTCGGCCCGCCGTTGAAGAAGGCGCCTCCGGGCGTCCCGAAGGACGGCGACCTCAACCAGTTCTTCCCGTCGGGGATCTCGGTCCACGCCGGCGACTCGGTGAAGTTCCAGCCGTACAGCTTCCACCTCGTCAACTTCCCCAAGAAGGGCGAGGCACCGCCGCCGCTGGCGTCGCTGGACCCGTCGATCCCGATCACCGGCGTCAACGACGCCGCGGGCAAGCCGTTCTGGTTCAACGGCCAGGGCACGCCGGTCATCCCGGCGATCGTCGGCCTCGGCTCGGGCTCCGGCAAGGCCTATGACGGCACCCAGCCGGTGGGCTCCGGGTTCCCGACGGGCGAGGCGCCCAAGCCGTTCGTCGTCAAGTTCCCCAAGGCCGGGACCTACACGTACTACTGCGTGCTGCACCCGGGCATGAAGGGCACGGTCACGGTCGTCCCCAAGAGCAAGGCCGTTCCCTCGGCCAAGGCCGACGAGCAGCGTGTCGCCGCGCAGCTCGCCAAGGGCATCGCGGCGCTCAAGCAGCTGAACAAGGAGAAGGCGCCGGCCGACACGGTCATCGCCGGCCCGGACAAGAAGACCGCGGTCCTGCTCCGCTTCACGCCCGCCGCGCTGACGACGAAGGTCAACACGCCGATCACGCTGACGATGTCCGCGGGCACGTCCGAGGACCACACGTTCACGTTCTCCAACGACATCAAGGCCGCGATCAAGGCCGCCGACGCGACGTTCATCGGCCCGCTGCCGGGCACCGGCAAGACCGGGCCGCCGACGCTCGCGTTCGACCCGAAGTGGGCGCTCCCGAGCGATCCTCCGGGGCAGCCGGTCGTCATCGACGGCACCAACCACGGTGACGGGTTCGTCAACTCGGGGGTGCTGGACGGCGACAGCAAGACGCCGTTCCCGCAGAGCGTGAAGGTCTCGTTCTCCAAGCCCGGGACCTACTCGTTCTTCTGCGCGATCCACACGTTCATGCGAGGGAAGATCACGGTCACGCAATGAGCAGCAAGGCCGCGCGCAGGGGTGCCGCGGGCGCCGCCATCTTGGCGGCGGCCGCGGCCGCGGTCGTTCCCGCGGCCGTCGCCCAGCCCCACAAGACCAAGCCCAAGGCCAAGACCCACCAGGTCGGCGTCAACGACGACTACTACGACCCCACCAAGCTGACGCTCCACGCCGGCGACAAGGTCAAGTGGGTCTGGCACTCCAGCGGCTTCAACCTCCACGACGTCTACGTGGACTCCGGCCCCACCGACTTCCACTCCCCGACCCAGGGCGCCGGGAGCTACTCCTACACCTTCAAGAAGGCCGGCACCTACAAGCTGTACTGCAGCCAGCACCAGGCGGTCATGACGATGACGGTCGTCGTCAAGAAGGCCGCCAAGTGAGCCTGTCGCGCCGCGACCTCCTCTGCCGCCTGGGGATGGGCTCGGTGGCGGTCGCGGCGGGTGGCGGCGGGCCGACGGCGGCGACCGCCAAGGCGCCGGCCCGGGCCCGCGCCGCGCAGGCCGCGCCCTCGCCGCCCGGCGTGCGCGAGTACTGGATCGCGGCGCGCAACGTGCGCTGGTCGATCGTCCCGACCGGGCACGACGCCTGGAAGGACGGCAAGGTCAAGAACGTCAAGTACGACGCCTTGGCCTACGTCGCCTGCACGCCCAACTGGGAGCAGCCGCTGCCGCCCGCGGGCATCGGCGACAACGCCGGGATCCCCGGCCCCGTGCTGCGCGCCGGCCCCGGCGACACGCTGCGGATCCACTTCCGCAACGAGGACACCAAGTACAAGATGCCGCACACGATGCACCCGCACGGGGTGCACTACGCGCCCAACGACGACGGCACGTACATGGGGATCTACACGCGCCCGTCCGGCGCGGTGAAGCCCGGCGCGTCGTACACCTACGAGTGGACCGCGGGCGACGACTCGATCGGCGTCTGGCCCTACCACGACCACGGGCCGATGGAGATGATGTCCACCAACCTGGGCCTCTTCGGCGCGATCGTCGTCCGCCCGCGCGACGAGCCGCCGCCGGACGTCGAGCACACGATCTTCTTCCACATGTACATGCCCGCCGACATCAAGGCGCGCAAGGCGTTCAGCGCGATCAACGGCCGCGCCTACGCGGGCAACACGCCGACGCCGACGGCGCGCGTCGGCCAGGACGTCGCGTTCAACGTGCTGACGCTCGGCAGCGAGTTCCACACGTTCCACATCCACGGCCACCGCTGGCACGACGTCACCGCGTCCGACGGCTTCGGCGACGCGCCCGGGCTGCTGCCCTCACAGGGTGTGCGGATCCGCTTCCGCGAGCAGGACCCCGGCCGCTGGCTCTACCACTGCCACGTGATGACCCACATGCAGGCGGGGATGGTCGGCTACTACCTCGTCTCGCCGTAGGGCTACAACCTCGGCTTCGACGACGACGACGACGGCGCCCGCCGCGGCGCGCACGTGTGGTAGGCGCGCGTCCCGGTGACCGCGCGTCCGTCGGACGTCCGCGCGGTGATCGACACGCGGAACGTCCCCTTCGGCAGGCCGGTCAGGTTGACGGGCGCGGAGATCCGCTTGCGCGCGATCGTCCTCACGCGCTTGCCCGCGACCTTGACGACCGCGCCGACGAACGTCACGCCGCGGATCTTCTTGATGTGGATGGTGAAGCGGCGGCGCGAGACGCAGCGCTTGGCGGAGGGCAGCGTGAAGGCCTGGGCGGCGGTGATGGCCGGCGCGGCGTGGCCGGCGGCGGGCCCGGGCGTCGGCGTCGGCGTCGTGCCGGTGTGGGACGGCGTCGGCGTCGGTGTGGTCTGGGGCGGCGGGGGTGTCGTCGTGGTGGTCGTGTGGGTCGGCGCGGGCGGCGTGCCGCCGTCGTCGGGCGGCGGCGCCGTGGGCAGCGCCGGCGCCAGGCCCCAGCAGGTCAGCGACCGGTCGACGGCGATCGCGCACGCGAAGAACGTCCCGGCGACGACGCTGGTGAACCGGCCCGCCGGCGGCGACTGGACGCCGCTGCCGTCGAGGCCGAAGCATCCGAGCGTCTGGTCGACGTGGAGCCCGCACGCGTACTCCCCGCCCGCGCTGACCGTGGCCCAGTCGCTGGTGCTCGGCTGGGTCGCCACGTACTTGGCCATGCCCCAGCACGCGATCGACGCCGTCGTCGCGACGGCGCACCCGAACCCGTCGGTCGAGCCGACCGACACGAACGTCCCCGGCGGCGGCGCGGACTGCCCGACCGCGTTGCTGCCCCAGCAGGCGAGCGTCTGGTCGGTGCGCACCCCGCACGCCTCGTTGTTGCCGCGCTCGTTGACCGCCGTGAACGTCCCGGTCGGCGTGCTCGCCGCGACCTGGCCGGGCACGTCGTCGTAGCCCCAGCACGCGAGCGTCTGGTCGGTCCGGATCGCGCACGAGTCCAGGTAGCCGGCGCTGATCGCGGTGAACGTCCCGGGCGGCGGCGTCGCCTTCCCGGGCACCTGGTAGCCCCAGCAGACGAGCGTCTGGTCGGTCCGGATCGCGCACGCGTGCTCGTCGCCGGCGCTGACCGCGGTGAACGTGCCGGACGGCGGCGTCGCCTGCCCGTAGGCGTCGTTGCCCCAGCAGAACAGCGACGCGTCGCTCGCGCGCACCGCGCACACGAACGCGCGCCCCACGCCCACCGACGTGAACGTCCCGCTCGGCGAGACGACGGCCGCCGACGCCGGAGCGCACGCGGCGAGCGCGAGGACCAACGACACGACAAGACGACGGCCGGGCACGACGGACCCCCTCGGGAAAGGTTCTGGAGCGTCGCTTCTACACCCGATGGCCGGCGCGCGCGACCGGCGATCGGCTAGTCCTACGGCTTGGCGGCCATGAAGAAGATCGCGATCAGGACGAGCGCGATCAGGATCAGCCCGAAGAACGCGACGCGGCGGAAGAGCGCGTCGTACTCGGCCGACAGCTCGCCGCCGGCGGCGAGGTCGCGCCGGGCCAGCTCGGCCAGCTTGCGATCGCTGGGCGCGAAGACCATGCCGCTCAGCGCGCCGATGACGATCAGGATCAGCAGCGGCACCGACACCCAGGTCTCCGACCACACGTCGGCCTTGGAGGCCAGGTAGACCCCGGCGGCCAGCACGAGCACCATCGCCGGCGCCATCACGAAGCGCCCCAGGCGACCGGTGAGCTCGTGGATGACCGGCATCGCCTCGGGGTGCGTGCGGCGTGCCCACGGCATGAACGCGGGGAACGCGAACGCGAACCCGAACGCGACGACGACCGCCATGATGTGCACGGCCAGCACGACGCCGTAGAACGTGATCGCGAGCATGGCCTGAGCCTACATGTCGGTCAGGCGAAGGCCCTTGGCGCGGTAGAGGTCGCGATCGGCCGCGCGCAGCAGCTCCTCGGTCGAGCCCGTCCGCTCGAGATCGGCGACGCCCGCCGACGCGGTGACGCCGTGGGCGACGGCGCCGGGGAGCGCCGCGACGGCGGCCCGGACGCGCTCGGCGGTCGCCCGCGCGCCCTCGGCGGTCGTCTCCGGCAGCAGGATCGCGAACTCGTCGCCGCCGAGCCGGGCGACGACCTCGGTCGCGCGCGTCATCCGCTCCAGGCCGCGCGCGACGGCGACCAGCAGCTCGTCGCCGACCTGATGGCCATGGCGGTCGTTGACGCCCTTGAAGCCGTCGAGGTCGAGCACGGCCACCGACAGCGGATGGCCGTAGCGCGTGCAGCGCTGGGCCTCGGCGCGCAGCGCATCGTGGAACGCGCGGTGGTTGACCAGGCCGGTGAGGCCGTCGGTCGTCGCCTGGCGCACGAGCCACTCGCGCGAGCTCGCGACGCCGACGCCGAGCCCGACCAGGCCGCCGAGCCGGCTCAGCGCGCGCTCGTCCTCGGCCGAGAACGGCCCGCCGACGCGGCAGGCGACGATCAGCCCCCACGGCCGGCCCTCGGCGACGACCGCGGCGCCGAGCCCGTGGTGGCCGTCGCCGAGATCCAGCGCCCACGCGTCGCCGCCCGCGCCGTCGGCGCGCAGGCCGGGGGCGAGGCGGGCGATCGCCAGCTCCAGGCGGTCGTCGGAGCCGGGCGCGCGCCACGTGCCGACCATGCGCGCGCCGGGACCGGCGCCGAGCATCGCGATCCCGCCCGCGTCGGCGCCCAGCAGGTGCGCGGCCTCGCGGCAGACGGCCTCGTAGAGCTCGTCGCGCCCGAGGCCGGCCGCGATCGCGGTCGCGACGTTGCCGATCGCCTCGTGCTCGCGCGCCAGCCGCCGCGTGTCGCTGACGTCGCGGCGGATGCAGGCCAGGCCGAGCGGTCGGCCGGTCGTCGGGTGCAGGATCCGGTAGGTGGTCGCCTCGACCGGCAGCGGGCGCCGCGTGCGGTCGATCGACAGCAGGACGCTGGCGCCCGACCAGCGCCCGTCGCGCTCGACGGTCGGGCGCTCCGCGTTGAGGTGGTCGACCCGCGCCTCGTCGCCGACGAGCTCCAGGTAGGGGACGCCGACCATCGTCTCGGCCGTCAGGCCGGTCATCGCCAGGCCCGCGGAGTTCATCCAGCGCACGCGCCAGTCGGGGTCCAGCAGCGCGATCGCCGAGCCGGACGCCTCGACCACGCCACGGAAGCGCGCCATGTCCTCGGCGAACTGGTGCTCGGCGGTGACGTCGGCGACGACGCCGTCGACGTAGGTCGTGTCGCGCTCGACGCGGATGCGCGTGCGCGAGCGCACCCATCGCACCTGCCCGTCCAGGCCGACCATCCGGTACTCCAGCGCGCTGGGCTCGCCGCGCAGCGTCCCGCGCATCCCGGCCTCGACGCGCGGCCAGTCCTCGGGGTGGATCGCGGCGGTCCACGCCTGCTCGACGCTCTCGCCGGGCGGGACGGTCCCGCCGATCAGGCGCTCGACGCCCGGGCTGGCGTAGATCACCGGCGCCGTGCCGTCGGGCGCCAGCCGGCGGCGGAACAGGAACTCCTCGACGGACTCGGCGATCAGCTCGACCCGCTCGCGCGCCCGGATCTCGCGCGAGACGTCGGTCAGCGTGACCAGCGTGTCGCCGTCCGGGCCGGCGCGCTCGCGGACGCGCACGTGCGACGGCGCGTTCGCCGGCTGGGCCACGACGTCGCCGGCCCGGACGCCCAGCAGCGCTCGCCCGGCCCGGTTGGCCGCGACGACCCGCCGGTGGGCGTCCAGGAGCACCGCGCCCTCGTCCTGCGCGTCCCAGACCCAATCAGGCAGGCTCCGTCCTGGTCCTTCCACAGCTCTCTCCGACGGACGGTGTACCCGGAAGCACACCGTCCGTGTCGGGAACCTGGGCGGCGCGCGGGGCGCGCCGCCCCGTCAGAACTTCGGCTGGTACTTGCCGAAGACGTCCTGCATGGCGCCGCAGACCTCGCCGAGCGAGGCGCGGTCGCGCAGGGCGTCCTTGATGTAGGGCAGGACGTTGTCGGTGCCCTGGGCCGCGTTGCGCAGGCGCTCCAGCTGGGCGTCGACCTGCTGCTGGTCGCGGTTCTCCTTGAACGCCTTGAGGCGCGCGACCTGCTGGTTCTCGGACTCGGGGTCCACGCGGAGGAGGTCCGGGACCTCGATCTCGTCCTCCTCGTACTTGTTGACGCCGACGACGATGTCCTGGCCGAGGCGGTAGCGCTCCTGGTAGCCCCAGGCCGACTCGTCGATCTCGCCGGTGATGAACTCGATCGCGTTGACGCTGCCGCCCAGCTCGTCGACCTTGGCGATCAGCTCGGTCGCGCGCGACTCGATCTCCTCGGTCAGCGCCTCGATGAAGTAGGAGCCCGCGAACGGGTCCACCGTGTCGGTCGCGCCCGACTCGTGGGCGATGACCTGCTGGGTGCGGACCGCGATCTTGGCGGCGCGCTCGGTCGGGAGCGCCAGCGCCTCGTCGTAGCCGTTGGTGTGCAGCGACTGCGTGCCGCCGCAGACCGCGGCGAAGCCCTGCAGCGCCACGCGCGCGATGTTGTTCTCCGGCTGCTGGGCGGTCAGCGTCACGCCGCCGGTCTGCGTGTGGAAGCGCAGCATCATGGACTTGGGGTTCTGGGCCCCGAAGCGGTCGCGCATGATGTGCGCCCACATCCGCCGGGCGGCGCGGAACTTCGCGACCTCCTGGAAGACGTTGTTGTGGCCGTTGAAGAAGAAGGCCAGGCGCGGGGCGAAGTCGTCGACGGCCAGGCCCGCGTCGACCGCGGCCTGCACGTAGGCGATGCCGGAGGACAGCGTGAACGCGACCTCCTGGACGGCCGAGCAGCCCTTCTCGCGGAAGTGGTAGCCGGAGATCGACACCGTGTTCCACTTCGGGATGTTCTCCTTGCAGTAGGCGAACAGGTCCGTCGTGAGGCGCATCGTCGGGCCGGGCGGGTAGATGTAGTTGCCGCGCGCGATGTACTCCTTGAGCACGTCGTTCTGCGTGGTGCCGCGCAGCAGCTTGGACTCGACGCCCTGCTCCTCGCCGACCAGCTCGTACAGCAGCATCAGGCAGGCGGCCGGCGCGTTGATCGTCATCGACGTCGACACCTGGTCCAGCGGGATGCCGTCGAACGCGGTGCGCATGTCGTCGATCGTGTCGATCGCGACGCCGGTGCGGCCGACCTCGCCCAGGCAGCGCGGGTTGTCGCTGTCGAGGCCGAGCTGCGTCGGCAGGTCGAAGGCCATCGACAGGCCCGTGCCGCCCTTGGACAGCAGGTAGCGGTAGCGCTCGTTGGACTCCTTGGCCGACGCGTAGCCCGCGTACTGGCGCATCGTCCAGAACTGCTTGCGGTACATCTCGCGGTGCGGGCCGCGGATGTACGGGAACTCGCCGGGCTCGCCCAGCTCCAGGTCGGCCGGGACGTCGGCCGCCGTGTAGAGGGGCTTGATCTCGATGCCGGAGTCGGTGAAGTGCCTCGGATCGTCGGGGCCGACGATCGGCGCGACGGTGAGGCGCTCCTCAGCAGGGGTCGTGGCCATGCCCCGAACTTTACGGACCGGTAGCCCGATCGGGTGCCACGACCCCCGGCTGGGTGGGCTCAGCAGACCTTGACCGTGGTCGTGATCGACTTCGTCGGCGACCTGCCCTTGGAGACCTTGACGTAGGCCCGGGCACGGACCGTGACCGTTGAGCCGGACTTCGTCCCGGCCGTGATCGTCAGCGTCTGCGTGAACGGCGCCTTGGTGTCGACCTTGACCCGCTTGGCGCCGACGTAGAAGTCGGCGCGGCGCACCTTGACGAAGCGGTTGCCCTTGCGCTTCTGCTTCTTCCAGGTGAGCGTGACCCGGAACGTCGCCCCGGGGGCCACGCACGCGCGCGGCACGCCGAGCGAGAGCTTCGCGCCGGGGACCGAGGCCGTCGTCGTCCGGGTGGACGTGGCCGGCGTCGGGTTCGGGGTCGGGGTCGGGGCCGGGCCCTTGATCGGCGCGCTCACGGTCACCGTCGTCCCGGCGGTCGCGCGGTTGCCCGCCAGGTCCTCGAAGGTGGCCGTGACGGGGTAGACGCCGGCCGCGGAGAAGGTGAACGTCGCCGCGCCGCCGACGGCGTTGGGCACGAAGGCGGGGGCGGGCACGCCGGGCGCCGTCCACACGGTGGCCGCCGGCGCGAGGCCGCTGCCGCCCGCGTCGTCGCCCGCGACGAGCGTGAGCGTGACCGGGACGCCCGCCGTCGCGGTCGTCGGCCCGGTCACCGTGCCCGCGGGCGGGACGACGTCCGGGATCTGCGCGGCCCGGTCGGTCTGGATCAGCGCGCCGCCGGCGCCGCCGACGACCGCGTGCGCGCCCTCGCGCTTGGACACCGACAGCCAGTCGGTGGTGGAGAGCGCGCCGTCGGCGCGCTGGAAGTAGACGTCGCGCGTGTCGTTGGCGATCAGGATCGCGCCGTCGTTGCCGACGGCCATCGCCGAGCCGCCGGCGATCGCCACGTCGTTGAGGCCGCGCAGCGCGTCGGGGTCGCCGGCGAAGTAGCGGTGCGACAGGTCCCAGCTGGTGCCGCCGTCGGTCGTCGTGCCGAGCTGGAGCGCGCCGTCGCAGCGGTCGACCATGAACGCGCGGTTGGGGTTGTCGACGTCGAGCGCCAGCCGCGGGCGGTGGTCGAAGCAGTTGACGGCGCTGGCGGTGGCACGGCGCGGGGCGGGCGTCGCCAGGGCGTCCGTGGTGACGGACGTCGCGCCGAACGAGTCGTCGACGAACCAGGCGACGCCGGAGCCGGGGACGGTGGCGACGTCGGTGAGGAGCTTCCCGTGGGTGTTCACGCGGCAGCTGCCGTCGTTCTGGCGGCCGGCGTCGGCCCAGGTCGCCCCGCCGTCGACGGTCTTCAGCACGACGCCTTGGTCGGCGGCCACGACGTAGGCCACCGTGTCGCTCGCCCAGGCGACCGCGTTGAGGTTGCCCGTGATCGGGAGGCTCTTGGGCCCGGTCGACGCGCACGGCGTCGGCTGGGCGTAGGTCGTGGGCAGCGTCATCGTCGTCCAGCTGTCGCCGTGGTTGGTGGTCCGCAGCAGCAGGCCGTTGGACGCGGCCGCCAGGCCGATCGACCCGGACGGGTTGAGCGCGATGTCGTTGATCGAGCGGCCCGCGAACGTGGCGCGGACGGCGCCGTTCTCGAGCAGCTGCCCGGAGGCGGTGCCGTAGAGCAGGACGTCCTGACGGACGTCGTCGACGGCGGTGATGTCGGCGGTCGTGCCGGAGGCGATCGGCGACCAGATGCCCGCGACGGCCGGGGCCGCGGGGGCGAGCAGGGCGAGGGCGGCGGCCGCGCCCAGCGCGGCGGATCGTGGCGTTCGCATGCTCGCGCAACGGGGCAGGCGCCCGTCGCTTACGCGCGAAGGCCCGTACTGTTTCGCTGGTGAAGGTCAGCGTCCGGTTGTTCGCGGGCCTGCGGGAGCGGGCCGGGAGGGACGAGCTGGTGCTCGACCTGCCCGAGGGCGCGCGCGTCGCCGACGCGCTGGCCGCCGTCCAGCACCTGGCGCCCGGCACGTCGCTGGTGCTCGCCGTCAACCGCGAGTACGCCGATCCGGACGTGGAGCTGGCGCCGGGCGACGAGCTGGCGGTCGTCCCGCCGGTCAGCGGCGGCGCGGTCGTCGACGGTCCGCTGTCGCTGGACGCGGTGGCCGAGCGCGTGCGCGATCCGCGGGCGGGGGCGATCGTGACGTTCAGCGGGACCACGCGCGACGTCGCGTTCCTGGACTACGAGGCCTACGCGGAGATGGCCGCCGAGAGGATCGACGCGATCGTCGCCGAGGCGATCGAGCGCCACGGGCTCTGCCGCGCGGCGGCCGACCACCGGTACGGGCGCGTGGCGTTGGGCGAGGCGTCGGTGGTCGTGGCCGCCAGCGCACCGCACCGGCCCGAGGCGTTCGCGGGCGCTCGCGAGATCATCGACCGCATCAAGGCCGAGGCGCCGATCTGGAAGCGCGAGGAGGGCGCGTGGGCGGAGGGCGCGGTGCCGGGCGCGCCGGAGACCCCGGACGCTCCGGCGGATCCCGAGGCCGAGCGGCCGCTCGGCGGCCGCGTCCTGGACGTCGCGATCGACGCGCGCCTGGAGCACGGCGGGCACGTGCTGGTCGTCCACGGCGTGGCCGAGGCCGAGGCGCGCGTCGGCTGGCTGGGCGGGCGCTTCCACCAGCTGCGCTGCGTCGAGGCGCTGGACCCGGCGCCCGTGCGCGGCGACGTCGTCGAGGTCCGCCGCCTGGGCGACGACGAGCTGCTCGGCGAGGCCACCGTCCTGGACGGCGCCGCGCGCCGCCACGGGCCGACCAACGACGCGCTCGTCCGCCTCGTCGCGCTGGAGCGCGGCGAGGAGCCGCGCGACGACGCGGCGATCGCGCCGCCGCCGCTGGACGCCGAGGCGCTCGCGCTGGAGCGCCGCTACGCCGAGGCCGGGACGCGGCCGCCCCACGACGTCGACCTGACGCCCGACGAGCGCGCCGCCCTGTTCGCGCTGCGCGAGGCCGGGCGCGTCGTGCTGCTGGAGCGCGGGCGCCACGTGCACGTGGACTTCGCGGCCTAGAGGCCCGGCCCGACGACCGGCGGCTAGGCTCTCACGCATGGCTACCTGTCTGGTCACCGGCGGCGCCGGCTTCCTGGGCTCGCACCTGTGCGACGAGCTGCTGCGCCGAGGCAACCGCGTCATCTGCGTGGACAACCTCGAGACCGGCACGCTGCGGAACATCGAGCACATCCGGGTCCCCGAGTTCACGCTGCTGCACACCGACATCGTGTCGCCGTACTTCGTCGACGAGCCCGTCGACTTCGTCTACCACCTCGCCTCGCCCGCCTCGCCGATCGACTACCTGCGCCTGCCGCTGGCGACGCTGAAGGTCGGCTCGCACGGCACGCACCACTCGCTCGGCCTGGCCAAGGCGCACCGCGCGCGCTTCCTGCTGGCCTCGACCTCCGAGGTCTACGGCGACCCGCAGGTCCACCCGCAGCCCGAGAGCTACTGGGGCCACGTCAACCCGATCGGCCCGCGCGGCGTCTACGACGAGGCCAAGCGCTACGCCGAGGCGCTGACGATGGCCTACCACCGCCAGCAGGGCGTGGACACGGCGATCATCCGCATCTTCAACACCTACGGCACGCGCATGCGCCCGCACGACGGCCGCGCGATCCCGACGTTCCTGCGCCAGGCGCTGTCGGGCAAGCCGATCACGGTCTTCGGCGAGGGCAAGCAGACCCGCTCGTTCACCTACGTCGACGACCTGATCCGCGGCATGATCGCGCTGGCCGAGTCCGGCTACCACGACCCGGTCAACGTCGGCAACCCCAACGAGTTCACGCTGCTGGAGCTGGCCGAGACGGTCATCGAGCTCACGGGCTCCTCGTCGGAGATCGTCCACGAGGCGCTGCCGACCGACGACCCGCAGATCCGCCAGCCGGAGATCGCGCTGGCCAAGGAGATCCTGGGCTGGGAGCCCGAGGTGCAGCTCCGCGAAGGCCTGCAGCGGACGCTCGACGAATCGGGCGTCGACGTGCTCGTCGGCGCCGCACGCTAGCGTCTAACGGCCGTCGGAGCGGGCCGATCCCGCTTCTTGGCGCGCCTTGAAACGTATTTCGCATGCCGAACCCGCGACATCTGCCACCCTCGTCCGTTGAGGAACGGCAGATGCCCGATGTCAACCCCGCGAAGCTCGGAGGCGGCCTGGAGCTCCCGGCCTTCGACGTGCTGCCCGATCGGGACATGCGCGCCAAGCGGCCGCCGCTGCTCTCGTTCCTGCTGCGGTGGTCGACGCTGCGGCGCGGGGCGCGGGTCGTCTCGCTGCTGGCGCTGGACCTCGGCGCGATCGTCCTGGCGATCTTCACCGCGCTGTGCCTGAAGGCCGTCGCGCGCGACGCCTGGGAGCCGCACGTCTCCTGGGAGCAGGCCAAGGACTACGTGCCGTTCGCGTTCTTGGTCGCGTCGCTGCTGTTCGCGCGGTCGGGCCTGTACGCGGAGCGCGCGCAGCGCCCCGGGTTGACGCGGATCGTCGCGTCGCTGTTCCAGACGACGCTCGTCGCGCTGATCTTCGCCGTGGTCAACGGCGAGGAGTTCTCCTCCTACTACATCTTCTACGGCACGCTGTTCTTCGCGGTGGCCTACGTCTCCACGGCGCGCTACGCCTACGAGCAGGCCACCGGCTGGATGCTGCGCAGCGCCGGCTACAAGCGCCGCGCGGTGCTGGTCGGCACCGGCGAGCAGATCGAGGACGTCGCGCACGCCCTGCTGGCGGCGGGCGGCAACGCGCCGGTCAACGTCGTCGGGTTCGTGTCGCTGACGCCGCGCCCCGACAACGGGCTGCGGTCGCTCGGCGGGCTGGAGGACATCGGCGACATCGTCGAGGGCCACAAGGTCGACGAGGTCATCATCGCCGACCCCGCGTTCCCGCAGCAGCGGGCGCTGGAGCTCGTCGACACCTGCCACCAGCGCGGCGTCGTGGTGCGGATCGCGCCGTCGACGATGGAGATCCTCATCCACCGCGCGGAGTTCGTGCCGGGCCAGTCGGTCCCGCTGTTCGAGCTCAAGCCGCCGGTCTTCGACGGCATCGACTTCGCGGTCAAGCGCTCGTTCGACCTCGCGGTGGCGAGCCTCCTGCTGGCGCTGCTGTCGCCGCTGCTGGCGCTGTGCGCGGCGCTGGTGAAGTTCACCTCGCGCGGGCCGGTCTTCTACCAGTCGTGGCGTCCGGGCATCGGCGGCGCGCCGTTCCCGTGCCTGAAGTTCCGCACGATGTACGCCGACGCCGACCGTCGCCAGGCCGAGCTGGAGGAGCACAACGAGGCCAGCGGCGCGCTGTTCAAGATGCGCCACGACCCGCGCGTGACGAAGGTCGGCCGCGTGCTGCGCCGCTTCTCGATCGACGAGCTGCCGCAGCTCATCAACGTCCTGCGCGGCGACATGTCGCTGGTCGGGCCGCGCCCGCTGCCCCAGCGCGACTTCGACCGCCTCGAGGAGTGGCACAAGAAGCGCTACCTCGTGCTGCCGGGCATCACCGGCCTCTGGCAGGTCTCCGGCCGCTCGGACCTCGACTTCGACGACCTCGTCCGCCTCGACTTCCTCTACCTCGAGCGCTGGTCGGTCTTCCTCGACCTCTCGATCCTGATGAAGACCGTGCCCGCCGTGTTCACACGGCGCGGGGCGTTCTGAGGGCCGCCTAGCTCTCCAAGAGCGACTGTCCGGCGTAGCCGCCGGGCTTGATCCCGCCCGGGATCGCCCAGAGGCCGGAGCCGACGTGCTTTATGTACTCGTTGAGCGAGTCGTGGGCGCCGAGGCGGTTCTGCAGCGCGACGAACGCGCTGGGGTCGCGCATGTAGGCCAGGAAGAACAGGCCGGCGTCGAGCTGGCCGAGGGACTCGAGGCCGTCGGTGAACGAGTAGCCGCGGCGCAGGATCTGGATGCCGCCGTTGGTGTCCGGGTGGGCGAGGCGGACGTGGGAGTCCAGCGGCAGCGCGCGCGGCTCGAAGGCCTGGAACTCGTCGTTGCCGCCCAGCGGCGCGCCGATGACCTTCGTGCGCCCGATCGTCTGCTCCTGGTCCTTCAGCGACGCGCGGTCCCAGACCTCGATCAGCATGCGGATGCGGCGCGCCACCAGGTAGGACCCGTCCTTCAGCCACGCGGGCTCGTCGGGGCGGTCGCCGCCGACCCAGACGTACCGGTCCAGCGCGGCGCGGTCCTCGAGCTTGATGTTCGCGGTGCCGTCCTTGAAGCCCAGCAGGTTGCGCGGCGTCGCCTGCGCGCGCGAGGTCGTCGACGTGCGCCCGAAGCCGAGCTGCGACCAGCGGACGGTGACCAGGCCGCGGCCGATGCGCGCGAGGTTGCGGATCGCGTGGAAGGCGACCTGGGGGTCGTCGGCGCAGGCCTGGACGCAGAGGTCGCCGTCGGAGCGGTCGTGGTCCAGCGCGTCGCCGGGCAGGTCGGGCAGCCGCGTGAGCTTCTTGGGCCGCTTGGCGGCCAGGCCGAAGCGGTCGTCGAACAGCGAGGCGCCGAAGCCGAAGGTGACGGTCAGGTTGGCGGGCGTGAGGTCCAGCGCCTCGCCCGTGTCGTCGGGCGGGGCCAGCGGCGCGCCCGCGGCGCCGGTGCCGATCGGCCTGCCGCCGGCCATCGTCGCCGAGGCCTGCGTCCACTGCTTCAGCAGGTCGCGCAGCTCGGCGGCGGTGACGCCCTCGGTGACGTCGAAGGCGGCGAAGTGCAGGCGGTCCTGGGCGGGCGTGGCGATGCCGGCCTGGTGGTCGCCGTGGAAGTCGACGACGTGCGACCCGGACCCGGGCCTGCCGTCGTCGCCGGTGTCCTGGCCAGCCGCGTAGCCGACGCCGGCCGCGGCGGCGGCCGCGGCGGTCGCGCCGCCGGTGGCGAGGAATGCGCGTCGGGTGAAAGCCATGGGTTCGAGCGCCCGAAGTTAGGGCGGCCGAACATGTTAGGGCCTAACGGTCATCAGGAAGATCATCAGGATCACGAGCGCGCCAAGGGCGGTCTCGGTGACCAGGTAGCGGCGGTAGACGCGGTCGTACTCGGCGCCGAAGCCGGCGGCCGCGAGGGTCGCGAGCTTGGCGGTGTCGCGGACGATCAGCCCGCCGGCGGCGCCGATGATCGCGATCGCCGTGAGGCCCGCCTGCACGTAGGCCCGGTCCCACTGGTGCTCCTTGGTCGCCAGGTAGACGCCGAAGACCAGCAGCAGGCCCGTGAACGGCCCGGTCAGCCAGACGCTGAAGCGGTGCTGGGCGTCGTGGACGCCGGGCAGCGTGCCCGGGTGGTGGCGGCGCAGGTAGGGGATGAGCAACGGGTAGGCGAGCGGCAGCCCGTAGGCGGCGAAGGCCGAGGCGATGTGCGCGGCCTTGACGACCTCCGGGCCGGTCACCCCGTCACCGCGTCGATCTCGGCGAGGCGCTCGTCGAAGGCCGCGACCTTCTGGGTGTCCTCGTAGACCTCCTCGGCCACGACGCGGCCCCAGCGCGTGCGCAGGACGATCACCGCGCGGTTCTCGTAGATCCGCTCGCCGGTGCGCGGGTCGTGGGCGTGGTCGACGAACTCGATCGCGACGCGGGTCGCCCACGGCGGGCCGTCGAGGAAGATCGCGCCCAGCTCGCCGCGCAGGCCCGCGTCCAGGAAGCGACGCAGGAAGCCCGCGATCTCGTCGCGGCCGCGGTAGGCGCGCGCCCACGAGTGCTCGCCGGGGAACGTCAGCACCGCGTCGGGGTGGTAGAGCGCCAGCAGCGGCCCGGGGTCGCCGGCCATCAGCGCCTTGACGTTGCGTCGCAGCAGCGCGCGCGTGGCGCCCGTGTACGCCGCGCGGGCGGCCGCCGCGCCGATCGCGCCCGCCGCCACCTTCGTCCATCCCGACATCGGTCGTCCTCCGGATTAGGTAGATCGCTCTAGCGGGATCGTACGCTACGCTCGACACGGATGTCGAACCCCACGCGACAGCGGATCGTCGAGGCCGGCGCGGAGCTGCTGCGCGTCAAGGGCTACACCGGCACCGGGGTCAAGGAGATCGTCGCCGCCGCGCAGGCGCCGTTCGGCTCCCTGTACCACCACTTCCCGGGCGGCAAGGAGCAGCTCGGCGAGGAGGTCATCCGCTGGTCGGGCAAGATGTACGGGATGCTCGGGCCCGCGGTCTTCGACCCGGCGCCCGACGTCGTCGCCGGCGTGCGCGACTTCTTCGCGGGCGCGGCCGAGCACCTGGAGGAGACCGGCTGGCGCGACGCGTGCCCGATCGCGACCGTCGCCCTGGAAGTCGCCTCGACGTCCGAGCCGCTGCGCCGTGCCACCGCCGACGTCTTCACGGCGTGGATCGACGGCCTCGCGCCGCGCTTCGCCGCCGCCGGCGTGCCGGACGAGCGCGCCCGCGAGTTGGCGATCGCGATGATCGCCGGGCTGGAGGGCGCGTTCGTGCTGGCGCGGGCGTGGCGCTCCAGAGAGCCGCTGCTGGTCGCCGGCGAGGTCGCGGCGCGCGCGGTGCGGGACGCCGTAGACGCCGCCACGTGAGCAGCAGGGCGATGGCCAGCAGTCCGACGATCCCGAGGATCGAGATCACCCGTCCGGCGACGATCGGGGTCGAACGCGCGGCGCGGACCACGATCGTGTGGCTCTGACCGGTCGCGTCCCGGGGGATCCGCAACGCGAGATACCAGCGCTGCTGCCAGCCTGGGTTGTCGGGCGGGACCATCCAGCGGCCGAGGACGTCCGCGCCTTCGACCCGCACCATGGAGATCGGGGCCATGACGTTGACGAGGATCATGTCGCCGGGGTTTCCGGTGGCGGTGATCTCGGCCTCATCGCCCTCTGCCATGGCGTGCGAGAGGGCCACCGCGGCCTGGTTGGCCGGCGGCCGCACGATCGTCGCGGTGCCGTCCGCGTAGTCGCCCAGGCCGTACGCCGACCAGCTGTCCAACGTCGGGGGCGTAGCCTTCGGGAACCGTATGACGTGGTTGATCTGGTTGACCGCTTGGGCCAGGCCGATGGCGAGCACGAGCGCCAGCAGACCGGCGAGCCATGGCGCCGGGCGGCCGGCGAGCGCCAGCGCGGCGATCAGCGCACCGCAGACCCCGAACAGCGCGAAGGTGTCCAGGCGCTCACCGAGCTGGAGGAGCACGAACGGGCTCGGCAGGTCGGCCATGATGCGCGCCTGGCTGATCAACGCCGCGATGCCCAGGGCGCCGATCGTCAGTACGACGAGCAGGCGCGGCCACGGCGTGCCCCGGCGCGACCGGAGGGTTGCCGTGGCCAGCAGCGCCCACCCGAGCGCGAGGACCGGCAGCGTGAGCCCGCCGCCGGCCGCGGTGTCCGGGCGCGTCGGCGTCAGGAGGTGACCCAGCGAGAGGTCGTCGTTGGAGGCCCGCAGGCGGCGCTGCGCGTCCGCCAGCCGCTGGGCGATCGCCGTGTCGTGCGAGTAGGCGAGGTCGGGTAGTAGGAACCAGGCGTTGACCGCGGTGGCCGGCAGCACGATCGCGAGGATGCGTAGCGCGCCGCGGCCGGAGATCAGCCCGCGCGCCGGCGGCACGACCACGGCGATGATCGTCGCGCCCAACACCAGGACGATCGTGCCCCACAGCAGCGTGACGTTGTGGCTGCCGGTGAAGGCGATCGTCGATGCGGCGAGCGCGGCCGCCGGGCCGGCGCGTAGACGGTCGGCGCGACCGACGCTGAGCGCTGAGGCGACCATCAGCGGCATCGCCGCGGTGGCCACCGTCTCCGCCAGATCTTGTCGCTGGTACAAGTTGGTCAGGACGTAGGGCGCGGTGACGTAGACGATCCCGGCGGCGTGGGCGAACCAGCCGCGGACGCCCGCCATGCGGGCCAGCCAGAACCAGCCGGCGTAGGCCGCGCCGAAGGCGCCGACGTAGACGATGGCCTCGGCGACGTAGGCCGATCCGGTCAGCAGCGAGAGCGCGGCCGCGACGACGAAGAGCGTGCCGCCGTAGAACGCGAAGATCGGGTAGAAGGCCGCGAGGGAGGTGTGCAGGTACAGCGATGGCGCGTGCATGGTGCGCAGCGCGTCGGCCTGGTGCTGGATGTACCAGGCGTCGTTGATCAGGTCGCCCGCGAAGTGCCTGTGCTGCAGGAACGCGAGCCGCGTCAGGAACAGGATGAGGGCGAGGACGGCCAGTGCTTGGAGCAGGGCGATCGCCATCGGCGGGACGCTTCGACGTCGGGTCCCGGCGGGCGTCTGAGCGGGCATGGTGGCCGACATCGCGCGAGCGTAGTCCGGCGAACTCCGAGCCAGACGGCAGGTAGCTGTGCGCTGTTGGGGCGAACCTCGCCATCCATTGGGGATTCCCCATGCATTCGGTGCGCATAACCGTGCAAATGACCCATAGGCCAGGCGGCAGCGGCCTAGGTCGCCGCGCCGTCGTGCAGCCCGCGGCGGCGCTCCTCGGCGCGGATGCCCGGCAGCACGTCGACCAGGAGGTCGTGGACGCGCTCGGCGTAGGCGTCGGCGCCGAAGCGCTCGGCCGCGGCGCGGGCGGCGGCGGACATCGCGGCGTGGTCGTCGAGGACGCGCAGGACCGCGACGGCCAGCGCGGCGGTGTCGCCGGGCTCGACCAGCGCGCCGGTGACGCCGTCGGCCACCAGCTCGGGCAGCCCGTCGACGCGGGTGGCGACGACCGGCGTGCCCGCCGCCATCGCCTCGGCCACCACGGTGCCGAACGGCTCCTGGCGGCTGGGCAGCACGAGCGCGTCGAGGTGGCCGAGGATGCTCGCCGCGCCGGTGACGCGGCCGACGTGCTCGACCTCGTCCGACGCGCGCACCGCCGCGGCGTAGTCGGACTCCTCGTCGGCGTAGGGGTCGTCGCCGACGATCACGATCCGGACGTCGGGGCGCGCGGCGCGGATCGCCGGCGCGGCCTTGACGAGGTCCAGCGCGCCCTTGCGCGGCACCAGCCGCCCGACGAAGCCGACGACCGGACCCCGCGGCCCGGCCTGCCCGTCGGTCGGCCACGGCGGCGTCCCGGCCCGCGGCGGGTCCAGGTCGACCGGGCAGCCGATCACGTGGACGTCGAGCGGGTCCAGCCGCGCCCCGACCGCGCGCGAGTCGGCGAGCACGAGGTCGGCGCCGTGCCAGTGGCGCGGCACGCGGTCGACGATGTCGTGGACGTGCAGCACGGTCGCGTGCCCGCGCAGCGCCGGCAGCAGCCGGCCGGCGACCGTCCCGTTCAGGTAGGTCACGTCGACCTCGCGCGAGAGCTTTCGCGCGCGCGGCCAGGACGCCACCGCCCGCGCGCCCGCGCCGTGCTCCAGGCCGCCGACCTCCAGCGCCTCCCACGGGTAGCCCGCCTCGGTCAGCTCGACCGCCGGCGTGTGCCCGGGCGAGGTCAGCGCCACGTCCCAGCCACGGCCGGCCAGCCGCGTCAGCAGCCGCAGCAGCCCGATCTCGGGACCGCCAGGCCGGTCGACCTGGCAGACGGCCAGCAGCCGCACGCGGAGGTCAGCCCTTCTTCTTCCTGTGCTTCTTCTCGGCCTCGGCCTTGGCGGCGGCCTTGCGATCCGCCTTCTCCTGCGCCTGCTGGGTGGCCAGACGCAGCGCCTCGAGGTAGTCCTGCGCGCCGGTCGGCGACTTCGGATCCAGGTACAGCGCGGGCCCGAGCAGGCGCAGCGCCAGCACCGGGTCGCGGTCCTGCTCGGCCGTGAAGCGCGAGAGGTACTCCCACGTCTGCGGGTTGGACGGCTGCAGGCGCACCGCCTCGACCAGCGCCTCGCGCGCCCGGTCCGGGTGCTTGGCGGTGTTCTCGACGACCGCGCGCGTCAGCAGCGGGTCGATCGAGAGCGGGTTGCGGTCCTGCGCGGTCTTGGTGTAGGCCAACGCCTTGGCGGGGTCCTTGTCGACCACGGCGAGCGCGGCGTTGTCGGCGTCCACGGAGCGCTCCGGCTGCCAGGCCACCCACGCGGCCAGCAGGCCGAGCGCCAGCCCGGCGACGGCCGCCGCGACGCGCTCGGGGCGGCGCGCGCCGAGCGCGATCCGCTCGCGCAGCAGGCGCGGCTCGGCGGCCGGCTCGTGCAGCGGCCCGCGCGCCGCGACCCAGCCGGCCGCGACCAGCGCGATCACCGCGGTGCCCGGGACGAACCACGTCCAGTCGATGAACGAGTGCACGCCGAAGACGAGCACGGTCGTCGCCAGCGTCGCCATCGCGACGTGCTCGGGCCCGTAGGCGACCTTCGGCCCCGGGCGCGAGAGCCACGGCACCCGCCAGCCCAGCGTGCGGCCGGTCGCGCCGATCCACGCCATCAGCAGCAGCCCGGACACCAGCAGGCCGAGCAGGCCCATGTCCGCCGCCGTCTGCACGACGTAGCCGTGCGCGTGGCGCACCGCGAGGTTGTCGGTGCGGTAGCGCAGCCGCGCGGTCTCGTAGCCGCCGGCGCCGACGCCCTTGAGCGGGTGCGCCCTGAAGATCTTGATCGACTCGTTCCAGTACTTGGCGCGCACCGAGCCCACCGACGTCAGGCGGCTGGGGTCGTTGAGGACGGTCGTCTGGTCGTGGGGGTCGGTCAGCGACTTCCAGCCGTCGGTGATCGAGCCGCCCAGGCCCTTGGTCGACATCGCCAGCGCGACGACGACCGCGACCGGCAGCAGCGCGACGCCGACGAGGATGACCGCGCCCGCCCGGCGGCGCGCGCCCCGCGACGGCGCCTGGCGCGCGGCCGCGAAGACCATCGCCAGCCCGATGGCCAGCAGCACCAGGATCATCGCCAGCACCGCGACGCCCAGCTCGTGGCCCGACGTGGCGCGCTCGTCGAGCGGCACGCCGTCCTTGGTCAGCGTGTCCTGCGCGAAGACCCAGCCGGTGACCGCCAGCGCGCCGACCGCGCCGACCGCCAGCACCGCGACGCCGCGCAGGCGCAGCGGCACGACCAGGAACCAGAACGCGCAGCCGACCGCGACCGCCAGCAGCGAGCCGCGCGAGTAGGCCAGCATCACGGTCAGGATCTGGACGCCGACGATCGGGTAGGCGAGCGCGTTGACCGCCCCGTGGCCCGTGCGCCGCGCGCCGAGCCACAGCGCGCCGGGGACGCCGAGCGCCGCGGTCAGGCCGACCGCGTTCCAGTAGTCGAACGGCTCGCGCAGTCGCGCGTAGGTCTCCTCGGAGGCCAGCGCGCCGGGGAAGACCTTGGTGAGGACCGCCCACAGGCTGATCAGCGTGGTCGTCGCGACGATCGCGCCGAGCAGCCCGCTCCACCACGCGCCGACCGTCCGGGCGAGGATCGCGGCGCCCGCGAAGACCATCAGGTAGGAGAACGTCCGGTTGGCCTCCAACAACGCGTCGGAGGGCTGGACCGCCCAGGTGATCGAGACCGCGGTCAGGATCGCCAGCGCGGCGAAGAGCGCGATCGTGATGCCGCCCCACAGGCGGCGGACGCCGGCCGCCAGCGCGGCGAGCACGGCCAGCAGGCCGCCGACGACGTCGAGCGCCATCTCGACCTTGGTCGTCGAGTTCAACGACAGGCCGCCGCCGCCGCGGAGCGCGACGGCGGTGAGCGCGGCGGTCAGCGCCGCGCCGAAGAGCAGCTCGGGGCCGGGCCGCCGCGGCGCGCGCCGCCGGGCCCGGTCCCCGCTCAGGATGCGTGCGTCAGGCGGGGCGGCGACCGTGGACAAGGCGTCGGGTTCCGAAGGCGGCAGCGCCGAACCCGGCCACGACCAGCAGCGCGAGGATCGCGAGCAGCGGGGCGGGGAGGTCGGAGAGGCCGTTGGTCTTGGCGCCGCCCAGCGCGCCGGGCGTGATCGGGCGGCCGTCCAGCTTCACGGGCGCGTCGCCGTTGGCGACCGCCTTCTGGAACGCGGCGCGCTCGGCGTCGGTCGCGCCCTGCAGCGGGTCGGTGGCCGGGCCGGCCGACGCGGTGCCGGTGTCGGCGTTGCCGCCGCCGGTCGTGCCGCCGCCGCCCGTGCCGCCGCCGCCGCCGCCCGTGGCGCCGCCGCCGGTGGTCCCGCCGCCGCCGCTGTTGGAGGACCCGCCGCCCGACGACCCGCCGTTGAGCTGGGCGCGGCGCAGGATGTCGCGGCAGTCGGAGTACTCGTCGACGTCGGCCGGCAGGTGGGCGATCGCGTCGGCCAGCTGGGACTGCGTGTAGGTCTTGTCGAGCTTGCCGTCGTTGGCGCAGTCCCTGATCGCGGCGTCGCCGCTGCCGGCGTAGGCGAGGCCGGGCAGCGCGAGCAGCGCGACGAGGAGGGCGAGGGCTGTTGCGATCCGGTGGCGGAGGCGCATGGTCCGGCGTTGCGGGCCTCCGTGCTGGCGGACGTGACGGTGGAGTCCCTGCGAGGTGGACACGTTATCGATCCCCTTCCCGGCCCGCGCCGACGCTCACCAGCGCGGCGGAGACGCCGGCGGCCCACGCGGCGAACGTGTGGGCGGCGGCGTCGGCCGCGGCAGCCGCGCCCAGACGGGCGCGCAGCGGCGCGTCGTCGCGCAGGCGGCGCAGCGCGCCCGCGAGGGCGGTGGCGTCGCCCGCTGGCACGACCAGGCCGTTGCGCTCGTGCTGGACGAGCCCTCCGGCGGCCGCGCCGACGGCGGTGGTGGCGATGACGGGCAGTCGTTGGTGCATGGCTTCGTTGGCCACCAGGCCCCACGGCTCGAGGAAGTCGCGGGTCTCGATGGCGGACATGACCAGGACGTCGGATCCGGCGTAGAAGTTGCGCAGCGCCTCGGGATCGGCCCGTCCGGCGCGGGCGACGCCGGCCGGCAGGGCGGTCGCGTCGTCGTCGCTTCGCTCCCCGACGAGCGTGAGCGCGTCGCCGGGCGGTCCGAGCCCGGACAGGCGCCACGCCTCCAGCAGCTCGGGGACGCCCTTGTAGCGCGCGGCGCGGCCGACGTTGAGCGCGGCGAAGGTCGCGCTCGCCGGACGCCGTGGCGCGTCGGCGGGCGCGCTCCAGAACGCGACGTCGACCGCCTGGGGCGCCACGTGCACGTTGCGCGCGCCGCGGGCCGCGACGAACGCGCTGACGTGCGACCCGTAGGCGATGACCGCGTCGGCGTTGCGGTAGATCAGCCGCAGCAGCGGCGTGCCCGCCAGCGCGAACGCGGGCGTGCGCGGGTGCGCCCACAGCGCGGTCCACAGCAGGAACGGCACGCGCGCGCGGCGGGCCCCGAGCAGCGCGGCGGGCAGCGCGGCGCGCCCGGCGGTGCCCGCGATCACCGCGCGGAAGCGGCCCGACGCGGCCAAGGTGTAGGCGTCGCGCTGCGCGACGGCGGTGAACGGGACGCCCGGGTCCGCGACGGCGCCGGTCGCGTGGTGCGAGCGCCCGCCGAACAGGGCCAACATGATGTCCTCGCGCTCGTGCAGCGCCGCGAACGCGCCCGCGCGATCCGGCGCGACGAGGTTGGTGACGACGAGGACCGGCCGGTCGTCGGCGGCGGCCGTCACCGGCCCAGGGCCTCCTCGTAGGCGGCGACGGTCGCCACGCCGCAGGCGTCCCAGGTGAAGTGCTCGACGACCATCGCCTGGGCGGCCGAGCCGATCCGCGCGCCCCAGTCGCCGTCGAGGAGGTGGTCGATCTCGGTGGCCAGCGCCTCGGGGTCGCCGGGCGGGACCAGCCGCATGCCGTGGCCGAGGCTCGCGATGTCCTCCGGACCGGGCTCACCGCGCGAGCCGACCGCCGGGAGGCCGGCGGCCATCGCCTCGACGTAGGCGACGCCGAACGCCTCGTCGGTCGACGGCATCACGAAGACGCTCGCGTCGCGGCCGCGCTTGAGCGCCTCCTCGTGGGGCAGCGCGCCGGTGAACTCGACGCGCTCGGCGAGGCCGAGTTGGCGGGCCAGCGCCGCGAGGCTGTCGCGCTCCGGCCCGTCGCCGATCAGCCGGTAGCGCAGGTGCGGGTGGCGGTCGCGCAGCACCCACATCGCGCGCATCACGTCGGCCTGGCGCTTGCGGGCGACGAGCTGGCCCACGGTGACCAGCGTCGGGTGCGCGGGCGGGCGGCGCTCCATCGGCGTCAGGTCGGTGCCGAGGTGGATCACGCGTGTTCGCTCGGCGCCGAGGTCGCGGCAGGCGGCCTCGATGCCCAGCGAGTTGGCGAGCACGAGGCGCGCGGCCGAGAACGCGTGGCGGATGCGCTCGCGCCCGGCGGGCAGGCGCGCGGTGTGGAAGACGTCGCCGCCGTGCTCGGAGATCACCAGCGGCGCGCGGTCGCGGGCGCGCAGGACCGCGTCGGCCGCGGGGACCGCGTAGTGCGCGTGGATCAGGTCATAGGGGAACTCGCGGCGGATCCGGCGCAGCTCGACGGCCAGCCCGGGCGCCGCGAACGCGCCCCACGAGGCGTACGAGCGCCCGCGCGGCGGCGAGACGAAGCGCAGGTAGCGCACGTCGAGCCCGTCGAGCTGGACGTGGCGCGGCTGGGCGAGCAGCTCGCGCCACGCCTCGCGGTCGCGGAAGCGCGCGGCGGGCGCGATCGGGCGGTGCAGGACGACGACGCGCACGTCGGCGCCGTGGTCGCGCGCGGCCAGCGCCTGGCGGTGGGCCCAGATGCCCAGCACCGGGTCGGCCACGCGCGGGTAGAACTCGGCGACGACGAGGACCCTCATCGCTCGCCGACCCTGTGCGTCGCGAGCGTGCGGACGGCGTCGCGGGTGACGTAGGGACGGCCGTCGAGGAAGCGGCGCGCCTCGGCGGCGGCGGTCTCGCGCGGGTAGTCGGACGCGGCGGGGCGCAACGTGTGGCCGATCGGGGTCGCGTCGACGACGCCGATCCGCCAGCCGCGCCGCTGGGCGACCGCCGACCAGTGCACGTCCAGGCCCCAGCCCATCCTGAGGTCCTTGGGGAACGGCAGCAGCTCGGCGGTGGCGGCGCGCGAGAACGCGGTCACCGGGCCGATCTCCACGAACGTCGTCTCGCGCCAGTCGGCGCCGGGCACGCGGCGGGTGATCTCCCAGCCCGCGTGCGAGTGGCGGCGGTGCGCGGGCTGGGCGAGCTGGAGGCCGCCGGCCTCGGCGACGGCCATGAACGCGTCGAGGAAGCCGCGCGGGAACGCGACGTCGTCGTCGGCGACGATCACCCAGTCGAAGGCGCTCAGCGGCGCGTGGCGGTCCAGCAGCGCGTCGAGGTTCTCGAACTTGCCCAGGCCGGGCCGGGCGGCCGCGAGGTCGAGCGTGACGTCGTGGCGCGAGCGCGCCAGCTCGGCGCGCGCGGCGGCGGCCAGGTTGGGGACGTCGGTGCGCACGACGCCGACGACCAGCACGCGCCGGCGCGGCAGCCGCGCGGCGGCGGCGCGCAGGGCACGACGCCGGCGCGGCGCGGCGGCGGCGACGTCCAGCAGCGCGTCGTGGGCGCGCAGCAGCGCGCCGCGCCTGCCGGCGACCAGGCCGCTGCGGCCGGAGAGGAAGTCGTCGACGCCGGGCGTGGCGGGCGGGGGCGGCGGCACGCTGAGGCGCTCGTCGAGCAGCGACCGGATCCGGCCGAGCGAATGGGCGGTGAGGATCGGCCCGTTGGCGCAGCGGAAGCGCGGGCCGTGCAGCGCGCAGCCGGCGAGCACGCGCAGCTCCGCGCGCGGCGACGGCGCCGGTGGGTGCGGCGCCTTGTAGACGTCGAAGCGCCGCGACGCGCGCCCGCGGCGGTAGGCGGCGCGGGCCAGCGCGGACACGCGCGCGTCGTCGCCGACGCGCCGGTGGTCGAGCGCCGCGGACGCGACGTAGCGGATCCGCCCGCCCTCGGCCTTCAGCCGCGCCTGCCACTCCTGCTCGTCGCCGTAGAGCTCGCGCGTCTCGTCGAAGGCGCCGACGCGCTGGAGCGCCGAGCGGCGCACCGCCATGTTCGCGCCCCAGGCGTGCTCGGCGTCGCGGTCGGCCGGGCCGAGGTCGAGGTGCGTGACCGGCGGGTCCTCGCGACCGCAGAGCGGCAGCGGATGGTCCTCGAAGACCGCGAGGATCGGGCCGGTGAGGACGCCGTAGGCGGCGGGCAGCGCGGCGTCGGCGACGACGAGCGCGGCCAGCCAGCCGGGGTGGACGCGGACGTCGTCGTCGACGTAGGCCAGCAGCGGCGCGTCGGTCTCGCGCGCGCCCGTGTTGCGCGCCGCGTTGAGGCCCAGCGAGCGCTCGTGGGCGACGTAGCGCGCGCCGTGACGGGCGGCCGCCGCGCGCGTCGCCTCGCTCGGCCCGTCGTCGACGACGAGGACGTCGGCGCCCAGCGCGCGCGCCTGGGGCACGATCGACGCCAGCGAGACGTCGAGGTACGCGGGGCGCCCGGCGGTGGGCAGGATGACAGCGGCGGGCGCGGGCACGGACAGAACGGACAGTAGGGAATAGGTTCCAGGCTCCGTGATCCTCTTCCTGCACAACCGCTATCGCACGCCCGGCGGCGAGGAGCGCGTCGTGGAGGACCTCGCGTGGCTGACGCGCAGCCATCTGGGCGAGGACGCCGAGGTGCTGGAGCGCGACAGCGCCGCGCTGCCGCCCTCCCGCGCGGCGAAGGGGCTGCTGCGCGGCGGGCTGGACCCGGACGACGTGGCGGCGGCGGTGCGGCGCACGGGCGCGCGGATCGTCCACGCCCACAACCTGCACCCGTCGCTCGGCTGGCGCGCCCTGGCCGCGGCTCGGGACGCGGGCGCACGGACCGTCCTGCACCTGCACAACTACCGGCTGGTGTGCGCGGTCGGGACGTGCGTGAACGCGCGCGGCGAGGACTGCACGCGCTGCCACGGACGCGACACGGCGCCGGGCGTGCGGCTGGGCTGTCGCGGCTCGCGCGTGGAGGCCGTCACCTACGCGGCGGGGCTGGCGCTGCAGCAGCGGCGCCTGGTCGAGCACGCGGACGTGCTCGTCGTCCCCAGCGCGGCGGCGCGGGAGCGGCTGGTCGCGCTGGGCGCGCCGGGGGCCGACCGGGCGCGCGTGCTCGGGCACGTCGTGCGGGACTTCGTCGACGCGCCGCCGCCGACCCACTCCGGGCGCCGCGGCGCGCTCGTCGTCTCCCGCCTCTCGCGCGAGAAGGCCGTCGACGTCGCGATCGCCGCGGCGGTCGCGGCCGGGCTGCCGCTGACGATCTGCGGCGACGGCCCGCTGCGCCACGCGCTGGGCACGCTCACGGCCCACTCCGACGTGACGTTCACCGGCCGCGTGTCGCGCGCCGAGCTGGCCGGGCTGCGCGCGCGCCACCGGGTCGCGCTCGTCCCGAGCCGCGCCCACGAGACGTTCGGCCTCGCCGCGCTGGAGGCGCTGGCCGCCGCGCTGCCCGTCGCGGCGACCGCGGTCGGCGCGCTGGCCGAGCTGCGGGGCGACGTCGCGCTCGCGCCCCGCGACGACGCGCCCGGGCTGGCCGCCGCGGCCACCCGCGTGATCGCCGATCCCGCCGCGCCGGCCGCCGCGCTGGCCGCCGCGCGCCGCCGCGCCGCGCCCGACGTCGTCGCCCCGCGGCTGGCTGAGCTGTACGCGAGCCTGGGCTGAGAGAACCGCCGGACCGGCGGGGCGACTTGTAGCCTCCGCTCCGAAATGCGTGCCATCGTCACCGGCGGAGCCGGCTTCATCGGATCGAACCTCGTCGACGCGCTGCTGGACCAGGGCGCCGAGGTCGACGTCATCGACACGCTCGTCACCGGGCGGCTGAGCAACCTCGAGGCCGGCGCGCTGGATCGCGGCGCGCGGCTGCACCGGGTCGACATCACCGACGCGCGCGAGCTGACCGCGCTGGTCGGCGACGTCGCGCCGGACGTCATCTTCCACCTCGCCGCCCAGATCGACGTGCGCAAGTCGATCGAGGACCCGGCCTTCGACGCCGGCGTCAACGTCGTCGGCACGATCAACGTGCTGGAGGCCGCGCGCGTCAGCGGCGTCGGGCGCGTCGTCAACACGTCGACCGGCGGCGCGATCTACGGCGACGCCGAGGCCATCCCGTCGCCCGAGACCACCGAGCCGCTGCCGATGGCCGCCTACGGCCAGTCGAAGTTCTGCGCCGAGCGCTACCTGGGCTGGTACCGCCGCCTGTACTCGCAGTCCAACGTCACGCTGCGCCTGGGCAACGTCTTCGGCCCGCGCCAGGATCCGCTCGGCGAGGCCGGCGTCATCGCGATCTTCTGCGGCAAGCTGCGCTCCGGCGAGCGCCCGGTGATCTACGGCGACGGCACCCAGACGCGCGACTACGTCTACGTCGGCGACGTCGTCGCCGCCCAGCTGGCCGCCGCGCAGTCCGGCGTGACCGGCGAGATCAACGTCGGCACCGGCCGCGAGACCAACGTCCTGCAGATCGTCGACGCGCTCAAGGAGCTGGCGCCCGAGCAGGCCGACGCGTTCGCGCCGCGCTTCGAGGACTCGCGCCTGGGCGAGATCGAGCGCTCCTGCCTGGACGTCTCCCGCGCGCGCGAGGAGCTGGGCTGGGAGGCCAAGGTGTCGCTGCTGGACGGCCTGCGCGCCACGCTCGACGCGACGCCGTAGCGGGCGCCGCGCCGCCTGCCAGGCGGCACTGGTCAGCGTCTTGTTGAGAAGAGCGGGCCTGACTAGTGTCGCCGGGTGCCTTCGACCCGCTCCCGCCGCCGCCCGGCGGCGGCACCAGCATCGGCGCCCGCCGCGCCGCCTTCCGGCGCGCTGGCGCCGCCGATCGCCGCGCTGACGGTCTTCCTCGCCTCCGGCGCGGTGCTGATGCTGGAGATCCTGGCCGTGCGCCTGCTGGCGCCGTACGTCGGCCTGACGCTGGAGACCACGACGTCGATCATCGGCGCCGTGCTGGCGGGCATCGCGCTGGGCGCGTGGGTCGGCGGATCGGTCGCCGACCGCACCGAGCCGCGCCGCCTGGCGGTCGGCCTGCTGATCGTCGGCGGGCTGCTCGCGCTGCTCACCGTGCCGATCGTGCGCTGGCTGGGGCCGGGCGCGCGCGGTCACGGCAACCTGGCGGCGCTCGGCGTCACGCTGGCGTCGCTGGTGCCCAGCGCCGCGGTCCTGAGCGCGATCTCGCCGACGATCGCCCGTATCCAGCTGCGCGACCTGGGCGCCAGCGGCGCCACCGTCGGCCACCTCTCGGCCTACGCGACGGCGGGCGCGCTGGTCGGCACGTTCGGCACGGGGTTCGTGCTGGTCCCGCTGGTGCCGGTGTCGACCGCCGTGCTCATCATCGGCGTGAGCCTCGGCGTCTACGGGCTGCTGCTCGGTGGCTACCTGCGCGCGCTCGGCCCGCCGGTCATGGCGGCCGCGCTCGTCGCCCTCGTCGGGCTCGGCACGCTCTCGGCCACCCGGGACTCGCCGTGCGACGCGGACACGACCTACCACTGCGCGAGCATCGTGCTCGACGCCCAGGACCCCGACGGCCGCGAGCTGATGCTCGACGGGGTCAGCAACTCGTTCGTCGACCTCAAGGACAAGACCCAGCTCGAGTTCCCCTACACCGCGTGGATCGCCCGCGCGATCGACGACGTCAAGGCGCCGCCGGCGGCGCTGGACGCGGTCTTCGTCGGCGGCGGTGCGTTCACGCTCCCGCAGCTGCTGGTCGCCACGCGGCCGGGCTCGCACGTCCGCGTCCTGGAGGTCGACGGCAAGCTGGTGGACCTCGACCGCGAGAAGCTGGGGCTGAGGACCTCCGAGGCCCTGAAGGCCGTGGTCGGCGACGCGCGGGTGTCGATGCGCGACGTGCCCAGCCACAGCGCCGACGTCGTGGTCGGCGACGCGTTCAGCGGCTACACGGTGCCGTGGCAGCTGCTGACGCGCGAGTACAACGACGAGGTCCGCCGCGTGCTCAAGCCCGGTGGGCTGTACATCATCAACCTGATCGACCTCGAGCGGATGCACCTGGCGCGGGCCGTGGTGGCGACGCTGCGGCGGCAGTTCCGCGACGTGCAGATGGCCGCGGTGCCGGACGCCGCCGGCGACGTGTCCGGCGAGAGCGGCAACCTCGAGATCCTGTCATCGGACGCGCCGCGGACGTGGCGCGGGTTCGACCCCGACGAGAACGGCGCGGCCGTGTTCGACCGCGACGCGATGGCGCGCTTCTCCAAGGGCGGGAAGCTGCTGCGCGACGACTACGCCCCGGTCGATCAGCTGCTGACGATCAAGCCGCCGCCGTCCTCCTAGGCGACGCCCGCGGGCGCCGTCGGCACGCCGTTGGGGGCCGTCGGCGCGGAGGTTCGCGACGACGGGTCGTCGTGGCTGAAGCGCTTCTTGGCGACGACGGCGACGGTGCCGGCCGCGGCGGCGGGCACGGCGACCCTGGCCGCCTTCTTGCCCATGAGCCAGGCGAAGCGGGCCTTCAGGAAGGTCCAGGCGGCGGAGCCGGCGTTGCCGACGGCGCTCACCGCGCGCTGCTTCTTGCTCTTGCGTCGGCGGATGCTCAGGTTGGCCATGCCCGTTGCGCTACCCGGCCCACAACGGGGCAAACGGCCGTTCCTAGGCGGCCGGGATGACGCCGCGCAGCCAGTCCGCCGTCTGGCGGATGCCCTCGCGGACGCCGATCTGGGCCTTCCAGCCCAGCAGCTTCTCGGCCTTCTCGACGCTCGGCCAGCGGCGCACGACGTCGACCGGGTAGGTCGGCAGGTGCTCCAGCGCGAAGGCCTCGGGGTCGCGGCCGGTCTCCTCCCAGATCACGCGCGCGATCTCGGCGACCGTCATCTCCTCGGCGGCGGAGATGTTGAAGTCCTCGTGCAGCCCGGCCTCGGCGGCCATCGAGACGACGATGCCGTCGGCGATGTCGTCGATGTGGGTGATCGTCCGCGTCTGGGTGCCGTCGCCGAAGATCGGCAGCGGCGCGCCCTCGGGCAGCGCCAGGCACTTCTTGATGACGTCGGGGACCATGTGCGCGATCCCCGGCTCGTCCTCGGGCATCTCGCCCGGGCCGTAGGCGTTGAACGGGCGGCAGATCGTGTAGGGGAACCCGTGCTCCTCGTGGGCGGCCTTCACGTACACCTCGCCCGTGAGCTTGGAGAACCCGTAGGCGCTGGCCGGGATCGGCGTGTCGTGGATGTGCGCCTCCGTCGTCGGGTACTCGGTCGCGCGCTCGAAGACCATCGAGGACGACACGTACACGAACCGCTCCACGTCGTGGTCCAGCGCCGCGCGCACGACACCGTTGTAGAGCGCGTTGTTGACCTCGGTCAGCGTGTGGGGCAGCTTGTGGAAATTGCCGATGCCGCCGACGATCGCGGCGAGGTGGATGACGTGCGTGCAGCCCTGCGTGGCCTTGCGCGCCTCGTCGAGCACCCGCAGGTCGCCCTGATGGACCTCGCAGCCCTCGCGCATCCACTGCGGCGCCTCGCGCTGGTCGGACACGCGCACCTCGAAGCGCGGATCGCGGAGGAGGCGGCGGACGACCGCCGCGCCGATGGTGCCGGCGCCGCCGGTGACGAGAACACGGTTCATGCGCCGGAGGACGTTATCGAGCGGCCAGCGCGAGCACTTCGTCGGCGTGCGCGAAGACCTGCGCGGCACCCCAGCTGTTCCACGGGTCGACGACCAGCGCGTCGCGCTTGGCGCCCTCGACGATCTGGCGCAGCACGTCGCGCGACGCGAACTCCGAGTGGTTGGTCGCGACGACCACGGCCTCGGCGTCCAGCACCGCGTCGCCCAGCGACGACGTCGGCGTCGGCACGTGCGGGTCGTGGATCGCGACGTCGGCCAGCTCGCGCTCCAGCAGCCGGACCAGCTTGTAGGACAACGAGTCGCGCTCGTCGTCGGTGTCGGACTTGAAGGCCAGGCCGAGCACGGCGATCTTCTTGTCCTTCAACGACCCGTCCAGGCGCCGCTTCAACCCCTGCACGAGGAACAGCGGCACGGACTCGTTGACGCGCGAGACCGCCAGCAGCATCCCCGGCGCGTTGGAGCGCTCCTCGGAGAAGGCGAAGTCCTTGCGCAGGCACGTCCCGGCCGTGAAGCCCGGGAGCTTCATGCCGCCGCGCGGGTAGTCCTTGTTGATGAGCTCGACGACCTCGAAGACGTTGGCGTCGTACTGCTCGCAGTCCATCATCAACAGGTTGGGCAGCGCGAAGTTCGCGTAGCGCAGGATGTTGGTCCAGATCTTGGCCAGCTCGGCCTGCACGGGCGTGGTCTGCACGATCGGCGCGCCGAGCACCTCGAACAGCTCGGCGGCGACCGCGCCCGAGCGCTCCCCGACGCCGCCGACGATGCACGGCAGCGTCGAGATCTCCTCGAAGAACTTCGCCGAGGCGATCCGCTCGGGGACGTGGGCGACGAAGACCTCGGTCCCGATCTCGAAGCCACGGTGCTTGGCGACGTAGCCGGCGACGTAGTCGGTGGTGTTGGGCGCGATCGTCGAGCGCAGGTGCAGCGCGTGCCCCTCGCGCAGGTGCGGCAGGAGGTCGTCGAGCACCGAGCGGATCTGGCGCAGGTCGATCTCGATGTGCGACATCGCCGGCGTGCCGAGCGTGAGCACGATGTGGCGCGCGGGGTGCGCGTCGGCGGCGCGGTCGGCGAGCGTCAACCGCTCGCGGACGCGGTCCAGGACCGCCTGCGCGCCCGGCTCGTCGAACGGCATCCGGCCGGCGCGCAGCGCCTCGATCCGGGTCGGGTCGTTGTCGACCCCGATGACGGAGAGCCCGGCGTCGGCGAACGCGAGCGCCAGGGGAAGGCCGACCCTGCCCAGGCCGATGACGGCTACCTCGGTCATGCGGCGTGAGGCTATCGCGCGCTGTCGCGCGCCAAAGCCCGCCGGTGGTGCACGTACTGACGCGCGAACCCGAGCACGAAGCGCGGGTTGTTGGTCAGGTAGCGCTTCCACAGGCGGCGCGGCTCCTGGCCGAGGCGGTAGAGCCACTCCAGGCCCGCGGACTGCATCCACGACGGCGCCTGCGGCACGAGGCCCGCGTGGAAGTCGAAGGCGGCGCCGACGCCGACGAGCACCGGAGCGTCGATCCGGTCGCGCAGCGCGGCCATCCACTTCTCCTGCTTGGGGACGCCGATGCCGACCCAGACCACGTCGGGCTTGGCGTGGTTGATCTCGGCGACGACCGCGTCGATCTCCTCCGCGCTCAAGGTCCGGAAGGGGGGCGAGTAGCCGCCGACGATCTGCAGGCCGTCGAAGCGGCGGCGCAGGTTCAGCGCGAGCTGCACGAGCGCGCCCTGGTTGCGGCCGCCGTAGAGGAACATGCGCGCGCCGGTCAGCGCGGAGCGCTCGCAGAACTTGGCCATCAGGTCGGGGCCGTAGACGCGGCTGGACAGGTTGTGGCCCAGCGCGTTCATCGCCCAGACGACCGGCTGGCCGTCGGGGACGACCATCGAGGCGCCGGTGACGGCGGCCTTCAGCTCGGGGTCGTCCTGCGCGGTGACCACGGTGTGGGTCGCGGCGACGCAGATGTAGCCCTTGCCCCGCCGCGCGATCGTCGCGTCCATCCAGTCCATCGTGCGCTCGTAGTCGGTGAGCGCGAGCGGGACCCCGAGGACGGGCACGGTGGGCGGCGGAACGGCGGGATCGCCGTCGGCAGCGCGCGCGTCGTCGATGGGAAGGGGTCCGGAGGCGGGCATGCAGAGGGTAGAACGAGCCTGCGCGCGGGAGGTTTCGCGGTTTGCGTAGGCTGCCCCGCGGTGGCGCGGTCTACTCCATTTTGGCACACGACGTGACGGCACGGCGAGCGCTGATCACCGGCGTCACCGGTCAGGACGGCTCCTACCTGGCCGAGCTGCTGCTCGCCCAGGGCTACGAGGTGGCCGGCGTGGCGCGCGATCCGGGGCGCGTCCCGGCCGGCGTGCGCGGCGTCCCGGGTGACCTGCTGGAGCCCTCGACGCTGGTGCGCGCGGTCGAGGAGGTGGCGCCGCAGGAGCTGTACCACCTGGCCGCGCCGACGTTCGTGCCCGCCTCCTGGGAGGACCCGGCCGGCGTGATGGCGGCGATCCCGGGCGCGACCGGGACGCTGCTGGCGCAGGCCGCCCGCGTCGACCCGGCGATGCGCGTCTTCGTCGCGACGTCGAGCGAGATCTTCGGCGACGCCGGCGAGTCGCCCCAGCGCGAGACCTCGCCGATGCGTCCGCGCTCGCCCTACGGGATCGCCAAGCTCGCGACCCACCAGCTGGTGGGGGTGCTGCGCGAGCGGCTCGGGCTGTTCGCGGTCAGCGGCATCACCTACAACCACGAGTCGCCGCGCCGACCGGAGCGCTTCCTGCCGCGCAAGGTCACGCGCGGCGCGGCGGCGATCGCGCTGGGCCTAGAGGACGAGCTGACGCTCGGCGACCTGGGCGCGGTGCGCGACTGGTCGCACGCCGCCGACATCATGCGCGGCGCCTGGCTGTCGCTGCGGGCCGACCGGCCCGACGACTACGTCTTCGCCTCCGGCGTCGGCCGCACGGTCGGCGACCTGGTCGAGGCCGCGTTCGCCGCCGCGGGCGTCGAGGGCGGACGCGACCGCGTCCGCGTCGACCCCGCCTTCGTCCGGCCGCCCGAGGCCACGCCGTCGATCGGCGATCCCTCGCACGCCCGGACGGCGCTGGGCTGGGAGCCCGAGATCCCCTTCGAGGACCTCATCGCGGAGATGGTGTCCGCGGACCTCGCGCTGCTGCGCGCGCGGCGGCCGTAGCCGCCGCTAGGGCTTCAGCAGCTCCAGGTCCGCGCGGGTCATGAGGCGGATCAGCTCCTCGAAGGACGTCCGCGGCTCCCACCCGAGGTCGGCCTTGGCCTTGGCGGGCGAGCCGATCAGCTGGTCGACCTCGGCCGGACGCAGGAACGCCGGGTCGATCTTGACGTACCGCTCCCAGTCGCTCAGGCCGGCCTCGTCGAAGGCGATCTCGACGCACTCGCGGACCGTGTTGGTCTTGCCGGTCGCGATGACGTAGTCGTCGGCCTTGTCCTGCTGGAGCATCAACCACATCGCCTCGACGTAGTCCTTGGCGTAGCCCCAGTCGCGCTCGGCGTCGAGGTTGCCCAGCGCCAGCTCCTGCTGCAGGCCGTGCTTGATCGCGGCGGCGTGCCAGGTGATCTTGCGGGTGACGAACTCCAGGCCGCGGCGGGGCGACTCGTGGTTGAAGAGGATGCCGCTCGTCGCGTGCAGGTTGTAGGACTCGCGGTAGTTGACCGTGATGAAGTGGCCGTAGGCCTTGGCCACGCCGTAGGGCGAGCGCGGGTAGAACGGCGTCGACTCGGTCTGCGGGACCTCCAGGACCTTGCCGAACATCTCGCTCGACGACGCCTGGTAGAAGCGGGCCTCGGGGCAGACCTCGCGCATCGCCTCGAGGATGCGCGTCACGCCGACGCCGGTGAACTCGGCGGTCAGCGTCGGCTGGATCCACGACACCGCCACGAAGCTCATCGCGGCGAGGTTGTAGATCTCGTCCGGCTTGCTGGCGCGCAGCGCGTCGGTGAGCGAGCGGTGGTCGAGCAGGTCGCCCTGGTGCAGGGTGATGCGGTCGCGCAGGTGCTCGATCCGGTCGAACTTCTCCGTCGAGGCGCGGCGCACCATGCCGTGGACCTCGTATCCCTTCTCGAGCAGCAACTCGGCGAGGTAGGAGCCGTCCTGGCCGGTGATTCCGGTGATGAGCGCAGACTTGGGCATCGGCGCGACAGCCTAGCCGCCTGGCCCAGGAGAATGCCGCGACGATGACCGGTCCCGCCGACACCCACGACGCCTCGGGCGCAGGTCGCCTCGTCGTGCGCGGCGGGGCGTTGCGCGTGGTCGGATACGGCTTCGGCGCGGCGCTGTCGGTGCTCGGCGCGGCGCTCGTCACGCGCCATCTGGGGGCCTCGGACTACGGGCGCTTCCAGACCGTCGTGGCGCTGGCGACGATCGTCGCGGCGCTCAGCGACCTGGGGATCTCGACGCTCGGCCTGCGCGAGTACAGCCACCGCTCCGGCACCGACCGCGAGGACTTCCTGCGCATGCTGCTGACGCTGCGCGTGCTGCTCTCGCTGGTGGCGATCCCGGCCACGGTGCTGGCGGCGGTCGCGCTCGGCTACGACGCGACGATGGTCGGCGGCGCGGCGCTGCAGGGCGCCGGCGTGCTGCTGGCCGGCGTGGCGACGACGCTCACGGTCCCGCTCAGCGCCGAGCTGCGCCTCGGGACGCTCGCCGTGCTCGACGTCCTGCGCCAGGGCGTGACGACCGGGTCGTACGCCCTGCTCGTCGTCGCGGGCGCGGGCCTGGGGACGTTCTTCGGCGTCGCGCCGGTGGCCGCGGTCGCGGTGCTCGCCGCGACGATCGCGCTGGTCGCCGGGCGCTATCCGCTGCGCCCGCGGTTGGCGGCCGGGATGTGGCGCGGGGTCGTGCGGCCGGCGCTGACCTTCGGCGTGGCCACCGCCAGCGGCCAGGCCTACATCTACACCGCGCTCGTGCTCTGCGGGCTGGTCACGACCGCGCACGAGACCGGCCTGTTCGCCGCGTCGTTCCGCGTGTACCTGGTCGTCGCGGTCGTGCCCGGCATCCTGGTCACCGGCGCCTTCCCGGTGCTCGCCCGCGCCGCCCGCGAGCGCGACGGCGACCCCGACGGTGGGCCCGCCACGCGCCTGGGGGCGATGGTCGCGCCGCTGGCCGGGACGACCGCCGCGCTGGGCGGCGCCGCGGCGCTGACCTGCGCGCTCGGCGCGCCCGCGATCATCGCGGTGGTCGCGGGCGACGGCTTCGACGGCGCGATCGGCGTCCTGCGCGTCCAGGGCCTGGCCCTCGGGTTGACGTTCGTGATCGCCGCGCTGGGCTTCACGTTGCTGGCCGACCACCGCCATCGCGCGATCGCCCTCAGCAATCTCCTGGCGCTCGTGGTCTCCGCGGTGACCGTGCTCGTGCTGGCCCACCACCACGGCGCGCGCGGCGCGGCGTGGGCCACGGTCCTGGGGGAGGCGGTGCTGGCCGGCGCCTACCTGGTCGCGCTGCGGCGGGCGATCCCGGGCCTGGCGGTCGGCCTCGGACGCCTGCTGCGCGTCCTGGCCGGCGCCGGGCTGGGCGCCGCGGCGGGCGCGCTGCCGGGCCTGCCGAGCGTGCCCGCGACCGCGATCGGCCTGGCGGTCTACGGCGCGGTGCTGCTGGCCTCGGGCGCGCTGCCGCCCGAGGTGCGCGCCCACCTGCCGGGCCTCGGGCGGTCGGCGACGTGACGTACCCTGCCCGCGATGCCTGACACCGGCTACTACGCCAACGAGCGGGGCGACGTCATCGCCGCGCTGCCGCGCCCGCTGGGCCGCGTGCTCGACGTCGGCACCGGCCAGGGTGGCACCGCGCCCGGCCTGCGCGCCGCGGGCGCGACCGAGATCGTCGGCATCGAGGTGCTGCCCGAGCCCGCCGCGCGCGCGGCCGAGGTGCTCGACCGCGTGGTCGTCGCCCCGGTCGAGCAGGCGCTGGACGAGGACCTCGGGACGTTCGACACCATCTTGTGCCTCGACGTGCTCGAGCACCTGGCCGACGCGGCGACCGTGCTGGAGCGCCTGCGCGCGATCGCGCGGCCCGGCGGCGCGCTGTCGGTCTCGGTGCCCAACGCGCGGCACTACTCGCTCGTGCGCGACCTCGTCTTCAAGGGCACGTTCGGCTACGGCGACTGGGGCCACCGCGACCGCACGCACCTGCGCTGGTTCACGCCGCGCGACATCCGCGACACGGTCGCGGGCGCCGGGTGGGCGGTCGACGAGGTCGCCTGGCCGCCGCTGGGCCGCTCGGCCGGGCTGTCGCGCCTGACCGGCGGCAGGTCGTCGGAGTTCCTGGTCGCCCAGGTCTACGTCCGCGCGCACAACCCCGCATGACCCGGGTCGTCGTGCTGCGCGGCACGGCCGCCAACCCGTGGGACCTGCGGCCGTGGCAGGCGCTGCACGACGACGGCCGCGCGCGGGTCGCGGTCGTCGTCCCGCCCGACAACGACTACAACATCAGCTCGCTCACGCTGCCGACGATCCCGGTCCGGACCACCGGCGGCCTGCTGCCCGAGCGGCTGCCCGCCCGCGGCCTGGCGCTGAAGGCCGTCGGCCAGCGCCACCTCGGCCTCGCCGACGCGCTGCGCGGCGCCGACGTCGTCCACGCCGCCGAGCTGGGCACGTGGTTCTCCTGGCAGGCCGCGCGCCACAAGGACGCGCTGGGGTACAAGCTGGCGCTCACCGTGTGGGAGACGCTTCCGTTCAAGGACGCCTACCGCAACGTGCGCACGCGCCGCTACCGGCGCGACGTCCTGGCCGCGACCGACCTCTTCCTGCCCACGACCGAGCGGGCGCGCGAGGCGCTGCTGCTGGAGGGCGCCGACCCGGACAAGATCCGCGTCGCGCCGCCGGGCATCGACGTGGAGCGCTTCGGCGCGGCGCGCGACGCCACGCCGCCGGCCGACGGCTCGCACCTGATCCTCAGCGCCGCGCGGATGGTGTGGGAGAAGGGCCATCAGGACCTCCTGCGCGCGCTGGCCGTGCTGCGGCAGCGGGGGCGCGAGGACGTCCGCGCGCTGCTGATCGGCGACGGGCCCGAGCGCGCCCGGCTGGAGCGCGTCGTCGCCGACCTCGGCCTCGGCGACCGCGTCCAGCTGCGCGCCGCCGTGCCCTACGACGAGATGCCCGGCCTCTACGCGCAGGCCTCGTGCCTGGTCCTGGCCTCGATCCCGGTCTGGTCGTGGGAGGAGCAGTTCGGGATGGTGCTGGCCGAGGCGCTGGGCGGCCACGTCCCGATCGTCACCACCCGCTCGGGCGCGATCCCCGAGGTCGTCGGCGACGACGCCACGCTGTTCGCGCCCGGCGACTGGCTCGGCCTGGCCGACGCGCTGGAGGCGGGGCCGCTGGCCCAGCCGCCCGGCGCGCGCCGCGCGCCCGACCCCGCACGCCTGGAGCGCTTCTCGGTGCCCGCGGCCGCCGACCGGCTCGCCGACGCCTACGCCGCGCTCGGGGCGCCGTGACCGCCGACGTCGTCATCGTCACCTGGCGGGCACGGGACCTGACGCTGCGCTGCCTGGAGCACCTCGCGGAGCAGTGCGCGGCGGGCGGGCACCGACTCATCGTGGTGGACAACGCGTCGGGGGACGGCACGCCGGACGCGGTCGCGCGGCGCTTCCCCGACGTCCACCTGATCGAGATGGAGGACAACGTCGGCTTCGGGCGCGCGGCCAACGCGGGCGCCGCGGCGGGCACGCGGCCGGCGGTCGTGCTGGTCAACAACGACGTGTTCGCCGAGGACGGCTTCGTCGACGCGCTGGTCGCGCCGCTGGCCGCCGACGACCGCGTCGGCTCGGTCGCCGGGCTCACGCTCCAGCCGCGCGCGGACGGCGCGGCCGACGGCGCCGACGTCGTCGACGCGTTCGGCATCGAGCTGGACGCGACGCTGACCGCCTACAACCGCCTGCGCCACCGCGCCCCGGAGCCCGACGCCGCCGGCGTCCTGGCCGGGCCCAGCGGCGGCGCGGCGGCCTACCGGCGCGCGGCCTGGGACCAGGTCGGGGGCTTCGACGACCGGCTGTTCGCCTACGGCGAGGACGTCGACCTCGCGCTGCGCCTGCGCCTCGCCGGCTGGACCGCGGCGGCCGCGCCCGCGGCCCGCGGCGTGCACCTCGGCGGCGCCACGACCGGGATCGACTCGCCGCTGCAGCGCCGCCTGGCCGGCTTCCAGCGCGGCTTCCTGCTGCGCCGCTACGGCGTCCTGCGCTCCCGCGCCGCCGCGCGCGCCCTGGCCTTCGAGGCGCTGATCGTGATGTACGGGTTGGTCCGCTTCCGCGCCACCGAGCCGCTGGCCGGCCGGATCGCGGGCTGGCGCGCCGCCGCCGCGCGGGGCGGGCGCCTGCCGATCCCCGACGGCGCCGTCGACCGGTCGATCACCGCGCGCGAGCAGCTGCGGCGGGCGCGCGAGGAGCGGTGAGCGATGGCCGACCCCGACATCATCGCGGCCGAGGACCCGCTGGCCGGCGAGGACCTCGCCCATCGCGTCACCCAGGGCGGCCTGGTCCGCGTCGTCGGCTTCGGGCTGACCAACATCCTGGCCGCGCTCACCTCGATCGTCCTGCTGCGCCACCTCGGCGTCGACGAGTTCGGCCGCTACGGGACGGTCATGGCGCTCATGACGATCGTCAACGGGGTCACCGACGGCGGCATGAACATCGCCGGCACGCGCGAGCTGGCGCTCATCCCCGCGGGCCCCGAGCGGCGCTCGCTGACCGGCGTGATCCTCGGCATCCGGATCGTGCTGACGATCGTCGGCGTGGGGCTGGCGATCCTCTTCGCGGTCGTCGCGGGCTACGACAACGTGCTGGTGGAGGGCACGGCGCTGGCCGGCGTGGGCATCGTGATGATGGCCATCTCGGCGGTGCTCACGCTGCCGCTGGGCGTCGAGCTGCGCAACACGCGCTTGACGCTCTTCGAGCTGTCCAAGCAGGTCGTCGCGCTGGTGGCGACCGTCGCGTTCGTCGCGGGCGGTGCGAGCCTGCTCGCGCTGCTGGGCGTGCAGACCGTCGTGGGCGTCGCGTCGGTCGTGGCCGTCCCGCTGATCGGCGGCGCGATCGCGCTCGTGGCGCCGCGCTATGACCGCGCCGAGTGGATCCGCATCGTCCGGATCGCGCTGCCGGTGGCGATCGCGGGCGTGCTCGCGGTGCTCTACCTGCGGATCCTGGTCGTCATGGGGTCCCTGATGCTCTCCGACCGCGAGCTCGGCTACCTCGTCACCAGCGCGCGCGTCATCGAGGTGCTCTCCGGCCTGCCGCTGCTGGTCGTCAGCGTCGCGCTGCCGGTGGTCTCGGTCGCCGCGCGGGACAACCCCGGACGGCTGCGCTACGTCGCCCAGCGCCTGCTGGAGTCGAGCCTGATCCTCGGCCTGCTCAGCGCGCTGCTGCTGTGCTTCGGCGCGCACGTCGCGGTCGTCGTGCTCGGCGGCTCGGCCTACGCCGGCGCCGCGCCCGTGCTGGCCGTGCAGGCCTTCTCGCTCGTGACGGTCTTCGTCACGCAGAGCTGCGTGATCCTGCTGGTCGCGCTGGAGCGCCAGCGCGACATCGTGCGCGGCAACCTGATCGGGCTGGCCGCGGTGATCGTCGCCGGCCTGGTCCTGCTCCCGGCCGCCGGCGCGCAGGGCGGCGCGATCGCCGCGCTCGTGGCCGACGTCGTGCTCAGCGCGACGATGGTCGTGCTGCTGCGCCGCGCGGGCGTGGGCCGCGAGCTGAGCGTCTCGGGCTTCGCGCGGATCGGGGCGGCGGCGCTCCCGGCTGCCGCGGCGGGCACCGCGGTGGCGCTGGCCGTCGGCTCGGACCCGATCTGGCCGGCGCTGGCGACCGGCGTCGTGTTCCTCGTGGCGCTGGTGGCGCTGCGCGCCGTCCCGCCCGAGCTGTATGAGTCGCTGCGCCGGCTGCGGCCGGCGGGCGGCCGCTAGATTCCTGCGGCGATGGCCGTCAAATCCCATCGGTCCCGGATCTGGGACGCCATCGACCGGCTCAAGCTGGCGCTGCGCTACCAGGGCCGCCACCTCGACCACGACGGCGATCTCGTGGGAACGCTCACCGATCGAGAGGCCGTCGCGTCGGGCCGCGCGACGGTCGGCCCGCACACCTACGGCAGCTTCCAGGTCTTCGTGGGCGCGGGCGACAAGGCGCGCGTCCACGTCGGCGCCTACTGCTCGATCGGGGTCGGCGTCGCCTTCGCGGTCGGCGGCAACCACCGCGTCGACTGGGTCACGACCTACCCGCTGCGCGCCGCCTTCGGGCTGCCCGGCGCCAACCGGGACGGCCACCCGCGGCCCGAGCGCGACATCGTCGTCGGCAACGACGTGTGGATCGGCAGCGAGGCGCTGATCCTGCCCGGCGTCCGGATCGGCGACGGCGCGGTCATCGGCGGTCGCGCGGTCGTGGCGCGCGACGTGGAGCCCTACGCGATCGTGGTCGGCAGCCCGGCGCGCGAGGTGCGCAAGCGCTTCGACGACGAGACGATCGCGCGCCTGCGGGAGCTGGCGTGGTGGACGTGGAGCGACGAGCGCGTCGTGGCGCACGTCGACCTGCTGTGCTCGGGCGACGTCGAGGCCCTGCTGGCCGCCGCCGAGCCCGCGGCGGGCGACGACCGTTAGCCTCCGGCGCCGATGGGACGCACCTCGACGCTGCGCACGCGCCTGCGCCCGCGGCCGGCCGACGCGGGGCGGGAGCCCGTGCTGCCGCCCGGCCCGCTGCCGCGCGTCCTCTTCCTCACCAGCGGCTCGGACGACTACGTCTCCGACAGCCTCATGCACGGGCTGCGCGAGCTGCTCGGCGAGCGCGTGGTCGACCAGCCGCGCGCCGACCAGCTCTACCGCGACCAGGGCCCCGAGCGGCGCGCGCGCCGCTACGGGCGGGCGTTCACGCTCTACGGCGGGCTGCTGGACGACCTCGACGTCGACCGCACGTGGATCAGCGAGCGCGTCGCCTCCGGCGAGTTCGACCTCGTGGTCATCGGCGACCTGTGGCGCCGCGCCGGCGCGCTGAGCGACCTGCTGCCGCTGCTGCCCGACACCACCACCTTGGCGGTCGTCGACGGCGCCGACACGCCCAAGATGTACCCCTACGCGCCCGCGTTCTGGCTGCGGCCCGGCGGCCTGACGCTGCCGCGCGCCCACCGGCGCGGGGTGTACTTCAAGCGCGAGGTCACGTCCGCGACCGCGTTCTGGCGCTGCTTCGGGCTGCTGCCGGGAGCGCTGGCCGAGCGCCTGGGCGCGACGCGCGGCGTGCGGCCGATCGCGATCTCGATCCCGGCCTCGGCGGTGGTCGGCGACGACCTGCTCGACGCGCCGCGCCCGCGGCGCTTCCAGTCGCACATCGTCGACCCCGAGGTCGCCGAGGCGGTCGGCGCCAGCGTCGCCAAGCCGTTCGAGACCCAGGACGAGTACTACGCCGACCTGCGCTCCTCGCGCTTCGGGATCACCGTCAAGCGCGAGGGCTGGGACGCGCTGCGCCACTACGAGATCGCCGCCGCCGGGGCGATCCCGTGCTTCCGCCACCTGGACGCCAAGCCGCCGCGCTGCGCGCCGCACGGCCTGGTCGACGGCGTCAACTGCCTGGCCTACGACGACGTCGCGGCGCTGCGCGCGCGGATCGACGCGCTGGGCCCGGAGCGGGAGCGCGCGCTGCGCGCCGGGACGCTGGCCTGGGCACGCGAGCACACCACCCGCGCCGAGGCCGCGCGCTTCCTGGCCGCGTGCGGCCGCCCGCTGCCGGCGGCGTGACGCCGGTCAGCCCTGGCGCGTCGCGACCACGTACACGTTGCGGCGCACGATCGGCAGCCACGCCGCCGCGCGCAGCGGCGCCGGGCGCCGGTGGTCGGGCATGCGCTGGGAGACGATCGACGTGCCGGGCATCACCGACTCGTAGCCCGCCTCGCGCACCGCGAAGCCGTTGTCGGCGAACAGCATCCTGTAGGCCTTGCGCGTGAACGGGCGCTTGTGGGTGTAGTCGTTCCAGACCCAGCGCTGCGCGTCGGGCGAGGAGGCGAAGACGGTCCCGCCGGGGCGCAGCACGCGGCGCGCCTCGCGCACCAGGGCGACGGGATCGTCGACGTGCTCCAGCAGGTCCTTCATGACGACGCCGTCGAACGCCGCGTCGGGGAACGGGAGGTCGACGTTGACGTTGCCCAGCACGATCTCGCGGCCCCGCTCGCGCCCGCGCTCCACCGCGTCGGGCGACCCGTCCAGGCCGGTCCAGCTGGGGAAGTGCTCCGCCAGCCAGCCGTTGCCGCAGCCGATGTCCAGCAGCTCCGCGGACGGGGCGAAGTGGCGGGTGACGTCGGCGAAGTAGCCGGGCTGCTCGTGCCAGTCGAAATACGCCATAGGCGACGCGAACGTAGCATCAAGCGCCGTGCCGACCCCGCGACACGTCGTCCTCAACGCCATGTTCTTGGACCCCGGCGTCTCGGGCGGGCCCGAGACCTACCTGCGTGGTCTGGCGCCCGCCCTGCGGCTGGCGTTCCCCGAGACGCGCTTCGAGGTCGCGACCACGCGACGGGGCTCCGCCGCCCTGCGACGCGACGGCTGGACCGACATCACCACCTTCCGCGCCGACGAGGGCCAGCGCCTGCGGCGGGCCGCCGCCGAGCTGGTCTCCGTGGCCCGCCACGCGCGCCTGACCGGCGCCGACCTGGTCCACGACCTCGTCGCGACCGGCGCGCCGTGGACGCCCGGCGTGCGCCATGTCGCGACGCTGCACGACGTCACGTTCTTCCATCACTCGACGTTCGCCGCGGTCACGACGCTGGCGATGCGCGGGCTGATCACCGGCTCGGTGCGCGACGCCGACGCGCTCGTCACCGGCGCGGCGGCCGCGCGCGACGACGCGGTCGCCACGCTCGGCCTGGCGCCGGAGCGCTTCACGGTCGTCCACCACGGCACGCGGCCGATCGGGCCCGCGGCGCCCGAGGACGAGGTGCGCGCGACGTTCGACCTGCCGCGCGGCCGGCCGGTGGTGCTCAACGTGGCGACCAAGCGCCCGCACAAGAACCAGGAGCTGCTGCTGCGCGCGCTGCCGCTGATGGCCGAGCGCGAGGCGATCCTCGTGCTCGCCGGCCATCCCGAGGCCTACGACGTGGAGCTGCGCGCGATCGCGGACGAGCTTCAGATCACCGAGCGGGTCCGCTTCGCCGACCGCGTGGCCGACGTCGAGCTGGAGGCGCTCTGGAAGCTCGCGGCCGCCGCGGCGTTCCCGACGCGCGCCGAGGGCTTCGGCCTGCCGGTCATCGAGGCGCTGGCGCGCGGCGTGCCGGTGGCGTGCTCCGACATCCCCGTGCTGCGCGAGGTCGGCGGCGACTTCGTCCGGCCGTTCGACCCCGACGACCCGCCGGGCGCCGCCGCGGCGCTGGACGGCGCGATCGACGAGCCGTTCCGGGGCGGGGCGGAGGCGGCGCGCGCCTACGGGCGCTCGTTCACCTGGGAGCGCGCGGCGCGCGAGACGTTCGCGGTCTACGAGCGGGCATGCTCCACGTCGGCCTGAACCTCGTCTTCCTCACGCCCGGCGAGCAGGGCGGGATGGAGACCTACGCGCGGCAGCTGACCCGCGGCCTGGCGGCGCGCGACGACCTGCGGCTGACCGCGTTCGTCAACCGCGACGCGGCCGGCGCCGACTGGGGCCCGGGCGTCGAGGAGGTCGTCGTCCCGGTCGTCGCCCGCGACCGCAAGCAGTGGGTCTACGGCGACCAGGTCCTCGTCCCGCGCCTGGCGGCCAAGGCCAGGATCCCGCTCGTGCACTCGCTGGCCTCGACGAGCCCGCTGGCCGGGCCGTTCCGCCGCGTCACGACGATCCACGACCTCAACTACAAGCTGGTCCCCGACACGCACTTCGGCCTGCGCGGCAAGGTGATGGGGTTGCTCGTGCCGGCGGCGGCGCGCCGCTCGCACCGGGTGATCGTCGACGCGTCCTCCACGCGCGACGACCTCGTCGAGCACCTGCGCGTCCCGGCGGGCAAGGTCGACGTCGTGCCGCTGGGCGTCAACCCCGTGCCCGACGTCGCGGTCACGCCCGAGGCGGAGCTGCGCGCCGAGCTGGACCTCGGCGACCGCCCGGTGCTGCTGACCGTGTCGGCCAAGCGCCCGCACAAGAACCTCGCCCGGCTGATCGAGGCCCACGCGCGGCTGCCCGCGCCGCGGCCGGTGCTCGTCCTGCCCGGCTACCCGACGCCCTACGAGGCCGAGCTGCGCGCGCTGGCGCAGCGGCTGGGCACGACCGCCGACCTGCGCTTCCCGGCGTGGGTGAGCCTGGAGCAGCTCGAGGGCCTCTACGCGCTGGCCGAGGTCTTCGCGTTCCCGTCGCTGTACGAGGGCTTCGGCCTGCCGCCGCTGGAGGCGATGGCGCGCGGCGTGCCGGTCCTCACCAGCGACCGCGGCTCGCTGGCCGAGGTCGTCGGCGACGCCGCGCTGGTCGTCGACCCCGAGTCGGTCGACGCGCTGGCCGCCGGGCTGGCGCGCCTGCTGGGCGACGGCGCGCAGCGCGACCGCCTGCGCGCGCTGGGCCGGCAGCGCGCGGCGGGCTTCCGCTGGGAGCGGACGGCGGAGCTGACCGCCGCCGCCTACCGGCGGACGATGGGCTCCGCCGTCGACCGGTAGGACGCGACCACGCGCTCCAGCGACGTGCGCATCGACAGCTCGTGGGCGTGCTCGGCGAACCACGCGGCGGTCGACGCGCGCAGCGCCTCGCGGCGCTCGTAGGCGGTGGCCAGCGTCGCGCCCAGCGTCTCCGGCGACGCGTCGGGCGCGACGAAGCCGTTGACGCCCTCGTCGATGTGCTCGACCGAGGCGTTGTCGGGCGCGGCGACCAGGACCGACGGGACGCCGTGCGCGGCGGCCTCCACGACGATCGCGCCGTAGCCCTCGCGGATCGACGGCAGCAGCAGGCAGGTCGCGCGCGACAGGCCGTCCTCGACCTCGGCGGCGTCGACGAACCCCGGCGCGCGCACGAAGTCGCCGGCGCCGAGGCGCTCGATCTCGGCGCGCACCGCGTCGAGCTGCGGGCCGTCGCCGAAGATGATCCCGCGCAGCTCCGGGACGCGCCGGCGCGCGGCGGCCACCGCGCCCACGACCGCGGGCGCCTGCTTCTCGGGGATCATGCGCCCGGCGAAGACCACCAGCGGCTCGGGCGCCCGGCGCGTCAACGGCTCCTCCGGGCCCGCGTACTCGCCGCGCAGGACCGTCGGCTCGGACCGCAGCCCCTCCTCGCGCAGCCGCCGCGCGTGCAGCCGGCTGAAGCAGAACGCCTCCTGGCGGACCCGGGCGCAGGCGCGCTGGATCAGCCGCGCGATCCGGCCCTGGAGGCCGCCGAGGTACTCGCGCCAGTAGGCGTCGCTCCAGACCTCGTGCCAGTCGGCGACGATCCGGTAGCCGCCGCGCCGGCGCATCGCGCCCGCCGCCAAGAGCGAGAAGTAGGGGAACGACGCGGTGTGCACGACGTCGTAGTCGCGACCGTGGCGGGCGAGGTGGGCGAGCACGCCCCAGCCGAAGCGCAGCGGCTCGCCGATCGTGCGGTTGCCGTCGGGCCCGTACAGCGGCTCCTCGCGCGAGACCGCGATCACGCGGACCCCGTCCAGCGCGGGCGGCTCGTCGACCGGCCACTGGCGCCGCGTCAGGTAGGTCACCTCGTGGCCGTCCGCCGCGAGGGCCTCGGCGACGTTGCGCATCCAGCGCTCGGCGCCGCCGACGGTCCAGGGGAACAGGCAGTCGTACACGATGCATATCCGCATGACCCGCTAGCCTTGCAGGCCGCCGTTCGGCGCAACCTTCTTGTCTGTGCGCCGTTGAAGTCCTCAGATCGCCGTGAGCACGATCGAACACACACCCTCCGCTCGTAGCGAGGCCGAGGTCGCGGAGCCGCTGGTCTCCGTCGTGATCCCCTGCCTCAACGAGGAGGAGAACATCGAAGCGTGCGTCGTGTCCGCGTTCGAGGCGATGGACGCGGCCGGCATCGCCGGCGAGGTCGTCGTCGCCGACAACGCGTCCGAGGACCGCTCGGCCGAGCTGGCCACCGCGGCGGGCGCGCGCGTCGTCCACGAGCCCCGGCGCGGCTACGGCTCGGCCTACCTGGCCGGGTTCGGCGCCGCCCGCGGGAAGTACATCGTGATGGGCGACGCGGACCTCACCTACGACTTCAACGAGATCCCGAACTTCGTCCGCGAGCTCGACAGCGGCGCGCAGCTCGTGATGGGCGACCGGATGGACAACATCCAGCCGGGCGCCATGCACTGGCTCAACCGCTACGTCGGCAACCCCGTGCTCAGCGGCACGCTGAACCTCTTCTTCAAGACCGGCATCCGCGACGCCCACTGCGGCATGCGCGCGCTGCGGCGCGACGTCCTGCCCGTGCTGGACCTGCGCACGACCGGCATGGAGTTCGCGTCGGAGATGGTCATCCGGGCTTCGAAGGAGAAGCTCGACATCCGCGAGTTCCCGATCCAGTACCACCCGCGCGGCGGCGAGACGAAGCTGTCGCGCGTGCGGGACGGCTGGCGGCACCTGCGGTTCCTGCTCGTCCACTCGCCGACGCACCTGTTCCTGATCCCGGGCGCGATCATGGCCCTGCTGGGGACGATCGTCGCGCTGATCTCGCTGCTGCAGATCGACGTCTTCGGGCGCGAGTGGCAGCTGCACACGATGATCGCCAGCTCGCTGCTGATGGTCGTCGGCACGCAGATCGTCTCGCTCGGGCTCTGCGCCCACGCCTACGGCACGTACTTCATGGGCGAGAAGGACCCGTGGTTCGACCGGATGCGCCGGCGCTTCAACCTCGAGGACGGGCTGCTGCTCGGCACCGCGGTCGCGGGCATCGGAGCGATCGCCGGGGCCGTGATCCTGGGCAAGTGGATCGCCGACGGCGCGGGCGCGCTCTCCGAGGAGCGGCTGGCGATCATCGCCGCGACGCTCGTCATCATCGGCATCCAGATCTTCTTCTCGTCATTCTTGCTGAGCATCCTCGGCTTGCGTCGCGACCATTGAGGCGGATGATCGCCCGCCTCGCCCCCGGCGACCGCCGGGTCTGGATCACGGCTGCCGTGGTCCTGGGGGTCATGGGGATCCTCGTCCTGGTCTCGCTGCTCAAGCCGCGCGAGGTCGTCATCGGCTCCAACGCCGTCGCCCCACGCGACGCGGGCATCGTCGTCGACGGCGGCCAGCGCCTCTGCGACTCGCGGATCCGCGTGCCCAACGGCACGCAGCGCATCCGCTACAACATCGACACGCGCAGCGACCCCAAGCCGGCGATGGACCTCAAGGTCCGGCTGTGGGAGTCCAGCACCCACCGCGGCACCGGCGGCGAGGTGCTGACCGGCAGCCGGCCGGCCGTCGATCTGCCGAGCCTCCAGAAGATCGACATCACGCTCGACCGCGCGGTCCCGGACACGCCCGACGGCTACACGATGGCCGACATCTGCCTGACGCCGCGCAGCGGGACGATCTACCCGTGGGGCCGCACGCTGCAGGGCAACGCCGACCGCACGCCGACGGTCGACGGCAAGAAGACGATCCCGTTCCGGATCTCGTTCACGTTCCTGGGCAAGGACCACGTGCAGCGCAGCATGCTCGCGCAGCTGGGGACGATCTTCGAGCGCGCGTCGATGTGGCGCGCGGGCTGGGTCGGGCCGTGGACGTACTGGGTGATCTTCTTCGGCGTCATCCCGCTGCTGCTCTACGGCGGCGTCCGGCTGCTCGCGGTGGCCCCGTCGCTGTCCAAGCGCCGCGCGGGGCTCGGCGTGGTGGCGCTGACGATCGCGACCGCGGCGACCTGGGCGCTGATCTCGCCGACCTTCCAGGCGCCGGACGAGAGCGAGCACTTCGGGGCCGTCCAGTACTTCGCCGAGACCGGCAAGGCGGTGGACAAGGCGCCCGAGCCCGGCCGGATCCAGTGGTCCTCGCAGGAGGCCGTGGCGATCGACGCGACCCGTGAGCTGACGGTCTTCGAGCGGCCCGACGCGCGCATGCCGTGGCTGAAGGCCTATGAGAAGGCCTGGCAGGCGCGCGACAAGAACCACGGCAAGGGCCTGCCCCGCAACGACGGCGGCGGCTACCACCCGGCCGTCTCGGCGCACTCGCCCGCCTACTACGCGCTGATGTCGCCCGCCTACCTGCTGGCGCGCAACCACTCGCCGTTCGCGCAGCTGCTCGCCGTGCGGTGGATGAACGCGATCCTCGGCGGCCTCACCGCGCTGTTCGCGTTCCTGACCGTCAGCGAGCTGCTCCCGCGCCGGCGCGAGATCGCCGTGGCCGGCGGCCTGATGGTCGGCTTCGCGCCGATGTTCAGCTTCATCGCGGGCGCGGTCAACAACGACAACAGCGTCAACATGGCGTGCGCCGCGGTCGTCTGGCTCTGCATCCGCGGGCTCAGACGCGGGCTGACCTGGCGGCTGGCGATCGCGCTGGGCGCGGTCCTGGCGCTGGCGCCGATCTTCAAGGCCACCGGCTACGAGCTGTTCCCGTCGACCCTGCTGGCCGTCGCGTTCATGCTCTGGCGCGGCCGGCGGGCGCGCGACACCTGGATCGGCGCGGTGGTCGCCGCGGCGGGCTTCGCGGCCGTGACGCTGGTCTGGGGCGAGGTCGCCTCGAGCTTCGGCCGCGACGTCCTGACGACCCCGGGCGGCACGTCGCCGACCGGCGTGGCGGGCCTGACCGACCTGCGCACCTACCTGAGCTGGATGTGGCAGGTGCTGGTGCCGTTCAAGCTGCCGTTCCTGACGGACCTGACGGTGATGCGCTGGCCGTTCTTCGACATCTACATCCGCGAGGGGTTCGGCGCCTTCGGGTGGTACGCGATCAAGTTCACCCAGCTGACCTACGTGTTGATCCTGGTCGTCTGCGTCGGCACGGCGGCGCTCGGTGCCCGGCTGGCGGTCGTGGACTGGAAGGCGGTCAAGACGCGGATCCCCGAGACGCTGTTCCTGATCAGCGTGCCGGTCGTGGTGATCTTCGCCGTCGAGGCCGCCTACACCAACCTGGGCAACGTGCCGCTGGACGGCACGCCGGAGCAGGGGCGCTACGTCTTCCCGGCGATCGCCGCGATCTCGGCGCTGGCGTCGGTGGCCACGCTCGGCGCCGGGCGCCGGCGCGCGACGGTCGTGGCGACGACGTTCGTGTGCCTGCTGGTCGGCACGACCATCGCCGGCATGTGGCTCACCTTCCAGAGCTTCTACACCTGAGCCGTGACCGTGACCACCACCTACCATGGCGCCCCATGAGCACGGCCGGTCTCAGGCCCGAGCCCGCCGTCCTGGTCGACGGCGTGCACAAGGAGTTCCGCATCCCCGAGGAGCAGGTCCACACGCTGAAGGAGCGTGTCCTGCACCCGTTCCGGCGCCAGAGCCACAACCAGTTCCAGGCGCTGCGCGACGTCAGCTTCCACGTCGACAAGGGCGAGTTCTTCGGGATCGTCGGGCGCAACGGTTCCGGCAAGTCGACGCTGCTGAAGTGCATGGCGGGCATCTACGGCGTCGACGAGGGCCGCATGTACGTCGACGGCCGCGTGTCGACGTTCATCGAGCTGGGCGTCGGCTTCAACGTCGACCTGCCCGCGCGCGACAACATCCTCATCAACGCGACGATGCTCGGCCTGTCGCAGCGCGAGGCGCGCAACCGCGTCGACGCGGTCCTCGACTTCGCCGAGCTGCACGAGTTCGTCGACCTCAAGCTGAAGAACTACTCGTCGGGCATGCTCGTCCGGCTGGCCTTCAGCGTGATGATCCAGGTCGACGCCGACATCCTGCTCATCGACGAGGTGCTGGCGGTCGGCGACGCCGCCTTCCAGCAGAAGTGCTTCGACGAGTTCGCGCGGCTGCGCCGGGAGAACCGGACGGTCGTGCTGGTCACCCACGACATGGGGTCGGTCGAGCGCTTCTGCGATCGCGCGATGCTGCTCGAGCGCGGCCACGTCGTCGAGGTCGGCGAGCCCCAGCCGGTGTCGATGCACTACCTGCAGCTGAACTTCTCGCGCGATGCGCGCGCGGCCGAGGAGGCGGCGGCGGGCGGCGACGCGGCGGCGATCGAGGCGGCGAGCGGGAACCCGGCGCTGCGCGGCGCCAACCCCGACGAGCTGCGCGCCGGCGACGGCAGCGCCGAGGTCATCAGCGGGTGGTTCATGAACGCCACCGGCGAGCAGGTCGAGGTCCTCGAGGCGCAGCAGCGGTGCACGTTCTGCATGCACGTGCGCTTCCACCAGGACGCGACCGACCCGACGTTCGCCTTCGCGCTGCGCAACTCCGAGGACGAGCGCGTCGTCGCGGGCAACACGCACAAGGAGCTGCGCGACGAGTCCTTCGCGGCGGGGGAGGAGGTCATCGTCTACTTCGGCTTCGAGAACGTGCTCGCCCCCGACCGCTACGGGGTGACCGCGGGCGTCGCGCACTCCGGATCCGGCGCGGCCTGGATGGACCGGCGCGAGCGGATGCGCTCGGTCGTCGTGTCCTCCACCGATCCTTCGGGCGCCCTGATCGATCCGACGTTCTACGTCGAGCTCCAGCGCCAGGTGGCCGCGGAGGTCCGACAGCCGTGAGCGAGACGACGACCGAGCAGCCGCGCGGCGCGCTCGCCGGCCCCGAGGCCGGGCTGCCCGCGGCCGACGGCATGCGCCGCGTGCTCGGGCCGACCGCGCTGGGCGACGACCCGCGGCGGCTGTTCCGCCTGGCCTGGACGCTGGCGACGACCGACTTCAAGCTGAAGTTCTTCGGCTCGTTCCTGGGCTACCTCTGGCAGCTCATGAACCCGCTGCTGCTGTTCGGCGTGTTGTTCGTGGTCTTCAGCTTCGGGCTGAACCTCGACCAGGGCGTGCGCTACTACCCCGAGGCGCTGCTGCTGGGCATCGTGCTGTTCTCGTTCCTCAACGAGGCGACCAACGCGGCGGTCCGCAGCCTGATGACGCGCGAGACGCTCGTGCGCAAGATCGACTTCCCGCGCCTGGCCGTGCCGATGGCCAGCGTGATGGCGGCGACGTTCAACCTGCTGTTGAACCTCGTGCCGGTGATCGTGTTCCTGCTGGCCTCGGGCGCGACGCCTCGCGCCTCGTGGCTGCTGTTCCTGGTGGCCTTGGCGACGCTGATCCTGTTCGCGTTCGGCATGGCGATGATCCTGTCGGTCGCGTTCGTGCGCTTCCGCGACATCGAGCCGATCTGGAGCGTCGTCCTGCAGGTGCTGTTCTACGCCTCGGGCGTGTTCTTCACCGTCGACACGATCGCCGGCCAGAAGCACGGGCAGCTGCTGGTGGACATCTTCTTCTGCAACCCGTTCGCCGCGGCCCTGGCCTTCGCGCGCCACACGCTCGTCGACCCGTCGTGGACGGCGCCGTCGCAGGCGCTGTCCAGCGACTGGCTGCTGCTGATCCCGATCGGGATCGTGGTCGCGTCGGTGGTCGGCGGCTTCCTGCTGTTCCGGTCCCTGGCCCCGAAGGTCGCCGAAGACCTCTAGGCTCCGCGCCGTGCCCGCTGAGCGCGCCGAGGTCGACGCACAGGTGCCGGTCGCGATCGTCGTCGCGGCGGGCGGCCGGGACGACGTCGCGCGCTGCCTGGCCGCGCTGCTGCCCGCGGTGGGCGCCGACGTGCCGCTGCTGGTCGCGGGCGACGCCGAGGGCGTGCGCGCGGCGGGCGAGCTGGCGGCGGAGCGGGAAGTGCACGCGCTGGGCGACGACGTCGTCGCCGGCTGGGACGCGGCGTCGGAGCGGTACCCGGAGGCGGCGCTCGTGCTCGTCGACGGGCAGACCGAGGTCGGCCCGTCGTTCCTGGAGGACCTGCTGGCGGTCGCGGCCGACGAGCCCGACGCCGCGACGATCACGCCGCTGAGCAACAGCGCGGCGTTCCTCAGCGGCCCGCGGCGCAACCTGGCGTGGCCGCTGCTGCCGCCGTCGCTGACCGTGCCCGACGCCGCCGCGCGCGTGCGCGAGCGCTCCCCGCGCCTGCACCCGCGGGCGCCGTCGGCGCTGGCGCACCTGACGCTCGTCGGCGCGCCGGCGCGGGCGCTCGTGGGGCCGTTCGGCTCCGGCGCGGCCGCCGGCTCCGGCTCGCCCGCCGACGCGCTGGCCGCGTGGTGCGCGCGGGCGACCGCCGCCGGGCTGGCGCACGTGATCGCCGACGAGGTCTACGTCGGCCATCGCGGATCGGGCGAGACGCCGGCCGTGGAGCCCGCGCTCGCCGTCGAGGACGCCGCGCACGACCGCCACTCGGGGCTGGCGCGCGCGCTGTTGGCCGCGGCGGTCGCGCTGGAGCCGCTGCGCGTGACGATCGACGCGCGGCCGCTGGCGGGCGGCGCGGTGACCGGGACGACCGTCCACCTCGTCGAGCTGATCGGCGCGCTGGCCGCGCGCGACGACGTCGCGGTCCGGGCGCTGGTCCCGGGGCGGATGGGGGAGGACGCGGCCCGCGCGCTCGGCTCGCTCGGCGGCACGATCGAGCTGGCCGACGCGGGGACGCCGTTCGACCAGCTCGGGCGCACGCACGTCGTCCACCGGCCCTGGCAGGTCGAGTCCGCGGAGGAGATGGCGCAGCTCGACCGGCTCGGCGAGCGGACCGTGGTGACCAACCAGGACCTCATCGGCTACCGGACGCCGTCGGTCTTCGAGAGCGCGGAGCGCTGGCGCGACTACCGCGTCGCGACGCGCGACGCGCTCGGCCTGGCGGCCGTGGTGGTGTTCTTCTCCCGGACGGCGGCCGACGACGCGCTGGCCGACGACCTGGTGGCGCCCGAGCGCGCGCGCGTCGTCGCGCTGGGCGCGCGCAACGAGCTGTTGAGGCTGTCGGCCGTGCCCGCGCCACCGGCCGGGCTCGGCGCGGGCGCCGGCGCCGCCGCCGTGCCGGAGGGTCGTCCGTTCCTGTTGGTGTTGGGCTCGCGGTTCCGCCACAAGAACGTCCGCTTCGCCCTTGAGCTGCTCGGCGCGCTGCGCGGCGAGCACGGCTGGGACGGCGACCTGGTGATCGCGGGCGCCGAGGTCCTGCACGGCTCCGGCAGCGGCGACGACGCCCAGTGGCTGCTGCGCCATCCCGAGCACGCCGGGCATGTGCATGTGGTCGGCGCGGTCAGCGAGGCCGAGAAGGCCTGGCTGCTCGGCGCCGCCGCCGCGGTCGTCTACCCGAGCACCTACGAGGGCTTCGGGCTGATCCCCTTCGAGGCGGCCGCGGCCGGGACGCCGTGCCTGGCCGCGCCGGTCTCCGCGCTGCGCGACACCCTCCCCACCGAGTTGTCGTTGTTGGTGCCCTGGGACGCCCGCGCCAGCGCGGCCCGCGCGCTGCCGGTGCTGACCTCGGACGCCGCCCGCTCCGAGCTGGTCGCCGCGCTGCGCGAGGCCGGCGCGCCGTTGACGTGGGAGGCCACCGGCGCCGGCCTGGCCGACGCCTACCGCGCCGCGATCCACCTACCCGCGCCCGCCACCACCCGCCTGGCCTCCGACCTGGCGCGGGCCGAGCACGACTACTGGTCCGTTCGCGACGGCATCAAGGACGAGGCCTGGCGCCTGGTCCGCCCCGATCGGCCGCTCCTGGACGACGTGCTCCTGGAGAAGCTCGGCGACCTCCTCACCGAGCCCGATGGGCGAACCCGGCTCCTCGAGGCACTCGCCGAGCGCGGGTCGCTGCCGTCGCGGGCCGCGGCGCGGCTGCGGCGCCAGCGCGGCTGAGGCGCGCCGGGCGGCCGCTGATCGTCGCTGACCGCGGCGAACCTCCGCAGCTCGACTAACGTATTCAACGAACAGACTTTCAGTATGCTTGTCGGATCTCAGTGCTGTGCTAGCTTGGTGCCGCCATCAGCGAGGTCTCTCCCTGAGGCCCAGGCCCAGCGTCTGCTCGAGCTGGGGCCCCTGCTCTGCTGAGCTCCCCAAGGTGGTCTGGCCGAGATCGCGCCTGCGCCGGAGGCCGACGTCCCGTCCGGCGGGGCACATCCCCTGACCCGTTGGCACTACTCTCCCTTGGAGATGAGCTCCGGACAGTCCTCGACCACGGCGGCCGCCGCGCGCTCGCGCCGGTTCCGCGACGACCCGCACGGCCGGTTCTGGTGGCATCACCTGCACGGGACCGACTACGTGCCCGCGATCTACCAGGTGCTCACCGACGACGAGTGGCAGCTGATGGAGGACTGGTACGCCGCGACGCTGGCGGCCGACTCGATCGGCGAGATCAACGTGCCGGCGATGAGCTTCATCCAGGGGCTCATCTCCGGCAATGGCGTCAGCCGCGTCGTGCAGCTCGGGCACTACTACGGGTACTCGGCGCTGTTGATCGGGTTCTGGCTGCGGGCGATGGGGCAGGGCGGCAAGCTGGTGTCGATCGACATCGATCCCAAGGCGACGGCGTTCACGCAGCAGTGGATCGACCGTGCCGGGCTCGGAGGCCACGTGGCCCTGAAGCTCGGCGACTCGGCCGCGCAGGACGCGGTCGACGACTCCGAGTCGACGCTGCTGGGCATGCCGCAGCTGATCGTCCTGGACTCCTCGCATCAGTACGAGCACACGCTGCGTGAGCTCGACCGCTGGGTGCCGCGCATGGACCCGTACACGATCATGCTGCTGCACGACACCAGCGCCTACGCGTGCTCGTGGGACGCCAACGGCCTCGGCGGCGTGCAGAAGGCGCTGGACGACTGGCTGCGCAAGCACAAGGGCGAGGTCGCGTTCATGAACCTCAACCGCCACGTCGGCGACCCGGCGCGGCCCGGGGAGATCGTGTACCAGGACGGCTGCGGCCTCGGCATCCTGCAGAAGCTGTGACCACGCCCCTGCGAGAGCTGAGTGGCGACGTCGTCGACGGCGTCCACCTCCTCTCGGAGACGAGCGCCGACTGGCGCGACGGCGGGGAGGAGGAGGTCTACGACGTGCTCGGCCGCGTCGAGGACCGCTCGGTGCTCTCCGACGAGCTGCGCGGCTACGAGCACACCTGGGAGACCGAGTACCACTTCTCGTCGGAGCGCTCGCACATCATGCGCGCGCTCGACCTGCCCGCGGACGCCACCGTCCTGGAGGTCGGCGCCGGCTGCGGCGCGGTGACGCGCTACCTCGGCGAGACGGTGGCGGCCGTCGACGCGCTGGAGCCCGACCGCGTCCGCGCCCGCGCGGCGGCCCGCCGCTGCGCGGACCTCGACGGCGTGCGCGTGCATTTCGGGCCCGTCGAGGCGGTGCCGGCCGAGCCGACCTACGACGTCGTCGTCGTGGTCGGCGTCCTGGAGTACGTCGGCGGCCGCGACGGGATCGCCGAGCGCGTCGCGTGGCTGCGCCACCTCGCCGCGACGCTGAAGCCCGGCGGCGCGCTGGTGCTGGCGATCGAGAACCGGCTCGGCGTGCAGTACGTGACCGGCGCGCCGGAGGACCACCTGGCCCGGCCGTTCGCCGGCCTGGAGGACTACCCCGAGCCCGGCCCGGTGCGGACGTTCGACCGCGCGACGCTGGAGGCCCTCTTCGCGCAGGCGGGCCTGGCGCCACGTGTCCACCACGTCTTCCCGGACTACAAGTACGCGCGGATCGCCTTCTCCGACGGCCTGCTGGACGGCGACACCGCGCCCGTCGCGTGGCGGACGCCGTCGTTTCCCAGCGGCGCCTCGCCGCACTTCCGCCCGACGCTGACCGCCGAGGAGCCGTTCTGGCGCAGCCTGGTGCGCGCCGGGCTGGGCGGGCAGTTCGCCAACTCCTTCCTGGTCATCGCCACGCCGGACGGCGATCGCGCCGGCGCCGACGCGCTCTGGCCGGCCGATCGCCTGGCGACGTTCTGGGGCCACCGCCGCCGTCCGCTCTTCGCCGTGCAGACCGAGGTGCGCCGGACGCCCGATGGCGTCGTCTTCGAGCGCGCGCGCCTGCGCGACGACGGGCCGACCGCACAGGAGGACACGCTTCAGCTGCGCCCGAAGCCGCGCGCGCCGCTGGTCGCGGGCACGCCGATCATCGAGCTGCTGGAGGCCGCCGATGCCGACGAGCGCGTCCGGCTCCTGGGCCTCTGGCGCCGCCACGTCGAGCGCGCGCCGGCGTCCCCGCGCGACATCGAGCTCGGGCCCCAGCACGTGCTCCTGACGCCGGACGGCGACACCGCGGCGATCGACGAGGAGTGGTTCGACGACTCCTACACCTTGGACGACGTCCTGCAGCGCGGCGTGCTCACGGCCGCCATCCGCCTGGCCGGCGCGTGCCCGCCGAGCCGCTGGCCGGAGGGGCTGACCACGGTCGGAGACCTGGCCGAGCAGCTCGCGCGCGAGGCCGACGTCGCGTTCGACCTCGACGCCGCGCTGGAGCGCGAGGCGCGCATGCTCGCCGCGGTGATCCGCATCGCGCCCGACGACGACCCCGACCCGGTCGTCGCCTGCGCCCAGCGCCTGCGCCGGGTCGTGGACCGCCCGCTGTACCTCGGCCCGCTGGGCCAGCGCGCCGACGTCATGGGGCGCGCGCCGTCGATGGCCGAGTTGGAGAAGCGGGCGACCGACCTGCACCACACGGTCGACTGGCTGCACGCCGAGGTCGCGCGGCGCGACCAGGAGATCGCGTCCCTGCGCGCGCAGGTGGACGCGGCGGCCGCCCCGCCGCCCGTCTCGACCGCGCCACCGGCGCCGCCGCAACCCTCAGGCGGCGCGCTGCGCCGCCTGCTGCACCGCGGCTAGGTAGCGCGCCGTCAGCGCGTCGCCACGACGGCGTACTCGTCGCTGTCGCCCCGGTCGGCGTCCCAGTCGCCCGTGCCCTCGGGCGCGAACGCGTAGCCGGAGGCGAAGCCGGCGTCGCGGCAGAGCGTCAGCAGCGCCTCGGGGAACACGGGGCGCGTGCGGTCGAGGTCGGCCCAGAAGGCGTGCAGCGCGCGCGGCGAGTGCGGGTTGACGGACTCCAGGACCAGGCGCCCGCCCGGGCGCAGCGCGCGGTGGGCGGCGGCGAGCAGGCGACGCAGCGCGTCCTCGTCCAGGCGCTCGACGAGCGCCAGGGCGACGACCGCGCCCTGCGAGCCCTCGTCCAGGCCCTCCAGCGCGGCGACCGCGTCGCCGTCGCCGAGCGCCGGCCCGACGTCGAGCACCGGCGTGACGCCCTCCAGCAGCGTGTCGTAACGACGTCGGCGCGCGCGCAGGGCCTCCGCGGCGTCGGCGCCCGCCTCCGCGCCGCCGCCCTCGAAGCCGATCACGCGCCCGGCCCCGTCGGCCTCGAACCGCGTGAGCGCCGCGTCCTCCACCTCCGACCCTGGGCGCAGCGCGTCCTCCAGCTCGGCCAGGCCGTCCCGCGTCGCCGCGACCTCGCCCGACAGGCCGTTCTGCAGCGCCCGCAGCTCGGCCACGCGCCGGCTCTCGGCCAGGCGCGCCGCGGTGACGTAGGCCTCCAGGCGCCCCAGGCGCTGACCGTGGTCGGCGAGCGCCTGCTGCGCGGCCGCCGCCGAGCTCTCCACCGACCACCACAGCGCCTGGTCGAGGTCGCGCCGGTGGCCCGTGGCCCGGCGCAGGAGCCGCTGCGTCGCCCGGTCCAGCGCCCGGCCGGGGGCCGAGAGCGGCGCCGGGGCCGGGGCCTGGATCGCGTTCAGGGTGTTCGTCCGCGCGTCCTGGGCCTCCTGGAACTTGGGCGGGTCCAGGACGTCGGCGACGTCCTGGCCCTCGACCAGGCGCGACAGCCGCCGGGCCATCGCCAGGCCGGCGGCCGCCGGCGAGTGGTGGCGCTTGATGAACGCTTGCCCGCGCTCGGCGCGGCGACGCGCCTCCTCAGGGTCGTCGACGACCTGGACCAGCAGCTGCGCGGCGTGGTCGAGGTCGGGCTCGGCCCAGCGGCCGTCGGCCGGGTAGGGATCGGCGCCTTCGCCGATGCGCACCAGCTCGTGGCGGACGACGAAGCCGGTCTCGTCGGAGAGGTAGTCGGCCGAGCCCGAGTAGGCGACGCCGACGACCGGCTTGCCGAGCAGCATCGCCTCGGCCAGCGTGAAGCCGAAGCCCTCGGAGCGGTGCAGCGACACGTAGCAGTCGCAGCTGGCGACGAGCACGTCGCGCAGCTCGGCGTCGAGGTACTCGTCGCGCAGCACGATGTCGTCGCGGCCGGCGAAGCTCTCGCTCAGCGCGGCGACGGCCTCGGGGTGGCGGTCGCCGTTGATCGACTTCAGCACGAGCGTCACGCCCTCGCGCGGCTCGGGGAACGCGCGCTTGAACGCCTCGATCAGCCCGGCCGGGTTCTTGCGTGCGACGACGCTGTTGAAGTCGAAGGAGAACAGGAAGACGAACCCCTCGGGCAGGCCAACCGCGGCGCGGTCGGCCACGACGCCCGGGCGCATCGTCACGGGCGTCGGGATGTGGGCGACCGGCACCGGCGAGACCTTGGCCAGCGCCTCGGCGACGAAGCGGCTGCCGGCCCAGACCTCGTCGACCAGGTCGAACGAGCCGTGCCAGCGCTCGGGCAGCTCGTCGGTCTCCCACCACCACCAGCCGACCGTGCCGCGGCCCTCGAAGAACTCCGGCCCGAGCTGCCCGGCGACCGTCGGCAGCATGTCCGCGTTGACGCACACCAGGTTGGTGGAGAACGGGCCGTAGGCGTGCGAGGCGTGCTCGAAGTCGTGGCCCTCGCGGTTGACCCCGGACGGGATGCCGACCGGGATCGTCGGGACGCCGACGGCGTCCAGCGCGCCGATCGCCTGGCGCGCGACCTCGCCGACGCCCAGCTCGGCGGTCAGGTAGCCGACGACGTTGACGCCGTCCAGCCCCCCGCCGGCGGCGTGGCCCGCCGCCGGGCTCGCCAGCCCGTAGGGCCACTTCGACGCCTCGTGGTAGCCCTGCTCGACGAGCTCGGCGCCGTAGACGTCGCAGATCGCCCGCACGTCGGGGCGCTCGTCCAGCACGATCCGGTCCTGGTGCTTGGACAGCTCGTCGGGGCGGTCGGGGCTGAAGCCGCTGAAGTGCAGGAAGCGAACCGGGCGGCCGTCGATCGTCGGGCGGCGCGGGTCGTCGACCTCCAGCGTACGCGCGTGGAGGTTCCAGTAGGCGATGTTGTAGGTCGGGTCGTGCAGGATGTGCGTGTCGGGCCAGATCCCGGGCACGAGGTCGATCCACTTCTGGTCGACGAAGCGGCCCGAGCCCGGGTCGACGACGCAGTCGGTGGCCAGCCGCTCCGACCACCAGTCCAGCAGCTCGTCGGCGGCGTCCCCACGCCCCAGGCCGATGAACCCGAGGTTGTAGGCCCCGGCGATGAGGATCGACTCCTCCGACGGATAGCGGCCGTCGCGCGGGATCGGCGTGAGGTTGTGCGGCGTGAGCACGATGCCGTGCTCGACGGCCAGCTCGCGGATCTCGTCCAACGGCGAGACCACCCGGATGTCGGGGTCCAGGTAGACGGCGTGGTCCTGTTCGGTGAGCAGTCTTCTGAGGAGCCACGGCTTCACCGCCGTCGACAGCTCGATCACGCTGTAGGCGTTGACCATCTCGTCGAACGGCTCGCACTCGAGGTCGTCGGGACCCCACAGCCGGTACGGCTCGTCGGCGGGGTCGACGTACCCCTCCAAGGAGTCGAGGACGAGCACCGTGAGCTGGGACTCCGGGTGCTGCGCGGCCAGGGACCGGGCCAGGACCCTCGCATGCGCGAGGTAGTTCTTGGCGACGATGGTGCAGACGTTCACCGGGCGGATCGTAGCCGTCGAAGGCCCGTTCCCCGGGGCTCGTCGCCCCGGCGGGCAACCTCATAGAGTGTGGCGGGATGCGCCGGCAGCAACCAATGCGGGAACGGTCGTAGGTGGCCGCGACCGTCCTCGGAGCCGTGATCGTGGTGATCGGCTCCACGCTGATCGGACAGCTCGCGTGCTCGTTCTGCGGTGTCCGTAGGTGGACATCGATGGCCCCTGCCGTGGGGCTCAGCGTCGCGATGCTGGTCGCCTCGGCGGGGCTGCATCTGCCCGGCCACGAGATCCTGCCGGGCCTGGCGTCGCTGGTGTTGATCGTGGGCGGGGCGGCCCTCATGGTCAGACATCCGGCGCATCGCCCGCCGCCGCTGATGGCGGCCGTCGGGGTCGTGACGCTGCTGGTCACGCTGATCCCGTTCTGGGCTCAGGCGCGCTTCGGGATCCTGGGCGTCAGCTTCGACAACGACATGTTCCTGCACCTGCCGATCGCGGCGGCGTTCACGGACGGGTACATCGATCCGGGCGTCAGCGGGTTCATGCGCTACTACCCGGTCGGGCCCCACGCGGTGTCGGCGCAGCTGGCGCAGTGCCTCGGCCTGGACATGGTCGGCGTCTTCACCGGCATGACGATCGCCGGGCCGGTGCTGGTGGCGATCGGCTTCTACGGGCTGCTTGACGGCCTGCCGCGCCCGGCGCGCGCGATCGCGTCGGTCGCGACCGGGGTCCCGTACCTGTTGGCCGCGTACATGGGCGAGGGCGCGTTCAAGGAGCCGCTGCTGGTCGCGCTGCTCGTCGGGATCGTCGTCTCGCTGCGCGACGCGAGGACGACGACGTCGACGAGCGCCGTGCGCCTGACGCCGATGGCGGTCCTGGCCGGGGGCGTGCTGTCGCTCTACGCGATCCCGGGCCTGGGCTGGGCGGGCCTGACCGTCGTGCTCGCGATCGTGGGCTTCGCCGCGACCTCGCGGCCCGCCGGGCTGGTCGGCCGCGTGCGGGGGCAGGTGCGCGCGCTCGTCGGGCCGGTCGCGGTCGGGGCGGTCGCGGTGATCGTCCTGCTGATCCCACAGGCGCCGCGGCTTCACCACTTCTGGGAGTTCATGCGCAGCAGCGGCACGGGCACGGGCATCGACGCCACGGGCCTGGGCAACCTGCCGGGCCCGCTGCACTTCTTCGAGGTCACCGGCGTGTGGCTGAGCGCGGACTTCCGCTACGCCCCGGCGGCGGAGACGCTTTCGACGATCTTCGCCCTGGTCGTCCTGGTGGCGGCCGTCGCCGGGGCCGCGCGCCTGCTGGCGCGCCGCGAGCCCGAGCTGGTCGCCGCGGCGCTGGCCTGCCTGCTGGTGTGGGCGTGGTCGGACCGGACGCAGTCGCCGTACGCGACCGCCAAGGCCCTGGTGATCCTCTCGCCGTTCCTGGTCGCGCTCGCCGCCGTCGGGCTGCTGGGGTGGCGCCGCGCCGGCGCCGGCGCCGCGCCCGCCGGCGCGCCTGTCCCGCCGGCGCGCTCGCCGCGCGTGCTCGCGCCGCGCGCGGCGGTCGGCGTCCTGGCGGTCGCGCTGCTGGCGCTCATGTCCGTGTCGACCGCCCTGGCCCTGCGCTTCATGCCGGTCGGCCCGCTCACCCACGAGCGCCAGCTCGCCCAGCTGCGGCCGTTGGTCAAGGGCAAGACGGTGTTCTACCTGGGCAACGACGAGTTCGGCTCCTGGTACCTGCGCGGCGCCCGCGTCCTGCAGCCCGGGCTCGGTGGGCTGCCCGCACGGCCGGAGAAGGCGCCTGCCTACCTCCAGAACACGGACTTCGACACCACCTACGTCGGAACGCTGGACCAGGTCGACGCCGTCATCGGCACGACCGACCCGTCGGGCAGCCAGCCGCCGCCGAACTTCCGACTGATCAAGACCTCCGGGCCATTCGGCCTGTGGCTGCGCACCGGCCCCGGTGAGGTCCGCGGAACGCTCTCCGGCGAGCACGGGCAGTCCGGGCAGGTCCTCGACTGCCGATCCGACGAGGGTCGCGCGGTCCTGCGCGGCGGCGGGACCGCCGGCGTCCGCACGGCGCCGGTGTACGTCGCGGTGCCGGCGCTGCGCGCGGGCCAGGCGGTGTCGCTCCCTGTCACGCTGAAGCCCGGCCGCTGGACCATCAGCCTCGCTTACGCGTGGCGCGCCGGCGTGCGCGTCACCGCGTCGGGCCTGAACGTCACGCTGCCCGCGACCCTGGACCGCCAGGGCCAGTTCTACCCCGCGGGCGAGATCGCGGTGACCGCCGCCGGCCCGACGGCGATCCGCCTCCGGCCCGAGGAGCCGCGCTGGAACTCGCCGACGGTCGTGCTCCCCGGGAGCACCCTGGCGATCACGCCGAAGGGCACCGAGCGGACGGTGCCCGTGCGTCAGGCCTGCGGCAAGTACCTGGACTGGTACAAGCCGGCCGCGGGCTAGTCAGAATCCTCTCAGTAGTTGGACGGATATCCGTCCACTGTCAGGGGGACCTGCGGTCTAGAGTCGCCGCCGGCGCCACGGTCCAAGCCAGGTGGCGCCGGTCCAGCGCGAGCGTTGGCGGCGGCCCACGCCGCCGATCCCAACGGCGTCGTGTACAACAGCGCCGTCCGCGGGGACAGTCCCGCCGGCTTCTGGCGTCTGAACGAGCTCTCCGGGGTGTCGTCGGCGGCGAACGAGGTCACCGGCGGTGCCGCGCTGACCCTCACCGGCGGGACGGCGACCTTCGGCGCCTCAGGGCTCTTCGGGGCCGACAACCACGCCGTGACGTTCTCCGGCGCCAACGCCGCGGTCCTCGGCGGCGCCCCCGGGCCTTTGCCCGATGGGTCGGTTTCCGGCAAGGCATGGATCCGGACGTCGGACGCGAGCTCTGGCTATCACGGGATCCTGGTCTTCGCGGGCGCGGGCTTCGGCCTGTTCGTGTCCTCCGGCAAGGTGATTGCCTATAACTTGCCGACCGGCGTCGTCGTCAACAGCAACGTCGACGTCGCTGACGGCAAATGGCATCAGGTGGCTCTCGTCGTCGCCGGTGCGACCCAGAAGCTCTACGTCGACGGTGTGCCGCGCGGCGACGGGGCGTGGGCGGTGGGCTCTGTCGTGCCCAACACGGTCGTCGTCGGCAATGGCAACAAGCCCGACAACGGTCAGCGTTTCAACGGCACGATCGACGAGGTCAGCACCTACAACTCGTCGCTCACGGCCACGCAGGTCGCCACGCACTTCGCGTCGGTGGTCACCTGCAGCCTGAGCCAGCACTCGGCCTCGGAGTACGGCATGACGACGGCCGAGCTCGACGATCTCGTCGTGACCGCCCGGCAGTACTGGTCGGACTGCGGCATCGCGGACGCGCTCGACGAGCCGATGGGCACCGAGTACCTCCCAGCGGGGTTCACGGTCGATCAGGTCTCTGCCGAGCAGACCGCGGTCCCCGAGGACGTGGGGAGCGCGGTGGGCCGCGCCGCGGGCAGATACGGATGCAAGGAGATCACCAACCGGTGGGACCGCCTGTACCGGACCAGGGACCCGCTCACCGGCGCGACGCAGTACAAGAGCCTCTACGCCGTCTTCCTGCGCACCAGCTGGTGCTACGAACAGCACGACCAGGTCATCGTCGGCACGCCCGAGCGCCTGGCCTGGGCGGACCGCACCGACTCGTTCGGGGTCACCAAGGCGCTGGACTTCGATCCCGAGAAGGACGGTGAGACGACCAGCTTCCTACCGTGGCACAACGACCTCCACGGATCGTGGAAGATCACCCAGCTCTGGAAGGTCAAGTTCTGCACGGCGAAGATCAAGTGGCCGTGCTGGGACACCGAGCATCCCTGGCAGGTCACCAAGCTCTACGGCGACGGGTATCACGGGCGCACCGGCGGCATGACCGACCGCAACGGCGGTGGGTTCCGCGATCCGCCCTTGCACGCCGTCTCGGGCGTCCCTGACGCGGGCGGCGACCCGCCCGATCCCGCCCCGGTGGCGTCCCCGACGGCGACCACGGGCACGGCGAGCCAGGTCAAGGACACGTCGGCGATGCTGAACGCGACCGTCGATCGGCAGGGTGTCACCGGCACGTCCTACCACTTCGAGTACGGCCCCACCACGGCCTACGGCCAGACGACGAGTGCCGAGAACGACGGCCTGTCCGGGGCTCACACCTACAGCCGGTGGGTCGACGGCCTCTCGGTGAACCGCACCTACCACTACCGCGTCGTCGCGGTGAACGGGTCGTGGACGACCTACGGCGCGGACCAGACGCTCACCACCGCCCAGCGCTACATGGTGTTCTACCCGGACTCCACGGGGCTGAACTCGCTCACCAATTGGGAGCAGACGTTCGTGGGCGGCTGGACGCAGACGCCGCTGTTCGGGCATCCGGTGGTCGCCGGCACGAGCCCGACGGCGGTGGTCGACGCCAACGGCACGCCGAACGCCGTCTACGTGGACTCGCTCAACAACAGCACGTTGACGGTGTGGTCGCGCAGCCCGACCGCAGGTTGGCAGCAGACATTCCTCTGGGGCCACCGAGTCGCGACGGGCACGAGCCCGTCGGCGGTGCTGCTCAACGGCGTGGTCCACGTGTTCTTCGTGGACTCCCAGAACGGCAACACGATCAGCGACTGGTACAAGTCGCCGACGGGCGCCTGGCAACAGGCCGAGTTCTTCGGCCACCAGGTGGCCGCGGGGACCAGTCCCAGCGCGACGGTCGTCAACGGGCAGGTCCACGTGTCCTTCGTGGACTCCACCAACCTCAACTCCACCACCGACTGGACCTGGACCTCCACCTCCGGGTGGCAGCAGCAGTTCCTGTTCGGCCATGCGGTGACGACCGGCAGCTCGACCGCCGGCAGCTGATCCGCGCCCGCGCCGGAGACGGCGCGGGCGCCGGAGTCCTCATGGCGTGTGGCACACTCAGGCTGGATGGGAACGCCCGTCTCCGAAGACGCTCCGGCGGCCCGACCGCTCCTGCCGCGCTGGCTCCAGCTGCCGATCGCCGTGTTGGTCGTCGTGTTCCTGGTGCTCGCGGTCGCCTCGCAGTGGTCGAAGGTCGCCGACGCGGACCTGCGCTTCGAGCCGCTGTGGCTGGTCGCCGCGATCCCGCCGCTGGCGCTCTATCAGCTGCTGCAGGCGGAGATAGCGTTGGCCGTGCTCCGGCGCCTCGGCCATCCGATCAAGCCGTCGCGCGGCCGCACGATCTATGGCTTCGCGCTGCTGGCGCGCTACGTCCCGACCGGCGCGCTCGTGTTCGCCCTGCGCATCACGATGAACGAGCGCGAGGGCGTCCCCAAGAAGGCGTCGTCGGTGGCGCTGGTGTACGAGATAGCGCTGTCGCTGGCCGGCGCGTCGGTCGCCGCGATCCCGCTGCTGCCGCAGGTTGAGGCGGCGCTGCTGATCGCCGCGGTGCTGCCGGTCGCGGGCGTGGCGTTGCTGCACCCGGCGCCGTTCGCGCGGCTGACGTCGCGGCTGCTGCGCCGCGTCGGCCGCGAGCCGCTGGACCAGGTCCTGCCGTTCCGGGCCGTCGTCGTGCTCGTCCTCGCCAACGCCGTCACGTTCTCGCTGGCCGGCGTCTCGCTGCTGTTCACGCTGCAGGCGATCACGCCGGTGGACGCCGGCGACATGGTCGGTGTCGTCGCCGCCTTCGGGCTCGGCTTCATCACCGGCATGGTCGGCTTCGCGCTGCCGGGGGGGCTCGGCGCCCGCGAGCTCGGCCTGGTGACCGGCCTGAGCGCCGTGATCGCGGCGCCGATCGCGCTCGCGGTCGCGGGGATCGCCCGCCTGCTGCAGACCGGCGTCGAGCTGCTCTACGCCGGGATCGTCACCGCGCACGACCGCGCGGAGCGCCGCCGGACCGAGAAGGCCGCGGTCACGCGGTCAGGATGATCACCGCGCAGGCCACGCCCCAGAGGACGACGCAGGCCAGCAGCGGCGCGTCCCGGTAAACCAGCGCGTCGACCTCCTCGGTCATCCCGACGCGGTCGCGGTGGTGCATCAGGAAGAGCACGCGGAAGATTCCGTAGAGCACGAACGGGACCGTCGCCAGCATCGTGTCGGTCGACGCGCCGAGCACGGTGTAGATCGCGTAGACGACGACGACCGATGGCGTCACGACGCCGATCAGCTCGTCGAGCAGGCTGACCGAGTAGTAGTCGAGCACGGGCCGCTGCGGGTTGGACTGCCCGCCCATGGCGACCGCCTCGCCGCGGCGCTTGGTCAACGCCAGGAACAGCGCCAGCAGCCCGGTGACCAGGAGCAGCCACGGGGAGATCCGCGCGTCGACCGCCACGACGCCCGCGAACGCGCGCAGCACGAACAGCGCCGCGATCGCCATCACGTCGATGAACAGCACGTGCTTGAGCCCCAACGTGTAGGCGAACTGGAGCGCCAGGAACGCGGCCACGACGCCCGCGCTCGCGAGGTTGACCACCAGCGCCAGCCCCAGCGCCGCGAGGAGCGCCACGCCGGACGCCGCGTAGGCGACGCCGACCGGCAGGTCGCCGCGCGCGATCGGCCGTCCGGCCGTGCGCGGATTGAGGCGGTCGGTCTCGGCGTCGCGCGCGTCGTTGAGCAGGTACGAGGCGCCCGAGGCCAGGCAGAACGCGATCGTCACGACCAGCGCGTTGCCGATCGACGAGACGTGGTCCAGCCGGCCGCTGAACACGACGCCGGCCAGGACGAAGCTGTTCTTGATCCACTGCCGCGGCCGCATCGTCTGCAGGACGAGCAGCGGCACGGGACGGCGGGAGGTCTTGGGAAGCGAGGCCACGATCTACAGGACGCGCTCGAGCTCGCAGAGTTCCGCCGCGCGCTCGGCGAGCTCGGCCGGCGCGTTGCAGACGATCGCGCGACGGGCGTGGCGCCAGACGGCCAGATCGGCCTCCGAGTTGCCTGCGTAGTCGAAGCCGCGCTCGCCGAAGCGCGCGACCAGGCGTGCGGCCTTGCGCGTCCCGGTGTTGTTGTGCCCGGGCTCGGTCCCGAACGCGCCGTCGAAGATCCCGGTGCTCCGCGCGGCCGCGTCGGCCAGCGCCTGCGGCGCCCCGGTGGCGAGGTAGATCGGCCGCCGCCCGCGCTGGGTCTCCAGCCATTCGGCCAGCGGCGCGTAGGGCGTGAACGACGAGATCGGCACGGCGCCGTGGCGGTGCAGGTACAGCTTCATCGCGGCCTTGTCGCCGCGCCGGCGGGCGAGCCACAGGCCCGGGACGCGATGCGGCCGGCGCGCGCGCAGCCGCGCCGTCATGAGCATCGTCGAGTCCGAGGAGAAGAGCGTTCCGTCCATGTCGACGACCAGCGGCACACGGTCATCGGTCATCTGCGACCAGGACGGCGTGCAGGACGGTGTCGCCGACGGGCCCCTGGAGGACCGACGCGGCGCCGGCGATCGGGCCGGTGGGGCGCAGGGCGCGGGCGATCTTGTGGGCGCGCGCGCCGCCGCGCAGCAGCAGCGCGCGGTGGGCGGATGTCGCCAGCTCGTCGAGGCCGTAGGTGTCCAACGCGGCGACGCGGAACCCGGCGCGGGCGGCGCAGCGGCGCAGCGTGTCGGCCGTGAAGAACGTCAGATGGCGCGGTGGATCCCAGTAATACCAAGAACTGCCCAATGGTCCGACCAGTCGCGAGCCGATGTTGGGGACGATGATCAGGACGTGCGTGACGCCGCCGGCTCGCAGGCTCGCCAGGACGTCGGCGGGCCGGTGGACGTGCTCCAGCACGTGGCGCATGACCGCGCCGCGGGCCTGGGTCCCGGCGACGGCCAGGTCCTCGGCCGAGAGCCCGGGGCCGGCGAACGAGATCTGCCGGTAGGGGACGTCGGGGTGGCGCCAGGCCGAGGGGTCATAGACGTCGAGGCCGAGGCTCGCGCGCCCGTGGCGGTGCAGGTGCTCGGCGACCGAGCCGTCGCCCGTGCCGAGGTCGGCGATCGGCGCGTCGGGATTCAGCCGCGTCAGCAGCGGCTCGAGGTCCTTGGCGAAGCGGCGGTCGCGCATCGCCGTGAACAGCGGCCCCGGCTTGGTGTGCATCTGCGCGCCCGCCGGCGTGTCGTAGTAGCGGCCGATGGCCTCCGGCGTCGGCGGATCCTCGAGGTACACCGCGCCGCACGTCCCGCAGGTGACCGCGGCGAAGGTCTCGTCGGACTGGTGGTCGCGCAGGACGAGGCGGAGCTCGGGGACGTCGGAGTCGCAGACCGGGCAGGTCGCGTGCAGGCGGTCGGCGGCCGGCGGCCGTACGAGGCTGTCATGGGCCATGAAAGGGGCAGCGTAGCCTCCAGGTCACGCGGAAGGACCGGCGGCTAAGGTCTGCGCCGATGCGTTCCGTGATCGACAGCACGCTGGCGACCGTCGCCGACAACGTCGCCCGCGTGGCCGGCGACGAGGCGGTCCTCGCCGCCATCGAGCGCGGTGGCGCGGGCCTCGTGGACACCCTGCGCGACGGCGGCAAGGTCTACGCCGCGGGCAACGGCGGCTCGCTGTGCGACGCCATGCACTTCGCCGAGGAGCTGTCGGGCTCGTTTCGCGACGTGCGCCCGGCTCTGGCCGCGTCCGCGATCGCCGACCCCGCGCACCTCACCTGCGTCGGCAATGACTTCGGCTTCGAGCAGGTCTTCGCGCGCTACGTGCAGGGCCACGTGCGGGAGGGCGACGCGTTCGTCGCGATCTCCACGAGCGGAACGAGCGCCAACGTCGTCCTGGCCGCCGAGGCCGCGCGCGCCCAGGGCGGCTTCGTCCTGGCGCTGACCGGCAGCGAGGACAGCCCGCTCGGCGCGCTCGCCGACGTCGACGTGTGCACGCCCGCCGGCGTGCACTCCGACCGCGTCCAGGAGCTGCACATCGTGGTCATCCACCTGTTGGTGGAGCTCGTCGAGCGCTCGCTCTTCCCCTCCAACTACGCGAGCTGACGCCGTAGGTGCCCGCCTACGCGACCGAGCGCCTGAAGGACGTCGACCGGCCGCTGTCGCTCGTCGCGGCCGTCGTCGGGCGGGCGATCGGCGCCGCGGCGTCGGCGGCCCGCGCGGCCGACGGGCGGCTGCTGGTCGTCCGGCCGGGCGGCATGGGGGACCTGATCGCCGCGCAGATCGCCGTCGAGGAGCTCGGCCGCGACCCGCGCGCCGACGTGCGCTGGGTGGTCGAGCGCCGCTCGGCGGCGTGGGCGCGCAATCAGGGGCTGGACCACGTTGCCTACGACGACCGTCCCGCCGCCGCGCTGGCGGCGCTGGCCGGGCGCCACGCCGTGGTGGTCAACACCGAGCAGCTCTTCGGGCTCTCCCAGGGGCTGACGCTGGCGGCCGGACGGCGCGGCGGCCGCGCGTTTGCATTTGCCACCAACCGCGGCTCGCGCGCCGCGATCCGCGTCCCCTACGACGCCTACGACGAGCACGAGACGGTCGCGTTCGGCCGCCTGCTCGCGGTGGCGTGGGGGCTGCCGTTCGCGCCCGACGCGCCGCCGCGGCCGCGCGCGCGGCGCCGCCCGTCCGACGGCACGCTGCTGGTCGCCGTCAGCGGGCGGCAGTCGCCGACGCGGTCGCTCGGAGTCGAGCAGTGGGCAGCGATCGCCCGCGCTTGGGCCGCCGGCCGGCCGCTGACCGTCGTCGCGGCGCCGATCGACCGCGCCTTCGCCGACGAGCTGGCCGCGCAACTGGGCGCAGGCGCGACGCGCGAGGACCACGGCTTCGACGCGCTGTGCGACCGCATCGCGAGGGCCGAGGGCCTGCTGACGATGGACGGCGGGCCGGTGCACATCGCCAGCTACCACGGCACGCCGACGCGGACGATCTTCACCTCGGGCCGCGAGGGCAAGTGGGCCCCGTTGGCCGAGGGCTCGGAGATCGTCCGGACGTCCGGCCTCTGGTGCCAGCCCTGCACGCTGTTCGGCCAGACGCCGCCGACGCGCAACGCGCTGGCCTGCCATCGGCTGGACCCGGTCGCCGACGTGTCGCCGTCGCCGGCGTTGCTCGCGGCGGCCGCCGCCGACGTCTAGACCAGGCCGCTCTCGGTCTGGAGGATCCGCGTCGTGCTGCGGCCCTCCAGCAGCGGGACGATCTCGACGCGCCCGCCCCACGCCGCCGCCTCGGCGCCGCCGACGACGTCCTCGACGGCGTAGTCGCCCCCCTTGACGATCAGGTCGGGCCGCACGGCGAGGATCAGCTCCAGCGGCGTGTCCTCCTCGAACTCGCACACGAAGTCGACGCAGCCCAGCGCGCTGAGCACCGCGACGCGGTCGTCGCGCGAGTTGACCGGACGCGTCGGGCCCTTCAGGCGCCGGACGCTGTCGTCGGTGTTGATCGCGACGACGAGCGCGTCGCCGAGCGACCGCGCCTTCTGCAGCAGCCGAACATGGCCCGCGTGCAGGATGTCGAAGCAGCCGTTGGTGAAGACGACGCGGCGCCCGTCGGCGCGCTCGGCGGCCATGATCCGGGCGGCGACGTCGCGGTCGGCCAGCCACTTGCCGGGGCGGTCCTGGTGCTCGCGACCGAAGGTCTCCAGCAGCTCGCTGGCCGTCAGCGTCGCGGTGCCGGGCTTCTCGCAGACGCGCCCGGCGGCGAGGTTGGCGAGGACGACGCCGCGCTCGATTGGCAGCCCGGCCGCCGCGCAGCCGGCCAGCAGCGCGACCATCGTGTCGCCGGCGCCCGAGACGTCGGCGACCTGGCGCACCTGGGAGCGCAGCAGCATCGGCTCATCCAGCGCGGCGCCCGCGGCGATGACGCCGTCGGCCGACAGGCTGAGCACGACGTTCTCGGCACGGCTGGCGTCCAGCACCGCCGCGACGAGCGCCTCCGGCCCGGCGTTGGCGCCGCCTGCCGCCCGGACTGCCTCCAGGCGGTTGGGCTTGAGGATCGTGACGCCGGCGTAGCGGCTGAGGTCGTCGCTCTTGGGGTCGGCGACGACCGGGACGCCGGCGGCGCGGCAGCGGGCGATCGCCTCGCCCAGCAGCGCCTCGGTCAGCACGCCCTTGGCGTAGTCGGCCAGGACGACGGCGCGGGGGCCGGCGGTGGCCAGGAAGGCGTCGAGGTGCTCCAGCAGCGCGGCGGCCGTCGCGGGGGCGACCGGGTCCAGCTCCTCGCGGTCGACGCGGACGACCTGCTGGTAGCCGGCCAGGACGCGGACCTTGCGCGACGTCGGGACCGTCGCGTCGGTGACGACCGCGCCGACGTCGATCCCCTGTGCCGTCGACAGCACGCGCACGCGCTCGCCCTCGGCGTCGGCGCCAACGCGGCCGGCGAGGATCGCCGTCGCGCCGAGCTGGGCGAGGTTGGCCGCGACGTTGGCCGCGCCGCCGAGCACCTCGCGCCTGCCGCGCTCGTGGACGACCGGCACCGGCGCCTCGGGCGAGATCCGCTCGACGTGGCCGTCGACGTACACGTCCAGGAGCGCGTCGCCGAGGACGAGCACGCGCGCGTCGCGCAGCGCGAGCACGTCCGCGGCGACGTCGCGGGCGGTGTGGGAGAGCTCGGAGGGCACGGCAGGCACGCTACTGCGTGCCTCCGGCGGCGGTCATCGCGGCCCCCGCGCCGCGTAGGATGAGCCCCATGTCGTCCAGGTCGCTCGCCCGGCTGCGGTCACGGTGGGGAGCGGCCCCGGTGGGGGCGCCTCCCACGCCGCCCGCGCCTCCCACGCCCGCAGCGCTGACCGACGCCGACGTCGTCGCGTTCTACGAGGCCCTGCTCGACCGGACGCCGCGCCCCGACGAGATCGCCCTGCAGCTGGGCAACGTCGAGACGGCCACCGCGCTGCTGCAGGTGATCCTGGCCAGCGACGAGTACGCGGCGCGCCGCGCGGCCGACGCCGTCGCCGCGGCCACGCCGGCGCGGCCGCTGGTCAACGTGCACACCGACGACCTGGCGGAGTTCTGGGCCGCGCCCGGGACGTGGTCGGACGATGGCGTCGCGGTGACCGGACGCGACGGCTGGATCTTCCTCGGCGGCGGCAGCAACGCGATCCTCGACCAGTACCAGGGCACGGTCGGGCCGGACGAGGGCTTCGACGCGGCCTGGGCCGCCGCGATGGCCGAGCGCCGGGAGGGCGCGGAGCGTCTCGGCGCGGCGTTCCTGGGGCTGATCGTGCCCGACAAGCTGCCGGTCCTGGCCGACCTGTTCCCCGAGCCGCTGCCCGGGATCGCCGACGTGCCGGCGGCGCGCCTCGCCGCCCGGCCCGAGCTGGGGCTGCTCTACCCGGTCGCCGAGCTGGCGGCGGTGCCCGGCGGCGCGTTCCTGCGCACCGACACGCACCTCACCTACGCGGGCAACGCCGCGTTGGGGCAGCTGGTGGCGGAGGGGCTCGACGCGCGGATCCCCGATGACGTCCTGCCCGGGGACATGCCGCTGAGCCGGGCTCTGCACGTCGGCGACCTCGGCCGCCGCTACGTGCCGCAGCTGGTCGAGGTCACCGGCAAGCACCACAGCTGGGGCCGGGCCCAGGAGGTGGAGAGCAACCTCGACGCGCTCTTCGCCGTCGGCGGCCACGTGGGCACCCGGACCGTGATGCGCAACGACACCGCCGACGACGCGCGGACGGTCGTGATCTTCGGCGACTCCTACAGCCTCGGCAACCCGGCCTACGCCGGGCTGTCCTGGTTCCTCGCGCACGCGTTCCGCGAGGTCCACTTCTGCTGGGTCCCCTTCGGCTGGGACCCGGACTACGCCGCGGCCGCCGGCGCCGACGTGATCGTCTGCGAGGGCGCCGAGCGCTTCGCGATCCGCCCGCCGGACCTCCGCGTCGACATCCACCAACTCGCGGTCGACACGATCACGCGCCTCGGCGGCGACGCCGCGGCGGTCTCCTAGCGCTCGCCCACGTACTCGAACGGCAGCCCGTCGGCGATCTCCGCCAGCAGCGGAGCGTCGACGTCCCGCTGCGAGACCAGCAGCTCGTCGTCGCCCAGCGGCCACCGCACGCCGATCTGCGGGTCCTTGTAGGAGACGTCGCGCTCGGTCGCCGGGTCGTAGTAGGCGTCGAGCTTGTAGACCACGTCGGCGACGTCGGAGAGCACGCAGAAGCCGTGACCGAAGCCGGGCGGGGCGTAGAGGACGCGGAGGTTCTCGTCGGTCAGCTCGTAGCCCTCCCACTGCCCGTAGGTCGGCGAGCCGCGGCGCAGGTCGACGAGCACGTCGTAGATCGCGCCGCGCGCGCAGCGGACGAGCTTGCCCGCGCCGCGGCCGACCGTGAAGTGCAGGCCGCGCAGCACGCCGCGCGTGGAGCGGGAGTGGTTGTCCTGGACCATCTCCTCGTGGATCCCCAAGGCCATCATGTCGCTGCGGCGGTAGGTCTCCACGAAGAACCCGCGGTGGTCGCCGAACACCTTCGGCTGCAGCAGCTTGGGGCCGTCGAGCTCGGTCTCGATCAGGTCGAAGGGCATCGCGCGCAAGCCTGGCAGATCAGGCGGTCGCCGGGCGCTGCCGGTCCGTCCCGAAGGCGGCGAGGTCGGCGAGCAGGTCGCCGATCACGCGCGGCCAGATGATGGAGGCCTTGAACTGGCGGCTCTTGTGGTGGCCGCGCAGGCGGACGCGGTCGTACATCTCCGGCGTCTTGAAGAGCTGGTGGACGCGCAGGTCCATCTCATAGTGGTCGCTGACGACCAGGAGGTCGAGGCCGGGCTCCAGGCCGTAGAGCGTCTCCAGCAGCTCGGTGACGACGAGGTGGCCGGCGGCGAGGTGCACCAGCAGCGTGGGCTCGAAGGCCATCACCCAGCGCTCGGCGTGGACGTTGAGCGCGACGTCGGCGGCGTCGAGGGCGGCGCGGAGATCCTCGGCGCCCGGCGGCCCGGCGTGGCGCGACAGCGCGAACTCGCGCCGCAGGCCGTCGAGGACCTCGTCGCGGTGCGCTGTCGCCGCGCCGAGGGCGACGACGCGCGGCGGTCGCGCGGTGCGCCGCGGGGCGCGATAGAGCCGGTCGTCGACCGGTAGCGGCATCGCACGCCACAGCGGCAGGCCGAGCGTCGCGGCGGACTCCCAGGACAGCGCGTCGGTGAGGACCACGCGGTCGACGCTGTCGGGCGCCAGCACGCGCAAGGCCTCCAGGTTGGCCGCGTAGACGGGATGCGGGTCGTGCTCGGGACCCTGCAGCGGCGCGGCGACCACGCCGAGGACCGGCGCGGCGACGGCGTCCAGCGCGCCGGGCGCGAAGCTCTCGGGCGCCAGCGCGACCACGACGTGCGGGTCGGCGGCGCGCAGCGCGTCGTGATCGCCGGGCGCGACCAGCGTCGGGATCAGCCCGCCGGCGGGCGCGCCGAGCACGTGCGGCCCGAACGCGGCCGGGTCGCCCACGAAGGCGACGCGCGTCGGCTCACCCGGGGCCGGCAGCGCGTACGGAAGGCGGTCGGGGCGCACGGCGCCGTACGATAGTCGCCCGTGCGCGTCGCCTTCGTCCTCCAGGACCTGCAGCTCTCGGGCGGGGTCGGCGTGATCGTCGAGCACGCCGTGCAGCTGCGCCGTCACCACGGCATCGACGCCCAGCTGGTCCTGGCGCGCGACACGACGGCGCCGGGCTGGACCTACCGCGCGCTGGACGAGGTCCCCGTGCTGACGCTGGACGAGGCGCTCCACGTCGAGTGGGACGTCGCGCTGGCGACGTGGTGGGCGACGACCTCGGTCCTCTTCGACCTGCGCGCGCACCGCCACGCCTACTTCATCCAGCTGTTGGAGGACTCGACCTACGAGCCGCGCTCGCCCGAGCAGCTCGCCGCCGCGGCGACCACCGGCTTGCCCGTGCGCTTCGTCACCGAGGCGCGCTGGATCGCCGAGCTGTTGGAGGACTACCAGCCGGGCAACCGCGTGCTCTACGCGCGCAACGGGATCCCGAAGGACGTCTTCGTCTCGCCGCCGAGCGTGACGCCCGCGCTGCCCGGCGAGCCGCTGCGCGTCGTGCTGGAGGGCGCGCGCGGCTACGTGCACAAGGGCGTCGACGACGCGCTGGCCGCGGTCGCCGCGATGCGCGAGCCCGCGCACGTCACGTGGGTCTCGCCGCACCAGGGCGAGCCGCCCGCCGGCGTCGACCGCGTGCTGGCCGGGCTCTCGCACAGCGAGATGGCGGCGTTGTTCGCCGAGTCGCACGTGTTGTTGAAGCTGTCGCGCGCCGAGGGCATGTACGGCCCGCCGCTGGAGGCCTTCCACATGGGCGCGACGGTCGTCACGACGCCGGTCACCGGCCATGACGAATACGTCGCCCACGGCGTCAACGGGCTGATCGTGGGCTGGGACGACATCCACGGCACGGCGCGCGCGCTGGACCTGCTGGCGCGGGATCGCCGCCTGTTGCACCGGCTGCGCTGCGGCGCGTTGGAGACCGCGGGCGCGTGGCCGGACTGGCGCCACGCCTCGCAGCGGATGGCGTTGGCGCTGCGACGTGTGGCCGCCGAGCCGCCGCCTCCGCTCGCCCCGGCCGGCGCGCGGCTGGTGTCGGACCTCGCCTCGGTGACCGCCGACGCCCAGGAGCGCGCGTGGCGGCTGAAGACCGAGAAGACGCTGGTGGGCGAGCTGACCGAGCAGAAGGCGATCCGCTACGCGCTGGCGCTGCGCGGCCGGCTGATGAAGGCCCGCGGGCTGCGCGACCGCGCCCTGCGCCGATAGCCTGCCGTGCCGATGTCCGACGGCCTCGACGCGGAGCTTCGCAACACCTACATCTCGCCGCTGCTGGGCGACGGCGCGGCGTGGCTCGACCTGGGCCGCGACGTCGACGCGGACCTCGCGACGCCCGCGGGCGTCGCCGCCGCCGCGACCGCCCTGGAGGAGGCGGCCACCGACGGCGCCCGGCTCGTCGTCACCGTCTTCGACGTCCTCGACGGGCTGGACGACGTCGCGCCGCTCATGGAGTGGCTCGTCGGCGTCGCCGACCGCGCGACCGTCGTGCTCTCCGTCCCGTGGTCGCCCAACCAGGTCGAGGAGCTGCGCCGCCTCGTGCCCTCCGAGATCGCGACCGTCGTCGCCCGCCAGGTCCCGGTCCGGGCGTCGGCGATCGTCACCGACGACGACCCGGCCACGCCCCCGCTCGGCGCCGTCACGCTCGACCCCGCCGCCACCGCCGCGCACCACCTGTTGGCCTTCGGACCCGACGCGCATCGCCTGCGACCGGTCGCCGCCGCCCGTGCCGCGGACCTCGCCGCCGAGCGGCAACGGGCGCGCGAGCAGGCCGCCGACCTCGCCTACCTCGAGGCGCGCGTCGCGCAGCTCGAGGGCGCGCGCGAGGGCTGAGCCCTACAGCGACTCGTTGCCGATCGCGCCGCGGAACTCGAAGTCGAACGGCAGCTCGGTCGCTCCGGCGGCCGCCATCGCCTGGCGCGTGTCGTCCGGGCGCTGGGCGTAGACCAACAGGAACCCGCCGCCGCCCGCGCCGACGAGCTTGCCCCCGAGGCACCCGGAGCGGCGTGCGAGCGTGTAGAGCCGGTCGATGTGCTCGTCGGTCATCCCCGGCGAGCGTCGGCGCTTGTTCTCCCAGTGCTCGTGCATCAGCTCGCCGTAGGCCTCCAGGTCGCCGGCCTCCAGCAGCTCGCGGCTGCGGTACCCCATCTCCTTGGTGCGATGGAGGTTCTCCAACATGTCGTCGTCGTTGGCCGCCGACTTCTCGACCTGGTGGGCGAGGATCTTCGACGCCGACCGCGCCTCGCCGGTGTAGAACAACAGCAGGTTGTTGCGCAGGCGGCGCAGCGTGCGGTCGTCGAGGTTGAGCGGCTCGACGTCGACGGTGCCATCGGTCTGGAAGGTGTAGGCGCAGATCCCGCCGTGGGCGGAGACGTACTGGTCCTGCTTGCCGACCGGCTCGTTGAGGATGTCGATCTCGATCTCGCAGGCGCGCTCGGCGAGGTCGCCGGCGGTGATCGACCGGCGGCGGGCCAAGGACAAGGCCTTGATCAGGCAGACGGTGAACGCGCCCGAGGAGCCCATGCCGGTCCCGGCCGGGACGTCGGCGACGACCGCGATCTCCAGCGGGCTGCCCTCCCAGTGGCGCTTGAGCGCCTCGCGGAAGATGGGGTGGATGATGTCGTTGGTCTCGTCCACCTCCTCCATCTCGGAGTACTTGAGGCGGTAGCGCTTCTGGAAGACCGTGTGCGTGAGCATGTACACGTACTTGTCGATCGACCCGCTGATCAGGTACCCGCCGTGCTCGCGGTAGTAGGACGGCAGGTCGGTGCCGCCGCCGCCCAGCGAGATGCGCAGCGGGGCACGCGAGTAGATGACGCTCATGACGCCACCGTCTCGGCGGGCAGCGCGATGGCGGGCTCGGAGTCCAGCCAGTCCAGCGTCCGGGCAATCGCCTCGGGGATCGTCAACGTCGGCCTCCAGCCCAGTGATCGGATCTTGGTGGTGTCGAGGTGGATCAGCGGCGAGTCGCCGGCCCAGCCGCGGCGGCCGCCGGCCTTCTCGATGACCGGGTCGACGCCGAGATGGGAGGTGATCAGCGCGACCGACTCGTCGACGACGACCGTCGCGTCCGTGCCCAGGTTGTAGATGTCGGTGCCCGCCGTGTCGCCCTGGTGCTCGACGGCGGTCATCATCGCGTCGACGCAGTCCTGGATGTACAGGTAGGACTTCTCCTGGCGACCGTCGCCGAGCACGGCCAGGCGCGTCGGGTCGGCGCGCAGCTGGCGGTAGAAGTCGATGACGTGGCCGTGCGTGTAGCGCTCGCCGAGCAGCGACACGAAGCGGAAGATCGTGGCGGCGAAGTCGAAGCCGTGCGCGTAGGCGGAGATCAGGCCCTCGGCGGCGACCTTCGAGGCGCCGTAGAGCGAGGTCTGGACGGGGAACGGCGCGGTCTCGGGCGTCGGGACGACCTCCGGCTCGCCGTAGACCGAGCCGGTGGAGGAGAAGGCGATGCGGCGGCAGCCCGCGGCGCGCATCGCCTCCAGCACGTTGGAGGTCGAGACCGCGTTCTCGCGCAGGTCGAGCCGCGGGTGCTCGAGGCCGTGCCGGACGTCGGCGTTGGCCTGCAGGTGGAAGACGACGTCGGCGCCCGCCATGGCGGCGGCCAACGTCGCGTCGTCGAGGACGTCGCCCTCGAACAGCTCGGCGCCGCGCGCCAGGGCGTCGACGACGAACTCGCGCCGTCCGGTGCGGAAGTCGTCGAGGATCGCGACCTCGACGCCGAGGTCGAGGAGGTGGTCGGCCAGCGTGCTGCCGACGAAGCCGGCGCCGCCGGTGATCAGAGCCCGTCGCATTGGCACTGGATGGAGGGCTTGGTCTTCTAGAGCGAGAAGCCGGCCGCGACCGCGTCGCGGCGGAACATCTGCACGGTCTCCAGCGAGAACACGGTGAGGTCCTTGCCCAGGCTCTTGACCTTCGGGAGCAGGTCGTGCGTCATCGTGATGATGTGGCAGCCGATCTCGTTGGCCTGGACGAGGTTGAGCACCTCGCGCGGGCTGGCCCAGATCAGCTCGGCGCGCGGCGCGGCCGACATGATGTCCAACGACTTCCGCATGATCGGCAGCGGGTCGATGCCCGCGTCGGCGATCCGGCCCGCGAAGACCGAGATGCACGACGGCGCGCCGTCGGCGACCGCGGCCGTGATGAGCTCGACCTGCGCGGTCGTGAACAGCGCCGTGACGTTGACCTGGACGCCGTCCTCCGACAGCTCGCGCACCAGCGGCGCCATCGACTCGCCGGTCGTCGTCGTGACCGGGATCTTCACGTACACGTTGGGACCAGTGCTCGCCAGCAGCCGCGCCTGGCGCCGGATCTCCGACTCGGTGTCGGCGAAGACCTCGAACGAGATCGGCTTGTCGCGGATGCACTCCAGCAACCGCTTGGCGAAGTCGCCGTAGTCCGTCAGACCGGCCTTCCACATCAGCGTCGGGTTCGTCGTGAACCCACCGATCAGCGGATCCGCCGCCAGCCTCAGGATGCCATCGAGATCAGCGCCGTCCGCGAAGATCTTGGTCTGGATCGTGTCGAGCATCGTGGCTGCATCATGGACGGCTCATCACGGCTTTTGGAACTACGGGTTGACAGGCGGCAGATCGCGCCGCACCACCGGTGAGGCCTGCCAACCGGCACGGGCGGGCCCGTCTCAGGGCCGTTTGGCTGTGGTCCGGGTTCGGACGGCTTCCCTACGGTCGCAGTGTGCAAGAAGCGCCGGTCATCGGCGACGTACCTTCCCGGCTTCGGGGACTGCGCGTCGGCATCCCGCGAACCGCGATTCGCGGCGTCAGCCGCGGCACCTGGCTGCGGATCGGGATCCTCGTGCTCTTCTGCGCCTTCTACGTCTGGACGGCGTCGTCGTCGGTGCCGATCCGCTTCACGTCGGGCGCCGACGGCCTCTACGGCCGGATGGCCGACGCGTTCCTGCACGGGCGCCTGTCGCTCGCCGACGCGCCCGACTCGCTGGTGAACCTGGGCAACCCGTACGATCCGGCGGAGAACCAGATCGGGACGGGCTCGCTGCACGATCTCAGCCTCTACGACGGCAAGCTGTACGCCTACTGGGGCCCGGCGCCGGCGGTCCTGCTCTTCCTGCCCGCGCGCCTGCTCGGCTTCGCGTTCTCCCAGACGCTGGCGATCGCGCTGTTCGCCACGCTGGCGCTGCTCTTCTCGACACTCCTTCTTCTGAGTGTTCAGCGAAGGTTCGCGCCCCACGCGGCGACGTGGAAGGTCAACGCGAGCATCGTGCTGCTGGGCTTCGCCAACGTGCTGCCCTACACGATCCGGCGCCCCGACAAGTACGAGGTCGCGATCTCCGCCGGCCTCTGCTTCGCGATGCTCGGCGCGTGGCTGCTGCTCGGCGCGCTGCTGCGGCAGGACGGCGAGCGGCCGAGCGCGCGACGGCTCGCGCTCGGCAGCCTGGCGCTCGGGCTGGCGGTCGCGTCGCGACCCTCGCACGTCCTCACCGCCGCCGGGCTGATCGCGCTCAGCGCGTGGCTGCTGCGGGGCGCGCCGCGCGAGCGCCGGCGGGCGCTCGCGGCCGCGCTGCTGGCCCCGATCGCCGTCGTCGGCGCCTTCCTGGCGGCCTACAACGACGCGCGCTTCGGCTCGATCACGGAGTTCGGGCTGAGCTATCAGCTGGCCGGCGTCGACGTGACCGCGCGCGACGCGTTCAGCCTGTCCTACCTGCCGCCCGGCCTCTGGTACTACCTTGCCGCGCCGCCGCGGCTGTCGGTGCTCTTCCCGTTCGTCCTGCTCCCGCCACCGCCGGCCTACCCGGGGCACGTGCCGCCGCTCTACGACGGCGTGGAGCCGACCGGCGGCATCTTCGTGCTCGCTCCGCTGCTGCTCATCCTGCTCGCCGTGCCCTTCCGGCGCCGGATCGATCCCGACCTGCGCGCGGTGCTGGCGACGTTCGTGCTGATTGCGATCGGCCTGGTGGTCGTGGCGGCCATCGCGTTCTGGGGCGCGACGATGCGCTACGAGGTCGACTTCGCGTCGTTCCTGCTGATCCCGGCGCTGGTCGTCTGGCTGCGTGCGCGCCGACGGTGGGTGACGATCCTCGGCGTGGCGGCGATCGTGTGGGGGTCGATGATCGGCCTGGCGCTGTCGTTCAGCGGTCAGAACCAGCCGCTGCGCGGGACGCACCCGAAGCTGTGGGACGCGCTCACGCGCGACTTCTCACCGGTTTCGCGCGCGGCTACGTGGGTGACATCCGGCGGGCCGACGATCGGCGAGGTCGCCGCGATCGGTGCCCAGCGCGGCGATCGCAGCTACACGACGTTCGACGACCAGGGCATCGACGTGCTGATGTTCCCCAACCCGATCGGCGTGAAGATCGTCATGCCGTCGGCGGGCGACGTGCACCTGAAGGCGACGGCGATCCGTGGCTCGGACGTCCCTGCCCGCTCGCGGCTGAACCTCCTCATCCGGTTGCCCGACGGCCGGGTCGGGAGCGAGCCGCTGCCCAAGGCCACGAACGAGCTGGACGTCACGTTCCGCCTGCGCCGCGGCGTGCAGCAGGTCCTGCTGCTCGCCAAGCCCTCGGCGCAGCCGACCAAGCCCATCCTCCTGATCCTGAAGGACCTCCGCGTGGAGTGACATGAGCACGAGCACGACCACCCGCAACTTCGTCGCCGGCGGCGCCGGCTTCATCGGCAGCCACATGACCCGGACGCTGCTGCGCGACCCGGAGCAGGAGGTCGTCGTGTACGACAACCTCAGCTCGGGCACGCCGGCCTACCTCGACGACGTCCTGGACGACGAGCGCCTCACGTTCGTCGTCGGCGACCTGCAGGACCTGGAGGCGACGACGGCCGCGATCGAGGGCTGCGACCGCATGTTCCTCTACGCGGCCAACCCCGACATCGCCAAGGCCGTCACCGAGCCGGCCATCGACTTCTGGCAGGGGACCTACCTCACCAACAACGCGATCGAGGCCGCGCGGGTCGCCGGCGTGCGGCGGATCGTGTACTCGTCGGGCTCCGGCGTCTACGGCGACCGGGGCGAGGAGGCGGTCCGCGAGGACGCCGGGGCGATGCACCCGGTCTCGACCTACGGCGCGTCCAAGCTCGCGTGCGAGGCCATGTTGTCGGCCTACTCGCACATGTTCGGGATCGAGGTGGTGGTGTTCCGCTTCGCCAACGTCGTCGGCCCGCGTCAGACGCACGGCGTGACCTATGACTTCGTGCGCCGGCTGCGCGACGACCCCGAGCGGCTGCGGATCCTCGGCGACGGTCGGCAGAGCAAGTCCTACATCCACGTCAGCGACGTGGTCGATGCCATGCTGTCGATGGCCGACCGTCCCGAAGGCCGTCCCTACGAGGTCTTCAACGCCGGGACGTTGGACTACGTGACGGTGGCGGAGATCGCCGACCTCTGCTGCGCGCGCCTCGGGCTGGACCCGGCCGACGTGCGCTACGAGTTCAGCGGCGGCACGCGCGGCTGGAAGGGCGACGTGCCGGTCGTTCGCTTCGACTCCGGCAGGCTGCGGGCGCTCGGGTGGCGCACGAGCTACACGTCGCGCGAGGCCCTGGTCGACTCGATCGACCACAACATCGTCGAGGCGCGTGCGGAGGTGCGCTCATGAGCGCGGTGGCCGAGACCCTCCGGCTCGACCCCGAGATCGAGCTGCTGGTCCCCGAGCGCGACGTCCCCGATCCGGTGCTGTCGATCGTCATCCCGGCGCTGGACGAGGCGCTGACGATCCAGGACTTCGTGGCCTGGTGCCACGAGGGCCTGCGCGAGGCGGGCGTCCCGGGTGAGATCCTCATCATCGACAGCTCGACCGACGCCACGCCGCAGCTGGCGCTGGCCGCCGGCGCGCGGGTCCTGCGGACGCCCAGGCGCGGGCTCGGCCGCGCCTACATGGACGCGATCCCCTACATCCGCGGCGAGTGGATCGTCATGGGCGACGCCGACTGCACCTACGACTTCCGCTCGCTGCGACCGTTCGTCGAGCGCTTCCAGGCCGGCGACGAGTACGTGATGGGGTCGCGGTGGAAGGGCTCGATCCAGCCCGGCGCGATGCCCCGGCTGCACCAGTACTTCGGCACGCCGGTGACGACCTGGATCCTCAACCGCCTCTACTCGAGCGAGTTCTCCGACATCCACTGCGGGATGCGCGGCATCACCAAGGACGCGCTGATCCGCATGGACCTGCAGTCGCAGTCCTGGGAGTACGCCTCCGAGATGGTGCTCAAGTCGGTGCACATGCACGCGCGCACCTCCGAGGTGCCGGTGCGGTTCCTCAAGGACCGCGACGGCCGCGTCAGCCACCACAAGCGCATGGGCTGGTTCTCGCCGTGGCAGGCCGCCTGGATCAACCTCCGCGCGATGTTCGTCCACGGGTCGGAGTTCTTCGTGTTCAAGCCCGGCCTCGTGCTGCTGGCGCTCGGGCTGCTGCTGACGCTGCCGCTGGCGGGCGGGCCGATCGAGATCGGCCCGGTGACGCTGTCGCTGTACGTGGCGATGCTGGGCCTCGTGCTCACCACGATCGGGCTGACGAGCGTGCTGCTGGGCGCCGTCGCGCAGGTGCTGTTCGACTACACCGGCGAGGCGCGAAGGCGCTGGAGCCGGCTCCTGCCCTACACGCGCACGGTGCTGGTCGCCGGTGGGCTCTGCTGCGTGGGCGTCGTCATGGTCGTCCCGCTCGTCCACCTCTGGCTGACCAACGACTTCAAGTTGGACGACCCGTCGGCCCCCATCAACCACCTGGCGGTCGTCGGCCTCACCGCGATGCTGAGCGGCTTCATGCTGTTCGCCTGCACGCTGCTGCTGCACGGCGCCATGCTCGCGACGCGGACTCGGGACCGGCCATGACGGCCGAGACCGTCCGCGCCGGCTCCTACGGGCAGCACCGCCGGCACACGCCGGTCGACCGCCTCGGGGTCTGGCTGAGCACGCGCGCGGTGCGGCGGCACGGGAGCTTTCATCGCCGCCGCGTCGCCGACCTCGGCTGCGGCTACGACGCCACCTTCGCGTCGACGCTCGTCGACGACGCGGCCTCCGTGCTGCTCGTCGACCTCGCGCTGGCCGAGCGCCTGAAGGAGATCCCGAAGGTGAGCGCCGTCGAGGGGTCGCTGCCCGACGTGCTCCCGACGCTGCCCGACGCGTCGCTGGACGTCGTGCTGTGCCTGTCGGTGCTCGAGCACCTGTGGGAGCCGCGGGAGGCGCTCGGGCACATCCGCCGCGTGCTGGCGCCCGGCGGCACGGCGCTGCTCAACGTCCCGTCGTGGCGCGGCAAGCGCTTCCTGGAGCTCTCGGCGTTCCGCCTGGGCCTCAGCCCCGCCGAGGAGATGGACGACCACAAGCGCTACTACGACCCGCGCGACCTGTGGCCGCTGCTGGTGGCCGCCGGGTTCCGTCCGCGCGGCATCCGCTGCCACCGCCACAAGCTCGGCCTCAACACGTTCGCGGTCTGCCGGGTGCCGGAGGACGCGGGCGCATGAGCACCCAGGACCGCGCGGTCGAGGCGCACCACGACGACTGGGACCGGCACTGGGACGACTACGCGGCCGCCGCCGAGCGCAACCCGGCGCAGCGCTACCGGCGCCGCGTCGCGCTCGACCTGCTCGAGGCCGAGGGCGCGCCCCTGCGGCTGCTGGACGTCGGCAGCGGCCTGGGCGACTTCCTGGCGGTCGCCGCGCGGCGCTGGCCGTCGGCCGCCCTGCTCGGCCTGGAGCCCAGCGCGGTCGGGGTGCGCCGTGCCCAGGCCAAGGTGCCCGCCGCGCGGTTCGTGTGCGGGGACCTGACCGCGGGCGCCGACGTGCCCGGCGACCTCGAGCGCTGGGCCACGCACGCGGTCTGCTCGGAGGTCCTGGAGCACGTCGACGACGACGTCGCGCTGCTGGCCGCCGCCACGCGGCTGATGGCGCCCGGCTGCCGCCTGGTCGTCACCGTGCCCGGCGGGCGGATGTCGGCGTTCGACCGTCACATCGGCCACCGCCGCCACTACACGCCGCGGTCGCTCGCCGCGACCCTGCGCGCCGCCGGCTACGCGGTCGAGACGACGACCGGCGCGGGCTTCCCGTTCTTCAACCTCTACCGGCGCCTGGTCATCGCGCGCGGCGCGGCGCTGGTCGACGACGTCCGGACCGGTGCCGGCGAGCCCACCGGCCTCGCGCGCGTCGCGATGGCGGGCTTCGGGCCGCTGTTCCGGCTCAACGCCCCGTCATCGCCTTGGGGCGTGCAGATCGTCGGAGTCGCGCGCGTCGCCGGTGCAGCAGCTCCGTCGTCGCCGCGTACGCCAGCTCGATCAGCGTCTGCGCCAACCTGATCCCGACCGCGGTCGCGATCGCGACCTGGCTCGGCATGACGGCGGCCAGCGCGGTGGCGGTCGCGCCGTCGCGGGCGCCGAGGCCGCCGGGGATGAAGAAGGCCAGGACCGCCGCGCTGTAGCCGATGGCGTAGGACGTCAGCACGCGGAGGTCGAGGTGGGCGCCGGGGTAGACCGAGCGGGCGAAGGCGTAGACGCCCAGGCCGGCGACCGCGAAGGACGTCACGTAGCCGGCGACGAACGGCACGAGGCGCACGAGCGGGAGCGTGAGGTGGTCGGACTCGACCTTCAGGCGCGCCGACAGGCGGCTCTCGATCGCGTCCACCACCCGCGGGTGCAAGAGCGACAACAACGCGACCGGCGCCAGCAACACGAGCCAGCGCCACTCGTGGTGCTCGAGCTCCGGCAGGTCGATCAGGAACGCGACCGACAGCGCGAACGACGACCCGACCGCCAGCGGGAACTCATAGGCCAACGAGGCGGCGGCGATCGAGCGCGGCACGCCGCGCGACGCGAGCATGCTCAACCGCGTGACGGCCATCAGGATCTGCGTCGGCACGTAGCGGGTCAGCAGCGACACCGAGAAGATCCGCACCCCGGCGCCGAGCGGCAGGTCGCCGCCGGTCGCCCGCACCAGCCCCGTCCACAGCGCGGCGTGCATGAGCTGGAAGATGAGCAGGCACGCGATGCTCGCCGCCAGCCAGCCGGGGGAGAAGCGCCAGTCGAAGTCCTTGATGTCGCCGACCTGCGAGATGACCGACAGCCCCAGGAAGCAGAGGACCAGGACGCCGACCAGCGCCCAGGCCATCGTGCGCTTCTGCTGGGCGGTCACACCGCCCCCGCGACCAGGAACGCGTCGGCCTCGGCCAGCGCCGCCGGCGTGCCGATCTCGTAGAAGCGCTCGGTCGCCTCGTAGCCGGCCAGCTCGCCGCGGCGCGCCAGCTCGCCGTAGACCTCGGCGAGGTCGTCGGCCCGCGGCGCGACCGCCAGCGCCTCCGGCGTCAGCACGCCGAGGCCGTAGTCGATCCACGCCATGTCGGCGGTCGGCGCGCGTTTGTCATAGGCCATGACGACCTCGCGCTCGGCGTCGAAGCGCGCGTTGGACGCGTCCCAGCGTCCCTCGTTGCGCAGCACGGTCATCAGGGCCGCCCGTCCCGACGCGCGGTGCGCGCGGTCGACCGCCCCGTAGTCGACGCGTAGGTACGTGTCGCCGTACAGCAGCAGGAACCGGTCGCCCAGGAGGTCGAGCACCGGCCGGATCGCGCCCGCCGTCCCGGCGAGGCCGGGCGGGTCGTAGGCGTAGCGCAACTCGATCCCGAAGCGCTCGGGACCGAGCGTCGCCTCGACCTTCTCGCCCAGGTAGCCGACGCAGATCACCGCGCGCGTCGCGCCGTGCTCGGCCAGCAGCCGCAGCGGGTGGACCAGGAACGGCTCGCCCGCGACCGGCAGGATCGGCTTGGGCGTGTCGGCGACCGCGGCGCCCAGCCGGGTCCCCAGGCCGCCCGCCAGGATGCACGCCGGCGCGAGGCTCACGCGTTCACGCCTCCAGCCCGTAGCGCTCGCGCACGTCCTCGGCGCCCTCGCGCGGCGCGCGGGCCTCGATCCCGTAGGCCTGGTCGACGATGAACTTCGGCCGTCGCTTGACCTCGTCGTAGATCCGCCCGACGTACTCGCCCATGATCCCCAGCGACAGCAGCTGGAGGCCGCTGAAGAGCGACACGATGATGACGATCGTCGGGTTGCCCAGCGGGAAGCTCGCGCCCGCCAGCTTGGCCACCAGGTAGCCCGTCGCCAGCAGGAACGCGAGCAACGCGGACAACAACCCGGCGATCGAGATCAGCTGGAGCGGATAGCGGCTGAACGAGACGATGCCGTTGAGGCCGATGTAGATCGACCCGAAGAAGCGGTTGTACTTCGAGGCGCCCGCCGCGCGCGCGTCGCGGTCGTACTGGATCGACGTCTGGCGGAAGCCGACCAGCGCGACCAGCCCGCGCAGGAAGCCGTGCGCCTCGTTCAGGGCCACGACGTGGTCGACCACGCGCCGGCTCATCAGCCGGAAGTCCCCCGTGTTGGGCGGGATCTCGACCTCGGCCACGCGCTTGATCACGCGGTAGCCGAGCGCGGCGACGATCCGCTTGGGCAGCGTCTCGCCCTCGCGCGTGCGCCGCTGCGCGTAGACGACGTCGTAGCCCACGCGCCAGCGGTCGATCATCCGCAGGATCAGCTCGGGCGGGTCCTGGAGGTCGACGTCGATGACGACGACCGCGTCGCCCGACGACGCGGCCAGGCCCGCGAGCGTCGCCGCCGGCTGGCCGAAGCGGCGCGAGAACTCCAGCAGCTTGACGCGCTGGTCGCGGTCGCGGAGGTCCAAGATCACCGACTTGGTCTGGTCGGTGCACGGGTCCAGCGCGAAGATGATCTCCCAGTCCATGCCGGAGCGCTCGAGGATCTTCGCCGCGCGCTCGTAGAACGTCGGGACGGTGTCCTGCTCGTTGTAGACGGGGACGACGACGGAGACGAGGCTCATGGCGAGGAGGGCGTGGTCGTGAAGAACTGGTCGTCGATCCGGCGCAGCGTGGCCAGGTCGGGCTCGGTCCGCAGGCGCTCCTGGAACGCCGGGTCCTCCCACGGGTCCCAGCGGGCGCTCAGCAGCTTGCCGCTGATGCCGCGCGAGGCGTCGGAGACCAGGAACGCGACGAGGCCGGCCGCGACCTCGGGCGGCTCCCCGCCGCCGGCGGCGACCGCCTCCTGGACCTTGTTGTAGTAGTCGTCTCCGACCTGCTCGGGGCCGGCGGCGACGACGTCGTCCTGCAGGTCGGTGACGACGAAGCCGGGCGCGACCGCGTTGGCGCGCAGCCCGTCGGCGGCGAGGTTCTCGGTGACGCGGACGACCGCGACCTTGGACGCGGCGTAGGCGTCGAAGCGCGCGAACGGGCCGGTCGCGCCGCCGCCGGAGAACGACACCAGCGCGCCGCCGGAGCGCTCCAGCGCCGGGCGCGTGGCGCGCGCGGCCAGCCACGTGCCGAGCACGTTGACGCGCAGCGCGGTGGCGAAGGCGCCGGGGTCGACCGCCGCGGCCGGGCCGATCGGGCCGATCGTCCCGGCGACGCAGACGACGCCCGCGAGGTCCTGGAGCGACGGCGCCGCCGCCTCCCACGCCGCGGGGTCGCCGACGTCGAGCACGAGCCCGTCGTGGCCGTCGCCGTCCAGCGCGCTCACCGTCGCGGCGATCGCGTCCCGCGAGCGCGCGGCCACGGTCACCCGCCAGCCGTCGGCGGCCAGCCGCCGCGACACCGCCGCGCCGATGCCCTTCGAGCCGCCGGTGACCAGCACGTGCCGCGCGAGGCTCACGTGACCGCCCCCGCGTAGCCGCTCATCTCATACGCCTTCTCGATCGTCTCCCAGCCGAAGCGCGCGTCGGCCAGGTCGCCGAGCACCGGCGTCCCGGCGGCGATCGCCGCGCGGAAGTGGCGCCACTCGGCTAGCCACGAGACGTCCTCGTCGGGCCAGTCGAGGCGCTCGACGTCCGGCGGTCCCAGCTCCGGCCGCATCTTGTAGATCGTCAGCGTCTGCGGGCCGTAGGAGCGCACGAGGCCCTCGACGTGCAGCTTGGCCGCGCGGCAGTAGATCTCCAGCGAGAACAGGTTCTTCCACTCGGTCCACGTGACGTGCAGCTGCGCCCACGGCGCGGTCCGGTCGTCCGGGACGCCGAGCAGCAGCGCCGCGTTGTCGTCGACCGCCGTGTCCCAGAACTGCGTGCGCAGCAGCGCGCTGTGCAGCGGCAGCGGGCCCAGCAGCCAGTGCGTGAGGTCGAGCAGGTGCATGCCCTGGTCGACGATCTCGCCGCCGCCGGAGCGCCGCGCGTCGCAGCGCCACTCGTCCTCCATGCCCAGCCGGCCGCCGTGGCCGTAGCGGCCGCGGACGAGCAGGACGTCGCCGTGGACGCCCGAGCGCGCCTCGGTGACCGCGCGCATGATCCCGGGGTGGAAGCGGTGGTTGAACCCCACCTTGACCCGGCGGCCCGCCGCGTCGGCGGCCGCCTCGATCGCGTCGACCTGCGCGACCGAGATCGCCGCGGGCTTCTCGACCAGGACGTGCGCGCCGTGCTCCAGCGCCGCGACGCTCAGCTCCGCGAGCCGGTCGTGGGTGACCGCGACGACGACCACGTCGGGCGCCAGGGCCCAGAGGTCGTCGAGCGTCGCGCACGCGGCCGGCGCGTGGTCCGGGAAGCCCGCCGCCAGCGCGCGGGCGGCGTCCGGGTCGACGTCGTAGCAGCCGACGAGCGCGTCGCCGTCCAGCGCCTGGGCGCGCTTGCGCCCGATCAGCCCGCAGCCGATCACGCCGACGCGCAGGGTCATCGCGACCCGCTCCGCTCAGCGCAGCGCCACATGGCGATCCACGCGCGCCGCGACCCAGGCCGCGGCGGCCGCGAGGTCGGGGACGACCGCGTCGGCGACGAGGTCCGGTGAGCGCCGGTGCGCGGTGTCCGGGTGCTCGACGAGGACGGCAGTCGCGCCGACGGCGCGCGCCGCGCCGACGTCCGCGTCGGTGTCGCCGATGATCCAGCTGGCGCCGAGGTCGAGCCCGTGGTCGGCCGCGGCGGCGGTCAGCAGGCCGGGACGCGGCTTGCGACAGGCGCAGTCGCGGCGCGCGACGTCCAGCGCCCGCGGGTGGTCGAAGCAGTAGCGCCAGTCGGCGATCTCCAGGCCCTCGGCGGCCAGCAGCGCCACGACGCGGTCGTGGACGGCGAGCAGGTTCTCGTCGGCGACCTTGCCCTTGGCGGCCGCGGGCTGGTTGGAGACGACGACCAGCGGCAGCCCGGTGTCGATCAGCGCGGCGAGGCCCGCGACGGCGCCGGGCGCGAGCGCGACGTCGGCGGCGCGCAGCGGCGACTCGGCCCGCCCGTCGACCGGATCCGGGACGGGATCGTTGAGAACGCCGTCGCGGTCCAGGAACACCGCGGCCTGTGGGGCGTCGGTCACGACCCCGCGGCGGCGCCCACGCCGTCGACCTCTTCCCACTTGCCGGGCTGCGCCTCGACCGCGGGGTGGGACACGACGAGGTGCCACAGGATCGCCTGGAAGGACTCGACGTGCGGCGTGCGCCGCGCGGCCGGCGACTCCACGACGATCGCGACGTCGGCGACCTGCGCGGCGTGGCCGTCGGCCTTGCCGACGATCGCGTAGATCGGCGCGCCGACCTCGACGGCCAGGTCCATCGCCGCGACGAGGTTCATCGAGATGTTGTGCTCCTTGGAGCCGCCGCCGACCGAGAAGACCAGCAGCGCGTCGTCGGCGTCGATGCGCGACGTCCGCAGCCAGGCGCTGTAGGACGACTCCCAGCTGTCGTCGTTGACGCGCGCGGTCAGCTCCGAGACGTTGTCGGTCGGCGTGTAGGACTCGATGTGCGCGATCTTGCGGAAGTCGTTGACCGCGTGGGACGCGTGGCCCGCGCCACCGCCGACGCCGACGATGAACAGCCGCCCGCCGCGCTCGCGCACGGCCGCGATGCCGTGGGCCATGCGCTCCATGTGATCGGCGGAGATCGTGGCCGCGATGTCGGCGACCTCGCCCAGGTACGTTGCCGCGTAGGTCATCGCGGGCAACGTAGACGAACCCGCAGCGCTCAGCGACCCCTTGTGGTGCCAGGCGTCAAGCTGCCGTTTGGCCTACCCGCCCGCGGCGGTCGTCAGGCGGCCAGGAGGTCGGCGACGATCCGGGGCCAGACGCGGGAGGCGGCGCAGCGGCGCGCGGCGTGGTGGCCCTGGACGCGGACGCGGTCCCAGGCGTCCGGCGCGGCGTGCAGGCGGGCGACGATCCGGCGGAACGCGTCGCGGTCGGGCGCCTCGAGGTAGTGGACGCCGGGCGTCAGCCCGCGGCGCTCGTGGAGCGGCTCGGCGACGACGAGGTGGCCGGCGGCCAGGTGGACCATCATGGTGTGGTCGAGCACGCCGAGGCCGGCGTCGTCGCCGACGACCAGGCCGACGTCGGCCTCGTGCAGCACCTCGCGCAGCTCCTCGCCGAGCAACCCATAGGCGTAGTGCGGCAGGTCGAACTCGTGCTTGAGGCCGATCAGCGTCTCCTCGCGGTGCATCGAGGCGTGGCCGAGGTAGACGACGCGCGGCGGCCGGCCGCTGGGGCGCGGGGCGCGGTAGAGCGCGTCGTCGACCGGCAGCGGCAGCGTGCGCCAGACCGGCAGCGCGAGCGCGCGGGCGGCGTCGACCGAGCGCGGGTCGGTGACGATCACGCGGTCGAAGGCGGCGGCGTCGGCGCGCGCCAGCTCGGCCTGGTGGTACGCGTTGCCGTGCAGCGGGTCGGCGACGACGCCGAGGACCTTGGCGGTGGTGTCGAGGCCGTCGAGCGTCCCGGGCGGGATCGCGTCGGGGCGCAGGACGACGACCACGTCGGGCGCGTGCCCGGCGATCTCGGCGCGCAGCGCGTCGGGGCCGCGCTCGTCGGCGCGGCCGCGCGCCTCGACGAACGCCGGCTGGACGCCGCCGGCCGGCGCGCTGAGGACATGGGCGCCGAACAGCGCCCGCCGCCCGAGGAAGACCACTCGCGTCACGCGACCGTACGATACGTCGCCTTGCGCGTCGCCTTCGTGCTCCAGGACCTCCAGCTCCGCCCCGGCGTCGGCGCCGTCGTGGCGCACGCGGCGTCGCTGGACGGCGCCGCGATCGTGCTCGCGCGCGAGCAGGAGCACCGCCACTGGGCCTATCCGGGCCTGGAGGACGTGCGGATCGTGCCGTTCGCCGAGGCGGCGGGGGAGACGTGGGACGTCGCGGTCTGCGCCGGCGGCGCGACGGCCGCGTCCGCGTTGGCGCTGGACGCGCGCCGGTGGGCGTGCCTGCTGGTGCAGGACGACACGGTCGACGGCGTGTCGGCGACCGCGCTGCCGCTCGCGTTCCTGGCGCCGACGCGCGCCGCGGCCGACCTGATCGCCGACCTGCAGCCGGGCCAGGTGCCGCTGTGGGTGCCGACGAGCGTGTCGCCCGCGTCGCCGCTGCCGCCCGCGTCCGACCGGTCCGGCGTCCTCGACGTCGCCGCGGCGACCGCCGCGCGGCCGAGCCACGCCGACCATGGGCGCGCGATCGCCGCGGCCGCGGTCGTCGTCGCGCACGACGACGCCGACCCCTATGACTCGGTCCTGCTGGCCTTCGCGAGCGGGACGCCGGTCGTGCTGTCGACCGCGCACCCGCACGCCGAGGCGGTCGAGCACGGCGTCGGCGGCCTGCTCGTCGATCCCGGCGACACGCTCGCGCTCGACGCGGCGGTCGCCCGGGCGGCGGAGCTGACGCCGCCGCCCGCGCCCGCGCCGCCTGCCGCCGCCGGCATCGCCGACGCCCTCGCGCGGGTGCTCGCCGACCCGCCGCCGCCCGCCTCCGCCGTCGCCCGTCGCGTCGCCGCCGACCTCGCGACCGCCGCCGCCGAGGCCGACGCCCTGCGCGCCGCGCTCGCCCATGCCCACGCCGGACCGCCGCCGCCCGCGCCGCACCCGCCGTCCTTCGCCCGCCGCGCCGCGCGCGCGGCCAGGCGCCGCCTCAGGCGCTGAGCGCGCCCGGGGCCGCCGCCGCCCCGGCCGTCGCCTCGCGGTGCGTCCCGAAGGCCTTCAGGTCGGCGAACAGGTCGCGCATCAGCGCGGGCCACACGCGCGAAGCGCGCACCAGCTCGGCCTTCTGGCGGCCGCGCACGCGCACCGGCAGGAACGCCGCCGGGTCCGCGCGAGCCGCCGCCGCGACCGCGGTCAGCGCCTCCGGGTCGGTCACCTCGACGAAGTCGACGCCGGGCTCCAGGCCGTGGGTCGGCGAGAGCGGCTCGCTGATCACCAGGTGTCCGGCCGCGAGGTGCAGGAGCACGCGGTTCTCGAAGCTCGGGTAGGGCTCGTTGTGGATGTTGAAGGTGATCTCGTGGCGGTCCAGCAGGCGCTCCAGCTCGTCGACCTGGATGCCGAACGCGACGTGCAGGCAGTCGAAGCGGTCCTTGACGTCGGCCAGGAACGCCTCGCGGTGCACGGTCGAGCGGCCGACGAAGAGCATCCGCGGCGGACCGTCGTCGCCCGGATCACGGCGGCGCACCGGCCGGTACAGGCGGTCGGCGACCGGGATCGGCAGCGAGCGCCAGACCTCCATCACCCGGTCGACGGTCGGCACGATCAGCGGGTCGAACGAGACGATGCGGTCGACGTTCTGGCGGTCGATGCGCGCGGTCTCCTTCAGGCGCTGCTCGAGGTCCCAGTGGCCGGCCGCCGCGCCGCCGTCGGTCGTCCGCGAGATCGGCTCGGTCAGGAACCCCAGGATCGGCACGGCGAAGTCCGCCAACACGCCGCGCGGCAGCACGTCGGGGCGGAAGACGACGATCGCGTCGGGCGCGAAGGCGTGCAGCCGCGCGCGCAGCAACTCGGGGTCGCGACCGTCCCGGAACTCGATGAACGTGGTCGTCGCCCGCGCCGAGTCCTCCTCCCACGCGCACGCCCGGAAGAACGTCTGCTGGCCGACGAAGGCGAGGCGGAGCGGGGCGGGGAGCATCGGAGGTCATACGTTACGCTGCGCCTCGATGCCGACGAGCCCCGCCGTCGCGCTGCTCGCGCCCGACGGCGAGCAGCCGCCCGCCCTGCCCGGCTTCGACGCCACGACGATTCGCCCCGGCGAGACGCCCAGCCGGCGCTTCGACCTCGCCCTCGCGATCGGGACCCGCGGGGCCGCGCTGCTGGACGCCGTCGACGCCGACCGCCGCGTGCTCTGGCTGACCGCCATGGACGACCGCGACCATCCCGCGGGCAGCGCCGCCGCCCGCGCCGCGCTCGACACCTACACCTTGCCGATCCCGGTCGTCGCGGTGGCCCGCTGGATGGCCGACCAGCTGGCGATCCTGCGCGCGCCCGGCGCGCCGCCGGTGCTCGTCGCCCGGCCCGGCCGCGAGCGCGCGGTCGCCGGCGCCGTCCCCGTCCACGACGGGCCGCTGCGCGTCCTGGCCGCCGACGACGATGCCCGCGCCGCGGTCGCCGCGATGCGCGAGCCCGCGCGGCTGGTGGACGCCGAGCCCGACGTCTGGGTCGGCCTGCCGCGCGTGGCGGGCTTCCCGCGCGCGCCGCTGGCCGCGTTCTGCGACGGCGCGACCGCGGTCCTGACGCCGGTCTCCGGCGCCGACGAGTACGTCGTCGACGGCGAGAACGCGCTCTACACCGCGTGGGACGACGAGCGCGGCACCTCGCGGCTGCTCGACCTCCTCGCGCGCGACCGCGAGCGGTTGGGGTCGTTGCGCGAACGCGCGCTGGCGACCGCCCGCGCGTGGCCGGACGAGGACGGCCTGCCCGCCGCGCTGACCGAGGTGATGAGCTAGCTCATGGGCCTCGGGATCAAGACCAAGATCAAGCGCAAGCTGGCGGGCCCGTTCGTCAACGACGAGTACGTCGAGATCCAGGAGCTGACCGCGCTGCGCGCCGCGCCCAAGGGCGCGCTGCTCCCCGCGCCGGCCGTCGGCGCCAAGCTGTCGCTGGCCTTCGTCGTGCCGTTCTTCGTCCGCGGCAGCGGCGGGCACACGACGATCGCCAACCTCGTCCGCGCGCTGGAGCGCCGCGGCCACACGTGCTCGATCTGGATCGACGATCCGGGCCGACGGCTGAAGCAGGGCCCGGCGCGGGCGGCCGACGACTTCCGCGACTGGTTCGGGCCGTTTGCGGCGGGCGTCACCTACGGCTTCGAGGGCTTCGCGGGCGCCGACGTCGTGCTGGCCACCGGCTGGCAGACGCTCACGCGCGCGCTGACGCTGCCGGCGGCGGGCCGGGCGTACCTCGTGCAGGACCATGAGCCGGAGTTCTTCGGCACGAGCGTCCAGCGCGCCTACGCCGAGGACTCCTACCGACATGATGTGTACGCCATCACCGCGGGGCGGTGGCTGGCGGACACGATGGGCGAGCTGTACGGGTTGCCCGCCACGTCGTTCGACCTCGGCATCGACGGCGAGCGCTACCAGCCGGATCCGTCGATCGCGCGGCGCACCGACGTCGTCGTCGCCTACGCGCGCTCCTCGACGCCGCGCCGCGGCGTGCCGGTCGCGCTGGCCGCGCTCGGCGAGCTGCACCGGCGGCGGCCGCGGACCGAGGCGTGGCTGTTCGGCCACGGCGGCCCGCCCGGCGTCGACTTCCCGTACCGCAACCTCGGCGTCGTCCCCGAGGCCCAGCTGCCGGCGTACTACGCGGAGGCGACGGTCGGGCTGGTGCTGTCGATGACCAACTACTCGCTCGTGGCGCAGGAGATGCTGAGCTGCGGGCTGCCGTGCGTCGAGCTGGACGCGCCGAGCGTCGTCAAGGCCTTCGGCCGCGACGGGCCGGTGGACTTCGCGCCGCTTGACCCGATCGCGATCGCCGACGTGCTGGAGCGCCTGCTGACCGACGCCGACCTCCGCGCCGCCCGCGCGCGCGGCGGCGCGGCGCTGCGGGGGCAGCGTACCTGGGACCACGCCGCCGAGCAGGTCGAGCAGGGCCTGGTCGCCGCGATCGCCCACACCCAGCGCGGGGGCGGCTGATGGCGCCGCCGCCGGTGCCCTTCGCCCTCGGGCGCCTGCTGCGCGACGGCGCCGCGCCGCTGCGCGACCGCCGCCCCGCGGACGATCCGCTCACGGTCACGCTGATCCTCGGCCCCGGCCACGCGACGCCGCGCGACGCCGGCGTGCCGGGCGAGCTGCTGGCCGGGCTGGACGCCGAGCGGGTCGCGCTGACGACGCTCGCCGAGGACGAGGTCGAGGAGCTGCTGGCGCGCCCGCCCGCGCCGGAGGCCGAGGTGACCGAGGGCGGGGCACTGCGGATCAGCGCCGCGCGCCCGGCGGCGGATGCCGAGCCGGACGCGGGCGCCGCGGACGACGACGGCGCTGCCGCGGCCCCGGCCGGCCTGTTGGCCGCCGACGTCCTGCTCGCCGCCGGCTGGACCGCCGCGCCGCTGACGCTGGTCGTCCCCGGCGCCCGCGCCCGCGCGGTCCTGCTCACGTCCGACCCGCCGCCGCTGGCCCACACCGGCTGGACGGACGGGATCGCCACGATCGGCCCGAGCTGGCTGGGCGGCGACCTCCCGCTCGGCGCCGACGCCGCCTACGTCCCGATGCCCGTCCACCGCCGCGAGGACCTCGTGCTGATCCACGGCGAGGAGCCGTTCGGGCTGCTGGCGGCCGCCGAGCTGCACGCGCGGCGCGGCGCCGACCTCAGCTTCGCGGTCAGCGGCGTGCGCGCCGACCTCGAGCTGCCGTTCCCGTTCCTGGGCGTCGATCCCGGCGCCGAGGCGCTGGCGCACGCGTTCGCGTCGGCCGCCGTGGCCTTCGCGCCGCCCGTGCGCGGCTGGCGTCCGGCCGCGCTGGCGATGCTCGCCTGCGGCCAGCCGGTCGTCGCGCCCGACGACGACGCGGCCCGCGCGGCGCTCGGTCCCGACACCGCGATCCTGGCCGCCCACCCGCTGGCCGCGGCCGACGCCGCCGAGCACCTGATCGCCGACTGGACCGACCGCGGCGCCCGCGTCCGCGCGGGCATGGAGCGCGTCAGCGCGGGTTGGGAGCGCACCGCCGCGGGGCTGGCCGCCGCGCTGCGAGCGCTCTGACACGCACCCGCGCGCGGAGTTGGCATCCTGTACGTCGCATGTCCCGGCTGGATCGCCTCCGCGAGCGGTTCCCCGTCTCTCCGCGCGTCCATGCGTACGCGGCGTGGGCGGCGCTCGTGCTCTTCACGCTCATCATCATCTCCGGCGCCGCGGTGCGGCTGACCGGCAGCGGCCTCGGGTGCCCCGAATGGCCGCGCTGCAACGGCACGTCGGTGACGCCGTCGGACGGCCACGCCTACATCGAGTTCGGCAACCGCATGGTCACGACGCCGGTCTCGATCGCCGCCGTCCTGTGCCTGGTCTTCGCGCTGCTGCGCCGCCCCTACCGCCGGGACTTCACCGTGCTGGGCGCGCTGCTGCTCGCCGGCGTCGTCGTCCAGGCCGTGCTCGGCGGGATCACCGTCCTGACCGGCCTGAACCCGGTCACGGTGATGTCGCACTTCCTGCTGTCGATGGGCACGCTGATCGTCGCCACGACGCTCGTCTGGCGCGTGGTCCGCGAGCGCCGCGCGCAGGCGCAGACGCCGTCGCACGACCGGCTGCTCGTCGGCCTGGTCCGCGTGCTCACGGTCTTCGGCGGCGCGGTCGTCTTCGTCGGGACCGCGGTCACCGCCTCCGGCCCCTACGCGGGCGGCTCCGGCACCGGCGACGTCGTGACGCGCCTGACGATCTTCGGCGACGACACCTTCAACAACATCATCACGATCCACGCGCGGATCGCCGCCGTCTTCGGCGTCGCCGCCGTCGCGCTCTGGGTCTTCGCCCGCCTCCGCGGCGCCCGCGACCTCCTGCTGCCGCTCGGCGCGGTCTGCGTCATGGTCGCGATCACCGGCGCGATCGGCACGCTCCAGTACCACATCCTCGCCTACCCGGCCTGGACCGTCTGGCTCCACGTCTCCGCGGTCTCGCTGACCTGGAACGCGCTGCTCTGGTCCTGGCTGGCCGCCGGACGCGCTGAGCGCGCGGCCGAGCCCGCGGCGGCCCCCGCGCGCGCCGCCGAGCCCGAGCCCGCGGTCCTCCGCTAGCCCAGCGCCCGCTCCGCCGCCGTCGCGCCGGCCGCCAGGAGCGCCAGGATCACCGCGACGGCTCCGGGGCGCAGGATCCGCAGCCATCGGCGCCGGCGACGCGACCAGCCACGGCCGCGTCCGCGGCGGCTGGCGGTGCTGGCGTAGATGGGGAGCGAGCGGTCCATGACCCTCCTGCAGCGGTCAATGCCACGCCGGTGCCCGGCGGGTCAAGGGCTGCGCGCGCGACTATCCCGCATCCTCCGGACGACTTCGTGGCAGATGCCATCAAGTCGGGACCGAACGAATGGTCAGCTAGGCTGCGCGGGGCTCCGGCGTCGAGCCGACGACGATCGACCGCGGGTCGTCGAAGGCCGTCCCCGACAGCACCAGGACCGCCACGTCGTCGCGCTGCTCGCCGAAGGCCCGCAGCGCCGCGTCGATCCCGCCGGCGATCTCCTCGGCCTCGGCCGGGCCGATCGCGCGCAGCGTCTCCTCCAGCCGCTCGGACCCGAACCGCCGCCCGTCCGGCCCGCGCGTGTCGGTCACGCCGTCGGTGTAGAGCACGAGCGAGTCGCCGTCGCCCAGCTCGACGTCGGTGACCGACCAGCGGCCCTCGGGGAACGCGCCCAGCAGGGTGCCGGGCCGGCCGACCGCGTCGACGTCGCCGCCGTCGCGGCGCACGAGCAGCGGCGACGGATGGCCGGCGCAGACGATCCGCAGCCGGGCGCCCGCGCCGGGCCGGTCGGCGGGATCGGCCTCGCGGGGCAGCACCTCCACGCACACCGCGGTGCAGATCTGGCGCCGCTCGGGGTCGCTGCCCAGCGTCGCGTTCAACCGCCCCAACATGACGGTCGGGTCGTCCTCGTACTGGGCGACCGTGCGCATCGTGTAGCGCGCCAGCGACGTGATCGCCGCCGCGCCCGGCCCCTTGCCGGTGACGTCGCCCATGAGCACCATCCAGCGGTCGCGGCTCTCGAACAGGTCGTAGAAGTCGCCGCCGACCTCCGACGCCGTGCCCGCCGCCCGGAAGCGCGCCGCGATCGTCAGGCCCGGGATCACCGGCAGCCGCGGCGGCAGCAGCGAGCGCTGCAGCGTCGTCGCGACGTGCGTGCGCGCCGCGTGCAGCCGCGCGTGCGCGACCGCGATCGACGCCCGGCGCGCCAGCTCCTCGGCCAGCTCCAGGTCGGCCTCGCCGAGCATCCGCCCCGACTCGCCGGTGCTCGCCAGCTGCATCGTCCCGATCAGCTCCTCGCCGACGATCATCGGGACGATCAGCATCGAGCGCGTGCCGATCGACTCCATCAACTCGCGATGGCGCGGCGCCTGGGCGTACGCGGCGACGTCCTCGTCGCTGACCGACGACCACACGATCGAGCGCCCGGACCGCAGCACCGCGAACGGCCCGCGATCGTGCTCGGGCGGCGGCGGGAAGTCGCGCCGCCACTCGGCCAGCAGCTCGACCTTCTCGATGTCGCGGTGGGCGATCGCCATCTGCACCAGCGTGCCGCGCTCGTCGAGCAGGTCGACGCGCGCCCAGTCGGCCAGCTCGGGCACGACCGCCCACGCGGCCTTGTCGATCGTCGCGTCGACGTCCAGCGACGACCCCAGCAGCTTGCTCGCGTTGGACAGCAGCCGCTCGCGCATCTCCTGGCGCTTGACCGCGGTCATGTCCTCGCCGACCCAGACCACGAAGTCGAGGTCGCCGGCGGCGTCGGCGACCGGCGCGGCGCGGGTCATCAGCCAGCGGTCGCGCCCGGTCTCGCGTTCGACGACGTGGTGGATGCGCGGCGCCGGCGTCTCGCCCGCCAGCGCGCGCACGACCAGGTAGTCCTCCGGCGCGATCGGCCGTCCGGCCTCGTCGAAGACGTTCCAGCGCGCCAGCAGCGCCATGCCGCCGCCACCGGCCACCAGCGCCGCCGCGCTCTCGGCGCCCGCGAACTCGGCGGCGGCCGCGTTGGCGAAGCGCAGCGTGCCGTCGGGCGCGATCGCCGCGACCGCCTCGCCGAGGTTCTCGACGATCGCCTCCAGCCGGCCCTCGGTCTCGCGCAGGTCGGCGAGCAGCCGCGCGTTGTCGAGCGCCAGCGAGGCGCGCGCGCCGATGATCCGGCCCAGCGTGACCTCGTCGGGCGTGAACGGGTCGCGGCCCGCGCGGCGGACGAACGAGATCGCCCCGAAGCGCGCGCGACGGCCGACCAGCGGGACCGAGAGCACGGACTCGTAGTCGAAGCCGACGACATGTCGCACATGCTCGGGCGAGTCGGCGTAGCGGTGGACCTCATTGCGCAGGTCCTGCAACACATAGGGCTCGCCGAGGCGCAGCGCCTGCGCGACCGGATGCTCGCTCTCGGTCGAGATCGGATGCTGCTCGCGCAGCGTGCGCAGGTCGTCGGCGATCGCGGGATCGACCGCGGCGGTGACCGCGCCGCGCAGCGTGCCGTCGTCCTGGAGCAGGTCGACGACCACGACGTCGCCCAGCTCGGGGACGAAGAGGCCGCTCAGGCGCTCGAGCATCACCGGCGCGTCCAGCGGCGCCTCCAGCAGGTCGGCGACGCGCGCCAGCAGGCCCAGGATGGCCGGCGGGAGCGCGCGGGAGCCGGCGGTGCGGTCGTCTGAAGCTTCCACGCCGCCGACTCTATGCCCGCGCGTTGGCCTAGGCCAGCGTCTCGGCCTGCTTGGGAACCGGCTCCAGCGCCAGCTCCAGCACCTCGGCGACGGTCATCACCGGGTGGAACCGCATCGCCTCGCGGACGTCGGCCGGGACGTCGTCGAGGTCGCCGCGGTTGCGCTCGGGCAGGATCACGTCGGTCAGGCCCGCCGCGTGGGCGGCCAGGACCTTCTGCTTCAGCCCGCCGATCGGGAGCACGCGGCCCTGCAGCGTGACCTCGCCGGTCATGCCGACCGTGTGCTTGACCGGGCGGCCGGTGAGCAGCGACGCGAGCGCCGTCGTCATCGTGATGCCCGCGGACGGCCCGTCCTTGGGGATCGCGCCCGCCGGCACGTGCACGTGGAACTCGCGCTGCTCGAAGACGTCCGGGTCGATGCCGAGATCCTCGGCGTGCGCGCGGACGAACGTGAGCGCGATCCGCGCCGACTCCTTCATGACGTCGCCGAGCTGGCCGGTGAGCTGGAGGCCGGGCTTGGACGACCGGGTGGCGTTGGCCTCGATGAAGAGGACGTCGCCGCCGGTGCCGGTGACGCTCAGCCCGGTCGCCACGCCGGGAACCGCGGTGCGCTGCGCGGCCTCGTGGAAGACCTTCTGGCGGCCGAGCGCGTCGCGGACGGCGTCCAGGTCGATGACCCGGACCCCACCCGCCCCGATCGACTCGTCGGCCGCGATTCGGACAGCGGCCTTGCGCAGCACCTTGCCCAGCTCGCGCTCCAGCTGGCGGACGCCCGCCTCGCGCGTGTACTCGGAGATCACCGTGCGCAGGATGCCGTCGTCGGCGACGACCTCCTCGGGCCGCAGCCCGTTGCGCTCGCGCTGGCGCGGGAACAGGTAGTCGCGCGCGATCGCGACCTTCTCCTCGACGGTGTAGCCGTCGAAGCGGATGACCTCCATGCGGTCCAGCAGCGGGCCGGGGATCGTCTCGGCCTGGTTGGCGGTGGCGATGAACACGACCTCGCTGAGGTCCAGCTCGACGTCCAGGTAGTGGTCGCGGAACGTGGAGTTCTGCGCGGGGTCGAGGACCTCCAGCAACGCGGCGGACGGGTCGCCGCGCCAGTCGGCGCCGACCTTGTCGACCTCGTCGAGGAGGATCACGGGGTTCATGGTCCCGGCGTCGCGCAGCGCGCGCACCAGGCGGCCCGGGAGCGCGCCGATGTAGGTGCGGCGGTGGCCGCGGATCTCGGCCTCGTCGCGGACGCCGCCGAGCGACATGCGCACGAACTCGCGGCCCATCGCGCGGGCGATCGACTCGCCGATCGAGGTCTTGCCGGTGCCGGGCGGGCCGATGAGCGTGAGGATCGCGCCGCTGCGCTTGTCGGCCTCGATGCCGCGCTCCTCGCGCAGCTTCTTGACCGCGACGTACTCGACGATGCGGTCCTTGACGTCGCCCAGGCCGGCGTGGTCGGCGTCGAGCGTCTCGCGCGTCGCCGTCGGGTCGAGGCGGTCCTCGGAGCGCTTGCCCCACGGGACGTCGATCAGGACGTCGAGGTAGGTGCGGATCGTCTGGGCCTCGCCCGACTGCTCGCCGGAGCGCTCCAGGCGGCCCAGCTCGCGCTCGGCCTGCTCGCGCACCTCGGCGGGCATGTCCGCGGCCTCGATCTTGGTGCGGTACTCGTCGATCACCGAGCCGTCGTCCTCGCCCAGCTCGCGGCGGATCGACTCCATCTGCTTGCGCAGGACGTACTCGCGCTGCTGCTTGGCGGCGCCGGACTCGACGTCCTCGCGGATCTTGGCGCGGACCTGCAGCTCGGCGAGGCGCTCGCGCTGGTACCGGAGCGCCAGCTCCAGGCGCTCGGTCACGTCGACCTGCTCCAGCAGGTGGACCTTCTGCTCGAAGGTCAGGTCGGGGGCGTAGCCGGAGGTGTCGGCCAGCGCGCCGGGGTCGGTGATCGCGCGCACCCAGGACGCGATGCGCCCGTCGTCGCCGCGCAGCTCGAGGATCTCCTCGACCGTGGCGCGGTACTCGCGCTCGAGGTCGCGCGTGCGACCGTCGACGGGCACGTCGTCGACGCGCTCCTCGACCTCGACGCGCAGGCGCCCGGCGTGATCGGTGTGGGCGGCGCCGGCGACGCCGCGCGAGATGCCCTCGAGCATCGCGCCGCGGCCGCCGCCGGGCAGCCGGACGTTCTGGGCGACCGTGGCGATCGTGCCCACGCTCGCGTACTCGCCCTCGTGGCGAGGCACGAGCAGGACGCGCTCCTCGCCGGCGGCGTCCACCGGCAGCGTCACGTCCATGGTCGGGAAGACGACGGTGTCGTCGAGCGGGATGAGGAGGAGAGAGGTCACGTGAGAAGATCCTTGTGTCCGCGAAACCGTTGCAAGTGCAACCGTCGCATGGATCTTAGCGCGTCGGACTCACATCTCCTCACGCCTCGTCGTTCAGGCGATCTTCCGCGCCCGCACCGCCGTCCCGTAGGCGCAGATCTCCGTCCACGTCGACCCCAGCTCGCTGGTGTCGAACCGGAACGCCAGCACCGCGTCGGCGCCCAGGCCGCGGGCGTTCTCGAGCAGGCGCTCGGTCGCGTGGTCGCGGCCCTCGGCGAGCATCTTGGTCATGCCCTTCAACTCGCCGCCGACCAGCGACTTGAAGGAGGCGCCGATCTGCGATCCGAGGTTGCGGGAGCGGACGGTGAGGCCGAAGACCTCGCCGAGGACCTCCTCGATCTCGTAGCCGGGCAGGTCGTTCATGGTGCTGATGAGCATGCGGCGACCCTACTCGCGGAAGGAGCTACGCCCCCGTGCCGCGCGACGGGGCGCGGCACGGGGACGTTGGGCCATCGACCCTCGCCGTCGGGCGGAGGGCTCGCGCCCTCACCCGACCGACGCCGGCGTCTTCCGCGACGCCGTCGCCAGCTTCTCCGCCTGGCGCTCGGGCGTGATCCGCACCACGTTCCACACCAGGCCGAGCTTCTCCATCGCCCAGATCAGGCCGGCGGACGGATCCATCAGCCGCTCCCAGCGCGCCAGCCCGTGCTGGGCCGACCGCGGGAACGTGTGGTGGTTGTGGTGCCACGCCTCGCCGAAGCTCGGCAGCGCCAGCCAGAAGACGTTGGTGGAGTGGTCGTCCACCGCGAAGCGGCGCGTGCCGAAGAAGTGGCAGATCGAGTTGATCGACCAGGTGACGTGGTGCAGCAGGAAGATGCGCACGAAGCCGCCCCACAGCAGGCCGGTCACCGCGCCCTTCCAGTCGCCGCCGGCGATCGCGAAGCCGAGCGCGGCCGGCAGCAGCAGCGAGACGACCACCAGCCAGTGGAAGTTGTCGCTGATGCGCTTCATGCCGCGGTCCTCGACGAGGTCCTTGGCGTACTTGGCGCGGTTGGCGCCGCCCTCCTCGGTCAGGATCCACCCGACGTGCGCGTGGAAGAGCCCGCGCAGGGTGCCCTTCACGCCGCCGCCCGCGAAGCCCGCGTGCGGCGAGTGCGGATCGCCCTCCTCGTCGGTGTGCGCGTGGTGCTTGCGGTGGTCGCTGACCCACTGGATCACCGGGCCCTGGACGGCGAGCGACCCCAGGACGGCGAACGTCCGCTCGACGGCCTTGGAAGTCTGGAACGAGCGATGCGTGAGCATCCGGTGGAAGCCGACCGTGATGCCGAGCCCGGTCAACACGTACAACACGCCCATCAGCACGAGGTCGGACCAGCCGACCCACGAGTTCCACAGCAGGACGATCGCGACGACGAAGGCGACGAGCGGCAGGATCACCGCCGCGAGGTTGGTGTTGCGCTGGGCTCGGCTCATGCGGGATGAAGGCTATCCCTCAAACGGCGCGCCTCATACATCGATCTGGCACAGCCTGTCCGGGGCGCATCTGTAGCCTCATGACAAATGCAGGAGCGGCTTCCGTCAGAGCTGGCCGAGGTGCTGCGGCCCGGCCTCCCGAGCCTGGCGGAGGAGATCATCGGCGCGATCGGCCACGAGGTCCCGGAGTACCGCCGCCCGCTGGAGGGCCCGTTCGGCCGGGGGCTGCGCCACGGCGTCGAGCGCGCGCTCGGCCGCTTCGTCGACACGCTGGTGGACCCGCGCGCCGCCGACGCCACCGACCGCCGCGAGGTCTACGTCGAGCTGGGGCGCGGCGAGATGCGCGCCGGCCGCTCGCTCGACGCGCTGCTGTCGGCCTACCGCCTCGGCGCGCGGATCGCCTGGGAGCGCTGCGTCGCGCTCGGCCAGAAGGCGGGCTTCGACCCCGACACGCTCTACCGCCTGGCCTCGGCGATCTTCGACTACATCGACCGCATCTCCGCCGAGTCGGTCGAGGGCTTCGCCGCCGAGCAGTCGGTCACGCTCGCCGAGCGCCAGCGGCGCCGCCGGGCGCTCGTCCGCCTGCTCGCGCGCGACGACGCCGGCGCCGAGGAGGTCCGCGACCTCGCCCAGCTCGCGGTCTGGCCGCGCCCGCAGACCGTGGCGGGCCTCGTCACGCGCGCCGAGGACGCCGACCGCTTCGCCTCGCGCCTGGGCGGCGAGGCGATCGTCGTCACCGAGCAGGGCCTGGCGCTCGCGTTCCTGCCCGATCCCGACGCGCCCGGCCGCGCCGCCGAGCTGCAGCAGGCGCTGGAGGACGCGCCCGCCGCGCTGGGGCCGACCGTCCCGCTGGAGCGCGCCGCGATCTCGCTGCACCGCGCGCAGGCCGCCTTCGGCCTGCAGGAGCGCGGCGTGCTGCCGCCGCGCTCGCCGCTGCTCAGCGACGCCCACCTTCCGGACCTGCTGCTGCACGGCGACGGCGCGCTGGCCGCCGACCTCGCCGCCCGCGCGCTCGCGCCGCTGGACGACCTGCGCGACGGCGCGCGCGAGCGCCTGCTGGAGACCCTGCGCGCGTGGCTCGACGAGCCCGGCCAGGTGACGCGCGTCGCCGAGCGCCTGCACGTGCACCCGCAGACCGTGCGCTATCGGATGGCCCAGCTGCGCGACCTCTTCGGCGAGCGCCTCGAGGATCCCGACGCGCGCTTCGAGCTGGCGCTGGCGCTGCGCGCCACGGCGCCCGGCGCCTAGGCCGTCTCTAGCCGACCAGCGGGCCGTCGATGCGGGCGCGCAGCATCGCGATCTCGGTCACGACCGCGCCCATGTAGGCCGACCGGTACGTGGCGATCTCGTCGTCGAGGTCGGCCATGTACGCGCGGTCGTGGTCCAGCCCGGCCTCGTGCGCGAGGACGCGCTCCTCGCCGAGGAGGAGGAGGTGCTGACGGACTTCGGAGGCGTACATGGTCGGGATTTCGGTGGGCATCGCTGCGGTGGGGTTCTACCCGAGGAACGGATCAACTCACGTCGGGTTACGGGTATCCAATCGCATCGGTGGTTCCCCTTCGGGGGTGTGGCCCCGTGTCCTGCCCCCCGGCTAGCCGTACACCCCTACAGGTGGACCAACGTACGTCGCCCCGTCCGAAGCGGTCCAACGCACGCGGAACGTGACCATCACCTTCCACCCGCGCGCGTGCGCGGCGTCGATCAGCCGTCCGTAGCCGCCCCAGTCATAGGCGTTGGGATCGGCGGCGACGAGCGCCGCCCCGGCAAGGGCGTTCCTGATGGACATGGCGAGAGGGAGGACGGCCCCGGGACGCGTTCATCGGGAGGACTGCAGTGCGCCCCGCGGGCCGTCACTGGGGAGAACGGCCGCGGGGGTGCGGAAGTTGCGGCCGGCCCAACCAGACCTCGACCCCGGCCATCCGGGTCACTCTATGACGAACTATTCGTCATAGAGTGACCCGGATCCCTGGCTAGTCCCGCTCCGGCTCCGAGGCCGGCGCCTGGCCCAGCGCGCGGGGCGTGACCGACGGCTCCTTGAGCATGCCGTGCGGCGGGCGGTCGCCCGGGGCGTCGCCGCGGACGAAGCCGGCGGCCGCGTAGGCCTCGCCCTCGTCGAGCGTCTCGTGGACCAGCAGCTCGCGGGCCAGGCCGTCGAGGCGGTCGCGGTTGTCGCGCAGCTGCGCGACGGCGCGGGCGTAGCACTCCTCGACGATGCGCCGGACCTCCTGGTCGATCAGCTCGCGCGTCGCCTCCGACGCGGGCCCCGCGCCGGGGTACTGCGGCTCGTCGCTGATGACCGTCACCAGGCCGATCTCGTCCGACATGCCCCAGCGGCCGACCATCGAGCGGGCGATCGACGTGACCTGCTGGAGGTCGGACTCGGCGCCGGTGGTGACCGACCCGTAGATGATCTCCTCGGCCGCGCGGCCGCCCAGCGCGCCGACGATGCGACCCAGCAGGTAGGCCTTGTCGTACCCGTAGCGGTCGCTCTCCGGCGACTGGAACGTCACGCCCAGCGCGCGGCCGCGCGGGACGATCGAGACCTTGCGGACCGGGTCGGCGCCGGGCTCCAGCATCCCCAGCAGCGCGTGGCCGCCCTCGTGGTAGGCCGTGCGCTCGCGCTCCTCGCGCGACAGCGTGATCCGCCGCTCGGTGCCGAGCACGATCTTCTCGAAGGCGTTGTAGAAGTCGGCCGACTCGACCTTCTTGTGCCCGCCCTTGGCGGCCAGCAGCGCGGCCTCGTTGACCAAGTTCCTCAGGTCGGCGCCGACCATGCCCGGCGTCGTGGCGGCGATGCCCTTGAGGTCGACGTCGTCGGCCAGCGGCACCGAGCGCGTGTGGACCTCCAGGATCTTCTCGCGCCCCTCGACGTCCGGCGGGTTGACGGTGATCCGGCGGTCGAAGCGTCCCGGGCGCAGCAGCGCGGCGTCAAGGACATCAGGTCGGTTGGTCGACGCGAGGACGATCACGCCCTCCGAGCCGTCGAAGCCGTCCATCTCGGTGAGGATCTGGTTGAGCGTCTGCTCGCGCTCGTCGTGGCCGCCGATCGACCCCGACCCGCCGCGCTGGCGGCCGATCGCGTCCAGCTCGTCGATGAAGATGATCGACGGCGCCGCGGCCTTGGCCTGCGAGAACAGGTCGCGCACGCGCGACGCGCCCACGCCGACGACCATCTCGATGAACTCGCTCGCGCTGATCGAGAAGAACGGGACGTTGGCCTCGCCCGCGACCGCGCGCGCCAGCAGCGTCTTGCCGGTGCCCGGCTGGCCGGAGAGCAGCACGCCCTTGGGGATCGTCGCGCCCAGCTCGCGGTACTTGTCGGGCTGCTTGAGGAAGTCGACGACCTCCTCCAGCTCGTCCTCGGCCTCGTCGATGCCCGCGACGTCGGCGAACGTCACGCGCGCCGCCTGGGCGGCGTCGTAGCGCTTGGCGCGCGAGCGGCCCAGGCCGCCGAGGCCCGCCGCGCCCGCGCCGCCGGCGCGCCGCGCGGCGAAGACGAAGATGCCCACCAACAACAGCGTCGGGCCGAAGAACAGCAGGATGTCGGCCCAGATCGAGCGGCCGTTGTCCAAGGCCTTGGCCGTGACGACGACGTTCTTCTGGCGCAGCTCGCTGAGCAGGTTGTCGTTGGACGGCGCGAACGCCGGCCGGAAGGTCGTGAACTTGGTCTCGGGCTCGTGGTCGGAGTCCTGGGGCTTGACCTTGTTCTTGAACGTGCCCTGGAGGCTGTCGCCCTTGGCGAAGACCTCCTTGACGTTGTTGGCGTCGACCTCGTTGAGGAACTGCGTGTAGGGGACCTCGATCCGGTTGGGCGAGGACGGCACCAGCGACGCGAACAGGAAGTTCAGCGCCAGCAGCGCGACGACGAAGTAGATGAAGCGCCGGCCTCCGGGCGGGCGCGGCATGCCCATCGGGCCCTGCTTCTTCTCCTCGGGCGCGCCCTCGACGCGCCACGGGGTCGGCTGGCGGTCGTCCCGGCGGCGGGGGGCTTCGGACTCCGGAGGCATGCGGTGGCGCGCAGTGTACGAGCCATGACGGCGGCCTTCGGCCCGTGCGTTGGCCGACGCACCGAAAAGGTCGCCGCCGAACGGTTATGTGAAGTCGCACGCCGCGCTCGGATGTGCTTGTCTTTGCGGCCGTACACCAGCCGAGTCCCGGTCGCCACGGCGTCCGGGAACGGGGGACCCATTGGAGTCGCGATCGCGCGGCTCCCGGGGCGAATCGGCGCCATCGCGGCGCCGTAGCGCAGCTCTTCAGCGCGAGCCCGGCAGCTAACCCCGTAGGCGCGAAAGAGCAAAGGAAGCACCGTTGATCTCTGACTTCGAACGCGCCTGCCAGGCGTCCCTGGAGCGCTCGCGTGCCCGTCGCGCGGCCGTCGCCCAGCGGCTGGCGACGATGCGTAGACGACGCCGGCGTGGCTCGACCGGCATGGTGGCCTCGCTGGCCGCCGTGCTCGCGCTCGGCGCCCCGCTGGCCCTCGGCCAGACGACCGCGCAGGCCCCGGCGCCGCGGATCCTGCAGTACGGCTCGTCGGGCACCGCCGTCCAGGCGCTGCAGTCGGCGCTCGGCCTCAAGGCGACCGGCCGCTTCACCCCGGCCGTCACGCGGGCCGTCAAGACGTTCCAGCGCCGGAACGGGCTGGCGGTCGACGGCATCGTCGGACCGCAGACCGCGTCGGCGCTCGGGCTCTCCTCGGGCCTGGCGAGCGCGGCCTCGACCGCGTCGACGGCCGCCGCGTCCTCCGGCGCCGGGTCGTCCACGCTGCAGCGCATCGCGCGGTGCGAGTCGGGCGGCAACCCGGCCGCGATCTCCGCCGACGGCAAGTACCGCGGCAAGTACCAGTTCACGCGGGCGACCTGGCAGGCCATGGGCGGCAGCGGCGATCCCGCCGCGGCTTCCGAGGCCGAGCAGGACCAGCGCGCCGCCGCGCTGCTGTCCGCGCAGGGCACGGCGCCCTGGCCGGTCTGCGGCGCCTCGGCCTAGACGACGGCCACCGAGCCACCACCGGACATGCCGATCCGTCCCGCGCGGCCGAGACGCGCGCGGGATGGCCGCGGCGGAGGCGTCGCGCGCATCTGTGCGAGGCTTCCGCCCCGTGTCCGGTTCCGACCAGCTCAGCCTGACGCTCGGGCCGTCGTACACGGTCCACGTCGAGGATCGCTTCAGCCCCGGCCTCACCGGCCGCCACGACCGCGCCTACGCGTCGCCGCCCCAGCAGCGCGACGACGCGCTGACGCTCGCCGCGCTGCTGCTGGACGCCGGCGGCGACCTGGACGGCGACGGCCCCTGGCAGCGCGCGCTGGCCGGCGGCCGCCGGACCGTCCGCCTGGTCGCGGCCGACTGACCTCAAGTCCGGGCGGCGCGTGCCGATCACCGGGGTGAGCACGAACCTCCTCCTCGAGCTCGTTGTTTGACCTCCTTCGACCGGAGCCCCTGCGCCAGCAGGGGCTTCGGCCGTTAATGGGCGCCGGTCAGCAGGGCCGCCGCCATCGCGACGACCGCCAGCGGCGCGCCGATCAGGCTGAAGCGCCGGGCGCTCGGCCGCTCGCCGGCGGCGTGGGCCGCCTTGAACCACAGGTAGGACGACAGCGCGCCGGTGACCGCGAGGTTCGGCCCGACGTTGAGGCCGAGCAGCAGCGCGCGGGGATGGGGCGGCGGCGTGGCGCTGAGCAGGACGGCGGCGGGGAGGTTGTTGACGAGGATCGCGGCCAGCGCGCCGATCGCGGTCGTCTCGGCCGGCGACGCGGAGGCCAGCAGGTCGGCCGGGCCCGACCAGGCGCGCGCCAGGGCCCCGAGCAGGACCGCGACGCTGAACAGCCCCAGCAGCGCCAGCGGCCCGACCGCCTCGATCACCGCCGCGCGCCCGACGTCGCGGCGCGTGAGCACGGCGAGGACGCCGACCGCGAGCACCGGCAGGCCGGGGTTGGGCAGGGCGAGCACGAGCACGGCGGCGACCGCGCAGGCCACGACGCCGAGCGCGCGGGGGCGGGGGACGGCGGCGCGGTCGAGGTCGGCGTCGGCCTCGGGGCCGCGGGTGGCGCGCGCGCCGGGGTCGCCGTCCCGCCGCGCCTCCTCCCGTGTGCGTCGCCGTTGGCGCGCCATCAGCCCCAGCGCCGTGACCACCGCCGTCGCCAGCGCCGCGGGCAGCGTCCGGGCCACGAACGTCGCGCCCGACACCGGCTCGCCCGCCAGCACGATCAGGTTGGTGAGGTTGGCGCCCGGCAGCAGCAGCGACGACGCGTTGGCCATCAACACCGATCCGTAGAGGAACGGCTCGACGCCGACCCCGGCGCCGCGCGCCGCGCCGATCAGCACCGGCGTCAGGAAGACGACGGCCGTGTCGAGGTTCAGCAGCGCGGTCACGACCGCCACCAGCGCCAGCGCCACCGCCAGCAGCCGCCGCGGGTGGTCGGTGACGCCCAGCAGCCGCGCGCTGGCCCACGCGAAGACGCCGTCGCGGTCGGCGACCAGCCCGAGCATCAGCAGCCCGGCGACCAGCAGGAACGGCCCGCGGGCCTGGTCGGCGGCGTCGCGCGCCCGCTCGTCGAGGGCGAAGGCGACCACCGCGCCCGCCACCGCGGGCGTCACCAGGACACGCTCGACGCGCTTGCCGTCCACGAGCCGCCATCGTGCCCGCTGCGCCTGTCGCATACTCAAGGCAGCACCCATGCGGATCGGACTCCTCGCCGGCGCGGCCTGCGCCCTCCTCATGACCGGCTGCGGCGGCGGCAAGCCCGCCACGGCCCAGGCGCCCGTGCGCCTGCAGGTCACGACGCCCGCCGACCAGGACACGGTGCGCGACGACAACGTCGAGATCCGCGGCACGGTCTCGCCGTCGGGCGCGACCGTCGTGGTCCGCGGCAAGAAGGCGTCGGTCTCCGGCGGCTCGTGGAGCGCGCAGGTCAGCCTCGAGCCCGGCGTCAACGTCGTCGACGTCCTGGCCTCCTCGGGCTCCGCCCGCCCGGCGCTGACCGCGCTGCGCGTGCGGCGCGTCGTCGAGGTCGACGTCCCCGACGTCACCGGCCTGTCGGCCGACGACGCCCAGAAGCAGCTTCAGGACGCCAACCTCAAGGCCGACCTGCAGACCGACAAGGGCGGGTTCTTCGACCAGCTGCTCGGCGGCTCGCCGAAGGTCTGCGACACCGATCCCGCCGCGAGCACGAGCGTCAGCCCGGGCACGACCGTGGTCGTGCACCTGGCGCGCGAGTGCTGAGCCGACCCCGCGGCGCTACGCCGGGCGCGGCTCGGTGGCGATCAGGTCGATCCGCGGCTGCCCGTCGCGGCGGACCATCAGGAAGACGATCCGGCCGGTGATCGGCGCCGCGTTGCCGCGCCGGACGGTGTAGCTGCCCTCGGCGCGGCCGGCGGTCCCGCCGGTCGTCTCGAGGTCCGACAGCTCGTACTTCTGGACCTCGTCGGCCGCGAACTGTGACTTGTAGGTGTCGACGACCGCGACGCGCCCGCGCTGCACCCCGGGCGTCGTGCCGTAGCGGCGCACGCCCGGCGTCAGGACCCGGCGCAGCGCCGTGGGGTCCTCGTTGGTGTAGGCGGTCGCGAAGGCCTGCGCGGCCGAGCGGACCTCGCTCGCGCTCAGCGGCCCGGTCTTCACCCCGCTGCCGGTGCTCGCCACCCAGTTGACGAAGAGCACGGCGGGGATCAGCAGGACGACGATCGTCGCCGCCAGCGCCTGCTTGCGCCCGCGGCCGCGCTGGACCTTGACGTCGACCGGACGCCGCGGCCGGGAGCCGTGGCCGTCGCGGTCGGCGGCGCCGTCATCGGCGTCCGCGCCGTCGCCGTCGCGCGGCGCCGCCGTCGTCGGGCGCTCCAGCACCGCCGTGGCGCCCGGCACGGGCGCCATGCGCGTCGGCTCGGCCTCCTCGGGCGTCGCGGCGCCGGTGGCCACCGACCCGCGCGCGGTCGACATCCGCTCGCCCGCGGCCGCCGCGCGCGCCGCGCGGCCGAGGTCGCCGGCGCTCGGGTAGCGGTCGGCCGGGTCCTTGGCCAGCGCCCGCGCGATCACGGAGTCGAACGCGACCGGGATCCCCGGCGCGTCGCGCGACGGCCGCGGCGGCGCGTCGTGCAGGTGCGCGGTGATCGTCGCCGGGACGGTCTCGCGGCGAAACGGCGGGCGCCCGGTGAGGGCGGTGTACAGCACGCAGCCCAGCGCGTAGACGTCGGCGCGCGCGTCGGTCGGCTCGCCGCGCAGGTGCTCGGGCGCCATGAAGTCGACGGTGCCGATCCAGTTGCCGCTGTCGGTGATCCGCGTGTCGGAGGCCTGCACGCGCGTGATCCCGAAGTCGCTCAGGTAGGCGTGGTCGCCCCCGATGAGGATGTTGGCGGGCTTGACGTCGCGGTGGACGAGGCCCGCGGCGTGCGCGGCGTCCAGCGCGTCGGCGACCTGGGCGACGATCGACGCCGCCCGCGCGGGCTGAAGCCGCGGCGGATCGTGCTCCTTGAGCAGGTGGTGCAGGTCGGTCCCCGGCACGTAGCGCATGACGAGGTAGAGGTGGCCGTCCTCCTCGCCCGCGGCGTAGACCGGCACGACGTTGGGGTGCTCGATCGCCGCGGTCAGCCGCGCCTCGCGCTCGAAGCGCTCGCGCACGTCGGGGTCCGACGCCTGCTCGGTCGCGATGAGCTTGAGCGCGACCGGCCGCCCGAGCCGCAGCTCGGTGGCGCGGTAGATCACGCCCATGCCGCCGCGGCCGAGGACCCCCTCGATCCGGCAGCCGGCGAACTCACTGCCTGTCGAAAGGTCGGCCATCCGACCGCCCATTGTGACGCGGCGCGCTTCAGCGCAGGTAATTGGACAGCTGGCGGCGCACGGTGTTGTAGCCCCGGCGCGCCGCGCCGGTGGGTCCGACGAGGCCCGCGTCGAAGCGGGCCTGGCAGCCCGGGCCCTGCCAGGAGTAGATGTAGATGCGCTGCACGCCGGCCGTCCGGTAGGTCCGCGCGAGCGAGAACATGTTGTTCAGCCGGGACGCCGCGCGCGTCGTCGAGCACGGGAAGCTGCGGCCGAACTTGACCAGGCCGCCGGTCTCGGTGAACCAGATCTTCGTCTGCTTGTTGTAGCGGTGGGTGATGTGGATGATGTTGCGCGTGAACGTCGTCCGCTTGCGGTTGACGTCGCCGTAGTTGTGGATGCCGACGATCGTCGCCCGGCGCCGGTAGGTCGCCGAGAGGTGGCGGTAGAACGACGTCATGTAGCGCTCGACGCCGGTCTGGTCCAGGACGTCCAGCGCGACGACGCCGCAGCTGGGGCAGCTCGGCTTGACCAACTGGTACATCACGCGGAAGAAGTCCGCGGCGCGCGCCGGCGAGCGGTAGGTCGGCTGGCTGGCGTGGTTGACCTCGTTCCAGGCGCCGAACTCCTTGACGCCCATCGCCCGGTAGCGGCGCACCAGCGCGCCGACCTTCGAGCGGTACTGCGCGACGCTCGGGAGCTTGGCCTTCTTGATGGTGTAGTCGTCGGTCGAGATGTGCAGCAGGACGCTGAAGTGGTTGGCGCGCGCGGTCTCGATGAACGTGTCGGCGTTCTGCAGCGCCGTCGGCGAGTCGATCGCGTTCCACGCGATGAAGTACCGCACGCGTTGGAACTTCGCGCGCTGGAACAGGGACTGGCTGAACATCGACGCGTCCTGGTCGCCGATCCCGACGCGGATCGGGATGCGGGCCCCGGCGGTCGTGGGCACGACGAGCGCCAGGAGCAGGGACAGCGGCAGCAGGCGGCGGAAGGAGGACATCACCGTCAGGGGACCACTCGGCGGGTCCGGAGTCGCGGTGGGGTGTCAACCCGATGACGTGCGCTACTGGACTCGATCAGCGATCGGCGTCGACCGCCGGCGCGCTGCGCCGCAGACTCGGAGCCATGACCACCGTCTCCTTCTCCCAGACCGCCGACGCGTCCTTCCAGGCCGACGTCCTGGAGTCCGACGTCCCCGTCCTCGTCGACTTCTGGGCCGCCTGGTGCCCGCCGTGCCGGGCGATGCACCCGATCCTCGACGACCTCGCCGCCGAGCGCGACGACCTCCGCGTCGTCGGCCTGGACTGCGACGCCAACCCCTCCGTCGCGGCCCGGTACGGCGTCCTGTCGATGCCGACGTTCATGGTGTTCCAGCACGGCAGGCCCGTGCTGAAGCTCGTCGGCTCGCGGCCGCGGCGCAAGCTGGAGGCCGAGCTGGCCGAGGTGCTCTAGCGGCGCGCGGCGTCAGGCCGCGCGGACCTGCGCGGCCAGCAGCTGCGCGACCGGCGGGGCGCCGTCGCGGCGCACGAGCAGCGACGGCGCGTGCGTCGCGGCGGTCCCGGCGACCGTCGCGACGCCGACCTCCGGGCCGGCCTGCTCGGTCCAGGACGCGGGCACGAGCGCCACGCCGAGGCCCGCGCCGACCAGCAGCCGGACCGCGGTCGGCTCGCCGACCTCGAAGAGCGGGACCGGCCCGAAGCCCTCGGCCGCGCAGGCGCGCAGCGCCGAGTCGCGCAGGCCGGTGCCCGGCTCGGCCAGGACGAACGGGCGGTCGCGGACGTCCCACAGCCGCACGCCGCCGGCGCCCGCCAGCTCGTCGTCGGGCGCGGTCAGCAGCACGAGGCGCTCGGCGCGCAGCGCGGTCGCCTCGACGCCGTCGGGCGCCGCCAGGCCCTCGGGCAGCGACGCGAGCGCGACGTCGACCGCGCCGGTGGCGACCAGCTCCAGGATCTCGCTCGCGCCGCCGTGGCGCAGCGCGATCCGGACGCCCGGATGCTGCCGGCCGAAGCGCGCCAGGACCGGCGCCAGGCGCAGCGCGTCGCCGGTCGTGGCCGCCGCGCGCACGCCGCCGCGCAGCGTTCCCGCGTGCTCGTCCATCGCGGCGCGCGCCCGCGCGACGTCGGCCAGGATCGCCTCCGCGCGCGCCAGCAGCTCGGCGCCCGCCGGGGTCACCTCGACCGGCGGCTGCGCGCCGGGGACGCGCCGCAGCAGCTCGATCCCCAGCTCGGCCTCCAGCCGCCGCACCGCCTGCGAGACCGCCGACTGCGTCACGTAGAGCGACTCGGCGGCCCGGCGGAAGTGGCGATGGCGCGCGACGGCCGCGAAGTACTCGAGCTGTCGCAGGTCCATTGGGGTGCATTCTGACCGGCCGCCCATCGAAGCGCGGCCCCTCGGGCACTAGCGTGGCTGAACGTGATGGATGCCGCCGACGTCGACCTCCTCGAAGGCCTGGTCCACGAGGTCCTGACCGAGCAGTGCGGCCGCGACTTCGCCGACACGGTGCAGTGGCTGCACGCGACCGCCGCGCGCGTGCGCCAGGGCGACGCGCCCGCCGGCGACGCGCTGTTCGCCCGGCTGCACGAGCTGTCGGAGGGCGACCTGGAGCCGATCATCCGCGCCTGCTCGCTGCAGCTCCAGCTCGCCAACATCGCCGAGGAGCGCGAGCGCCTGCGCCGCCGCCGCGCCTACGACGCGGAGGGGACGGTCCAGCGCGAGTCGCTGGCCGAGACCGCCGGGCTGCTGGCCCAGCACGACGTCGACCGCGCCGCCGCGCTGCGCGCCCTGCACGTCGAGCTGGTCCTGACCGCGCACCCGACCGAGGCGTCGCGGCGCTCGGTGCTCGACCACCAGTGGGACCTGGCCGCGCTGCTGGACCGCGTCGAGGACCCGCGCACCGGCCGCGCCCAGCGCCGCCGCCTGCTGGCCGAGGCGCGCGAGATCCTCACGATCTGGTGGCAGACCGACGAGGTCCGCCGCGCCCGTCCGCACGTCGAGGACGAGGTGCGGCGCACGTTGTACGTCTTCGAGTCGGTCATCTACGACGCGGTCCCGGGCATCTTGGAGGAGCTGGAGCGCGACCTCGGTCCGCTGCCCGCTCATGGCAAGGTCCTTGAGTACGCCTCGTGGCCGGGCGGCGACATGGACGGCCACCCGGAGGTCGGCGCCGAGACCGTCATGCGGACGATCGAGCTGCACCGCCGCGCCGCGCTGCGGATGCTGCGCGCGCGGATCGCCCGGCTGGCCCGGCGCTTCTCGCACTCCGAGCGCCACATCGCGATCACCCCGGAGCTGGCCGCGTCGCTCCAGCGCGACGCGCGCGAGCTGCCGACCGCGCGCGTCCTGCAGCGACCCCATCACGACTGGGAGCCGCTGCGGACCAAGTTGGGGTTCATCGAGCGTCGGATCATCAACATGCTCGACGGCGCCGGCCAGGCGGGCTACGACTCGCCCGCCGCGCTGCGCGCCGACCTCGAGCTGGTCCGCGGGTCGCTGGGCTCCGAGCACGTCGCGCACGGGTCGATCCGGCGGCTGCTGTGGCAGGTCGACGTCTTCGGCTTCCACCTCGCGGGGCTCGACCTGCGCCAGAACGCGGTGGTCGTCGACGCCGCGGTGGGCGCGCTGCTGCCGGGGTTCGCGCAGGCCGGGGAGGAGGAGCGCCAGCGCCTGCTGGCCGAGGCGATCGCCGCGGGCGCCCGCGGGCTGGAGCGGCGCCCGGACGGGACCGCCGGCGAGCTGGTCGCCGCGCTGGACGCCGCGGCGCTGGCGTCCGAGGCCTACGGGCCGGACGTCGTCCGCTGCCTGATCGTGTCGATGACCGAGAAGCCGTCGCACGTCCTCGGCGCGCGCTGGCTGGCGCAGCGCGCGGGCGACGCGCTGGACCTGCGCTTCGTGCCGCTGTTCGAGACGCTCGACGACCTCGACCGCGCGACCGCGACGATGGCCAAGCTGTACGGGAACGCGGCCTACCGGGAGCTGCTGCGCGAGCAGGGCGACCGCCAGGTCGTCATGTTGGGGTACTCGGACTCCGGCAAGGACGGGTCGTTCGTCGCCTCGCAGTGGGCGCTGCGCGGCGCGCAGCTGGAGCTGGCGCGCCAGGCGGCCGACGCGGGCCTGGAGCTGGAGCTGTTCCACGGCCGCGGCGGGTCGACGTCGCGCGGTGGCGGCCCGATGTACCGCGCGATCGTCGCGCAGCCGACCGGCTCGCTGCGCGGGCGGATCCGGATCACCGAGCAGGGCGAGACGATCACCGCGCGCTACGGGCATCCGGAGCTGGCCGAGCGCTCGCTGGAGCAGACGCTCAGCGCGGTGCTGTTGGCTTCCAACATCGCGCGGCCGCCGGCGCCCGAGGACTGGCGCGCCGACCTCGACCGGCTCGCGGCGCGCTCGCGCGACACCTACCGCGCGCTGGTCTACGACGACCCGGACTTCGCGCGCTTCTTCTTCCAGATGACGCCGATCGAGGCGCTGGCGGAGCTGAACATCGGCTCGCGGCCGCCGTCGCGCGGCGGCGACGGGACGATCGAGTCGCTGCGCGCGATCCCGTGGGTCTTCGCGTGGACGCAGAACCGCGTGCTGCTGCCGTCCTGGTACGGCGCCGGGACCGCGCTGGCCGAGGGCGACTTCGAGCGCTATCGCGCCATGCACGCGCGCTGGCCGTTCTTCGCGACGCTGATCTCGACGCTCGAGATGGCGCTGTTCAAGACCGACCTCGGCGTCGCCGAGCGCTACCTGCGCCTCGTCGACCCGCCGCTGCGCGACCACTTCTGGCCGCGGATCGTCGCCGAGCACGCGCGGGTGAAGGAGAGCGTCCTGGCGATCACCGGATCCGACCGCCTGCTCGCCGGCGCGACCGCGCTGCAGGAGCGCCTGCTGCACCGCGACCCCTGGGTCGACCCGCTGTCGCACCTCCAGGTCGAGCTGCTGCGGCGCACGCGGGCCGACGCGACCGCCGACCGCGCGCCGCTCCTCGCGACGGTGACCGGGATCGCGTTCGGCCTTCGGAACACCGGCTGAATCGCCGTCGGGCGATCCCCAGGATCGCGTTCGGCCTTCGGAACACGGGCTAGGCCAGCGCGCTCGGCACCTCCGGCTTCATCGCGGCGCGGATGCCCTCGCGCAGCTCGGGCGAGTCCTCGTGGCCGTGGGCGGTCATGGCGTGGACGACGGCGGCGGCCAGCAGGTGCTCCTCGCTGCCCGACATCGCCAGGTCGCAGCCGCTCTCGCTCGGCATCTCGCGGCAGTCGATGTACATGCGGCTCATGAGAGCCTCCTTTCACGGCGTCCCCCAGCCGTGACGGTACGCCCGCGCCGCGCGCGGGGTCAACCCGATGCCTAGGCGATCGACGCCGACCGCGCGGGTCAGGCGTCGAGGTCGTGCGCGTGGGCGGGCGTGTCCTCGCCCAGCACCGCGTGCAGCGCGTCCTCGCGCAGCGAGCCCATCGGGTCCAGCAGCGCGGCGACCATCGGGTGGATCGCGGCGTCGTCCTCGCGCATCCATCCGCGCTCGTCGGCCAGCGCGACCCACTCAGTGAGCGCGTCGTGCAGCGCGGCGAAGCGCGCCAGCGGCAGGACGAGCGTCGCGTGGGCCTCGGCCTCGGCCAGGCGCTGCAGCTCGTCGGAGACGCCGGTCAGCTCGCGCAGGGCGAGCACGTCGTCGGTGCTCAGCTCGGCGTTCTGGTGGCGATGCAGGCGGATCGCCTCGACCGCGCGGTACGTGGCGGCGAGCTGCTGGGCCGAGAGGTCGAACGACACGTTGCAGACGGGGGTGCCGTCGGCGGCGTGAAGCGTGCGGATCTCGGCGTTGACCATGGGAATGACGCTAGCGGCTCGCAGGGACGTGGTGCTGTCGCCCTCCTGTCCTGCCCTCGGTATCGGCAAACGACACCACGGCCTGGAGCGTCGCGCCGGTGACGCCTCCGGCGCGGCCTCCTCCGCGCGACGGAGGAGGCCGGTCCGGGGCGGTCGGGCGGGGCTACACGTGCAGCACGAAGCGCTGCGTCAGCTCCTGGAGGTCCTGGGCGTTGGTGGCCAGCGAGTGGGCGCTGGCCGAGATCTCCTGGGTGGAGGCGGACGTCTGCTCGGTGGAGGCCGAGACCTCCTCCAGCGTCGCGGCGATCTGGCTGACGCGCGAGTGCACGTCGTTGATCGCGGCGTCGATGGCGCCGAAGGCCTGCTCGGTCTCGGCGACCGTGGTCGTGGAGGCCTCGGTCTGCTCGGCGCCGGCCTGGACGGCGGCGATCGTGTCGCCGGTGTCGGACTGGATCTGGGCGATCAGCTCGGCGATCGAGGCGGCCGCGGCCTGCGACTCCTCGGCGAGCTTGCGAACCTCGTCGGCGACGACGGCGAAGCCGCGGCCCTGGTCGCCGGCGCGGGCGGCCTCGATGGCGGCGTTCAACGCCAGCAGGTTGGTCTGCTCGGCGATGCCCGAGATGGTGGAGACGATGCCGCCGATCTCGTCGGACTGGGCGCCGAGCTTCTCCATCGCGTCGACGGCCTGGCGGGAGGACGCGTGCGTGGCGTCGATCGCGGAGCTGACCTGGCGCAGCAGCTCGCTGCCGTGGCGCGCGGCCTCCTGGGCGGCCCCGGCCGCGTGGGCCGTGCGGTCGGCGTGGGCGGCGCAGCCGTCGGCGCTCGCGCCGCCGCCGCCGATCGCGTGCGCGATCTCCTCGACGGCGCGGCCGGACTCCGAGGAGGCGGTCGCGACCTGCTCGGAGCCGGAGGCGACCTGCATCGCCGTTCCGGTCACGCGGCCGATCATGTCGCCGAGCGCGTGGCGGCTGCGGTTGTAGGCGTCGAGCGAGTGGGCGGTGTTCTCGCGGACGGCGTTGACGGCCAGCGCCAGGTCGCCGAGCTCGTCGTTGGAGGTGGGCTCGATCGGCTCGGTGCGGGACTCCGCCTGGTAGGTGAAGTCGCCGTCGGCCATGTGGGTCAGGCCGGCGCTCAGCTCGGTCGTGCAGTGGTCGCGCAGCGTGGTCAGGCGCTGGACGACGCGGCTGACGCCGTTGCGGATCGCGCGGGTGATGAGGAAGGCGGTGACCGCGCCGACGGCGAGTGCGAGCGCGAGCAGGATCAGCACGAACGCGCGCGCCGAGCTGTAGGAGCGGTCGGTGGCCTTGATCGAGGTGGCGACCAGGCTGGAGTTGTAGGACGCCCAGCGCTCGAGCTGGTCCTGGCTGGCGTTGAAGACCTCGCGGCCGGTGCCGAGCAGGACCCGAGCGGCGTCGTCGCGGCGTCCGGCCCGGGTCAGGGCGGCGATGCGGTCGGCGAGCGTCAGGTAGCGCTGCCATGCCGCGTCGGCCTGCGTCATGAGCGCGCGGTCACGCGCGTCGACCACGAGCTTGGTGTAGGCCTTGAAGTCGGTGGTGGCCTCGGCGGCGAAGTCGTCGGCGCGCTTCTGGGAGTCGCGGCGCTGGACGGGGTCGCCGGCGACGAGCGCGGCCGACATGGCGTTGGAGCGGGCGCGCGCCTCGGCGAGGCGGATGGCGTCGATGGTGCGGACGGACGGCAGGTCGGCCGTCGCGACGACCGCGGCGCGGTGGTGCATGGTGCCCATGCGGGACAGGGCGCCCAGGCCGATGGCGGCGGCGAGCGCGAGGACGATGGCGAAGCCCAGGGTGAGCTTGGCGCCGATGGGGAAGCGGCGGGAGGCCACGAAGAAACGACTCCTGACTACGGGGAAGGGAAGGGGAGGGGGTTACGACCCCGTTGTCGGCTCCTCCGATCGGAGGATGAGCGGGCGCGTCGGCGCTCGTTGGAGCGCGGACAGGATCGCGAAAGTCGATGGATGTTCGAGTCCGCGAACGCGGCGATCGATCCGCCCATCCCAGCAGTCAGGCTTCCTCAGTCCAGTGCGCCCTCCAGGACGAAGATCCGCCGCAGGATCGCGATCGACGTCGCGTAGGTGGAGTCCATACCGTAGTAGGACATGCCGCGCGCGCCGAGCGTCCGGGCCTGGGTGAACGGGGTGTCCGAGGCGTAGTGGACGATCCCGAAGTCGATCGGCAGCTTGGCGAAGTTGACCTGCTCGCCGTTGGGGTAGCGGTCGGGTTCGGTCAGCTCGTAGACCGCGTCGCAGTAGGGGCCGGCCTCCATCTCGACGACCGTGAAGGCCTCGCGGTAGTAGCGGTCCAGGTAGGAGCGGTTCTGCAGGAACGTCGAGCGGACGGTGACCGCGCGCTGGTTGTCCAGGCCCGAGCCGAAGCGCAGGTAGGGCGCGATGTCGTCGAAGCCGAACGCGTTGTCCAGCCAGTAGGTCGTGTTGGAGTGCTCGTCGTAGATCGTGTTGGAGATCATCACGTCGCCGACGTCGGCGTTGAGCGTCGCGGCCTTGCCGAGCACGTAGATCCCGCGCAGGCTCTCGCGGTCCTCGGCGATCTCGCGCAGGATGTTGTAGGCCGCGAGGCCGAGCGGGTAGTCGATGTTGACGATGACCGCGTCGGAGGCGCGCAGCGCGTCGGCGTCGACCTCGCCGAGGCGGTCGTCGAGCTGGGCCGGGTCGAGCGTCGCCAGCGGCATGACCTGCGCGGCGACGCGCAGGCCGGTCTCGGAGTTGCGGTGCACGATGCCCTGGGCCGCCTCGGCCTGGCGGCGCGACCGCGTGCCGGGCCCGGCCTGCGCGTGCTCGCGGGCCAGGAAGTACAGGAAGTTGTTCCACGATCCGGCGGTGCGCTCCTCGCGGAACGCGCGCAGCTCGTCCTTGAGGTCGTGCGGGCCGGCGCGCTCGACCCAGTCGACCAGCTCGGCCTCGCGCGTCCGGGCGTCGCCGGACAGCAGGTTGACCAAGGAGTGGGTGTTGGACGAGACGAAGTAGATCGGCGCGTCGTGCAGGTCGTTGTCGTCCAACGTGCGCGCGACGGGCGCCCACCAGCGGCGGGCCAGGCGCGCGTAGGAGACCTGCGAGCCGCCGAGCATCCGGACGCGCAGGCTGAGGTTGACCGCGGCGACCTCGCCGAGGCGGCGGGCGAACGCGGTGCCCCACGCCTCCTGCAGGCGCTCCCAGTCCTCGACGCTGCCGCCGAGGACGCGCGCGCACTCGGCGGCGCCGGGCAGGCCCTGCGGGCGCGGCCAGCCGATCGCGTTGAGCTTGCGCCGCAGCTTGTTCCACTCGATCTGGTAGGCGACCAGCGTGGGGATGAGGTCGTCGACGTCCGAGGTCGAGGAGAGAAGGACCCCATATTGCCCGTCGGGCCCCTCGTGCCACTGGCGCCGGCGCGCCGGCGCCTCGGTCGTCGGCCAGTCGGCCAGCGGCAGGTTGACCGCCGCGAACTGCTCCTCCTCCTGCCCGAGGATGACGACGCGGCCCTTGTAGATGTTGGCCGGCAGCCGCTGGGTGGCGTACAGGAACGCGCCGAGGTCGAGGTCGTCGCCGCCCGCCAGCGGGTGCAGGGACGACTCGATCGCGATGTGCGACGACTCGAGGATCCGCAGCTTCGTCTCGCCACGCGATCGCAGAAGCGTGGAGTAGGTCCGCTGGTACAGCTCGACGTCCTGGGGCATTGGCGTGCGGGTATACCGCACCGAGCGGCGGGGGACGGGTCGGCGTCGTCAGCCGGCCCGTTGGCCGTACACGACGCGCCAGGCGCGCAGGGCGGGCAGGAGCACGCGCGTCGTCCGGCCGCCGGCGGCCGCCAGCGCGCGCGTCCCGGACGCGAGGTCGGGGTGGGTCGCGCTGTCGCGGGACAGGAACATCGCCGTCATCGCGGCGATGACCAGCACATGGCGCTCGCCGTCGCGCAGCCGTGCCGCGCCGCGCAGGGACCGGTCCAGGAGGTGGGCGACGCGCGCGAGCGCCTCGTCCTGGTCGCCGTAGTAGGCGATGAAGCTCACGTGGCCCGAGCGCGCGTCGTCGCGTTGGTCGACGTAGCTGTCGAGCATCATGCTCAGCGTCGCGACCCAGCCGCCGTAGACGGCCAGGGCCGCCTCGACGTCGCGCTCGCACGTCCGCGGGTCGGCCGCGAGCGCCAGCAGCACGATGATGCTCAACGCCGACGCTCCGCCCGCGGTCTGCTCGAACCAGGTCGCGTCGTGCTCGGCGCCGAACTCGGCCGACGCGAACCGCCGCAGCGCCTCGGCACGCGCTCCGGGCTCGGCGATGTGATGCAGGTCCAGCGCGGCGCACTGGCGCGTCAGCCGCGGCAGCTCGCGTCGGACGAGCCCGTAGCCGGGCAGCGCGGCGCAGCCGGCGCGACACGCGTCGATCAAGGCCATCATGTACGGGTCGTGGTCGCCGACCGGCACGCCGAGGTCCACGGCCTCGGCGAAGACGCCCATGAGCTCGCCGTCCCCCGTGCCCGCCGTGCGCTCGCTGATCTCGTCGAGCAGGTCGGCGAGGACCTGGAAGGCGACGAGCAGGCGCAGGAGGCCGAGATCGCGCCGGGGCGGCAGCGTCCAGTAGAACGCGGCGCCGTCGACCAGCGTCCGCTTGCGGCGCAGCGAGCCGATCGCGTGCTCGCGCAGCACGGGGTCGGCGACGCGCTCGGCCGCCCGCCGCCACCCGGCGACCTCACGGCGGACGACGCGCAGGCCCCAGCCCAGCTCGCGACCCGTCGCCACCGCCAGCGCGCGGGCCTGGGCGGGCGTCAGCGGCGCGACGTCGCGCGTCACGGCGGTCAGCCCTCGCCTCGCAGGGACGGCTGGACGCGGGCGACGAGGTAGCCGGGCACGGCCACGACGGCCAGCGCCGCGCCGACCACGAGACCGAGGCTCGCCGCGGCGATCCCGGGCCGGACGCCGAGCTCGACCGGGAAGCCGCTGATGATCTCCAGGCCGCGCGAGAAGAGGATCTGCCCGAGCAGGCCGAACAGCGCGCCGGCCAGGCAGCCGGTGCCGAAGAGCGTCGCGCTCTCGGCCAGCAGCGAGCGCCACATCAGCCCGGTCCCGTGGCCGTCGAGCTTCTGGCGGGCGACGGCCGGACGGCGCTGCCACAGCAGCCCCGCCATCGCGGCGGCCATGGCCAGCACGGCGGCCAGCAGCGTGAGCGAGGCGACCTGTCGCAGGCGCGACAGCCCGCTGCCGATCACGGTGCGCTGGCGGACGGCGCGGGCCTGCGCGGTCTCGACCCGCAGCGCGGACCGCGGGCCCAGCGCGGCGGCGATCCGGCGCGCCGCGGCGTTCGCGCCCGCGGCGCCGCCCGCCACCCGCACCTCGTAGGCGCCGACCGCGCGCGTGCCCCACGCCCGCGCGTAGGCGGCGGCGTCGAGGAAGACGACCCCGCCCGTCCACCCCAAGTTGGTGGTGATCGCCGCGACGCGCACGGTCGCGGGCCGCGGCGTGGGGAGCGTCACCCGGTCCCCGACGCCGACGTGCAGGGCGTCGGCCAGCGCGCGCGAGAGCGTCACCCATCGGCCCGAGCGGACGCGCGCGGTGAGCGCCCGGCGGTCGCCCGTCCGGACCTGCGCGGACGGCACCGGCTCCGGGTCGGTGGCGGGCGGTGCGAAGACGAGCACCCGACGGTCGCCGACGTCGAGGAACCCCGCGCGGTAGGCGTTGACGGCGCGCACGCCCGGGACAGAGCGCAGGAGCGCTGAGCGATCGGGCACCGCGGTGGTTCCGAACAGGTCGCCCGCGCCGCGCGGCAGGACCCAGACGTCGGCGGCGTCGTCGAGCGCCGGCGCGACCGCGAACAGCCCGTCCTGGAGGTTGGCTCGCGCGCCCTGCAGGGCGACGGCGCCGAAGACGGCGACGGCGCCCGTCGTGGCGATCGCCAGCGTCCGGGCGCGCCACTCGGGCGCCTGCAGGTGCGGCAGCGCGAGCTGCACGGCGACCACGACGCGGGCGCGGCGCGCGTTGAGCCGCGTGAGCGCGCCGATCACCGCCCCCAGGAACGCCGGGACGAGCAGGATCAGGCCCAGGCCCAGCGCGATCAGCCCGGCCAGCGCGGCGTTCGGGGCGAAGACCGTGACCGCCGCGGCGGCCGCGACGAGCGCGACGCCGGTCGCCGCCTCCCACGGCCGGTGACGCCGGCCGGGGCGCGCCGGCTCCCGGCGGGGCGGCGCGAGCGTCGCCCGCAGCGGCGCGAGCACGCCGAGCGCCGCGGCGAGCAGCCCGCCGCCGACGGCGATCATGACGCTGCTCGCGGTCACGACCCGCTGGTCGCCCATCGGGAACGCGCCGGCCAGGTAGCTGACGTCGGTGCCGAAGCCGCGCCGGGACAGCAACTCGCCGAGCGCGAGTCCGGCGGCGCTCGCGACGACCCCGAGGATCGCCGCGTCGAGCAGGACCACCGCCACGACGCGGCGCGGCGTGTAGCCGTCCAGGCGCAGGTCGAGGGCCAGCGCGCGTCGGCTCGCGGCGGTCACCAGCAGCGCGCAGAACGCGAACAGGAAGCCGACGAGCGCGCCGACGGCGCTGGAGATCGTCGTGGCCTGGCTGATCGGCTCGGCGGCCTTCTCGAACATCCGCGCCTCTTGGTCGGCGGGCGTCACGGCGAAGCGCCCGCCGGCGATCCGGCGCATGGACGCCGCGACGTCGTCGACCGCGCCCGGCTGCGCCTCGACGAGGATCCGCGACACGCGCCCGCGCAGCCCGGTGACGCGCTGCAGGTAGGCCAGCGGCGCCAGCGCGATCGTCGTGTCGCTCAGCACGCCGATCGCGTCGCGGCCGGCCGTGGCGACCTGCGTGCGGACCGTGCGGCCGGCGATGTGCAGCGAGACGTGGTCGCCGAACCGGACGCCGAGCGTCCGCGCGATCCGGGCCGGGAGGATCAGCGCCTGCTCCCGCGCGGCGTCGTCGGCGCTGAAGCCCTGCAGGAGGGTGCCGCGCAGGCGCACGATCCGCGGATCGGCGCCGAAGACCGTGAGCGCCCGCGCGCCGCGGGGCCCGACGATCTCGGCCTGCGCCTGCAGCACGGGGGCGGCGCGTCGCACGCCCGGCAGCCGGCTGACCTCGGCGAAGGCGGCCGCGTCGAAGCCGTCGGGTCCCCGGCCGACCGCCGCGAGCTGGCTCGTGCCCACGATCCCGCGGGTGAGCTGGTGGACCGGACCCGAGAGGCTCGTGTTGGCGACCTGCGAGGCGAACAGGAGCGCCACGCCGACGGCGATCCCGGCGATCGCCAGCAGCTCCTGCGGCCAGCGGTGGCGCAGCCGCACGCGGTAGAGCGCGAGGACGTTGGCGACCCGCAGGCGGCCCGGCGGTGGGAGGTCCGGCAGCGGCTTCCAGCGCTCCGCGATCATCGCTCGGCGGGCCCCCCTTCGGCCAGGCGGCCGTCCTGGAGGGTGAAGGCGCGGTCGGCATAGGCGAGGGCGCGCGCGTCGTGGGTGACCAGCAGCGTCGCCACGGAGCGCTGCTTGGTGAACGACCGCAGGAGCTCGAGCACCTCGTGGGTGCGGTGGGTGTCGAGGCTGCCGGTCGGCTCGTCGGCCAGGAGCACGCGCGGGTCGGTCGACAGCGCCCGCGCGATCATCACCCGCTGGCGCTCGCCCATCGACAGCTGGTCGGGGCGGTGGTCGAGCCGGTCGCCGAGCCCGAGGCGCTCCAGCAGCGGCGTCACGCGGTCGCGCGCCGCCCGCACGCTCAGCCGCGTGCCCCACAGCTTGGCCGCCGCGTTGTCGATCGCCGACGCGCCGCCGAGCAGCTCGGCGGCCTGCCGGATCAGGCCCAGCTCGTAGAGGCGGTAGCGGGCGGCGTCGCGCTCCGACAGCGCCGACACCTCGCGGCCGCCGACGTGGACGCCGCCCCGGTCGGGCCGCAGGACGACGGCCGCGAGCGACAGCAGCGTCGACTTGCCCGAGCCGCTCGGGCCGAACAGCGTGACGAGCTCGCCGGGGGCGACGGTCAGCGAGACGTCGTCGACGGCGCGGACGACGTCCGTGCCCGTCTTGTAGTGCTTGACCAGGCCGCGGAGCTCGAGCGTCCCGGCGTGGCCGTTGGCGTCAGCCATCGGCGGCGGCGCTCGGGAACGGCACGACGGTCGCACCGCCGGCGCGCCGGCCGGTCAGTCGGCCGCCGGCCAGCGACCAGGTGACGTCCACGCCCTGGGCGTCGGCGAGGTCGCCTACGGTCATGAGGACCGCGACGCCCGGCTGCTGGGCGATCGAGCGCAGCAGCTCGATGATCGCCCGGCGCTCCAGGAGGCCGAGGCCCGAGCTCGGGTCGTCGACCAGCAGCAGGCGCGGCGCGCGGACCATGGCGCGCGCGATCGCGACGAGCGTGCGCTCGCCGTCCGACAGCGTGCGCCACGGCTCGGCGGCGACGTCGTCCGCGCCGACGCGCTCCAGCGCCAGATGGGCGCGGCGGGCGGCCTCGCGGGACGAGAGGCGGTCCATGACCGCCATCCCGACCCAGTCGCGCGCGGTCAGGCCCGGGCTGGCCGGGCCGAGGCTGGTGGCGATCCCGATGTCGGCGTGCAGCAGCGCGCTGGCCTCGCGCCGGCTGAGCCGCGCGACGTCGCGGCCGTCGAACAGCACGCGGCCCTCGTCGGGGGCCTGCAGGCCGGCGGCCAGCTCGACGAGCGTCGTCTTGCCCGCGCCGCGCCCGCCCCAGATCGCGCCCAGCTCGCCCGGCGCGAGCGTCAGCTCGCCGCGGTCGAGGATCGTCACCGCGCGCCGACCCCGCCAGTGCTGCTTGCGGACCGCCTCGAACGCCAGCAGCGCGGTCACGTGCCCGCCGGGTCGGGGTACTCGCGCAGGGAGTCCAGCGCGACGCGCACCTCCTGCAACCACTTCGCGCGCCCCGCGAGCTCGGCGGTGTCGAGTGTTCCGAGGATCGCACCGGACACGGCCTCCCACGGCGCCAGCCGGGTCGTCAGCGACTCCAGCGACGGGACGTCGAGTTGTTGGAGGCGTTGCAGGCACGCCTCCTCGGCGGCCACGACGAACTCCACCAACAACGGCAGGTCGCGGGGACGGGCCAGCGCGATGCGCAGGCGCAGGTCGTCGTAGGACGTGGGCGCGGTCGCCAACCACTCGGCGAACCGCTGCTCGCCGGCGGGCGTGGCGCCGTAGGTGAGCCGTGGCTGGCGGTCGGTCCCGCTGGCCGTCGCCGGCCCGAGCGGTTCGATGAGCGCGTCCTGCTCCAGCCGGGTCAGCGCCGTGTAGACCGAGGAGCTGCGCACCGAGTCGGGGTCCACCGACCAACGACGAAGCTGCTGGAGCAGCGCGTAGCCGTAGGTGGGGCGCCGAGCGACGAGACCGAGCACGGCGTAGCGGGTTGATGCGGACAAAGGCGTGACCGTTCAGGTACGTCGCGGTGTCTGGACCTTACACCGCCGATGTCGCCGGATGTCAAGGGCGCCGGACCGCCGAGCAGGCGATCGTCGCTCCCACGGCGCGCGACGTGTCGTCCGCGAAGGTCATCGTCGCGCGGAAGCGGAACCCGCCGCGCGGGCAGCGCGTCGGCAGCGGCAGCCCGCCGGGGCGGTAGCGGCGCGAGCCCTCGGAGTAGACGATGTCCTTGCCTCCGAGCGTGAAGCGCAGACGGGTCAGCGACACCGGCGCGCCGAAGGGCGAGCGCGGGATGTCGGGCAGCGGCAGGTGGATCCCGAGGCCGAACGGGAACGGGGCCTCGAGCAGGGTGCCGGCGAAGACGAGCTGCGCGCGCAGCGGATGGCGCGTGTCGACGACCGCGACCACGCCCGGCGCGTCGCCGGACGGCGGGCCGTTGGCGAGCAGCACCGCGCCGGTCGCCCCGACGGTCTCGTCGGGACGGCTGCGCAGGCTGGCCGTCGCCTCGCCGCGGCCGAACACCGAGTTGCGCGGGCACGCCGGGAGCCGGTGGCCGCGGACCAGGACGTCGCTCAGCGCGTGGGCCGAGGGCCGGCAGGTCGCCAGGCCCAGACCGCTGGTGGCCACGTCGACGCCCGCCGGCGCCAGGATCGTGATCGCCGTCATCCGCGCGGGCTGGTGGCGGAGGTCGACGCGCAGGTCGAGCGCGATGCCGGTCGGCCGGCCGAGGCGCGCGTCACGGTCGAACGCGACGTGCAGCTCGGCGTCGACGAGGGCGGCGGCCCGCGCGTGGGACGGGCGAGGCGGGGCATCCGCGCGAGCGGCGCCCGACAGCGCGGCCGCGGCCAGGACGCCGAGGGCGATCCGCCTTGCCGTGCCGCGCCGGGTCAATACGTCAGCGATCCCTGCGCGTCGATCGTCGCCGCCCACGTCCGGCGGTTCACGACGCCGGTGAACGTGCCGCGCCCCTTGGCCTTGGCGTAGCGCCCGGTCCCGGCGGTGAGGATCGCGCTGCCCTCGAAGCGCGAGCGGACGCCGCCGGAGCGCGTGGTCCCGTCGATCCGGAGCTGGACGGTCCCGCGCTTGGCGCGGATCGTCACCGTGCCCGAGAGCGACAGCGCGCGCAGGCGGATGCGCGACGTCACGCGGCCGGGCACGACGCCGGTGGCCGTGCCCTGGTGCCGGAAGTCGGTCCCGGACTTGCGCACGAGCGACAGCGACACGTGCTCCCGGGCGGGCGCGGCGGCCCGCGCGGCGACGGTCGCGCCGGCGGCGAGCGCCGCGGCCGCGGCGGCCAGCGCGGCGACGATCCTGCGCACCGGAACACTACGCATTGGAACATCCGCACGAGAGGCTTGTCCACTCTCGGTCGCCCCGCATAGCTTTGCGCCGCCGGCGGCCGGAGAGCCGCCGGTCGTCGCGAGCATGCCGGGGGAGCGAGGGCTGGAAACGCGCGTGGTGCTCATCGCATCGCAACCGTACACCGCCGTCGTTTCCCCGAAGGCCGCGACAGGGGTCGTCGTCTTCGCAGAGGTCAACAGGAAGGTGCTCGTGTCATACGTCTTCGGTTCCGCGCGGCGGAGGCTCGCCGCGCCGCTGGCGCTGGTCGTCGTTCTCATGGCCGCGCCGGCCGCTCACGCCGAGCTCAGCGCGATGCCGGACTCGCCCATCGGCACCCACGGGACGGGCGCCGGCCAGTTCGACGCTCCGGGCGGCGTGGCCGTCAACGAGAGCACCGGCGACGTCTACGTCGCCGACACCGACAACAACCGCATCCAGCGCTTCGCGGCCGACGGCACCTTCATCTCGGCGATCGGCTGGGGCGTCGACGACGGCCTGCCGGCGCTGGAGGTCTGCACCTCGGGCTGCCAGGCGGGCCTGGCGGGCGACGGCGACGGGCAGATGGACCAGCCGACGGGGATCGGGATCAACCAGACGACGGGCGACGTGTACGTCGGCAGCCAGGGCAGCGGGACGATCGCGCAGCTGACGGGAGCGGGCGCGTTCGTGCGGACGTTCCCGGGGACGCCGTATGACGGGAACACACTGGTCGCCGGCGTCGATGTCCTGGAGGTCGCCCCCGACGGGGACGTCTACGTCACCGCGCCGGGCCAGACGCTGCGGTTCGACGCGTCCGGGACGCCACTGACGGACTTCCCCGCGCAGACGTCGAGGCCCATCGTCGTCGCGTTCGACGGCAACGGCGACATGCTCCTCAGTGACGACAACGGCGCGGCGAGCGGCCTGTACCGCTTCGACGCGTTCGGGACCGGGCTCGGGCGGCTCTTCCAATCCGCCCCGCCGCGCATCGTGGCCGCCGACGCGCCGCACGCCGTCCTGCTCGTCGGATGGTCCAGCTTCGGCAAGACGCGGTTCCAGACGGTCGACCGGGACGGCGCCGATCGCGTGAGCTCGTTCGGCGAGGGCCTCGTGGCTGATGCCTCCGGCTCCGCCTACAACCCGTCGGCTTCTCTGCCCGGCACGCATGGGGGTGCCTACTACGTCGTCGACCGTGCGCGGGATCGGCTGGCCATCATGGCGTCGCGCCCGATGGCGCCGGAGGTCGCGGCGAGCTCCGCCCGCGACGTGGGGCTCACCGGCGCGACCCTGCGCGGCTTGGTGGATCCGGGCTTTGACACCGCGACGGTGAGCGTCGAATACGGGACGACCACGAGCTACGGCTTCACCGCCGCGGCGGGCACGGTGTCCGGCGACGGCTTCGAGCATCGGGCGGACGCCGAGCTCGATGAGCTGGCCCCGGACACGACCTACCACTACCGCGTCGTCGCGCGGAACGCGGAGGGGACGACCCACGGCCCCGACCGGACGTTCAGGACCGACACCGGCGACACCGCGTTGCGGCTGCCGGACGGTCGCGGGTGGGAGCAGGTCTCGCCCGTGCAGAAGAACGGCAACGCCGTCCAGAACCCGGAGAGCACCGGCGGCGCTCCGGCGGCGACGTTTGCCACAGCCTCCGGCAGCGCGATCGCCTACGCCGTCGTGGGCGCCTTCCCTGGCGCTGACGCCTCCACGCGCTTCAACGTCCCGGTCAGCTCGCGCACGGCCGACGCATGGCTCACGCGGGTGATCGACCCGCGGGCCGAGGTGACCCCGGCGGTCAACAGCGGCGACGTCCACGCGGTCTCGCCGGACCTCTCGCACGCCGTCGTCAGCTCGGTGCTCGCCCTGACGCCCGACGCGGTGCCGGGCGTGGGCCACTACTACCTGCGCGACACCGCGACGGGCGCGTACACGCTGCTCGGGAGCAACCCCGACATCACGATGGGCGTCTCCGCCGCCCCCGTCCTCGGCGGGGCACCGGACTACAGCCGGATGTACCTCGTCGAGACGCACGCGCTGACCGCGGACGCGACCGAGGGCGTGACCCAGATCTACTCGTGGACCGCCGCAGACGGGCTGCGCCTGATCCCGGGCGCGCAGGTCGCGTCGAGCGGTGACTCTGGTTCGGTGGTCTCGTCCGACGGGCGTCGCCTGGTGTACCAGGACGGCGGCGAGCTGCGGCTGCGGGACGCCGACGGCAGCAGCGTGTCGGTGTCCAAGGGCCATTCCGCCTCGTTCGCTCGGATGAGCGACGACGCCTCCGAGATCTACTTCAGCTCGACCGCGAGCGTGACGCCGGAGGCTCAAGCCAACCGCGCCGAGCTCTACCGCTTCGACGCGGCCGACGGCCATGTCGACACGATCACCGCGGGCGTCGACGTCGAGGCACCGGGCTTCCGGCAGCAGCTCGTGCAGGTGCAGGCGGTCAGCGCGGACGGCGACACCTCTGTGTTCACGCTCCGTGGCACCGAGAGCCCGACCTCCTCGGCGTCGACGCCGATCGAGCAGTACGTGTACCGCCACGGTGTCGTGCATCACGTGCGCGCCGACGACGCCAACCACGTGTGGATCAGCCCGAACGGGAAGTACCTCCTCGCGCTCACCAGCGAGGCGCTCACGCCGGACAGCGACACCGGGGGCCACGACCAGGTGTACCGCTACGACACGGACACGCGGACGTTCACGTGCGTCTCGTGCCGGGCCAGCGGTGCGGCGTCGCAGGCCGCCTCGTCGCTGTCTGACGGGATCCTTCCGCCGTTCGCGCCGCCCTACGCGACGCGCAACGTCCTGGACAACGGACGGGTGGTCTTCCAGTCCAAGGACGCGCTGGTGCCGGGGGACGTCAACGGCCGCCAGGACGTCTACCTCTGGCAGAACGGGCATCCGTACCTCCTGTCCGACGGGCGCACCGACAGCGACGCGTCCTTCGCCGACGCCAGCGCCACCGGCGACGACGTGTTCTTCACCACGCGCGCCCGGCTGGTGACGCAGGACCGCGACGAGTACGTCGACATGTACGACGCCCGCGTCGGCGGCGGGCTCGCGGGGCAGAACCCGCCGCCCGCGCCGCCCGAGTGCGTGGGCGACACGTGCCAGGGGCCGGTGCCCGCGCCGCCGGTCATCCCGCTGGCGGGCTCGGTGACGTTCGCCGGGCCGGGCGATCTGCCCGACGCGCCCGACACGCCGAAGGCGGCCGCGCGCAAGGTGACGGCGACCAAGCCGAAGACCGTCAAGGGCACGACGGCGCGGCTGGCGGTCCGCGTCCCGGGCGCCGGACGGGTCTCGCTCTCGGGCGCGGGGATCAAGGCCACCAAGAAGTCGGTGGGCAAGGCGCAGACGGTCAACGTGACCGTGACGCTCAGCGCCAAGGCGAAGGCGACCCTGCGCAAGAAGCACCGGCTCGTGGTCAGCGCGCGCGTGGGCTACGTGCCCAAGAGCGGCGCGGCCTCGTCGGTGACCGTGCGCATCACGTTCACCCAGCCGGCCGCCAAGTCGAAGGGCGGGAAGTGATGGCTGCCCTGTCCGCATCCCCCGTCCCTGTCCGCGCCACCGATCGGAGCCACCGCCCCATGCACCGCCGTCCCGTCATCCGCCCCGGGCACGCCTTCGCCGCCTTGTGGGTGTGCCTGCTGGCGCTCGCCGTCGGCGGGCCGTCCGCGTCGGCTGCGGACTTCGGCCTGGCGTCCTTCGCGACCACGTGGACGAACGCCGACGGCACGCCGGTCGCGCAGGCCGGCGCCCACCCGTACGCGTTCACCACGAGCTTCAGCATCAACACCCGCGAGGAGAACGGCAGCTTCCATCCGATTGGCAGCCCGCGGGACATCACCGTCTCGCTCCCGCCCGGGCTGATGGGCAATCCCTTCGCGGTCGGCGCCTGCGCTCCCAAAGACCTGGGGAGTGACCTGGGCGGCCAGGGCTGTCCCAACTCCACGCAGGTCGGAACCGCCGAGGTCGTGATGGACCTCACCGGCTTTGAGCTCGCGCAGAAGCTTCCGCTCTTCAACATGCAGACGGAGCCGGGACACCCCGCGCAGTTCGCGTTCAACCTGCTCGGCCAGGTCGTCCACCTCAACGCTGCGGTTCGCTCCGGCGGCGACTACGGGCTCGACACCCGGCTGGCCGACATCTCGCAGGGACTGGCGCTGATGAGGAGCACCGTCACGCTCTGGGGCGTCCCTGCCGACCCGTCCCACGACGACGAGCGGTCCTGCCCCGGTACCGGCAACCCGTGCAAGACCGGCCTGTCGCGGCGGCCGTTCCTGACGATGCCGACGTCCTGCTCGGCGCCGTTGACGACCGCCGCCACGGCGACCACGTGGCAGACGCCGGGCCTGACGTCCACGCGGACCTCGGCCGGCGCGGTGCCGATCAGCGGCTGCCACCGGCTGCCGTTCACGCCGAAGCTGGACGTGACGCCGACGACGACCGACGCCGGCGCGCCGGCGGGCCTGGCGGTGCAGCTCGCGGTCCCGCAGAACGACAACCCCGACGGGCTCGCCGCGGCGCACCTGCGCAAGGCGGTCGTGACGCTGCCGGAGGGCGTGACCGTCAACACCTCCTCGGGCGCCGGGCTGGTCGGCTGCGCGCCGGCGCAGGTCGACCTCGGCAGCGACCGCCCGGCCTCCTGCCCGGACGCCGCCAAGATCGGCACGGTCGAGGTCGTGTCGCCGCTCGTCGACCACCCGCTGCGCGGCGGCATCTACCTCGCGCAGCAGCAGAACAATCCCTATAACAACCTGTTGGCGATGTACATCGCGATCAGCGACCCGGACACGGGCATCGTCATCAAGCTGCCGGGACGCATCGACACCGATCCGGCGACCGGCCAGGTGACGACGACGATCGACGATGCGCCGCGGCTGCCGTTCGACACCTTCACCTTGAGCTTCCGCGCGGGCAGCCGCGCGGTGCTGGCGGCCCCGCGGACGTGCGGGACCTACACCACGCACGCGACGTTCACGTCGTGGGCGACGGACACGCCGGTGTCGGTCGACAGCCCGATGGTCGTGCGCGACGGCTGCGACCGCGGCGCCCGCTTCGAGCCGGCGCTGGCGGCGGGCGTCGTCGTCCCGGCGGCCGGCGCGGCGTCGGCGTTCTCGCTGACCGTGGCGCGGCCCGACGGAGAGCAGGACCTCAGCGGCCTGGACGTGACGCTTCCCGCCGGGCTGCTGGGCCGCGTGGGCGACGTCCCGCTCTGCCCGGACGCGCAGGCCGCGGCCGGCACGTGCGGCGCCGCGTCGCAGGTCGGGCACGTGACGGTCGCGACGGGCGCCGGGACGGACCCGCTCTACGTGCCGCAGCCGGGCCGGACGCCGACCGCGGTGTACCTCGCCGGCCCGTACAAGGGTGCGCCGTTCAGCCTGTCGCTCGTCGTCCCGGCCCAGGCCGGTCCGCTGGACCTCGGCACGGTCGTGGTGCGCGCGGCGCTGTTCATCGACCCGACCGACGCGCACGTGACGGTCAAGAGCGATCCGATCCCGACCATGTTGCAGGGGATCCCGCTGCGGCTCCAGAAGCTCAACGTGACGCTGGACCGCGCCGGGTTCATGGTCAACCCGACGTCGTGCGCGCCCAAGCAGGTCGCCGCGCACGTGACGTCGGCGGCGGGCGCCGCGGTCGACCTGGCCAACCGGTTCCAGGTCGGCGGGTGCGGTGACCTCGGCTACGCGCCGAAGCTCACGATCGGGCTGAGCGGCAAGGGCGAGACCAAGGACGGCAAGCACCCGACGCTGACCGCCCGCCTGACCACGCGGGCCGCCGACGCCAACAGCCGCCGCGTGCGGGTGGTCCTGCCGCTGGCGCTCGCGCTGGAGGCCACCAACGCGGAGGGCCTCTGCGAGCCGGTCGACGCGGCGGCCCGCCGGTGCCCGGCGACGTCGATCGTCGGCACCGCGCGAGCGCGGTCGATCCTGGCCCACGACCTGACGACGCCCGTGTACTTCGTGCGCGGCGAGCGGGTCCTGCCGGGCGGACGCGTGCGCACCACGCTGCCCAAGCTGTTCATCCCGCTGGCCGCCGACGGCGTGACCGTCGACGTGTGGGCCGGCTCCGAGGTCCAGAACGACCGGCTGGTGACGACGTTCGACGGCCTGCCGGACGCGCCGTTCAGCGTCTTCGACCTGACGATCGCCGGCGGCCGGCACGGCATCCTCGCGGTGTCCTCCGGCGACGGGATCTGCACGCGCAACCAGGTCGCCGACGCGACGTTCACCGCCCAGAGCGGGAAGCCCGCCTCTGCGAAGGTGACGCTGGGCTCGCCGTGCGGGTTCGGCGTGGTCAAGACCGCTCAGGGATCGAAGGCGCTGAGCGTGACGGTCGGCGGGATCGGCGCGGGCCGGTTGAGCGCGTCGGGCCACGGGGTGGCGACCGCGCGCCGGACGATCGCCGGAGCGACGGCCGCGACGCTCGCGCTGCCGCTGACGCGGGCGACCCGCACGGCGCTGGCACGGGGCCGCGCGGTGCGGGTCAAGCTGACCGTCGCCTTCACGCCCAAGGGCGGGAAGGCCAAGAAGGTGGTCAAGACGATCGTGCTGCGCGGCGCGGCCGCGAAGCGCTGAGCGGACGGGGCGAGGAGCGGCGTGCGTCGTTCGAGGCTCGTCGGGCCGCGAACGCCACGGGCGCGGCTCCTCGCCGCGATGGGTGACGTCGCCGTCGAGCACGGCACGGGCGGCGTCACCGTCGCGCGCGTCTGCCATCGCGCGGGGGTGAGCCGCGCGACCTTCTACCAGCAGTTCGTCAGCGCCGAGGACGGCCTGGCCTGTGCCACGGAGGCGGCCTACGAGGATCTGTGGGCCCTGCTCGAGCAGCGGGCGGGCGGCGCGGCGTTGGCGGCTCGCGACCCGGGAGCCGCGGTCGCCGCGCTGGTCGTGGCGTTCCTCGACGTGATGGCGCAGCGGCCGGCGATCGGTCGGCTCTGCGTCGTCCAGCCGCCGACCGCGATGCCCCGGGCGCTGCGGGCGCGACGGCAGCTGATCGAGCGGCTCGTCGCCTTCCTCGACGGCGTGCCGTGCGCGATCGACGACCAGCGGCTCGCGCAGGCGGCGATCGGCGCGGTGGGCGCGCTCTCGGAGCTGGTCCAGCACCGCGCGGCCGAGCGCGGCGGCGTCACCGGCGGGAAGCTCGACGGGCTGGCCGTCCCCGCGGTCACGCTCGTCCTCGCGCCATACGTCGGACGAGCGCGCGCTCAGCGCCACGCGCGCGTGGCGGCACGGCGCAGGATCTCGGAGCGCCGCGCGCCGGTGCCTCCGGCGCTCACCCACCTCGCCCGTTGCACGTTGCTGCATCTGCGCGACCACCCGCACGCCAGCAACGACGAGGTCGCGGCCGCGATCGGTGTCCGGCATCAGAGCCAGATCAGCCGCCACCTGCACCGCCTCGCCCGCGAACGCCTCATCGTCCACGCGCGCGCCGGCCGCCGCAACGCCTGGTCGCTCAGCGACCACGGCCGCCGAGCGATCGAGGCCGCCCAGCCGGGACGGTGATCGCGGGGCGCCCGGGCCGTTCAGCGCGCGGCGCGGCGAGGGCGCAGGGCGCGGCGGCGCAGCACGCCCTCGCGTGCCGTCTCCGGGATCGCGCCGGCCAGGATCGCGGCGTCGCGGAGGTCGCGGGTGAGGTCGTAGTGGTCGCGGTCGGGACGGCCGGGACGGCTCTGAAACCACTCGCGACGCAGGCCGAGCGCGGCCGCGAACGCATGCAGCTCCTCGACCGCATCGGCTTGCAGGTGGCCGCCCCCGGTCCACCGACCCCAGTCGGCGTGGACGAACGCGTCGTCGACGTAGACGGCCATCAGCGCGCGATCACCAGCATCGCGTCCGAGGATAGGCGGAGGGCGGTCCGCCGCCGCGGGTCAGGTGCCCCGCAGCTCCGCGAGCCGCCGGCGGGCGACGTCGCCGGGCGGCGTCCCGGCCGCGGCGGCGTCGGCGATCTCGCGATACGTGGCGAGGGCGGCGGTCGTCTGGCCTTGCGCGCGCTGGGCTTCGCCGATCGTGATCAGCGCGGCCAGACGCGCGTCCTCGTGGCCGAGCGCGGTCGCCGCCGCGATGCTCGCGTGCGCCGCCGGCACGGCGTCGTCGTAGCGCTCGACCATCAGGAACATGTTGGCGGCCCACAGGCCGGTGTACAGGATGCCGACGGGGTCGCCCAACCCGACCAGCAGCGCGCCCGCCTCTCGCAACGCCTCCGGCACGCGGCCGGGGTGGCCGTGGTCGCGGGTCGTCGCGTCGAGGGCGTGCAGCCGCTCGGCGGCGAGCTGCCCCCACGCGTCGGCGCTCCCGAGCGCCAGCGCGTAGGCGATCACGGCGGCCGTCAGCGGGTCGTCGCGGCCGGCCTCGGCCGCCGCGTGGACCAGGTGGCTGACCACCGTGTAGTTCATCTCGCTGCCGGGCGGCTGGGACCGCATCGTCGCGCTCATGACGCCCTCCAGCAGCGGCACCGCCTCCGCGTCGCGCTCCAGGCGCATGAGCGCCGAGGCGTGGTTGAAGGTGGTCGCGGCGTCGACGTCGTCGGCCGACGGCAGGCCGAGCCGGGTCGGGAACCGCTCGTAGCAGTCCAACGCCTGCTCGACCCGGCCCGCGGTGAGCAGGAGGTTGCCGAGCACGTTCACCGCTCCGCGGACGGCGCGGCGGCCGGAGCCGAGCTCGGCACGGGCGCGGGTGAAGGCCTCCTCCAACGGCGCGAAGACCTCGTCGAAGCTCGCGCCGGCCTCGACCGCGCTGACGAGCATGTTGAGCCGCGCGATCGTGGCCTGCTCGCGCTGACGGTCGTCGGCGACGGCGTCGAGCGCGTCGAACGCCGCCAGCGAGGCCGCGATCCCGTCGCGGTAGCGGAGCGTCGCGGCGATGTTGAGGTCGGTGCGGAAGACCGACAGCTCGGGGCCCGGCGTCGCGCCGCGCTCGATCCGATCGCGCACGGTCTCGTACTCGGCCAGCGCCGCGTCGTGCTCTTCGAGGCGGTTGAGGAAGTACCCCAGGTTGGCGTGCGCGAACAGCGCGAGGCGACCGCCCGGATCCTCGTCGTCGGCGAGCCGCGCGAGGCGGCGCAGCTCGTCGACGCCCTCCGCCGTCGGGCCGTCGCTCCGCAAGCGCTGCGCGAGCGCGTTGAGCTGCCAGAGCGGCGCGGTCTCCTCGTCGGTCGTCGCGGCCAGCTCGTCCAGCAGCGCGTCCAGCTCCTCCTCGTGCCCCTCGCGGCGCAGGAGGTCGAGCAGCGTGCTGCGCAGGTTGAGCAGCTGACGATCGGTGACCCCGGCGCGTCGCGCCCAGTCGATGGCCTCGCGCCGCAGCGGCAGGGCGGCCGTGGTGTCGCCCGCCTCGGCGAGCAGGGCCGACAGGTCGAACGCCGCGTCGGCGGCGACCAGCGGGTCGTCGATCCGGCCGTCGCGGGCCAGGCGCACGTGCGTCTCCAGCGCGACGCGCCGGGCGTCCAGCGGCAGCCGGTCGATCGCGCGGGTCCGGCCGAGCTCGACGAGCCGGCCGGCGACGTCGTCGAGCACGGCTTCCCGCTGGTCGCGCAGCAGGACCGTGCGCGTGCGGGCGACGGTCCCGTGCTGGGGCTGGTCGAACCGCGCCACGTCGCCCTGCCGCTGAAGCCAGCCGCGGCGGGTGGCGGACGCGACGACCTCGCGGAGGCCGTCGGCGGTCGCGGCTTCGCCATCGAGCGTGGGCAGCGCGTCGAGTGCGGGCAGCGCGTCGAGCACGGGCGGGACGTAGAAGGAGCCCGCGCGCGTCGCGGTCAGCGCGCCCGCGCTGAGGACGCGCTTCACGGACGGCGGCAGGATCTCGTCCCAGACGACCGCGAGCTGGTCGGCGAAGCGGTCGGCCATCTCCGCGACGTCGGTCAGGCCGGCCCGGATCTCGCCGTCGTGGATCTGCGCCAGCTGGAGGAGCAGCGACAGGCTGCGCGGGTTGCCCGACGACTTGCGGGCCAGCGCCCGCGCGACCGCAAGCGGCCCGTTGGGCGCTGCTCCCGAGACGAGCGCGAGCGCGTCGCCTTCGCTCAGCTCGCCGAGGTCGTGGAGCGCTCGGGCGGGGAAGCGCGCCATCAGCTCGGCCAGCCACGGGTCGTCGATCGCGGCCTCCTGCAGCACGAGCACGACGTGCACCGGCCCGACGCCGGCGCTGATCTCCTCCAGCAGCCGACGCAGGCTGGGGTCGCTCCACTGCGCGTCGTCGACAGCCACCACGACGGGGACGCGTTCGGCGAGCAGGTCGAGGATCTCGACGGAGCGCTCGACCAGGTCACGGCGCTCGGCGTCGGTGGCGTCGAGGACCGCGCCCTCGGCCAGCCGGTGGCGCAGCGAGCGCTCGCGCGCGCCGGCGCCGACCACCCGCAGCAGCGAGCGGCCGAGCGCCACCGCGGTGGCGCCGCCCGGGACGAGATCGCTGAGGACGCCGGCGGCGAGGTCCTTCGCGCCGCCTGTGACCTCGCCGGACGCCGTCGTCGCGACCCGCTGCTCGGCGACCAGGATCTCGCCGTGCACCGCGACCTGCGTGAACCGGTCGCCGAGGATCTGGACGGTGCGCTGCCCGGCCGGCGACGGGCAGGAGATGCCCCACCAGAAGAACGTCATCAGCGCCTTGCCCGGCTGGACGTCGGGCGGATAGCCGCTCCACTCGGCGTCCGGCGCCGGCCAGTACGCCGGGTCGTCCTGGTCGGCGGCCAGCGCGCGGTACAGCTCCAGCAGCACCCGGCTCTTGCCGACGCCGGGCGCGCCGGCCACGACGGAGAGCCGAGGCCTGCCCGCGGCGATCACCTGCGCGTGGTCGGCCAGGAGCTGCTCCACCACGGCTTGGTGGGCCTGACCGCGGAACGGCATGTCGTGCGTGATCGGCATCGGTCCGAAGGAGAGGGGGCAGTGACGCGAAGCGGTGCGCCGCGCGGCGAAGCGCAGCGCCGCGCCACCGCACGCAGCGCCGCGCCACGCCGCGCCACGTAGCGACGCGCAGCGGTCAGCTTGCCACATCGGACGGCCATCCGGGGAGAGAACGGCGAAGGGGCGCCCGATGGGCGCCCCTTCGACGAGCTTCGCTGCGGGCCGGCAGCGAGCTGGATGACCCTGGCGGATCAGCTGGTGCTCAGCCGCAACCGGTGTTGTTGCCGCAGGAGGAGCAGGTGTAGCAGGAGCCGGTGCGCTGCATCATGCCCCCGCAGTTCTGGCAGGCCGGGCCCAGCTCGAGGCCGACGAGGCGCGCCGGGCGGACCGGCGGCGTGTCGGTGAGCGCGGAGGTCGGCGGCTGCGGCGTCGACGCGGCGGGCGCCGGAGCCGGCGTGGCCGGAGCCGAGGCCGTGGGCGCGGAGCCGTTGCCGTTCCCGTTGCCGTTGGCCACCGGGCCGGCCGTGTCGTTGGAGAAGCCCGCGTCCTCGGCCATCTTCTTGGCCCGGACCTCCTGGGTCATGATCCCCAGCTCCTCCTGGATCTCGGCGTCCAGGAAGCGCGAGGCCAGCCAGCGCATGATGTAGTCGGGCATCGACTTCGCGAACGGGATCTCCGGGTTCTGGGTGATCCCCTCCGGCTCGAAGCGCATGTAGGCGAACTTCGAGACGAGCGTCTCGAGCGGCACGCCGTACTGCAGCGCGATCGAGATCGCCGTCGCGAACGAGTTCATCATGCCGCGGAGGGTCGAGCCCTCCTTGCCGACGTCGGTGATGAAGATCTCGCCGACCGAGCCGTCCTCGTACATGCCGGCCGTGATGTAGCCCTCGTGGCCGCCGATGTTGAACTTGTGCGTGATCGACTGCCGCTCCTTCGGCATCTTGTTCCGGCGCGGGCCGATCGCCGCCAGCTGCTTGGCGACCTCGTCCTTGACGGCGGCGGCGAACTCCTCCGAGTCGAGCGAAGGCACGGCGGCCTCCTCCTTCTGGGCGTCGGTGCGCAGGGCCTGCGCGGTCTTCGACCCGTCACGGTAGATCGCCAGCGCCTTGACGCCAAGGCGCCACGCCTCGGTGTAGGCCTCGGCGATGTCCTCGACCGTCGCCGTGTTCGGCATGTTCACCGTCTTGGAGATGGCGCCCGAGATGAACGGCTGGATCGCGCCCATCATCTTGATGTGGCCCATGTGCGAGATCGCGCGCGAGCCGACGGCCACGTCGAAGACCTCGAGGTGCTCGTCCTTGATGCCCGGCGCCTCGACGATCGTGCCGTACTGGTCGATGTGCGCGACGATCTGGTCGATCTCCGGCTGCGCGTAGCCGAGCGTCTGCAGGGCCAGCGGCACCGTGCGGTTGACGATCGTCATCGAGCCGCCGCCGACCAGCTCCTTGTACTTGACCAGCGAGAAGTCCGGCTCGACGCCGGTCGTGTCGCAGTCCATCAGGAACGAGATCGTGCCGGTCGGCGCGAGCACCGTCGCCTGCGCGTTGCGGTAGCCGTGGGCCTCGCCGACCTCGACCGCCTCGTCCCACACCTCGCGGGCGGCGGCCAGCAGCGCGTCGTCGCGGCCGACGCCGACCGGGATGTGCGCCGTGGCGTCACGGTGCATCCGCATGACCTTGTTGTGGTCCTCGCGGTTCTCCGCGTAGCGCTCGTACGGGCCGATCGCCGCCGAGACCTTCGCCGACTCCAGGTACGCGCGGCCGGTCATCAGCGCCGTGATCGCGGCGGCCGTCGCGCGGCCCGCCTCCGAGTCGTACGGCATGCCGTTGGCCATCAGGTACGCGCCGAGGTTGGCGTAGCCCATGCCCAGCTGGCGGAACGCGCGGGCGTTGACGCCGATCTCCTCGGTCGGGTAGCTCGACGGCCCGACGACGATCTCCTGCGCGAGGAACACGACGTCCACCGCGCGCGAGAACTTCTCGACCTCGAAGGTGCCGTCGGGGCGACGGAACTTCATCAGGTTCAGCGACGCCAGGTTGCACGCGGAGTCGTCGACGTGCATGTACTCCGAGCACGGGTTCGACGCGTTGATGCGCCCCGAGACCGGGCACGTGTGCCACTCGTTGATGATCGTGTCGTACTGGACGCCCGGGTCGGCGCAGCGCCACGCGGCCTCCGCGATCTTGCGCATGACCTCACGCGCGCGGAGCGGCTCGCCGATCGGCTTGCCGGTCGTGCGCGCGATCGTGCGCCACTCGGCGTCGGTCTCGACCGCCTGCATGAACTCGTCCGTGACGCGGACCGAGTTGTTGGCGTTCTGGTACTGGATGGACTTGAAGCCGTCGCCGTCGATGGACATGTCGAAGCCCGCGTCGCGCAGGGCCTCGGCCTTGTCCTCCTCCTTGGCCTTGCACTCGATGAACTCGACGATGTCCGGGTGGTCGACGTCCAGCACCACCATCTTGGCCGCGCGGCGCGTCTTGCCGCCGGACTTGATCGTCCCGGCCCAGGAGTCGGCGCCGCGCATGAAGGAGACCGGGCCGGAAGCCGTGCCGCCCTTGGTCAGCGGCTCCATCGACCCACGGATGTTGGACAGGTTGATGCCCGAGCCGGAACCGCCGCGGAAGATCTTGCCCTCGCGCGTGTTCCAGTCCAGGATCGACTCCATCTGATCCTCGACCGAGAGGATGAAGCAGGCCGAGCACTGCGGCTGCTCCTCGAAGCCGACGTTGAACCAGACCGGCGAGTTGAACGCCGCCATCTGGTGCAGCAAGATGTAGGTCAACTCGTCCTGGAACGCGTCGCCGTCCTCGGCGGTCGCGAAGTAGCCGCGCTGGCGGCCCCAGTCGGCGATGGTCCCGGCCACGCGGCCGATCATCTGCTTGACGGAGCGCTCGCGCGCGGGCGAGTCGAGCTGGCCGCGGAAGTACTTCTGCGCGACGATGTTGGTGCTGTTCTGCGACCAGGACTTCGGGAACTCCACGTCGTCCTGTCGGAAGGAGCCGACCGCGGCGGTGCGGAGCTCCCACTCGACGGTGTCGAACGGAGCCACGCCGGACGTCGTGAAATAGCGCTCGATCGTGAGCGCTCGACCCGGGGTGATCTCCGGTGCCAGGGTGGTCTGCGGTGCTGTGTCCATGGACCTCGTGTTCCTTCCTCGCGGCCGGCCCGCCGCTGCTCGAGATACCTGTGAAGGTGGGTCGAGCAGGGTGGCGTATCGGGCGGATGGAAAAGCGCCCTCGCGAGGGGGCGTGCCCGCTATTTCGGGCTTAATTCAGTGTAGGCCCGGGGAGCGGCCATCGGCCACGTTCGGTCGGCTAGCGGCCGAGCCGCAGCCAGTCCCGGAACTCGGCCCAGGCGGCCGACGTGCGCCAGCCGGCCTCAGCCGTGGCATGGCGCCAGCGGGTCCACCAGGGAGCCTCGTAGGCCCACCAGCGGGCGGCGCCCCAGGCGAGCGCGGCGGCCAGCAGGACGGCGCCGATGATCGCGATCAGGAGGATCGCGGTCTTGTCGCCGGCGCTGTCCGCGGGCGGACTTCCGTTGGCGCTCGCGGGGGCGGCCGTCGTGGCCGGCGCGGCGGTCGTGGCGGGAGCGGCGGTGGACGGCGCGGGCTCTCCGGCGGGCTCGCCGGCGGTCGTGCCCGGGACGGCCTGCGACGCGTCCGGGACCGTGGCCGAGTCGCTGGGCTGCGACGACGTGGCGGTCTCCGGGGCGGTGGTCGAGGCGTCCTGCGCGAAGGCGGCCGAGGGCAGCGCGAGGGCCGCGACGAGGGCGGCAGAGGCGAGGGCCTGGGTCGTCCGGCGGCGGCGCATCCGGAGGGAAAGGCTAGTGGAGGACGTCAGTGAGGCCGCCGGTGACGATCGCCACGCCGCAGACGACCGCGATGAACAGCAGGGCCAGGACGATGATCCGCTCGCGCCGGACCTCGGGGGCCAGCAGCGTGCGGTCCTCGTCGTCGCCGTGCTCGAAGGCGACGAGCTCGGCGGACGGGTCGGGGTCCGACGGGCTCGGCGGCGGCGCCGAGCGCGCGGAGCGGGCGGCGGCCTGGAGCTGGTCGATCTCGGCCTGCAGCGCGGCCTCGCGCTCGGAGGCGTGGGTCTCGGCCGCCTGCAGGCGATCTTGCAGCGCGGCCTCGCGCGCGGCGGCCTCGTCGGCGGCCTGATGGGCGGCGCGCAGGTGCTCCTGCAGGTCGGCCTCGCGCGCGTCAGCGGCGGCGATCGCGGCCTGGAGCGCGTCGTGCTGGGCGGCGAGGCGCGCGACGTCGTCCTCGGAGCCGGCCGCGGCGTCGTCGAGGCGCGCGGCGAGGTCGGCCTCGCGCTCGCGGCTCTCGGCGAGGGCGTCCTGAACGACCGTGAGCTGGTGGTGAAGGTCCTGCTCGCGGTCGCCCGCCTCGGTGGCGGTGGCCTCGAGCTCGGCGATGCGCGCCCCCAGGGCGGCGCGCTCGGCGTCGGCCTGCCGTGCCGCCGCGTGCGCCGCCGTCCGCTCCTCGGCCTCGGCCCGCGCGGCCTCCAGCTCGGCGGCCAGGCGCTCCGCGTCGGCGCGGGTCGCGGCGAGGTCGGCTTCGAGGGCGGACGCGTGGTCGTCCTCGGCGGCCCGTTCGAGGAGGCGGGCGTGCGCGGCGGCGAGCCGGCCTTCGACGGCGCGGGCGCGGTCCTCGGCGGCGGTCTGGATCGCGACGACGCGGGATTCCGCATCGTCTTCGAGCGTTGAGCGATGATCACTGTGCGTCGCCCGCTCGCTCGCGAGCTCCGCCGCGGCGGCCTCGAGGCGCTCGGTGAGCGCGGCGACCTCGCGGGCGTGGTCGGCCCGCAGGGCGCTGAGGCGCCGCGCGGCGTCGTGCTCGGCCGCCTCGCCGGCCGCGGCCAGCCGGTCCTGGAGGGCCGTGACCTCCGCCTCGTGCTCCTGACGCTCCTGCCCCAGCGCGTCCTGCGTGGCCGCCAGGCGCTCCTCGGCGTCGCGGCGGGCCTCGGCGCGGGCCTGCTCCAGCTCGTCGGCATGGCGCTCGCGCTCGACGGCGAACGCGTCCTGCGTCGCGCTCAGGCGCTGCTCGGCGTCGGCCAGGCGACCGGCCAACTCGTCGCGCGCCTCGAGGTGCGCCGACGCGGCCGCGGCCAGCCGCGCGTCGGCCTCGTCCCGCGCGGCGGACAGCGCCGCCTCGGCCTCCTCGCGCGCCTCGTCCCGCGCGGCCCGCGCGGCGGCCTCGGCCTCCTCGATCCGGGCGGCGGCCTCGGCGCGCGTCGCCTCCAGCTCTCCGCGGACCTCCTCGACCCGCGCGGCCGCCAGCGCGCGCTCGGCCTCCAGCTCGTCGCGGACCTCCGCGACCGCCTCGGCCCGCGCCCGCTCCAGCGCGCCGCGGGCCGCGGTGACCTGCTCGTCGGCGCGGCGGCGTGCCGCGGCGCTCAGCCGCTCGGCCTCGGCGACGGCCTCCGCGGCCTCCGCGCGCGCCTCGGCGATCCGCGTGTCGACCGAGCGCTCGGCCTCCTCCGCGCGCTCCGCGGCGCGCTCCTCGGCCTCGCGCACGCGCTCGGACGCGACCCGATCGGCCTCTTGCGCCCGCCGCTCGCCCTCCGCCTCCGCCTCCGCGATCCGCTCCGCCGCCTCGGCCTCCAGCGCCTCGATCCGCCCGGCGACGCTCGCCTCGGCCGCGTCGGCCCGCTCGCGCGCGGACGCCACGTCGTCACGCAGCCCCGCGACCTCCTCGGCGGCGGTCGCCTCGGCGGCCGCGACCGCCCGCTCGCTCGCCTCGCGCGCCGCGGTCAGCCGCGACTCCAGCTCCTCGATCCGCTCGCGCGCGCCGGCGCGCAGGTCGGCCTCGGCCACGCGCGCCGCGGTCTCGGCGGCCTCCAGCGCCTCGCGGCCCGCGCGCTCGGCGGCCGCCGCCCGCGCGTCGCCCTCCTCCCGCGCCGCGACCACCCGCGCGTCGACCTCGGCGCGCGCCGTCTCCAGCTCCGCGCGCGCCGCGTCGGCGTCCTCGCGCGCCTGCGCCAGCTCGGCCTGCAGGTCGTCGACGACCTCGGTCGCCGTCGCCTCCGCGTCCTCCAACCGCTGCCGCAGCGCCTCGGCCTCGGCGGCCGCCGCGGCGTCGGCCTCGCGCAGGCGCTCGCGCAGCGCGTCGGCCTCGGCCGCGCCCGCCGCGCGCGTCTCGTCGAGCCGCGCGCGCAGCGCCGCGACCTCGGCCTCGCCGCGCGACCGGACCTCCTCCAGCTCCCGCTCCGTCGCCGCGACGCCCTCGGCCGCCGTCTCGCGCGCCCGCGTCAGCGCCGCCTCGACCTCGGCGACCCGCGCGGTCGCCTCGCGCTCGCGCTCGACCAGCCGCTCGCGCAGCGTCGCGGCCTCGCTCTCGCCCTGCGCCTCGACGACCGTCAGCCGCTCGCGCAGGACCTCGACCTCGGCGGCCGCCGCGCGCTCGGCCGCCGCGACGCGCGCCCGCTGCGCCTCGGCCTCCTCGCCCGCCGCGCGCTCGGCCTCCTGGAGGCGCTCGCGCAGCGCCGCCGCCTCGGCCGCCGCGCGTCCGGCGCGCTGCTCGGCGTCGGCCAGCCAGCGGCGCAGGTCGTCGGCGTCGGCGCGCAGCGCCTGCTCGGCGCCCTCGGCGTCGGCGCGCGCCTCGTCCAGCGCGGCCCGCGCGGCGTCGCGGGCGCCGGCCGTCTCCTCCAGCCGTGCCCGCAGCTCGGCCGCCGCCGCGTCGCGCGTGTCGCGCTGCGCGACAAGGCCATCAACCTGCTCGCGCAGCGCGTCGACCTCGTCGGCCCGCGCCCGCGCCTCGGCGAGCTGCGCCTCCAGCCGTGCGAGCCCGGCCGTCGCCTGCTCGGCCAGCGCCGCGCGCTCGTCGGCCGCCGCGGCGCGTGCCCGGACCTCCTCCAGCTCCTGCGCCGCCGCCCGCGCGCGCTCCTCCGCCTCGCGCCGCGCGGCCCCGTCGGCCTCCAGCCGGCGCCGCGTCTCGCGCAGCTCGGAGGACAGCATCGCCGCCCGCGCGGCCGCCTCGTCCGCGGTCTCCCGCGCGGCCCGCTGCGCCTCGGCCTCCGCCTCGCGGCGTGCCGCGCGCTCCTCGCGCACCCGCGTCGTCAGCTCGTCGGCCCGGCGCGCGGCCGCCTCGGCGCGCCGCGCCAGCGCCTCGGCCTCGCCGAGCTTCTGCTCGAGCGCCCGGATCCGCTGCTCGGCCTGCTCGGCGCGCCGCTGCGCCGCGCCCGCGGCCAGGGCGGCGCTCGCCCGCTCCTCGTCGAGCGACTCCGCGCGCGTGCGCAAGGACGACAACTCGGTCGCCCGCTCCTCCGCGACCCGCCGCGCCTCGTCGACCGCCGCCAGCCGCGCCTCGGCCGCCCGCGCCGCGCGCGACGCCCGCTCGGCCTCGGCGCGCAGCTCGGCGACCTCGTCCTCGCGCTCCTGGAGCGCCCGCCGCGCCTCGTGGGCGACCTCGACCGCCTGGCGCGCCTGGTCGGCCGCCCGCGCGGCGCGGTCGCGGTCCTCGCGCGCGCGCTCCTCCTCGGCCGCCGCGCGCTCGGACGCCCGGACGCGCTCCTCGGTCAGCGCCTCGACCGCTCCGGTTCGCGCCGCCTCGGCGCGCAGCGCGACCTCGGTCGCCCGCTGGGCCTCGGCCGCCGCCTGCTGGGCCAGGGCGTGCGCCTCGCCCGCGCGCCGCTCCGCGGTCTCCCGCGCCGCGCGCTCCTCGGCCAGGTGCGCGTGCAGCGCCGCGACGTCGGAGGCCGACGTCAACGCGCCGACGTCCAGCTCCGAGCGCGGCTCGGGACGGCGGCCGCGTCCGCGGCGGCGCTCGCGCTCGGAGGACGGCCGCGCCATGGCCGGGGCCGGTGTCGGCGCGGCGATCGGCACGACCCGCCCGCCGCGCCCGGTGGGCCGCGACAGGTCGGCGATGTGCGGGCCCGCCTGCAGCGCGAACACGACCCGCGCGCCGTTGACGACCTCGGCCGGCGCGCTGAACGCCGCGCGCCATCCCGGGCCGTCGGGCGCGGACAGCGGCGCGATCTCGTCGGGCCCCGGAAGCGGCGTCAGCCGGTGCGTCCGGCGCCCGTCGTCGAGCAGCAGCAACGGGGCCGCCAGCCGCTCGCGCGTCTCCCCGAACCAGCGACCAGCGATCCGCAGCAGCACCGTGCCGGGGCCTGCTGGGATCTGCTCGAAGGACTCGACCTCGAAGCGCGGAGACATGAACGGGGCGCGAAGCCCATCCGGCGTCGCCTGCCGATCGTAGCCGGAAGACCGGCTATTGCAGGTGCTTCAGCGCCTGCGCCAACACCGCGTCGGGCGGTTGGGTGGCGTCCAGCACCACATATCGGTCCGTTGCGGCCTCCGCGAGCGCGTCGTAGGCGGCGACCACGCGGGCGAAGAACGCCGCGCCCGCGCGCTCCAGCCGGTCGCGCCCGCCGCTCAGGCGCGCCGCGCCGACCGACGGCGGCACGCGCAGGTAGAACGTCAGGTCCGCGGTCAGGCCGCCGGTCGCGAACGCGTTCAGCGCGGCGATCTCCCCGACGCCCAGCTCGCGCCCCGCGCCCTGGTAGGCCAGCGACGAGTCGACGTAGCGATCCAACACCACCGTCTTGCCCGCCGCCAGCAGCGGCGCCAGCTTCTCGGCCACCAGCTGCGCCCGCGCGGCCGCGAACAGCAGCGCCTCGGCGCGCGGGTCGACGTCCAGCGCCGGATCGGCGACCAGCGCGCGGACCCGCTCCGACAGCGCCGCGCCGCCCGGCTCGCGCAACACCACCACCTCGGGTCGCGCCGCCGCCAGCCCGGCCGCGAGCGTGGTCTTGCCCGCGCCGTCGATCCCCTCGACCGCGATCAGCGTCATGAGCGCGTGACAGTACCCTGACGACGCCGCCATGCTCGCCGTCGTCCAACGCCATCCGCACGCCCGCTCGGTCCTCGACGCGGCGATCCCGCCGCAGGGCCACCCGTCGCACGCCTACCTCTTCCACGGGCCGGCCGGCGCGGGCAAGCGCGAGGCCGCGCGCGCGTTCGCGGCCGAGCTGCTGGCCGAGGGCGCGAGCGACCCGGAGAACGCGCGCCGGCGGGCGATCGAGGGCGTCCATCCCGACCTCACCTGGGTCACCCCGAGCGGCGCCGCCGAGATGCTCGTCGGCGACATCGAGGAGCCGGTGATCGGCGCCGCGTCGCGCACCCCGTTCGAGGCCCGTCGCCGCGTCTTCGTCATCGAGGGCGCCGACACGATGAACGACCAGGCGGCCAACAAGATGCTCAAGACGCTTGAGGAGCCGCCGCCGTTCGCGCACCTCGTGCTGTTGACCAACAAGCTCGGGAACATGCTCCCGACGATCCTCTCCCGCTGCCAGCTCGTGCGCTTCGAGGCCGCGACGCCGCGGGAGCTGAGCGATCGCCTCCAGGGCAAGCACGGCGTCCCGCCGCTGACCGCCGACGCCTGCGCGCGCCTCGCGCTCGGCGACGCGACCCGCGCGATCGCGCTCGCGCTGGCCGAGGGGCCCGCGCTGCGCGACGCCTCCGAGAAGTTCGCCCGCGCGGCGCTGCACCACACGGTCGGCGCCGACCGCCCGCACACGGCGATCCTCGACCTCGCGCGCGTCCGCGGGGACATCGCCGCGACCGCGGTCGCCGAGCAGGTCGCGGCCGACGCCGAGCTGCTGCCCGACCGCGAGGCCAGGCGCGTCAAGCGCGAGGGGGAGACGCTCGGCAAGCGCGCCCACCGCCGCGCGCACGCCGCGACGCTCGACCACGCGCTGCAGCTGGTCGGCCTCTACCTGCGCGACGTCGCGGTCGTCAAGGACGGCGCGCCCGAGCTGGTCCACCACACCGACCGCGCCCAGCAGGTCGCCAAGGACGCCGAGACGACGGCCGCCTCGTCGCACCGGCTGCGCGACGCGGTCGCCCTGGTCGAGGAGGCGCGCACGATGCAGATCCTCAACCCGTCCGAGGAGCTGGCCCTGGAGGCGCTGGCCTCCAAGACGCAGCGCGTGCTGTCCTAGCCGGCGTCAGCCGTTCAGCGCGCCGGTCGCGACCAGCGTCAGCACCACGACGCCGAGCACGATCCGGTAGACGACGAAGATCGTCACCGGGTGCCGGGCCAGGTACTTCAACAACCACGCGATCGACGCGTAGCCGACGATGAACGCGAAGATCGTGGCGATGATCGTCGGGACCGCGCCCGCGCCGCCGCCGCTGCCGACGTCCTTCAGCTCGAACAGGCCCGACAGCACGACCGCCGGGACGCTGAGCAGGAACGAGTAGCGCGCGGCCGCCTCGCGGGTGAGGCCGAGGAACAGGCCGGCCGAGATCGTCGAGCCCGACCGCGACACGCCCGGCACCAGCGCGCAGGCCTGCGCGCAGCCGATCAGGATGCCGTCGCGCATCGTCAGCGACGCGACCTCGCGCCGCTTGCGGCCGACGCGCTCGGCGATCTCCAGGATGACGCCGAGCACGATCATCGCGATGCCGATCAGCACGAGCTGGCGGGCGTCGGTCTCGATCTTGTCCTTGAGCGCGAGGCCGAGGATCGAGATCGGGATCGTGCCGACGATCAGGTACCAGCCCAGGCGCGCGTCGAGCGTCCCGCGGGCCCGCGGGTCGCGCAGCGAGCGCAGCCACGCGCGCGCGATGTTCCACAGGTCCTGGCGGAAGTAGAGGAGCACCGCCGCCATCGTGCCGAGCTGCACCACCGCGGTGAACGCGGTGCCCGGGTCGTGCCAGCCGGCGAAGGCCGGGACGAGGCGCAGGTGCGCGGTGGAGGAGATCGGCAGGAACTCGGTCAGCCCCTGCACGATCCCCAGGATGATGGCCTGGAGTGCGTCCATGGTCGGCGGGGCAGGCTAGTCGACGCGGCCTGCTCGGCGATGTCCGGCTCGACGTCCGTTCAGGTTGTCGCCAGGTCGCCGAGCGCGGGCGTCAACCCGTACAGGTCGAAGGCGCGGAAGCGGTGGAAGAGCGGGTGGTCGGGTCCGTGGAAGTCCGCGGAGCCGGTCGTGATCAGGCCCCGGTCGCGCGCCGCGCGGTAGGCGATCTCGGTCTGCGCGCGGGTGTGGGTGACGTAGAAGGCCTCGACGCCGTCGAGGCCTTCGCCGGAGAACCGCTCGACGGCGGCGACGACCTCGTCGGGGTCCTCGACGTCCCAGAACGGGTGCGCCCAGACCGCCAGGCCGCCGGCGGCGTGGATGGCCTCGATGGCCTCGGCGACCGTCGGCGTGGTGCGGCGGCGGTAGGCCGGCGCGCCGGGGATCAGGTAGGCCTCCAGCAGCTTGCCGAAGTCCGCCAGGCCCTCGGTGGCGATGCGCGCGGCGTTGTCGGGGTGGTCGAACGCGGCCCGCGCGAGGTGCGGGCGGCCGATCGGCAGGCCCGCGGCGCGCTTGCGGTCCAGGACCGTCGTGTCGAGCGCGAAGCCGCAGTCGTCGCGCAGCGCGGCGGCCATGCGGTCGGCGCGGGCGGCCCGGTCGGCGCGAAAGCGCTCCAGCGTGTCCAGGAACGCGGGGTCGGTGTGGTCGACGCCGTAGCCGCAGACGTGCAGGTCCTCGTGGTCGCCGTCGATCGACGACAGCTCGGTGGCCGGGACGAGCCGCAGGCCCGGGTGGTCGCGCGCGGCGCCGAGGGCCTCGGCGACGCCGTCGACCGTGTCGTGGTCGGTCAGCGCGAGCAGCTCGACGCCGGCGGCCGCGGCGCGCGCGACGACCTCGCGCGGCGGCAGCGTGCCGTCGGAGAACGTCGAGTGCGACTGGAGGTCGAAGGTGGGGGCGGCCACGGCTCCGCGCGAACGCTAGTCGCGCCGAGGTCGTTAGGGCGCTAACGAGTTTTGTTAGCCTGCTAACGACCTGATGACCGCCGCCACCGACGCCGTCGCTGCCGACGACGCCCAGCTCGCCGCGTTCGCGCAGGCCTTCGACGACTTCGTCCGCGCCGCCAAGCGCGCCCGCGTGCGCGTCGAGCCCGACGCGGTCCTGACGCCGTCCCAGCACGACCTGCTGTGCCCGCTGCTCGACGGCGCCCTCGGGCTGCGCGAGCTGGCGCGGACCGCCGGCGTGAGCGCGCCGACCGCGACGCGGATGATCGACGGCCTCCAGGAGCGCGAGCTGGTCACGCGCGACCGCGCCGCCGACGACCGCCGCGCGGTCCGGATCGCGCTGACGGCCGCCGGGCGCGACGCGCTGAAGCGCCACCGCACGCGCCAGCTGGCGCGGCGCCGGGCGCTGTTCGCGCAGCTGTCGCCGGGCGAGCGGCGCGCCGCCGCGAAGGTGCTGTCGCGGCTGGCGGCGGCCTACGAGGAACTCGAGGAGACGCAGTGAGCAAGGGCTTGCCCAAGGACGTCCGGCCGATCGCGATCGTCGTCGTGATCGGCGCCATCATGTCGATCCTGGACGCGACGATCGTCAACGTCGCGCTGCAGACGCTGCGGGACGACCTGGACGTCTCGCTGGCCACGATCCAGTGGGTCAGCACCGGCTACCTGTTGGCCTTGGCCGCGGTGATCCCGCTGACCGGCTGGATGGCCGAGCGCTTCGGCCCGCGCCGCGTGTGGATGACCGCGGTCGCGTCGTTCGTGGCGACGAGCGCGCTGTGCGGGATCGCCTGGTCGGCCGGGACGCTGATCGGCTTCCGCGTCCTGCAGGGGCTGGCCGGCGGCATGATCATGCCGATCGGGATGATCACGCTCGCCCAGGCCGCGGGGCCGAAGCGGATGGGGCGCGTGATGAGCGTCATCGGCGTGCCGATGCTGATGGGGCCGGTGATCGGGCCGGTGATCGGCGGGTTGTTGGTGGACAACCTGTCGTGGCGCTGGATCTTCTTCGTCAACGTGCCGGTCGGCGCCGTCGGCCTTGTGCTGGCCTATAAGTTGCTCCCGCGCGGCCGGGCCGCGGGGCGCGCGTCGGAGGCGGGGCACGAGACGCCGCCGCTGGACAAGATCGGGCTGGCGCTGCTGCCGGTCGGCGTCGCGTCGGTGGTGTTCGGCCTGAGCGAGGTCGGGACGCACCGGACGCTGGCGACGATCAGCGCCTGGCTGCCGATCGTGGTCGGCGTCGTGCTCGTCGCCGCGTTCGTGGTGCGCGCGCTGCGGATCGAGCATCCGCTGGTCGAGGTGCGGCTGTTCGCGGGGCGCGGCTTCAGCGCCGCGGCGGCGACGACGTTTTTGATCGGCGGCGCGCTGTTCGGCTCGATGATCCTGCTGCCCTTGTACTACCAGGTGGTCCGCGGCCAGTCGCCGCTGCACGCCGGGTTGTTGATGGCCCCGCAGGGCGTGGGCACGGCGATCGGCATGAGCATCTCCGGGCGCCTGGCCGACCGCATCGGCCCGGGCCGGATCGTGCCGGTCGGCCTGCTGATCCTGGCGGCGGGCACGGTGCCCTACGCGGTGATCGGCGGCGACACGTCCTACGGCGTGTTGATGGGGTCGCTGGTCGTGCGTGGCCTCGGCCTGGGCGCGACGATGATGCCGGCGATGGCCGCCGCCTACGCGACGCTCGACAGCGCCGCGCAGGTGCCGCGCGCGACGCCGATGCTGAACGTCCTGCAGCGCGTCGGCGGCTCGCTGGGCGTGGCCGTGTTGACGGTGGTGTTGGAGAACTCGCTGGAGTCGAACGTCGGGTCGGTCGCGGGCGGCGGGGGCGCCGACGGCGCGGTCGGCGGGACGCTGCCCGCGGCGGTGCGCGAGCGCTTCGCCGACCCGCTGGGCGCCGCGTTCGCCAACGCCTACACGTGGTCGCTGCTGGGGATCCTGCTGGCGCTCGTCCCGGCGCTGCTGCTGATGCGCGAGGAGCGCCGGGCGCGGCGCGCGGAGGCCGCCGCGGCCGCGGCCGAAGGCGATGCCGCGGCGGGGGCCGAGGCGCCCGTGGCGGCCTGAGCGACGACCGCGGCGACGACCTCCGGGTCGAACTGGGTCCCGGCGCAGCGGCGCAGCTCGGCGAGGGCCGCTCGGAGGGGTCGCGCGCGCCGGTAGGGGCGGTCGGAGGTCATCGCGTGCAGGGCGTCGCAGACGGCGACGATGCGGGACGCCAAGGGAATGGCCTTGCCTTGGAGCCCGTCGGGGTAGCCGGCGCCGTCGTGGCGCTCGTGGACGGCACGGACGAGCGGCGCGACGCCGGCCAGCAGCGGGATGCGCCTGAGGAGGGCGTCGCCGATCGCGGAGTGCTCCTCGATCTCCTCCAGCTCGTCGGGCGTGAGCCGGCCAGGCTTGGTGAGGATCTCGGAGCGCACGCCGATCTTGCCGATGTCGTGCAGGAGCGCGCAGTAGCGCAGGGAGCGCAGCTCGGCCTCGTCGAGGCGGAGCGCGCGACCGGTCCGCAACGCCAGGGCGGCGACCTCGTCGGCGTGGTCGGCGGTGTAGGCGTCCTTGGTCTCCAGGACGTCGGCGAGGATCCCGAGCGTGGAGGCGAAGGAGGACTCCAGCTCGCTCGTGAGCCGAGCGCGGTGCAGCGCGGCGCCGACCTGGGCGGCGACCGCGTCGGCCAGCAGGAGGTCGTCGTCGCCGAAGGCGTGGGTGGCGAGCTGCTCGAGGTTCAGGACGCCCCAGATGGCGCCGTCGACGTGGATCGGGAGCGACAGCTCCGAGCCGGGGTCCGAGCGCGGGTCGCGGCGCAGGTAGTCCGGATCTTGGGCCGTATCCGGGATGACCGCCGGCCGGCCCGTCCGCGCGACACGGCCGTTGACGCCTTCATGAAGGGGTTGCTCGTGGGCGAGGAAGTCGGGCGAGGCGGCCAGCGGCCCGGCGGCGGCGACGACCCGGAGCACGCGGTGCTCGTCGTCGAGCCGTTGGATGACCGCGAGGAAGAACCCGAAGGCCCGATGCAGCTCGTCCACCGCCGTCCGCGCGATCGCCTGCGGGTCGTCCAGCGGCGCGAGCTTGGTGGCCAGCCGGGCGGCGACGGCCAGCCGGGAGCGGGTGAGAGCCTGCGACGAACCATCCCTGAACGGCATACGTCCAAGCATTCGGCACACCACGCCGAGATCTGTCCGGACACCCGGTCCAAACCGCGCCACCACACCGTCGAGTCAGACCCAGAACGCCAACTGTCACGATCTCCCGTCGCAAAGGCCCCACGAACCGTCCTTCATCGCTAGCATCTGCCTCCGTCAGTGCCGACGTAGCTCAGCTGGTAGAGCACTTCACTCGTAATGAAGGGGTCATGGGTTCGAGTCCCATCGTCGGCTTCGGCAGGGAGTCGCTGCAAATGCGCTGAATTCGCACCCGACCGAGGGTGCCGCGCAACCCGCTGACCCCCGGTTGTTGGGGCAGAACGGGGTCCCAGGGAGTCCCTTCGAGGTCTGTCCCGGCTGCTCGCGTCTGAGATTGGGCGAGGGTGTTTCGCCTTCTCATTCGACTAGGGAAGGGATGACACAGCTCGAACTGCCCTTCGACGATGAGACCTCGCCAGAGGCGTCATCGCCGGGATACCTCACGATCGCCGAGGCCGCCGAGCGGGTCCGGTGCCATGAGCGAACGATCCGCCGGGCGATCGACCGCGGCGCGCTGCGTGCCGGGCGCGTCCGCGGCGCGAACGCCGCCCGTGGCGCGTTCCGGATCCGCCCGGCGGACCTGGACCGCTGGCTGTTCTCCGACGATGATGGCGAGGCGCCATGACCGTCGCCTCTGATGCGCGCAAGCCGCGCGTCGAGCTGCGCCGTCGGCGTCGCACCGACGGCTCGATCTCGACGACGCCGACCGTGCGCTGGACGGATCAGGCCGGCGCCCGCCGGCGGCTGAGCTTCGACACGTTCGAGGAGGCCGACCTGGAGCGGGCGCGTCTTGCGCTGGAGCTGGCCCAGCACGGGACGATCGGCGGCGCGGTCAAGGACAACACCTTGGCCGCGCTGTGGCCGACCTACCGCGCCGACGCCGTCGCGCGGCTGGCCCGGGCGACGATCGTCAGCTACGACCGCTGCTGGGCCCGCCACCTCGCGCCACGCTTCGGCGACATGGCGCTGGACGAGATCACGCCGCGGTCGGTCGCGCAGTGGCGGGCCGACATGTTGGCCAACGGGATCGGCCGCGAGACCGTGCGTCGAGCGATGGTGTTGTTGCAGGCCATGTTCACGCTCGGTGTCGAATGGGGTGAAGCCGAGCGCAATCCGGTCTCGGTCGTGCGCAAGCCGCGCCAGGGGCGGACGCGCGCGATCGAGGTCCTCGACCCAGCGACCGTCGAGCGGCTACGACGTGCGCTCCTCGCGGACGGCGACCACTTCTCCGCCACGCTGGTGAGCGTCCTCGCCTACGCCGGCGTCCGGCCAGGCGAAGGCATAGCACTTGAGCGACGGCACATCCGCGAGGACACCATCCTGGTCGAGCAGGCGGTCTCCTACGGGTCGCTGAAGATGCAGAAGACCGGCCGCGTCTACCGGACCGTCGACCTCCTGCCCGAGCTTCGCGCCGACATCATGACCTGGTGCGACATGAAGGACATCACCCAACGCGACGCACCTCTCTTCGGGCGGGCGGACGGCGGATGGATGACACCCGACGACTGGAAGAACTGGCGCCGCCGTCGCTTCAACGCAACGACCGAGGCAATCGACCTCGGCCGCCCACGCCCCTACGACCTCCGCCACTCCTTCGCCTCGCTGATGATCCGCGACGGCAACACCTCGATCGTCGAGCTCGCCGAGCAACTCGGCCACTCCCCGACCGAGACGCTGAAGACCTACGCGCACGTCTTCGCCGAACACCGGCGCCAGCCACGCGTGCCGGCGAGCGACCTCATCCGAGCGGCTCGGTCGGCATCCTGACCCGAGCGTCGCCGCGTTACTCGGCGGACACGTTCGGACCGGAGGGGGGAGAGTTTCCCTTCGCCCCGCCCTAAAGAGGTCAGGAGAGGTCCCTCTCCACAATTGAAAAGCGCCCCCGCGCCGCTCACACGGCCGGGGGCATGGCCCAAGGAGCGTCAACTCCATGAGCAATTCGCACGCTATCCATCTGCGTGATCGCGAGGCTGCGCGATGAAGGTCACCGGAAGCGGCAGCCCCGCCTACCTGACCGTTCGCTTCCGCGAGCGCGAGATCCCCGGCCTCGAAGTCGAGCTTCGCGAGCGCCTGCGAGACGCCGAGGCAGCCGTCCGCGACGCCACCGACCTCGAACGCGTCGACCGCCGGACGCCCGATGAGGTGTTGGGCGCGACCCGACGCCTCCTCGATCAGCTCGCGGACCCCGATCGACACGAAGGCGACCGAGTGATCGTGACCGGACCGACATGGCTCCTCGGCACCGAGATCGTCCTCGCGACGATCACCGCCGTCGACCGCTTCCGTGACATCGTCCATCACTTCGTCGATGAGGTCGACGGCGATCCGCGCCTCCTGCGCGAGGCACTGGCAGCTGCCAACGCCTGGTGCGAGACGTTGATGGGCTACGAGCACGCTGAAACGTTCGGCCTCGGGGACTGACCCTGAGCACTGGCCGGCGCCCAATCGAGGGTGCCGGCCAACCGGGTGTCGGAGGTCAATCTGAGGCCGTTGGCCAGCGTCTCCGCACCCAGTGCAAGTGTGTGCGCCGGTCCTGGTGGCTTGGGAACCGCGGGCTCCGAAGGGCGGGGCGCCGCCTGCGGTCTGCAAGCGCCGAGGCGCTCGGTACGGTGACGCGAGATGCCGGGTCCGATGTCGCTGCTGCGGTCAGTCGAGGTGGAGGTCGTCGAGGAGCCGCAGCGGCTGTATCGGGTGAGCCGTGCTCGGGACGACGAGCGGTTCGGCGAAGCGTTCCTGTCGCACTACGAGCAGGGGCGACCGCCTCGAGGTCCAGAGGATCGCGCCGCGGTGATCCACATGGCGCTGTCGATGTTCGATTCAGCGGACGTTGCCGCCCAACTCGCCCGTCGTGTGCCGAAGCTCGGCGGCCACGTCGCGGCGATCGATCTCCTACCGGACCTCGGCCTCTGCGTTGCAAAGACCGGCGGCCCCGCCCACTGGTCCGTTTGGGGTCGCCCTCTTCAGCTCGCAACCTGCGTGACCGATGTTGTGGAAGCCACCGGCTGAGCCCTATCCTGCTCCAAGAGACGCGATGACGTACTCGATCTTCGACAGCACCGGCAACCTCCTCGACGCGTTCACCGACCGCGCCGCCGCCCTCGACTGCCTCGCCGGCATCGCCCAGGCCGAACCCGAGTCCGCATCCGAGGTCTTCCTCACCGCGCAGGACGACGATGGCAACATGGTCGGCGAGACCGTCTACGCCTCGTCGGTCTCAGTGCCCGCTTAGCGCCGCTCAGACTGTGTCGCCTAGGGGCCGACCGGGATGGTGGCGCCCGGCGCTCGATAGTTCTTCAAGGCCGCGTGGTTGAGCACGTCCGCGGTGAAGACACGGAGCATCCGACTTACCTCATCGTGGAGCGTCTCGAAGTCCGCCAGCGACACATCGAGGTATTCGCCATGTGCGACGTGGTTTCGAGTCTCCACCATGCGCTGGTCAATGAGTTGCTTTTGGAGTTCGTAGGGCTGATAGTCGAGACCTAGCCGATCGACTATGTCGCGAAGAACCGCAGAGCTCAGATTCGACTCTGTGCGGACGTGACCTTGGCCGACTAGCCGCGCTCGTGTTGACAGATCGGCTTGGAGGAACTCAGCGAACGCAACGTGGAGACCAACCGACTTCGCCTCGATTAGATCGCTAATGCGCACCTTCAGCGCAAGCGCCAGAAACGGAGCACTCAACTGATCGTGTGCCAAGCGCTGCTGGCCCACAAAGTCGATGTACATCTCGGCAACGCGCTTAATCCATCCTTCCCAGTGTGCGTACAGCAGCGCGACGCCGGATCGCAGTGCCGTAGGCTGGAGCGGAGTTCGCGCGGCCCGCGCCTGACTGAGCACGGTTGACAGCTCGCGTTTGCGCCACGCGGTTTCGCGATCGATCGCGTCCTCGAACTCTTGGAGGCTGCGCAGCTTCACGGCTTGAAGAGTTCTTTGCCCCGAGGGATCGTCTTCGGGATTCGACCCGAGGCTCTAATCCCGCTTCCGGAATTGTTGCGGAACTCTGCGTCAGACCACAGCTGACGCGAGCGCTTCACAAGCTCGTCATTTCTGGCGTCTGCATTCATCGCGAGCCACTCATCGAGGTGTGTATTCACACCGATCGTGATTGCCTCGAAGGCTGACACCGAGAACCCTCCGCGCGTTCTGCCGCTTGCTGCGTCATAGCGACGGAATGCTTGGTCACTGAGCGCCTCATCGAGAAGAGTGAACGTCTGCTCGAAGGAGTGGGTCTCCGCATCTCGATCGTAGGACTCGTCCCGGGCGAACCCTCGAGAACGCCGGTCTAGGAAGTCCTTCATATCGCCGACGCCGCGGAGCTGTTCAGTCGTTGAGTCCTTGAGCGAGAGGAAGCGGATCACGAGTTCGGCGTCGTACCGCTCGTCCTTCGCGCGATCCGAAACCGCGACCGTGTTCTGGAACGCCGACGTTGCCTGAAGCGTGGTCAGCCATCGGTAGAACTCTGGGTTCTCCATGATGAGAAGGCAGTTGCGCACCTCTTGGTCCGACAACTGAGAACCGCCCGTGTTGAGACGCTGGAACAGGTCGAACTTCGCGTCTTCGTCGCTCTCCCGATTCACGATCTTGATGTCGATCGCGGCTCTTTTGATGAGACGCTGGTGCTCGGGGGATAGACCGTTGTGACTGGCGTCGGCCTCCCATCGGAGGCCCGCAAGTGATGGCAGGTACTCGGTTGCCTCTAAGACGCTTGGCGGCTTCGAGCTGCCGTCCTCGTCCTTCAGGACTCCGACGAACTCAAAGATCGTGCTGAGGCGCTGAAGCCCGTCAATGACATCCCACACGCCGTCCTGGCGTTGATGGACGAATACGGACGGAATCGGAATCCCGAGGAGAAGAGATTCGATGAACCGCGACTTCTGAGCGTCGCTCCAGCGGAAGAACCGCTGGAACTCAGGGTGGATGTCGAGATCGCCGTCGCGATAAACGTTGAGCATCTCGCCGACGGACATCGGATAACCCTCTGTGTGGATCTCTCGACGACGCTGGTCAATCTCTTCTTTGAGGTCCATAGGACGGCAGCGTACCTTCCCGATCGGTGTGACTCCTTCTGCGGTCGCCGCTCGACCGCAGTGGGCTGAGCGCATTCGCCTTTCGTCTTGATAGCGGAAGGAGCGAGGCGAAGACATCGCGATTGGCCGAGCTGAGCTCGCCGGCGACCTGAGCGTGGTTCTTCGACACATCGGGTCGCCTCCGACCGCCAGCAGCCCGAGTGACCGCATGCAGCGGGCGCGCCACTATCCGGCGTCGAGCGGAAAGCCTTCGTCCGCAACCCGCCGGCCCGAGATGATGTCGGGGTATAGCGCGCTGCCGGCGGCGCGTCCCGGATAGCGGCGTGTAGTCAGGATGAGCGCGATCGACTCGGAGCGATAGGGCCAGCGGGCGACGCCGCCTTCGTATCGGATGTGCCACGGCACGGTTTCCGGGGCGACGTGCCCGACTTCGAGGGGGATGCTCGTCGGCTCGTACTTGAGGTGCAGCTCCGTGCCGTCGCCCTGCTGATGAATCAGCTCAATAGGCGAGTCCCATCCGAGCGTGCCGTCGCTGTCGCCGGCGCCGCCGAGAAAGGTGGCCCCAAACGGAGAGGCGATCGCGTCGAGCCGCTCCTGGTTGAGTCGCTGCTCGCGATCCTTGCCGGGGACGGCGCCGACCGGCACCCATGCGATCGCGAGTAGGCCGACCTTGGCGAGGAATGCCACCTCGTCGACCGCGGCCGCGTCATACCAGTCGTAGCCGCGGTGACCCCAGCGTTGGGTGATGGCGGGGACGATGGCAGCCGACGCGACGTACGCCGGGTCGCGGAGTTGGATCAACATGTCGTGCAACGACTGCATCCGCTCGCCGCTGGCCATGTCGTCTTCGACCTGGCGCTTCCACTCGATCGAGAACAAGACGGGTACCATGGCTGAACGCTAAGTTGTCGTCCGGCGGCAGAGGCGTCTCGGGTGCCGCAGCCCAATCTCAGGGGCCACATTGGGTCCCAAAGTCCGTTCCGCCCGGTTACACTCCATCCATGTCTAGTCCGCAAAGCCTTGAGCTTTGCAGCGACTTGACTGGCAACGACACAACTCCTTCAACTACTGAGCGCATCCGAGTGGCGCTCGCAATGAAGGGGTCGCACTACCCCGCGCCGTAGGCCTCCAAGAACCGCGCCACCAGCGGCGCCGCCACCGCGCCGCCTGAGCGGCCGCGCTCGACCAGCACCGCGACCGCCAGGTCGCCGCGGGCCGCGATGAACCAGGCGTGGGTCGGGGGTGGGTCGCCGGCGCCGAACTCGGCGGTGCCGGACTTCCCGATGACGTCGCCGGCCGCGCCGGCCAGGGCCGAGGCGCCGGTGCCGTGGGTGATGACGCCGCGCATGAGCGAGCGGAGGGGAGCGAGCTCGGAGGAGGGGAGGGGAGGGCCGGTCACCGAGCGGTCGTCGGCGAGCAGCCTCGGGGAGCGCCGGCGGCCGTCGGCGACGGTCGCGGCGACGGAGGCCATGGCCAGCGGGGTCGCGGTGATGCGGTCCTGGCCGATCATGGCGGCGGCGTGGGCCACGGCGCCTTGCGGCGCCGGGACGCGGGAGCGGGCGATGGCCGCGCGCGTGGATCCAGCCGCGCTGGCCGGGCGCCAGGGCGGCGGCGAGGCGCTGGGACGCGGACGGGATCGCGGTCGCGATCGACGTCAGGTCGGCCACGACCCCGACGCCCGCGTGCCGATCTCCTCGATCGCCAAGGTCGCGCTGCTCGTCGCCTTCCACCGCCTGGCCGACGCGCGCGAGCTGGACCCGACCGCCCAGCGGACGATCGCCGCCGAGGGCCGGACGCTCGGCTTCACCGGCCTGTCGGTCCTCCGACCCGGCCACGCTGAGCCTGCGCGACCTCGCGCTGCTCATGATCACCGTCAGCGACAACGCCGCCGCCGACGTGCTCTTCGATGCGGTCGGGGTCGACCGCGTGACCGTCGAGATGGGCGCGCTCGGCCTGCCCGGGATCGCCGTCCGCCAGACGCTGCGCGACATGTTCATCATGTTGCGCGAGGACACCGGCGGCGCCAGCCCCCGCCGACGCGGCGGCGCGCGTCGGCGACCCGCGGAGCCTGCGCTTCCTGGATCCCGACCAGACCTCCAGCGCCTCGCCCCGCGACCTCACGGCGCTGCTGGCCGCGATCTGGCGCGACGAGGCGGCCTCACCGCGGGCCTGCGCGGAGATGCGCCGCGTGCTCTCGCTGCAGGTCTGGCCCCACCGGCTCGCGTCCGGCTTCCCGTCCGACGACGTGCGCGTGAGCGGCAAGACCGCGACGCTGCCGACCATGCGCCACGAAGTTGGGGTGGTCGAGTACCCGGACGGCGGCCGCTACGCCGTCGCGTGCTCACCCAGACCGGCTCGCCCGCGCCCACGCAGCCGCGCGCGGACGCGGCGATCGGCACCGCCGGCCGGACGGCGGTCGAGCTGCTGCGCGAGCGCGGCGTCAGCGCTTCTTCGGCGCCTTCCTCTTGACCGCCGGCGCCTTGAGCCCGTAGCCGACCTTGGTCCCGGCGAGGACCTGCACGCCCGCCGGGATCGTCTGGGACCTCACCTTGGCCTTCCTGGCCTTCGACCCGGTGGCCTTGCCCGCGGCGCAGCCGGCCTTGGTCAGCGCGGTCCTCGCGGCCGCGGCGGTCTTGCCCTTCAGCGAGGGGACCGTGCAGAGCTTCGGTCCCGGATCGCTCGGCACCTGCGGCGATCCCCCGCTCGCCGGCGGCGTCGTCACCGTGACGCCCACCGACGCCGAGTCGTTCTGGGGGTCGGTGTCGGTCACCGGCGTCCTCACGCTCACGCCGACCGTCCACGCGCCGGGGTTGGCGCCGCGGACCACGAGGTACACCTTGCGCGGATGGCCGGCCGCGATGTCGCCGACCGGGCAGACGTAGCCCGCCGGGCCGTTCTCGCAGTCGCCGCCCGGCGCCACGGCGGCGACGACGGCCAGGGCGCCGGGGACGCTCAGGGTCGCCGTCACGTCCGTGGCCTCGGCGTCGCTCGCGCTGATCGGCGCCGTGATCGTCGTCACGTCGTCCTGGGCGATCGTCGACTGCGCGACCGAGGCCCGGACCGACAGGTCGGTCGCGCACGGCCCGACGTGGATCGCCGGGTTGGACGGGCAGGAGTCCTGGGTCTCGTCGCCGTAGCCGTCGTGGTCGGCGTCGGGCTCGACGGTGGCGGACAGCGACACGCGGGACAGCCCGCTCGCGTCCGGGCTCGAGAGCGTCTGCCCCGAGGTCGGCGCGGTGGAGGCCGCGAACGTCGCGTAGCCCGCGACGGGGTCCGAGGCGGCGGCGGTCCCCGAGCCCGAGGGCACGAAGATGCCGAGCCGGTCGCCGGCCTCGACGGGAATGCGCGTGGACGCGGTCGCCAGCGTCATCGAGGCGGGCGCGGTCAGCGCCTGGGTGCCGACCACCGTGTACGACGCGGCCCCTCCCGGTCGGACGACGAGGAACGTCGTGGGGTTCGAGGTGGTCGCTGCCACCGAGGTGATCACGCCGCCGCCCGCTGGCACGGCGTACGACGCGTCGCTGGGGTCCGTGGCCTGGACGACGATGATCGGTCCGCCACCTGGGGCGCTGACGGGCGTCGTGGTGTCGCCGATCGTCGTCGCGCCGCGCGCCGGGGCGGCGACGGCGATCGACAGCAGCAGGCAGGCGGCAAAGAGGCTTCGCAGGCGGATCACGGCGGACATCCTCGCGATCGTCCGCGCTGCGCGCAACCACCGAATGCTCAGATCACATACGGAATGGACGGGCGGTCGAGTCGCACGTCAGTCCGCGCAGGGGATGAACCCCGCCGGACGCCGCATGGACCTGCGCAGCGACGCGAAGGCCACGGCGCCCAGCAGCAGCGGGATCCAGAACAGGATGATCCGGTAGGCCAACACCGCGGCGGTGGCGGTCGACGCGTCGGCGCCGTAGACGATCAGGGTCCCGATCAGCCCGCCGTCGATGCCGCCGATGCCGCCCGGGATCGGCAGCAGGCCGCCGAGCTGGCCGATCAGGTACCCCAACAAGATCACCGAGGCGCCGGGCGTGTCGCCGACGGCGCGAAAGCTCGCCCACAGCGCGAGGTTGTCCCAGGCCCAGTAGCCGACGATCCCGGCGATCAGCCACGGGTCCCTGCGCTTGAGCAGCACGCCGGCCTCGGCGGTGCCGGTCACCAGCGCGGCGCGCGTCGCCCGCCACAGCCGGCGCGCGCGGCCGTCGTCGGGTGCGGCCGGGCGGCCGGCCGGGATCCTCGGAACGGCGGCGATCGCCACGATCGCCAGCACCGACAGCGCGGCGGGCAGCAGCGTCAGCCAGACCGATTGCGATGGCCCAATGGCGCCGGCGAAAACCAGCATGCCGACGGCGGCCACGGCCACGAAGTTGATCGAGGACTTCAACAACAGGAACGCGACCGAGCGGCGCGCGATCGTCTCGGTCCGCATCCCCGCGCGCGACAGCACCCACGCGCCGAGCGCCACGCCCCCGGCGCCGGACGCGGGCACCAGCGAGCCCGTGCCGACCTCGCTCAGGCCCAGCTCGGTCGCCGACCGCCAGGTCATCAGCGAGCAGAACGTGGGTCGGAACATCAACACGTAGGACAAGGACGACAGGACCTCGAAGGCCACCGCGACGACGATCCAGCCGGGCGACGCGGCGCCCAGCCGGTCACGCACCTCGCCGAGGCCCGGCGCGAGCACCGCGACCGCCACGAGGACCGCCAGCGCGAGCGCGATCTGGACCGCCCGCCGCGCGAGCTTGCGCGCGTCCAGGCCCGCCGGCATGGGCTGGCCCGGCGCCGAGGGCGACACGGGCGGCGAGGTGGGCGGACCCTGGTCCACGCCTCCCAGCGTAGGCCCGGTGGCCCCCGCCCCGGACCGCGCGCGTTTGGCGGGCCGCGTGCGCGGCTAGGCAGGCCGGCGTGGTCGACCTTCCCGCCCGCCTCGCGCGGCTGCCCGCGACGACGCTCGACGACGGCCTGGTCGTCGTCGAGGCCGCGACGTCGCTGGCGCGCCTGCGTGGGCTGGCCGGGCTCGACGCGCTCCCCGACGCGGTCGGCCTGCACCTGCCGCGCACCCGCTCCGTGCACACCTTCGGCATGCGGTTCGCGCTCGACCTCGTCTGGCTGGCGCGCGACGGCAGCGTGCTGCGCGTGGACCGCGACGTGGGGCGCCGCTCCCACCGCGCCGCCCGGCGCGCGCGGTCGGTCGTCGAGGTGCGCGCCGGACGCGCCGACGCGTTCCTGCGGGCCGGGCTGTCAAGCTGGCGCCCGTGATCGGATCGTCTCCGCGCCGCCTGCTGACGGTCTTCGCCGCGGGGGCGGCGGTCGTCGTGCTCGCCTTCGTCGCGTTGGTGGCCCTCCACCACGACGACTCCTCCAGCGTCGACTGCGACACGTTCCGCGTCACGCCCGCGCTGTGGTCGAAGGCCGACTACGACCGCCGCGTCCAGCTGCTCGACGGGCTGCGGGACTGCCACCAGATCCAGGGCAGGTCCGACACCGACGTCGTCGCCACGCTCGGCCCGCCCGATCGCGACGGCCTCACCGAGATCGACTACGACCTGCCCTACGGCCGCGGCTCGACCGACCGCCAGGTCTGGCGCATCCACCTGGACGCCGACCACCGCGTCCGGAGCACGACGCTCGAGTCGCCGCAGTCAGGCACGCCATAGCGCCGTGGTCGCGGGCCCGGCCGACGGATCGCGGATCCGCTGCGGGTTGCGCCCGCCGCGCGCGAACGACGCGGTGTCGCCTCGACCAGCAGCCGGTAGGCGCGCTTGGTCCCGGCCGAGTCGCCGGTCGGCAGCAGCCAGTACGGATGGTCGTAGAGGATCGGGTCGATCTCCCGCGCGTCGACGAACGACGCGATCTCGATCGTCCGCGTCTTCTTCGGCGCGACCGCGTCCAGCTCGGCGTCGGTCAACACCACCGTCTTGCCGGAGTCCAGCTCGTACGCGTGGCCGATGTCCTCCAGCGCGACCTCCGCGTCCTCCTTGGCGCAGAAGCGCCGGACCTCGATCCGCGCGCCATCGGCCTCGCGGTACTCGTCGTGCAGCCGGCCCGGCTTGAAGTCCTCCGACAGCGACTCCACCGGCTTCTCGGCGAGGTCCAGCTCCTTCTGCTTCGGCGCGGCGCCGGCGCGCGGCGCGCGGCGCGTCGAGGTCCTTGCGCACCACCAGCTCGTCGGCGAAGCGCATCGTGTGCAGCGCCAGCACGCCCTCGTAGGCGCGGATCGCCACCACGTGCTCGCGCTGGTGGAACGTGAAGCGGCCGATCGCCGCGCGCCCGGTCTCCTCCAGCGCGTCGTGCAGGAGGCGGAACGCGTCGGCGCCCTCGTCGCGCGCGCCGTCCTCCAGGTGCACCGAGCGGGGAGCCATCGGGCGATGGCGTACCCACTCCGGCGCGCGCCCGTACATGGCCGGCGGTCGCCGTGCGCGGCCTCACGCGTCCCGGTGGTGGTCGACGACCTCGACGTTGTGGCCGTCGGGATCCAAGATGTAGGCCGCGTAGTAGCCGGGGTGGTACTGCGGGCGCTCGCCGGGCGCGCCGTTGTCGCGGTAGCCGGCGAGCGTGGCGTCGTCGTGGAAGCGGCGCACCTGCTCCTCGGTGCCGGGGAACGCGAAGTGCACGTGCTCGGTCACCGCCTCGCCGGCGGCGACGGGCACGAACGTCATCGACCCGCCGCGCTCCGGCGTGCGCGCGGTGATCTCGCCCGGCGTGCCGTCGTCGTACTCGTAGCCCACCGCGGGCTGGATCGACGTGTAGAACTTCGCGGCCGCGGCGAGATCCCGCGTGCGCAGCCACACGTGGTCGACGATCCCGTCGTGGCGCATGCGGCCGTAGTGGACGGCCTCGACGCTGTTGCCGTCCGGGTCGCGCAGGAACGCGCCGTAGTAGTCCTCCACGTACCGCGGGCGCTCGCCGGGCGCGCCGTCGTCGGCCAGGCCCGCGGCGCGGCCGGCCTCCCAGAACGCGTCGCACTGCTCGCGCGACGGCGCCACGAACCCGAGGTGCACGTTGCGCGTGACCGCGTGGGCCTCGTCGGCCTGGGCGATCGAGAAGTCGCGCCACTCGGCGAACGCGTGCGTGCTGTAGGTGACCTCGAGCCCGAGGGTCTCCAGCAGCTCGGCGTAGATCGCCTCGGAGGCGGCGCGGTCCGAGACGCGGATCGTGACGTGGTCGAACACGGAGCGGACGCTACCCGCTCGCGCGCGGGGTCCGGCCGACCGCGTCCACCGCCCGGGCCAGCGCGCGCCGCAGCCGCGCGCGCTCGGCCTCGGGCAGCGCGCCGAGCGCGTCGGCCTCCATCGCGCGGATCTCCCGCTGGACCCCGGCGCGGCGGGCCTCGCCCTCCGGCGTCAAGGCCACCACCTTCGCCCGCCGGTCCGCCGGGTCGGGCGCGCGCGTGATCAGCCCCGCGGCCTCCAGGCCGTCCAGCAGCGCGATCAGGCGCGTCTTGTCATAGCGGATGGCCCGGGCCAGCGCGAGCTGCGTGCCCGCGGGCGCGCGCGCCAGGTGCGACAGCACCACGTAGTCCCACATCGACAGCTCGTGCGCGTCGAGGATCGGGCGCTCGGCGTCGGCCAGGCGCCGGCCGAGCCGCGCGCAGAGCGCGGCGAGGTCCTGGTCGTCGGCGGGCACCGGCGAAGCATACGTCTTGCCATACGATAGGAGTCTGCATACGATCTGCGCATGCATACGATCTCCACCGTCCGCGCCGAGACCCGGACGCGATCGATCCCCGCGCCGCCCGAGGCCGTCTTCGCCGTCATCGCCGACGGCGCGCGCCTGCCGGAGTGGGCGCCCGCCTTCGCCTCGGCGGCCGAGCACGAGGGCGACGAGCGCTGGCTGATCACCAGCGGCGACGTCCGCTTCCCGGTCTCGCTGCGCGCCGACGCCGCCGCCGGGACGGCCGACCTGATCCGCCCCGGCGACACCCGCCGCGGCGCCTTCCTGCGCGTGACGCCCAACGGCGACGGCGCCGAGCTGGCCTTCACGCTGCTGCTCGGCGACCCCGCCTTCGACGACCCGGCCGTCCTCGACGCGCAGATGGCGACGGTCGAGGCCGAGCTGGAGGCGATCGGACACCTGGCGGCGGCCGAAGGCTAGCCTCCGCGCGGTGCTCTTCGCGGACCTGGCCACCACCTCGCTCGCCGTCGGCGCGACGCGCTCGCGCAAGCGCAAGGCCGAGCTGCTCGGCGAGGCGCTGCGCCGGCTGGACGCGGGTGAGGTCGAGCCGGGCGTCGCGTACCTCAGCGGCGAGCCGCGCCAGCGCCGCACCGGCGTCGGCTGGGCCGCGCTGCGGGATCTCCCGGAGCCGGCGGCGGACGCGTCGCTGACCGTCGGCGAGGTCGACGTCGCGCTGGAGCGGCTCTCGGAGATCTCGGGGGCCGGCTCGCAGGCGGCGCGGCGGGCGGCGCTGACCGACCTCTTCGCGCGCGCGACCGAGCCCGAGCAGGCGCTGCTGCGCGGCCTCCTGTCCGGCGAGATCCGCCAGGGCGCGCTGGCGGGCGTGATGGCCGACGCGGTCGCCGTCGCCACCGGGCTGCCGCGCGCCGCCGTCGACCGCGCGACGATGCTGCGCGGCGACGCGCGCGTGGTCGCCGAGGCCGCGCTGCGCGAGGGCGCCGCCGGGCTGGAGCGCTTCCACCTCCAGGTCGGCCGCCCGCTGAAGCCGATGCTCGCCTCGCCCGCGGCGTCGCTGGCCGAGGCGATGGAGAAGGCCGGCGAGGCCGTCGTCGACCACAAGCTCGACGGCGCGCGCATCCAGGTCCACCGCGACGGCGAGCGCGTCGTCGTCGCCTCGCGCTCGCTGGACGACCTGACCGACCGCCTGCCCGCGGTGGTGGCCGCCGTCCGCGCGCTGCCGGTCGAGCGCGTCGTGCTCGACGGCGAGGCGATCGCGCTGCGTCCCGACGGCCGCCCCGAGCCCTTCCAGGTGACCTCCTCGCGGATCGCCTCCGGCGCGCCCGGCGTCGTGCCGGTCTTCTTCGACATCCTGCACCTCGACGGCGAGGACCTCCTGGACGCGCCGCTGCGCCGCCGCGACGAGGCGCTGCGCGCCGCGGTCCCCGACGCCGCGCTGCGCGTCCCGCGCGTGGTCACCGCCGACGCGGACGTCGCCCAGCGGCACTTCGACGAGGCCTTGGCCGCCGGGCAGGAGGGCGTGGTCGTCAAGGCCATCGACTCGGTCTACGCCGCCGGCCGCCGCGGCGCGAGCTGGCTGAAGGTCAAGCCGCGCCACACGCTGGACCTGGTGGTGTTGGCCGCCGAGTGGGGCAACGGCCGGCGCAAGGGCTGGCTCTCCAACCTGCACCTCGGGGCGCGCGCGCCCGATGGCAAGGGCTATGTGATGCTCGGCAAGACCTTCAAGGGGCTGACCGACGAGCTGCTGGCCTGGCAGACCGAGCGCCTCCAGGAGCTGGCGGTCTCGACCGAGAAGGGCTACATCGTGCACGTCAAGCCCGAGTTGGTGGTGGAGATCGCCTTCGACGGCGTGCAGACCTCGCCGCGCTACCCGGGCGGCGTCGCGCTGCGCTTCGCGCGCGTGCTGCGCTACCGCCCCGACAAGACCGCCGCCGAGGCCGACGACCTCGCCGCGGTCCTCGCGCTGCGGGTGTGAAACCCGGACGTTCCCGAAGTTCCTCAAACCTTCACAAAACGCACCGGCTTCTGGTCCGGTCGACCGCTAAGGTTCGCTCGCAATGCCGGAGGAGTTCGAGCAATCGTCCCGCGAGCTCCGCGCGCGGCTGGCCCCGGTCGTGGAGCGCACGGTCGCGCGCCATCGCGACGCGTCGATCGAGCTGCGCGAGCCCGGCGCGCCGATGGGCGTCTGGTTCACGCTGTCCGACGAGGCCGGCGCGCCGCTGGTGCTCGTCTCCGCCCACGCGCGGGCGATCACGCTCCTGCTCGGCAAGCGCGGCTTCCTGCTCTCGCGCGACACCGCGTCGCTGCCGGAGGAGGCCGTGCTGACGTGGCTGGAGGACGTGCTGGACGCGGCGCTGGGCGGCGGCCTGGAGGTCGACGGCGACCACGCCACGCTGCGCACTCGCGGCGGCGCGCTGACGCTGCGCTGAGGGCGTCGGAACGCCGAGGGCGCGCCACCGGGCCTGGTACCTTCGGGCGCGCCGTGTCATCGCCCGCTGACTTACCCTCCCCGCTCGCGGCATGAGCGAGGGATCGCCCACCGCCCGGCGTCGTGACGCCGCGGCCACGCGCCAGGCGCTGCTGGACGCCGCCCGCGAGCTGTTCGACGCCCATGGCTTCCGCGGCACGACCGTCCGCGCGATCGGCGAGCGCGCCGGCGTCGACCAGGCGCTGATCGCCCGCTACTTCGGCGGCAAGGCCGAGCTGTACCAGGCGGTGCTCGACCAGGATCGCCTCTCGGTCGAGCCCACGCCGTCCGCGTCCGCGACCGCCGCCGCGGCGGCGGCCGAGCCGCCCGCGGAGCGCCGCTCGCCGCGCCACGTGATCGACGCGATGCTGCGGCGCGTCGACGAGCACGGCGTCGGGCCGGTCCTGCGCGCGCTGAGCGACCCGGACACGGACGCCGCCACCCGCGACGAGCTGGGCGGGCGGCTGCGCGCCTACGTCACCGCGCCGCTGGAGACGTGGCTGCGCGAGGCCGGCGTGGTCGACCCGGGCCTGCGCGCCGAGGTCGTCGTCGCGGCGTTGTTGGGGGTGATGATCACGCGCGCCACCGGCGGGCTGCCGCGCGTGGCCGCGGCCGACCGCGAGGCGCTGGCCGCGGTGCTGGAGGAGCTGCTGGGCTAGCGGCGTGCGGCGCCGCGGCGCGGCGCGGCGGCGTCAGCGGATCTCGGTCGGCGGGTCGACCGGGGTGGGCGGCGGGCCCAGCTCGCGCAGCTCGTCGGGCAGCAGCGGCAGGTCCAAGAGCGACAACTTCAGGCGCTGGCGCTCCTCGTGGGCCGCGGCGTCGAGGCGGACGACGAGCCCGGCGTCCGAGCGCCAGCGGACGTCGATGCCGTCGCCGGGGCCGAGGCGGTCGCACACCGCGCCGTCGATCTCCAGCGCGGGCCGCCCGGCGTCGGAGAGCAGGTCGAGGCGCAGCTCCTCCTGCGGGCAGAGGAACAGCGGGCGGCTGATGCCGGACTGCGGCGAGGCGGGCGTGACGAGCATCCCGGCGGCGGCGGGCGAGATGACCGGGCCGCCGGCGGCGTAGGAGTAGGCGGTCGAGCCGGTCGGCGTCGCGACGATCAGCGCGTCGCAGCGGTAGTAGCCGTAGCGGCGGCGGTCGACGGCCATCGAGGCCTGCACCCAGCCGCTGCCCGGCACGCGCGAGATCGCCACGTCGTTGAACGCGGTCGCGGTGCCTCCGTCGCCGTAGCGGATCTCCAGGCAGCTGTGGGGCTCGATCGTAAAGTTGTCGTCGTTGAGGCGCTCCAGCGCCTGGGGCAGCTCGTCGGGCCCGACCTCGGCCAGGAACCCCAAGTTCCCCATGTTGACCCCGAGCACCGGCACCGGCGCGCGGGCCACGAGCCGCAGCGCGCCGAGCATCGTGCCGTCGCCGCCGAGGCTGATGAGGCCGTCGGCCTGCGCGGCGAACGTCTCGTCGTCGGCGACGACCCGGAGGCCGTCGATCGCCGCCCGCGGGGCGTCGGCGCCGCGCACCAGCACCTCGCAGTCGTGGGCCGAGGCCCAGTCCAGGATCGATCGGACCTGGGCCGAGGTGTCGCGCACGGGATGGAGGACCAGGCCGATGCGGAGGAGCGCCATGGCGATCAGACGGTAGCGGGCGGCCCGTCCGCCGATGGGTTGACAACGCTGTCAACCATGGCTTAGCCTGCCTTGACATGAATGTAAAGGTAGAGGGAAGGCGATCGTGGGACGTGCTGGCGCTGCTGGTCGTGGCGCAGTTCATGGTCGTCCTGGACATCGCGATCGTGAACGTGGCGCTGCCGTCGATCGGACGGTCGCTGTCGTTCGCGCCCGGCGACCTCGCGTGGGTCGTCACCGCGTACGTGCTGGCCAGCGGCGGGCTGCTGCTGGTGGGCGGGCGCCTGGCCGACGTCGTCGGGCGCCGTACGACGTTCCTGATGGGGTTGGTCGGCTTCTCGTGCGCGTCGCTGGCCTGCGGCCTGGCGCCGTCGGCGGGCTCGTTGATCGGCGCGCGCGCCGCGCAGGGCGCGAGCGCGGCGCTGATGACGCCCAGCGCGCTGGCGATCCTGACGACGACCTACCCGGGCGAGCAGCGCGCGCGGGCGCTGGCGGTCTGGGGCGCGGTGGCCAGCGCCGGGATCGGCGTCGGCGCGGTCGCCGGCGGGATGCTCACGTCGTGGCTGAGCTGGGAGTGGGTGTTCTGGGTCAACGTGCCGGTGGGGCTGACCGCGGCGCTGCTGGCGCCGCGCGTGATCCCGAGCCCGGGCCGCGCCGGCGGCCTCGACGCCGCCCGGCCCGGCGGCGTGCGCGACCTCGACCTGCCCGGCGCCGCCACGTCGGTCGCCGGCCTGGTCGCGTTGGTGTACGCCATCTCCGGCGCGGCCGACCACGGCTGGCTGGCCGCGCGCACGCTGGTCGTCGGCGCGGTGGGCCTCGCGCTGCTCGGCGTCTTCGCGGCGGTCGAGCGCCGCGCGTCGCGCCCGCTGCTGGCCCCGGCGGTCTGGCGCGTCCCGGCGCTGGCGCCCGGAGCGGTCGCGATGCTCGGCGGGACCGGCCTGATCGCCGGGACGTTCTTCCTGCTGTCGGTCGAGCTGCAGGGCGCGCTGGGCTGGTCGGCGATCGACACCGGCCTCGGGCTGCTGCCGCTGGTCGCGGCGATCGGCGCCGGCGTGCACCTGACCTCGCACGCGATCGGCCACGCCGGCTCGCGCGTGCTGATCGCGGGCGGGCTGACGGTCGCGGCGGTCGGCGCGGCGCTGTGCGCGTCGGCCCCGGGCGCGGCCGACGTCTCCTACGCGGCCGACGTCCTGCCCGGGATGCTCGCGCTCGGCGTCGGCTTCGGCGTCACGCTGCCCGCCGTGCAGATCGCGGCGATGAGCGGCGTCGGCCACCACGGCGCCGGGGCGGCGTCGGGGCTGATGTCGACCGCGCACGAGATCGGCGCGGCGCTCGGCGTGGCGGTGCTGTCCTCGGCCGCGGGCACGGCGTTCGCGTTCGGGCACGCGATGGTCGTCGCCGCGGCGATCGCGGGCGCCCTGGCCGTGCTGGCGCTCGTCGCCGCGCCCGCCGTGAGGCCCGCGCCCGGGGTGCGCGTCGCCGCCCACTGAGTACGGTGGGATCCGTGCCGAGCACCGACCACCGCCGGGCGACCGCCGAGCGCAACGCCGCGGCGATCCTCGACGCCGCCGAGGGCCTGCTGACGCGCGGGGCCCCGTCGTCGATGTCGGCGGTGGCGGCCGCGGCCGGCGTCTCCCGCGTCACGCTGTACGCGCACTTCCCGACGCGGGAGGCGCTGGTCGAGGGCGTCGTCACGCGCGTCATCGACCGCGCGAAGGCGGCCCTGGAGGACGCGCGGCTGGACCAGGGCCCCGCGCTGGAGGCCCTCGACCGGCTGACCGCGATCGCGTGGGACCACCTCGACCGCGGCGGCGGGATCGCGCGCGGCGCCGCCGACGTGCTGACGCCCGCCGCGATGGACCGGGCCCACCGGGCGCTGCACGAGCCGATCGGCGCGCTCATCGCCCGCGGGCAGGCGTCCGGCGAGTTCCGCGATGACCTGACCGTGGGCTGGCTGCTGGCGACCTACTTCGCGCTGATGCACGCCGCCGGCGACCAGCTGCGCGCCGGCGCGCTGGCCTCCGAGGACGCGGTCGGCGTGCTGCAGCCGACGCTGCGCTCGGTGTTCCGGAAGGTGTAGGCCTAGGCCAACGCCTACGCCTACGCGCCGACGGTCAGGCGGTAGTCCTGACCGGTCATCAGGATCGGGTCGCCGACCATCTGCATCAGGCGCGAGTAGGTGCGCTCGCCGATGTGGTCGGCCAGCGCGTCGGGCTTGAGCGCCTGGCCGAAGGGCGTGTCGGAGGTGAAGACGATCGCCTTGTTGTGCTCGTAGCGGCGGTTGACGATCGTGTACAGCTGCTCCAGCACCCAGTCGTTGGGGCGGGGGACGCTGACGTCCTCCAGGTGCAGCAGCTCGACGTGCGTGACCGCGTCGATGATCTGGCGCGTCGTCGGCTGCGCGTCGGGCTTGTAGGAGTCGCGCAGCTCGTTGAGCAGGTCGGTGGTGTTGCGCGTCAGCACGCTCAGGCCGGCCGCGCGCGCCTGCTGGGCGACGTAGTAGGCCAGCGTCGTCTTGCCCGTGCCCTTGTTGCCCAGCAGCCAGAGGCCGCGGCCCTGCCGGACGTTGTCGCCGACGCGCTCGGCGAAGCGGCGCACGTGCGTGGCCGCCGCCGTGTGGCGCTCGGCGATCCCGCTCAGCGGCAGGCTCGACCAGTCGAGGTCCTGGAAGCGCGGCGGCGCGTAGCGGCCGACCGAGGCCTCCATGTCGCCGTGCGCGCGGCGGCGCAGGCGCTCCTCGCGGCAGGAGCACGGATAGGCCTGGCGGGTGACCTCGTCGAAGAGGAAGCCGTTGGCGTCGCAGCCGTTGGGGCAGTCGAAGTCGGGGTCGAGCATCGCGGTCCTCAGGTGACGGTAGCGGCGGGGGACGGGGTGGCGGCGGGCGGGCGGCGGGCGGGCAGCGGCTCGCCGGCGGCGCACGCGAGCCGGTGGAAGGTCTCCGGCGACAGCGCCTCCTGGAGGTGCTCCAGCGGCCAGCCGGTCGAGACGATCACGGTGGACTTGAGGTGCTCGTAGCGGCCGATCGCGATCAGCTCGAGCTGCTCGGAGAGCCAGTCGCGCTGCCACGGCGCGGCGCGCCGCAGGACCTGGTGGTCGAGGCCGACGAGCACGACGAGGTCGGCGGTGCGCAGCGCGTCCAGGCGCTCGCGGTAGCCGCCGTGGCGGGAGAGGTGCACGAGGCTGCGGTACAGCGAGGACAGCGAGTAGAGCGCGACGCCGCGGCCGGCGTGGTGGGCGGCGCGGGCGATCGCGGCGGCCGACGACCCGGCGGCGGTCTCGGCGACCTTGCGGACCTCCATCAGGCTCAGCTCGCCGCCGGCGCGCGAGGCCTGCTCGCGGTGGCGCTGGTCGGTGAGCGCGTCGGCGTCCAGCAGGCGGCCGGCGCGCGCGGCGGCCGCCTCGAACTCGGCCTGCGTGCGCGGCGGGCGCGCGTCCTCGTCGAGGGCGTCGGCGGCCACGCGGCGGTCCCACCCGGCGACCGTCATCCACAGGCCGCGACCGGCGTCGAGCTGGGCGTCGACGTCGGCGGTCCAGCGCGCGACGACCGGCACGAGCGCCGGGTGCAGCTCGGGGTGCAGGGAGGACGCCAGCCCGTAGTTGAGGATCTCGGTCGTGATCCGACCGCCCAGGCGCCGGTCGCGGTTGCGCGCGATGCGCAGCGGGCGGCAGCGGCACGGGCGGCTCTCGCGCGTGGCCGGGTCGACGATCCAGCCCGAGCCGTCGCAGTGCTCGCCGCCGTCGTCCAGGACGCCCTTGCGCCGGCGCTTGGGGTGGAAGTCGCAGACCTGCTCGTCGTCGGGCGCCGCCGGCCCCTGCGGCGCGGCCGGGCGCAGGAACACGAAGCGGGAGCCGTCGGGCGCCGGGGCCCGCGCGGGCTTGGGCGTGTCGGCGGCCGCGCGCCGGCCCGCCGGGGTCAGGACGACGCGCGCGGGGTCGGCGTGGTCGAGCAGGCGGACGAGGCCCCGCTGGGCGAGCCGATCGGCCACGACGCCGACGACGCGCTCGTCGAGCCCCGCCCGCTCGGCGACGCCGGGGACCGGCAGCTCGCGCGCGCCGAGCCCGAGCTTCAGGCCGTCGACGTCGAGCTCGGCGACCGCGGCGAGGACCCAGGCGTCCAGCTCGCGGTCATGGCGGTCGGGCTCGGGCACGGCCCCCGATCGTAGAAGGGGCCGTGGTCGGGTCGGACGCGGAAGTGCCGGAGTTTGCGAGGTGCGGTCGCGAGCAAGTGCTCGGACAACGTCGGTCACAAAGTTCGTCGTCGTGCGTTTGTCACAACTTCGCGCCTCGTGGCCCTAATGCTCCGAATGCGTGGCCAGGGAGGAAACGGGTGACGACGCGGAGTGGATCGCGGCTACCGGCCGGCCGCCGCGCGCTTGGCGGTCTCGCGGACGATGCGCTGCACCTTCGGGCGCATCGTGTCCAGCAGCTTCTGCATCTGCGCGCGCGCCTCGTCGTCGAGCGGGACAGGCTGCGGGTACCCGTTCTCGCCGGTGGGCAGGGTCAGCACGCCGCACAGCTTCTGCAGGCCGACGAGCGGGTCGTTGATCTCCGCCTCGTTGACGGGGACCAACGCGTAGAAGTGCTCGACCGCGCCGCGCACGCGCCCCTCCTCGGCGAGCTCCACGACCCCCGCCGCCAGCAGCGTGCGCACGTGGTAGGCGATCGACCCCAAGGTGTTGCCGGTGACCTCCGCCAGCCGCGTCGGGCTGATCGGCTGTCCGTAGCTGCGCATCGCGTCCACGATCTGGTCGCGCGCCGGATGAGGGCGCAGGGTCTTGCGTCGCTTCTGCTGCTCGCGTGCCGAGGCCATGCGTTTCAAGCTCCTGTCGTTGGGAAATGCTGAGCGAGCGCGTGGACGTCGTGTCCGATCAGGCCGCCCGCATGCTGGCGGAGCTCCGCCATCCGGTGCGGCTGCCGATCCTCCTGGCGCTCGAAGAGCGTCCACGGAGTGCATCCGAGCTGGCCGACGAGCTCTCCGAGCCCTTCGACCGGGTCAACCACGCGATGCGGGCGCTCTCCGCCGCGGGGCTGATCGAGTTGGTGCGGCAGGAGCCCGCCGAGGCGTCCCCGAACCTGCTGCGACGCGTGTTCGCGTCCAAGTACCGCGGCTGGCCGACGTTGGTCGCGACGCTCGAGGCGATCGTCGCCACGGCCGGCGAGCCGGCCGCCGACTAGCGGGCCGCCGCCTTCAGGCACGCGCGCAGTCCCCCGAGGGTGACCCGGCGGCCGCGCGAGATGCCGGCCATCATCGTGGAGTAGATCTCCGGCGAGATCGCCTTCATGCTCGCCAGCGCCATCGCGACCTTGTCGTGGTGGCTGATCGCCACGCCGTCCGGCGCCGCGAAGCGGACCTCGCTGGTCGAGTACTCGCCCGAGGGGTTGCCGCGCGTCGCGGTGATCATCAGCCGGACCTCGGGGACCACGGCGGCGCCGCGGCCGTCGCCGTCCAACGCGGAGGTGAAGGCGCGGACGGCCGCCTCGCGCGCCGCGACGACCGCCGCCTCCAGCCGAGCGTCCGGATCGTCGGGCCGGACGGCCGAGGCCTCCTCCTGCGGTGCCGGAGGAGGCGTGAGGCGATCGGATGGGTGAGGCGGGGTGAGCGACATGACGTCCCGGGTCGCGGTGGTGCCGCGATGTTGACGATGTGACGAGTGGCGCGCCACTGTAACGACACTCACTGCTGTGTGCAATGACCGCGCTGAAAGAAATTCCAGTTCTGGTCCGCGCAAAGGCCCCGCCGCGCCGTCCAAAGGGCTGAGGAATCGACGGCGCGGCTGGGCGCTCCACGGGCCCGGAACGGACCGATTCCAGCGCTCGAGACACGGCGGCGAGCCGAAGATCACGCGGCGCCGGAGCGAAGTTGGCGCGCCGGCCTTGGCGAGGGGTCCTCGGGCCGACGCGCCACAAATGCACCGTTTTGGTGAGAGTTGACGGTCAACGCTTCAGCGTGACCGTGAGGCGGTCGCTGCCGGCGACGATCGTGAGCTTCACCGTCTTGGCCTTGCGCAGCGCGCGCTTGCCGGCCTTGGTGACCTTGACCTTCACCTTGGCCGTGCCGCTCTTGGAGGCCTTGGCCGAGCCCTGGGCGACGACCTTGGCGCCGCGCTTGGCCGAGACCGACACCTTGGCGTTGGCCTTGCGACCGCTGACCGTGACGGTCAGGCCGCTCTTGAGGAACGTCTTCAGCGTGGGCTTGCCCGAGAGCTTCAGGCGCTCGGCCGCCTTGGAGCCGCCCTTGTCGCCGTTCTTGGGCGGGGTGCCGGGCGTCTGGCCGGGACCCGGCGTGACGCCCGCGCGGATGACCGTCTCGCAGTCGGCGGCGACGACGTCGATCGCGTCCGCCTTGACCGTGTCGTTGCCCGGGCCGCAGGAGATCGTGTCGACCTCGCCGTCGACGGCGTCGATCGTGTCGTTGGCCGAGCCGGGCGAGATGTCGCAGTGCAGCTCGTTGCAGCGGCTGTCGCGGTCGCCCATGATCGTGTCCCGGCCGGGGCCGCCGACGATCGTGTCGTTGCCGTAGCCGCCGGTGATCGTGTCGTCGCCCGGCCCGCCGTCGATGACGTCGTCGCGGTCGGTGCCCTTGAGCTGGTCGTTGCCGCCCTTGCCGAACAGCTCGGCGCGGTTGCCGACCTCGGAGGCCGAGGCGACGTCGTCGCCGTCGGTGCCGATGAAGCGCAGCGACCCGTAGGACTCGACGACCTCCATGTTGATGACGTTGTCGCCCTCGCCGGGGAAGCCGTCGTCGGCGACGCCGTCGAGCGTGACCGTGACGAGCTGCTCGGTCGCGGGGTCGCCGCGCATCCAGTCGACGATCGTGTCGCGGCCGGGGCCGCCATCGATCACGTCGGGGCTGTCGTGCTCCATCGGGTCCGAGGAGATCGTGTCGTCGCCCTCGCCGCCGCGCAGGATGTCGGCGCCCGCGCCGCCGCTGAGCCTGTCGTTGCCGGGGCCGCCGTCGATCTCGTCGTCGCCGTCGAGGCCGTCGATCTCGTCGTTGCCGGGGCCTCCGTAGACGACCTCGGAGCCGTAGCCCTCGGCGAAGTCGTTGCCCGCGCCGAGGTCGTAGCGCCCGTACTTGGCGGGGGCGCCGGTGAGGTAGGAGTGGACCCGGTCGTCGCCGCCGGCGAGGTTGCCGACGACGCCGCCGCTGCCCGCGTGGCACGTGACGCTGCCGGGATCGCCGGTGCAGCCGGCGCCCGGGGCCACCGAGCCGCCGAACGTGAGCTGGCCGCCGTCGTAGTGGACGTCGATCTCCTCGGGCGCGTCCGTGCCGTTGATGGTCGCGGTCGTGCCGTCGGAGGTGACGGTGGCGGCCGACGCCACGCCGGGGAGCGCGAGCAGGCCCGCGCTCGCCAGCGCGAGCAGCGCCGCGCGAGGGGAGATGGAGGAGGGGGAGAGCATGGTCGCGACAGGCTGTCGCGCCATGGCTGGGGGCGCATCAGGGGGTCCCCCAATGAGGCGGCTGGTGGGGTGGCCCGTACCCGAACCGGCGCGAAAGGCGGGCGCCGGTAAAGCGTCCCTTAGTTACAAGGGGCCTCCCGTGGTGCGTCCCAGGGCCTTCGGGGGGCGGGCCGCGCTCGGCCCGCCTCCCGGGCGGTCAGCGGGTCCGCCAGACGGTGTCGGCGTCGCCGACCTCGGCGGCGGCCGCCTGGGAGACGGCGGCGCGGGCCTCGGCGCCGACGCCGACGATCGTGTCGTAGCCCTCGGCGGCCAGGCGGGTGGCCTGAGCCTGGGCGTCGAGGGCGCCGGAGGCGCGGCGGACGGTCACGACGGCCGTCGCGGTGGCGCCGCCGGAGGGTCCGGTCGCCGCGTCGACGGCCGCCGGCGTGGCGTCGGCGCCCGCCAGGACGGCGGTGCGGGCCGGGGCGGGGGCGGTCGTCCGGTCCCGCGAGGCGGCCGTCCCGGCGCAGCCCGCGACGACCAGCGCGAGCAGCGCGCCGCGGGCCAGAAGGCCGGTGGAGCGGGGGAGGGGGAGAGGAGTCATACGTACAACGGTACTACGTATGACTACCCATCGCCAGGCGGGCTCCGCAAGCGCGCGCCCGACGCGTCGCGGCGCGGCGTGGTGTGATCCGGGCATCGCCCCGAACGCTCGTCAGCCCCAGCCGGTCTCCGGTGCCGCCTCGTCGCGCTCGCGCAAGGTCACGAGCGTCGACGTGGCCAAGCGGGCCGGCGTCTCGCAGACGACCGTGTCGCTCGTGCTCTCCGGCAAGGGCCCCGGGCGCGTCTCGGAGGCCACGCAGGACGCGGTCCGCGCCGCGGCCAAGGAGCTGGGCTACCGCCCCAACGCCGCGGCGCGCGCGCTGCGCAGCGGCACGGCGTCGGCGGTCGGGCTGGTCGTCCGCGACGTCACGCACCCGTTCTTCGGGCGCACGCTGCGCGGCGCCCAGCGCGCCGCGCGCGAGGCCGGCCACGTCGTCGTCCTCATCGACGACAACTACGGCGCGGAGGGCCGGGACAGCTCGGCGGTCGCGCTGGCCGAGGGCGCGATCGACGGCTTCCTGTTCTTCGCCGCCAAGGTGCCGCGCGCGCTGCGCGAGCCCGGCAGCCGCCCGGTCGTGATCGTCGAGTACGAGCAGCCGCGGATCCCGTTCGTGCGCCTGGACGTCGAGACCGGCGCCGACGCGGCGCTCGCCCACCTCCAGCAGCTCGGCCACCGCGAGATCGGCTACCTGCGGTCCCGGGCCGGCGGCCAGACGTTCGACCGCCGCCGCGCGCGGTGGGCCGCCCACCTCGGCCGGCTCGGGATCGACCCCGAGGCGATGGTCGTCGGCGAGGCCGACTTCGACGCGCCGAGCGCGATGGCCGAGGCGCGACGGCTGCTGGAGCGCCCGGACCGTCCCGGCGCGTTCTTCGCCGACGACGACCTGCTGGCCTCCGGCCTGGTCGCCGCCGCCCGCGAGCTCGGGCTGCGCGTCCCCCAGGACGTCGCGGTCGTCGGCTTCGACGACCTCGACGTCGCCCGGCTGCTGGACATCACCAGCGTGCGCTTCGACGCCGAGGCCCTCGGCGCCGCCGCCTTCGGCCTCCTGCTCGCGCGCCTGCGGGGCAAGCGCCCCAGGAACGTCGTCCTGCCGTCCGAGCTGGTCGTCCGGGGGTCCACGGCCGGATAGGTTCTCGGCATGTCCCACGAGATGCCGAGCACCGTCGCGGACCTCGTCCGCCGCAGCGCCCGCCGCCGGCCGACCCGGACCGCGCTCGTGTTCGGCGAGCGCCGCTGGACCTACGAGGAGCTGGACGCCGCCACCGCCCGCGTCGCGGGCCGCCTGCTGGAGGCCGGCTTCGCCCACGGCGACCGCGTCGCCGCGCTGGGCACGAACTCCGACGCCTACCTGCTGCTGTACCTCGGCTGCGCCCGCGCCGGGCTCGTGCACGTGCCCGTCAAGTACAACCTGGTCGGGGGCGAGCTGGCCTACATCGTCACGCAGTCGGGCGCGACCGGGCTGTTCGCCGACCCGGCGCTGATGGCGGCCGTCGAGGCGATCGCCGACGACCTCGGCGACGTGCGGCGCATCGGCACGCTGCGCGACGGCGCCGACGGCCAGGACGACGTCCTGCGATGGGCGCTGACCGGCGAGGTGCCGGACCTCGACGACGTCGTCGTCAAGGACGACGACCTGGTTCAGCTGCTGTACACGTCGGGCACGACCGCCGCGCCGAAGGGCGCGATGATGACCCACCGCGCGTTCGTCCACGAGTACGTCTCGTGCGTCGTGGCGCTCGACATGCGCGCCGACGACGTCCCACTGCACCCGCTGCCGCTCTACCACTCGGCGCAGATGCACGCGTTCCTGATGCCCTACCTGATGCTCGGCGCGACCAACCACGTCGTCGAGAAGCCCGACCCGGCCGACATCCTGGCCCGCGTCGAGCGCGACGGCATCTCCGCGCTGTTCGCGCCGCCGACCGTCTGGATCGCGATCAGCGAGCACCCGGACTTCGCCACGCGCGACCTGAGCGCGCTGCGGAAGGCCTACTACGGCGCGTCGATCATGCCCGTGCCGGTGCTGCAGCGGCTGCGCGGCGCGCTGGACGGCGTCGGGTTCTACAACGCCTTCGGGCAGTCGGAGATCGCGCCGCTGGCGACCGTCCTGCGTCCCGAGGAGCACGACGCGCGGCCCGACTCCGCCGGGCGCCCGGTGCTGTTCGTGGAGGTCAAGGTGATCGACGACGACGGGCAGGCGATCGAGGGCGCCGGACAGGGCGAGGTCCTCTACCGCTCGCCGCAGCTGTGCACGGGCTACTGGGACAAGCCCGAGGAGACCGAGGAGGCCTTCGCCGGCGGCTGGTTCCACTCCGGCGATCTCGTCCGGATCGACGAGGAGGGCTACCTCTTCGTCGTCGATCGCGTCAAGGACGTCATCAACACCGGCGGCGTCCTGGTCGCCAGCCGCGAGGTCGAGGAGGCGCTGTACACGCACCCGGCGGTCGCCGAGGTCGCGGTGATCGGCACGCCGCACGAGCGCTGGATCGAGGCGATCACCGCGATCGTCGTCACCCGCGCGCCGGCGACCGAGGACGAGCTGCTCGCGCACGCCCGCGAGCGCCTGGCGCCGTTCAAGCTGCCCAAGTCGGTGCACTTCGTCGACGAGCTGCCCAAGAACCCGTCGGGCAAGCTCCTCAAGCGCGAGCTGCGCGAGGAGTTCGGCGGCGGCAGCGGCTCGGCGGTGGGGCGCTAGCGGCGTCACGACCCGCGCGCGGTAGTCGGGATTTCCGGAGGGCGGGGACGCGGGTGCCCCGCATGGTGTGGTGGGCGGCGCGGGGCGAACATGGTGGACATGGCCACCACGACCCTCTCCTCCTCCCCGACCGCCCCGATCGAGCCGAGCGGCCGCCGGCTCGGCGCCTACGCCGTGACCGCCGGGCGCGACGCGACCTACCTCCTCGTCGGGCTCCCCGCCGGCGTGGTCACGTTCACCGTGCTGGTCACCGGGCTCTCGCTCGCGGGCGGCCTGGCGATCACGCTGCTGGGCATCCCCGTCCTGCTCGCCACGCTCTACGCCGCGCGCGGGATGGGCGACGCCGAGCGTTGGCGGGCTTCGCAGGCCGGCATGCCGGTGAGCCGCACCCGCCGCCCCTGGACCGGCGGCCCGATCGCCCGCACGAAGGCCGCGGCGACCGACCTCGGCGCCTGGCGCGACGCGCTCTGGGGGCTGCTGATGCTCCCGATCGGCATCGCGGGCTTCACGATCGCGGTCACCGCCTGGTCGACGGCGCTGGGCCTGCTGACCTCGCCGGCCTGGTACTGGTCGCTGCCCGACAACGACGACCAGCCCAACGCGACGCTCGAGTTCCTCAACGCGCACAGCCTGGGCGCCAACGTCGCGCGCGCGGCGGCCGGCCTGGTGCTCGTCCCCGTCGCGTACTACGTCTGCCGGGTGACGGCCGCGGCGACGCTGCACGCCGCGCGGGCCATCTTGCAGCACTAGGAGCGCGATCCGGCGTGGGTGGCCGCCGCCGTCGGGACAGCGGCGACCACCACGCCTTCCTCGGATCCTCTCCCGATCCGTCTTGGGCGGCCCTAGTGGGCCAGCACCGGCTCGGCGGCCGGGTCGACCTGGCGCGCGCCGGAGCGCAGCAGCGCGGTGCAGACCACGGCGGCCACCGCGAAGATCGCGGCCGACCAGTAGAACGCGGTCGTGTAGCCGTGGACCGCGGCCTGGGCGACGACGTCGGCCGTCGGGCGGCCCGCGTCGGCGATCGCGCTGGTCGTCGCGCTGGCGGCCAGCGTGGACAGCAGCGCCGTCCCGATCGAGCCGCCGACCTGCTGCATGACGTTGACCATCGCGGAGGCCACACCGGCGTCGCCCGGGTCGACGCCGAGCGTCGCGCCGGAGATCGCCGGGGCGAACACGTTGCCCATGCCCGCGCCCATGATGATCAGGCCCGGCAGCACGTGCGTCCAGTAGGAGCTGTGCAGGCCGATGCCGGTCAGGTAGAGCATGCCGACCGCGCCGAGCGTCAGGCCGACGCCGATCAGCGGACGCGGGCCGACGCGCGGCAGCAGCTGGGTCTGGCCGACGGTCGCGGTCACCATGATCACCGCCGACATCGGCAGGAACGCCAGGCCGGACTGGATCGGCGTGAAGCCGAGCGTCTGCTGGAGGTAGAACGTCAGGAACAGGAACACGCCGAACATCGCGATCGCCGACAGGCCCATCGCGAGGTACGAGCCACCGCGGTCGCGGTCCAGGACCACGCGCAGCGGCATCAGCGGGTGGGCGACGACGCGCTCGATCGCGACGAACGCGATCAGCAGGACGAGGCCGGCGGCCAGGAAGCCGATCGTGGTCGCGTCGCCCCAGCTGGACTGCTCGGCGTGCGAGAAGCCGTACACCAGGGCGAACAGGCCGGCCGACGCGGTCAGCGTGCCGGGGATGTCGAGCTTGGGCTTGTCGGGGTGCGCCTGGTTGACCATGTAGGTGAACGCGCCGAACGCCGCGACGGCCGCGAAGACGAGGTTCACGTACAGGCACCAGCGCCAGTCGAGGGCCTCGGTGAGCACGCCGCCGAGCAGCAGGCCGACCGCGGCGCCGGAGCCGGCGATCGCGCCGAAGACGCCGAAGGCCTTGTTGCGCTCGGACGGGTCGGTGAACGTCGTGGCCAGCAGCGACAGCGCGGCGGGCGCGAGCAGCGCGCCGAACACGCCCTGGGCGGCGCGGGCGGCCACGAGCATGCCGAACGACTGGGCGGCGCCGCCGACGGCGGACGCGACCGCGAAGCCGATGAGACCGGTGATGAACACCCACTTGCGGCCGAAGAGGTCGCCGATGCGGCCGCCGAGCAGCAGCAGGGATCCGAAGGCGAGGGCGTAGGCGGTGACGATCCACTGGCGGTCGGAGTCGCCGAAGCCGAGGTCGTGCTGGGCGCTGGGCAGCGCGATGTTCACGATCGTGGCGTCGAGGACGACCATGAGCTGGGCCATGCCGAGGATCGCGAGGATCAGCCAGCGGCGATCGTGATGAGGGTCTGCGTGGGTCATGGAAGGGGAGTGGGGAGAGGAGTGGCAGTTCAGAAGCGGAGATGCTTCCTCCGTTCTCATCGACAGGCTAGCACAGAACTGGAGACCTGATCTCCGCTTTTGGTACGCTCGCTGTGTGACGTCGAGCACGACGACCACCACCCCCGAGCCGCAGAAGCCCTTGCGCGCGGACGCCGAGCGCAACCGGCGGCGCATCCTCGAGGCGGCCGCCGAGGTCTTCGGCGAGCGCGGCCTGAGCGCGACGCTCGACGCGGTCGCCGAGCACGCGGGCGTCGGCGTCGGCACCGTCTACCGGCGCTTCCCCGACAAGGAGGCCCTGGTCGACGCGCTCTTCGAGGAGCGCATCGACGAGGTCCGTCGGATCGCCGAGGAGGCCGCGTCGATCGAGGACGGCTGGGAGGCGCTGGCGACGTTCATGGAGCGCGCGCTGGAGCTGCACTGCCACGACCGCGCGCTCAAGGAGCTGGTGTTCAGCACCGCGCACGGCCAGGAGCGCGTCGCCCGCGCGCGCGAGCGGATCAAGCCGTCCGTCGACAGGCTCTTCGAGCGCGCCCGCGCGTCGGGCCAGCTGCGCGACGACGTCGACGTCACCGACCTGCCGACGCTGCAGCTGATGGTCACGGCGGTCATGGAGTACGCGCACGACGTCTCGCCCGACATCTGGCGCCGCTACCTCACGCTGCTGCTCGACGGCCTGCGCGCCCGGCACACGCCGCTGGAGCCCGGGCCGCTGTCCGAGGACCAGCTGGACGGCGTGATGGCGCGCGGCTTCCACATGGCCCGGGGGTAGCGTCCCGCGCGAAGCGGGCATACCGGGCGCCATGAGCCCGGAGTTCGCGCTGACCCGCGTCGAGGCGGTCGGCGACGACCGGCTGGAGGTCGAGGGCACCTGGTCGGGGGTCCGCGGCGTGCGCTTCGTGCGCCCGGCGCTCGTCATCCGCGACGCGTCCGACCGCGACCGCACGCTGCTGGCCACGCTGGACCACAAGCCGTGGCCCGCGGAGGACGGCCGCCCGTGGAAGGCGGCGTTCCCGTGGCACGGCGACGCGCCCGACGTCGCGTCCCTGGAGCTGGCGGTGACGCCGTCGATCGTCGTGCCGCTGGGCGGCGAGGAGGCGCCGACGGCGGCACCGACGGCCGCGTCCGCGCCCGCGCCCGCGCCCGCGCCCGCGCCCCGGGCCAAGCGCGCGCCCGCGCCGCGCCGCGAGGGCCGCGCGCGCCGGATCACCGACCACGACGAGCGCCTGGCCGCCGCGCGTCAGGAGCGCGACGAGGCGCGGGTCGCGCGGGACGAGGCGCACGCCGAGCGCGACGGCCTCGCCGCCGAGCTGGAGGAGGCGCGCCGCGAGATCGCCGCCCGGCCCTCGCGCGACGCGGTCCGCGGCGAGCTGCGCCAGCGCGACGAGGCGCTGGCCGAGCGGGACGCCGCGCGGGCCGAGCGCGACGCGGCGGCCGAGGCGCGCGATCGGGCGCTCCGCGAGCGCGACGCGCTGCGTCAGGAGCTGCGCGAGCGCGAGCAGGCCGCCCAGGGCGCGGCGGACCGGCGCCGCCAGGCGCTGGAGGAGCGCGACGAGGCGCGGCGCGAGAACGAGTCGGCGGTCGAGCGGGCGCGCCGCGACGGCGAGCGCGCGGTCGCCGAGGCGCTGGCCGAGCGCGACGCCGCGCGGGCCGAGCGGGACGGTGCGGCCGAGCACGCCGCGCGGCGCGAGCGCGAGCAGGCCGACGCGCGCCTGGAGGAGGTCCGGCGGCGGCTGGCCGACGCCGAGGCGGAGCGCGACCGGGCGCTGGCCCGGCCCGCGGGCGTCGCGGCGCCGGTGCCCGTCCAGCGCGTGGCGCGCGAGCACGCGCAGGAGTCCTCACGGGCCGACTGGGCGGCGCGGATCGCCGCGATCCTCGCGCTGCTGGTCCTGCTCGTGTTGTTCATCACCTTCGTGAAGGCGCTGGGCTAGGGCGCCTCAGGGCGCCAGCACGCGGTCCACGATCCGGCCCAGCTCCTCGCGCAGCGCCGCCTCGGGGACGTCCTCGGCGATCCCCGACGACAGGACGAACGACTGCGCGATCAGCAGCAGTGACTGGGCGAGCACGCGGACGTCGCCCGCGCGGATCGAGCCGTCGATCTGGCCGTCGGCGATCTCCACGCCGAGCAGCCCGATCGCCGCGCGCTGCGTCTCGCCCATGCGGCCCAGGATGTAGGGCAGCAGCAGCTCGGGCTCGGCCTCGATGACCTTCGCCATCAGCGGGCTGGCGCGAAACGCGGCGACCGAGGCCAAGATGTGGTTCTTGACCCGGGCGCGGCCGTCGGCGCCGGGCAGGTGGGCGGCGACCTCCTCCATCCCGGCGCGGAACTCGCGGGTCATCAGGTCGCGCAGCACCGCGTCGACGTCCGGGTAGCGGCGGTAGACCGTCATCCGGCTCACGCCGGCGCGGCGCGCGACGTCGGTCAGCGTCGTGCGCCGGATGCCGAAGTCGAGGATCGAGGCGCGGGTGGCGTCGAGGATGGCGTCGGTCGTGGCGTCGCTCACGCCGCGGAAGCTTGACGACCTTCGTCGAGCAGCGCCTGGACGACTGGACGCGCCCGCTGACGATCGGCAGCGACGAGGCCGATCCGGGTGCGGCGATCGAGGATGTCGTCGGCGTCCAGCGCGCCCTCGGCGCGGGCGGCGTGCAGGACCTCGACCTTGAGGACGTCGCCGCCGGGCAGGACCGGCTCCAGCAGCGCGGGGTCGCCGCCGGCGAGGGCGAGGACGGAAGGCGCCTCGGTGCCGTGGCGGTCGACCAGGCGCGCCGGCGCCGCCACGGCGGCCAGCGCGTCGCGCGGCGCGGCGCCGACCAGCGGGAGGTCGCGCGTGCGGCACGGACGGTCGGTCACGCGGTCGACGGCGTCCTGGGCCATCCTGCGGTAGGTCGTCAGCTTGCCGCCGACGACGCTGATCAGCCCGTCGGGCGCCGCGACGACGGCGTGCCGGCGCGAGAGGTCGGCGGTCGTGGACTCGTCGCCCTCGACCAGCGGGCGCAGGCCCGCGTAGGCGCCGAGGACGTCGTCGTGGGTCAGCGGCGTGGCGAGCGTCGCGTTGAGCGTGTCGATGAGGAACTCGACGTCGGCGGCCGGCGGCTCGGGGACGTCCGGGATCGGGCCGGGTGCGGCCTCGTCCGTGAGGCCCACGTGGGCCACGCCGGAGCGCTGCGCGATCGCGAAGACCCAGCGGTTGCGCTCGCCCGGCACCGGGACGCTGACCTGGCCGGCCAGGCCGCCGAGGCGCTCCAGCGCGACGACGAGGTGCGTGCCGCGGCTGGGGCGCAGGCGCAGGCCGTCGGCCAGCTCGCCGGCCCAGACGCCGGTGGCGTTGATCACGTGCCGGGCGTCGACGTCGAAGGTCGCGCCGGTCAGCTCGTCGCGCAGGCGCGCGCCGGAGCCGGTGGCCTGCAGCGCCGAGCAGCGGGTGACGACCTTCGCGCCGTGCAGGTGGGCGGTGCGCGCGAGGCCGACGACCAGGCGGGCGTCGTCCTCGAGCTGGGCGTCGTGGGAGATCAGGCCGCCGCGCAGGCCCCGCGGGGAGACGCCGGGCGCGAAGCGCAGGATCTCGGCGGCGTCGGCGCGACGGGCGCGCGGCAGCTCGCCCGCGGACGTCCCGGCGATCCGGCGCAGGCCGTCGCCCAGCGACAGGCCGATGCGCGTGACGCGCTCGGCCCGCGCGTCGACCTGCGGCGTGAGCGGGATCGCCTGGCGGATCGGGCGCACGAGGTGCGGCGCGGTGCGCGTGAGCAGGACGTGGCGCTCGCGCGCGCTCTCCAGCGCGATGCCGAACGCGCCCTGGGCCAGGTAGCGCAGGCCGCCGTGGACGAGCTTGGACGACCAGCGGCTGGTGCCGTGGGCGAGGTCGCGACGCTCGACGAGCGCGACGCTGAGGCCGCGCGAGGCCGCGTCCAGCGCGACGCCGGCGCCCGTGACGCCGCCGCCGATGACCAGGACGTCGAGCGGTGCGCGCGGCTCGCGCAGCGCAATGAGGTCCGCCGTGCGCTGCGACTCGTTGAGCAGGCCGTGTGACATTTCGTCCGTCAATGTAACATCGGTCGTCGTGACGAGCGAGCAGACCTTCGATCCCGCGTCCGCGTGGGCCCCATCCGACGACCGACCGCTGGTCGGCGACGAGCTGCGCGCGCTGCTGACGCAGGCGTTCGGCGTCGAGGCGACGTCCCCGCCCGCGCCGTCCCCGGCCGCCGTGACGCTCGACGTCGGGCCGTCGGCGCTGGGCGACGCCGCCGCGGGCGCGCTGACCGCCGCGGTGGGCGCGGCGCACGTCGTCCGCGACGAGGCCGCGCGGGCCGCGCACGCCAACGGCATGTCCTACCTGGACCTCGTGCGGCGCTCCGCCGAGCCGCCGCGGGCGCCCGACGCGGTCGTGCTGCCGGGCACGCACGACGAGGTCGCCGCGGTCCTGGCCGCCTGCTCGGAGCACGGCGTCGCGGTCGTGCCGTTCGGCGGCGGGACGAGCGTGGTCGGCGGCGTGGCGCCCCAGCGCGGCGGGTACTCGGCGGTGATCGCGCTCGACCTGCGGCGGCTGGATCGGCTCGTCGAGGTCGACGAGGTCTCCTGGACCGCGACGCTCGAAGCCGGCCTGACCGGCCCGCGCGCCGAGGAGCTGCTGGGCGCGCACGGGTTCACGCTCGGGCACGTGCCGCAGTCCTTCGAGCGGGCGACGATCGGCGGCTACGCGGCGACCCGCTCGGCCGGGCAGCTGTCGACCGGCTGGGGGCGCTTCGACGCGCTCGTCGAGCGGGTGCGGGTCGCGACGCCGGCCGGCGACCTCGACCTCGGCCGCGCGCCGGGCAGCGCCGCCGGGCCCGACCTCAAGCAGCTGGTCCTCGGCTCCGAGGGCGCGTTCGGCGTCGTGACGTCGGTGACCGTGCGCGTGCGCCCGGTGCCCGAGGCGCGCCGCCACGAGGGCTGGCGCGTGGCCGACCTGGCGACCGGCGTCGAGGTGCTGAGGACGCTGGCGCAGCGCGGCCCGCGGCCGGACCTGGCGCGGCTGAGCGACGAGGTCGAGACCGCGATGGGCGTGGCGACGGGCGGCGGCGGCGAGGATCACGCCGGCGGCTGCCTGGTGCTGCTGGGCTGGGAGGGCTTCGCGAGCGACGTCGACCACCGCGCGGCCGCGGCGTCGGCGATCCTCGACGCGGCGGGCGCCGTCCCGCTCGGCGAGACCGCCGCGGAGTCCTGGCGCCACGGGCGCTTCCGCGCCCCGCGCCTGCGCGACGAGCTGCTCGGCGCCGGGCTCGTGCTCGAGACGCTGGAGACCGCGACCTCGTGGCGCGAGTTGATGGCGTTGCACGCGCGGGTCGGCGACGTCCTGCGCGAGGCGCTCGACGGCGACTCGCCGCTGGTCGCCTGCCACGTCTCGCACCTCTACGCGGCGGGCGCGTCGCTGTACTTCACGGTCCTGGCCCGCCGCGACGCCGACGACCCCGTCGGCCAGTGGACGCGGGCGAAGGCCGCCGTCATGGACGCGCTGGCCGCGGCCGGCGCGACGCTCACCCATCACCACGCCGTCGGCGCCGACCACGCGCCCTGGCTGGTGGCCGAGGACGGCGAGCTGGGCGTCGAGGTCCTGCGCGCGGTCAAGCGGCGGCTGGACCCGGCCGGGGTCCTGAACCCCGGCAAGTTGGTGGTGTAGTCCCGACGCGCGACGGCCCGCCGGGGAGGCGGGCCGTCGCGATGCCGCGGAGGGGAGAGGGGTGAGGCGGGGCGAGCGGGTTACTCGTCGCCCTCGGCGGGCGCGTCGCCCGCGAGGAGGCGGTAGAGCCGGCGGCGGGACTCCTCGAGGATGGCCTTGGCCTCCCCGAGCTGGTCCTTGGTGCCGGTCTGCGCGACCTGCATCGCGGCGATCGCCAGCGCCTGCGCCGAGCGGCGCAGGTCGTGGAGCTCGTCGTGGGCGCCCTCGCCGACCGTCTCCCACGGGGTGCCGAAGCGCTCGCGGTGCTCCTCGACGTGGGCGGTGCCCTCGTCGGTCAGCGCGAACGACTTGCGGCCCTCGTGCTCGGTGGCACGGACGAGGCCCTCGTCCTCCAGCTGCGACAGCGCGGGGTAGACCGAGCCGGGGCTCGGACGCCAGACGCCGCCGCTGCGCTCCTCGATCTCCTGCATCAGGCCGTAGCCGTTGCGCGGCTCCTCGGCCAGGAGGAGCAGGATCGCGGCGCGGATGTCGCCGCGACGGGCGCGCCGACCGCGACCGCGCGGACCACCCGGCCCGCCGGGGCCGAACGGCCCGAAGCCGAAGTCCCGGCCCCACGGGCCGCCACGGCCCTCGGGCCCGCGACCCGGACCCATCATCGCCATCAGCTCGGGGAACGCCATGCGGCCCATCCCCCGGCCCTTGTGGTGGCAGCGCCCATGCGGCGCTGCGTATGAGGCACCGGTCATGTGGTGACTCCTTTCGTCTGTCTATGACCTATCGAACGAGTATCACGATATATCGTAACTGTTCGGCTGTCAAGAACTGGGCGCGCGCGGACTCGCGCCCACGGCGGGGTGTCATGCGTCGATGGGGCGGGGGAGCGCGGCGCTACGCCGCCGCGGGGACGCCGAAGACGATCGTGTCCACGTCGGTCATCGTCGAGCACTGCAGGTACCAGCGGTACTCGAGGCCCAGCGAGGCGAGGAAGGCGGGGAAGACGGCGACGTCGTCGGGGCGGTGGTAGGTCGCCAGCGCGAGGCGCGGCTGCTGGGTGCGCAGCGTGTGGGCCGCGCCCTTGAGGATCTCCAGCTCGGCGCCCTCGACGTCCATCTTGATGAAGTCGACGCGGTCCAGCGCGCCGCGGGCGACCATCGCGTCGATGGTGTCGGTCGTCGCCGGGGTCGCCGTGCCGCGCGCGCCCTCGGCCGACGCGTGGGCCTTGGTCGACGCCGCGATCGCGTCGTCGAACCAGACCTCCTCGCCGGCCCGTGAGCCGAGCGGATCGGTGTGGACGCTGACGCGGGAGATCAGCCCCGGGTTGCGCTCCAGGTTGTCGGCCAGCAGCCCGAGGTTGGAGCGGCCCGGCTCGAAGCAGTGCACGCGCCCGGACGGCCCGACGAGCGTCGCCATCCACAGCGCGGTCTCGCCCCAGCAGCCGCCGACGTCCAGCGCGACGTCGCCCGCGCGCGGCCGGGCCATCGGCGCCGCCGCCTCGTCGCGGTAGGCGTACTGGGAGAAGACGATCGTCGAGGCCAGCGGCAGCGGCGGCCCCGACAGCACCAGCGGCGTGCCGGTCGGCGTGAAGTCATACAGGTGGTGGGCCCACTCGAACGGCATCCCCGGCATGCCCGCCAGGCCGACGCCGCGGACGATCTTCGCGGTCATCCCGATCACCGCCCGCCGGTACTCGACGGGATCGAGCTGCAGGCGCACGTGCGCCGGGCCCAGCGCACGGTAGGCCAGGAAGCGCAGCAGCAGCGCGCGCGAGGCCTCGTCGCCGATCCGGTCCCACAGCACGTCGCAGCGGTCCAGCACCGCGAGCTGGCGGGCGATCCGCTCGCCCTCGCCGGCCGGATCCGGCAGCGCGGCTCCCCACGGGTCGAAGAGGTGGTCGACGTTGTCGGCCAGGTGCGTGCGCGCCGCCTCGCCGACGACCCGCAGGAGCGCGGCGCGCCGCGCGTCCGGCGCCGCGTCGACGTGCTCGGCGGCCAGCGCGGCCAGGTTCGCGGCGGCGTCGGGATCCTCGGGAGCGACGACCCGCGCCGCCTCCAGCACCGTGCGGGCGCCGTCGTGGTCGCCCGCCGCGCGCAGCATCACCGCCAGGTCGTTCAGCGGCCCCGCGTCGATCGCGTCGCGCAGCAGCGCCGCGGCCTCCGCGGGCGCGCCCGCCTCGAACCGCTCGATCGCGCGCGCGTGCGCCGTCGTCTGGACCGGGGACATGCCCCGGTGGTCGGTCCCGTCCGCGCGCGCCTTGAGCGCGGCGGTCGCTAGACCGCCACGTCCCGGTAGGTCACCACGACGCGGCCCAGCACGACGACGTCGCCGTCGCGCAGGTCGGCCTCGTTGACGCGCCGGCCGTTGACGAACGTGCCGTTGGCGCTGCGGTCGTCGAGGATCCGGACGCCGGAGGCGCGCTGGTGGACGATCGCGTGGCGGCGCGAGACCGACATGTCGTCCAGCACGACGTCGGCGGTGAACGAGCGACCGACGTGCGTCGTGCCGTGCCGCAGCGGGAGCAGCAGGCGCTCGGCGCCGTCGTCGACCTCGAGGTACCGGCCGGGGGCGGGACGCTCGGCCGCGACGCCGTGGCGTCGGTCGCGGTAGGAGACCCGGGGAAGTGCGTCGATTACCGCGGTGCGGCCGTCGACGGCGGCCTCGGGCAGGGTCGTCATCGGGGTCATGGCAGGCACTTCAGCGCGCGAACCTGAAAGCCACCTCAACGGCGGACGAGAGCTCGCCGAGCGTCCGGCGCCCGCGGCGCCTCGAGAGCGGGTGCGCCGGGACGGGCGTTAGCCTGCCTGTCCGCATGACCACCGCTCGCCCGCTGACCACCCCCGACGGCCGTCTCGCGCTGAGGCTCCTGGAGGAGGCGGGAGACGACGGGCTCACCGTCGCCGACATGCGCCGGGAGGGCCTGCAGATGCCCGCGCAGGCCCTCTACGAAGTGGAGCTGGCGGGCCATTCGCTGGAGCGTCGTGCCGGCCGCACGCGCCTTCGCCCGGCCGACGCGCCGCCGCCCAAGCCGTTCGAGATGCCGCCCAAGGTGCGTCTCGTGCCGCGCGACTGAGAGCGTCTCGGCGCCAGGTCGGCGTAAGATCCGGAACGCTCAAGCCCCACTTGAAGGTCCGTCCCCCGACCGAGGGATCAACGGGGGCGAAGGCCGGCCGACCCCAGCGGTCATGAGCTTCTCCGTCCGCGGCAAGCTGCTTGCTGCCTTCGCCGCGATGTTCCTCCTGACCGCCGCCATCGGCGGCCTCGCCCTCACCCGCCTGAGCAAGGTGAGCGACGACGTCAAGATCCTCGGCCAGAAGACCGTCCCGTCGACCGAGCGCATGGGCGAGGTCACCACGGTCACCAACAAGATCCGCAAGGACCAGATGCACTACCTGCTGGTGGGGCCCAAGGACCGCGCGGACGTCCTCGACGACCTGCGGGGCGACGACGACACGATCGCCGCGCTCTACCGGAAGATCGGCAAGGGCGACCCGACCTACGCGCAGGCCCAGAAGCTCCTGCGCGTCGTCGACGAGTACAAGCGCACCGCGGCGCCGTTCGTCAAGCTGCAGAACGCCGGGCACCTCGACGCCGCGGCCGCCGCGATCGACAACCCGGTCTGGGACGAGGTCAAGGCCGCGATGACCGCGTGGCAGACCGCCCAGGTCAAGGCCGCCGCCGCGTTCGCGGCCAAGTCCGAGCAGAACGCCAACGCCGCCAAGCGCAACATCGTCATCGGCCTGGCGCTCGCGCTCCTGCTCGCCTTCGCGATGGCCTGGGTCATCTCCGGCCGCATGGCCGCCCGCATCGGCGCGGTCGTCAAGCGCCTCGGCCAGCTGCGCGACGGCGACACCACCGACCTGCGCGAGGCGCTGGACCGCTTCGCCGCCGGCGACCTCACGGCCACCATCGCGCCCACGACCGAGCCGCTGGCCGACACCTCCTCCGACGAGCTGGGCCAGCTGGCCCGCGCGGTGGACGCGGTCCGCGAGACCACCGGCGCGTCGATCACCTCCTACAACGCCTCCCGCGAGGCGCTGGCCGGGCTGATCGGCCAGGTCGCGGGGACCGCGTCGACGGTCTCGTCGGCGTCCCAGCAGATGGCCGCCACCTCCGAGGAGACCGGCCGCGCCGTCTCCGAGATCGCCCACGCGGTCGGCGAGGTCGCGTCGGGCACCGAGCGCCAGGTGCGCGCGGTCGGCTCGACCAAGGCGATCACCGAGGAGATGACCGCGGCGACCGCCGAGGGCACGCGCCGCGCCGACGAGACCGCTCAGGCCGCCGACCGGGCGCGCGAGCTGGCGACCGCCGGCGCCGACGCCGTGCGCCAGGCGACCGACGCGATGTCCGCCGTGCGCGAGGCGTCCTCGGAGGCCACCGGCGCGATCCGCGCGCTGGGCGAGAAGTCCGGCGAGATCGGCGGGATCATCGACACGATCACGCAGATCGCCGAGCAGACCAACCTGCTCGCGCTCAACGCCGCGATCGAGGCCGCCCGCGCCGGCGAGCAGGGCCGCGGGTTCGCGGTCGTCGCCGAGGAGGTCCGCAAGCTCGCCGAGGAGTCGCAGTCGGCCGCCGCGTCGATCGCGGGCCTGATCGGCGAGATCCAGTCCGAGACCGGCCGCGCGGTCGAGGTCGTCGAGGCGGGCCAGGCCCGGACCGACGACGGCGCCCAGACGGTCGAGCAGGCGCGCGAGTCGTTCGTCGCGATCGGCGGCTCGATCGAGGAGATGACCGAGCGCGTCCAGCAGATCGACGAGGCGATCACGGCCATCGACGCCGCCGCCACGCGCGTCCAGGGCGACATGAACGAGGTCGCCGCGGTCGCCGAGCAGTCGTCGGCCTCCGCGGAGCAGGTCTCCGCGTCGACCGAGGAGACCTCCGCGTCGGCCACCGAGATCGCCACCTCGGCCGAGCAGCTGGCCCGTTCCGCCACCGAGCTCGAGGAGCTCGTGGGCCGCTTCACGCTGGCCTAGGCACCGCCCCGTCCGGGGCAGGACATTGGTGAGTAGATCCTCACCGATGTAGCGACGCCCCCGGTGACGCCGGCTCTGTGGCCGTTGGCGTCTCCGGGGGCGCGCTGAAGAACTTCCGAAGGGGCGGCGCGAGGCCGCCCCAAGGGTGGCGCGTTGCCGCTCGGCGTTATGACGCGCGGCGCGTCCTCTTCATCGGCGTGCGCTTCTTCGTGGACTCCGGGATCTGCGTCGAGAGCGGCACCGACTCGAAGCCGAGCAGGACGACGCCGGCGTCGAGCGCGCCGTCGTCGCCGGCCTTGGCGATGCGCTTGGCGGCGTCGGCCTCGATCTTGTCGATGCGCTCGAGGAACTTGGCGGCCTCGGCGGTCAGGGCGTTCCAGCCCTTCTCGTCCAGGCGCGCGGTCTTGCGCTCGAGCACCGCGTCGTTGCGGTCGAAGCCGCCGGCCGCCGCGGAGGCGTTGGTGTAGTCCTCGAGCATCTTCAGCTGCGAGCCGACCGCGGCCTGCTTTGCAACGGGCGACGCCTTGGACCAGTTCTCCTGCGTGACCTTCGGGCGAGCCTTGGCCTTGTAGTGGTGCTCCACGGCCCCGCGCACGCGGGTCTCGTCGACGAGCTCGATGAGGCCGAGCTTGTGGAGCGTGCGCACGTGGTACGCGGTCGCGCCGAGGGTCGTGCCGAGCCACTGAGAGAGCTCGTTCGGCGACGCCTTCCGCTCCTGCAGCATGGCCATGATCCGGACCCGCACCGGATGGCTCATCGCCTTGACGTAGCGGGGGTCATCAATCGCTGTGATGGGCTTCACTGTCCGTCCAGATTCGTTCAGGTAATTGGCGGTACGAGCGAACCTTATCCGAGCGCGGCGACGGTGATCGCAGTTTCTGCGCAGGTTCGCGTGCCTGAATTGTGCAAAGGCGTACCACCCGCGTCAATCCCTTAACCGGGGGGAATCGCGAGAAATCGCACACAGATTCCTGGTACTCACCGCTAAGTCCGTGTCGCCGGGCCGTTTCGGCCCGGTGCGCGGTCAGCGACGACGACCGAGGCGTCGCAGCGCGGGGGCGATCGTCGACAGGTACGGCGCGGGGACCAGCTCGCCCGGTGTGACCCGCGCGTCGACGACCGCGACGCCGTCCCACGCGCGGGCGGGCACGGCGAGGTCCTCGCCGCGATCGGTGCCCGCCTCCAGCGCGCGCGCCAGCTCCAGGAACCCGTCATGCCCCACCAACACCAGGCCGTCCAACTCGACGCGGTCGAAGTCGCGCCAGGTCTCCAGCGGGCGGGCGTCGCGCACCGCGAAGACGTGTTGCAGCTCACGGTTGACGACGCCGGAGCGCTCCGCGTCGTCCACCCGGTGCATGCCCAGCGACTCCAGATCGTCGAACGCGTAGGCCGCGCCCAGCTCCTCCTCGGCCTCGCGCAGCCCGTCGCGGACCGCCTCGCCCGCGATCAGGTGCCCGGCCGCCGACGCGTCGAGGTATCCGGGCCAGGACGCCTTGTCGCGCGCGCGCCGCTGCAGCAGCACGCCGTCCGCGTTGACCACCCAGAGGTGGAAGGCCTGGTGCCAGTCCCCGTCGCGGTGCACGTCGGCCCGCGGCTTGACGCCGACGTGCCACCCGCGCTCGTCGAAGACGTCGAGCAGCTCGTCGTCCATGCGCCCGAGCCTATTGGGGCGCTCAGGCCGGCGCGGTGAAGAACCGGCGGCGGACCCTTCGCGTGTGGGCGCTGACGCGCTGGTCACGCACGTCGAGCGCCCGCCACGCGGGGCAGTTGGCGTTCAGGAGGGCCAACACGACATCGGTCGCCGCCTGCTCGGGCTGGTCGCCGTCGGGGTCGACGCCATACAGATCCTCGAGGGGCTCCAGCAGCGTCGCGTGCACGACGAGGTCGCCGTCCTCGACCTCGGCGTGCAGCGAGCGGAACGCCCAGCGATGCGGATCGCGCGACAGCTCGACGAAGTCGGCCTCTAGTCGCAAGGCCGCCTGCGGCGCCGCGGGCACGGCGGGCACGCGCAGGGTCACGTCGAGGCAGGGCGTGAAGGGCAAGCGGACGTCCAAGGCACGGCGATCGCGCCGAACGATAATCGAGCCATCAGGAATTGCGAAGCGCTCAACGACTCTGCGCACCCTCGACGCGAAAACCTCCCCAGACTCCCCCGGCGCGGTCACATTCCGGCGGCTCGCGGGTCCGGGCTCGCGCCCGATGCCCGCGCCGCGCGCGTGCTCGCGCTACGCCTACGCCGGCTGCGCCTGGGCGCTGCCGGCCGCCCACCGCGCGCGCCGCTGGGCGACCGCGGCGTCGGCCTCGTCGCGCGGCAGCATCAGCGAGCCGTGGCGGCGCTTGACGTAGGCGACCCAGATCAGCCCGACGACCATCAGCCCGATCGACTCCAGCTGCGCGGCGGTCAGCCCGAGCGCGACGTGCTCGTTGCGGCGCAGGAACTCGATCAGGAAGCGCTCCAGCCCGCCGCCGACCAGGTAGCCGGCGAACAGCAGCCCGGGCCGGACGCGGTCGCGCAGCTGCCACAGCGCGAAGGCCAGCAGGCCCATGATCAGCGTCTCGTAGATCGGCGTGGGGTGGACGGTCACGCCCGGCGCCGTCGGCACCGTGCCGTGCGGGTAGCCCATCGCCCACGGCCCGTCCCACGGCTTGCCGTAGTCGCCGTCGCCGGAGACCTGGCAGCCGATCCGCCCGATCGCGTACCCGAGCGCCAGGCACGGGCCCGCGATGTCGACCAGCGCGAGCGACAGGAAGTCCTTGCGGTGGGCCCAGTAGAGGACGGCGATCACGCCGCCGGCCAGGCCGCCGTACCAGATCAGCCCGGAGCCGCCGAAGAGGTCGCCGACGCTCAGCGAGTCGTGGTTCTGCAGCAGGTAGTAGCCGCGCGCGCCGACCAGGCCGCCGATCAGCGCGACCGTCACCAGCTCGTAGGCCCAGTCGACGGGCTTGCCGAGCTCCTTCAGCCGCCGTGCGGCCAGCAGCCCCCAGGCCGCGAAGTTGAGGGCGAAGAACAGGCCGAAGGTCTTGATCGACAGGCCGAGGACGTGGATCTCGGGCTTCACGGCTTGAAGGCTACGACTCTGCGTATCGTGGCGGGCCGCCCGTGCCGTCCCGCATCGCCGTCGACACCTCCTCGCTGCGCGAGTCCCGTGACCTGCGCCTGCTGTTGGCCGGCGAGCTCGTCACGGGATTGGGCACGCAGGCGACGCTCGTCGCGCTGCCCTACCAGCTCTACGTCGAGACCAGGTCGGCGTTCCTGACCGGCCTGCTGGGCGCGGTCGAGCTGGTGCCGCTGATGACGATGGCGCTGCTGGGCGGCGCGTTCGCCGACCGCCACGACCGGCGCCGGATGCTGCTGGGCATCCAGGCCGCGCTGATCCTCGGCGCGACCGCGCTGGCGGCGCTGGCCTACGTCGGCTCGCCGCCGCTCGTCCTGCTCTACGTCCTGGGCGCCGCGATGGCGGGCTTCGGCGCGGTGCAGAACGTGACCGCGGGCTCGATCGTCCCCAACCTCGTCGCGCCGGAGCGGCTGCGCAGCGCGCTGGCCCTCAACTACGGGCTCAACACGCTGACGATGGTCGTCGGCCCGGGCCTGGGCGGCGTGCTGATCGGCGTGCTGGGCCTCGGCGCGGCGTACACGATCGACGCGGCCAGCTGCGCGGCGATCCTCGGCGCGGTCTGGATGATGTCGCCCCAGCCGCCGCGGATCAGCGCCGAGGCGGCGGCCGCCGCGCCCGAGAAGGTGTGGGCGTCGATCCGCGACGGCCTGCGCTTCGTCCGCGGCAACCACGCGTTGATGGGGTCCTTCGCGATCGACCTGGTGGCGATGACGTTCGGGATGCCGCGCGCGCTCTTCGCGGTCCTGTCGGTCAGCGTCTACCACACGGGGGCCAGCGGCACCGGATTGTTGTATGCCTCGGTCGCCGCCGGCGCGACGGTCGCGGCGCTGACGACCGGCTGGCTCAGCCACGCGCGGCGCCTGGGGCTGATCGTCATCTGGGCGGTCGTCGCCTGGGGCGTCGCGATCGCGCTGGCGGGCATCGCGTCGTCGCTGTGGATCGCGGCGGCGATGCTCGCGCTGGCGGGCGCGGCGGACAGCGTCAGCGCGGTCTGCCGCTCGGCGATCAACCAGTCGGTGACGCCCGACCACCTGCGCGGCCGGATGTCGTCGGTGTTCACGATGGTCGTGACCAGCGGGCCGCGGCTGGGCGATGTCGAGTCCGGCTCGGTCGCGGCGCTCACGAGCGTGCGCGCGTCGGTGATCTCCGGCGGCCTGGCGTGCATCGCCGGCGTGGCGCTGATCGTGGTGGCCTTCCCGGCGCTGGCGCGCTTCGACGCCGAGCGCGACATCGTGGTCTCGCCCGCGCCCGCGGCCTGAGCCACGCGCGCGGGGAGGCGCGGCGCCGCGAGCTATGGTCGGGTCATGGCGAAGACGCTCTACACGGCCGAGGCGACGATCACCGGCGGTCGCGCCGAGGGCCACGGCAAGACGACCGACGGCGCGCTGGAGGTCGACCTGCGCCTGCCGACCGAGATGGGCGGCCAGGGCGGCGGCACGAACCCCGAGCAGCTGTTCGCGGTCGGCTACGCGGCGTGCTTCGAGGGCGCGCTGGGCGCGGTCGCGCGGCGCACGAAGGCGGAGACCGGCGACGTGTCGATCGACAGCAAGGTGTCGCTGCACCCCAACGAGAGCAAGGGCTTCGACCTCTCGGTGCAGCTCGACGTCTCGCTGCCGTCGGTGGACGACGCCGCCGCGGTCGAGCTGGTCAAGGCCGCCCACCAGGTCTGCCCCTACTCCAACGCGACCCGGGGCAACATCCCCGTGACGCTGACCGCCAATGGGCAGCCCGTCGAGTAGCGACCCGCGGGACCCCGACTGCGTCTCGGGCGTCTGCGGCGCCGACGTCCCGCCGCTGGTCGGCTCCGTGCTCACGGGCACGGGGCTGACGCTCGCGGCGGCCGCCGCCAGGCTCCAGCGCGGCGAGCCGCTGCCGCCGCTCAGCGACGTCCAGCGCCGGATGGTCGAGGAGCAGGCGCTGGCGGGCTGACCGTCGCCTCGCGCCGCGGCGGCGCCCGGCGGCCGGGCGCCCGGCCGTCCGACCGCCGGTCGAGAGCGTCTGCCACCCTGCATGGCCGTGCTGGCCGACGCCGTCCCCTACACCGGGCACACGACCGAGCACCGGCGGATCGTCCTGGACGTCGCCGGCCGGTCGGTCGTCGCCGTGCGCGCGGGCCTGGCGCGCTACCGGTGCCGGACGTTCGGCGACATCGGCCCGCTGGTCGTCCGCGAGGCCGGCCGGGCGCGCGTCGGCGCCGACGGCCGCTTCACGTTCCGCGCGGGGGAGGAGGCCCAGCGCGTGACGGTCCGCGGCGTGCTGCGCCGTCGGACCCACCGCATCACCGGCACCGTGCGCGTCGTCGGGTCGATCGCGACCGGTCAGCGCTGCGCCTCCGGAACGCTGCGCTTCACCGCCACGCGCTGACCACGCGCCGTCGGACCTCAAGGCCGTCCGACCACGGTCGACACACCCGGTGGTGGACCGACTGCTGCGCAGCCGCCTGGGGTCGAACCTCACGCTCATCGCCGCGAGCGCCGCCGTCCCGGCGGCGGTCATGCACTTCTTCGTCAGCGAGGACAAGGCGCCCATCACCGCCCGCGAGCACCTCGGGATCATGGCCGTCGGCTCGCTGGTCGCCGGCCTGTGCTCGGTCACGCTGATGGTCGCCGGCTTCCGGCGGCGCGAGACGCGCGCGGTCATCGCCGGCGGCGCGTTCGCCGCGATGACGCTGATCCTGCTCGTCCACGGCCTCGCGACGCCCGGCGTGGTCATCGGCCCCAACGGGATCGTCCAGGTCGCGGGCGGCCTCGCGCTGCCGGTCGGCGGCGCGATCCTCACGGTCGCCGCGCTGCCGTCCCTGCGCGGCCCCGAGCACCTGCGCCGGGTCACGGTCGCGCTCGTGACGATCCTCGTCGGCATCGCGGCGGTCGGCGGCATCGCGTTCGCGATGCCCGACCGGATCCCGGCCGTCCCGGGCTACGACTCGCCCGAGGCGATCGCGCTGCTGGCGATCGGCGAGCTGCTGTTCGCGATCGTCGCCACGCGCACCGTCCGCACCTACGCCCTGACGCGCCGCACGGCCGACCTGGTCGTCGTCGTCGGCACGGTCTGGCTCGGCTTCGCGCTGGTTCCCGTCCTGATGCTCCAGCAGGGCACGTGGATCTGGTGGACCGGCCACGCGCTCGAGTTCCTGGGCATCACGCTCGTCGGCGTCCCGGTCGCGCTCGACGTCCACCGCGGGCGCCCGTCGCACCCGCTCGTCGGCGATCTCGCCGCGGCCGAGCTGGTCGCCGCCGAGGAGGCGTTCCTGGGCGCCCGCGTCCGCGTGCTGATGGCGCGGCTGGAGGCCAAGGACGTCTCGACCGAGGAGCACACGCGCCGCGTCGCGGAGTACGCGGTGCAGATCGGCGAGCACCTCGGGCTGGCGCCCGGCCGCCTGCGCGACCTCGCGCTGGCCGGGCTGCTGCACGACATCGGCAAGCTCTCCACGCCCGACGCGATCCTCACCAAGCCCGGCCGCCTGACCGACGCCGAGATGGACGTCATCAAGCGCCATCCGGTCCACGGCGACGAGCTCGCGCGCGAGCTCGGCCACCCCGAGCGGATCCGCCGCCCGGTCCGCGGCCACCACGAGCGCCTCGACGGCAGCGGCTACCCCGACGGCCTGCGGGGCGACCAGATCGACCTCGAGTCGCGGATCCTCGCCGTCGCCGACGTCTGGGACGCGCTCGTCTCGCCGCGCGTCTACCGCGGCGCCTGGACGCCCGGCCGCGCGATGAGCCTGCTCGTCGCGGAGTCCGGCACCGGCTTCGACGCGCGCTGCGTCGCCGCCCTGCGCGCGATCACGGGCGTCGAGCCCGACGCCGACGAGCGTCCCGAACGACGTCTGCGCGCCGCATGAGCGCGGCCGGCGTTTGCCGGCGGACCGTCCGTGGCACCCAACCACGGTGTCCAGTCATCCACCTACGGGCCCAACGGCCCGATGGCGGGCAACCCTCCCCGGAGAGCTGGCCGCCGAATTTCTCGGCACCTGCGTCCTCATCCTGTTCGGCACGGGCTCTGTGGCAATGGCAGTGGCCGCGCTCAACCAGTCCGGTCGCGGCACGGAGATCTTCCAGGCCAGCGGCGACTGGCTGCTCATCGCTTGGGGCTGGGGGTTGGCGGTCGCCCTCGGCGTCTACGTCGCCGGTGGAGTCACCGGCGCGCATCTCAACCCGGCCGTCACCCTGGCCAACGCCGTGCGACGGGGCTTCCCATGGTCGAAGGTGCTGCCCTACAGCGCGGCACAGCTCCTGGGGGCCTTCGTCGGCGCGGCGATCGTGTACTTCAACTACCACGTCGCGATCGACTCCTACAACGCGGCGAACCACATCGCCAGCCGCAGCGGCGCGCAGGGCATCACGACCTACAGCATCTTCGGGACGTTCCCCGCGCCGTACTTCCACAACTGGTGGGGGCCGGTCCTCGACGAGGTCATCGGCACCGCGCTGCTGATCGGCGTGATCTTCGCGCTGACCGACGAGCGCAACCAGCCGCCGAAGGCCAACGTCGCGCCGTTCATCGTCGGCCTGCTCGTCGTCGGGATCGGCATCTCGTTCGGCGCGAACTCGGGCTACGCGATCAACCCGGCCCGTGACCTCGGGCCGCGCCTGCTGGCCTGGGCCGCAGGCTGGGGCAAGAACGCCGTCCCCGGCGACTACGTCCACCTGTCCAGCTACATGTGGATCCCGATCGTCGCCCCCTTGGTCGGCGCGCTGATAGGCGCGATCATCTATGACGTGTTCATCCGCGACGTGCTGCTGGCGCGGGGCGTGGCGCCCGCGACGGACGTCGAGGTGGGGGCGGAGACCGTCGAGGAGAAGACGCGCTTCGCCGAGGATCCGGAGAGAAGGAGCAGCACCACATGATCCTGGGGATCGATCAGGGCACGACCGGCTCTCGTGCCTTCATCTTCGACGAGAAGGGCAAGGTCGTCACCTCGGCCTACTCCGAGTTCGAGCAGTTCTTCCCGCGCCCCGGATGGGTTGAGCACGACGCGGCCGAGATCTGGGAGGTCACCAAGAAGGTCTGCCACGAGGCGCTCGACGAGGCCGGGCTGGACGGGTCCAAGCTGAAGGCGATCGGGATCACCAACCAGCGCGAGACCGCGGTCGCGTGGGATCGCGACTCGGGCGAGCCGCTGCACCGCGCGATCGTCTGGCAGGACCGGCGCACCGCGGGCCGCTGCGACCGCCTGAAGGCCGAGGGCTATGAGTCGATGTTCCGCGAGCGCACGGGCCTGGTGCTCGACGCGTACTTCAGCGGGACCAAGTACGAGTGGATGATCAAGGAGGGCGGCGTCTCCCCCGACGCCGCCTTCGGGACGATCGACTCGTGGCTGCTGTTCAAGTTCACCGGCCGCCACGCCACCGACTACTCCAACGCCTCCCGGACGTTGTTGTTCAACATCCGCGAGCTGGCGTGGGACGGCGAGCTGTGCGACACGCTCGGCGTCCCGATCGGCTCGCTGCCCGAGCCGGTCCCCAACGCCCAGGTGCTCGGCGAGACGACCGAGTTCGGCGGCAAGGTCCCGGTCGCGGCGATGGTCGGCGACCAGCAGGGCGCGCTCTACGGGCAGGCCTGCCTGGAGCCGGGGCTGAGCAAGAACACCTACGGCACCGGCAACTTCCTCCTGGCCAACGCCGGCGACGGGCCGCCGGTCCTGGAGCAGGGCCTGATCACGACCGTCGCGTGGGGCATCGGCGGCCGCGTCGACTACGCGATGGAGTCGTCGATGTTCGTCACCGGCGCGGGCGTCCAGTGGCTGCGCGACGGCCTGAAGATCATCGACCAGGCGGCCGACACCGAGCAGATGGCGGCCTCGCTGGACTCCAACGAGGGCGTGTACTTCGTCCCGGCGCTGACCGGCCTGGGCTCCCCGCACTGGGATCCCTACGCCCGCGGCACGATCGTCGGGCTGACCCGCGGCTCGGGCCGCGCGCACATCGCGCGCGCCGCGCTGGAGGCGATCGCCTACCAGTCGGTCGACGCGGTCCGCGCGCAGAACACCGCGCTCGGCGTCCGCCTCAAGGAGCTGCGCGCCGACGGCGGCGCGACCGCCAACGGCTGGCTGATGCAGTTCCAGGCCGACATGCTCGGCGTGCCGGTCGTCGTGCCCGAGATCGCCGACACGACCGTGCTCGGCGCGGCCTACCTGGCGGGCGTGGCGACCGACCTCTGGACCGAGGACGACGTCCGGTCGCTGTGGACGGAGTCCAAGCGCTACGAGCCGAAGATGGGCGACGACCAACGGCAGTCGCTGCTGAGCGACTGGCGCCGGGCGCTGCAGCGTTCCGGACGCTGGGTGATTCCCGACTAGCCTGGATGACGATGTCTGACTCAGCCGGCGGAGCCATCAACCCGCGGACCCGCTCCGAGGCGCTGCGCCGCTTCCACGAGCAGGAGTTCGACGTCGCGATCGTCGGTGGCGGCGTGGTCGGCGCGGGCGCCGCGCTGGACGCCGCCACGCGCGGGCTCAGCGTCGCGCTCGTCGAGGCGCGCGACCTCGCGTCGGGCACCTCGTCGCGCTCGTCGAAGCTCATCCACGGCGGCCTGCGCTACCTGGAGCAGCTCGACTTCGCGCTGGTCAAGGAGGCGCTGCACGAGCGCGCGCTGCTGCTGGACCGGATCGCGCCGCACCTCGTCCACCCGCTGCCGTTCCTGGCGCTGCTCAGCCACCGCGGCTGGGAGCGCCCGTACATCGGCGCGGGCCTGGTGCTGTACGACACGATGGGCACGGCGCTGGGCCGGGCGCGCGGCGTCCCGGCCCAGAAGCACTACACGCGCACGCAGACGCTGAAGAAGTTCCCCGCCCTGAAGAAGGACAGCTTCACCGGCGCGATCCAGTACTACGACGCGCAGGTCGACGACGCGCGCCACACGATGTTCCTGGCGCGCACGGCGGCGGCCTACGGCGCCCAGGTCGCCACGCGCGCGCAGGCCGTCGGCTTCCTGCGCGAGGGCGAGCACGTCACCGGCGTCAAGGTGGTGGACCTGGAGTCCGGCGACCACGACTCGATCATCGAGCTGCGCGCGCGCCAGACGATCAACGCCACCGGCGTGTGGACCGACGACACCCAGGACATGGTCGGCGCGCGCGGGCAGTTCCACGTGCGGGCGTCCAAGGGCGTGCACCTGCTGGTGCCGCGCGACCGCATCCACGGCGACACCGCGCTGACGATCCGGACCGAGACCTCGGTGCTGTTCGTGATCCCGTGGGGCCGGCACTGGATCGTCGGCACGACCGACACCGACTGGACGCTGGACAAGGCGCACCCGGCGGCGTCCAAGAAGGACATCGACTACCTGCTGGACCACGTCAACCGCTACCTCGTGACGCCGCTGGGCCACGACGACGTGGAGGGCGTCTACGCCGGGCTGCGGCCGCTGCTGGCCGGCGAGTCCGACCAGACGTCGGCGCTGTCGCGCGAGCACATCGTCGCCCATCCGGTGCCGGGGCTCGTCGCGGTCGCGGGCGGCAAGTACACCACCTACCGCGTGATGGCCGCCGACGCGGTCGACGCCGCCGTCCATGGGCTGGAGGAGGAGATCTCGCCCTCGATCACCGAGCGCGTCGGCCTGCTCGGCGCCGACGGCTACCTCGCGCGCTGGAACGCCCGCCACCGGATCGCCGAGTCCTCCGGCGTGCACGTCGCGCGCATCGAGCACCTGCTGCGGCGCTACGGCGCGCTGATCGACGACCTGCTGGCGCTGATCGCCGAGGACCCGTCGCTGGGCGAGGCGCTGCCGGGCTCCGACGACTACCTCAAGGTCGAGGTCGTCTACGCGGCCACGCACGAGGGCGCCGCGCACCTGGAGGACGTGCTGACGCGTCGGACGCGGACGTCGATCGAGACCTGGGATCGCGGCCTCAGCGCCGCCGAGCCCGCCGCGCGCCTGATGGCCGGCCCGCTGGGCTGGGACGAGGCGCACGTCGCGCGCGAGGTCGAGCACTACACCGCGCGCGTGCGGGCCGAGCGCCAGTCCCAGGAGCAGGACGACGATCTCGGCGCGGACGCCGCCCGCCTCGGCGCGCCGGACGTGGCGCCGGTGCTGCCGGTCGAGCGGCTGACCGACCGCAACACGCGGTCGGGCGCGACCGGGACGCCGGCGGGCGCCGAGACGTCGCACGCGGGCGAGCCGGTGGCACCGCGCGGGGCCTAGGAGGCCGGGCGACCTTCTCGGGTCGTTCACGCCCTGGCCCCATCTCGTTCACACGGCCGGCCGCGGGCGCGCCATAGCGTCGCGCGGCCATGTCCGTCCGCCGTCGTGTCGTCCTCGCCGCCGTCATCGCGCTCGCGTGCTGCGCCGCCCTCGCGTCCACCGCGCCCGCCGCGATCCCGCGGGTCGACCTGTCGACCCACCACGACGCGCGCGCCTCGACCGGACATCCCGGCGACCAACGGCGCCTTCGTGTTCCTCCGCGACACGAAGGCGCCGTCGGTCGGCCTGCTCGGCGCTACTAGGCCGCGGAGGCCGCCACGAGCGCGTCGGCCATCCGGCGGCCGACGTCGCCTGAGCAGCGCTCGGGATGCCACTGGACGCCGAGCGCGAACGGGTGGTCCGGGACCTCGAGGGACTCGACCAGGCCGTCGGGCGCGACCGACGTCACGCGCACGCCGCGGCCCAGGCGCTTGACCGCCTGGTGGTGCTCGGAGACCACGCCGGGGCGGCCGCCGATCAGCCGGCGCGCGAGCGTGTCGTCGGCGGTGGCGATCGGATGCTCGTCGCGGTGGTCCAGCGCGTCCCACCCGGCGGCGGGCAGGTCCTGGTGCAGCGTGCCGCCGTGCAACACGTTCAACAACTGGGTGCCGCTGCAGACGCCGAGCACCGGCAGCCCGCTACGCAGCGCGTGGCGCAGCGCGGCGAGGTCGCGCAGGTGCCGCGTCAGGTCGGTCGCGCCGACGTGCGGGCCGACCGGCTCGCCGTACAGGCTCGGGTGCACGTCGGTCTCGCTGCCGCCGAGCACGAGGCCGTCGGCGCCCGCGAGGTCCAGCCCGGCCTGGCCGCCCGCGACCGTCCGCACGCGCGCGCCCGACGCGCGCAGCCACGCCTCGTAGGGCGCCGGGTCCTCGCGGCCGAGCAGCAGCAGGATCGTCGGGCGCGGGTCGTCGTCGCCCGCCTGGCGGTAGGCCTCCAGGAACGCGGCGCGCGCCCGCGCGACCCGCTTGCGCGCGGCGTCCTCGCCGAGGTCCAGCAGCGCGCCGACCTCGCGCAGCGACAGCCCCGCCTCGAAGCGCAGCAGCAGGACCAGGCGCTGATGGGCGGTCAGCGACGCCAGCGCGTCGGCCAGCAGCGGGTCGCGCTGCCCGTCGTGGCCGCCCGCGGCGGCGAGCGTCTCGCGCAGCGGGACGTGCTCGCGGCGCTTGCGGCGGCGCAGCTCGTCGAGCGCGAGGTTCGTCGCCGTCCGGTGCAGCCACGCGCGCACGACCGGCGGCGACGCGTCGCGCGGACCGCGGCGCCACGCGCGCGCCAGCGTCTCCTGGCGCAGGTCCTCGGCGGTCTCGCGATCACCGACCATCCGCGCCAGGCGCCGCGTCAGCGGCCCGGCCTGCTCTGTGAGGATCGCGTCGAACGTCATCTCCTGGCGGTGACGTTCGTGGGACGCGGAACCGGACATCGGCCCATAGGGTGTCATGGACGATGCCCGCCGACGACTGCGTCTTCTGCCGGATCGTCGCCGGCGAGCTGCCCGCCGCGATCGTCTTCGCCGACGACGACCACGTCGCGTTCCTGGACGCGCGGCCGCTGTTCGAGGGCCACACGCTCGTGGTGCCGCGCACGCACGTCGAGACGCTGGCCGACCTGCCGCCCGCGCGCCTGGAGCCGTTCTTCGCGCTCGTCCAGCGGCTGAGCGTCGCGGTGCCCGACGCGATGGGGTCGGCCGGGACGTTCGTGGCCATGAACAACGTCGTCAGCCAGTCGGTGCCGCACCTGCACTGCCACGTCGTGCCGCGCAACTTCAAGGACGGGCTGCGCGGGTTCTTCTGGCCGCGCACCAAGTACGCCGACGACGCCGCGCGCGACGCGGTGGCGGCGCGGATCGCTGACGCGCTCTGACCGGCGGGCGGCGTCGCGCGCTCAGTCCGACCTCGGGATCCCGCGCACGACCACGCGGGCGAGGTAGGCGGCCAGCGCGTCGGGCTCCCACTGGCCCGGCTCCTCGAGCTGGACGCGGAACCCCAGCTCGGCCAAGGCCACCAACATGCGGCCCAGCAGCGCGGTCTCGCGGTCGGGGAGCCGCGTCCACGCCGCCAGCACCTCGGACATGCGCTGCTCCCAGTGCTCGCGGCCGCGCTCGATGCGCGTCTCGCCGTGGCGCTGGAGGTAGAGCACGCGGAACGCGTCCGGCGCCTGGGCGACCGCGCGCAGCAGCGCGGCGAGGCCGTGGCGCAGGAGGTCCTCCTTCTCGCCCAGGGCGCCCGGGATCGGGACGGAGTCCTCGACCATGTGCCACAACTTGCGCTCCTCGCGGCGCATCAGCTCGTCGAACAGCTCCTCCTTGGAGGCGTAGCACGAGTAGAGCACGGGCTTGGAGACGCCGGCGGCGTCGGCGATCGCCTGCATCGAGACGGCGTCGTAGCCGTCCTCGGCGAACAGCGGCAGGGCGGCGTCCAGGACGAGCGGCCTGCGCAGCTCGGGTCCCAGATGCGCCGCCCTCGCGCGTGACATCAGGTGGTGGCGGTCGGCCGCCTAGGAGATGCGCATGCCGGAGATCGCGCGGGCGATGACCAGCTGCTGCATCTCGCTGGTGCCCTCGAAGATCGTGTAGATCTTGGAGTCGCGGTGCCAGCGCTCGACCGGGTACTCGCGGGTGTAGCCGTTGCCGCCGAGGATCTGGATCGCGCGCTCGGTGGCCCAGACCGCGACCTCGCCGGCCTTCAGCTTGGACATCGAGCCCTCGGCGTTCTCGAACGGGATGCCGTTGCGGGCCATCCACGAGGCGCGCCAGACCAGCAGGCGGGCGGCGTCGATCTCCATCTTCATGTTGGCCAGCGCGAAGGCGATCGACTGGTTCTCGATGATCTTCTTGCCGAACTGCTCGCGCTCCTTGGCGTAGGCCAGGGCGTACTCGTAGGCGGCGCGCGCGATGCCCAGGGCCTGCGAGCCGACGATCGGGCGCGTCGCCTCGAAGGTCTGCATGGCGGCCTGCGTCTTGCCCTTCTTGCCCTCGCGGATGCGGGCGTGGCGCTCGTCGAGCTTGTCCTTGCCGCCGAGCAGGTAGGCGCCGGGGATCTTGCAGTCGTCGAGGTGGACGTCGGCGGTGTGCGACGCGCGCAGGCCGTGCTTCTTGACCTTGGCGCCCTGCTCGATGCCGGGCGTCTCGATCGGGACGACGAACGCGGCGTGGCCGCGGGAGCCCAGCTCCTTGTCGGTCTGGGCGATGATCACGTGCACGTCGGCGATGCCGCCGTTGGTCGCCCACGCCTTCTGGCCGTTGAGCGTCCACGTGTCGGAGGCCGCGTCGTACTTGGCCGTCGTGCGGATGTTGGAGACGTCGGAGCCGGCGTTGGGCTCCGAGGCGCAGAACGCGGCGACCTTGACGTCCTCAGGCGTGCCGTAGCAGCGCGGCACCCACTCCATGACCTGCTCCCACGTGCCCTGGCCGGCGATCGCCGCCGCGGCCAGGCCCGTGCCCATGATCGCCATGCCGATGCCGGCATCGCCCCAGAACAGCTCCTCCTGGACGATCGGCAGCGTCAGGCCGCTCTCGTCGGCGGCGAACTGCTGCATCGACTCCCACCCGTAGAGGCCGATCTTCGCGGCCTCCTGGATGATCGGCCACGGGGTGGACTCCTTCTCGTCCCACTCCTCCGCGGCCGGGCGCACGACGCCCTCCGCGAACCCGTGGACCCAGTCCCTCAGGTCCTTCTGATCCTGGTTGAGCGCGAGCGAGAACTTCGGCTCGGCGGGCGCCTGGGTGGCGTCGGGGGTCTCGGCGGTGCTGGCCATGCGGCCAAAGCTACCAGGAAGTAGGAACGGTGGCGTTCAGTTGGTCTGCGCGGGGCCCGCGGCGCCGTCGACCAGCGCGGCCATCGACCGCTCCAGCTCGGCGACGCGCTCCTCCAGCGACGGCGGCTGCGCCACGGGCAGGCGCTCGAGGACCGCGGCGGGCGAGACGCCCGCGCGCTCGAGCGCCGCGAGCACGTGCTCGACGGCCTCGTCGCCGTCCGGCGCCACGAGCAGGAACGTCGTGTCCTCGTCGTAGTCCATCACCGCGAACCGGAAGGTCCCGGCCTCGTCCTCGGCAACGCCGGTGGCGCGCCAGGCGACGCCGCCCATCTCGTCGTCCTCCTCGGCGAACGCCGCGCCGAGCCGCTGCCAGCCCACGCGGTTGAACGCGATCGTCGCGTCCGGATTCGCGCGGAAGAACCGCGGCCGGCTGTCCCAGGTGACGGGGCTAGAGGGCGGTTGAGGCATGAAGGAGATCCTGGCTGACTCGGACGAAGGCTACCCGTAGCTTGGCCACCTCGCGACCGCCTTCCGACTCGATCACCAGGTGGGAACCCGGCGTCCGCCAGCTCGGACGGGGGCCGAACAGGGTGTCGGGCGCCTGGAAGGCCCAGAACTCGATGCCACGCTCTCCCGCGCGGAGCGGGCGCGCGTAGGCCTGGACGGTGGGACCGTCGCCGGCACGCGCCTCCTCGCCCCAGATCTCGCCCGACAGGACCTGAAGGACGACTGTATTTGCGTCCTGGCCCTTGGGCGCCTCCAGACGGCAGAACGGTCCGAACACCGGAACGCTGCGCTGATGGTCGGCGGCCACCGCGCAACCCCACCACCGAGGTCGCGCGGAATCACCGCGTGTCTACGGAAAGACCCAGCCGGCCAGCGCGGTGAACTGCGCGGCGGCGGCGAGGATGACCAGCGCGTGGAAGACCTCGTGGAAGCCGAAGACGCGGGGCCAGGGGTCCGGGCGCTGGGTGGCGTAGACGACGGCGCCGAGGGAGTAGAGGACGCCGCCGAGGGCGAGCAGCAGCAGCGGCGCGACGTCCAGCGCGTCGATCAGCTGCGGCATCGCGACCAGCGCGGTCCAGCCGAGCGCGACGTAGAGCAGGGCCTGCAGCGCGCGGGGCGCGTCGATCCACGCGACCGACAGCGTCACGCCGCCGACCGCGCCCGCCCAGACCGCGCCGAGGATCACCCAGCGCAGCGTCCCGTGCATCGCCAGCAGCGCGACCGGCGTGTAGCTCGCGGCGATGAACACGAAGATCGTCGAGTGGTCGATCCGCCGCAGCAGCGGCCGCCAGCGCGGATCCCAGCGCCAGCGGTGATACGTCCCGCTGGCCGCGAACAACCCGCACAGCCCGATCCCGTAGACCGCCGCCCCGACCCGCGCCGTGCCGCTGGGCACCATCGCCGTCAGGACGACGGCGGCGACCAAGGCCACCCAGAACGCGTAGGCGTGGGACATGCCCCGCAGCAGCGGGCGGAGATCCTCGTCGATCACGGCGGCGGTCCGGCTCATCGCGCGCCACGGTACCCACGGCGGGGACGGTGCACGAGCGATTCGGGGGCTAGCCGGAGGGTGGGAGGGGGTGGCGCACAGGCGCCACCGCCTACGTCGTCGTGTCCGGCAGGTGCCGACCCACGACCGCGACGTAGATCCCCCGCGGCACCTCGGGGTCGCTGCCGTCCGCGACGTGCAGGTAGATCCGCGCGATGAACTGCGCGCCGCTGCCCGATCCCAGGCCGATGTGGGGGCCGACCCAGAGCTTGGGTGAGCCGGGGCCGTCGACGAAGAACGAGTAGTCGTCCTCGTAGCGCTTGCGCGTGGTCTCGGCGATGTCGTGCTTGTACTGGGTGATGCCGTGCTCGGCGGCGGCCTGGACCAGCGATTTGCCCATGTCGCCCTCCGCGTAGCGGCCGGCCAGGTCGTCCAGCGACCGCAGCGTCCGCAGCACCAGGCCGGGGCGACGGAAGGGCGACTCGGCGGCGGTCTCGAAGGCCTTGGGCGCGAACCGCAGGTGCTTGCTCTCGGCCGCCGCGCGCTCGACCGCCTCCAGGACGGTCGCGGGCGGGGTCTCGTCCTCGGCGCCCGCCACGGCGCCGCCGTCGGGCGCCTCGCCGCCCTCGGCGTCGACGCGCGCCAGCAGCTGGGTCAGCTCGGCGATCGCGCGGCGGTCCTGCTCGCGCTCGGCGCGCAGGCGCTCCATGCGGTCGTGCAGCTCGTCGCGCGCCTGCTGGGTGGCGGCCGCGTCGGCCAGCGCGCGCTCCATCTCCTCCAGCAGCTCGCCCTCGGCGGGCGGGCTGTCCTCGGCGGCCGCGGCGGCGGCGCGCAGCTCGGCGACCTCGGCCTCCAGCTCGGCGACCCGCGCCTGCGCGGCGTCGCGCTCGCGGGTCAGCGCGTCGCGCGCCGCCTCGGCCGTGGCGCGGGCGTCGTCGGCCTCGTCGCGCTTGGCCCGCGCGACCTCCTCGCGGCGCTTGAGCTCCGGGATCTTCTTGGCCTCGGCCTCGAGCTTGCCCGCGCGCAGCTCCAGCTCCTTCTCGCGCGCCTGCAGCTGCTCGTGCGCGCTCAGCGCCTTCTCGACGATGACGCTGAAGATCGCGCCGTCCAGCCCGGACTCGTCGAGCATCTTGTCCCACGACCCGAAGACCGCCTCGACCTCCTCGGCCGTCGGCCAGCCCCGGTCGGGGTCGAAGTCCTCGGGCTCGGGCGCGTAGCCGTTGAGCCCGGCGAAGCGCCACGCGGCGTGGATGATCTCCAGGCGGTCCAGCGCGTCGCGCGCCGCGCCCCACCAGTGGGCGTCGCCCTTGGCGGGTTCTCGATCCTCCAGACGCAGCCCGAGCTCCTCCAGCGCCTGCTCGGCGGCGCGGCGGGCGTAGTACTCCTGACGCAGCTGGGCCGTCGTCGGCTCGGCGCTCTTCTTGGGACGCGTGGGACGTGCGGGCTTCTTCTTGGCCACGATGTCGGACGATACGGGGTACAACCCGCACATGGCAGACGACGACGACTGGGTCGGCACGCCGCCCGAGGGCCACCACACGCGCGACCAGGCCGACGCCGCGCACTGGGCCCGCAACTGGCCGGCGCAGACCATCGTGTACGGGTTGATCGGCGTCGGGATCGTCGCCGTCGTGGTGATCGCGCTGCTGGCGAGCTGAGGGCGGTTGGGGGTCTAGTTCACCGTCGGGTCGATCGGCATCCGCGCCAGCAGGCGGAACTGGCCGCCCTTGCGCTCCAGGACGCGCGTCCACAGGTCCAGCGGGTCGTCGTCGAAGACGTCCTGCGGCAGCGCGGGCTCGACGATCCAGTCCTCGCGCTCCAGCTCGGACTCCAGCTGGCCCGGGCCCCAGCCCGTGTAGCCGGCGTAGACGCGGCGCCGCGCGGTGGCGGTGCCGAGGCGGTCCAGCCCGGTGCGGTCGCTGACCAGCCCGATCCCCTCGACGACCAGGAACGCGGCCTCCTCGGGGTCCTCGAACTCGGCCAGGACGACGATCGACGCGGGCTGGACCGGCCCGCCGACGAAGACGACCTCGTCGGTGTCGACCACGCCCTGAAGCTCGGGGACCGCCTCGACGACCTCGGTGTCGGAGGGCCGGTTGAGGACGATGCCCAGCGCGCCGTCGTCGTCGTGGTTGGCGATCGCCACGACGGTGCGCGCGAAATTGGGGTCCGACATCGTCGGCGCGGCGATCAGCAGCTGGCCCTGCAGCGAGTCCATGGGACGTCCATGGTGCCACGCTCTCCGACGACCCCGGGGCGCTCAAAGCTCGGCAACGCTCCCGAACTGCCCTATGGTGGTTAGGGGTCGCTTGTTCTACATGTCCGATGAAGGACATCGGTTGGTGAGCTCTGGAAACCAAGCGACAGCGAACGGTTTTCCGGTTCGTTCTCTGCCGTCGTCCGCTTCACCACCCCGCAACCGTGTTTGTCTCGGATCAGACGGGGAAGACCGGAGTCCTGGTGTCCAGTCAGACAATGACCTCACGTCCACTGATCTCGATCCTCGACGCCGATCCGGAGCTCGGGGCCGGCCTCAGCGGGGACGCGCGTGACCTGGCCCGGCGACATGCCGTCGCCGCGGTGCACGCCCTGCCGACAGGCCCGTTCGAGTTCCCCTCGCCCAACGGCGAGAGCGCGGCGCCCGCCATCGGGCTCCTGGTCCTCGACGGGCTCATCACCCGCGACGTCGAGCTGGCCAAGCGCTCGACGACCGAGCTGCTCGGCCAGGGCGACGTCATCCGCCCGTGGGACGACGAGCTGTCGCTCGAGCCGCTGCCCGGCAGCGTCACGTGGTCGGTGCTCGAGCCCGCGCGCGTCGCGGTGCTCGACCGGCGCTTCGCCGCCGTCGCCGGGCGCTGGCCGTCGATGCTCGACACGCTCGTCGGCCGCACCGTGCGCCGCTCGCGGCAGCTGAGCGTGCAGCGGGCCATCGCCCAGGTGCCGCGCGTGGACGCGCGCGTCCTGGTGCTGCTGTGGCTGCTGGCCGACCGCTGGGGCCGCGTCTCGCCGCAGGGCGTGCGCGTGCCGCTCTCGTTGACCCACGAGACGATCGGCAAGCTCGTCGGCGCGCGCCGGCCGTCGGTGACGACCGCGCTGGGCGTGCTCACGCGCCGCGGCCTGGTCGAGCGGACCGACAACGGCTGGCTGCTGCACGGGGACCCGCAGGAAGCGCTGCCGGAGCTGCTCTAGTGTCGTGATTCATTCATTCGCTGGCCGCCTCCGGGCGCTCGCCGCCGCCATGCGCTCGTCGCCGATCCTCAACGACCCAAGGGGTCGCCTGCGGTCATCGACGACCGCCTGACGGGGCCGAGCATCCCGGAAAGCTGCGACCGAATGAATGAATCACGACACTAGCCCTCCTCGGGCCGGGGCCGCTCCAGCTCCAGCCGCATGAACACGTCCGCGCGGTCGTAGGGCATCGGGCCGATGTCCTCGCGCGCGACGTGTTCGAAACCGACCGACTCGTAGAGGTGGACGGCCGGCCCGAGCCGGCGGTTGGACCCCAGGAAGAGCGCCGACGCGCCCAATTCCCGGGCCCGGGCGATCGCGGCCTCCAGCAGCCGGCGGCCGAGGCCATGGCCTTGCGCGGCGGGCGCCACGGCCATCTTGGACAGCTCGAAGTCGCCGCCGTCGCCCTCGGGCTCCAGCGCGACGCAGCCGAGCACCTCGTCGCCGTGGCGCGCCAGCAGGACGTCGCCGCCGGTCGCGACGTAGCGCCCGAACGGATCGGCGAGCGTCTCGCGGTCCTTGGCCTCCAGGGCGAAGTGCGTGGTGATCCACTCCTCGTTGAGGCGCGCGAACGCGGCCGCGTCCTCGGGGGTGGCGATCGAGTCGATGGCGATCACGGTCACGAACAGGATGCTCCGCCTCGGTCGGCGAGATGTCCAATATCTCGATGTGACGCCATCGATATCGTCCGCATATGGATCAGCTGGAGCTGCGCCATCTGCGCTACTTCGTCGCGGTCGCCGAGGAGCTGCACTTCGGCCGCGCCGCGCGGCGGCTGCACATGGCCCAGCCGCCGCTGTCGCAGCAGATCCGGCGGCTGGAGGAGATCGTCGGCGCGCCGCTGCTGGCGCGGACGTCGCGGTCGGTCGCGCTGACCGCGGCGGGCGAGGCGTTCCTGGTCCGCGCGCGGCGGCTGCTGGACGCGGCGCGCGAGGGCGTCGACGAGGCCGCGCGGATCGGTCGCGGCGAGGCGGGCACGCTCGACGTCGGGTTCGTCTCCTCGGCGATCTCGCTCGGCGTGCCCGAGCGGCTGCAGGCGTTCCGCCGGCGCTTCCCGGACGTCCACACGCGGCTGCACGAGGGGCAGACGTCGCAGATCGCCGGGCGGCTGATGGCCGGGGACGTCGACGTCGGGATCGTGCGCGACGCGGAGGCGCTGGACGGCGTCGACACGACGGTCCTGGCCACCGAGGGCTTCGTCGCGGTGCTTCCCGGTGGGCATGCGCTGGCGGCCCGCCGGCGGCTGTCGCCGAGCGCGCTGCGCGAGGAGCCGTTCGTCTTCTACCCGGTCAGCGCGGGCGCGCTGGCCTACCGGCGCAACCTGCTCGACCCCTGCCGCGCGGCGGGCTTCGAGCCGCGCGTGGTCCAGGAGGCCTCCAACTGGGTGACGATCTTCCACCTCGTCGGGGTGGGCGTCGGCGTGACGATCGCGCCCGCCAGCGCGGCGGAGATCCGCCCGGCGACGGTCGTCGCGGTGCCGCTGAGCAGCCGTGCGCGCTCGGAGGTCCAGGTGCTCGTGCGCGCGGGCGACGACCGCCCGGCGGTGGCGCGCTTCCTGGGCGCCTAGCCCAGCAGCGTCTGGAGGATCCCGCTCAGCGAGCGCGGATCGACCCCATGCTCTTGCTCGAAGCGCTTGCGCTCGCTCTTGTCGGCCAGCGCCAGCACCAGCTGCTCGCGCGAGGACCCCGCCTTGCAGGCGGTCGTGTCCAGCAGCTCCAGCGCGCGGTCCTGGATGAAGCCCTCGATGCCGCCGGTGTCCGGCAGCGGGCGCGGGTGGCAGGGGTCGGCGAGCCGCACCGGCTTGGGCGCGAAGACCGCGTGCAGCTCGGCGTAGGCGACGGGGAGCAGGACGGCGCTCGCCGCGGCGGCGGCGAGCACCTGGCTCGGCCGGCGGCGCGGGAGGACCGCCACGGCGGCCAGCAGCGCCAGCGCGCCGGTGACCAGGAACGCGGTGCGGAACGCCTCGCCGACCGCGAGCACGACCGTGTCGTCGACGCGCTCGGAGAGCTGGTGGTAGGCGTTGGCGTACTGCTGGTCGATCGTCGACCGGTCCGCGGCCAACGCCGCGCGCAGCCCGTGGCGGGGCTGCTCTTGGTCGACGCCCGCCAGCAGGTCGGGCGCCAGGCGCAGCTTCTCGGTCGGCGGCAGCTTGGCGTCCAGGACGACCGCGACGCCGCGCTCCTTGGCCCGCTCGGTCGCGGCCTGGAGGTCGTGGCTGACGATCGGCGCCAGCACGACGAGCGCGAACGCGATGCCGACGTGGCGCAGGACGAGCAGGTGCGAGGCGTCGCGGGCGTCGCGCTCGGGCAGCAGGTCGCCGCCGAGCGCCGGCAGCGCCAGGCCCATGCCCAGGCCGGCGGCGGCCTGCGGCGCGAACGTCCACCACAGGTGCGCGTCGGGCAGGAACGCCAGCGCCAGGACGCCGGCGCCGACCAGCGCGCAGCCGGCGGTCGCGCGCGTCCGGGCGCTGCCGCCCAGCCGCGAGCCCAGCAGGGCGCCGAGCGGGATCACCGTGACGGTCGCGGCGGCCCGCAGCGGCGGCACGTCCCAGCCGGCGACGAGCAGCAACACCAACAGGAAGAGGACGGCGGTCAGCGCCGCCGAGACGAGCGCGAGCGCGATCGCGGGGCCGAGCGCGAGGCGCTGCGCGCGCTCGCGCGGGGCGGTGTCCCGGCGCGGCTCGGCCAGCGCGACCACCGCGGCGACCGCGGCCACCGGCGCCTGGAAGTAGAAGATGGCCCGCCACGAGAAGACCTCGGTCAGCGCGCCGCCCAGCGCCGGGCCGACCGCCGCGGCCAGGACCGCCGCGCCCAGCCACAGGCGCCGCCCGCGCTCGCCCGCCGCGCCCGACGGCTCCAGCAGCGCGAACGCGGCGACCAGCGCGGCGGCCCCGCCGACCGCCTGCACGGCGCGGGCGGCCAGCAGGAGCCCCAGCGACGAGCTGGCGCCCGCCACCAGCGAGGCGAGGCCGAAGACCAGCAGGCCGGCGGCCGCCGTGCGCGGCGCGCCGATCCGGCGCTGCGCGCGTTCCACCGGCACGAGCGCGGCGGCCAGCACGACGGTGTAGACCCCGAGGATCGCGGCGACGCCCTCGACGGTCGTGTCCAGCTCGCGCAGCAGCTGGGGCAGCGCGAGCGTGACGATCGACGCGTCGGCGAGCGCGAGGCCCGCGGCGACGGCGAGCAGGACGTGACGCGGGCGCACTGCGCGCAGTGTGACGCAGTAGCGTCGGGATCGTGCCCGATGGCCCCGCCTACCGCAGGCTCGACGTCGACGAGCGCCGCGCGCAGCTCGTCGCGCTGGGCGAGCGCCTGTTCACCAGCGCCGCGTACTCGGAGCTGTCGATGGCGCGCATCGCCAAGGAGGCCGGGATCTCCAAGGCGCTGTTGTACCACTACTTCCCGTCCAAGCAGGCCTACTTCGAGGCCACGCTGCAGGCGGCCGCCGAGGACCTCGTCGCGCGCACCCGGCCGGACCCGTCGCTGCCGCCCGCCCAGCAGCTGGAGCGCTCGCTGGACGCCTACCTGGGCTGGATCGGCGAGCACGCGGAGGCCTACGCCAAGCTGATGATCACCGCCGGCGAGGTGCCGGAGATCCGCGCGATGGTCGAGGACGTCCGCGGCGCCACCGCCGAGCGCCTGATGGCCGGCGTGGTGGGGGCGGGCACGCCGGTGCCGCCCGGCGCGCGCACCGCCGTGCGCGGCTGGCTGTGGTTCATGGACGGCGCCTGCCTGGACTGGATCGAGCACGACGACCTCACGCGCGACGAGGTGCGCGGCCTGCTGATCGGCACGCTCGTCGGCGCGCTCATGGCCTCCGGGTCCGGCGAGCTGGTGGCGGCGCTGATGGCCGCCGCCTAGGCCACGCCGACCAGGCGCCAGGGCGTGCGCTCGTCGCCGGTCAGCGCGAACGTCCAGCGCTGCGCGGTCGTCGCCGGCGCCGTCTTGCTGCCGCTCAGGACCGCCGCGGAGTTGCGGTCCTCCACATAGCGGATGCCCTTGATGACGACGCTGGCGGTCATCGTCGCGGGCTCGGCGTGCGGGTCCAGCCCGGAGATCCGCAGCTGCTCGACGCGCGCGCCGCGGACGACCAGGCGGCGGTTGCCCTGGGTCTGCAGCAGCGCGGCGACCGCGGCCGGCTCGGCGAGGGCCTCGAGCGCGTCGTCGGCGCCGTCGATGGCCTCCGACCAGGCCTCGACCGCGTGGCGCGCGGCGACCTCCAGGACGTCGGGCGCGAAGCGGCCGTCGGCCAGCGCGAGGTCCAGCGCGGCGGCGCGGGCGTCCTCCTCCAGCTCGGCGGGCGCGATGTCGGAGACGCTGGTCACCGCGTCGGCGGTCGCCAGCTCCACGACCGCCTCGTCGGCCACGCGCGCGTCGGCCGACGGCGTCGCGATCAGCGGGCTGTCGAGGTTGTGGCGGCCCTCGGCGTCGGACTCGATCGACATCAGGCGCCAGCGGTCGCCGGGCGGGTGCAGCGTCCACCACTCGACCAGCGTCGTCCGCGTGCTGCGCTCCCCGGTCCGGTTGACGACGTCGCCGCGCTGGTCGACCACGTAGTCCTCCATCGAGGCGGTGATCCGGACGACGACGCGATCCTCGTCCTCGCCCTCGCGGTTGACCAACCCCATGTACTCGACCTTCGGCGCGCCGTGCGGCTTGCAGTGGTTGCGCCAGCCCTTGCGCCGGAAGTCCTCCAGGCGGCGGCGCCACTCGACCATCAGGTCGGGCCCGACGAGCTGCTCCAGCCCCTCGATGTCGTTGGACGACCAGCGCCGCTGGATCGCCAGGAACAGCCGCGACGCCTCGGTGCGGACGGTGTCGGGATCGAAGTCGGCGTCGTCGGTCGCCGCCTCGGCGGCGGCGCGCACGGTGGCGCGCTCCCGCGCGGCGCGGCGCGCCCGGTACTGCATCGTCTTCAGCCCGGAGTAGGCGAAGACGAGCAGGACGATGACGACGATCACCAGGAACATGACGGGCGAGAACCCGCCGCTGCCGCCGCTCCCGCCGAAGCCGCCGCCCCCTCCGCCGCCGAAGCCGCCTCCACCACCGCCGCCTCCGCCGCCGAAGCCGCTGGAGCCGCCGCCGGCCGCGGCGAGGATCGTCCCGAGCATTCCGTGCATGCGCCGCCCACCCTAGAAGGTGGACGCTGGACGCGCCCGATTTCGCATCGGCGGTCTCCGGGTACGCCACGGGCAGTCAAACGTCCCACGGGAGAGGAGTTCATGTCCACCGGACTCATCATCGCGATCGTCGTCGTGGCGGTCGTCATCATCGCGCTGCTCGCCGTCGCGATGCCGCGCATGCGCGCCCGCTCGCGCGAGCGCGAGATCACCCGCCGTCGCGAGGAGGTCGCGGGCGCCCACCGCGAGGTCGCCCGCGAGCGGATGGCCGACGCCGATCGTGCCGAGCGCGAGGCCCGCGCCCAGCGCGCGGAGGCCGAGCTGCACGAGTCGCGCGCCGCGCTGCACGAGGAGGGGCTGGCCGACGAGGACCTCCCCGGCGACCACCGCCGCTTCGTGCGCGAGCGCGAGTCGGAGCCCGCGCCCGACGAGGTGCGCGACCGCCGGTAGGCGCGACGCTCAGGCCGACCGCGAGCGCAGCTCCGCCAGCGCGCGGCGCTGACGGGCGAAGACGAACTTGACGATCCGCTCGCGCTCGCGGTCGGTCAGCCGCTCCAGGCGCAGGCCGCGCAGGCCCCACGCGTCGTCGGCGCGGACCACGCGCGCGAGCAGGTCGATCAGGTCCTCCTCGGAGTCCAGCTCGAAGCGCAGCCGCAGCCGGTCGCCGGGGCCGAGCGCGTCGGCGCCCGCGACGAGCACGCCGCCGGCCGACACGTTGCGGGTGAAGCCGTTCAGCCAGCCGACTTTGAAGCCCTCGGGGATCATCGCCACGGGCCGGACGAGGTCGACGCGCGCGTCGTCGCGGCGCTGCGGCTCGGTGCGCGGCGGCGCCAGCGGCACCACGGCCTGCAGGAAGTGCAGGAGGTCGTCGCGGACGCGCCCGCCGGCGCCGGGCACGGCCAGCAGCCGGCCGTCGACGCGGCCGTCGCCGCTCAGCGGGACGATCGTCGCCCGGCGGCGGTGCAGGAAGCGCGGCGGGACGTCGCTGGTCTGCGCGAGCGCGAGCTCGGCGGCTCCCTCGACGGCGCGCACGACGATCGCCTCGACGGTCGTCACCCGCGGGACGAGGACGCGCACGCGTTCCTCGGTGTCGCGGCGCCACCAGCTCATCTCCCCCGGTCGATCGGCCGTGGAGCCTGGAACTTGAGCGCGAATCCGGTGGGAACGCACGTTAGCGACCATCGTCACTAACGCCGCTTTCGGCGGGGTACCCTGTAGGCATGGCAAAGACGCAGCGAGAGCGGGATCAGGCCGCGCGCGAGGCGAAGCTCGAGCGCATCAAGGACCAGGTCTCTTCGGGGGATCTGACGATCCGCAAGATGAGCGACGAAGAGCGCGCCAAGTGGGCGAAGCGTCGTGAGGAGAACGAGGCGACCGCCAGCCCGGCCGATCGTCGTCGCGCCGCCGCGGCCCAGCGCCGTCGCGCCCGTCGCGCGGCACGCGCCTCGTAGGTCGTCCGGCCCGCCCGGCGGCCTGAGAGGGACGCCAGGCGGGTAGGGTCCGCGGGCCCATGAAGCTCGCCACGTTCGTCGCCGCCGGATCCGACACGCCGCTGGCCGGGGAGGTGCGCGGGGACGCGATCGTCGCGTTCGCCGACGGCACCACCGTCCTGGATCGCCTGACCTCGGGCGATCGGACGCCCGCCGACGGTCCGACCCATGACCTCGCCGACGTCCGCCTCTTGGCGCCGGTGCCGCGCCCGCGCGCGATCTTCGGGATCGGCCTCAACTACGCCGCGCACGCCGCCGAGACCGGCCAGCAGGTGCCGGAGGCGCCGATCGTGTTCATGAAGCTGCCGTCGTCCTCGGTGCCGCCCAACGACGACGTCGCGATCCCCGCGGTCGTCCGACGGCTGGACTACGAGGGCGAGCTGGCCGTGGTCATCGGCGCGGGCGGCGCGGTCGCCGGCTACGCGGTCGCCGACGACCTCAGCGCGCGCGACCTGCAGAAGCGCGAGCGCCAGTGGACGCGCGCCAAGGGCTTCGACCGCTCGTGCCCCTGGGGCCCGTGGATCACGACCACCGACGAGGTCGCCGACCCGCACGCGCTGGCGCTGAGGACGTGGGTCAACGGCGAGCCGCGCCAGGACTCCTCGACGTCGGACCTGATCTTCGGCGTCCAGCAGGTGGTGGACTTCCTGAGCGAGGCCATCACCTTGGAGCCCGGCGACCTGATCCTCACCGGCACCCCGCCCGGCGTCGGCCAGGCGATGGACCCGCCGCGCTTCCTGACGGGCGGCGATCGCGTCCGGATCGAGATCGAGGGCCTCGGCGCGATCGAGCACGCGATCGCCGACGTCGCCATGTGACAGACTGCGGCGCGATGTCCCATCGCCGTGTCGCCGTCCCGCTGTTGTTGATGCTGTCGCTCGCCGTCCCCGCCGGGGCGCGCGCCGCGACCAACCCTTGGATCGAGGCCAAGCCTTTGAACATCGCCCACCAGGGCGGTGAGGACGAGTTCCCGTCCAACACGATGTACGCCTTCAAGCAGTCCCTGAAGGCGGGCGCCGACATGTTGGAGCTGGACGTCGGGGTCACCAAGGACGACCAGGTCGTGGTCATGCACGACACGACGCTGGACCGCGTCACCAACGGCAGCGGGACGATCGCGTCGCACACGCTGGCGCAGGTCGAGAAGCTCGACGGGGCCTACTGGTTCCACGCGTCGACGGCCAACGCCTACCGGCACGATCGCAAGGCGAAGTCCTACACGTTCCGCGGCGTGGCGACCGGCAAGAGGAAGGCGCCCAAGGGCTACAAGGCCTCCGACTTCCGCGTCCCGACGCTGAAGGCCGTGCTGAAGGCGTTCCCGAAGACCCCGATCAACATCGAGATCAAGGGGCGCACGAAGGCCGAGGCGGTCGAGGAGTACCTCAAGAACGCCGACGTGCTGGGCGCGCTGCTGAAGTCCTCCAAGCGCCGCGACCTGATCGTGGTGTCGTTCAAGCAGGAGGCGGTCGACCGCTTCCACCAGCTCGCGCCGGCGATCCCGGTCGCGCCGGGCATCGGCGGCAGCGCGAACTTCCTGCTCGGCGGCACGTCGCCGGGCGACGGCGTGGTCGCCTTCCAGCTGCCGATCACCTACGAGCTCAACGGCCAGACGCTCGAGGTCACGACCGCCGGCAACGTCCTGCGCGCCCACCAGGCCGGCTACGCGTGGCACACGTGGCTGAGCGACGACGGCGAGTCGCCCACGACGTGGAAGAAGCTCATCGACTGGTGCGTGGACGGCGTGATGACCGCGCAGCCGGTGGCGTTCGAGAAGGTGCTGAAGTCGCACCCGCGTCCGGCCTCCTGCAAGACGGCCTGACGCGGCGCCGCTGAGGCGGCGCGGCGGGCGACGCCGGCGGGCGACGCGGGCGGGCGACGCTTCGGCCCAGGCCGATGCGTCGCGGGCGTAGCCTGCGACGCATGGACGTCGACCTCGCCGCCACCGCCGCGTTGATCGCCGACCCGTCGCGCGCCGCGATGCTCGACGCGCTGCTCGACGGCGGCCGCCACTCCGCGCGCGAGCTGGCCGTCGCCGCGTCGATCGCGCCGTCGACCGCCACCGAGCACCTCGACCGCCTGGAGCGCGGCGGGCTGGTGGTGACCGAGCGCGTCGGGCGCCGCCGCGAAGTCCGGCTGGCGGGCCCGGAGGTCGGCCGCGCGCTGGAGGCGCTGGCCGCGCTGTCGCCGCCGCGCCGGCCGACGACGCTGCGCCAGTGGCACCACGGCGAGGCGCTGCGCGCCGCGCGCTCCTGCTACGACCACCTCGCGGGCCAGGCGGGCGTCGCGCTGGCCGACGGGCTGGTGGCCGCGGAGGTCGTCACGCTCGGCGACGGCGCGTTCGCGATCACCCCGCGCGGCGCGGAGCGCCTGGGCGCCTTCGGCCTCGACGTCGACGCGGTCCTCGGCGCCCGCCGCGCCACCGCGCGCGCGTGCATCGACTGGTCCGAGCGCCGACCGCACGTCGGCGGCGCGCTCGGCGCGGCGCTGCTCAGCGAGCTGCTGGAGCGCCGCTGGGTCACCCGCCCCGAGCCGAAGAAGCGCGTGCTGCGGGTGACCGACGAGGGCCGCGCAGGCTTGCGCGAGGCCCTCGGGGTTGAGCTACCGGGTCGCGATTGCGCCCCGAACGGTCGTGGCTGACGGTCCCGGGCGAGCGCAGGCGGGCGCCAGCCCGTCAAGCTCCGGTCGGGGCCGTCAGGCGCGGGCGGGCGGCGCGCAAACGCGACCCGGCTAGTGGTGCTCGATGACCCGATCGATCAGGCCGTACTCGACGGCCTCTTCGGGCTTGAAGAAGCGGTCGCGCTCCATGTCGGTGTGGACCTTCTCCTCGGGCTGGCCGGTGTGCTTGGCGTAGATCTCGTCGACGCGCTTGCGCGTCTTGATGATCTCGTTGGCGTGGATCTCGATGTCCGACGACTGGCCCTCGAAGCCCGAGGACGGCTGGTGGATGAGGATCCGCGAGTTCGGCAGCGAGTAGCGCTTGCCCGGCGCGCCGCCCATCAGCAGCAGCGAGCCCATCGACATCGCGATCCCGACGCACATCGTCGACACGTCGGGCTTGATGAAGTTCATCGTGTCGTAGATCGCCAGGCCGGCATAGATCGAGCCGCCGGGCGAGTTGATGTAGATCGAGATGTCCTTGTCGGGGTCGGACGACTCCAGGTGCAGGAGCTGCGCGACGACCAGGTTGGCGATCTGGTCGTCGATCGCCGAGCCGAGGAAGATGATCCGCTCGTTGAGCAGCCGGGAGTAGATGTCGTACTCGCGCTCGCCGCGGGCGGTGCGCTCGATCACCATCGGGACCATGGGCATGCCCACAACCTAGCGGTTGCGTTTCGGCGTCGTTCATCCGTCCGTCCCGAGCTGTTCGTCGCGCTTGAACGGCGTTCCACGCGACGTCACGCCAGAGGGGCGTAGGACGACAGAACAGCGGTTCGGAGCGCGGCGGGGATGACGCGCTCCGAGCAGTCCAGGGACGGACCCGGGATGGACACCTCCTCCGGACATTCCGAGCCGCACCTCTCTCATGCCCCTCGGCTTCGTCATGATGCGGGCGTCGGACGGCCCGTCACGGAGCCGGGGGCATGGGAGACCCAGAGCAGCCAGAGCACCACACGATCCAGCTGAGCGCGGCCCTCGCGGGCGGTGCCGAGGCGCGCGGGCGCCAGCTCGCGCTGCTCGAAGCCGTCGTCGCGACCTTCGACGCGGTCACCGACGTCCGCCCGGACGGCGACGCGCTGCGCGTCGCGTTCGCCGACGCGCACGCCGCGGCGCTGTGCGCGATCGAGCTGCAGCAGCGGATCGAGGCCGACAACCGCACCGCGGCGGTCCCGGGCGTGCTGCGCATCGCCGCGGCCCTGGAGCCCGGGCGCGACGATCGCCTCTGCGCGCTGGCGGGCGCCGGGCAGATCCTCGTCGACGCGCCGCTGTGGGAGCGCCTGCGCCCTCACGACGACCTCGACCTGGAGAAGCCGCGCCGCCTCGGTGGTCCCGACGCCGCGGCCGAGATCCGCTGGGAGCCGCTGCCCGAGCCGGTCGTGCCGCTGCCGGTGCGCCTGGAGGTCGCGCGGCCCGAGCACTTCGTGGGCCGCGCCGAGGAGCGCCGCCGCCTGGAGCCGCTGGTCGCCCGCGCGGCGCACGGCGGACGCCAGGTGATCCTGCTCGGCGGCGAGCCCGGCATCGGCAAGTCGCGCCTCGCGCGCGAGCTGGCGGTCGCCGCGCACGCGCGCGGCTCCACCGTCCTGCAGGGCCGCTGCGACGAGGACCTGCGGATGCCCTACCAGCCGTTCGTGGAGGCCCTGTCGCACCTGGTCGACCACGCCGCCGACGCGGTCCTGGAGCGCCACGTCGAGGAGCACGGCGGCGAGCTGTGCCGCCTGGTCCCGGCGCTGGGCCGGCGCCGCCCGGACGCGCCCGCGCCGCGCGGCGTCGACAACGACACCGAGCGCTACCTGCTGTTCTCGGCGGTCGCCGGGCTGCTGGGCGCCGAGCAGGCCCAGCGGCCGGTCGTCCTGTTCCTCGACGACGTCCAGTGGGCCGACACGCCGACGTTGCTGCTGCTGCGCCACCTCGTGGCCTCCGACCTGCGCCTGCGGCTGACGATCATCGCGACGTTCCGCTCGACCGAGCTGGACGACGACCATCCGCTGGCCAAGCTGCTGGCCGACCTGCACCGCGAGCCCGACGTCGCGCGCGTGGACCTCACGGGCCTGGATGCGGGCGAGGTCGCCGAGCTGGCGCGCGAGACCACCGGACACGCGCTCGACGCCGCCGGCCTGGACGCCGCGCGCACGCTGCAGCGCCGCACGTCGGGCAACGCGTTCTTCGTCACCGAGATGCTGCGCCACCACGGCGACGACCTCGCCACCGCGCAGATGCCGGGCTCGGTCCGCGACGTCCTCGAGCGGCGGCTGGCGCGGCTGGGCGACGCGGTCCGCGACCCGCTGGCCGCGGCGGCGATCGTCGGGCAGGAGTTCGACCTGGAGCTGGTCGGCCAGATGGTCGACGGCGGGCCCGACGCGGTCGCCGAGGCCGTCGACGCGGCGTCGGAGGCCGCGCTGATCATCCCGCCGCGCCGTCCGGGCGACCGCTACGCCTTCGCGCACGCGCTGATCGTCACCGCGCTCTACGAGGGCCTGGGCCCGGCGCGCCGCGCGCGGCTGCACCGCCGGGCGGCCGAGGCGCTGGAGGCGATGCTCACCGACGGCGACGGCGCGCCCGCCCAGCCGGGCTCCCGCGTCGGCGAGCTGGCGCGCCACTGGCTGAACGCCGAGCCCGCCGACCTGGAGCGCGCGCTGCGCTACACGCAGCGGGCCGGCGAGCACGCGGTCGGCCAGCTGGCGCCCGACGACGCGGTCGACTGGTACCGCCAGGGCCTGGACCTCTTCGACCAGGTCACCGGCGCCGACGACGAGGTGCGCTTCGAGCTGTTGGTGGGGTTGGGCGACGCCCAGCGCCAGTCCGGCGATCCGGAGTTCCGCACCACCTTGCTGGAGGCCGCCTCGCTGGCCCGGCGCCGCAAGGACGGCCCGGGCCTGATCCGCGCGGTCCTGGCCAACTCGCGCGGCTTCGTGTCGGCGTCCGGCGTCGTGGACGACGAGCGCCTGCACGCGCTGGAGGAGGCCCTGGAGGCCGTCGGCGAGCCCGACTCGCCCGAGCGCGCGGTGCTGCTGGCGACGCTGGCCGCCGAGCTGGCGTTCTCGCCCGCCGACCGGCCGCGGCGCGTCGCGCTGAGCGACGAGGCGCTGGCGCTCGCGCGGCGCCTGGACGACCCGGCCGCGCTGAGCCGCGTGCTGTCGCTGCGCTTCGTGACGCTGTGGATGCCCGAGACGCTCCAGGAGCGCCTGGCCAACAGCGACGAGAACGTCAGCGCCGCCCGGCGCACCGGCGACCCGGTCGCCGAGTTCCACGCCGTGCACTGGCGCGCGGCCGCGCTGGTCGAGGCCGGGCGGCTGACCGACGCCTGGCGCGACGTCGAGCACGAGGCCGCGCTGGCCGAGCGCCTCGGGCAGCCGACGATGCGCTGGCTGGCGACCTACGACCAGGGCAACCTGGAGATCATCGCCGGGTCGCTGGCCGAGGCCGAGCACCACGCGCACGAGGCGCTGCAGATCGCGACGCTCTCCGCGCAGCCCGACGCGCTGTCGTTCTTCACCTCGCAGCTGACGAACATCCGCTACGAGCAGGGCCGCCTGGCCGAGCTGCAGCCGCTGATCGCCCAGGTCGTGGCCGAGAACCCGGGCATCCCGGCGTTCCGCGCGGTCCTGGCGATGGCCTGCTGCGAGGGCGACCTCGACGACGAGGCGCGCCGCCTGCTCGGCCACGAGACGTCCACGAACTTCTCCGAGCTGCCGCCCGACGTGACGTGGCTGCCGGGGCTGGCGATCTACGCCGAGGTCGCCGCGCACCTGCAGGACCGCGCGGCCGCCGAGGTCCTGTACGCCCTGCTGGAGCCGTGGGCGGGCCAGGTCGTCTACTCGGGCATCTCGGCGTGGGGCTGCGTCGACCACCACCTCGGCGCGACCGCGTCGGTCATCGGCCGGTACGCCGAGGCCGAGGAGCACCTGCGCCGCGCGGCGGAGCTGAACGCCGAGCTGCGCGCGCCGATCTGGGTCGCGCGCACCGAGCTGGCGACCGCCCGGCTGCTGCTGCTGCGCGACGGCCCGGGCGATCGCGAGCGCGGCCGGGCGCTGCTGGAGCGCGCGGCGGCCGCGGCGCAGCGGCTGGGCAGCGCCACGCTGGCGCGCCGCGCCGCGGGCCTGCTCGGCTACGAGAAGGCGCTGAGCGCGCTCCCGATCCCGGTGATGCCCAACCCCGGCGCGCGTGCGGCGCGGACGCCGCCGCCCACCGGGGCGGGCGGCGCGGAGGCCGTCCCGCCGGAGCCCGCCGCGCCCGCCGCGCCGAGCGCGACCTTCCGCCTGGAGGGCGAGTTCTGGACGGTCACCGGGACGGAGACCGTGCGCCTGAAGAACCGCAAGGGCCTGCAGTACCTCGCGACGCTGCTGGAGCGCCCCGACGTCGAGGTCCACTCGATCGACCTCGTCGGCGGACCGGTCGACGCGGCCGCGCGTGGGCGGTCGGCCGGCGGGCAGGACGTCGCGCTGGGCGCCGCCGGCGGCGACGCGGGCGAGCTGCTGGACGCCGCGGCGAAGGCCGCCTACCGCGAGCGGCTGGAGGAGCTGCGCGAGGACCTCGAGGAGGCCGAGCGCTTCCACGACGTCGAGCGCGCCGCGCGGCTGCGCGAGGAGCTGGAGTTCATCGGCCAGGAGCTGGCCCGCGCGGTCGGCCTCGGCGGGCGCGACCGCAAGGCGGGCAGCGCCGCCGAGCGCGCCCGCGTCAACGTGACGCGGGCGATCCGCGGCGCGGTCAAGGCGATCGCCGAGCACGACGCGCGCCTCGGCCACCACCTCGAGCGCTCGATCCGCACCGGCGTCTTCTGCGCCTACGAGCCCGGCCCGTCGGGGCCGGACTCGTGGCGGGTCACGGTCGAGCGCTAGGCGAAGCCTCGCCCAGAGGGCTCGTTTCGCGGCGCGAACGCGCCTGGCGGCTCGTTCGCACGGTGGTGGGCGGCCTCGGACGTCGCTAGCCGTCGGTCGTGCCCGGCGCGCTCCAGCGCACCTGGCCGGCCTTGATGAGGAAGTCGAAGTGCATGCGCAGCGCGAGCGTGACGCGCTGCTGTCGCACGATCCCCAGCTCCTCGTGGAGCGGGTGGCTGTCCAGGTGCTGGATGACGCACTCGTAGTCGTGGCGCAGCTGGGTCACCTTGATGTTCTTGGTGACCGCGGGCGCGACGACGACCTGCTGGATGTCGGCGCGGCGGCCGTCCTCGGTGGCGCGGATCTGCTTGAGGAAGACCTGGTTGACCGTGCTGTCGTGCAGCGCCTTGCCGAACTCGTAGGCGAAGTGCAGGCCGAGGTCGACCTGCGGCTGGTCGAACAGCAGGTTCTTGAACCACTTGGCCATCGCGTGGATGTCGCCGATCGCCAGCTCGGCCTCGCTCAGCTCCTCGCCGACCGGCGCCAGCTCCATCAGGCGCCGGCGCTCGGGCGCCTCGTCGCCGCCGAAGTTCATGCCGAAGACGTCGAGCGTGAACGGCGCGGCCGGATCGTCGTCGCCCGGCATCGACTGCCACCCCATCGTCTTGGGGTAGCCGTAGTCCTCGCGGCCGCTCAGCAGCGAGATCGGGTTGTCCAACATCATGGCCGCGCAGAACATCCCGAAGTCCTGGCCGACGAGCTTGTCGCCCTCGTGCCTGACGCGCGCGACCGGGATCCAGAAGCCGACCTGCGGCTCGCGGACGGCGCCCATCGAGTGCCACGGCTCCAGCGTGGGGCGGATGGCGCCGACGACGCCGAAGGTGAGGATCACCTGGTCGCCGAGCGGGCGGTAGTCGACCGCGCCGCCGGTGGGCGCGCGGAAGACCCGCCGGCAGAGCGCGTCGAGCTTGGCGTGGTCGGCCTGCAGGCCGAAGACGTACAACGTGGTGTCGTCGCACTGCAGGGGGCCGGGCGCCACCGCCAGGCCGCCGTACTCGACGTAGTCGGGAAGGGTGTCGCTCATCAGTCTGACTCCAGCCAGCCTTCGGTTCCGGGGACGACGGCGGGGCTGCCGCACAGGTGCTGGGCGGCGAGCTTGCCGGAGGTGACGGCGGCCTCGACCGACCCGCCGCAGACGCCGTTGCGGGTCCAGTCGCCGGCGAACGCCAGGTTGGCGGCCCGGGCCTCCGACGGGCGGATGCGGTGCTCGACCGAGCCGGGCGGCGTGATCGCGTAGCGCTCGCTGCCGAAGATGTTCGCGCGCCAGTACTGCGCGCGGCCGCGCGCCTCGCCGTCGCGCTCCTCGGGGTCGTAGAGCAGGTCCCAGTCGAAGCCGGACGGGTCGCCGCACGCCGCGCCGGGCCACAGCACGCAGGCGTGCTCGCGCAGGTGCGCCAGGCCCTCGTCGTAGGCGCGCTCGTCGGCGGCCTCCTGCGTGTCGCCGGGCGGCTGGCGCATCGTGCCGCAGAAGTAGCCGATCGAGGTCACGCCGGTCTCCTCCGGCCACGCCTCGCGCGGGAGCAGGTGCGACATGTCGCACAACGTGTCCAGCGGCTTGACGTAGCCGCCGGAGACCATGCCCAGCGGCTTGACGCCGAGCTGCTCGGGACCGCGCTTCATCCAGACCTGGAGCGCCTGCGTGGCGACCGTGTGCCCGTGCTCCATGGCGGCGGCGAACTTCGGGTCGGTCGCGGCGATCGCGTCGGTGACGCCGGGCAGCGACGCGATCGACATGCCGCAGACGACGAGGTCGAAGTCCTCGCCGCGGCGCAGCGTCCGCGTGGTCGCGTCCGGGACGGCCTCGCAGGCCTCGAACCGGATCTGGCGCAGCTCGTCCTCGTCGCCGTCGAGCTGCGCGAAGAGCGGCTCGGCGGGCCACGACAGCAGGCCGCCGGCGTCGGGGAGCAGCGGGTCGTACTCGGTGGCGCCCGCGGCGATCCGCGCCTGTTGGCGCACGGTGATCGAGTCGACCAGCGCGCCGTCCTCGCCGACGCCGATGTCGGTCACCTCGGAGAAGAACTCGAACCTGACGCCGCGGGCCTTCAGGGCCTCGTAGATCGGCGCGAAGATCGCGTCGCCCATGCCCGCCTGCATCTTCCACATGATCGAGCCGCGGTAGCCCAGGCACATGCGCAGCATCGCCTGCAGCGCCTTGCCGGCGGCGACGCACGGCTTGGCGCGGTCGCCGTCCTCGTAGGCGAAGCACAGCTGGTAGAAGGCGCGCAGGATCGGGGACTCGGCCAGTGTCTCGGGGCGGGCGCGGTGGCGCGCCAGCCAGGCGGTGAACTCGATGTCGTTGACCTGGGCGAAGCCGCCGGCCTCGCGGTCGTCGAGGTGGTCGGTGAGGATGCCGCGGAAGACCGTCGAGGTGAGGTCGAAGGTCATCGCGTAGCGGTCGCCGTCGGTGATCGCCCAGATGACGTCGGTGAGGATCCGCAGGAACTTGCAGACCAGCGGCTCCTCGGGCCCGTGGCCGTCGTGGTCGCCGAGGTGCAGGATCGGCTTGGCGAACTTCAGGAAGCGCTCGAAGAGGTCCGCCATGTCGGAGTCGTCGCCGGCCCCGAGCAGCTTCTCCAGCCCCGCCAGGAACGCGTCGAAGAACTTGTCCAGCGCCTTGAGGCTCAGCGCGGCGTGCTCGGGCGGCTCGACGAGGCGCAGCTGGCGGATCGCGTCGTGCAGCAGGCGGTGCAGGTCCGGCGGCGTGGTCGGCAGGCCCGGCGTGCCCTCGTTGGGCGGGAAGTGGAAGCGGCGCGGGATCCAGCGGCCGCCCTTGTCGGTGTCGTCGAGCAGGACGACCTCGTCGCAGGGGTGGAACGCGTCGCGCCAGGTGCGCAGCGCGGCGTCCGCGGGGCGGTCGAGCTCCTCGTAGACGCGGCGCATGACGTCGAAGGCGTTCTCGTAGAAGCCGAACCAGACGTGTAGCCCGTGCTCCTCGATGCGCTCGGCGCCGCCGACGTTCCGGCGCCCGCTGGCGCCCTTGCCGCCCAGCCGCCAGCCGAGCTGGTGCACGGTGACCTCGTAGGTCTCGCGCAGCTGGGGCGTGGCGGTCAGCTCGAAGGCGGCCGTGAGGCTGCCCGCGCCGCCGCCGAGGATCGCGACCTTCCGTCGTCCGGTGCTTTGGCCTTCCATGACGGGGCGCGACCGTATTGGACACAGCCGCCGCGCACAACCGCTGAGAGCGATGAACCAGCTGTTCCGTGGGCCCGATGAACGCCGTTCCGTCGGAGTGAACGCCTAGCCGGTGCACGGAAGAGTTGAAGCGATGCTGGAGACCGCCATCATGACCTCGAACATCGTCGTCCCCGCCGACGGCTCACCGGCTGCGGAAGCGGCCGCCTGGTACGCCGGCGCGGTCGCCGAGGCGCGTCGCGGCACCGTGCACGTCGTGGCGGCATGGGAGCCGCCGGGCGCACGCGCGCAGGAGCTGGCACGGACGCTGGGCCGGCGCGCCGAGGTGGACGCGGTCCTGGCCGACGTCCAGGGTGCCCTGAGCGCCGCCGGGCTCACCGTCAACGGCCACGTCCGCCGGTGCGGGCTGGTCGCGGCGCTCTGCGCCGTGGCGAGCGAGCACGACGCCGAGCTGATCGTGGTGCCCGCGGGATGGACCTCGCTGGCCCGCGAGCTGCGCTGGCGCGCGTCCTGCCGGGTCGACATGCTGGTCGTCGACTCCGGCCGCCACCCGGGCTTCCGGCCCTTCCCCGTGGCGGTCGCACGCTAGAACGTTCTTTGGACGACGGCCTCCGTGGTCGTCGCCGAGTGGCGAGTTCAGGCGCCACTCGGCGACGAGCGCGGAGGCCTTCGTCGTTCTCGGGGCACGCTCCACCGGCGGCGCGCGTCAGAGGACGAGCGCGCCGAAGGTGGTGGTGGCCTCCTCCGGCGTCCGGCCGCCGTGGTGGCCGAGGAACGTCTGGGACGTGCCGTGGTGGGTCGAGAGCCAGGCGGTGCGGCCCGGCGCCGGGAGGACGCAGATCGGCGCGAGGCGGCGCAGGAGGCGTGGGCCGGCGGTGGGGAAGAGGTCCGGCGCGTGGTGGACGGTCGCCCGGTCGCCGAGCGCGGTCGTGAGGTCGGCGATGGTGCGCTGCACGTCCCGCGGCGCGACGTGCAGGAAGAGGTCGCGGGGTGAGCCGGCGGGGCCGGCGGTGAGGCGGTCGGCGAGGCCCGGGACGAGCAGGTCGACGTCGTCGATGCGGTCGGGGGAGACGTCGATCTGGCCGTGGTCGGCGGTCAGGATCAGCAGCGTGTCGTCCAGCGGCGGCGCGTCGGGGCCGAAGAAGGCGGCGTGGACGGCGTCGAGCGCGCGCAGGCAGGCGTCGTCGAACTCTGGCGAGGAGGGGCCGTGGACGTGGCCGGTGGCGTCGATGCCGTCGAAGTAGAGGTAGGCGTAGAGGCGGTCGGAGGAGGCCAGCGCCGACGCGAGCGAGCGCGCGCCCTCGGCCAGGCCGTCGTAGCGCTCGGTCGGCGCGCCGCGCACGGCCGCCTCGTCGTACACCGAGCGCGGGAACGGCTGCCAGACCCGCGACGGCACGCCGGAGGTCGTCGCCAGGCGCTGGTAGAAGCTCGACCCCTCGGGCAGCAGGCCGCGGACGTCGACGTCGACCAGGTCCTTGGCCACGAACGGGCGGATCACGCGGTCGACGCCCGGCTCGTAGACCTGCCACTCGTAGAGCCCGTGGTCGCCCACGCCCAGCCCGGTGTGCATCGTCGTCACGTGCGCGACCGTGGTCGACGGGAACTGCGAGGCCATCGGCGCCAGGACGCCGTCGCTCGCCAACCGCATCAACAACGGGTGCGAGCGGTGGCGCCGCGCGAACGTCCAGCCGAAGGCGTCGAGGAAGACGACCGCCACGCGCCGCCGCCCGTCGCGCAGGGCGCGGGCGGCGGTGGCGGGCAGCTCGGCGAAGGTGGCGGGCGGCGCGACGGGCACCCGCGCGACGCTAGCGACTGCCGACTACCGCCCGAGCAGCGGCAGCATCGCCTCGCCGTAGCGCCCGCCCGCGGCCTCGGGCAGCGCGGCGGCGATGGCGTCCGCGTCGGTGGCGCTCAGCTCCACGTCCAACGCGCCCGCGTTCTCCTCCAGCCGCGAGCGCTTCTTGGTCCCCGGGATCGGCACGATCCCGTCCCACTGCGCCAGCACCCACGCGAGCGCCAGCTGCGCGGGCGTCGCGCCCTTCTCGGCGGCCAGGCGCTCGACCACGGCGACCAGCTCGAGGTTCTTGTCGAAGTTCTCGGGCGTGAAGCGCGGGCTCGTGCGCCGGTAGTCGTCCTCGGGCAGGTCGTCATAGGACTTGATCGCGCCCGTCAGGAACCCGCGGCCCAGCGGCGAGTAGGCCACCAACCCGATGCCCAGCTCCTTCAGCGTGGGCAGGATGTCGGCCTCGACGTCGCGCGACCACAGCGAGTACTCGGTCTGCAGCGCGGCGATCGGGTGCGTCGCGTGCGCGCGGCGGATCGTGTCCGGCCCGGCCTCGCTGAGACCCAAGTACCTCACCTTGCCCTCGTCGACGAGCTCCTTCATCGCGCCGACGGTCTCCTCGATCGGCACGTCGGGGTCGACGCGGTGCTGGTAGTACAGGTCGATCACGTCGACGCCGAGGCGCTGCAGCGACCCCTCGGCCGAGGACCTCACGTACTCCGGCCGCCCGTTGACGCCGCGCGCGCCCGGGTCGTCCGGGTTCAGCACGATCCCGAACTTGGTGGCCAACACGACCTCGTCGCGGCGCCCGGCGATCGCGCGGCCCACCAGCTCCTCGTTGGTGTGTGGCCCGTACATGTCCGAGGTGTCCAACAACGTGATGCCCAGGTCCAGCGCGCGGTGGATCGTCGCGACCGACTCCTCGTCGTCGCGGTCGCCGGTGTAGAACGCGCTCATCCCCATGCAGCCGAGGCCGAGGGCGGGCACCTCGAGGTCGCCCAGCTCACGCTTCTTGATGATGTCGGTCAAAGCTTCTCCCGGTAGAGGTCGATCTTGAAGTCGATGAGCTCGAGGTGGCGCTCCATCTCGGCCAGCCGCTCGCGGACGGCGTCGCGGTGCTCCTCGAGCAGGGCCAGGCGCTCCCGCTCGTTGCCCTCGCCGTCGCGCACGAGGTCCGCGTACTCGCGGACCTGGCGGATCGGCATGCCGGTCGCGCGCAGCTTCGTCAGGAACGCGATGCGCGCGAGGTCGGCGTCGTCGTAGACGCGCCGTCCGCCCGCCTCGCGGCCGACGGGGTCCAGCAGGCCCGCGCGCTCGTAGTAGCGCAGGGTGTGGGCGGTGAGCCCGGAGGCCTCCGCGGCCTCCGAGATCGTCATCGACGTGGCCATGCCCCGCACGGTAGGACTTCGAGCGCGCTCCAAGTCAAGGTCGTGGCCGCGGGACGGACTCCCTCCTCGTCGGGTCCGGGCTGCGCCGGCATCTGGAGGACGACGCGGCGATCTCGATCGACGTCTTCCGCGCCGGGGGGCGACCGCGCCATCCCGGCTCGTCGAGCGCGGGCGCCCGCGTCCGCGGCCACGCCGGCGTGGGCGGCGCTACCGTGCCCGGCGTGGAGCCGGGGTCTCAGACAGCTCCCACCCAGGGGTTGCCGGGTCTCGGTCGCGTTCCGCCGATCGGCCTGGTCCTGGGCGGGGTCACGTCCATCCAGTTCGGCGCGGCGCTGGCCGCGACGCTGTTCGACGACCTCGGGCCGGCCGGCGTGTCGGTCCTGCGGCTCGGGTTCGCGGCGATCATCCTGATGGCCTTGTTCCGGCCGCGCGTGCGCGGCCGCTCGGCGGGCGAGCTGCGGCTGATCCTCGCCTTCGGGCTGACGCTCGGCGCGATGAACCTGTCGTTCTACGAGGCGCTGGACCGGATCCCGCTCGGCGTCGCGGTGACGATCGAGTTCGCCGGGCCGCTGGCCGTCGCGGTGGTCACGTCGCGGCGCCGGCTGGACCTCGTGTGGGCCGCGCTGGCGGCGATCGGCATCGTGCTGCTGTCCAACCCGTTCGGCACCGGGATCGACACGGTGGGGTTGCTCCTCGCGCTGGTCGCCGCCGCGTTCTGGGGGGCCTACATCTTGATCGCGCAGCGCGCGACGGCGGACTTCCACGGCAGCGAGGGCGTCGCGCTGGCGATGGTCGTCGGCGCGCTGGTGCCGCTGGTCCCCGGCGTCGTCGAGGCGGGCGTCACGCTGCTGCACCCGCAGTGGCTGGCGCTCGGCGCGGGCGTCGCGCTGCTGTCCAGCGTCATCCCCTACAGTTTGGAGACCGAGTCGCTGCGGCGGCTGCCCGCCAACGTCTTCGGGGTGCTGATGAGCATCGAGCCGGCGGTCGCCGGGCTCGCCGGCTTCATCGTGCTCGGCCAGTCGCTCAGCGCGCGCGACGTGGTCGCGATCGGCTTCGTCGTGGCGGCGTCGGTCGGCGTCTCGCGGATGGTCCCGGCGGCGCCCGAGGCGTAGCCGGCGCGCGGTTCGGCGATACTGGGCGGCGAGGCTCGCCCGCGCATGCTCCCGCTCAACCTGCCCAACGTCCTGACCGTCGTCCGGATCCTCCTGGTCCCGGTGCTGGTCGTCGCGCTGCTGGGGGAGACCGGCAACGACGTGCTGGCCGCGATCGTCTTCGCCGCCGCGTCGGCGACCGACGCGCTCGACGGCTACCTCGCGCGCACCCGCAACTCCATCACCTCGTTCGGCAAGTTGATGGACCCGATCGCCGACAAGCTGCTGGTGGTCGCCGCGCTGTTCGCGCTCGTCTCGCTCGGGCGGCTGGAGGCGTGGATCGCGATGGTCATCGTCGCCCGCGAGCTGACCGTGACGATCACGCGCATGGTCGCCACCGCCCAGGGCGTGATCATCCCGGCCGCCGGCTGGGGCAAGGTGAAGACGATCGTGCAGGTCGCGGCGATCTTCTTCCTGATCGCCTTCGACCCGACGCCGGTCTGGGTCGACCTGCTCGTCTACGCCGCGGTCGCGATCACCGTCATCTCGGGGATCGACTACTTCTTCGGCCTGCGGCGCATGCTGCGCGAGGCCGAGGAGGAGCGGCGGCGCCGCGTGGAGGCCAAGGCCTCCGCCACGCCGTCCGCCGGAGCGGTGCCGCCGCAGGCGGCGCCCGCGCCTACGCCGCGGCGGCAGGCGTGACCGCGGCCGCCGAGAGGTCGTCCAGCCCGCCGCGCGCCGCGACGCGCTCCAGCGCCGCCACCGCGTCGGGGTGGAACTGCGCGCCGTCGTTGCGGCGCACCTCGGCCAGCGCGTCGGCCGGCGACATCGCCTCCGAGTAGACCCGCGCGCCGGTCATCGCGTCCCACGCGTCGGCCAGCGCCAGCAGGCGCGCGCCCTCGGCGATCGTGTCGCCCACCAGGCCGTCGGGGTACCCGCGGCCGTCGTGGCGCTCGTGATGGCCGCGGACCCACGCGGTCTGCTGCACGTCGAGCATGCCCGCCACGATCCGCGCGCCGAGGTCCGCGTGGCGCTTGATCGTCTCGTACTCCTCGTCGGTCAGCCGCCCGGGCTTGGACAGCACCGCGTCGGGCACGCCGATCTTGCCCACGTCGTGGACGAGCGCCGCGTCGTGCAGGCGCGCGACGTCCTCGGGCCGCCAGCCGGACTCGCCGGCCAGCTCGCCGGCCAGCGCCGCGACGCGCTCGGAGTGGCGGATCGTCGCGGGGTCCTTGGCGTCGATCGCGCGGGCCAGCGCGCCCAGGGCGGCCAGCGCCCGCGCGTGCTCCAGGCGGTCGGCGCGCTCGGCCGCGCTGAGCTCCTCGACGACCTGCGGCGAGTAGCGCACGCAGGTGTCGCGGCCGTGGGCCTTGGCCCAGTACAGCGCGCCGTCGGCGAGGCGCAGCAGCTCCTCGGGGTCGTCGGTCTGGGTCAGGTCGCACACGCCGGCCGACATCGTCATCGCCCCGGCCAGGTCGAACGGGCGCGCGGTGACCGCGCGGCGGATGCGCTCGGCGGCGGCGTGCGCGGCGTCGCCGCCGACGCCCGGCATCAGCAGCGCCAGCTCGTCGCCGCCGATGCGCGCGACGATCTCGCCGGCGCGCGCCGCGCCGGCCATGCGCCGCGCGGTCTCGGCCAGGACGACGTCGCCGCCGACGTGGCCGAGCGTGTCGTTGACCTGCTTGAAGCGGTCGAGGTCGAAGACGGCCAGCGAGAGGTCGTGGCCCTGGCGGCGGGCGACCGCGGTCTCCTCGCGCAGGCGCTCGTGGAAGGCGCGGTGGTTGACCAGGCCGGTCAGCGGGTCGGTCGTCGCCTGCGCGACGAGGCGGGCGCGGGCGTCGGCGTTGGCGATCGCCATGCCCATCAGCTCCGCGAAGCCGAGCAGCCGCGCCTCGGTGTCGGACGGCAGGTCGTCGGTGCGCGCGGTGCAGACGATCAGCGCGCCCCAGAGGCGCGCCTCGGCGACGATCGGCGCCGCGACGCGCTGCTGGAAGGGCGGCATCGACAGGGTCAGCGCGGCGCGCTCGTCGAAGCGCTCGGGTCGGCGCGTGCGGCGGATGCGGTCGATCGCGCTGCCCGGGTGGATCGTCACGAAGTCCGGCTGGTGGGGCATCGGCGCGCCGTCGGCGGCGCCCTGGCCGATCACGTGGACGCGGTCGCCGGCGGGCTCGAAGGCGACGACGACGCCGACGTCGAGGCGCATCAGCTCGGCGATCTCGCGGCCCGCCAGCTCGGCGACGTCGCGCAGCCCGGCGCCGCCGGCGACCGCGATCGCCACGCGCCGCAGCGCGGCCGCCTCGGAGGACATGCGCTCGTGCTCGGCCAGCATGCGCCGGCGGTCGGTGGTCAGCGCGGAGAGCAGGTAGAGGCAGACCGACATCAGCACCGCGAAGCCCTGCGCGTGCAGGACGTCGGCGTCGCCGCCGAAGGCCAGCGGCCCCTGGTGGTTGACGGTCATCGGGACGCTGATGAGCGTCAGGCCGATCGAGCCCAGCGCGACCGACGCGGTCGAGCCGCGCAGCACCAGCCAGACGCCGAGCGGGATCAGCAGCCAGATCTGGCCGTGGCCGCGGGAGAAGATCGAGTGCGCGGCGGCCAGGAGGACGGCGACCGCCAGCAGGTCCTCGGCGACGCGCAGCGGCCGCGGGCGCGGGATCGGACGGCCGACGGCGAGGATCAGCGGGGCGACGAGCATCATCCCGCAGAGGTCGCCGAGCGTCCAGCGCGCGACGGCGTCCGGCCAGGGGCTGCGCAGGTGGCCGGCCAGCGCCAGCGCGGTCTGGCCGAGCGCGCCGCTGAGCAGCGCCGAGACGCTCAGCACGACGACCGCGACGAAGCGCCCGAGCGCCGGCCGCTGCGCCATCGCCGGGCGCACGAAGCGCTCGATCAGCCCGACGGCCAGCACGACCTCCAGCGTCGGGGCGATCGCGCCGCCGAGCGTGGCGGCGGCGCCGTCGGTGGTCACCTTCCCGGCGAAGGCGCCGAGCAGGACGCCGGGCCACAGGCCCAGGCCGCCGCGCAGCAGCAGGCCCAGCGCCACGCCGGCGGCGGGCCAGACCGCGATCAGCTCGCTGCGGACCGGGAGCGCCAGCGCGAGGCGGACGGCGGCCGCGTAGGCGACCGCGACCGCGACGATGCGCAGGAGTTGTCCTTGAGAGCGGCGCCCCACACCTGGGACGTCGGCATCCCCGGCGGCGGGTTGAGCGCCGCCGTCCGCGTCAGCTCAGCTCAGGCCGTCGAGCCACTCGCGCATCGTCGTGTGGCGCTCGGCGTGCTCGCCGGACTCCAGCTCGTGCGTGAGCTCGCTCAGCAGGCCGAAGCGCTCGGCGACGACGTTGTGCTGGTGGATGGTCTCCAGGTTCTCCTGGCGGGCGGAGACGAACGCGCCCGGCGCCAGGCCGTCCAGCCCCTCGACGACGCCCTTGACCATCTCGCGCACGCAGTCCTCGACGAACCGCGGGCGGCGGTGGGCCTTCTCGACGACCGCGCCCTCGTCGGAGCGCTTCATCATCTCGTAGATCTCCGAGGACATCGAGTCCTCGACGATGCGCAGCAGCCGGGCGGCGTCGATGTCGGCCGTCCAGCCCTCGGGGCAGCCGATGTGCAGCGTGCCGAGGCCGCGCTGGTTGTGGGTCGCCACCGGCACGTGCTCGAAGACGCGGGCGATCTGGTCGTCGTCGAAGCCGTCCGCCGACAGACGTTGCCTTGCCGCTCCGGCAACGAGCTGCTGGGCGCACGGGCAGGCGGTCATGCCCTGGGCGGCGACGCCGATCAGCCGGCGCGTGCCGCGCTCGGTCGCCACGGCGGTCCCGAACATCGTGTACAGCTCCTGCGTCTGGATGCCGCTGACCGGCGCCGGCTTGTGCTCCGGGTAGCGCGCGGCGATCGTGACCTCGGCGCGCTTGGCGTCCTGGCGGTCGCGCACGAGCTCGGCGATCCGGCGGGCCAGCTCCTCGGCCCGGAATGCGGAGGAACCAAGGATCACCTCGCCGATCGCGTCGTTGACCGTCTCCTCGAAGCGCGACATGTGCGCGCCCTTCTGGAGCGGTCCGAGGTCGACGAAGCAGTCGAGCTTGGCCCAGTACAACTGCTCCTCGCCGTCGCGGGCGATGCGGATCACCTTCTCCACGTTCGTCACCCCGACGCGGGACAGCGAGACGTGAACGGTGGGCCGTTGGGCCTGGACGTCTGGGGAGGGAACGACGCTCGAGGTCGGCTGCATGACGCTTTTCAGCCTATCGCCACCAGTTTTTGGGATTCCCTGCCCGTCCTAACCTGTGCTAACAATCCCGGCGTCGGCTACGAGCCCCTCCGTCAGAGCACGAAGAGGACCTATGGCTCAGCCTTTGCGGGTCTGCATCCGCACGTTGCACCCAGGGGTGCGTTCCGCGTTCGCAGTACAGGGAAGAGGAGAGGGGTCCGGCGCTTGGGGGCGCGGGGCTCGGGAACGACGTCCACAAGGATCGGGTTGAGCACCAAGACCGACGTTCTACTCGCTGACGAGGCACCCATCGCGGAGCTCGACGAGCTCCGGACGCTCATCCACGAAGGGCAAGAGCGCGGGTTCCTCACCATCGAGCAGATCACCACCACGCTCGAAGAGGTCGAGATCACCAAGGAGCAGCTCAGCGAGCTGCACGCGCATCTCGACGAGCAGGGGATCTCCATCGTCACGGCCGACGGCAAGCCGGTGACGTCGGAGAGCGGGCGTGCCGAGGCGGCCGCCGAGGCACGGCAGTCCAACAACAACGGCTCGACCGAGACGCGCAAGAAGCCGGAGATCGACCTGACGGTCGAGCCGTCCCTGGACTCCCTGCGGCTGTACCTGCGCTCGATCGGCCGCGTGGCGCTGCTGACGGCCGAGCAGGAGGTGTCGCTGGCCAAGCGCATCGAGCGCGGCGACATGGCGGCCAAGCAGGCGATGGTGGAGGCCAACCTGCGGTTGGTCGTGTCCATCGCCAAGGGCTACCTGGGCCGCGGCCTGACGTTCCTGGACCTGATCCAGGAGGGGTCGCTGGGCCTGATCCGCGCGGTCGAGAAGTTCGACTACCGCCGCGGCTACAAGTTCTCCACGTACGCGACGTGGTGGATCCGCCAGGCCGTGACGCGCGCGATCGCCGACAAGGGCCGGACCATCCGCATCCCGGTGCACATGGTCGAGAAGCTCAACAAGGTCGTGCACGTCGAGCGCCAGCTCGTCCAGTCGCTCGGCCGCGAGCCCTCGCCTGAGGAGATCGCGGGCGAGCTGGAGTGCACGCCGCGCGAGGTGCGAGACATCTTGCGGATGAGCCAGCAGCCGATCTCGCTCGAGAAGCCGATCGGCGACGAGGAGGAGTCCGAGCTGGGCGACTTCGTCGAGGATCAGACGGCGGAATCGCCGTTCGAGCTGGCCGCCGAGAACCTGCGCAAGGAGAACGTGCACCGCGCTCTGGCGGCCCTGCCGCAGCGCGAGCGCGAGGTCATCGAAATGCGTTTTGGACTCACGGGGGGTCGACCGCGTACCCTTGAGGAGGTCGGTCGCGCCTTCAACGTCACCCGAGAGCGAATTCGCCAGATCGAAAACCACACCTTGAAAAAGCTCGAGTCGCTCCCCGAGGCCCAGCGCCTTAGGGACGCCTCGTAGTCCGGGGAGAATTTTCCCGGAGGAGGAGAGGGGTCAGAGGGGTGTGCTGGGGAGCGCATCCCTCACTTTCCCGAGAGGCCGCGCTGGGGAGCGCGGCCTCTCACTTTTAAGCGACGGCTCGCGCCGCGCCGCGACGCGCCGGCGCGCGCAGCGGCTTCGAGGGTCAGTCGCCCCAGGAGGCCTGGAGCAGCGCCTGGCGGCAGGAGCCGTACTCGCCGGTCCAGGAGCCGGAGCGGGCGATGGCGGCGCGCAGGACGGCCTGGGACCAGTGCTGGTCGATCGTGCCGTCGGCGCAGTCCTGACGCAGGCCGTCGGGGATCGTGACGGGCGCGGCGTCGTGGGCGACGGGCGCCTTGGCCGGCGCCGAGGACTCGGTGGTCTTGGCGGGCGGCGGCGTGGTCGGCGCGGCGGCGGTCGCGGTCGCGCGGTGGACGACCGCGGCGGTGGCGGCGGGCGTCTTGGCCGACTTCGGCGCGTGCGGCGTGGCGGCGGTGCCGCCGGAGACCACCGGCAGCGACCCGGCGACCACGACCGCCGCGCAGGCGACCTTCGGCGTCGCCGACGCGGCGACCGGCTCCCACAGCGTGCTCACGCGCTCGACCAGGCGGCCGAGCAGCGGCAGCGGCATCCAGGCGGCGACGCGGCGGTCGTCCCGCGCGCGCTTCAGGCCCGCGCGGGCGCGGACCAGCAGCGACTTGACGGCGGGCACGGTCACGTTCAGCTCGTCGGCGATGTCGACGTAGGAGCGGCCCTCCAGCTCGCGGAGCACGAGCGCCGAGCGCTGCGTGTCGGGCAGGCGGCCGACGTCGGCGACCAGGCCGCGCACGCCCATCGACCGCTCGACGGCCGCCTCGGCGTCCTCGGTCGGCGGGTGGGCGTGGTCGGCCAGCTCGACGACCGGATGGCGACGGCGCGACGCCGTCAGGTCCAGCGCGCAGTTGCGCGTGATCCGGTGCAGCCACGGGCCCAGCGACTCGGGCCGCGACCCGTTGCGCAGCGCGCGCACCGCGCGGACCATCGCCTCCTGCACGACGTCCTCGGCATCCGCCTGGCCGCCGGGCACGAACCCGCGCGCGAAGCGCACCAGCCGCCGCCGGTAGCGCTCGTCCAGCGCCGCGAACGCGTCGTCGCTGCCGGCGGCGATCAGGCCGACGAGCGTGTCGTCGCCCATCCCGGCGAGCATCGAGGGCGGCAGGGCAGGGGGGAGTGCGTCGACGGCCATCAGGGCGAAAGCTCCGAGGAGGAAGGAGGGCAGGTGGTTTTCCTGATGGCGGCGGCCATCGGGATCTATGACCGTAGGGCGCGCCCGAAGGTTGCGCCTCAGTGGGCTAAACTTCGCCCTCGCTCTGGCGGGATACCCGAGCGGTCAAAGGGGCCTGACTGTAAATCAGGTGGCTACGCCTTCGAAGGTTCGAATCCTTCTCCCGCCACTTCGCAGCGATGGACGACCGGCTCCTCCAGCTTCTCGACGACCTCCATCGCGAGGGGCGCGAGCACGATGCCCAGCACGACGACCGGCTGCTGCGGCTGCGCAACCTGGAGCCGGAGACCGGCGCGCTGTTGAACCTGATGGTCCGGACGCTCGGCGCCCGCGCCGTCCTGGAGCTGGGGACGTCGAACGGCTACTCGACGATCTGGCTGGCCGAGGCGGTCGCCGCCAACCGCGGCCGGGTCACGTCGGTCGAGCTGGATCCGGCCCGCGCGGCGCAGGCGGCGAGGAACCTCGCGCGCGCCCGGCTGGCCGACTTCGTCGACCTGCAGATCGGCGACGCGGGCGCGGTCCTCGCCCAGCTGCCCGACGCGACCGCCGACGTCGTCTTCCTCGACGCCGAGCGTCCCGAGTACCCGGGCTACTGGGACGACCTCAAGCGCGTCACGCGCCGCCCGGCGCTGCTGGCCTGCGACAACGCGCTCTCGCACCCCGAGGAGCTGGCGCCGTTCCGCGCGCTGGTCGACGCCGATCCGGACGCGCTGGCTGCGCTGGACCACACCGGGGCAGGCGTGCTGCTGATCCTGCTGCCTGCCTAGGCCTTCGCGCCTCGGGCACCGAAACTCGAACACGTTGGTTCGGTTTCGGGTCTGACGGGGAACAGGGGTTCCCGCACTGGTCCAGACAGGGAGGCACCCGAATTGCAGTACTCGCGTCTTCGCCGCGGCATGGCCGCCACGGCGACGTCCATCCTCTTCGCCCTCACGGGCAGCGCCGCCGCGCACGCCGCGACGGCCGCCGTCACCGTCACCGGTGACGACAACAACCCGGTCGCGCTCGCCGCGGGCACCGCGACCCCGATCCGCAACATGTCGCCGACGGTCGGCGTCGGGTTCGCGGACAAGAACGGCTACTTCACGCTCTCGGTCGCCGGGCCGGACGGCGTCTCGGTGGCCACGCCGTTGAACTGCTACCTCAACGACAACTACACGCGGTACCTCGACTACCGCGGCAACGGCAACTACACGGTCACGGTCAACAACTACGCCAAGGCCGACACGAGCTGCAAGTCGCCGACGTCGACGCAGACGTTCGTGTTCGCGATCAACGGCGCGACCGCGATCGCCGGGCCCTCCGGCCCGTTCCTGCGCCGCAGCCCGAACTCCTACTCGACCAACACGCTCTCGCTGCCGGTGGCGCTCAACCCGGGCGCGACGGGCTACGACGTCCAGTACGCGGCCGGCGCGGTGCTCGCGCCCGACGGCTCGATCAGCGGCGCGTCGTCGGCCGGCTACGTCAACTCGACGACCGGCATGCTGGACCTGACGTTCAGCGCGCCGGGCACCTACACGATCGTCGCCCGCGCGAAGAACGGCCAGTACGCCACGCCGTGGAGCACGCCGGTCACGGTCCGGGTGATCACGCCGTTCGACCTCAGCTCGGTGTCGTTCCCGGACTCGATCGGGCCCAAGTACACCATGAAGGGCTACCTGCGCGACACGCAGATCCGCGGCAAGATCACGCTGGCGATGGCCCGCCGCGGCGCCCACAACCGCTACGGCAAGTACAAGTCCATCGGCTCGGTGCACGTCTCCTCCAAGGGCACGTTCACCAAGTCGTTCAAGCAGAAGCGCACGGGCTACTACCGCATCCGGATCCACTTCGCGGGCTCGTCGATCGCCCCCGCGACCACGGTCTACGGACGCGTCCACATCACCCGCCGGGTCGTCTACCGGTAGACGGAGCCGGCCCGCTCGGCCGTTACGGTCTGCGTCATGCGAGAGGCACCGCTGGCGCAGACCGACGCCGGCCTCCGTCCCGAGGGCGAGGGCTGGTTCATCCTCAACGTCGCCGACGCGGCGTGGCAGACCGACGACAACGGCGGCACCGGCACCTGGTCGCTGCTGGAGCCCGACGACGGCCGCTTCGGCCAGTTCGGGATCGGCGTGCACGTCCTGCCGCCCGGCGAGGCGCCGGGGCTCTACCACTGGGAGAGCGACCAGGAGGGCTTCCTCGTGCTCTCCGGGGCGTGCGTCGCGATCGTCGAGGGCCAGGAGCGTCCGATGCGGCGCTGGGACTACCTGCACTGCCCGCCCGGCACGCGGCACATCCTCGTCGGCGCGGCCGGCGACGAGCTGTGCGCGATCCTGATGGTCGGCGCGCGGACGCCCGACAAGCTCGTGCGCTACCCGGCCGATCCGGTCGCGGCCGCGCACGGCGCGTCCGTGGACCGTGACGCCGACCACGCGCGCGACGCCTACGCGCAGGTGCCGGGCTGGGGGCGGTTCCGCACGGTGCGCGCGCCGTGGCCGGCGCCGGACGCCGCGGCGTAGGCGGGCCCCGGACACTAGGTGTCGGCGATGATGACGACGGTCGTCAGCACGCCCATGCCGATCGAGAGCGCCCCGATCAGCCACATCACGCGCGCGTCCATCGGCAGGTACTCGCCGGCGCGGATCGCGCGATCGACCTCGCGCCCGCGCCACAGGCCGTAGATGACGATGAGCACGCCCAGCACCGCGTAGCCGGCGCCGAGGACGATGAACGGCCACTGGACGCCGCCGGCGCTGAGGTCCGGGACGACCTTGCCGACGCCGAGGGCCACGGCGGTCGCGGTCAGGCCGGTCCGCAGCCAGGCCAGGACGGTCCGCTCGCTGGCCAGCCACGTGCGCCGGGTCGCGTCGCCGTCCTGGTCGAACACGCGATGCTCGGGCGCCGGCGGCGGCTCGTCGATCGTCCGACCCTCGTTGGACACCTGCCAGAAGGTATCGGCCCGACCACCTTCCCTTAAGAAATTGCGGTTAGCATGCCGCCTTCCTCATGACCAGAATCCGCAACATCGCACTGTCCCTGAGCGTGCTCGCGCTGGCCGGCGGCGCCGTCGCCGGCTGCGGCGGCAGCGACAACAGCGACGGCTTCCGCAAGGACGGCTCCAAGATCGACGGCGATCCGGCGACGACGCTGCCCGCCGAGCTGGCGTCGACGAAGTCGTCGATCAAGACCCGTCAGCCGGGCGAGCCGCTGCCCGCGCAGACGAGCGTCACCGGCGTGAGCACGGACCTCGGCAAGAAGCCCGACGTCCCGAAGGCGACCGGCGCGGCGCCGAAGGAGCTGCAGGGCTCCGACGTCGTCGTCGGCACGGGCGCCGAGGCCAAGGACGGCGACAAGGTCACCGTCCAGTACGTCGGCACGCTCTTCAGCAACGGCAAGGAGTTCGACACCTCCTGGAAGAAGGGCCGCACGCCGTTCGAGTTCACGATCGGCCAGGGCCAGGTCATCCAGGGCTGGGACCAGGGCGTCCCGGGCATGAAGGTCGGCGGCCGGCGCGTGCTGGTCATCCCGTCGGACCTCGCCTACGGCTCCGCGGGCTCGCCCCCGACGATCCCGGCCGACGCGCCGCTGATCTTCGTCGTGGACCTCAAGAAGGTCTCCAAGGGCTCCTAGCGGGTCTTCGCGGCACCCCGCGCGCCGGGACCGGAGCGACCGACGCTTCCGGCTGGCGCGCGGGCCCTCGCGGTGGGACCATGGCTCCCGTCCACACCCGCGAGCACAAGGAGTTCCTGATGGAGTCCTCCACGCCGGCCCGAGTCCTCGTCGTCGCCCACCGCACGGCCGCGACCCCGGCGCTCCTGGACGCGGTTCGCGAGCGGGCCGCCGGTGGGCCCGCGGCGTTCACGCTGCTGGTGCCCAAGACCGCGCGCGGCCTGCACCGGGTCGTCGACGCCGAGGACCAGCCCGACGACGCCGCCCTGGCGGTGCTCGAGCTGGCGCTGCCGTTGTTGGAGGAGGCGGCCGGCGGTCCCGTCACGGGCCTGATCGGCGTTCCCGAGCCGCTCAACGCGGTCCAGGACGCGGTCAACCTGCACGGCTTCGACGAGATCATCATCTCGACGCTGCCCGCGCGGGTGTCGAAGTGGCTGCATCTGGACCTGCCGTCGAAGGTCGGCGGGCTGGGGCTGCCGGTCACGACGGTGACCGCGAAGGAGCGCTCGGCGACCCCCGCCTGACGGAGGGTTGACCGACAGCTCTAGAATCCTGGGGGTGCCGTCGTGGGAGGCGGCAGGGACGCCATGAGCAACGGCACCAGGGTCAGGGTCTATGTGGCAGACGACCATCCCGTCTTCCGGGATGGCGTCGTGCTCGCGCTGCGGCGAAGGCCGGAGTTCGAAGTCGTGGGCGAAGCCGACGACGGACGCACCGCGCTCGAGGACATCCGGGTGCTCAAGCCCGACGTCGCGCTGCTCGACGTCAAGATGCCGGGGCTGGACGGGCACACGGTCCTGCGCGCGGTCCAGCGCGATGACCTGCCGACCGCGGTCGTGCTGCTGAGCGCGACCGTGCTGCCGCCCGAGGCGCGCGAGGCGCTGGCCGCGGGGGCGATGGCGTACCTGTCCAAGGAGGTCAACCGCGACGCGATCTGCGACGCGGTGGCCGCCGCGGCCCGCGGCGACCGGCTGCAGGTCGACGTCGCCGAGCCGGTCTGGGAGCGCCCGCTGCTGTCGCCGCGCGAGCTCGAGGTGCTGCGGCTGACCGCCGGCGGCCAGAGCGCGCCGTCGATCGGCCGCGAGCTGCACCTGAGCCCCGAGACCGTCAAGACGCACCTCAAGAACGTGTACGAGAAGCTCGGCGTCAGCGACCGGGCGGCCGCCGTGGCCGAGGGCATGCGCCGCGGCCTGGTCGAGTGAGCGCGCGCCGCGCCGCGCGAAGTTCCCTCGACCGGGGGATGAGGACGCCGTTAGGCGGCGCCGATTCTCTGAGTACAACGGACGAAGCCCCCACCGACACTTCCCCTTCACCAGGTCCCCTCTGGTGCGTCGGCCACATTCGTCCCACATCAGCGAGGCGGTCTTCCCTGCTCTGGACCTCCTCGTGCCGCAGGACGAGATGGGCGGGCGTGTCTCCTGCTCTGCACGCCCGCCCATCTCCGTCTCCGCGCCCTGCCAACCGGCAGGTTCTCGGTAAACTCCGCTTCCCCACGCCCTCTTAGCTCAGCTGGCAGAGCACTTCCATGGTAAGGAAGGGGTCGCCGGTTCGAATCCGGCAGAGGGCTCTGGTTGTAGGACTTCAGATCCCCGCCCTTGGGCGGGGATTTCTCGTTGGCGGGCCGGTCCGCCAACCACGACAGCGCGGGCCTGAGGGTCCGCGAGGGTCCATCGGGACCCTCGATCGCGTGCGGCAGAGCGGTCGTCGCCCGGGCCCGCTTCTCCCGCGCATGCTCCCCGTCGCACCAGCCGCCGGCGGACCCAGCGCGACCGGCTCGTCGCGCGACGACGGCTTGAACGCCGACGGACGCCGAGGGCCGCTGCGGTCGCCGCTGAGGGCATTCGAGCGGTGGAGCCGCGGGACGCGGCGGAACACCTGACGATCGCCGGCCGGTCGCGCATCGACAGCTGTCGACTCCGCGGTCGCCGTGCCGAGCGTAGATTGCGCCGGGCATGCGCTCCGAGAGCCCCAACGCGCTGAGGGTCGCGATGGCCGCTACGTCGGTGCTCTCGCGCCTGGGCCGAATTCCCCGCTAGGGGAATCGCTTCGACGCGGCCGATCCGCGCCCGCTCCTCGTTCGCGACACGCGATCAATCGCCTCGCCGTCGCCGCTCGTTCGTCGATCCGCTCACGCCCAAACAGGGATGCTCTGCCTTGCCTTCTCGACCCATGCTTGAACCGTCCGCCTCGGCGCGGGTGTCGTCCCTCGGCCTCCGCGGGGCCGACATCGTCCTGCGCACGCTGGAGGAGGTGGGCGTCGAGGTCTGCTTCGGCATGCCCGGCGGCGCGATCCTCCCGATCTACGACGCGCTGGCGCGGGGGACGACGCTGCGTCATGTCCTCGTTCGCCACGAGCAGGGCGCGGGCCACATGGCCCAGGGCTACGCGCGTGCGTCGGGCCGGCCGGGCGTCGTGCTGGCGACCTCCGGGCCTGGGGCCACCAACCTCGTCACGCCGATCGCCGACGCACGGATGGACTCGACGCCGTTGGTCTGCCTCACGGGGCAGGTGCGCTCGGATCTGATCGGCACCGACGCGTTCCAGGAGTGCGACATCGTCGAGGTGGTCCGGCCGCTCGTCAAGGGTGCCTGGCCGGTGCGCGATGTCGCTGACGTCGGTCCGACGATCGCCCACGCGGTGGCGCTGGCGTGCGCCGGGCGGCCGGGACCGGTGCTCGTCGACATCCCACGCGACGTCCAGGAGGCGGTGCTCGGCCGCGTCGCCGGCGCAACGGCGACCGCGGGCCTCGGGGCGAGCCCGGCAGCGCCCGGCGACGTCGACGTCCGCGCCGTCACCCGCGCGCTCGACGAGCTGGCGGGGGCGCGGCGGCCCGTCCTCTACGTCGGCGGCGGCGCGCAGGGCTGCGCGGACGACGTGCGCGCGCTCGCCGAACGGGCGCAGGTCCCGGTCGTCACGACCCTCATGGGCAAGGGTGCCTTCCCCGAACGCCATCGCCTCTTCGTCGGCTGGCCGGGCATGCACGGGACCCGCGCGGCGAACCGCGCGCTGCACGATGCCGACCTCATCATCGCCGCGGGCGCGCGCTTCGACGATCGCGTCACCGGCCGCGTCGACGCGTTCGCCCCCGGGGCTCGCGTCGTGCACATCGACGTCGACGCGCACGAGCTGGGCAAGATCCGCCACGCCGACGTCGCCATCCACGGCGACCTCGGCGGCGTGCTGCGCGCCATGACCGCGCGGCTGGGGCCGGTCGCCCGTGCCGATCGGAAGGCCTGGCGCGAGGAGCTCGCAGGCTGGCAGCGCCGCCACCCGCTCCGCCACGCGCCGGGCGTGGCGGGCGGACCGCTCAAGCCCCAGGACGTCCTGCGGATCGCGGCCGCCGCGACCGCCGCGCGCCGCGACGTCATCTGGACCACGGGCGTCGGTCAGCACCAGATGTGGGCGATGCAGCACCTGGGCGTCGACGCGCCCCGCTCGTTCCTGACCTCGGGCGGCCTCGGGACGATGGGCTACGGCCTGCCCGCCGCGCTGGGCGCGAAGCTCGCCCGCCCCGACGCGACGGTGGTCGCGATCGACGGCGACGGCTCGTTCCAGATGACGCTGCAGGAGCTGGGCACCGCCGTCGCGGCCGAGATCGCGGTGGTGGTCATCATCCTCAACAACGGGCAGCTCGGCATGGTCGACCAGTGGCAGACCATGTTCTACGACCAGCGCCGCTCGCACTCCGACCTGCGGCCGGGAATGCCGTCGTTCGCGGCGATCGCCCGCGGCTACGGCGCTCATGGTCACGACGTCCACACCGAGGGCGAGTTGCGCGACGCCTTGGCCGCGGCCCTGGAGGCCGATCGCGCTACGGTGCTCGACGTCCGCGTCGATCCGGGCGAGGCGTGCTTCCCGATGATCCTGCCGGGCGGCGCCGCGGCGGATCAGGTCGAGTGGGACGGTCGCTCGTGAATGAGATCCAGACCTTGGTCGACAGCCTCGCGCAGCGCCTGCAGCGGCCCGTCGGCGTGGACGACCGGCGGTTCTGCGCGATCGCCTACAGCTCGCACACGCACGAGGTCGACTCGGTCCGGCGCACCTCGATCCTGGGGCGCCAGGCGCCGGAGGCCGTCACCCGGTGGCTGGAGGGCCTCGGGCTGATGGACGCGCGCGACGTCGTCCACGTGCCGGCCAACCCCGAGTTCGAGATGGTTCGGCGCGTGAGCATCCCGGTGCGCTTCCACGACCGGCTGCTCGGGTTCCTGTGGCTGCTCGAGGACGACGCGCCGCTCACCGAGGATGAGCTGGAGCTGTCCCGCCGCGTCGTCGCGGAGCTCGCCCAGGAGCTCTATCGCGAGCGCCAGCAGACCAACGAGGAGCGCCGCCGCGAGGCGGCTTGGGTGCGGCAGGCGCTGGACCGCGCGCCGGGCGGCCCCGTCCCCGGCCCCCCGGGGATCGCACCCGACGCGCTCTACGCGGTGCTGGTCGTCGACGTCTTCGTGGCGCCGGGCGCGGTCCTGCCGCCGGGCGTCGACGTGCGGATGACCGAGGCCGTGGACCAGCTGCGACGCGGCATCGGCCCGCGGCATCAGATGGCCCTGATCGATGATCGCGGCGCGCGCATCGTGCTCTCGGCCGGCGTGGCGGCGGAGATCCGACGCCACGCCGCGGCCCTGCTGGCCGCGGCCGAGGCCGAGCTGGCCGACCTCGACGGCGTGTCGGTGGCGGTCGGAGTGAGCGACCTGATGGGGTCGATCGAGCCTCTGCCGGCAGCCGCGGCACAGGCCCGACGCGCGGCGCGGCTCGGTGCGTCGATGCCCGACCTCGGGCGCCTGGTGCTCTGGAGCGAGCTGGGCGTGACGCGGCTCCTGGGCGAGCTGGTCGGCGACCGCGACCCGGCGTCGCTGATCCCGGAGGCGGTGCGCCGGCTGGTGGCCGATCCCGACGCGGCGTCGCTGGTTCCCACGCTCGAGGCCTACCTCGAGCACGCCGGTGACGTGGCCGCCGCGTCCGCCGAGCTGTACATCCATCGCTCCAGCTTCTACAACCGCCTGCGCCGGATCGAGGAGGTCGCCGGAGTCGACGTCCGCTCGGGCGCGGACCGGCTGGAGCTCCACCTCGGCCTGCGGCTCTGGCGGATGGGCGGCGCTCCGCGCGATCGCTGACGGCCGGGGCGCCGCGCTCGACGGCTGTCGAGCCGGGCATCCCGGAGAGGCGACCGGATGCGGGTCCGGGCGCCGCGGGCCGCCCGTAGCCTCGGGTCATGTTCGAGGAGAGCGGTGCTGTGGAGCACGAACGCGTGGTCATCTTCAACGATGCCCAGACCGGAGCGTCGGGGGCGATCGCCATCCACTCGACGTCGCTCGGCCCGGCGATGGGCGGCCTGCGCCTGCGGCGGTACGCCACGCTCGGCGACGCCTGCGCCGACGTGCTGGAGCTCGCACGGGCGATGAGCCTCAAGAACGCCGCGGCGGGCCTCGATCTCGGCGGGGGCAAGGCGGTCCTGATCGACGACGGTGGGTGGTCGGGGCCGGGCGCCCGTGCGGCGCGCATGCGCGCGGTCGGAGGCGTCATCGAGGAGCTCGGCGGCCGCTACACGACGGCCGAGGACGTCGGGACGACCACCGCCGACATGCGGGCTGTCCGGTCGGCGACGCGCTGGGTCGCCGGCCTCCCGGTGGACTTCGGCGGGCGCGGCGATCCCTCGCCGGTCACGGCGCGCACCGTCTTCGGGGGCATCGTCTCCGGCGTTCGCCGGCGCCTGGATCGCCCCGACCTCGCGGGCGTGCGCGTCGGCGTCCAGGGGGCGGGCCACGTCGGCGAGGCGCTCGTCGCGCTGCTCGTCGAGGCGGGCGCCGACGTGACGCTGACCGACGTCGACGCCGGGCGCGCGACCCGGGTCGCCGTCGCCCATGGCGCTCGGGCGGTCGAGCCCGAGGACTTCGTCGTCCGTGAGCTGGACGTGCTCGCGCCGTGCGCGTTCGGTGGCGCCATCACCCGCGCGAACGTGCGCTCCCTGCGCTGCGCGGTCGTCGCCGGCGCCGCCAACAACCAGCTGGAGGCGACGGACGTCGCCGACCGCCTCGCCGGTTGCGACATCCTGTACGTGCCGGACTTCCTGGCCAACTGCGGCGGCATCATCCACGTCGCGGGCGAGGCGCAGGACCTCGCGGAGGAGGACGTGGAGCGGCTCGTCGTGGACGCGATACGGCGTACGGACAGCGTGCTGGACGACGCGCTGGCGGTGGGCCGCACGCCGCTGGACCTGGCGGTCGAGTACGCGGAGGCGCGGATCACGGGCGGCGCGGCGTCGGCGCGCGAGAGCGGCGTCGCGTGACGGCGCTCAGCGTGGCGTCGCGGCCGGACGTGGCCCTTGCCGATGCCGACCGCGTCGCGCTGCTGCGGTTCATGATGGTGATGCGCCTCGGTGCGCAGGTCGCCGAGCAGGCCTTCGACGACCTCGACGGCCCGTCGGCGACGCCGTCGACGTCGACGTCGACGAGACCCTCTGCGAGGTCTCCACCGAGAAGGTCGACACCGAGTGCCCCGCGCCGGCCAGGTCGAGGACCTCGCCAGGCGCGCCCGCGCCAAGCAGCTGGAGCCTGAGGCGATCGTCCGGCGCCCCGTCGTCGTCACCGACGCTGACGGCAACCAGAGCATCGCGATCCGCCCGATGGCCAACCCCATCCTCGGCTGGGACCACCGGGCGCTGGACGGCATCTACGCAGCGCAGTTCCTCACCGCGCTGCGCCGGCGGCTGGAGTCCTAGCCGACGAGGCCCGCCAGCGCGACGCATGCGTCCCGGGCCAGCGCGTCCGTGTCGCCGGTGACGGGCCGGCGCAGGCCGAAGCCGGTGAGCACGGCCTTGATCGCGGTCGCGACGGCCGTCGCCTCGGCGAGCGTCGTGCGATGAGATGACGCCGGGTCCACCACGCGGTCGACCAGCAACCCCACGAGGCGCTGGAGGTCGGCGTCCAGCGCCTCCCTGAGCTGCGCCAGCAGGCGCTCGTCCTCCAGGGCCGAGAGGAAGACCTGGAGCTCGAAGGCCGTCGTGCCCTTCGACGGGCCCGCGTAGGCGGCCTGCCACGCCTCGACATAGCGGATGATGACCTCGGCCAGCGTCAGCGACGGATCGGCTTCGAACGGGGCGGCCTCGTCGACCCGCGACAGCTCGTCGGCGAGCAGCGCGACCAGCAGGTCGCTCTTGCTCCCGAAGATCGAGTAGATCGCGCCGGTCGTCAGCCCGGCCCGCTCGGCGACCACCTCCAGCCGGATCGCCGCACCGCCCACCGCCACGACCTCGCGGGTGGCGTCGAGCAGCGCCCGGCGGTTGGCCTCCTGGGTCTCGATGCGGGACAGGCGGGTCGCGGGGGAGGGTCTGGTCACGGTTGACATCTTGGCATAGCGGGATTACGGTAACGCGATCATCTGCGTAATCGCATTATCTCGATGGCTCGCATGACCCCGCTCCCGCCTTCGGTCGCGTCGCCTCGCGCGCCCTCCTCCTGGCGCCTCGGCGACCACGCCGGGCCGCGGTTCGTCGTGCGCCGCCTGCGCCGGTTCCTGCTGTCGCTGGTGGTGCTCGTCACCGCCGCCTTCGCGATGGTCCACCTCGTGCCCGGCGATCCCGTTCGGGCGGCGCTCGGCCCGACGGCCTCCCAGGCCGTCGTCGACCGGACGCGGGCGTCGATGGGGCTGGACCGCTCGTTGCCGCGCCAGTACGCCGACTACGTCAAGGGCGTCCTGGCGGGCGACTTCGGAACCTCGGTGGCGATGCGCCAGCCGGTCGCCGACGTGCTCGCCGACCGCGTGCCGGCGACGCTGGGCATCGCGATCCCCGCCGCGCTCCTGACGCTGCTGCTCGGCGTGCCGCTCGGCCTCGCCGCCGGCGCCCATCGCGCACGTCGCGGCGCGTCGCCGGCCGACCTGGCCTTCTCGACGGCCACCAGCTTCTTCGCCGTGCTCCCGGGGCTCCTGCTCGCGGTGGGGTTGGTGTACGTGTTCGCCGTCTCGTGGCGCTGGTTCCCGGTCGCCGGGCGTGGGGGCCTCGACTCCTACGTCCTGCCCGTCACCGCGCTCGCCGCCGGTCCCACCGCGGTGGTCGCGCGCCTGGTGCGCAGCGAGACCGAGCACGCGGCGCGCGCCGACTACGTGCGCACGGCGCGGGGCAAGCGCCTGCGCTCCACGACGATCCTGCTCAAGCACGTCCTGCCCAACGTGCTGACCTCGGCCCTGACGGTCAGCGGCCTGCTGCTCGGCTCGCTGATCGCGGGCACCGTCGTCATCGAGAACGTCTTCGCCTGGCCGGGAGTCGGCGCGACGATCGTGACGTCGATCACCGGCAAGGACTACGCCTTGGTGCAAGGCATCGTCCTGGTCTACGGCGCGGTGATCCTCCTGGCCAATCTGCTGGTGGACGTCGCGCTGGCGGCCATCGACCCGCGGACGACCGTGGCGGATCGATGAGGCGCCCGTCGATCGATCCGCGGCGTCGCTCGGCGGCCGAGCGGGTCGGGCTCGCGCTGGTCGTCGTGATCGCGGCCGCCGCGATCCTGGGGCCGCTGCTGGCCGGCCACGCCGCGGACCGCCCGCGGGTCGACGCGCTGCTGGAGGGCCCGTCGCTCAGCCATCCGCTGGGCACCGACAACCTCGGGCGCGACATCTTCGCGCGCGTGCTCGTGGCGACACGCCTGTCGCTCGCGCTGGCCCTCGGCGCCACGGCCGTGGGCGCCGCGTTCGGGGTGGTGCTCGGGGGCGCGTCGCTGGCCCAGCGCTTCGGCGCGCCGTTCGCGGCGCTCCTCGGCGTCCTGGTCGCCTTCCCCTCGCTGCTGCTGGCGCTGTTCTTCGCGGTCATCTTCGGGGCGAGCGCCGTGGGGGCCATGCTCGCCGTCGGCTTCGCGATGGGGCCGATCTTCGGTCGCCTGGTGCAGACGCTCGGGGCCTCCGTCGTGGCGGCCGACCACGTCAGCGCGGCACGCCTGCTCGGGATGCGACCCGCGCGGATCCTGACGCGCTACGTCCTGCCCAACGTCGCTGCGCCGTTGCTGGTGAGCCTCACGCTCGCCGCCGGCGGCTCGCTGGTGGTGCTCTCGGAGCTGTCGTTCCTCGGCGTCGGCGTCCAGGTGCCGTCCTATGACTGGGGTCAGCTGCTGCAGGCCGGGCTCCCCGAGATCTACACGTCGCCCGCCGCGGCGCTGGGGCCGGCCGCCGCGATCCTCCTCGTCGGGTTGACCTTCAACCTGCTGGGGGAGACGCTCGGGCGGGATCGCGCGCGGGCGACGGCGACCGCACCGCGCTCCGCCGGCCGTCGTTCCAGCCGCGCAGGGGTCCTCAGCGCCGCCGCCGTGCGCGACCCGGGCCTCGTCGCCGACGTGCGGGGTCTGACGATCGGCTTCGCCGACGAGCACGACCGGCCGCTGACGGTCGTGCGCGACGTCAGCTTCACGGTGGCGCGGGGGGAGCGCGTCGGGCTCGTCGGCGAGTCGGGGTCGGGCAAGAGCCTCACGGCGCTGGCGCTCGCCGGCCTCGCGCCGCCGGAGAGCCACGTCACGGCCGACGCGCTGCACGTCGGGAGCACCGCGACCGTCGCGGAAGCGCCCACCGCCATGGTCTTTCAGGACGCCGGACGCGCCCTGAACCCGGTGCTGCGGATCGGCACGCAGCTCGCCGAGGCCGTGCGCGCGCCGCGGCGCCGCGAACGCCTCGAACGTGCCGAGCAGGCACTGCGAGCGCTCAAGGTCACCGAGCCGTCGCTGCGCCTGCGCCAGCATCCGCACGAGCTCTCCGGCGGCACGCAGCAGCGCGCGATGATCGCCATGGCGCTGGCCGCCGAGCCCGAGCTGCTGATCGCCGACGAGCCGACGACCGCGCTCGACGTCACGGTGCAGCGCGCGACGCTCGACGTCCTGCGCGAGGCCGTGGCCGAGACCGGCTGCGCGTTGTTGTTCATCTCGCACGACCTCGCGGTCGTGGCGAGCGTCTGCGACCGGGTGCTGGTGATGTACGCGGGGCGCGTCGTCGAGGATCTCCCGGTCGCCGCGCTGCCCGACGGCGCCCAGCACCCGTACACGCGGGCGCTGCTCGCGACCCTTCCCGACCTCGACCGCGAGCCGGGCACGCCGCTGCCGACCATTCCCGGCGTCGCGCGGCCGGCGGACGACCACCGGGGGTGCCCGTTCGCGGAGCGCTGCGCGCACGTCCACGTGCGCTGCGCCGAGCAGGCCCCGCCGCTGGAACCCGTAGGCCCCGCCCATCGCGCGGCCTGCTGGCTGCATCGCGACGAGGAGGTGCGCGGGCCCGTCGCGCCGGCCGCGGCGCGGGAGGTCGGCGCGTGAGCCGCCTCGCCGCGATCGACGTGACCGTGGCGTTCGGCCACCGCCGGCGCCGTGTGGTCGCGGTGGACGGGGTCGACGTCGCGGTCGCGCGCGGGGAGACGCTCGGGATCGTCGGCGAGTCGGGCTCGGGCAAGTCGACCCTCGCCCGCGCGCTCGCCGGCCTCGTCCCGCCGGCCGCCGGGCGCGTCGAGCTCGACGGACAGCCGTTCGGACGTCGGCGCGGACGCGACGCGCTGCGCCGCATCCAATTGGTCTTCCAGGACCCGGCCGCGTCGCTGAGCCCGACCCTCTCGGTCGAGCAGCTGCTCGGCGACGCGCTGGCGGCGGCCGGGGTGGCGCGAAGCGCGCGCCCTGGGCGTGTCGGCGAGCTGCTGGACGCCGTCGGCCTGGCCGCGGTGCGTCGTCAGGCCCGCCCGCGCGAGCTGTCCGGCGGGCAGCGTCAGCGCGTCGCGCTCGCCCGCGCGCTGGGCAGCGAGCCGGACTTCCTGATCTGCGACGAGGTGACCTCCGCGCTCGACGTCTCCGCGCGCGGCGCGATGCTCAACCTCCTCGGCGAGGTCCAGCGCGAGCGCGGCTTCGGGATGGTGTTCATCACCCACGACATCGCCGCCGTGCGCCACATCAGCCGGCGCATCGCCGTGATGCATCTGGGCGCGGTCGTCGAGCAGGGCGACGCCCGCGCGGTGGTCGCCGCGCCGCAACACCCCTACACCGCGGCGCTCATCGCCGCCGTTCCCCGGCTCGCGCCGGCGCCGTCGGCGCCCGCCGTGCCTTCCCAGTCACCGGCGACCTAGGAGGTCTCCATGCTGTCATCCGTACCACCGCTGCGGCGCTTGACGCCGATCTCCGGCCTCGCCGCTCTGGCGGCGCTGGCGATCGCCGGTTGCGGCGGGGGCGGCACCGCCGCGCCGGCCTCCGGCGCCGGCGCCGGCGACCTGGCGACCGACGGCACGTTCAAGCTCGCGCTGAACGCCGACCCCGGCAGCCTCGACCCGCACGCCAGCCAGCTGGGCGTCGTCCAGCAGCTCGGGCTGTTCACCTATGACCCGCTGATCCACGAGCACGGCAGCGGCTTCGTCTCCGGGCTGGCCGATCGCTGGAGCGTCGACGGCTCGACGGCCGAGTTCCATCTGCGGCCGGGCGTCACCTGCTCGGACGGCGCTGCGCTGACCGCCCGTACGGTGGCCGACAACATCAACAAGGTCGCCGACCCCGAGAGCGCGTCGCCGCTGATCGGCATCACGGTCCCGCCTGGCACGCGTGCCACCGCCGACGACGAGGGCGGCACGGTCACGCTGAAGCTCTCGCAGCCCGCGCCGTTCCTGCTCCAGGGCGTCGCCAACCTGCCGATCGTCTGCGCCAAGGGCCTCAAGGACCCCAAGCGCCTGGTCCGCGGCGCCGACGGCACGGGACCCTACGTGCTCGGCTCGGTCGTCCCCGGATCGAAGTACCAGCTGCGGCGCCGAGCGGGCTACGCCTGGGGCCCGGATGGCGCCTCGACCTCCGTCAAGGGCCTGCCCGCCGCTGTCGAGGTCGACGTCATCAACAACGAGACCACGGCGGCGAACCTGCTGCTGCGCGGCGAGCTCGGGGCCGCCGTCGTGGCCGGTCCCGACTCCCGCCGCGTGAAGGCCGCCGGGCTGTCGCGGCACGCGATGCTGTCGATGTTCGGTGAGCTGTTCTTCAACCAGGCCGGTGGTCGGCCGACGCAGCCCGCGGCCGTGCGCCGCGCGCTGACCCAGGCGCTCGACCTCCCGGCGCTGCGGAAGGCGTCGACCTCGGGGCTGGGTACGGCGCCGACCCGTCTGACCGGCGTCTCGCCGTGCGGGCAGGACACCGTCACCGGCAACGTGCCCGCCACCGACACCGCGGCCGCGAAGACGGCGCTGACGGGGTTGGCGGGCAAGCGCCTGACGTTCTTGTACCTCTCCAAGCTCGGCCCCGGCGCCGCGGCGGCCGCCGAGCTGGCCGTCCGCCAGTGGAAGGCCGCGGGCGTCGACGTCGTCGCCAAGGGCGAGACCGACACCCAGATGCTGCGCCAGGTCTTCCAGGCCGGCGACTTCGACATCGCCTGGGTGCCGGTCGACGGCCAGAACCCGTCCCAGACCTATCCGACGTTCGCGGGCCCGATCCCGGCCAAGGGCGGTCAGAACTTCGCCTCGATCGGCAACCCCACCTATGCCGCCTCCGCCGCTCAGGCGCTGAAGGCCGACGCGTCCACCACCTGCGGGCTGTGGGCCAAGGCGGACGCGGCGCTCGTCCGCGACGCCGACGTCGTGCCGTTCGCGTTCTCCGACTACCCCGTCTGGGGCACGGCCAAGACGGAGCTCGACACCAACTACTACGGGGTGCTGCCGATGAGCGTGCGGCTGCGCCGATGACCTCCACGGTCGCGCCGGCCGTGAGGCCGGACCCTGCGACGATGCGGCTGCGCGACGGCCGGCAGCTGGCGTGGTACGAGTTCGGCGACCCGGACGGCGTCCCGTGCCTCTACATGCCGGGCACGCCCGAGTCCGGCCTGGCCGGAGGCTGCTACGACCGCGCCGCCGCCGAAGGCGGGGTGCGGTGGATCGCGGTCGACCGGCCGGGGTACGGCCACTCGGACTTCGCGCCGGGGCGGACCCTGCGCGACTGGCCCGACGACGTCGCCCAGCTCGCCGACCACCTCGGCGTGGGACGCTTCGCGGTCGTGGGCGAGTCCGGCGGCGGCCCGCACGCCCTGGCGCTCGGCTTCGTCCTGGCCGACCGGCTGACGACGCTCGTCCTGCTGGCGGCCATGGGCCCCGGTCACGAGCGCTGGGTGCGCAAGGGCATGCGGCGCAGCAACGTCATGTTCTTCTGGCTGAGCCGCTGCGTGCCGGTGACCCTGCGGCTGCCGCTCGGCGTGATGCGCCGCGCGAGCATGAGCCCGCGGCTGGCGGCGCGGATGGAGGCGACGGGCCCGCCGGCCGACCGGCGTGCCACCGCCGACCCGGAGTACCGCCTGCGGCTCGACGCGGTGCCGGACGCGTTCCGGCAGGGCACCCGCGCCGCGGCGCAGGAGCTGGCGCTGTTCGCGCGCCCGTGGGGGTTCGGGCTGGCCGACGTCGCGACGCCGGCCCATCTCTGGCACGGGACCGAGGACGTCAACGTGCCGCTGGCGGTGGCGCGGGCGGTCGGTCGCGCGCTGCCCGAGGTCCACGAGCACATCGTCGACGGCGCGGCCCACACCGTGGGCTTCGAGCGCCGGCGGGACGTCATGCAGGCCATCGTCGAAGCGGGAGAGAGAGCATGAGCAGCGACACCGGGCTCCAGCACGAGAGGGTCGTCGTCGAGCGCGGCCGCGCCTCGGGGCTGCCGATCATCATCGCCGTCCACTCGACGAAGCTGGGCGCGGCGGTCGGCGGCTGCCGCCTGTGGAGCTATCCCGACTGGCGCGACGGGCTGGCCGACGCGCTGGCGCTGTCGTCGGCGATGTCGCTGAAGTGCGCCGCGGCGGGCATCGACCATGGAGGCGGCAAGACCGTGATCGCGCTGCCGCCGGGCGCCGAGCTGAGCCCGGCGCGCCGGGTCGCGGTGATGGAGGACCTCGGCGACGCGGTCGAGCGGCTCGGTGGCCAGTACTACGTCGGCGAGGACGTCGGCACCGGCCCGGAGGACATCCAGGTCGTGCGCGGCCGGACCCGCTGGACGTCCCGGCCCCGGGTCGAGCGTGGCGCGGGCGGGCCCGAGCCGACGGCCGTCGGCGTGCTGGAGGCCATCCGGGCGACGGCTCGCCACGCGTTCGGCTCGGGGGATCTGAGCGGCCGCCGGTTCGCGGTCGTCGGCCTCGGGCACGTCGGCCTGCCGCTGGCGCACATGCTGGCGGCCGAGGGCGCCGTGCTGGTCGTCTCGGACATCGACGCGCGCAAGCGGGCGGTCGCGGACGAGCTGGGCGCGCGGTGGCTGGCGCCGGCGGAGGCGAGCTTCGCGCAGGTCGACGTCCTGGTCCCGGCGGCGCTCGGCGGCGTCGTGTCGGCCGAGACGATCGACCGGCTGCGGTGCGCGGCCATCGTGGGCCCGGCCAACAACCAGCTCGTCGACGAGCGCTGGGCCGATGAGCTGCAGGCGCGCGGCATCACGTGGGCGCCGGACTTCGTGGTCAATGCCGGCGGCGTCGTCTTCGAGGTCGGCGTGACGCTCGACGACCTGCCCGAGGACACGGCGATGGCGCGGGTGCGCGAGATCGGCGCCCGGCTCGACGGGGTCTTCGCCCGGGCCGCCGACACCGGCAAGACGCCCCTGGTCGTCGCGCTGGACGACGCGCGCGAGGCCCTCGCGACGGCCGCGGTCGTGCGATGAGCGCCGCTGCCGCGCTGGCCGACGAGCTGCACCGCCTCTGGCGCGACCACCGGCCCTTCCTGGCCGGCGAGGACGGGCTCACGACCTACGACGACCGGGTTCCTGACCTGTCGCCGGAGGCCGAGGAGCGCTATCGCGCCGCCCTGGAGGAGCTGTCGGTCCGCGCGCGGGTGCTCCCGGCCGACGGCCTGGAGCCGCACGCGTCGATCACGCGCGAGGTCGTGCTCGCCACGGCCGATCGCGAAGCGCGCCTGCTCGCCAGCGACGGGCTGGACCACGTCGTGTCGACGAGCATGGTCGAAGGGCCGTCGGCGATCCTGACGGCGGCCGGGCGGACCACGCCCGCCCGTCCGGAGGAGGCCGAGGCCTACCTGGAGCGCTGCCGGCAGATGTCCGCCTACCTGCGCCGGCACGTGGAGCGGCTGCGCGCCGGAGCCGAGGCGGGCCGGCGGCCGGTCGGGTCCCTGGTCCGGGCGGCCATCGCGCAGGTCGAGCAGGACCTGGCCGACGAGGCGGGAGGGGTTCTGCTCAGCGTTCCGGCGCCACCCGGATGGAACCGGGAGCCGCGCTGGCGGGCCGGACTCCGGCAGCTCGTCGAGACGGAGGTCCGCCCGGCGCTCGCCGACTGGCGCGACGCGGTCGCCGGCCTGCCGGTGCGCGCCGACGACCGGTGCGGCCTCTGCCATCTCCCGGACGGTGAGAAGGACTACATCAACCTGATCCGCGCGCACACGACGCTGGACCTGGCTCCGGGCGACGTGCACCGTCTCGGCCTGGCCGAGGTCGAGTCGGTGACCGACGAGGTCGTCGCGCTCGGCCGCGAGATCGGCTGCGACGGGATGGAGGAGATCATGGCCGCCTTCCTGCGCTCCGGAGCGGGCGTGCCCGCGGAAACCGCCATGGCCGGCTCGCGCGCGGCCGTCGCCCGCGCGCAGGACGCCATCCCGGCGTGGGTCGACGGACCGATCCCCGGCCGCTGTGACGTCGCCGCGATGGCGCCGCATCTCGCCGCCGCCGGCCACGCGCCGCACTACACGCCGCCGCGCCTGGACGGCAGCGTCCCCGGCACCTATTGGTTCAACACCAACATGCCTGAGACCGGGAGCGGCTGGAACCTGGAGGCGCTGGCCTTCCACGAGGCCGTTCCCGGGCATCATCTGCAGATGGCGCGCGCTCAGCAGCTGACCGACCTGCCGGATCTGCAGCGCCTCGGGTTCATCACCGCCTACGGCGAGGGCTGGGCGCTCTACGCCGAGCAGCTGGCCGACGAGGCGGGCCTCTACTCCTCCACGGAGGCGCGGTTGGGTGCGCTCGTCCTGCGGCTCTTCCGCAGCACGCGGCTCATGATCGACACGGGCCTCCACGCGCTCGGATGGTCGCGCGGGGAGGCGACGAGCCAGTTGCTGCGTCGCGTCCCGCTCCCGCCCGCGTTCGCCGAGGCCGAGGTCGCCCGCTACATCGCCGCGCCCGCCCAGGCGCTCGGCTACGCGATCGGGCGGCGGGAGCTGGTGGAGCTGCGCGCGCTGGCCGAGGCGCGGCTCGGATCGCGCTTCGACGTGCGCCGCTTCCACGCCGTGCTGCTGGACCGCGGCTCCGTGCCGCTGCCCACGCTGCGCCGGATCGTCGAGGAGTGGGTGGCCGCATGCTGACCGTGCGCGAGGCGGCGTTCGACCTGTTTCGCGCGCATGGGATGACGACGATCTTCGGCAACCCCGGCTCGACCGAGCTGCCGATGCTCGCCGACTTCCCCGACGACTTCCGCTACATCTTGGGCCTGCAGGAGGCGGTGGTCGTCGGCATGGCCGACGGCTACGCGCAGGCGTCGGGGCGGGTGGCGCACGCCAACCTCCACACCGCGCCGGGGGTCGGCAACGCGATGGGCGCGATCTTCACGGCCAAGGCCAACAAGTCGCCCGTGCTCATCACCGCCGGCCAGCAGGTGCGGCCGTACCAGACGCTGCAGGCCAACCTCACCAACTACCGCGCCACGGAGGTTCCCCAGCCCTACGTGAAGTGGAGCTTCGAGCCGCCGCGGGCCGAGGACGTGCCCGCGGCCCTCGCTCGCGCGCTGCACCTCGCGAGCCTGCCGCCGGCCGGGCCCGCGTTCGTCTCGGTGCCGATGGACGACTGGGCGCAGCCGGTCGATCCCGCGACCGCCGGGCGGCTCGTCGCCCGGCGTGTGACCGGGCGCGCGACACCCGACCCGGCGGCGGTGGCCGACCTCGCGCGGCGCCTGGCGGCAGCGGAGCGGCCGATGCTCGTCGCCGGGCCCGGCATCGACGCGGCGAACGCGTGGCCGGACGCCATCCGGCTGGCCGAGGAGCAGGACATGGCGGTCTGGGCGACGCCCGCGCCGGGCGGCGGTCGCCTCGGGTTCCCCGAGTCCCACCCGCGGTTTCGCGGCGTCCTGCCGCCGGCCATCGGGCCGGCCGGCCAGGTGCTGGGCCGGCACGACTTCGTGCTCGTGCTCGGCTCGTCGGTCTTCCCGTACTACCCCTACATCCCGGGCGAGGCCCTGCCCGCCGGCACCGAGCTGTTGGCGGTGACCGATGACCCCGACGAGGCGGCGCGCGCGCCGGCCGGGGACGCGATCGTCGCCGACGTCGGCCTCACGCTCGCCGCCCTGCTCGCGGCGCTCCCGCCGCGGGGCGCCACCACGATCGCGGCGCCAGCGGCGGCGGAGCGCGTCCGAGAGGAGAGCGACCCCGACGGTCGGCTCCATCCCGCCCACGCCTATGAGGCGCTCGCCGACGTCCTTCCGGACTCCGGCATCGTGGTGCTCGAGTCGCCGTCCAGCACGCTGCTCTTCCGCGACCGCGTCCGGTTGGCGCGACCGGGCAGCTACTACTTCGGCGCCAGCGGCGGGCTCGGGTTCGGGCTGGCCGCGGCGATCGGCGTGCGGCTGGCGAGCCCGTCGCGTCCGGTCGTCTGCGTGCTCGGCGAGGGATCGGCGCAGTACGCCATCACCGGTCTGTGGACCGCGCAGGCCTACAACATCCCGGTGACGTTCCTGATCCTGCGCAACGACGAGTACTCGATCCTGAAGTGGTTCGCCTCGATGGCGCAGGTCCACGGCGTCCCCGGGCTGGATCTTCCCGGCCTGGACGTGGCCGCGACCGCCGCGTCCTACGGCGTCCACAGCGACCACGCCGCCGACCTGGAGCAGCTGCGCGTGCTGCTGCGCGACGCGATCGCCGACGACCGGCCGCGCGTCATCCAGGTCGACGTGGTCAAGGGGCTGCCGCTGCTCTGAGCGCCGGCGTGGGTCCCTTGTGGGTCCAGCCTCCCGATGACCCGCGTTCTCGGGTAGACTAACGATCGTTAGTTCATATCCGATTTTCCCCATCGCCAGAGGTCTCCGCTTGCCCGCCGCGCGAAGTCGCACGCAGATCGTCTCCCTCTCCGAAGCCATCGCCGAGCTCGTCCACAACGGCGATGCCGTCGCGCTGGAGGGCTTCACGCACCTGATCCCGTTCGCGGCCGGGCACGAGGTGATCCGCCAGGGCCGCAGGGATCTCGAGTTGATCCGGATGACGCCGGACGTGCTGTACGACCAGATGGTCGGCATGGGCTGCGCGCGCAAGCTCGTCTTCTCCTACGCCGGCAACCCGGGCGTCGGCTCGTTGCATCGCATCCGCGACGTGGTCGAGCACGGGTGGCCGACGCCGGTGGAGATCGAGGAGCACTCGCACGCGGGCATGGCCAACCGCTATGCCGCCGGGGCCGCGGCGCTCCCGTTCGCCGTGCTGCGCGGCTACTCCGGGACCGACCTCGTGGGACGGACGAACGTGACGTCGGTGATCTGTCCGTTCACCGGCGAGGAGCTGGCGGCCGTGCCGGCCCTGAACCCCGACGTGGCGATCGTCCACGCGCAGGAGGCCGACCGCCGGGGCAACGTGCAGCTGTGGGGCATCCCGGGCGTCCAGAAGGAGGCGGTGCTCGCCGCCCGGCGGTCGCTGGTGACCGTCGAGCGGATCGTCGACGAGCTGGAGCCGCGACCGGGCGGCGTGGTCATCCCGGCATGGGTCGTCGACGCCGTCAGCGAGGTCCCGGGCGGCGCCTACCCGTCCTACGCGCACGGCATCGGCGAGCGCGACAACGACTTCTACAAGCGGTGGGACGAGGTATCGCGTGACCGCGACGCGTTCCGCGCCTACATGGAGGAGGACGTCCTGTGAGCGGCGAGCTGCAGACGATCGTCGCCGCGCGGCGGTTGGCCGACGCCGAATCGGTGTTCATCGGCGTCGGGCGTCCCTCGACGGCGGCGATCCTCGCGCGCGAGATCGTCAACCCGGAGCTGGTGCTGGTCTACGAGTCGGGCACGATCGGGGCCAAGCCCCGGCGCGTCCCGCTGTCGATCGGCGACGGCGAGCTGGCCGCGACGGCCGACCTCGTGGTGCCGGTGACCGAGATGTTCAACGCTTGGATCCAGCCCGGGCGGATCGACGTCGCGTTCCTCGGCGCCGCCCAGATCGACCCCCGGGGCGCGCTGAACTCCACGGTGATCGGCGACTACGACGCGCCGCGGACGCGCCTGCCCGGCGCGGGCGGCGCCCCCGAGATCGCACGGGGCTGCCGCCGGGTGATGGTCGTGGCGCCGCATTCCGAGCGCACGTTCGTGGAGAAGCTGGACTTCCTGACGACCGACGCGCGGCCCGTCGCGGTCATCACCGACCTCGGCGTCCTCGAGCCGGACGGCGCCGACGGCGAGCTGACGCTGACCGAGATCCACCCGGGCGTCACCGTCGACCAGGTGCGCCAGAGCACGGGCTGGGACCTCCGGGTCGCCGCCGGCCTGACCGAGACCGCGCCCGCCACCGACGCCGAGCGCGCCGCCCTCGAGGAGCTGATCGCCCGATGAGCGACACCTACATCATCGATGCCGTGCGCACGCCCTTCGGCCGCTACTCCGGCGCGCTGGCCGGCGTGCGCCCGGACGACCTCGCCGCCCACGCGCTGAAGGCGCTGCTGGAGCGCACGCCCGCGCTGGACCCGGCCGAGGTCGACGACGTCGTTCTCGGCAACGCCAACGGCGCCGGCGAGGACAACCGCGACGTGGCCCGCATGGCGGTCCTGCTCGCGGGGCTGCCGACGTCGGTCACCGGCGTGGCGGTCAACCGGTTGTGCGGGTCCTCGCTGGAGGCGGCGATCCAGGGGTCGCGCGCGATCGCGGCGGGTGACGCATCGGTGGTCGTCGCCGGCGGCGTCGAGTCGATGACCCGCGCGCCGTGGATCCTGCTCAAGCCGGCGAAGGGCTTCCCGGCGGCGGAGCAGACGCTGCACTCCTCGACGCTCGGCTGGCGGATGGTCAACCCGCGGATGGAGCGGCGCTGGACGATCTCGCTCGGCGCCGGCGCCGAGAAGCTCGCCGACATCTACGACATCTCGCGCGAGGAGCAGGACGCGTTCGCGCTGCGCTCGCACCGCCTGGCCGCCGAGGCCTGGGACGCGGGCGTCTTGGACGGCGAGGTGGTCGCCGTCCCGGGCGCCGACCTCCCGCGCGACGAGAGCATCCGGCCGGGCAGCTCGCTGGAGCGGCTCGGCCGCCTGAAGCCCGCCTTCGTGGACGGCGGCACCGTGACCGCCGGGAACGCCTCTCCGCTGAACGACGGCGCGGCGATGCTCCTGCTCGGCGACGAGGCCGCGGCCGGGCGGCTCGGGCGCGAGCCGCTGGCCCGGATCGTCGCCCGCGCGGGGCACGGCGTCGACCCCGACGTCTTCGGCATCGGCCCCGTCGAGGCCGCGCGCAAGGCGCTGCGCGCCGCCGGGATCGGGTGGGGCGATCTCGCCGCGGTCGAGCTCAACGAGGCCTTCGCGGCACAGGCGCTGGCCTGCCTGCGCGACTGGCCGGAGCTCGACCCGGAGATCGTCAACGTCCGCGGCGGGGCGATCGCGATCGGCCATCCGCTCGGCGCCAGCGGCGCCCGCATCGTCGGGCGGCTCGCGCACGAGCTGCGGGACCGCGGCGGCGGGTACGGCCTGGCGGCCATCTGCATCGGGGTCGGGCAGGGGCTGGCCGTCGTCCTGCGGGCATGACCGGTCCGGGCGGCGGGCCGCCGGGCGCGGCGGCCGCCGGCCTCGGTCTCGCCGTGTCGGCGATAGTGGCGATCCAGCTGGGCAACGTCCTGGTGATCCAGGTCGTCCCGGCGGTCGGCGCGCTGGGCGCCGCCGGCGTGCGCGTGCTGGCCGGCGCCGCGGTGCTGCTGGCCGCGACGCGGCCCGCGCCGCGCGCTCTCGACCGCGCCGACCGGCTGCACGTCCTGCGCTTCGGCCTGCTCGTCGCCGGCACGACGATCTGCTTCATGGAGGCGGTGGCGCGGCTGCCGCTCGCCGTCGCGCTGGCCGTGTCGTTCCTGGGCCCGCTCGGCGTGAGCCTGCTCGGCGTGCGGACCGCGCGTGCGGCGGCGTGGCCGCTGCTGGGCTTCGCCGGCGTGGCGCTCGTCGTCGGCGTCACGCCCGCGCAGGTGGGGCAGGGCTCGCTCGGCGGCTACGCGTTCGCCGTCGGCAACGCGATCCTGTGGGCCGCCTACCTCGTCGTCGCCGAGCGCTCCGGCGCGCGCCTGCCGGGTCGGACCGGCCTGGCGTTGGCGGTCGCCGTGGCCGCGGTGCTCGTCGCGCCCGTGGGCTTCGCGTCGGCCGGGGCCGCGCTGCTCGCGCCCCGTCACCTGCTGCTCGCCGCGGCCGGGGGCGCGATCACCGTCGGGGTGGCCTTCGGCCTGGAGTTCGAGGCGCTGCGGCGCCTGTCGGCGCGCGCCTACGGGACGGTGGTGAGCCTGGAGCCGGCGGTCGGGACGCTGTTCGGCGCGCTGCTGCTGCATCAGCACGTCGGGGCCCGCGCGACCGCCGGCGTCGTCCTGGTGGTCGTCGCGAGCGTCGCGGTCTCGCGATCGGCGGCGCGGCCCAGCAAGACGAACGAACGATAGTTAGTCTTCGATCATGTCGATCATCTCGCACCCGACCACGGACGACGCCCAGGAGTTCCGGGGCCACGTCATCGCGATCACCGGCGCCGCACGGGGCATCGGCCAGGCGACCGCCGAGCTGATGGCGCGGCGCGGCGCGGCCGTCGTCCTGCTCGACCGCGACGCCGTCGCGCTGCGCGGCGCGGTCGCCGCGCTTCGGGACGCGGGGGCCAAGGTCCACGGCGTCGTGGCCGAGCTCGGGGACGCCGAGCGCGTCCGCGCGGCCTTCGCGGAGGCGGTCGAGCTCCTCGGCCGCATCGACGGCCTCGTCATCAACCACGCCGTCCACGGCGCGGGCTCGGTGCTCGAAACGACGCTGGACCAGTGGGACCTCACGCTCTCGGTCAACCTCACGGGCGCCTTCGCCTGCGCGCAGGAGGCGCTCCGGGTGATGGTCCCGGCCGGGGGCGGCGCGATCGTCGGGGTCTCGTCGGACTGCGCGGTGCGCAGCTGCCGCGACGCGGCGGCCTACGTGGCCACCAAGGCCGCCCTCAACGCGCTGATGCGCTCGATCGCCGTCGACCACGGCGCCGACGGCGTGCGCGCCAACATCGTGACGCCCGGAGTCACCGACACGCCGCTGCTGCGCTCGGCCTTCGCCGCCCGCGGCACGCTGGAGGAGAGCCTGCGGGCCTGCGCCGACCAGAGCCTCGTGGGGCGCATCGGCCAGGTCGGCGAGATCGCCGAGGCGATCGGCTTCCTGTGCGGCCCGCGGTCGTCGTTCATCACCGGCGCCGAGCTGATCGTCGACGGTGGGATGACGCTCTCCTACGGCGGTGATTGAGCCCGGCGATTGACGCCGACCCGGCGCGCCGCCTACGCTAACGCGCGTTCGTATGGCTTGACTCGGGGGAGAGGCGACATGGACGAGGAGACGAGGGCTGCCCGCGGCGCGATCGAGGAGCATGGCGTCGAGCCGATCCCTGTCCGGGACCGGACGGCGGGCGCCGGCGAGTTCTTCCGCATCGCCGTCGGCGCGACGATGACGACGACGACCGTCGTGCTCGGCACGCTGCCGGTCGCGATGGGGCTCAGCTTCCGGGCGGCGCTGACGGCGATCGTCCTCGGGGTGGTCGCGGGCGCGGTGGTGCTGATGCCGCTCGCGATCTTCGGCCCGCGCACGCACACCAACAACGCCGTGACGTCCGGGGCGCACTTCGGGGTGACCGGTCGGATCGTCGGCTCGTTCCTCTCCCTGCTCATCGCGATCACGTTCTTCACGATCTCGGTCTGGGTCGGCGGCGACGCGCTCGCCGCGGGCCTGGCGCGGCTCGCGCCCGGGCTCCGCTCGGGCTGGACCGCGGCGGCCGGCTACGCGCTGACGGGCGGCAGCATCTTCGCCATCTGCGTCGTCGGCTACCGCTGGCTGCTGGCCGCGAGCCGCCTGATCGCGCCGCTGTTCGCCGCGCTGCTGCTGCTCGGCGTGCCCGCGTTCGCCGGGCACTTCCACCTCGGCGCCGGTCCCTCGGCGCACGGCTACGCCGTCGGCGGGTTCGCCGCGACGTGGACGGCGGCGCTGCTGATCGTCATGGCCAACGGCATCTCCTACGGGCCGTTCCTCGGCGACTGGTCGCGCTACGTGCCCGAGACGGAGTCCCCGCGCCGGCTCATGGCCGCGACGTTCCTGTCGCAGCTCGCCTCGCTGGTCCCGTTCGTCTTCGGCGCGGCGACGGCGACGCTCGTCCCGGATCCCGCCAACTACGTCGCGGGCCTCGTCGGCGCGGCGCCCGACTGGTACGTCGTCGCGCTGGTCGTGGTCGTGTTCGCGGGCAGCATCGCCGGCGGCGCCGCCTCGCTCTATGGGACCGGGCTGGACTTCTCGTCGGTCGTTCCGGCGTTCTCGCGCTTGCAGGCGACCCTCACGATCGGGACCGTCTCCATCATGTTGGTGTTCCTCGGCCGATTCGTGTTCAACATGGTCGACACGGTCGACGCCTTCACCACGCTGATCCTGATCTTCTCGGCGCCGTGGACGGCGGTGATGCTGATCGGTGCGTTCACGCGGCGCGGCCATTACCTCGCCGACGACCTCCAGGTCTTCAACCGCGGGCAGCGCGGGGGCGCGTACTGGTTCACGGGCGGCTTCAACGCGCGCGCGCTGGCCGCCTGGGGGCTGGGGGCGGCGACCGGCCTGCTGCTCGCCAACACGACGCTCGTCGCGGGACCGCTGCGCAACGTCGCGGGCGGCGTCGACCTCAGCTTCTTCGCGTCGCTGGCGGTGTCCGGCGCGGTCTACCTCGCGCTGCTCCTCGCGTTCCCGGAGCCGCGCCACGTGTTCGGGCCGCGCGGCCCGCGGCTGGTCCCGTGCGCGGCGGCGGAGGCCGAGGCGCCCGCGATCGGCGTCCGGCCCGAGCCGGTCCTCCCGCTGGCCTGAGCGGGGCCTTGGACTAACGAGCGTTAGTTTCGTCATTGACGGCCGGGCGCGGTCGGAATATGCTGGGCTTACAAACGTTCGTTAGCCAATGGGAGTGAGATGTTCGAACGCATGATGAACGAGGCGCACAAGGAGCAGGAGCGCCGGCGGCTGCACACGGCCAGCCCGCACCTGCCGGTGCCCGTCCGTGCCGACGACGAGGAGCTCGTGGACCTCGGGAGCCCGCTCGTGCTGGCGGCGGTCGTCGTGGTGGCCGTGGTCGTCGGCCTCGTGCTGTTGGTCGTCGGGTCCTGATGCGCGTCCTCGTCACCGGCGGTCGCGGCTACGTCGGCCGCCGCGCGGTCGACCGCCTGGTCGCCCTCGGCCATGAGGTCTTCAGCTACGACCGCGACCACTGGGTCTCCGACGGGCCGGTCGTCCCGGTCCACGGCGAGCTCTACGACACGCCGCGCCTGCTGTGGGCGCTGCGAGAGCACGCGGTCGACGCGATCGTCCACACCGCGGCGATCTCGCACCCCGACGTGTCGCTCGTCGCGCCGATCGCCACGTTCGAGGCCAACGTCATGGGCACCGTGCACCTGTTCGAGGCGGCGCGCCTGGCGGGGGTGACGCGGATCGTCAACTTCTCCAGCTCGTCGGTCTACGGCCACGTCGAGGGCGTCGTGCGGGAGGACGTGCCGCTGCGGCCGCTCACGCCCTACGGCGTGACCAAGCTCGCCACCGAGCACTTGGCCGAGGTCTACGCGCGCCTGCACGGCTTCGACGTCCGCTCGCTGCGCCTCACGTGGGCCTACGGCCCCGGCAACCGGATGCCGGAGTTCGTCGGCGACATGCTGACCGCCGCGATCACGGACAAGCCCTACACCTTGGAGTCCGGCACCGACCACCCGCTGCCGCTGATCTACATCGACGACGCCGCCGAGGGCACGGTGCGGGCGCTGCTGGCCGAGGGCCCGGCGCGGCCGGCCTACACGGTCGCGGGCCCCGAGGTCCCGACGCTCGGCACGGTCGCCGACCTGGTCCGCGCGCGCTATCCGCGGGCCACGATCGAGATCGGTCCCGGGCCGCTGCCGCTGCACCAGCTGCCGGCCATCGACCTCGGTGCCGCGCGGGCCGACCTCGGATACGAGCCGCGGTGGACCGTCGAGCGCGGCCTGGCCGTGTACGCCGACGCGCTCGAGCGCGAGCTGGCCGCCGTACGCCTCTGACCCCTCCCACGCAGACCAGGAGAACGACGAAGTGAGTGAAGTGCAGGAGTTCGCGGGCAAGGTCGCGATCGTCACCGGCGCCGGTCGCGGCATCGGCGAGACGACCGCGCGCCTGCTCGCCGCGCGTGGCGCGAAGGTCGCGCTGCTGGACCGCCACGGCGACGGCGTGGCGGCGATCGCCGCCGAGGTGAGCGCCGGCGGGGGCGAGGCCGTCGGCGTCCAGGTGGACGTCACCGACGCCGCGGCCGTCACGGAGGCGGTCGGCACGGTCACCGGTCGCTGGGGCGGCGTCGACGTGCTCGTCGCCAACCACACGCTGCACCCGTGCGGCGGCGTGCTCGACACCGAGCCGTTCGAGTGGGACCTCTCGCTGCAGACCAACGTCGGCGGCACCTACCTGATGGCGCGCGCGGTCCTGCCGTCGATGATCGCGCGCGGCGGCGGGGCGATCGTCGGCCTGGGCTCCGACTGCGCGGTGCGCTCGTGCCGGGACGCCGCCGCCTACGTGGCCTCGAAGGCCGCGATCGTCGGCCTGATGCGGTCGATCGCGGTCGACCACGGCGCCGACAACGTCCGCGCCAACGTCGTGATCCCGGGCGCGACCGACACGCCCGGACTGCGCGAGGTGTACACCAACGACCGTGATCTCGAGGAGTCCAGCGCGCGTGCCGCCGCGCAGAGCCCGCTCAACCGGCTCGGCCGTCCTGAGGACGTGGCCGAGGTGATCGCCTTCGCCTGCAGCGATCGCGCCGCGTTCGTCACCGGCGCGGAGCTGATGGCCGACGGCGGCATGACCATCGGCTACAGCGCGGACTGACATGGGCGAGGACGTGGGAGCCGCCTTCGCGCGGATCGCGGAGGACCTCGGGCTCGGCCTCGGGCCGGACGCGCTGGGCGTGCTGACCTCGGTCGGCGAGCAGCTGCTCGCCGACCGCGAGCGCCTCGACGCGCTGGCCGCCGAGCACGCGCCCGTCCCGACGCCGGTCGACGGCCGCGGCGGGACCGTCCCCGCGCCGGCCGACAACCCGCACCACGGGTGGGTGTGGCGCTGCGCGATCGAAGGGCGGCCCGGCGGGCCGCTGGCCGGGCGCACCGTCGCGCTCAAGGACAACATCTCGCTCGCGGGCGCGCCGCTGCTCAATGGCTCGGCGCTGCTCGACGGCTTCCGCCCGTCGCGCGACGCGACCGTCGTCGAGCGCCTGCTCGACGCCGGGGCGAGGATCGCGGGCAAGACGGCCGTGCCGGCGTTCTGCTGCGAGGGCGCCGGCCTGATCGGCTACCCCGAGCCGCTGCCGGAGAACCCGGTGGATCGGTCGCGCCTGCCCGGCGCGAGCTCCAGCGGCAGCGCGGTCGTCGTCGCGGCCGGCGAGGTCGACCTCGCGCTCGGCGGCGACCAGGGCGGCTCGATCCGCATCCCGGCGTCGTGGTGCGGCTGCGTCGGGCTCAAGCCGACCTTCGGGCTCGTGCCCTACACGGGGATCTTCCCGGTCGAGCTGACGCTCGACTCGGTGGGGCCGATGGCGCGCACCGTCGCCGACTGCGCGGCACTCCTCGACGCGATCGCGGGAGGCGACGGGCGCGACCCTCGGCAGGGCGCGGTCCCGGCCTGGCACCACGCCGCGGCGCTGAGCCAGGACGGGCCGCTGCGCATCGGGCTGCTGACCGAGGCCTTCGGCATCCCCGGCGCCTCCGAGCCCGAGGTCGACGACCTCGTGCGCGGGATCGCCGAGCCCCTGGCCGACGCCGGGCACGAGATCTGCGAGGTCTCGGTGCCGCTGCACCGCGACGGCATGGCGATCTGGAACGGCGTCTGCCTGCAGGGCCTCACGGCGCTGCTGCTCGCCGACGAGGCCGGGACCAACCACCGCGGTGAGTTCGACCTCGAGTTGGCCGAGCGCATCCACGCGCTGCGCCGCGAGGCCGCGGCCGGCCTGCCCGACACGGTCAAGGTCACGATGCTGGCCGGCGAGTACCTGACGCGCCACCACGGCATCCGGTACTACGCGCAGGCGCAGAACCTCGGCCGCGTGCTCGCGCGCGCCTACGACGCGGCGCTCGAGGAGGTCGACGTCCTGCTGATGCCGACCACGCCGATGCGCGCCCCGGCCAAGCCGAGCGGCATGAGCGCCGACGACCGCCTGCTCCTGGCCATCGGCCTGGAGAGCGCCAACAACGTCGCACCCTTCAACGTCTCCGGCCATCCGAGCCTCTCGGTCCCGTGCGGCTCGGTGGACGGCCTCCCGGTCGGCGCGGGTCTCGTCGGCCGGATGTTCGAAGACGCGACCGTCCTGCGGGCGGGCGCGGAGGTCGAGCGCTTGCGCTCGTAGCTCACCAACCCAGAGGAGAGACAGATGCCGTTCCCATCCGCGGCTCCACGCGGGGCGCTCGCCGCTGCCGTGACGCTGGCTGCCGCCCTCGCGGCCGCCGGCTGCGGCTCGACCAGCACGGCCGGCGGCGGTCCCGCGCGGGACACGCTCTCGGTGGCCGTCAACTCGGCGATCACCACGGCCGACCCGGCGTTCGCCTGCACGACCTACGACTACGTGGTCGTCAAGAACACCTATGACAACCTCGTCACGCTGGGCACCCGGCGCGACGCCAACGGGACGGCCCGGGTCGAGCCGGCGCTGGCCGACCGTTGGACGCTGAGCGCCGACAAGAGGACCTACACCTTCCACCTGCGCACCGGCGTGACGTTCGCGTCCGGCAACCCGATGACCGCCGACGACGTGGTGTTCTCGCTCAAGCGCGTGCTCGCCAAGGAGGGCTGCCAGCAGTACGTGCTGACCACCGGCGACCCCAAGGCGATCAAGGCCATCACCAAGGTCGACGACCATGCCGTCCGGATCGCGCTGCGCAAGCCGGACCCGCTGTTTCTCCAGCTGCTGGCCCAGACCGGCAACGGCGTCGTGGACGAGAAGCTGCTGGAGCAGCACGGCGGCGACTCCGCGGCCGGGGACCGCTGGCTGGCCAAGCACACGGCCGGCACCGGCGCCTACACGCTGCGGTCCTATGAGCCCGACACCGAGGTCGACTTCAGCGCCCGCAAGGGGTACTGGGGCGCCCCGGCGAGGGCGAGCCACGTCTCGCTGAAGATCGTCACCGACCCGACGACCCTGGAGACGCTGGTCAACTCGGGCGATGTCGACCTCGCATACGGCATCCCGCTCAAGGACGTCAAGACGATGAAGGCCCAGGGCAAGCAGGTGTTCGCCGACCCGAGCCAGTTCTACATCTACGTCGGGCTCAACAACGGCAAGCCGCCGTTCGACGACGTGCGGGTGCGCCAGGCCCTGCAGGCGGCGCTGCCCGCGCAGGAGCTCGCCAACCGCTTCGGCTACGGCTACGCGCAGGCGTTCCGCGGGCCGATCCCGCCGGCGATGGCCTACTCGCCCAAGCTGGAGCCGTCGCCGCCCGACCTGGCCAAGGCCAAGGCCCTGCTGCGGCAGGCCGGGGTGGCGCACGCGGCGGTGACGCTCGACGTCAAATCCGGCGAGACGTTGCAGTCCGACATCGCGACGGTCCTGCAGAACGCGTACCGGCCGCTGGGCATCGACATCAAGATCAACACGCTGGGCGCCAGCGCGTTCAGCGACGAGGTCGACGGCTTCAAGTCGCAGATGTACATCATCAAGGACGGAGGCACGGTCAACGACCCGGCATACTTCCTGGGGTACTTCGTGGCGTGCGGCAACGCCTTCAACTGGGTGAAGTACTGCAACAAGAAGGTCGACGCCGACCTGGCGACCGGCCGTCGATCGTTCGACCCCGAGCGGCGCAAGACGGCCTACGCCCGGCTGTCGGCCGAGGTCGACCAGGACGCGCCGTACCTGCCGATCTTCGCCCCCAACAACGTCGTCGTCGCGGCGTCCGGCCTCAAGGGCTACGTCTACTACGACGACCAGCAGCCGCTGTTCCGCACCATGTCGGTCGGCGGCTGACGCGGGACCACGGGAGCCGTGGCGCCGGCCGCCGTCGTCCGGACGGCGGCCGGCTCGCGGTTCAGGCCTCCGTCCCGGGCGTCCCGGGCGTCCCGGCCGGCAGGCCGCCGAGCTGGCGCAACAGTCCGATCGTGTCCCAGTTGTGCCACTCCTCGGCCACCTGCCCGCCCTGGATGCGGATGAACATCATCCCGGTGACGTCGCGCCGGTGGCCGGTCGCCTCCAGGCCGAAGGCCGGGCCCTGGTGGGTGCCGGTCGACGACCAGCGCGTCGCGACGAGGTCGCCCTCGGCGACCTGCGCGTGGATCGTGTTGACGAGGTCGGGGAACGAGGCGCGGTAGCCGCGCACCAGCGCCTTGAGCGCCTCGCGGCCCCGCACGGGCGCCGGGTCGGCGGGGTCGTGGGCGACGTAGTCCTCGGCGACGAGCTCGTCGACCGCCGCGGCGTCGCCGCCGTTCCAGACGCGCTCGACGTACGTGCGCACGAGCGTCTTGGGGTCCATCTCCTACTCCTTGGTCGGGTGCGCCGCTTGACATCGGGCGACGCGCAAGGCGAGACTAACGATCGTTAGTTCATAGAGCAACGGAGGAGGAGCACATGCACGTCACGCGACGAATGATCGCGCTCGCCGCGCCGGTGGTGGCCCTGGCGCTCGCCGCCTGCGGCGGCGCCACCAGCCCCACGGGGGCGCCCGGCGACGGCGCGGCCGCGCCGGCCGGCGGGGGAGGCGGTGGGCATCCGACGATCAACGTCGCGTTCAACACCAGCATCGCGACGCTGGACCCGGCCTACGCCTGCGAGCAGTTCGGCTACACGATCATCCGCAACACCTACGACCAGCTCGTCGCGCCGGCGCCCGGCGGTCAGGCGGACGGCTCGAACGTCCGGCCGATGCTCGCCACGCGCTGGACGTCGAGCGCCGACAAGCGCGTCTGGACCTTCACGCTGCGCACGGGCGTCAGGTTCGCCTCGGGCAACCCGGTGACCGCGCGCGACGTCGAGTACAGCCTGCGGCGCCTGCTGGACCTCGACGCGTGCGCCGCGTTCGTCGTCACCGGTGGACTGACCGGCAACATCACCAAGGTGAGGGCCGTGGACGACACGACGGTCCAGATCACGCTCGCCAAGGCCGACCCGATCTTCCTGGAGACGATGAGCTCCCGGGCCGCGTCGATCATCGACAGCAAGCTGCTGGACCAGCACGGCGGCGCCGGCAAGCAGGGCGCCAAGTGGCTGGCGACCCACACCGCCGGGTCCGGGCCGTTCACCCTGGCCTCCTACGAGCCCGACAGCGAGATCGTGCTCGCGCCGCGCGACGACTACTGGCGGGGCGCGCCCAAGCCGGGGGAGGTGGACATCAAGATCGTCACCGACCCCGCGACGCTGAAGCTCCTGACGAGCTCGCGCCAGGTCGACATGGCCTACGGGATCCAGCCCAAGGACCTGGCGTCGCTGCGGGCGGCCGGGGGCAAGGTCCTGTCGTTCCCGAGCCAGTTCGTCACCTACATCGGCCTGGTGGCCGACAAGAAGCCGCTCGACGACGTCCGGGTCCGCCAGGCGCTGAGCTACGCGTTCCCGGCGCAGGACATCATCGAGGCGTTCGGCTACGGGCAGGCGAAGGCGTTCTCCGGACCGATCCCGCCGGCGATGCCGTTCTACCCCAACCTGCCCGGGCTGGGGCACGACCCCGCGAAGGCCAAGCGGCTGCTGGCCGAGGCCGGCGCGTCGCACCTGCACCTGACGCTGGTCGTCCAGAGCGGGCAGTCGACGCACGAGCAGATCGCCACCGTGCTGCAGGACGCCTACCGCGACGTGGGTGTGACGCTGACGGTCCAGACGCTGGGCTCGTCGGCGTTCACCGACAAGGTGTACAACTACAAGGCGCAGGCGTTCATCATCGACGACGGCCCGACGGTCAACGACCCGGGCTACCTGCTCAGCTACCAGGCGCGCTGCGGCGACTCGTTCAACTGGGTCCGCTACTGCGACAAGGGCGTCGACGCGCAGCTGGCCCAGGCGCGCTTCGAGGCCGACGCCGCCCGGCGCGGCGACCTCTACAAGCGGATCGACGCGCGCCTGATCCAGGACGCGCCGTACATCGAGGTCATGGCCAAGAACCACACGATCGTCGTGGACCCGCAGCTCAAGGGCTACACGTACTACGACGACCAGACCGCGCACTTCTTCGACATCACGAAGTAGCAGGCGAAACGGCGCCGCGGATGGTCGAGCTTGACGCTGGGACCATCCGCGGCGTAGACTAACGGACGTTCGTTAGTCTGATGCGACCACGAGAGATGCCCAGTCGTCCCGAGCCCTCAAGCCCTGCGCGTCACCCGGTCCCGAACGCCGCCGAAGGAGAGACGTTGCTCTCCGTCGACGGCCTCAAGGTGGACTTCGGGACCGCCGACGCGCCGATCCATGCCGTCCGCGGCGTCAGCTTCTCCGTCGCCGCCGGGGAGGTCGTCGCCCTCGTCGGCGAGTCCGGCTCCGGCAAGACCGTCAGCGCGCTGGCCACGCTCGGCCTGCTGCCGGCGGGCTCCCGGATCAGCATGGACGCCGGCACCCTCGCCGGCCACGACCTCACCAGCGTGGACGAGGAGCAGCTGCGCGCGCTCCGCGGCGCCACGGCGGGCATGATCTTCCAGGACCCGCTGTCGAGCCTGAACCCGGTCAAGCGCGTCGGCGAGCAGATCGTCGAGGCGATCCGGCTGCACGCGCCGATGTCGGCGCCGGCCGCCAAGGAGATGGCGATCGCCCGCCTCACGCAGGTCGGCATCCCGGACCCGGCCAAGCGCTTCGACGAGTACCCGCACCAGTTCAGCGGCGGCATGCGCCAGCGCGCGATGATCGCGATGGCGCTGGCGGCCGACCCGCCCATGCTGATCGCCGACGAGCCGACGACGGCGCTCGACGTGACGGTCCAGGCGCAGATCCTCGAGCTGATCCAGTCGCTGCAGCGGGACCTGCGCATGGGGGTCCTGTTGATCACGCACGACCTCGGCGTGGTGAGCCGCGTCGCGGATCGCGTCGTGGTCATGTACGCGGGACGGATCGTCGAGTCCGGCCCGACGGCCGAGATCCTGCGCGACCCCTCGCACCACTACACGGCCGGGCTGCTGGCCTCGCTGCCGCGCCTGGACCTGCCGGGGGGCGGGAGCCCGCGGCCGATCGACGGCACGCCGCCGCTGCCCGACGAGGTCGTCGCGGGCTGCGCGTTCGCGCCCCGCTGCCGTGCGGCGACCGACGCGTGCGCGCGGCGCCCGCCGCTGGCGCCGGTCGCCGGGGCGACGCCCCGGGACGCGCGGGTCGCCTGCCACCACCCCTTGTCGGGCGACGCGCGCCGGCGCGCGGCGGCGCCCGCCCAGAGCCCCGATCTCGCTCCGGCGCCGGCGGTGGTGCCGGAGCGGGCGGGGGCCGGCGAGCCCGTGCTGCGCACGCGCGAGCTGGAGGTGACGTTCAGCCGCCGCGACGGCCTGTTCGGCGGGACCAGCTCGGTCCACGCGGTGGCGGGCGTCGACCTCGCGCTGGCGCCCGGCACCACGCTTGGCCTGGTGGGGGAGTCCGGCTGCGGGAAGACCATGCTGGGCCGCGCGATCCTCCAGCTCACCCGTCCCACCGACGGCACGGTGACCGTCGGCGACGCCGAGGTCTCGTCGTTGAGCGACAAGGAGCTGCGCCCGGTGCGCCGCCGGCTGCAGATCGTCTTCCAGGATCCGCAGGCGAGCCTCACGCCGCGCCACCGGATCGAGCGGATCCTGTCCGAGCCGCTGGAGCTGCACGGCCTCGTCACGAGCGAGGACGAGCGCCGCGCCCGCGTCGAGGAGCTCCTGTCGCTCGTCGGCCTGACGCCCGCGTTCGCGCGCCGCTTGCCGCACGAGCTCAGCGGCGGTCAGCGTCAGCGCGTCGGCATCGCCCGCGCGCTGGCGGTCGAGCCCGACGTCATCGTCCTCGACGAGTCGGTCAGCGCGTTGGACGTCTCGATCCAGGCGCAGGTGCTCGCGCTGCTGGAGCGCCTGCAGCGCGATCTTGGCGTCGCCTACCTGTTCATCTCCCACGACCTGGCCGTGATCCGGCACATCGCCGACGAGGTGGCCGTCATGTACCTCGGGCGGATCGTCGAGCACGGCCCGGCCGAGGACGTCTACCGCGCGCCGCGCCATCCCTACACCGCCGCGCTGCTGTCGGCGGTCCCGATCCCGGACACCGAGCGCGAGCGCACGCGCGAGCGGATCGTCCTGCACGGCGATCCGCCGAGCCCGTCCGATCCGCCGCGGGGCTGTCCGTTCCACACGCGCTGCTGGCTGCGCGAGCGGCTCGGGAACCCGGAGGCGTGCACCGCGTCGCGGCCCGAGCTGCGCGCCACCGACGGGGGCCGTCACGCGGCCGCCTGCCACTTCACCGACGAGCAGGCCCGGCACCTGCCCGACGGCGCGATGATCGCGATGGCGGAGGTCGCCTCATGAGCCAGCAGGTCCTCGACCCCGTGACGGGGGCCGCCGCCGGTCCCGCCCGCCGCCGGCCGCGGCGCCTCGCGCTCGCCTGGGCGACCGCCCACGACGCCGGATTCCGCGGCGTGCTGATCGGCCTCGGCCTCTTCCTGGCGATCGCCGTGCTCGGCCCCTTCGCCTACCGGGCCGACCCGTCGACCGTCCACCTCTCCAACGCGCTGAAGGCCCCGAGCGGCGCGCACCCCTTCGGCACCGACGAGTTCGGCCGCGACGTCCTCGCGCGCTTCCTCGGCGGCGCGCGGATCTCGTTCCTGCTCGGCGTGACGTCGGTCCTCGGGGCGGCGGTCGTCGGGACGTTCGTGGGCGCGTTCGCCGGCTTCTACGGCGGGTGGCCGGACTCGGTCATCAGCCGCTTCCTCGACGGGCTGCTCGCGTTCCCGGCGCTCATCATGGGGATGACGCTCGCGTTGGCGATGGGCCCCGGCGCGCTGCCCGCGGGCCTGGCCGTCGCGATCACCGGCATCCCCTGGTACGCGCGCGTGGTCCGCTCGGAGGTGCTGTCGCTCAAGTCGCGCGAGTTCGTCGACGCGCAGCGCGCGCTCGGCGCGTCGCGCATGCACATCCTCCTACGCCACGTCCTGCCGTCCGTCCTCGGCGGCGTCAGCGTCCAGGCGTCGCTGGGCGTCGCCTACGCGGTGCTCGCGATCGCGGGCCTCGGCTTCCTCGGCCTCGGCGTCCAGCCGCCCAGCCCCGAGTGGGGGTCGATGATCACCGAGGGCCGCACCTACCTCACCTCCGGCCAGTGGTGGATCTCCGTGATCCCCGGCGTCGGGATCCTCGTCCTCGTCAGCCTCAGCGTCGCGCTCGGTGAGCGGATGCGTGACTACTTCGATCCTTATGGCAAGATTCATTATTAGCCGCATCGGGGCGACCCTCGCGGTCCTCTTCTTCGCGTCGCTGATCGCGTTCCTGCTGCTGCGGGTGTCGCCCGGCGACCCGGCGCGACAGGTGCTCGGCCCGCAGGCGTCGGCCCAGGCGGTCGCGTCGCTGCGCTCCGAGATGGGGCTCGACAAGCCCTTGCCGGTCCAGTACGTCAACTACATGTCGGACCTGGCGCACGGCGACGTCGGCACGTCCTGGCGCACGCACACGCAGGTCAGCGCGGAGCTGTCGAACCGCATCCCGGCGACGCTCGAGCTGGCGCTGGCGGCGATCTTCCTGTCGATCTTCATCGCGATCCCCGTCGGGGTCCTCTCGGCCGGGCGGCGGCGGTGGGTCGACCGCGCGTCGCGTGCCGGGGCGGTGCTCGGGCTCGGGACCCCGCCGTTCTGGCTCGGGCTCGTGCTCATCCTGGTGTTCTTCACCTGGCTGGGCTGGGCGCCCGCGCCGTTCGGGCGCCTCGACGGCAACATCCCCGTGCCGCCCAAGGTCACCGGGCTGCTGACGATCGACGCGCTGCTGCACGGCGACCTCACCGCCTTCGGCAACGCGGTCGCGCACCTCGTCCTCCCGGCGATCACGCTTGCGGTGCCGCTGGCGGCGTACCTGTCGCGGATCGTGCGGCGCTCGACGGTGGACGTGTACCGGCTGGACTTCATCCGGACCGCCCGCGCCAAGGGCGCCGGTGAGCGCCGCGTGCTGTTCCGCCACGCGCTGCCCAACGCCCTGCTGCCCGTGCTGACGCTGTCGACCCTGTACTTCGGCGAGCTGCTGGCCGGCTCGCTGCTCGTCGAGGCGGTGTTCAACTGGCCGGGGATCGGCGGCTACGTCGCCCAGTCGATCGTGGCCCAGGACTTCGCCCCCGTGCAGGGCGCGATCCTGCTCGGCGCGTTGACCTACAGCTTGCTCTCGCTGACCACCGACGTCCTCTACGGCGTCGCCGACCCACGGATCCGGGTGTCCCATGGCTGATCGCGATCGCGTCCTCGTCACCGGCGGCCGCGGCTACGTGGGCCGCTGGATCGTCCGGCAGCTCGTCGACGCCGGGCGGCCCGTCGTCACCTACGACCGCGACTGGTGGCCGGGGGAGCCCGGCGTCATCGCGGCTCACGGGGAGCTCCAGGACGCGACCCGGCTGGCGCGCGTGATCGAGGAGCAGCGGGTGGGCAAGATCATCCACACCGCCTCGATCTCCCATCCGGACGTCTCGGTCGAGATGCCGGTGGCGACGATCCACGCCAACGCCATGGGCACGGTCGAGCTCTACGAGGCCGCCCGTCTGGCCGGCGTCGAGCGCGTCGTCAACTACTCGTCGTCCTCGATCTACGGGTTCCAGGACGGCATCGTCTCCGAGGAGGCGGTCCTGGACCCGACGACGCCCTACGGCGTGTCGAAGGTCGTCGGCGACCTGCTCGGCAAGGTCTACCGCGGGCTGTACGGCTTCGACGTGCTCTCGCTGCGCGTGCACTGGGTCTACGGCCCGGGCCAGCGCATGCAGGAGTACACGCACGACCTCGTCCGCGCCGCGCTCGACGGCCGCCCGTTCCGCCTCCAGCAGGGCGCCGACCACCCGCTGCCGATGGTCTTCGTGCGCGACGTCGCCGCCGCCGGGATCCTCGCGGCCGACGCGCCCGCCGCGCAGGTCACGCAGGCGGCCTACAACGTCGCCGGTCCCGAGTGGCCGTCCCTCGGCGAGCTGGCCGAGCGCGTCGCCGCGCTGGTGCCGGGCGCCGATCTGCACGTCGGGCCCGGCGACCTCCCACTCGACCAGCTCGGCGACCACCGCGTGGCGGCGGTCGACCTGCAGGCCGCCGCCCGCGATCTGGGCTACCGCCCGGCGTGGGACCTGGAGCGCGGCCTGGCCGAGTACGCCGAGTGGCTCAGGGTCAACGAATACTGAACCTCACAAGACGGAGAAGGCGATGGCGAGGAGAAGCGGGGCCGCGGTCTGCGCGGTCATGATGGCGGCTGCGCTGGCGGCCGCGGGATGCGGCGGCACGACGCCGGTCGGGGGAGCCTCCGACGCGGCGGGCGGCTCCGGCGCCGGCGGCGCGGGCACGGTCCGCGTGGCGATCAGCTCGGGGATCTCGACCTACGACCCCGCGTTGGCGTGCACGACCCAGTACGAGTACGCGGTCGTCAAGAACACCTACGACACGCTCGTGCAGTACTCGGCGAGCAAGGGCGCCGACGGCCGGCGGCAGATCGTGCCCGACCTCGCCAAGTCGTGGTCGGTCAGCAAGGACGGCCTGCGGTACACCTTCAGGCTCCGCGACGACGTCACGTTCGCGTCGGGCAACCCGATGACGTCGGCCGACGTCGTCTACGGGCTGGAGCGCGTGCTCGAGAAGCAGGGCTGTCAGGCCTACGTGCTGACCCTCGGCGACGAGGCCGCGGTCAAGTCGATCGCGGCGCTGGGCAAGTACGCCGTGCGGATCACGCTGGCCGCCAAGAACCCCATCTTCCTCGGCCAGCTCACCCAGACCGGCCTCAGCCCGGTCGACCGCAAGCTGCTGACCCAGCACGGCGGCCTCGGCAAGGCGGGCGACGCGTGGCTGGCGCGCCACACCGCGGGGACCGGCGCCTACACGATCGCTCCCGGCGACGATCCGGACAGCGAGATCGACCTCGTCGCGCGCAAGGGCTACTGGCAGGGCACGCCCAAGAACGACAGGGTGTCGATCAAGGTCGTGACCGACCCGACGACGCTGGAGACGCTCGTGCGGGCCAACGAGCTCGACATGGCCTACGGCGTCCCGGCCAAGGACACCAAGTCGATCAGCCAGGGCCGCACGCTGGTCGACGACATCGGCCCGTTCTTCATCTACCTGGGGATGAACAACGCGGTCAAGCCGTTCGACGATGTCCGCGTGCGGCAGGCGGTGGCGCTGGCGCTGGACCGCAACGCCCTCGTCGCGCAGCTGGGCTATGGCCAGGTCGAGGCGTTCGACGGCCCGATGCCGCCGGCGATGCCCTACTCGCCCAAGCTCGAGCCGGGGCCGCCGGACGTCGCCCAGGCCAAGCGGCTCGTCGCCGCGGCCGGGGCCAAGGGCTCGTCGTTCACCCTCGACGTCAAGTCGGGCGAGGCGTTCCAGCAGGAGGTCGCGACGATCCTGCAGGCGTCGCTGAAGCAGATCGGGATCGCCATGAAGATCCACACGCTCGGGGCCTCCGCGTTCATCGACCGCGTGTCGGGCTTCAAGTCCCAGGCCTACCTGATCCGCGACGGGTCGCCGTTCAACGACCCGGCCTACTTCCTCGGGTTCTTCGTGAAGTGCGGCAACCTCTTCAACTGGACCAAGTACTGCAACAAGCAGGTCGACGCGCTGCTGGAGCAGGGCCGGACCGAGACCGACGAGGCCAAGCGCACGGCCGAGTACGCCCAGCTGTCGGAGATCGTGACGCGCGAGCGCCCGATGATCCCGATGTTCGCGCTGGGCGCCGACCTCATCGCCTCCAAGTCGCTCACGGGCTACACCACCTACGACGACCAGCAGCCTGTGTTCTGGCCGATCAGCGCCGGCTGATGGCCGGCGACGCGACGACGCCGGTGCTGGTGCTCGACGCCGCGCGCTCCCCGTTCGGGGCGCGCGGCGGCGGCCTGGCCGGCGTGGAGGCCGCCGCCCTCGTGGAGGGCGTGGTGGACCCGCTGCTGTCACGTTCCGGGGTGCCCCGCGAGGCGGTCGCCGCGACGTTCGCGGGCGGGATGGACGCGGTCGCCGCGGCGACCCGCGCCGTGGCCGCCGGGAGCTCGCCGGTCGCGTTGGCGGTGGCCGTGGCGCGGATGTCCGGGGCGCCGGTGCCCGACCGCCCGGGCGACGACGGCAGCGCGCAGGCCGCGACGGCGCTGGAGGCCACGCAGACGCGCTGGATCGCCGCGTTCCATCGCGGCGCGTTCGCGCGCGAGGTGATCGCCGTCGCGGGCGTCGACCACGACGAGCATCCGGTCGCCGGGGGCTTCGCCGACGGCGCGGCCGCCGTCCTGCTCGCCGCGCCGGGCACGGTGCCCGCGGCGGCGCCGCTCGCGGAGGTCGTCGCCGTCGAGACGCTGCGCGAGGACGCGCTCGACGCGCTGGTCGACCGCCTCGGCTGGGGCTGGGACGGCGTCGACCTGATCGAGCTGCACGAGCCGTCGGGCACCGAGGCGGCGCGCTGGCTGACGCGCCTGGGCGCGGCGGCCGGGCGCGTCAACGTCGACGGCGGCTCGCTGGCGATCGGCGATCCGGAGGGCGTCAGCGGCGCTCGACTGGTCGTCAGCCTCGCGGACCTGCTGCGCCGCCGCGAGGGCGCGCGGCGCGGGCTGGCGATCCTGCCCGCGCCGGACGGCGTCATCCACGTCGCCGCGCTCGCGGCACCGCCTCGGTGACGGCGTCCTGGGGCTGCAGCTGGACCCAGCAGAGCGCGGCGACGACCAGCGCGCCGCCGGCGAGCTGGATCGCGCTCAGCCGCTCCCCGTGCAAGATGTAGGCGAACGCCGCGCCGGAGACCGTCTCGGCGGTGAGCAGCACGGCGATCCGCGCGGCGGGCGCGAAGCGCACCGCGGCGGCGATCGAGGCGAACGGCAGCAGCGTCCCGACGGTGCCGACGGCGACGCCGAGCGCCCAGTGGCCGTGGCCGAGGACGTGGCCCGGGAACGTCCATACCGGTTGGACCACGCACCACACGAGCGTCGCGATCCCGAACGTCCAGAGCGTCGTGGTCACGGGGTGGTGGTCGTCGCCGGCGCGCTCGGCGGCGACGATGTAGACGGCGAACGCCGTGGCCGAGACCACCGACGCCAGCACGCCGACCGCGTCGACGTGGCCGCCGATCGCGCCGACCGCGAGCAGGCTGCCCACGAGGCAGACGGCCATCGCGGCCCACAGCGACGGCGCGAGCCGGCGGCCGTGCGCCGCGGTCAGCCACAGCAGGATCAGCAGCGGGTACAGGTACTGGACGACGAGCGCCACGCCGATCGCCATGCGCGTGGTCGCGTAGAAGTACCCGGCCTGCGCGGTCGTCATCGCCAGCGCCATCGCGAGCATCGCGCCGAAGTGCCCGCGGCCGATCGCCAGCAGGCGCGGCCGCCACGCGGCGACGGCGACGGCCAGGGCGCCGAAGGCGATCGCCGAGCGCAGCTCGGTCAGCCGCCACGGGCTCAGCCCGTCGTCGGTGAGGTAGCGGCCGATCGACCCGTTGAGGCCCGACAGCATCGAGCCGCCGAGCGCGAGCGCGTAGCCGATCGCGGCCTTGGGTGGGATGTCGTCCAAACCTGACAAACGAACATTAGTTAGTCTACACTCCGCCCATGGCAAGCACGAGCACCATCCCCGCGCTGCCGGTCGCCGACGCGCTCTACGACCGCGCGCTCGGCCACCTTCCCGGCGGCAACTCCCGCACGACGCTGTTCGTCGCGCCCCACCCGCCCTACGCGACGAGCGGCCGCGGCCACGTGCTGCGCGACGCCGACGGGCGTGAGGTGATCGACCTGCAGAACAACTACACGTCGCTGATCCACGGCCACGCGCACCCGGAGGTGACCGAGGCGGCGGCACGGGCGCTGCACGCGGGCGCGTCGTTCGGCCTGCCGACCGAGCACGAGATCGAGCTCGCCGAGTTGCTCTCGCAACGCGTCGCGATCGCCGATCGCTGGCGCTTCGCCAACTCCGGCACCGAGGCCGTGATGGTCGCGATCCGGCTGGCCCGCGCGGTCACCGGCCGCGACGCGATCCTGCGCTTCGAGGGGTGCTACCACGGCAGCGCTGACGCGGTCGTCCAGCACGGCGCGCGGGGCGTGCCCCAGGGCGTGAAGGACGACGTCGTCACCGTTCCGGTCGGCGACGAGGCCGCGCTCGTGGCGGCGCTCGACGCGCACGGCGACCGCCTGGCGTGCGTCGTCTTCGACGCGATGCCCAACCGGGCCGGGCTGCGCCCGGCCGACCCGGCGTTCGTCACCCTCCTGCGCACCGAGACCGCCCGGCGCGGGATCCTGCTGCTGTGGGACGAGGTGCTGACGTTCCGCGCCGGCCTCGGTGGCCTGCAGGGCCAGTACGGCGTCGAGCCCGACATCACGACGCTCGGCAAGATCATCGGCGGCGGCCTGCCCGTCGGCGCCATCGGCGGCCGCGCCGAGATCATGGACGCGTTCGACCCGCGGCGCGACGACGCCGTCGGGCACGGCGGCACGTTCTCGGCCAACCCCGTCACGCTCGCCGCCGGCACGACCGCGATGCGGCTGTTGGACGCCACCGCGATCGACCGGCTCAACGCGCTCGGCGACGCGCTGCGCGAGCGCCTCGCCGCCCAGGGCTGGACGGTGACCGGCCAGGGCTCGCTGCTGCGCGTGCACGTCCCCGACGCGACCGCGCTGTGGTGGCGGCTGTGGGCCAAGGGCGTGCTCATCTCCGTCAACGGCCTGCTGTGCCTCTCGACCCCGATGGACGAGGACACGACCGCCGCCGTCGCCGACGCCTTCGAATCCCTCGACCAGGAGTAGTTCATCATCATGTCCAACCCCTCCGTCTGCATCATCGGCGGCGGCGCCGTCGGCCTCGCCACGGCGCTGCACCTCGCCCGCCGCGGCGTCACCGACGTCACCGTCCTCGAGGCCGAGCATCCGGCCGCGGGCTCGTCCGGCCTGTCGGTCGGGATCATCGAGACGCAGTACGTCACGCCGCTCGACATCGAGCTGCGCGTCCGCACGATGAGCTTCTTCAACGAGCTGGAGCGCGAGCACGGGCTGCACGTCACGCGCAACGGCTACCTGCGGCTCGCGCATCGCGAGCAGGAGCTGGCCGGCTTCGCGGAGTCCGTCCGCATCCAGCACGAGCTCGGCGTCCCGGACGCGACGGTCCTCGACCGCGCGGCGATCGGCCGGATGATCCCGGAGATGCGCGTCGACGACGTCGACGGCGGCCTCTACGGGCCGAGCGACGGCTTCATCGACGGCCATCTCTACTGCGGCCTGCTGGTGGAGCTGGGCGAGGCGCTCGGCGTCAAGGTGCTCGGGCGTCACGCCGTGCGCGAGGTCGCCGACGAGCCGGGCGGCGGGCATCGCGTCATCACCGCGCGCGGCGAGTTCGCGTGCGACGTCGTCGTCAACGCGGCCGGCGCCTGGGGCGCCCGCGTCGCGGGGCTGCTGGGCACCGAGATGCCGCTGATGCCCCAGCGCCACGAGGCGGTCGTCGTGCACCTCGCGGCGCCGCTGCCCTACGTGGTGCCGTCGGTCATGGACTACACGCCGCACTCGGGCGAGACCGGCCTCTACTTCCGCCACGAGCGACCCGGCCAGCTGATCGCCGGCCTGCACACCGAAGAGGCCAACGAGGAGCCGGCCGACCCGAACGACTACGCGCGCTCGGCGAGCCCGGACTTCCTGGAGGAGGTGGCCGAGAAGATCACGTCGCGCCTGCCCGGCCTGCGGGAGTCGAGCCTCGCCCACGGCTGGGCGGGCCTGTACCCGATCAGCCCCGACGGCGTGCCGCAGGTCGGCCCGGCGCCCGGCGACGACAGCGTGATCGTGGCGGGCGGCGCGGGCGGCTCGGGAATCCAGCTGTCGCCCGTGCTCGGCGAGCTGGCGGCCGACTGGATCCTGCACGGCGAGCCGCGCGCGATCGGCGACGGCGCCCGCCTGGCGCCCCGTCGGGAGGCCCTCGCCGCGGCGTAGGATCGGCGCCATGCGGCACGCCGTGTACTGCGCGAGCTACGGCTCGCTCGCCGACCCCGCCGCGTTGGTGGGGTTGGCGAGGCGGGCCGAGCGGGCCGGATGGGACGGGTTCTTCCTCTACGACCACGTCGTGGTCGAGGGCGAGCCGACCGCCGATCCGTGGACGACGCTCGGCGCGGTCGCGGCGGCGACCGAGGACATCGTGTTGGGGCCGCTGATCGTCCCCGTGGCCCGGCGCCGGCCGTGGGAGCTCGCGCACCAGGTGGCCACGCTGGAGCGCCTGGCCCCCGGCCGGACCGTGCTCGGGGTCGGCCGCGGCGTGCCCGAGGAGTTCCGGGCGTTCGGCGACCGCCCGACCCCGCGCGAGGTCGGGCGGCGCCTGGACGAGGGGATCGACCTCGTCTGCCGGCTGCTCGCCGGGGAGGCGGTCGACCACGCGGGGACGTGGCGCCTGCGCGGCGCCCGGCTCATCGACCCGCCGGTGCGGGTGCCGATCTGGGTCGGCGGCACGCACGACAAGCCCGGCGCCCTGGCGCGCGCGGGGCGCCACGACGGAGCGTTCTTGATCGGCGAGGGCTGGGGCGCGGGGCACGAGCTGACGCCCGAGCAGGTCCGTCGCGTCGCCGTGACGACCGGTGCGCGCGACGTCGTCCACGCGGGGATCTCGCCGCCGGACCGTGCGGCGGCGCGCGCGCTGGCCCAGCGCTACGCCGCGGCGGGCGCGACGTGGTGGCTGGAGGTCCTGCAGGACGACTTCGGCCCCGTCTTGACGACGCTCGCCGACCACCGGCGCCGGGTCGAGGCCGGGCCGCCGCGGTAGCTCAGGCGACGGGCACGGCCGACGGGACCTCCGCGGGTCGCCAGTCGGCGAGCGCGCCGATCGCCCGCAGGGCGGCGCGCGGCTCGCGCAGCAGCGCCAGGCCGTCGCGACGGGCGATCGCGTCGACCTCGGGCGGCGGCTCGGACGCCTGCATCGAGAGCAGCGCGCCGGGGATCCCGTGCGCGGCGCCGGCCTCGGCGAGCGCCTGCGCCATCAGCGTGGCGTTGCGACGCTCCATCTCGCCGATGTGCGGCGTGAGGTCGGCCTGGCCGACCAGCAGGTCGAAGTCGCCGCTGGCGGCCATCGCGTCCAGGGCGCGGCGGAAGGTCGGGAGGATGTCCTCGCTGCACCACGCGTCCAGCGGGTTGGCCCCGCTCAGGCCGGCGGGCCCCGCGTCGCGCAGGCGCGCGGCCAGACCCGGGTCGACCGGCGCGAAGGGCACGCCGACGCGCTCGGCGACGTCGGCCAGCAGCGCGGCCTCGCCGCCGGAGTACGTCACCGCGCCGACGCGCTTGCCGCGCAGGGGACCGACGCGGTCCAGCAGCGCGAGCGCCTCGACGAGCTCGGCGTAGTCCTCGACGAGCACCATCCCGGACGCGCGCGCGAGCGCCGCGAAGGCCTCGGGCGTCCCGGCATCGGCCCCGGTGTGGGCGCGCGCGGACGCGGCGGCGGCCGCGGACCGGCCGACCTTGAGCGCGACGACCGGCTTGCGCGCGCGAGCGAGGCGGGACGCGGCCGCGGCCAGCGCGTCCGGCCGGCGCACGGTCTCCAGGAACAGGCCGACGGCGCGCGTGGCGTCGTCGTCGGCCAGGAACGCGCAGAAGTCGGCGACGTCGACGGTGGCCTCGTAGCCGAGCGTCGCGACCATCCGCAGCCCGAGCCGCGGGCCGAGCCCGACGATCGCCTCGCCGACGGCGCCCGACTGCGAGAGGACGGCGATGGGTCCGGGGGTCACCGTGGCGGGGATCGAGCCGATCCACGGCGACAGCCCGCCCGGCGCGGCGACGCCGACGCAGTTGGGGCCGACCATGAGCGCCCCGGCGCTCCGCACCGCTCGGGCGATCCGATCGACCACCGGCAGCTGCCGTGGCCCGTCGTCCAGCCCGCAGACCACCAACGTGCGGATGCCGTGGGCCAACGCGTCGTCCACGGCGCCCTCGAGCGCGGCGTCCGGCACGAGCATCAGGGCGGCGTCCGGGACGATCGGGAGGTCCGCGGCGCGCGGGACGCAGGGGACGCCGAGGACCTCGGCGCGCCGCGGGTTGACGCCGAGCACGGGACCGCGGTCGGACGCCAGCAGGTTCTCGAGCGTCGTGCGGTGCAGCAGGCTGCGGTCGGAGGCCCCGAAGACCGCGATCGAGCGCGCCGCGAACAGCCCTGCCACCCCGATTCGCTGGTCGTCTCGCATCGTCATGTCGCTGCCCCTGTCGCTGCCGCCTCTGACGTCCGGTCGCGCTGACCGGTGGCGGGCCGCTATCCTAACAACTGTTAGTTCGCATTGCTACCATGACCGCGACCGCTGAACCCATGTCCACCGAAGAGCGCATCCGCGAAGTCGCGACCCGTCTCTTCTACGAGCGCGGCTACCACGCGACGAGCATGCGCGACATCGCCGGCGGCGTCGGCGTCAAGGCGGGCAGCCTCTACAACCACTTCCCGGGCAAGCAGGACATCCTCTTCCGGATCTGCTTCGACACCGCCCAGGCGCTGGCCGACGGCCTCACCGGCCGCATGCCCGCCGGCGCGGGTCCGGAGCAGCGGCTGCGCGCGCTGGTCCGCTGGCACGTCGAGTTCCACGCCAAGCACCGTCACGCCGCGCGCGTGGCCGACGACCAGCTGCACGCGCTGACCGAGCCCAACCGGCGCACGGTGCTCGAGGTCCGCGACGCCTACGAGGCCGTGCTCCTCTCCCTCCTGGAGGAGGGCGAGGCCGCCGGCGCCTGGGCGATGGGCGACCGGCGGGTCGTCGGCTTCGGCATCGCGACGATGTGCACCGGCGTCGACGTCTGGTTCAAGCCGGGCGGCGCGCTCTCGCCCGAGCGCATCGGCGAGATCTACGCCGACTTCGTCGTCGGCGGCCTGCGCGCCGGCTCCTGACGCGCTCGGTCGTCGGCTTGACGATCCAGCGCGCGCTGTGGAAGACTAACGAGCGTTAGTTCGTACACCGACGCAGGAGGGGCCGGCATCACATGGCCGTGCGGTTGACATACACGAGCGGCGCGATCGACGCCCAGCTCGACGGGGAGTTCGAGGCGCGCCTCGCCGCGGGTCGCGAGCGGGAGGCGCCGCTGCTGGCGCACCTGATCGCGGGCGAGCCGATCGCCGAGGGCGAGATCTTCGAGCGCCGCGATCCCGCCAACCTCGACGTGATCGCCAGCCGTGCGCACGAGGCGACCGTCGCGGTCGTCGCGCGGGCCGTCGCCGCGGCGCGCGACGCCGCGACGCCGTGGCGCCGCGCCGGCTGGGAGGACCGCGTGCGGCGCTTGCGCCGCGTCGCCGACGCCATCGAGGAGCGCCACGTCGAGATCGCGGCGGTCGTCAGCCTCGAGACCGGCAAGACGCGGACCGAGGCGATCCTCGAGGTCCAGGAGGGCATCGAGCTCATCCGGACCTACACCGGACACGTCGCCGACAACGAGGGCTACACCGAGCCGCTGGCGTCCTACGTCGAGGGCGAGAGGAACACCGAGACGCTGCGGCCGTTCGGCGTGTTCGCGGTCGTCGGCCCGTTCAACTTCCCGTTCGCGCTGACGCTGGGGATGAGCGTCGCCGCGCTGGTCGCGGGCAACACGGTGGTGTTGAAGCCGTCCGAGGACGCGCCGTGGACCGGCGCGCTGCTGGCCGACGTGCTGGGCGCCGGCGAGCTGCCCGCCGGGGCCTTCAACCTCGTGCACGGCGGGGCCGACGCGGGGCGCCTGCTGGTCGACGCCGACGTCGACGGCGCCGCGTTCACCGGGTCGGCCAAGGTCGGCCGCGAGATCGTCGCCAAGATGCACGCCGGCCCGTACGCGCGGCCCGCGCTCACCGAGCTCGGCGGCAAGAACCCGGCGATCGTCACGGCGTCGGCCGACGTCGCCAAGGCGGCCGAGGGCGTCGCCCGCGCGGCCTACGGGCTCTCGGGCCAGAAGTGCTCGGCCTGCTCGCGGGCGATCGTCGTCGACGCCGTCCACGACGCGTTCGTCGCGGCGCTCGCCGAGGCGACGCGCCGGCTCGGCCGGGTCGGCGACCCGCTCGACGGCGGCTCGTTCGTCGGGCCCGTCATCAACGAGCGGGCGGTCGCGCGCTACGAGGGCGCGGTCGCCGCGGCCGAGCGCGACGGCCGGATCGTCGCCGGCGGCGGGCGGCCGGACCTCAACGGCCACTACGTCGAGCCGACCGTCGTCGCCGACCTCCCGTACGGCCACCCGCTGACCCGCGAAGAGCTCTTCCTGCCGTTCGTGACGGTGACGCGGGTCGCCTCGTTCGAGGACGCGCTGGCCGAGGCCAACGCCACCGACTACGGCCTGACCGCCGGGCTCTTCAGCACCGACCAGGCCGAGATCGACGAGTACCTGGACCGCATCGAGGCCGGGATCGTCTACGTCAACCGCGGCGCGGGCGCCACCACCGGCGCCTGGCCCGGGACCCAGTCGTTCTGCGGCTGGAAGTCCAGCGGCACGACCGGCAAGGGCGGGCTCGGCCCGTACTACGTCCCGCAGTTCCTGCGCGAGCAGAGCCGCACGATCGTCGCCTGAACCCGAACCACCCCCACGACCGAGAAGGACCCCATGAGCATCGAAGCCCTGACCCAGGCGCCCAAGGGGGCGCGCATCGCGCCCCGGATGGCGGTCTCCCTGGAGGAGTACCAGGACCGCGTCCGCAAGACGCGCGAGTGGATGCACGCCAACGACGTCGACCTCCTGCTGCTCAACCAGCCCGAGCACTACAACTGGCTGTCCGGCTATGACCCGACGTCGGTCTTCTACCACCAGACGCTGATCGTCCCGGCCGACGACGGCGAGCCGCTGACGCTGCTGTGCAACAAGGCGGAGCTGGCGCTGTGCGACGAGACCTGCTGGGTCGAGGACGTGCGCGTCGTCTGGACCCATGAGGACCAGACCGAGAACACCATGGACGCGCTGCGCGACCGCGGGCTCGACAAGCCCAAGCGCGTCGGCCTCAACCTGATGTCCTACCACCTGCGCCCGCAGTTCGCGTTCGACATCCGCGCGGCGCTGAGCGACGCCGAGGCGGTCGACGTCACCCAGGTCGTCGACGACCTGCGCCTCGTCAAGAGCCCGGCCGAGATCGAGCATCTGCGTCACGCCGCGCACATCGCCGACCTCGGCGTGACCGCCGGCATCAACGCGATCCGCGAGGGCGTGACCGACTTCGAGGTCATGGCCGCGATCCAGCATGCGACGGCGCTCAACGGCGGCGAGTTCCCCGCCTACCCGTTCCTGGTCGACGCCCGCGGCACGCTGCACGGCACGCCGACCGGCAAGATCCTGCGCCCGGGCGACACCATCTACATGGAGGTGTCGGGCGTCAAGCGCCGCTACCACTGCAACATCTCGCGCACGGCGATCATCGGCGAGCCGCCGGCCAAGACCAAGGAGATCTACGACGTCGCCAAGCGCGCGCTCGACGAGGCGACCGCGGCGATGGTGCCGGGCGCGACCGTCGGCGAGCTCGTCGAGCTCGTCGCCCAGCTGCACTCGGGCTACGAGAAGAACACGTGGGGTCGCTTCGGCTTCTCGATGGAGATCTCCTATCCGCCGATCTGGATCGGCGGCCTGAGCCTGATGAAGGGCGACGACCACGTCATCGAGGCCGGCCAGGTCATCACGATGGAGCCGGGCCTGTCCTACGCCGACGGCGTCACGATCGGCCTCGGCAACAACGTGCTGATCACCGAGCACGGTCCCGAGATCCTCAACAACGTCCCGGTCGAGCTCTTCGTCCGCTAGGAGATCGCGAACATGCCTCAGCGCGACACCGTGCACTGGTGGGCCGGACCCACCACGTTCTACCGTTCCCCGGCCATCCGGCCGGAGGACGCGCCGGAGGGATCGGCCGTCGTCCTCGGCGCGCCGATCGACTCCCGGACGCTGGGCCGCAACGGCCAGCGCTACGCCCCGCGGGCCATCCGCGAGGCGTCGCTGTACCTCGCGGGCTACTACGGGCTGCAGACCCGGCAGTCCGGCTACGTCGACGTGGCGACCGGCAACGTCTGGAAGGTCCCGGACGAGCCGCGCCTGTTCGACGCCGGCGACGTGCGCCTCCACCAGGACGACGTCCACGCCCAGACCGAGGCGATCGCCGACCCGGTGGCCGAGATCGCCGCCAACGGCGCGATGCCCGTCGTCCTGGGCGGCGACCACTACATCCCGTACCCCTCGTTCCTCGGGTTCGTCCGCGGCGTGCAGGCGCGCAAGCCGGGCGCGAAGGTCGGCTTCCTCAACCTGGACGGCCACTTCGACCTCTGGGACGAGTTCAAGGACATGGGCCGCTACAACCACGGCACGTTCGCCCGGCGGATCTCGGAGCACGAGGCCGTGGGCAAGATGGTGTGGTGGGGGATCAGCGGGTCGCGGGTCATGGAGCCCGACCAGCTCGAGCTCTGCCGCGACCGCGGCTTCGCCGCCTACACGGTGGACTCGATCCGGCGCCGCGGCGTCGTGGAGACGATGCGCGAGGCGCTGGAGATCGCCTCCGAGGGCGCCGACGCGGTGTACGTCACGTTCGACATCGACTGCACCGACGGAGCGTTCGCCTCGGGCACCCACTCGATCTCGGTCGACGGCCTCAGCTCGGGCGACGTGCTCCAGGCGATCGGCGTGATCCCGGAGTTCGAGCTCGTCGGCGCGTTCGACGTCGCCGAGATGATCCCGCAGTACGACGTCGGCGGCGGGCGTACCGCGCGCTACGCCGCGCTGGCGATCCTGCAGGTGATCAGCGATCGCGTCCTCGACTCGGAGCCCACGTTCCAGCGTGCCGACATCGACGCGGTCTTCCGCTAGCGCCTGGGACGAAGCCCAGCTGCAGCTGGCGCGGGCGGCCTCCATCCTGGGTCTCGACGAGGGGACCCACGAGATGCTGCGCCGCCCGCGCCGGACGCTCGAGGTCGCGGTGCCGATCCGTCGTGACGACGGGTCGGTGAGCACCTACGCCGGGGTGCGGGTCCAGCACAGCACGACCCGCGGCCCCGGCAAGGGCGGCCTGCGCTACCACCCGAGCGCGACCGTCGACGACGTGCGCGCGCTCGCCATGCTGATGACGTGGAAGTGCGCGCTCGTCGACCTGCCCTACGGCGGGGCGAAGGGCGCGATCCGCTGCGATCCCGCCGAGTTGAGCGCGGCCGAGCTGGAGCGGTTGACGCGCCGCTACGCCAGCGAGATCGCGCCGCTGATCGGGCCCGACAAGGACATCCTCGCGCCGGACATGAACACCGGCGAGCGCGAGATGGCCTGGATCATGGACACCTACTCGACGGCGATGGGTCATCCGGTCGGCGCGTCGGTGACCGGCAAGCCGACGATCGTCGGCGGCACCGCGCCTCGGCGTGCGGCGACCGGCGCGGGGATCGTCACGTGCCTGCGGCGCGCCGCGACGCTCGCGGGGCAGGCGCCGCCGGTGCGGGTCGCGATCAGCGGCTACGGGAACGTCGGCCGGACGGTCGCCGAGCTGCTGGCCGGCGATCCGGACATGCGCGTCGTGGCGGTCGCCGACGCCGGCGGCGGCCGCGTGGACCCGGACGGGCTGGCGATCGCCACGCTCGGCGAGTGGCTCGACGCGGGCGGTGCCCTGGCCGACGCGCCGGTCGGCGCGCCCACCGACCGCGAGGCGGTGCTGGTCGCCGACTGCGACGTCCTCGTGCCGTGCGCGGTGGCGGGCGTCCTCGACGAGGGCAACGCGGACGACGTCCGCGCCCGCGTCGTCGTCGAGGGCGCCAACGGCCCGACGACGGCGGCGGCGGACGCGATCCTCGCCGAGCGCGGCGTGATGGTCGTGCCCGACATCCTGGCCAACGCCGGCGGCGTGATCGTCAGCTACTTCGAGTGGGTCCAGGGGCTGCAGGCCATGTCCTGGCCGGCCACCGAGGTGGCCGAGCGGCTGGAGGCGCGGCTGGTCGCCGCGCTGGAGGCGGTCGTCGCGTGCGCGGCGGCCTACGGCGTCGACCTGCGGACCGGCGCGCTGTGCCTCGCCGTGCAGCGCGTGGTCGACGCGCACCGGGCGCGCGGGCTGTACCCCTAGGGTCAGCCCTCCGCCCGGATCGCCGCGGCGATGCCGTCGACCATCGCCGCGACGCAGCGCTCGCCGGTGGCGGCGGTCATCGCCCGCGCGTCGAGCACGACGCCGGTGCCGGGCACGGCGTCGGCCGGCGTGGGCAGGACGTCGTAGCCGCGGCGCGGCGCGAACGGGACCGGTGCCGGCGGCTCGCCGACGAGGTCGGGCGCGAGGTGGCGCATGATCGCCGTCTCCAGGTGCCCGGCGTGGTCGGAGGGCCAGTCGGGCTCCTCGCCGGGGAACAGCTCCTCGACCAGCTCGGGCGTGAGGTAGTCCCAGGGCGCGTCGAACAGGAACGCGCGCGCCGTCGTGCTCCCGGCGAGCGGGCCGTGCAGCGCGTCCCAGAGGATGGCGGCGTTCTCCCAGTGCCAGGAGAGCGCGACCAGGCGCGTGGCGCCGACGGCGAGCGCGTCGGTGGCGATCTGCTCGACGGCGGCCAGCAGCGTGGGCAGCCGCAGCGCGGGGCCCGGGAACGCGGGGCCGCCGCCGGACCGCGGGCGCGACGGCGCGCCGAAGGGCAGGACGGGGAGCGTGATGCCGCCGACCGCCTCGGCGACGCCCGTGGCGAGGGCCTCCACGATGATCGAGTCGGTGGCCATCGGCAGGTGCGGTCCGTGCTGTTCGAAGGAGCCGACGGAGAGGATCAGCGGGCTGCCGGCGGCCAGGCGGTCGCGCAGCGCGAACCAGGACAGGTCTGCGGAGTGCGTGGACATGCGCCGCGTAGACTAACAATCGTTCGTTCCTAGGGACGACGGCGAATCGGGGCTCGTCGGGCGCCGCGTCGGCGCGACGTGGCAAGATGCACGCCATGACGTCGACGCTGAGCGGACCATCCGGTGAGCCTCGGGATGTCGGCTCGTCGGAGTCTCCGGGGCGCGAGCTGCCCGCACGCGCGCGCTCGCAGATCCTGACCGCGCGGGCGCGGATCCTCGAGGGCTTCGGGGACGACCTGGAGCCGGTCAACGGCCTGCGCACCGATACGCGCCGGCAGGTGGTGATCGCCGCGATCGACCTCTTCGGCCGCAAGGGGTTCGAGGCCTGCACGATGCGCGACCTCGCCGCGGTCGCCGACATCAAGGCCCCGTCGCTCTACAACCACTTCAGCTCGAAGGAGCGGATCCTCGCCGAGGCGGTGCTCTATGCGTTCGGGCGCTTCTTCCACGCCGTGCTCGGGCCGCTCGACGACGAGCCCTCCGGCGACTGGCTGGAAGGCATCGTGCGCCGGCACACGCTGTTCCAGGTCGAGCATCCCGAGCTCGCGCGGACCAACGAGCTGATCCTCCTCGACGAGCAGCGGATCGACAACCTCGCCGCGGAGGACGCCGACCGGATCAGCGCGATGCGGTCGCACTACGCGAGCATCCTCGAAGCGCTGATCCGCGCGCGCACCGGCTGGCGGTCCGAGAAGCGCCTGCTGGTGGCCAGCGGCGCGGTCGCGGCGATCTGCGATCGCTTCGGCGGCAACGTCCGGCCGCCGGCCTCGCTGAGCGCCGAGCAGACGGCGTCCTACAACTGGGACCTCGTCGACCGGATGCTGCCGGTGCGTGACTGACGACGGGCGCGTCGCTCCTCCGTAGGCGCCCACATCGACGGCGTGGGTTGTCGCGCGCGGGGCGCGGGGGCAAGGTCACGGTATGACCGGGACCGCGCAGGACGGGGCGCCATGGTGAGCCATCGGCGACATCGCGTCGCGTTCCTGCTCGTGCTCGCGTCGGTCATCGTGCTGACGGCCGGCGGGGGCTTCGTGGCCCTGGAGAGCCGGACGGTGTCGACGTACTGGGGCGGGGTCTGGTGGGCGCTGTCGCTGATGACGACCGTGGGCTTCGTCGGCGGGTCTCCGCAGACGACCGGCGGGCGGCTGCTCTCGGCCGTGCTGATGGTCTCCGGCTTCGCGCTGATGACGCTGACCACGGCCGCGATCGCCTCGCTGCTCGTCCGCGAGGAGGAGAGCCCGGAGTGGGACCACGAGCACGAGTTCGAACGACAGGTGATGAATCGGCTGGACGCGCTCGGACGGCGCCTGGACGCGATCGAGCGGGCGCTGCCCGACGGGGACGAGCGGCGGTGACGGCCGGAAGGCATGCGCTCGCGATCACGTGCGCGAGGACGCGGGGGCGCTGGTGGCGGCGCTGCGCGACGCCGGCGTGGCCCACGTCGCCATGGTCACCGGCGACCGCGCGGCGATCGCCGAGCCGATCGGCGCCGCGCTCGGGCTGGACGCCGTCCACGCCGACCGCACGCCCGAGGGCAAGCTGGACGTGGTGCGCGGGACCGCCGACCGGCCGGTGATGATGGTCGGCGACGGCGTCAACGACGCGCATCGACGTCGCGGTGATCCTCAACGCGCTGCGGGCGCGGACCGGGTGAGGCCCGCGCCGTCGGCGGCCCGCGTGCCGCCGACGACGCGGCCGTCGTGGAGCACCAGCAGGCGCGCGCCGGGGCAGGCGACGGCCTCGGCGGGCGTGCGCGCGTCGACCGCGACGAGGTTCGCGCGGGCCCCTTCGTGGAGCCCGTAGCCCTCCAGCCCCAGGACGCCGGCGGCCTCGGTGGTGGCCATGGCCAGCGCGACCCCGAGCTCCTCGTCGGTGTAGAGGCCCTGCCGGTAGCCGATCAGCATCGCGCGCTCCAGCATGTCGCCGGACCCGTACGGCCACCAGGCGTCGCGGACGTTGTCGTTGCCGGCGAAGACCGTGACCCCGGCGGCCCGCAGGGTGAGGACCGGCGGCATCGTGCCCGTCCCCGGCGCGTTGGTCATGATCGCCACGTCGGCGGCGGCGAGCTGCTCGGCCGTGCGCGCCAGCTCGTCCGCGTCGACCGCGCCGAGCGCGTAGGCGTGGCTGACCGCGACGCGGCCCGCCAGCCCGCGGTCGGCGGCGTGCCGGGCGATGCGGCGCAGCTGGAAGGTGCCGAGCGCGCCGTCGTCGTGGAGGTGGATGTCGACCATCGCGCCGTGGCGCTCGGCCAGGTCGAAGACCGTCGTCAGCTGGCCCTCGACGTCGCCGTCGAAGCCCGCGGGGTCCAGGCCGCCGACGACGTCCGCGCCCGCCCGCAGCGCCGCGTCGAGCAGCTCGGCGGTGCCCGGGCTCGCGATCACGCCGCGCTGGGGGAAGGCCACGACCTGGACGTCGACGCGGTCCGCGCAGCGGCGCGCGACGTCGACGACGGCCTCGACGGCGCTCACGCCCACGTCGGGGTGGACGTCGACGTGCGAGCGCAGCGCGCCGGTGCCGTGCGCGACCACGCGATCGACGAGGCGCAGCGCGCGCTCGGCCAGCGGCAGCTCCCGCTCGACCTCCCGCAGCGCGCGGGCCTCGGCCGCGATCCGCCCGGCCAGCGTCTCCTGCGGCTCGTGCGGGCGCCACGACGTCCCGACGAACGACTTGTCGAGGTGGATGTGGCCGTCGACGAACGCGGGGAGGACCACCGCGCCGCCGAGGTCCAGCAGCGTCGCGCCGGCGCCGGCGCCGGCCTCGGCGCCCAGCGCGCCGGGCGCGGCCACGCGCGCGATGCGCCCGTCGCGCACCTCCAGGTCCCGGCGCGCGCCGTCGGCCGTCACGGCGCCGGTCAGGATCAGCGCGCTCATCGTGCGCCGGCCACCGGCTCGGCCGGCGCGTCGAGGTAGATGCGCGTGAGCGCCTCGGCCAGCAGCGCGCGGACGTTGCGCATCGCGCCCTCGATGTGCGCCGCGACGAGCTGCTGGGCGCGGTCGGCGCGGCGCCGGCGCACGGCGGTGAGGATCGCTTCGTGCTCGCGGCGCGTGACGGCGATCCGCTCGGCGTGGCCGAAGTCGACCATCCGCACGATCGCGATGCGGTCGTTGACGCGGTCCAGCGAGGACATCAGGAACGCGTTGCCCGACAGCGCCGCGAGCCCGGTGTGGAAGCGGACGTCGGCGGCGAACGCGTCCTCGCCGGCGTCGGGCGGCGGCTCGGCGTCGGCGGCGAGCCGCTCGATCGCCTCCTCGTCGGCGCGCTCGCACGCCTGGGCGACCGCGAGCCGCTCCAGGGCCGTGCGCGTCCGGTAGACGTCCTCGATCTCCGCGACGTCGAGCGGGCGCACCCGGCGGCGCAGGCCCTGCGTCTCGATCAGCCCCTCGGCCTCCAGGCGCCGCAGCGCCTCGCGGATCGGCGTGCGGCTGACGCCGTAGCGCTCCGACAGCGGATGCTCCGCCAGCCGCGCGCCGGGGAGGAGGCGCAGGAGCGCGATGTCGCGCCGCATCGCCGCGTAGACGTCGCCGGTCTCGCTCACGGGACCACCGTAGCATCGGACTGCATGCAGAACCTGCATCCACCAACTGCATGCCGATGACGGGAGCGCGCGCCGGGGCGTGGCGTCGCGAACGCGCCGCGGGCCCAGGATTCAGCTCCGCCGATCCTGGCTATGTTCGGGCCGTGCTCCCCACCCTCCCCACCCTCCCCACGCTTCGCACCCTCCTCGTCGGCGCCGCGCTGGCCGCGCCGCTCGCCGTGGCCGGCAGCGCCTCGGCCCAGGACACCCAGCTGCTCCACGGCTCGGTGGCCGCCGGGGGCACGTGGAAGCTGTCGATCCGCCACGAGAAGATCGGGCCGGTCGCGGGCGTCTGCCTCGACCTGGACGTCCAGCCGGCCGCCGCCGGCGCCGCCGGCGGGACCGCGTCGGGCTGCGCGGCGGGCAGCCTGCGCGTCGACCACGGGCTCTTCCCGCTGGTCTCGACCGCGCGCGCGGGCGACACGCCGACCAGCGCCGTCATCGGCGGCATCGTCACGGCCAAGGCGCACGAGATCCGCGTCGTCTTCAAGGACGGCAAGCACCTCAAGCTGCCCGTCCGGTCCGGCCCCAAGCGCTGGCGCCACGTGCTGAAGATGGACGTCCGCTACTTCGGCGGCGACCTGATGGCGACCTCGACGAGCGCCGTGGCGTCGATCAGCGCCTACGACCGCCGCGGCCACCGCCTCGCGCGGACGACCAAGACCCGCTGAGCCCGGCGGCGGATGCCGTCGCCGGGGTCGCCGAACGCGGGGATTTTTGCGTCCGCGGCTCCGTTGATGAGCGTCTTCGACGCACTCCAGGCCGGCGGGGAAGGGTGCTCCCGCCGGTGGATTCGTAGCTCATTTGCAGGGATTTCCTCAGCTTCCCAACGGTCGTCCGATGGGTGAGCTTGACGAATAGGAACCGTTGTGTTTACGGTTGGCGCACTGGGGGCCGCCCGCGTTTCTGAAGGCCGTTAGGGGTTGGATGGCCGGTGGCTCTTGTCTCTGTGGAGGAGGAAAGTCGATGAAGCAGCATCAGCGGGCGGCCGCGCGCCGTCGGCGTGCCGTCGGGCGCCATGACGGGAGCGGCGTCGCATGAGGCACGCGATGATTCGCGGGCTCGTCCCGCTGGCGGCGGCCGGGGCGCTCGCCGTGCCCGGGATCGCCCAGGCCGCGGAGCGCGGCATCGAGCCGGTCTCGCCGGCCGACTCGCAGGGCACCGAGCTGGCGACCCCCTCCTGGAGCGGCGTCGCGTGGGGCTCGCTCGACGGCAACCACGCGATCTACCTCGACGAGACGTTCCCGCTGGACTTCAAGCTCTCGACGCGCACGGCGGACGGCTGGAGGGTCACCCGGATCGACGGCGGGATCAACAACGGCACCGTCGTCTTCCGGGACGTGTCGCCCGACATGTCGACGGTCGTCTGGGAGGACGGCTCGCCGTATGACCCGACGCCCGGCTACACCGAGGGGCTCCTGACCGAGCACGACGGCCATACGACGAAGATCATCACCTGGGACTCGGGCCTGGACCGGCCGCAGCGCCCGTTCTACCTCGCCGGATCGGCGGATCGCAGCCGCCTGGTCCTGCGGGTGCCCACGGGCACCGTCCCCGGCCTGGAGAGCAACACGGGCCTCTTCCGCTGGTCGGTGGCCGGCGGCTTCGAGCCCATCGACGTCGACATGTCGCGCTACGCCGGCGCCGACTGCGCCGACGACCCCTCGACGGACTTCAGCCGCGAGGACCTCTCGACGATCGGCCTGGCCGACAACGGGATGATGGGCGTCTCGGCCGACGGCAGCACGGTCGTCGTCGCGACCCCGGCCTGCGCGGTCGGCTCGCCGGCGACGCCGGTCCCGAGCCACCTCGTGCTGTGGCACGACGGGACGTCGACCGACATCACGACGCCGGTCTCCGGCGGCGCCGACGGCACCGCCACGTACATCGGGATGAGCCCTGACGGCTCGCGCGTGTTCTTCACGACGGACGCCAAGCTGCAGGCGAGCGACACCAACGGCGCCACCGACCTCTACGTCTCCGACCACGGGCAGCTGACCCGGATCACCGACGGCGTCGTCACCGCCGACCAGACGCAGGTCTCGCCCGACGGCTCGACGGTCTGGTTCGAGGCCGACCAGCCGCTCGGCGGCGCGGGCCAGCCGGGCAAGCCGAACATCTTCCTCTGGGACGACGGCGCCCTGCACCTCGTCGGGACCTACAAGATCGCGCCGAGGCTGCGGCCCGGAGACGGCGGCAGCGCCTTCGCGAGCATGCTCACCACGGACGGCAGCTACCTGGCCTACGGGGACAGCTTCGATCCCGTGGCCGGCACCAACACCAGCGTCGAGATCCGACGGGTCAGCCGCGACGGCACCGTGGTCTGCGCCACGTGCGCGCCGCCCGGCGGGGTCGAGGCGCCGGTCACGCCGCCGCTGCCGATCTACGCCTTCGGCGTGTCGATCGGCTCGGACTCGGGCGGCTCGTTCCGGCGGCACCGCGTCCGGGAGCCGTTCATCAGCGATGACGGCCAGACCGTGGTCTTCCAGACCACCGGGGCGCTCGATCCCCGTGACACCAACGGGATCACCGACACCTATGCCTGGGAGGACGGCAAGCGCGTGCTGCTCTCCAGCGGCACGGAGCCGACGCCCGGCGTGTCGCGCGGCATGAGCCTCGACGGGTCGACGATCTTCTTCACCCAGGGCGGCGCGCTGTCGCCCGACTCGACCGACCCCTACCAGAAGCTCTGGGCCTCCCGCATCGGCGGGGGCTTCCCGGTGGCGCGGACGCCCGATCCGTGCGCCACGGCCTGCCAGGGCCCGCTGACGGCGCCGCCGGCTCCGCCGGTCATCGCCACGGTGAGCTTCGCCGGGCCGGGCAACCTCGTGCCGCCGGCGGAGGCCGCGCCGGTGTCGAGCAAGCCGAAGGTCAGCAAGCCCTCGGGCACCGTCCGCGGCACGAGCGCGCTCGTGCGGGCCAAGGTGCCGGGCGGCGGTGTGATCCGCGTCAGCGGCGCGCGGGTCGGCACGGCCAAGCGCACGGTGCTGAAGGCCGGGACCTACTCGGTGCGCGTGGCGCTGACCAAGGCGTGGCAGCGGTCGCTGGCCCGTCACAGCAGCATCACCGCGGCCCTGAAGGTCCAGTTCACGCCCGTCGACGGCCGGGCCGCGTCGGCGAGCGTGCAGCTCAAGTTCGCCAAGGCCACCAAGAAGGCGACGAGCAAGAAGGCGGCGCGCTGATGACCGCTCACACGAACCAGAGCGCCATCGCGCTGACGGAGGAGAAGACGATGACCTGGATGTCCCGGGCGACGCGCGGCGGGATCGCCGCGGCCTGCCTGGCGCTGCTGGCCGCGCTGCTGCTGCTGCTGCTGGCCGGCTCGGCGCGCGCCGCCGACTGGGGCCTGGAGCCCGGCAGCTTCCACGTCGACCTGTCGACCACGCAGGCCGGCGGGCACCCGGACGTCCGCACGGCCTTCCGCTTCGAGCAGGGGCCCGGGGACTTCGGCGGGATGCCGACCGACGTGCCGAACGAGAACGTCCGCGACATCAAGGTCGAGCTGCCGCCGGGCCTGATCGGCAACCCGCAGGCCTATCCGACGTGCAAGCCGATCGAGTTCCCGGTCTGCCCGGCGGACACGCAGGTCGGCACCGTGACGCTGAGCCTCGTGTTCTACGGCGACGTCCAGACGCCGGTCTACAACATGGAGCCCGCGCAGGGGACGATCGCGCAGTTCGGGTTCTCCGCGCTGATCATCCCGATCCACCTGACCGCCTCGCTGCGTCCCGACGACCACGGGCTGACGCTGGACATCCCGCAGACGCCGCAGGTCATCCCGCTGCTCGGCGTCGACATGATGTTCTGGGGCACGCCCGGGTCGCCCGCCCACGACACGGAGCGGACCGCGCTGTGCTACCTCGGCGGCTGCCAGAGCACGACCGACCCGTTCAACCCGTTCCCGGCCGCCGGCTTCAAGAGCGGCGTGGGGCTGCGCCCGTTCATGAACAACGGGTCCCAGTGCGGCGTGGCCACCAGCGCGAAGTTCACGATGAACAGCTGGACGCACGTCGACGAGTTCCGGACGTTCGACACCGACATCCCGGCGCTGACGGGCTGTGACAAGGAGAAGTTCACGCCCACGGTGAGCGTGCGTCCCGGCAGCTCGGAGGCCGGCGCGCCGACGGGGCTCGGGGTCGACATCGACATCCCGCAGACCACCGACGCGTCCGCCAACGCGACGCCGCCGCTGAAGCGCGCGGTGGTCACGCTGCCCGAGGGCATGACGCTGTCGCCGTCGGCCGCCGACGGCCTGGTCGGCTGCGCCGACGCGCAGCTCGGGCTGGAGGACAACGACCCGGCGACGTGCCCGCGGGCGTCGGAGATCGGCACGGCGTCGATCAAGACGCCGCTGCTGGCCGACGACATGACCGGGCGGATCTACCTCGGCACGCCGACGGCCGATCAGCTCGTGCGCCTGTTCCTCGTGGTCGAGGGCGGCAACGTGCGGCTGAAGATGGTGGGCCGCGTCGACACCGATCCGGCGACCGGCCGGGTGACGACGACGTTCGACGACCTGCCGCCGCTGGCGTCGAGCAGGATCTCGTTGAACTTCACGGGCGGCCCCCGTGCGGTCCTGAGCAACCCGGTCGCCTGCGGCACCTCGTCGGCGTCGGTGGCCCTGACGCCGTGGTCGTCGGACGACGCCACGGCGCGGACCTCGCCGATCACGGTCGACCAGGCCTGTGACAAGGGCGGCGCGTTCACGCCGTCGGTCACGGCAGGCAACGCGAGCAGCGTCGCGGGCGCCTCGTCGCCGTTCACGCTGTCGGTGAGCAAGCCGGACGGCCAGCCGAACATCCAGTCGCTGGACGTCGCGCTGCCGCAGGGCCTGCTGGCCCGTCTGTCCGACGTGCCGCTGTGCGCCGAGGCGCAGGCCGCGGCGGGGACGTGCGGTGCCGACAGCCAGATCGGTCACACGACGGTCTCGGTGGGCCCGGGTGCCAACCCGGTGACGCTGCCGCAGGCGGGCAAGGCGCCGACGGCGGTGTACCTGGGCGGTCCGTACAAGGGTGCGCCGTTCTCGTTGAGCATCGTGGTGCCGGCGCAGGCCGGTCCGTACGACCTCGGCACGGTCGTGGTGCGTGCGGCGCTGTTCGTGGATGCCAACAAGGCGCAGGTGACGATCAAGAGCGATCCGCTGCCGCAGATCCTGAAGGGCTTCCCGCTGCAGTACCGGACGATCAACGTGACCGTCGATCGGCCCGGGTTCATGATCAACCCGACCAGCTGCGCGCCGACGAGCGTGGGCACGACGGTGGCCTCGGCCGCCGGCCAGGCCGCTCCGGTCCTGACGCGCTACCAGGTGGGCGAGTGCGCCTCGACGCCGTTGGCGCCGAAGCTCACGCTCGGCCTGAGCGGCAGGTCGGAGTTGAAGGACGGCGGGCATCCGGCGTTGGTGGCCGGGTTGACGCAGCAGTCCGGTGAGTCGGGCCTGCGCAACGTGAAGGTGACGTTGCCGTTGTCGATGTCGCTGGATCCCGACAACGCCCAGGCGCTGTGCAAGCCCGAGCAGGCGGCCGCGAAGGCCTGCCCGGAGGGCTCGATCGTCGGCCAGGCCACGGTGCGGACCCCGGCGCTGCACGAGGCCCTGACCGGCCCGGTGTACTTCGTCGAGGCCACGCGGACGACGACCACCGGCAAGGTCCGCAAGACGTTCCCCAACCTCTGGCTGAAGCTCGAGGGCGAGGGCGTGTCGCTGGACCTCTGGGCCAGCTCGACCGTCGATGACGCGGGTCACCTCGTCACGACGTTCGACGACATCCCCGACGCTCCGGTCACGAGCTTCCAGCTCGACCTGGCCGGCGGGGCGCACGGGATCCTGGTCGGCAACGAGAACATCTGCGCCGCCCAGGACGATTCGGTCGCGGCCTTCACCGGTCAGACCGGCAAGGTGGTCAAGAGCAAGGGCCTGATGTCGTTGGCCGACTGCTCGCTGTCGGTGGCCAAGACCACCACCAGCAGCCGCTCGATCACGCTGCGCCTCGCGGGCCTCGGCGCCGGCAAGGTCAAGCTCAGCGGCAGCGGCGTGACCGCCGTGTCCCGGACGATCGCCAGCGCCCACGGCGCCTCGCTGACCGCCCGGCTCACCGCG
>NZ_DASRZV010000034.1:0-9058 GCF_035685985.1 Baekduia sp.
CCTACCCGCGCCCGGCGCCGAACCCGTGTTCGAGCTGTAACCGGCCGAACGAATCGGTTTACAAACGGGTGTTCGCACGGTACGTTGGAGGCGAACAACGACTTAGATCTAACTTCCTTAGACCGAGGAGCTGACCCGCATGGCCACGACCAACACCGGCACGACCGCCCGCAAGACCGCCGCGACGAAGCGCTCGACGGCCGCCAAGAAGGCCGCCCAGACGCGCTCGGCCAACCAGGCCGCCGCCGCGCGCAAGACGACCGCGACGAGCGCCAAGAAGGCCGCGACGGCCGAGGCCGAGGCCGCCAAGACGCGCGTCGACCTCGTCCAGGAGTACGCCGAGCGCGCCGCGCACGTGCAGGTCGGCGCCGCGCTGGTCGCCCGCGACGCGGTCACCGAGGCCGTCTCCTCGATCCGCGGCCTGTCGCGCGACACGGTCGAGAAGGAGCTCACGGTCCGCCGCAAGCGCCTCGAGGCCGAGCTGAAGCGCTTCGAGCGCCGCGGCTCCACCGAGGTCAAGCGCTTCGAGCGCGACGCCAAGAAGGCCCGCACGCGCGTGGAGAAGGACGTCAAGTCCTTCCGCTCCGACGCCACCAAGCAGCTCAAGCCGATCACGTCGCAGGCCGACCTCGTCACCGCGCGCCTCGACAACCTCCTGCAGACGGGCCTCACCGGCGCCCAGAAGGCCGCCACCACGGTCCAGGAGCGCATCGCCTCCGTCGCCTAGCCCGACGCCGCCGCACCCGAATCTCCTCCCCGACGAAGGGTCGTCCGCAAGGGCGGCCCTTCGTCACTCAAGGGCCCGTTGGACTTTGCGACAATGGAGCACATGGCCTCTCCCTCTCGCGACGAGATCCTTCAGTCGCTGACCGCCGTCATCGATCCCGAGCTGCGCGAGAACATCGTCGAGCTGGGGATGGTGCGCTCGGTCGAGATCGCGCAGGACGGCAGCGTCGCCGTCACGGTCTCGCTCACGACGGCCGGCTGCCCGATCCGCAACCACTTCCAGACCGCCGTCGTCAAGGCCGTCAAGGGCCTCGGCGTCGAGCAGGTCTCGGTCGCCTTCGACGTGCTCTCCGACCAGGAGAAGGGCGCGCTGCAGCAGAAGCTCGGCCGCGGCGGCGCGCTGCCGACCGGCGCGCTCGCGCAGGTCGCCAACGTTATCTGCGTCGGCTCGGGCAAGGGCGGCGTCGGCAAGTCCACGCTGACCGCCAACCTCGCCGCCGCGCTGGCCGCCGACGGCAAGAAGGTCGGCATCCTCGACGCCGACGTCTGGGGCTACTCGATCCCGCGCATGTTCGGCCTCGGCGGCGACCGCCCGCCGGTGTCGCCGGACCGCAAGATCCTGCCGCTGGAGGCCGCCGGCGTGAAGGTCATGTCGATCGGCTTCTTCGTCGCCGAGGACTCCGCGGTCGTCTGGCGCGGCCCGATGCTCCACAAGGCGCTCACGCAGTTCCTGGAGGACGTCGACTGGGGCGAGCTGGACTTCCTGCTCGTCGACCTGCCGCCGGGCACCGGCGACGTCTCGATGACGCTCGCGCAGCTGCTGCCCGAGGCGAAGTTCCTGCTCGTCACCACGCCGCAGCCGACCGCGCAGAAGGTCGCGCGCCGCGCCGCCGAGATGGCCCACAAGGTGTCGCTGGACATCGCGGGCGTCGTCGAGAACATGTCCGGCTTCACGACGCCGGGCGGCGAGCGCTTCCAGATCTTCGGCGAGGGCGGCGGCCAGGAGCTGGCCGACGAGCTGGACGTCCCGCTGCTGGGCAAGGTCCCGCTGACGATGCCGCTGCGCGAGCAGGCCGACGCCGGCGCCCCGCTGGTCGGGACCGACCCCGACGACGCCGCCGCGCAGGCGATCCGCCAGGCCGCCCGCGGCCTGATCGCGCTGATGCCCGTCGAGTTGCCGATGATGGCCGCGTCGGCCGCGCCGGCGGCGAGCGCGTCGCCCATCGAGGTCATCCCGCCGGCCGACAAGAAGCCGAGCGGGATGAGCCTCCCGATGGCGGGTTAGCGCGCGACCTCGCGCAGCCGGCCCGTCTCGACCTCGTAGACGAAGCCGCGGATCGAGTCCTTGACCGGGATGAACGGCGAGGACTCGATGCGCGCGATCGACTGGCGCACGTCCTCCTCCAGGTCCGGGAACGCCTCGGCCGCCCACTCGGGCTTGATGCCGGTGTCGTCCTGGATCTGGCGGCGGAACTCGTCGTCGCGGAACGTGAGCATCCCGCAGTCGGTGTGGTGGATCAGGATGATCTCCCGCGTCCCCAGCAGCCGCTGCGAGATCGCCAGCGAGCGGATCTCGTCGTCGGTGATGACGCCGCCCGCGTTGCGGATGACGTGCGCGTCGCCCTCGCTCAGGCCCAGGATGGCCTGCGGGTCCAGGCGCGCGTCCATGCAGGCGACGACCGCGACCTGCTTGGCGGGCGGCAGCGGGAGCGGGCGGGCGGGACCGTCTCGGCGCGACGCGTAGTCCTCGGCGTTGCGCAGCAGCTCGTCGGTGACAGACATCGAAGCGGGACCTCCATTCGGGTCGTCGGAGACACAAAGCCTACTGACCCTATGGGGAACGGCGAGCCGCTTTTCGCACGGCGGCGCGGCGGCCGCCGGAAGAGGGGCGCGCGACGGTCCGACCGCCGCGCGCGCGACGTCGTTCCTACTTCTTGAAGTAGTCCGCGTTGATCTGCACGAACTTGGACCACTCGTCCGGGACCTGGTCCTCGGCGAAGCAGGCGTCGACCGGGCAGGCCTCGACGCAGGCGTCGCAGTCGATGCACTCCTCCGGATCGATGTAGAGCTGGTCGACCGAGTCGTAGTCGGGCTCGTCCGGGGTGGGGTGGATGCAGTCGACCGGGCACACCTCGACACAGGAGTTGTCCTTGGTGTTGACGCAGGGCTCGGTGATCACATAGGCCATAAGGGGGATCCTCGTGCTGGTTCAGACGGGGGTTGGACGCGGCATTCTGCCAAAGCTCCGGACGAGGGGCCCCCGCGCCGCAACCGTGCAGGTTTCCGTGGAGGTTCTCCGCGGAAGCCATACAATTCGGGCCTGGAGGATCGATCCCTGTCGAATGTGGGCAAGCTGGGTCGTGGCTGAGGGTGACGTTCGTAGGTCCCATCGCATGTCCACGCCACCCATCGAACAGAGAATCGCCGGGCGCGCCCGTCGCCGCCGGCTCCCCCGCAGCGTCCCCCTCCGGGTCGCGTGGCTGGTCGCCGACGTCCTGGCGATCGCCGCCTGCGCCGCGCTGCTGCTGCACGCCGTGATCTAGCGCGTCGGGGCGGCGTCCGTCGGCGCGTCGCGGCCGTGCCCGCCCGTAGTCTGGTGGGTGCATGCTGCTGCTCACCGGCGCCACCGGCCTCGTCGGCTCCGCGGTGCGGCGCCGTCTCACGGCCGCCCGCGTCCCGGTCCGCTGCCTCGTGCGCGACCCGCGCCGGCTCGGGCCCGACCGCGTGCGCGTGCAGATCGCGCTCGGCGACCTCGCCGATCCGCCGTCGTTTCGCAACGCGCTGCGCGGCGTGACGACCGTTGTCCACCTGGCGGCCGCGATCCGCGACCAGCCGCGCGGCTCGATCGAGGAGCTCAACGGCATCGCGACGTGGCGGATGGTCCAGGCCGCCGAGGCCGCGGGCGTCACGCGCTTCGTGTTCTTCAGCGCGCTCGGCGCGACCGCGCACGACCGCACCCGCTTCCTGCGCGCCAAGGCGCTGGCCGAGCGCGCGGTGATCGAGAGCGCGATCCCCGAGCCGGTCGTCATGGCGCCGTCGATCGTCTACGCGCCGGGTGACGTCTTCATGACGCTGCTGAGCCGGATGGCGATCGCGCCCGTGGTCCCGGTCAGCGGGCGCGGGCGGGCGCGCTACCAGCCGATCTGGGCCGAGGACGTCGCCGACGCCGTGATCGCGCTGCTGGACGCGGCGCGGCCCGACGCGCGCTACGAGCTGGCCGGCCCGGAGGTCGTCGACCACACCGAGATCATCCGGCGCCTGCTGGCCGCGGCGGGGCGTCCGCGCCCGCTCGTCCACGTCCCGACGCCGATCGTCTCCCGCGCGCTGCGCGCGACCGAGGCGATCCTGAAGTCCAAGGCGCCGGCGACCTGGGACGAGGCCGAGCTGATGGAGGTCTCGATGGTCAGCGCGCGCGGGACGGCGGATGCGCAACTTCTCGGGGTGCGGCCGGGTTCGATGGCGGAGGTCCTCGGGCTCGAGGACGACCTGCTACCCGTGTAGACCGCATGCCGACGCTCGACACCACCAAGACCCGCGCCGCCGCGCTGCTGGCCGTTCTCGCGCTCGGCGCCGGAGGCGGCCTGCTGGCCGGCTGCGGCGGCGACTCGCGGAACACGTCCGATGACACGGTCCCCACGGCCGTGACGACGTCCGAGGACGGCGGCGCCGTGACGACGCCGGGCGCCGACGACGTCACCACGCCGACCGACACGTCGGTCCAGACCGTGCCCGCGCCCGCGTCCACGACCGGCGGCTCGTCGACCACCGGCGGCACGTCGACGACCGGCCCCGGCTCCTCCACGCAGGCCACGACGGTCCCGGGCGGCTCGCCGTCCAGCGCCCCGCAGGACACCGGCGGCCACGCCGCGCCCGACGGCTCCAAGACGACGTCGACCAACTCCGGCTCGGGCTCCTCCGGCGGCGCGAGCGCCAACCAGGACCCCGAGTGCCGTCCCGGCACCGGCCCCGGCCAGGCCGACCCGCAGTGCGAGCCGGTGAGCGGGCCCGACGCCCAGGACGAGGACGGCTAGTCGCCTAGAGCGTGGGTCGTCGGTCCGACCAGCCGTGCTTGGCGCGCGGCGTGGCGCCTAGAGCGTCGGTCGTCGGTCCGACCAGCCGTGGGCGGCCTCCAGCTGGGAGGCGAGCGACAGCAGCGCCGCCTCGCCGGCGGGCTGGCCGATGAGCTGGATGCCGAGCGGCAGGCCGTCCTCGCGCTGGTAGAGCGGCAGCGAGATCGCCGGCGAGCCGCTGATGTTCAGCGGCGGCGTGAAGGGCGTGAACGAAGCGCTGCGGGTGAAGCCGCCGAGCGGGTCGTCGGCGTTGAGCGGGTCCAGCGTGCCGAGCGTCACCGGCGCCTCGGCCAGCGCGGGCGTCAGCAGGGCGTCGTACTGGGAGATCCACGTCACCAGCTCGCGCCCGACGCCGTGCAGCTGCAGCTCGGCGGCCAGGGCGTCGATCGAGTCGATGTTCTTGCACAGCTGGTAGAGCGCCCACGAGAGCGGCTCCATGTCGTCGGCCGTCGCCTCGCGGCCCGCGATCAGCTCGGCGAGCTTGATCTGCGTGCAGACCGCCGGGCCGAACGACGCGGTGAAGACCGCCGACAGCTCCGGCCGCGCCCACGGCGGGTCGGCCTCGACGACCTCGTGGCCGAGCGACTCCAGCAGCGCGCCCGCGTCCTGCATCGCCTGCACGCAGACCGGGTCGACCTCGGCCTCGGGCACCGGCGACAGCGCGCTCATCGCGATCCGGAGCTTGCCGGGGGCGCGCCCCACGGCGGCGGCGAACGGCTCGGCGTTCGGCGGCGCCCACGTCATGTCGCCCAGCTCGTAGCCCGCCAGCAGGTCCAGCAGCTCGGCGGTCTCGCGCACGGTCCGCGTCAGCACGCCGTCCTGCACGAGCAGCATGTGCCCGACCTCGGGCGCCAGCGAGATCCGCCCGCGCTGGGGCTTGAGGCCCACCAGCCCGTTGCAGGCCGCCGGGATGCGCGTCGACCCGCCACCGTCGTTGGCGTGGGCGATCGGCACCATGCCCGACGCGACCGCCGCGCCCGAGCCGCCGGACGACCCGCCCGGCGTGCGGGACTGGTCCCACGGGTTGCGCGTCGGCCCGAACCGCGCCGTCTCGGTCGTCGGCATGATGCCCCACTCCGGCAGCGTCGTCGTCCCGACGATCACGAAGCCCGCCCGCTTCAGCCGCGCGACCACGTTGTGGTCGTAGGGCGCGACGAAGTCGCCGACGAAGTGGGAGGCGAACGTCAGCCGCCGCCCCGCCACCGCGCGGTTGTTCTTGATCGCGATCGGGACGCCCGCGAACGGGCGCGGATCGTCGGCCGCGATGCCGTCGGCCTCGGCCAGCGCGTCCTCGGCGAAGACGTCGACGAACGCGTTGAGCGTCGGGTTCAGCTCGGCGATGCGGTCCAGCGACGTCTGGACCAGCTCGCGAGCGGACAGCTCGCCGTCCTTGACGAGCCCGGCCAGCTCGTGGACGGGGCGGAACAGGAGATCGGCGCCGGCGGCGGTGGACATGGCGCCGACCCTACTCCGGCCGGCCGCGAACGCCCACCGGCGCGTAACCCCTTGGTTACAAGTTATGTGGTTACATGATGCGGGAACGTCCAGCCCGAGCCGATGCCCGACCGCGACCTCCCCGACGACCTCGTCCTGCCGCTGACCAGCGGCGAGCCGTGGTGGTACTGGACCGGCGGCCGGCCGGCGGTCGACTTCGTCAACACCCACCGCGAGCGCTGGCGGCGCAACGTCGAGACGCTCGTCACGCCGAGCGACCTCACCCGGTGGCTGGTGCGCGCGGGCGTGATGGACGCCGACGGGGGCGCCGCGGTCAGCGCCAAGGTCCTCGGCCAGGCGCGCGACCTGCGCGACGCGATCGACGCGCTGGTCGTCGCGGCCATCGAAGGCGGTCCCGCGCCGGCCGACGCGATCACGCTGGTCGACGACTGGCTGGTCTTCGCCGGCGCGCGCCCGCAGCTGGTCGCCGGGCCCGACGGCGTCCCCGCGCTGACCGAGCGCGCCGCCGCCGACTCGCCGCGCCGCGCGCTGGGCATGGTCGCGCTGGACGCCGCCCAGATGCTCGGGACCGCGCGGCAGCGCGACCGCATCCGGATCTGCGCCTCGGAGACCTGCTCCGGGCGCTTCTTCGACCGCTCGCCCGGCGGCGGCCGCCGCTGGTGCTCGATGCGCACCTGCGGCAACGAGGCCAAGGCGCGGCGCCATCGCCTGCGTCAGAAGGCACAAGCGCCTGAGCCGCCCGGCGATGGCCTCGATCGCCTGCGTCAGAAGGCGCAGGCGACGCCTGAGCCGTCCGGCGATGGCCTCGATCGCGCGCGCCACGGGGCCGACGCACAGCCTTCAACAACGACAAGCGAACCGGAGATGAGATGAGCACCGTGATGGAAGGGGTCCAGTCTGGCCTCGAGGGCGTCGTCGCCTTCGCGACCGAGATCGCCGAGCCCGACAAGGAGGGCGGCGCGCTGCGCTACCGCGGCGTGGACATCGAGGACCTGGTCGGGACCATCCCCTACGAGAAGGTCTGGGGCCTGCTGGTCGACGGCTCGTTCGAGCCGGGCCTGGCGCCCGCCGAGCAGCACCCGCTGACGATCCGCAGCGGCGACCCCCGCGTCGACGTCCAGGCGGCGATCGCGGCGCTGGCTCCCGAGTGGGGCTTCCAGCAGCTGATCGACATCTCCGACGAGCAGGCGCGCACCGACCTGGCCCGCGCGTCGGTCATGGCGCTGAGCTTCGTCGCGCAGTCCGCGCGCGGCCTGGGCAAGCCGTGGGTCCCGCAGGCCGACGTCGACCAGGGCTCCACGCTGGCCGAGCGCTTCCTGATCCGCTGGCGCGGCGAGGCGCATCCCGACCACGCCAAGGCGATCGACGCCTACTGGATCTCCGCCGCCGAGCACGGCATGAACGCCTCGACGTTCACCGCGCGCGTGGTGGCCTCGACCGGCGCCGACGTCGCCGCCGCGCTGTCGAGCGCGATCGGCGCGCTGAGCGGCCCGCTGCATGGCGGCGCGCCGTCGCGCGTGCTGAAGATGCTGGACGAGGTCGAGCGGACCGGCGACGCCGACCGGTGGGTCAAGGCCGCGCTGGACCGCGGCGAGCGCCTGATGGGCTTCGGCCACCGCGTCTACCGCGCCGAGGACCCGCGGGCCCGCGTGCTGCGCCGGACCGCGCGCGAGATCGGCTCGGCGCGCTTCGCGGTCGCCGAGGCGCTGGAGCAGGCCGCGCTGGCGGAGCTGAAGGCCCGCCGTCCCGACCGGGTGCTGGCGACCAACGTGGAGTTCTGGTCGGCCGTCGTGCTCGACACGGCGCAGGTCCCGCCGGAGCTGTTCACGTCGATGTTCACCTGCGCGCGGGTCGCCGGCTGGTCGGCGCACATCCTCGAGCAGAAGCGCGAAGGCAAGCTGATCCGCCCGACGGCGAAGTACGTCGGCGAGGGCCCGCGCGACGTCAGCTCCGTGGAGTGAAGCCGGCGTCCAGCTGCGCTGCTACAGCGCCAGCGCGCGCTCGACGATGGCGGCGCCGTCCGCCCCGCGAGGCAGGTCGCCGAACGCCAGGCCGCGGCGCTCGGACAGCCGTGACGCGCAGAACGCATCGCTGACCGCCGCGGGCGCGTAGCGGACGAGCAGGCTGGCCTGCAACGCGAGCGCCATGTCCTCGGTGGCTCGGCGAGCCGACCACTGCGCGTCCTCGGGCGCGGCGGCGGCGAGCGCCGGCAGCTCCTGCTTCGTACGGTCGAGATGCGCGTCGAGCAGCGCGTCGGCGCCGCGCGCGAGCTCGCACTCGGCGACCAGCGCGGCCGCTGTCTCGGGCTCGCGCGTGAGCGCGCGCAGCACGTCGAGGGCGATCAGGTTGCCGGACCCCTCCCATACAGTGCCGATCTCGATGTCCCTGTAGAACTGCGCCATCGGCGCCTCCTCGACGTAGCCGTTGCCGCCGAGGCACTCCAGCGCCTCCGCGGCCATCGGCGCGCCGCGCTTGCAGACCCAGTACTTCATCACCGCGAGCGCGAGGCGGCGGAAGGCGGACTCGGAGGGCTCGTCGTCGGAGTCGAACGCAGCGGCGATCCGCATCGTCGCGGCGCTCGCCGCCTCGGACTCCAGCGCAAGATCGGCGAGCACGTTGACCATCGCCGGCTGCTGAGCGAGCGGCGCGCCGAAGGCGCTGCGATGACGGGCGTGCCAGACCGCCTCGGCGAGCACGCGGCGCATCATGCCGGTGACGCCGAGCAGCGTGTCGAGACGCGTCCAGATCAGCTGCTCGACGACGAACGCCGTGCCGCGTCCCTCCTCGCCGAGCAGCCGCGCGGGGAG
>NZ_DASRZV010000035.1:0-224530 GCF_035685985.1 Baekduia sp.
CGTCGCCAAGCGCGACGAGATCGACGCTGAGCTGGACCGCCTCGCGCCCGGCCGGACGCCTGATCTGGAGAGCGCCCGCGCGGTGCTGGACGACTTCAGCCCGTTCTGGGAGAAGGAGACCGACCCGGAGCGGCGCCGCGAGCTGGTGGGACAGCTCGTCGAGCGCGTGTGGATCGACGGCGGCCGCGTCGTGGCGATCCGGCCGACCCCCGCGTTCAAGCCTTTTTTCGCGAGCGCACAGGCGAAAAAAGAAGACCTCCGCATCCTTGACGGATGCGGAGGTCGGAAAAGCGGGAGCGACGGGACTCGAACCCGCGACCTCCGGCGTGACAGGCCGGCGCTCTAACCAACTGAGCTACGCCCCCGAGCAGGTCGGGCCTCCATTATGGCAGGCGCGGCGTCGGGGCGGTCGGTCGGCGGACGAAGGGTTTGGTGAGGAGGAGATTGGCTGGTTGGCCAATCAACCGGTACGTTTCCGGGCATGGCACGCGTGGTAGGGCCGCCGTCGCTCGGGACGAGCAATCCGCTGAGGAGGATCGCCGCGGACATGCAGGCGGAGAGGGCGGCGAGCGTTCCCTTTCCCCCGGGCGACACGAAGTTCTCGATGGCGCGGACGTTCGGCTTCACGCGCGAACCGCTGACCCTGCTGCTCGCCGCCTACGAGAAGTACGGCCCGGTGTTCACGCAGCGCGTGTTCCACCAGAACATCATCTTCGTGCTGGGCCCGGAGGCCAACCACCACCTGTTGGTCTCCAATGCCAAGAACTACTCGTGGCGACACGGGCACTACGGCGACCTCACGCCGCTGCTCGGCGACGGGATGCTCGCGATCGACGGCGCGTTCCACCGCCTGCAGCGCAAGGCCATGCTCCCGATGTTCCACCGCGAGCGCATCGCCCGGTCCCAGCTCCTCATGGAGCAGGAGGTCGACGACGCGCTCGCCACGTGGCAGGACGGCACGCGCGTCGACCTGTACCACTGGACCCGCGAGCTGGCCCTGCGGATCGCGATGCGCGCGCTGTTCGGCATCGACCCCGAGACGGCCCGCGGCCGCGGCGACGCCGCGCAGGAGTTCGAGAACGCGCTCTCGTTCTGGTCCAAGGACTACGTCTTCCAGATCATGCGCGGGCCGGGGACGCCGTGGGCGAGGATGCGCGCGGCCGCCAAGCGGCTCGACGCCATCATCTACGGCGAGATCGCCGACCGCCGCGCGCGCGGCGAGCACGGCGACGACCTGCTCGGCCTGCTCCTCGACGCCCAGGACGGCGACGGCCTGGAGCTGAAGGACCGCCACATCCGCGACGAGGTGATGACGCTCCTCTTCGCCGGCCACGACACGACGACCTCGACGGTCGCGTTCCTCTTCTACGAGCTGTCGCGCCACCCGGCCTACGCCAACGGAGACGACTTCAACCTCACCGCCGCGCTGGACGAGACGCTGCGCATGTACCCGCCCGCGTGGATCGGGCCGCGCCGCTCGATCGAGCCCGCCACGATCGCCGGCGTCGAGATCCCCGGCGGCGTCCCGGTCGAGTACTCCTCGTGGGTCTCGCACCACCTCCCGGACGTCTGGGAGGACCCCTTCACGTTCAACCCCGACCGGTTCGTCGGCGCGGCACGCGACGCGATCCCCAAGGGCGCCTACGTCCCCTTCGGCGGCGGCTCCCGCACCTGCATCGGCATGCGCTTCGGCCAGGCCGAGATCGGCGTCATCGCCACCAAGATCCTCAGCCGCTTCCGCCTCGAGGTCGACCCCGGCTACGTCCTGAGCGTCCGCCAGATGCCGACGATCGGCCCCCGCGACGGCCTCCCCGTCACCGTCCGCGCCGCGCCGCCCGCGGCCAACCTGGGCGACGGCGACGTCTCCCGCGAGCCGCTGGCCGCCTGAACGAGCAGAGCCGGGGCGATCACCGGGCGCTTCCGCGCCCGGCGCACCCCGGCAAGCACGCTCACCGTCCCCTTTCCACGCCTACTTCCGCTTCCCCTTCCCCACGGTCACCGTCAGGACGGCCGAGCCGTCCCCGCGCGACCGGAAGTTGCCCTGCCACTGGGCGACGAACTGGTTGGCGCCGCGCACCACGTTCCACGACGAGGTGAACGACCCGTTCGCGCTCACCGTCACCGTCTGCGACGACCACCGCGTCGCGCCCGGCCGCCGGTAGCCGACCGTCACGCGCTCGTTGCCCGACGCCGGCGCCAGCTTGCCGGTCACGACGATGTGCGCGGGCTTGGGCAGCTTGGTCCTCGCCGCCCTGATCGTCAGCTCGCTCGCCGGCCCCGCGTCCCCGCCGGTCGTGGACGCCAAGAGCGCCTGCTGCCCGCCGAGCAGGTAGTCGGTCCCCGCGCCGGCCGCGACGCCGCCGTCCGGGATCACCTCCGACTCCACGAACTGCGGATGCCAGGTCGCGCCGCCGTCGTCGGTGCGCAGCAGGAAGCCGGTGGGCGTCGTCACGTCGCCGAACCGCGAGATCACCAGGTAGCCGTCGCGCGCGTTGGAGAACGACATCCCGCGGGCGCCGTCGGTGCCGACGCCCGGCCGCTCCGTCCACGCCCGGCCGCCGTCGGTCGTGCGCCAGACGCGGCCGGAGCCGTCCAGCAGGAACCCGGTCCTGGCGTTGACGAAGTCCACCTTGCGCACGCCGATCCGGTTGACCTTCCGGCGCTTGCCCTTGACCGTCACCGTCTTGTACCGGCCGGGCTTGAGCACCGTCCGCCACGTCTTGCCGCCGTCCGACGACAGGATCACGTCCTGCGGGCCCCAGGCGACGATCGCGTCGCCCGCGCGGTCGACGTCGGACAACGGCGTCCGGGCCACCGCGTCGCCGCGGACCGCGTCGAACGACCCGCCGCCGTCGACCGACCGTCGCACGCCCGTCGGCCCGATCACCAACACCACGGACTTCGACGGCGCGTACACCGCGTTGGGCCGCGCGGTCGAGCCGGTGTCGAGCGTCTTCCACGACTGCCCGCCGTCGTCGGTGGTGAACACGCCGCCCGCGACGTCCAGCGCGTAGCCGTCGTCGGCGGTCGGGAACGAGACGTCGAGGACGTCCTGCGACGTCGCGACGTTGCCGCGCGTCCACGTCTGGCCGCCGTCGACCGTGCGGCCGAGCACGCCGTCGGGGCCGGGCGCGAACGCCGTGCCCGCCACGCGCCCCGCGCGCACGCGCGAGAACCGGCCGATCAGCCGCCCGCCGATCGGCGTGAAGTTCGCGCCCGCGTCGTCGGACGCGGTCGTCGACCCCTGCCGGCCGGCCGCGACCAGCCGCGTCGCCGACGCGAACGCCGCCGCGAAGAGCGGGTCGGTCGACGGCGCGGGGAAGGTGAAGGTCTTGCCGCCGTCGGTCGTCACGATGATCTGCGTGCCGGCCCTCGTCGTCATGACGCACGCGTCCTCGGTCGCGCAGTGGATGCCGGTGAGGTCCTGCGGCGCCGGGCCGCCGACGCCCTGCGGCGTCCACGTCGCGCCGCCGTCGGCCGTCTTCATGAACAACGACTGGTCGCCGACCGCGTAGCCGACCTGCGCGCTGACGAACGCGATGCCGCGCACCGCCCGACCGGTCTCGCTGACCGGCTTCCACGAGTTCGCGCCGTCGGTCGTCTCGTACATCTTGCCGTCGTCGGTGGCGACGAAGCCCGTGGTGGTCGACGTGAACGCGGCGTCGGTCGGCACCGCCCCGCCGCCCGCCGCCCTCGTGCCCGGGACCGCGATCTTCGCCGCGAAGCGCGTGCCGCCGTCCGGGGTCTGGAAGACCTGGCCGCCGCTCTCGAAGACGTAGCCGAAGTTCTGGTCGAGGAACGCCAGCGCCGCCAGCGTCGAGTCCTGCGGGCACGCCGACTCGACGTTGGTGAACGCGATCCGCGAGAACGTCCGGCCGCCGTCGATCGACCGCCGCGCCACGCAGCCGCCGCCCGCGAACAGGGTCGACGCGTCCAGCACCTGCAGCTCGGTCAGGTTCGAGAACGTGCCGGCCGGCAGGCCGGTCCAGGTCGCGCCGGCGTCGGTCGTCTCCAGCAGCGTCCCGAAGTCGCCGACCGCGTAGCCGGTCGCACCGCTGAAGGCCATCGCGCGGAGCGTGTTGCCCTGTGGCAGCGGGTTGCCCCACGACCAGCCGGAGGATCCGACCTGCACGTTGGCCGACGCCGCCGCGGGCAGCGCGACGGCCGCCAGACCGGCCGCCACGGCCCTGATCGTTCTCGTCTTGACGTTCATGTGCGCCCAGAACGAGACCCGCTTCGGAAAGTTACGCGCTCATCAGACCTCAAGTCGGATGCCGGCCGGGCCGACCCAGGGACAAGGCCCCTCGATGCCTCTGCACCACGCCCCCACGACCGACGACGCGTGGTCGAGCCTGCTCGGCCCGGCCGCCGACGCCACCACCGAAGGCCTGGCCGTCATCGACGCGTCGGCCACGATCCGCGCGTCCAACCGCGCCGCGCGGCTGATCGCGGGCGTCCACACACCGGAGCGCGACCGCCTCGCCGGCCGCGGGCCGCACGACGCCTCGTTCCTGCCGCGCCACGCCGACGGCCGTCCGATGACCGCCGAGGAGCAGCCCGGCGGGCGCGCGATCGCCACCGGCCGACCGGTCCGCGACGAGCAGCTCCTGGTCCGCCGCCACGACGGCACCGACCAGTGGTTGCGCGTCAACGCCGTCCCGCTGCTGGCCGACGGCGAGGACGTGCCCTACGGCGCGGTCGTCTCGTTCACCGACATCACGAGCTTCGTCGAGGCGCGCGCCCAGCTGGAGGCGCGCGAGCGCGAGCTGGCGCTGCTGGCCACCCACGCCGGCGACCTGATCGCCCGCCACGACCCGACCGGCAAGATCGTCTACGCCGCCGGCGGCGCCGAGGCCCTGCTCGGCTTCCCGGCCGCCCACCTCATCGGCTTCTGGGCCGCCGACGTCTGCCACCCCGACGACGCGCCCGCCGTCCAGCGGGCCCACGAGCACGCGCGCCGCGGGATCTCGAGCACCGTCCAGTACCGCATCACCAACGTCCGCGACGGCCGCGAGATGTGGCTGGAGTCGACGGTCTCCCCGATCCTCGACGTCGACGGCGGCTTCGTCGAGGCCGTCACCACCACCCGCGACATCACCGCGCGCAAGGCCGACGAGCACCGCCTGCGCGAGGCCGAGGAGCGCGCCCGCGCCGCCGCCGAGGACGCCCGCCGCCAGCAGGCGCTGCTCGAAGAGGCGCAGAACATGGCCCAGCTGGGCAGCTGGTCGGGTGACCTGATCACCGGCGAGCAGTGGTGGAGCCCCGCGATGTACCGCCTGCTCGGCGTGCCCGAGGACCAGCCGATCCGTGTCAAGGACCACGGGCGGCTGATCCACCAGGAGGACCGCCAGGCCGTGCGCGACGCGCTCGCCCGAGCCGCGGTCGACGGCGAGCCGTTCGACGTCACCTACCGCCTGATCCGCACCGACGGCGAGGAGCGGATCATGCACGGCCGCGGCGCGCCCGCCGAGCGCCTCGAGGACGGCAGCGTCCGCCGCGTGTGGGGCACGACCCAGGACATCACCGACCGCCATCGCCTGGAGTCCGGACGCCGCGAGGCCGAGGCCCGCCTGCGCGCCGCGTTCGAGCACGCGCCGATCGGCGTCTGCGTCGTCTCGCTGCACGGCGCGGACACCGGCCGGTGGCTGACCGTCAACCCGGCGCTGGCCGCGATGCTCGGCTTCTCGCAGGAGGCGCTGCTGGCCCAGCGCATCGCCGCGGTCGTCCACCCCGACGAGCTGGAGGCCGGGCGCGCCCGGATCGCCGCGCTGCGCCGCGGCACCGAGGAGCGCCTGAGCACCGAGTGCCGGATGGTCGACGCCGACGGCAAGGTCGTGTGGACGCTGCTGACCGTCGCCGCCGTGCCCGACGCCGACGGCCGGCCCGCCTACGCGATCGCGCAGATCGTCGACATCACCGAGCGCAAGCGCTTCGAGGGCCAGCTCCAGCACCTGGCCGACCACGACGCGCTGACCGGCCTCTTCAACCGGCGCCGCTTCGAGGAGGAGCTGGATCGCGCGCTGGCCGCCGCCGAGCGCTACGGCCGCCGCGGCGCGGTGCTCGTCCTCGACCTCGACGGGTTCAAGTACGTCAACGACACGCTCGGCCATCCGGTCGGCGACGAGCTGATCGCCCGCCTGGCCGCGACGCTGCGCGCCGAGCTGCGCGAGACCGACGTGATCGCGCGCCTGGGCGGCGACGAGTTCGGCGTGATCCTGCCGGAGGCCACCGACGACGAGGCCGGCGCGGTGGCGGCCAAGCTGCTGCGCGCGGTCGCCCGGGACGGCGTCGTCGCGGACTCCACGCGCCAGGCGCGGGTGACCGCGTCGATCGGCATGGCGCCCTTCGACGGCGCCGACGGCCTGTCGCCCGAGGAGCTGCTGGTCGAGGCCGACATCGCGATGTACGACGCCAAGGAGGCCGGCCGCAACCAGGCGGCGCGCGCGACGCGCGAGCAGGCCGGGCCCGGCCGCCACGTGTCGCGGCTGTCGTGGCTGGAGCGGATCCGCTCCGCGCTGGCCGAGGACCGCTTCGAGCTGCACGCCCAGCCGATCGTCGCGCTGGGCGAGGGCGACGACGACCCGGCCTTCGAGCTGTTGCTGCGGATGCGGTCGGACTCCGGCGAGCTGGTGCCGCCCGCGACGTTCCTGCCGATCGCCGAGCGCTTCGACCTGATCGGAGCGATCGACCGCTGGGTCGTCGCCCGCGCGGTCGCGCTCGTGCGCGCGCATCCGGTGACGCTGTCGGTGAACCTCAGCGGCCGGACCATGGGCGACGCGGACTTCGCGCGCTGGCTGGAGGAGCTGCTGACCGCCACGCCGGTGCCGCCCGGCCGGCTGATCGTCGAGATCACCGAGACGGCGGCGATCGTCAACCTGGAGCGCGCCCGCGCGCTGGCCGACGCGCTGCGCCGCCTCGGCTGCCGCCTGGCGCTGGACGACTTCGGCGCGGGCTTCGCGTCGTTCGCCTACCTCAAGCACCTGCGCTTCGACGTGCTGAAGATCGACGGCGAGTTCGTCCGCGGACTGCGCGACAACCCCACCGATCGCCTCGTCGTCGAGGCCGTCGTGCAGATCGCGCGCGGGCTCGGGACGCCGTCGCTGGCCGAGTTCGTGGGCGACGACGACACGCTCGACGCGGTCCGCGCGCTGGGCGTCGACTACGCGCAGGGGTTCCACCTCGGACGTCCGGTGCCGGTGGACGAGGCGCTGGCCGCGGTCGTGGCGCGATAGCCCGATCGGGGGCTTGCCGGCGCTCGTAGTCTCTGGCTCATGGCCAGGATCGGAGTGCTGACGGGCGGGGGCGACTGCCCCGGGTTGAACGCGGTCATCCGCGCCGTGGTGCGCAAGGGGCTGCAGGACGGGCATACGCTGGTGGGCTACCGCTACGGCTGGGCCGGCGTGCTGGAGGGCGACGGCGACGAGCTGACCGTGCAGCGCACGGCGGGCATCCTGCCGCGCGGCGGGACCATCTTGGGGTCCTCGCGAACCAACCCCTTCAAGAAGGACGGCCTCGGCGTCGACGGCGTCCGCGCGGGGATGGAGCGGTTCGGCGTGGACGTGCTCGTGCCGATCGGCGGCGAGGACACGCTGGGCGTCGCGGCCCGGCTGGCCGAGGCGGGCGTCCCGGTCGTCGGCGTGCCCAAGACCATCGACAACGACCTCAAGGGCACCGACTACACGTTCGGCTTCCAGACGGCGGTGCAGATCGCGACCGAGGCGGTCGACCGGCTGCACACGACGGCCGAGTCGCACAACCGCGTGATGGTGCTGGAGGTCATGGGCCGCCACGCCGGCTTCATCGCCGCGCACGCGGGCATGGCCGGCGGCGGCGACGTCATCCTCGTGCCCGAGCGGCCGTTCGACATCGAGGAGGTCTGCGACCACATCCGCCGGCGCCACGACACCGGCCGGACGTTCTCGATCGTCGTCGTGAGCGAGGGCGCGACGCCGCGCGAGGGCACGCTGTCGACGACCGGCGCCGAAGGCAAGTTGGATGCCTTCGGCCACGCGCGCCTGGGCGGGATCGCGGTGACGCTGGAGCGCGAGATCGAGGAGCGGACCGGCTACGAGACGCGGATGACGATCCTCGGCCACGTCCAGCGCGGCGGGACCCCGACGGCGTTCGACCGCGTGCTGGCGACGCGCTTCGGCGTGGCGGCGGCCGAGGCGGTCACCGCCGGCGACCACGGCAAGATGGTGGCCTTGCGCGGGACCGACATCGTGACGGTCCCGATCAGCGAGGCCCTGGGCGAGCCGAAGACCTTGGACGACAAGTTCTTCCAGGACGCCGCGGTGTTCTTCGGCTAGCGCCGGGGGCGCCCCGCGCTAGGCGAGCTGCAGGTCGCCGGGCGCGATGTCCCAGCGGGCGCCGATCGCCTCCAGGTCGGCGTCCAGCGTCCAGCGGTCGGGCAGCGACTCGCCCTCGTGGTCGGGGACGCCGCCCTTGAGCGCCATGCAGCGCGTGTTGTCGCCGATGGCGCGGATCTCGGCGACCTCGTCGTCGCTCAGGAGGATCTCCGACGGCAGCGACGCCAGCTCCTCGCGCTGGGCCTCGACGGTCTTGGCGCCGTCCCACGCCTCCTGGATGAGCGTGGGGACGACCGACGCGACCGCGTCGTGGGCGAGGTTCCACTGCGCGGCGAGCTGCAGCGTCGTCAGCCCGTGGCGCTCGGCGATCGGGCGCAGCGCGTCGAGGCGCTCGACGCCACGGTCGATCCAGCCCGCGGGCCGGAACCCACGGTGGTCGCGCTCGCCCATCGGGAGGCCGGGACGCAGGTCGTCGTGGAAGATCCCGCCGTAGTCGACGACGCGCGTCAGGACCTTCACGTCGTGCGCGGCGGCGGCTGGCAGCGCCAGCTCGCCCGGCCACGGCTCGAACGGGTTGAGGATCAACATCGCCCAGTCGATCTGGTCTCCGAAGCGCTCGAAGCAGTCGATGACGTCGAGCGTGAAGCCGTTGGCGGGCCCGGGGGCAACGCCGAGCAGGCGCGTGAGGCCGGCGTCGCGCAGCGCGGCCATGCCCTCCCAGACCGCCTCGTGCGTGTAGCCCGTGCGGTCCGGGTTGTGCAACATCAACAGGTCGAAGCGGTCGGCGCCGATGCGCCGCAGCGACCGCTCGGCCGCCTCGCGCAGGTAGCTGCCGTACTCCGACGGGCCGCGCAGGGCCGGGTCGGTGAAGCGCGGGAAGCCCTTCGCGCCCTGCCGCTCGCCGTTGTAGAAGTCGTGGCCGACCGCGCCGACCAGGCTGTAGGCGTCGCGGTCCAGGCCCGTCAGCGCGCGGCCGAGGAGCGTGTCGGCCTCGCCGGTCCCGTAGACGTCGGCGGTGACCACGGTGCGGACGCGATCGTCCGGGCGGATGAGCGCGAGGTAGCGCTCGTCGTCGAGCGCCTCGCCGAAGTGCATGAAGCGGCCGCCCGACCAGGTGCCGAGCGCGGTGTGCGTGGGATCCAGGGCCATCGCCTCGAAGGGTACGCCGCGCGCCCGAACCTGGGAGGATCGCGCCATGCGCCGCGCGGTCCCGATGCTGTTCGCCTTGGTCGCGCTGGTGGCCGCCGGCGCCGCGGGGTGCGGCGGCAGCGGCAGCGGCAAGCCGTCGGGCACGACGTCGAGCAAGGCCGACTACGTCACGCGCGTCCAGGAGGCCAGCGGACGCGTGCAGCAGGCGCTGGCCGAGATCTCCGACCAGGGCGCCGGCACGGTGACCGCGGCGTCCTACGGCAAGGCGCTGGACCGGAGCGTCGCGGCGCTGGACCGAGCGGTCAAGGAGCTCGACGCGATCCCGCCGCCGCGGGGCGCGAAGTCCGCGCACGACCTGCTGGTCGCGGGCTGCCGCGAGCTGGCCGACGCGTTCCGGGCGACGGCGCGGGCCGCGCACGAGAACGACCCGTCCGCGCTGGCCAAGGCGCTGCGACGGGTCTCGACCGGCGACGGGGCCAAGAAGATCGGCGTGGCGTCGGCGCAGCTGAAGGCCCTGGGCCTGGCGATCGCCCAGCGGTAGCCCGACGCGCGCTCAGCAGACGTCGGCGCGGCCGTCCAGCCCGCGCAGGAGGCGGCGCGCGACGCCCTCCAGCGTGGCCTTGCCGTAGGCGTGCGTGCCCTGCGCGGTCGTGAGGATCGCGAGGCCGACGCGCTGGTCGCCGTTGGTCAGCAGCGCCACCTGATGGTCGACGGCGCCGCGGCCCGAGCCCCAGCCGCCCTTGAAGTGCAGCGTCCAGCCGCGCGGGACGACCCGCGCGACGCCCCAGCGCTGCGACGGCACGATCGTGCGCAGCAGCTCCAGGCCGTAGCGGCGGTGGCGCGGCGGCAGACGGCGGTCGAGGTGCAGCCAGAAGCGGGCCTGGTCGCGGGCGGTGACGCGGCTGTCGCCCCAGGGGTCGACGCGCACGCGAAACGCCCGCATCCCCCAGCCCCGCGCGTCGCGCTGGAGGCGGCCCGCGCCGACGACCCTGAAGACCCTGGACGCCGCCAGGTCGTCCGAGCGGCGGATCATCGGGCTCAGCAGCGCCTTCTGCGCGGGCCCCAGCGGGCGGTCGCGGACGCTCCCGCGCCGCAGGTAGGCGACCAACATCATCGCCTTGAGCACCGACGCCGACGGCACCGCCGCGTCCTGCCGCCTTCCCCACGCCCCGCACTCGGTCCGGACCGCGAACGACACCTGACCGCGGCGCGTGCGCGCGTAGGCCCGCGCGTCGGCGACCGCGGGGGTCCAGGCGAGCGCGGCGGAGGTGGCGAGCGTGGCGAGCATCGGTTGCGGGCGATGATGCCCGCTGGGCCCCGTTGCCATCCTGTTCGTTATCACGTACATTTGTATGTCATGAGCAACGCGCCCGCCACCTTCGACGCGCACGCCGCGGACTACGACGCCCCGCGCCGTCGCCTGATCCCGCCGTTCGACGCCTTCTACGGCACCGCCGTCGACGCGCTGTCGCTGCTCGGCCGGCCGCCGCGGCGGGTGCTCGACCTCGGCGCCGGGACCGGGATGCTGGCCGCGCGCGTGGCGGCGCGGTACCCCGAGGCCGAGCTGGTGCTGACCGACGGCGCGCCCGCGATGCTCGAGCAGGCACGCGCGGCGCTGGGCGGCCGCGCCGAGATCGTCGTCGCCGACCTGGCCGACCCGCTGCCGGAGGGCGAGTTCGACGCGGTCGTCAGCGCGCTGGCGATCCACCACCTCTTCGACGAGGACAAGCGCGCGCTGTTCGCGCGGGTGCGCGCGGCGCTGCCGCCGATGGGCGTCTTCGTCAACGCCGAGCAGGTCGCCGGCCCGCACCCGTGCTTCGACCGCCGCTACCGCGAGTGGCACGAGGCGGCCGCGCGCCGGGCGGGCTCCGACGACGCCGAGTGGGCGGGCGCGGAGGAGCGCATGGCGCACGACCGCTGCGCCGACGTCGAGTCCCAGCTGCGGTGGCTGCGCGAGGCGGGCTTCGACGCCGCCGACTGCCTGTTCAAGGACCACCGCTTCGCGGTCCTCCTCGGGCGGCGCGCGGGCGCGTAGCCACGCGTCGCCGCGCTACGCGTCGTCCGACGCGCGCGCCGCCGCGCGCAGCTTGTCGACCGCCTGGCGCAGGACGCGCGAGACGTGCATCTGGCTCAGCCCGACGATCGCCCCGATCTCGGACTGGGTCAGGTCCTCGTCGAAGCGCAGGCGGACGATCTCGCGCTCGCGCGCGGTCAGGCACCGGGTCAGGGCGCCCAGGGTCGCGCGGGCCTCGGCGGTGGCGTAGCCGCCGTCGTCGGCGCCCAGCCGCGAGCCGAGGTCCAGCTCGTCGTCGTCGGAGCCGCGCACCGGTGCCGACAGCGACGCCGACAGCCGCGCGCTCAGCGCCTCGCGGGCCTCCAGGACCGCCTCGGGCTCCAGGCCGGTGCGCTGGGCGACGTCGTCGATGGTCGGCACGTGGCCGAGCTCGCGCGCCAGCGTCTCGGTCGCCCGCTCGACGGCCAGCGCCTGCTCCTGGAGATCCCGCGGCGGGCGCACCGCCCACGACCGGTCGCGGAAGTGGCGACGCAGCTCGCCCGACATCGTCGGCAGCGCGTAGGAGGAGAACGCGGCGCCGCGCACGGGGTCGTAGCGGTCGAGCGCCTTGAGCAGGCCGACGCTCGCCACTTGGACGAGATCGTCGAACGGCTCGGAGCCGTGGCGGTACTGGGCCGCGGCGTATCGGGCCAACGGCAGATAGCGGTGGACCAGCTGCTCGCGCAGCTGAGGATCTCGAGTTCGGGCGTACCGGCGCAGCATCATCGCGTCCCGTTGGCCGCCCGTGGTGTTCGGCCGCGAGTCCTCTCTGGTCGCCGGCAGCGCCGGAGCGCTGGCGGTCATGATGATGGCAATCTCTCCGAACCCGCCGGACCGCAAACGGTCGATCTGCGGACACGCCGGAAGTGGGCGGTCTCGGACTTGAACCGAGGACCCCTCGCTTGTAAGGCGAGTGCTCTGGCCAGCTGAGCTAACCGCCCGGGCGCCCACAGGCTACGGGGTTCTTCGTGCGATGAGCGGAGAACCGCGGCCCTCCTCGCGCGTGTGAAGCCCCAGAGGCCGGGGTAGTCCGCTTGGCACGATGCTCGACCAGCGCCAAGCCAAGCGGGATGTGTTCGTGCTCGACGGGACCTTCGGGCTCGTCGGCCGGCTCGACGGGATCCACATCGATCCCGATGGCGAGGCCTGGGGCACGGTGCACTGCGGCACGTTCGGCGCGCGCACCAGGCTGGTTCCGCTACGTGGCGCCCAGTGGTGGTCGGGCTACCTGCGGATCGCCTGCTCACGCCATCAGGTCCGGACCGCGCCCGAGGCGGGCGACGACGTCCTGCTGGCCGGCGACGACGCCGACGCGCTGCGCGAGCACTACGCGACGACGGCCCTCGAGGACGAGGCCGAGCCGCGCTTCTTCCGACCGGATTTCTAGGCCGCGTCGTTTACTGAGCCGACGAGGGGATCGCCGCCGAGGCGGCGGTCGCGGTCTGCTGCGCGCCACTCGCGCCGCTGTCCGACGCGGGCGCGGCCGGCGCCGGGTCGGCCGGCGGTGCCGGATCGGCGGGGGCCGGGGCGCTCGGAGTCGTCTCGGCGGGCGGCGCCGGGTCGGCGGGCGCGGGCTCGCTGGGCGTCGGCTCCGACGGCGCCGGGCTGCCGGTCGAAGGCTCGCTCGGCGGTGACGGATCGGCGGGCGCCGGCGGCGACGGCGCGGGCTCGCTCGGCGGTGACGGGTTGGCGGGAGCGGACTCGGCCGACACCGGGGGCTGACCGCCGGAGGCGGACTCCGGCCCGCCGTCGCCCGGCTTGGGCGCGTTGTCGGTGGCGGAGTTGACCGGCGCGCGGTCGGCGGGGGGCGTGGCGTCGGCGGCCCGCGGCTCGGCGCCGCTGGTCGGCGTCGTCGGGGTCGACGGGGTCGACGCGAAGATCGAGGAGCCGCCCGTCGCCGGGGCGGTCGCGGGCGCGCCGGTGCCCGTGCCCGTGCTCGCACCCGTGCCGCCGGCGCCGGTGCCGCCGCCCGCGGGCGCGGTGCCGCCACCGCTGGGCGTGGACCCACCGGGGCCGTAGCCCGTCAGCGGCGCCGCGCCGGGTGTCGAGGTCGGCGCGCCGGAGATGCCGGGGCCGGTGATCGTCACCGTCGGGCCGCGGTCGCCGCCGCCGGAGGCGGGCGCGCGGCGCGCGCCGGGGCGACCGCCCTGCGGGACGGCCGTCAGCGTCGGCGCGACCGTCGTGCCGCCCGGGGCCAGCGCGAGCGTCCCGCCGCTCGGGCCGAGGCCGAGCGCGGTCAGCAGCGCGCGGTCGGGCAGCGCGCGTCCGCCGGCCCGCGCCGACGTCGCGGCGTCGGCCGGGCCGAGCGCGCCGCCGTTGGACGACAGCGGCAGGCCGTGCGGGATCGCGATCTCGGGGCCCTGGTCGGTGTCGTGCGCGCCGGGCCACGCGGTGAAGCTCAGGATCTGGTCGCGCAGCAGCACGGAGCCCGAGGCGACCGCCGCGCACGCGGCAAGCGCTCCGATGGCCAGCGGCGCCTGACGGTGCAGGAGCATCGCTAGACCGTCCTCCTCATCCCTGCGAAGGCGGCATCCACGTTGTCCCCATCGGCAGATCGTCGCCCTCCCTCAAGTGGGGGAGGGGTAGACGGTCCGGAGAATGACCGCATTTTGCGCCTTTTCGTCGCGGACCGGAAAGCAGTCCTAAGCATCACGGGGTGTCGAACGCGACGTACTGGAACGTGGTGCGTGGCGGGTCGATCGTGCTGGGGCCGTCGGACCCGATCCGACAGGCCACGATCCGGATCGTGTTGTTGGCCCCCGGGTTGGCGGTGACGATGATCGGATCCGGCCACCCGGACGTGCTCGGGGAGATCGAGACGACGTCGTCGGCGATCTGGTTGTTGGCGCTGCCGTTGGACGGCGTCGGCGCGAACGCCGAGACCTGGCAGGTGTTCGGCGCGAACTCCGTGAAGTCGACGGTGACCGTGCCGTAGAAGTCGCCGAGATCCTGCGTCTGCAGGCTGCCGTCGGCGATCGCGCCCCCGCCGATCGCGCCGGTGGCGACCTTCGACGCCGTGACCGCGCCCGCGGCCAGCTGCGACGGACCGACCGCGCCGTCGGTCAGCTTGGTCGCGTCGACCGACGCGGGCGCCAGCTTGGACGCGCCGACCGCGCCGTCGCCCAGCTTGGTGCCGTCGACCGCCTTGTCCGCGATCGCCTGCCCGCCCACCGCGCCGTCGCGGAGCTGGTTGGCCCCGACCGAGTCGGCCGGCGTCGTGCGCAGGTAGTCGCGCGCGCTCTTGGACAGGTCCTGGCGGCCGATCGTGCCGTTGCGGATCTGGCGGTGGGTGATCGAGTTGGGCTTGATCGACGCGCCGTTGACGAACCGGGCCGCCGTGGCGGGCCCGTCCAGCGCGACGAAGAGGGCGATGAGGGCGACGACCATCGGTGCCGACGGACGCAGCCCCTTGAGGCGATGCGGCATGACCGGCCGAACTCTGCCATGCGCGACGGCGCAAACACGCCGCTCGACGGACGTTCTAGTCCCCGGCACGCCGCACCGGACGGCTGAGCAATCAGTACCCCCAAGGGGAATCGAACCCCTGCTTCGAGCGTGAAAGGCTCGCGTGCTAACCGCTACACCATGGGGGCGTGCCGTTTCCAGTCTAGGCTGACAGGGCCCTCGTAGCTCAATTGGTAGAGCGCGCGCCTTTTAAGCGCTGAGGTTGTGGGTTCGAGCCCCACCGGGGGCATTGGGTCATTCCAGGTGCGACAGGCGCCACTCCAGCTCCGAGAGGAGACGGATCAGGTCCGGTGCCTCGAAGCCGCGATTGCGCTTGCCGATCGTCGTCTGCACGAGGACCCCGGCGGCGACCAGCCGCGCGATCGCCTCGTTGATCGCCTGGACGCTGCGGCCGGTCAGCTCCGCCGCGCTGCGCACGGTGAGGACCGGCGCGCCGGGCAGCGCGTCGACCAGCCGCGCGACCGCCGAGCCGGCGCGCACCGGGGCCAGCTCGGCCCGCCAGCGCGCCTGCAGCTCGGCCACGCGGCGCTCGTGCTCCATCGCGTCGGACACGGCCTGCGTCGTCGCGGCCGCGAACGTCGCGACCCAGGCGTCGAGCCCGCGGTCCACGGCCCGCGGGTCGGCGTCGCGCGTGCCCATCAGGCCGTTGACGTAGTCCCGCGAGCGCGCGGCCAGCACCAGCGAGACCGGCGGGACGACGGACGGCGCCAGGCCGCGGCGGCGGAGGATCACGTGGATGAGCGCGCGGCCCGTGCGGCCGTTGCCGTCGACGAACGGGTGGATCGTCTCGAACTGCGCATGGGCGATCGCCGCCTGCACCAGCGGCGGCAGGAGGTCGTCGTTGCAGAACGCGCAGAGGTCGGCGAGCAGCTCCGGGACCCGCTCGGGCGGCGGCGGGACGAACGCGGCCGCGCACGGGTTGTAGGAGTTGCCGCCGATCCAGTTCTGCTCCTCGCGCACCCGTCCGCCGTGCGCCTCCAACGCCGTCCCGGCGACCAGGCGTCGATGGATCTCCAGCAGATGCGCGACCTCGATCGCCTCCCCCGCGTCGAGCGCCGCGACCGCCCAGCGCATCGCCTCGACGTTGTTGAGGATCTCGACGGCGGTGACGTCGCCCGGCTCGTGGCCGACCCCCAGCGCAAGCTGCGCCTTGAAGAGACGCCGGCCACCGACCTGTAGGCCTTCGATGTGCGACGAGGCCACCGCCTCGGCACGCAGCAGCAGCCGCGCCGCGGCCTCGGAGTCGACCAGCGTGGTCGCCTCGAGGTTCAGGCGCGCGACCGCGCGCTCGGCGTCGGAGACGTCGGCGATCGTCTCGCCGGCGAAGACGAGGTCGCGCCCGACCAGCGGATCGGGGACGTAGGCCTCGTAGTCGCACCCGCGCAGCTCCCGGCGGGGCAGGCCGGAGGTGGCGGCCGGCAGCCATCGGAGCTTGATCAGCTCGGGCACCTATTCAAGGTTAGACCAAAAGCTTGAATATGACCAGAGCTTGTTCCAGGTCCTCGGCGGCGCGCCGCTCCGGCCGCCAACACGAGCCCAACCAGCTCCTTACCCAATCGTTAGACGGCCCTCAGGGCGTCTTTGGGTTCGGGGCGCATCATCCTCAGCGCGGACACCGAAGACGTCGGTTCCTTGGACCGGCCGGCGCCTTCTCACCATCTCCGCAGACAAGAGAGCAAGTGCAGTTCCTCCCCACCTCACCGGCGGGGCGTCGCGAGGACGCTCCGCCGGGTAGGCGGGACCTACTCCTCCTGATGGACCTCCTATGGGACGCGCGTCAGGCGGCCGGCGGGCGGTAGTTCAGCTCGTCGGCCGGGACGCCGCCCGCGAGCAGATCCGAGGCGGTCCGCGCCAGCGCGGCCAGCGCGACGCCCATCGGCCCCGGCCCGAACGACACGCGCGCCACGCCGAGGTCCTGCAGCTCCGACACCGACGGCGCGCCCGGGCGCGCCAGCACCGAGACCGGCGCGTCGATGCCGTCGACCAGCGCCTTGATCGTCGCGGCGTCCGTGACGCCCGGCACGAAGACGCAGTCCGCGCCGGCCCGGGCGTAGGCCTGGCCGCGCAGGATCGCGGCCTCGGGATCGTCGATCCCGCGCAGGTAGGTGTCGGTGCGCGCGTTGATGACGATCGGGACGCCCGCCGCGTCGGCCGCCGCGCGCGCCGCGGCCACCCGCGCCGCCGCGTCCTGCGCGTCGCGCAGCTGCTCGCCGCCCGGGACGCCGTCCTCCAGGTTGCAGCCGACCGCGCCGGCGGCGATCGCCCGCGCGATCGTCTCGCCGACCTCGTCCGGCGTCGCGCCGTAGCCGCCCTCGAGGTCCGCGGTCACCGGCAGCGCCACGGCGTCCGCGACGCGGCGCACCGCGTCCAGCATCGCCTCGCGCCCGATCGCCTCGCCGTCGTCCAGGCCGTGGGCCGCGGCGATCGCCCACGAGGCCGTCGCGATCGCCCGGCAGCCGGGCACCGAGGCGACCGTCCGCGCGCTCGCGGCGTCCCAGACGTTGACGAGGACCAGGATCGCGGGGTCGAGGTGCAGCCGGCGCAGCTCCTCGGCCCGGTCAGCAGCGGCGGCGGGCACGCCCGGAACCGTACTACCGCCCGGCGGTGACCTTGCCCGCCAGCGCGTCGAGCAGCAGCGAGCACGACCGCTCCAGCTGCTCGATCGTCGCGTCCTCGACGCGCGTGACGCCGATCTCCTGGTTCAGCCAGGCGTTGATCTGGTTGTGCGGGCGGCGCTCCCGGCGGCCGAGGTCGGCGACCAGGCGGTGGCGCTTGTCGCGCAGGATGTCGCGGCGCTCGAAGGCCGAGAGCCGCGACTCCGGCGCGGGCGGGGCGCCGCCATCGGCGTCCGGCACCGCCGGCGCGAAGTCCGCCACGATCGCGGGCACCGGCGCGACCGGCGTCACCGCCGGCGCCCCGCCGAACAGCGACATCTGCGACGTCGGCGACACGTCGGCGCTCAGCGCGACGAACTCCACCGCCTCGGACTTCTCGGTCTCGCGCCGCGGCTCGCGCTCCTCGAACAGCTCCTCGTCGGACTCGCGCCGGCGCAGCAGCGGGGCCAACTCGTTGTCGACGTCGGACGCGTGGCGCCGCAGGATCGGGTCGGCCGGCAGGTAGAGCCACGACATCTCCGCGGGGCGGCCGACGATCGTCCGGACGAAGCGGCCGACGACCTGGCGGAAGATCAGCGGCGTCTTGGCGGCGCTGGCGTACACGCCGACGCGCAGGCGCGGGATGTCGACGCCCTCGGACACCATGTTGACCGCGACGATCCACTCGTCCCTGCTGTCGGTGAAGGCCTGGAGCTTCTTGTGCGCGCCCGCCTCGGTGTGCAGGACGACCGTGGGCGACTTCCCCGTGATGTCCTTCAGCAGCTTGGCGATCTTGCGCGCGTGGTCGGAGTCGGCGGCGACGACCAGGCCGCCCGCGTCGCGGTGCCCGGCCCCGCGCGCCTCCTGGAGCTTGGCGTGCGCGGCGCCGAGGATGCGCGGTAACCCGTCGGCCAGCTCGGCGGAGATCGCGGTCCGGTAGCGGCGCGAGGCCTCGCGGGTCGACAGCACCGTGTCGAACCCGGCCTCGATGACGTCGTCGCCGGAGCGCCACTGCAGCGTCCCGTCGTAGGGGATGAACGTCACCGGACGGCAGATCCCGTCGCGGACGGCGTCGGCGTAGGTGTAGGCGATGTCGGAGATCGCGATGCCCTCGGCGTCGTAGCGCACGCCCGGGATCGGCGAGGCGTCGGAGCGGAACGGCGTCCCGGACAGCAGCAGCCAGCGCGCGGCGTTGCGGAAGGCCAGCGCGAAGCCCTCGCCCCACGCCAGCTCCTCGCCGAGGTGGTGGGCCTCGTCGGCGACGACCAGCGTCCGGCCCGTGCACTGCGCGCCCCACTTGGCGGCGACCATCGCGACCTTCGCGTAGGTGACCGCGACGCCGTGGAAGTCGCGCGGCGGCACGAGCTCGTTGGAGTCCGGCTGGAGGTGCAGGCCGAGCTTGCCGGCCGCCAGCGCCCACTGGCGCGTCAGCGGCGTCGTCGGGCAGACGACCACGACCCGGTCGACGAGCTTGGCTCGCAGCATCCGGTTGGCGATCTCGATGGACGGGCGGGTCTTCCCCGCGCCCGGCGCCGCAGAGATCAGGAAGGGCCCCGACTCCCATGTGCTCATCGCCTCGAGCGCGGAGGCCTGCCACGCCCGCAATCCGTGTCGGGCGATGGACTTCGTGGCGCTCACGCGGCGCCGAAGGTTGCGCGATGGTTCGGACGGAAAACGAAGTCCCTGCTCGGAGCGGAAATCGGCGCGCGCGTCCTATTCGACGTACGCGTCGGCCTCGACCTCGACCAACATCCTGGGGTCGATGAAGCCGCTGACCTCGCACATCGCGGTGACCGGCCGGACGTCCCCGAAGACCGCCCCGTGGGCGCGGCCGATCTCGTCGGCGCGCGAGATGTCGGTGGTGAACATCCGGGTGCGGACGACGTCCTTCGCGCTCGCCCCGACGCGCTCCAGCGCGCTCAGGACCGCCGCCAGCGCGATCTCCATCTGCTCGCCCGGCGTGTCGCCGTGGACCATGCCGTGCTCGTCGACCGACGTGCAGCCGGCGACCCACACGTGCGGGCCGGAGCGGACCACGCGCGAGTAGCCGACGACGCCCTCGTAGGGGCCGGGCGGGTCGGAGCCGAGCCGGTCCATGCCGATCCGCGCCTAGTGCCGGAAGTGCCGGCGCTTGGTGAAGACCATCGCCACGCCCGCCTCCTGGGCGGCGGCGACGACCTCGTCGTCGCGCACCGAGCCACCGGGCTGGACGATCGCGGTGACCCCGGCCTCGACGGCCAGCCGCGGGCCGTCGGCGAACGGGAAGAACGCGTCGGAGGCCAGCACGGCGCCCTTCAGCGTCTCGGCCCGCGACTTCTCGACGCTCAGCCGCACGGAGTCCACGCGCGACATCTGCCCGGCGCCGATGCCGAGCGTCGCGAGGTCGCGCGCGATGACGATGGCGTTGGACTTGACGTGGCGCGCGATGCGCCAGGCGAACAGCAGGTCGGCCCACTCCTGCTCGGACGGGCGGCGGTCGGTGACGACCTCCATGTCGTCGCGCTCGTCGCGGGACGTGTCGCGGTCCTGGACGAGCAGGCCGCCGGTGACCTGGCGGATCTCCGGCTCGCCGAGCGCCGGGAGGCGCCGCTCCTGGTCCTCCAGGACGCGGATGTTGACCTTCTGCGTGAGGACCGCGAGCGCGTCGTCGTCGTAGCCGGGGGCGATCAACACCTCGATGAACTGCTGGTGCAGCCGCTCGGCGGTGGCCTTGTCGACCTGGCGGTTGAGCGCGATGACGCCGCCGTAGGCGGCGACCGGGTCGCACGCGAACGCGTTGGCGTAGGCCTCCTCGACGGACGCGCCCAGCGCGACCCCGCACGGGTTGTTGTGCTTGACGATCGCGCACGCCGGGACCTCGAAGTCGCGCACCATCGCGCGGGCGCTGTCGAGGTCCAAGATGTTGTTGTAGGAGATCTGCTTGCCGTGGTGCTGCTTGACCTGGCTGAGCACGTTCATCCGCGTGCCGACCTGCGAGTAGTAGGCGGCGCGCTGGTGCGGGTTCTCGCCGTAGGGCAGGTCGACGACCTTCTCGTAGGCGCGGATGAACAGCGGCGGGAAGTCCTCCGACTTCTCGGCGAACCAGCGGGCGATCGCGGTGTCGTAGCGCGCGGTGTAGGCGAAGGCCTCGGCGGCGAGCGACTCGCGCGTGGGCATCGAGAGCGTGCCGCCGGAGTCGCGCAGCTCCTCGAGCACGGCGTCGTAGGCCTCCGGCTTGACGACGACCGCGGCGTAGGCGTGGTTCTTGGCCGCCGCGCGCAGCATCGTCGGGCCGCCGATGTCGATGTTCTCGATCACCTCGGCCTCGCCGACCCCGCGCTTGGCCGCCGTGCGCTCGAAGGGGTACAGGTTGACGCAGATCAGGTCCACGAACTCGATGTCGTTGGCCTCGGCCTGCTGGAGGTGGGCCTCGTTCTCGCGGACGGCGAGCAGGCCCGCGTAGAGCTTGGGATGGAGCGTCTTGACGCGCCCGTCCATGATCTCCGGGAAGCCGGTGAAGTCGTCGATCGGGCGGACGTCGAGCCCGGCCTCGGCGAGCGCCGCCGCGGTCCCGCCCGTCGAGACGATCTCGACGCCGAGCTCGGCGAGCCCGCGCGCGAAGTCGACGATCCCCCGCTTGTCGGAGACCGACAGGAGAGCGCGCTGGATGCGGACGGCGCCGGGCGCGGTGGGCGCCTCGGGCGAGGTCTCGGAGGCCATGCCACAGATGCTATTGGAAGCCGTTTCAGCCGCCGGGGTCGGCGTGGTGCTCCACGACCCGCGTGAGCAGGGCGACGAGCTGCTTTCGCTCAGCGGCCGAAAGCGGAGCGAGCAGGTCGTCCTGGGCGGCCTGGACGCGGGCGTCGAGGCGCGCGAGCGTCGCGCGCCCCTTGGGGGTGAGCGCGACGACGTTGCGCCGCCGGTCCTCGGGGTCGCGGGTGCGCGCGACGAGCCTGTCGCCTTCGAGGTCGCCGACGATCGCGTGCAGGTCGCTGCGGTCGAGCCCCAGCCGCCGGCCGATCGCCGCCTGGCTCAGCGGGCCGGCCTCGTCGAGCGTCGCGAGGACCGAGAAGTGCTTGCGGCGCACGCCGGCCTGGCCGAGGCGCTCGCCGGTCAGCCGAGAGGCCTGCAGCGCGGCGCGCGAGACCAGCCAGGACGGGAGCGCCCAGAGGCGCCGCGGGGCGTCGCGCTCGTTCTCCATGAGGGCCGGAGCGTACATCGTTGGCGGCGCCAACGTTCTCGTGCTACCGTTGGGATCACCAACGTTGTAGTAACCAACGAAAGGCGCAGGACCATGACCTCCATCTCCCCCACCCCGACCGACGAGCTCGCGGCGCTGCGCGCCGAGGTGCGCGCGTCGGCCGACCACGCCGAGCTGACCGACCTCGTCGGGCGCCTGGCCCGCTGGCTGGACGGCCTGACCGCCGAGGATCCCGCGACGCTGTTCGCGCCCGACATCCGCGCGACGACGCCCGGCGGCACGGCCGAGGGCCGCGACGCCGTCGTCGCCCAGGCGCGGCGCAACCACGACCTGCCGACGCACCACCTGATGGGCAGCGTCGTCGTCGAGGTCGACGGCGACCACGCGCGGATCGGCGCCCACATGACCGGCCACTTCGTCCGCTCCGAGGGCACCGCGCCCGGGCCGACCGAGCTGGGTGCCCACTACGACCTGCGCGCCGCCCGCGGCGACGACGGCCGCTGGCGGCTGACCGCGCTGGAGACCGCGACGGTCTGGCGCGTCGAGTAGGCGCCGCGCCGAGCGGACCTCTCGCCCGCCCGCGATGCCTCCCAGGCGCGACCTTTCGCGCGAGTGCGATGCGGCGCGGGCGGGAAGTCCGAAGGCATGAGCGAGACCGGACCGACCGCGGACCCCGCCGCCAGCCTCGAGCGCGAGGCCGACCGCCTGGAGCACCATCTCGACCAGCTCGACGACCACATCCACCACGCGCAGAAGGCCGCCGAGGCCCGCCGCATGGAGGCGACGCCGGACGCGGCCGGCGACTGGAAGGAGACCCGCGGCGCGCCCGGCCAGGGCGAGGACCCCGAAGGCGCCGTCGGCGACCACGGCGCCGGCGCGGGCGCGACCCGCGCGGACGCGCCCGACGACCGCTCCGACCCCATCGGCAGCCGCATCCCCGGCGAACCCGGCGGCGGCGACGACTGAAGGCTTCGCTGGGCCGCTCGTCGCGCTTGGGACGGGGTGGCGGCGGGCGGCCCGCGGAACGCGCCGGGCCACGGGCCCGGCGCGGTACCGCGGCCGCTGGTCCGGGCACACGACGAAGAATTCGTGCGCGATCAGCCGGATTCGAGAATAATCCTCCGCCGTGGAGCAGCAGGCGGCCGTTCCGACCCAGGCTTTCCTCTTGGCGATTGCCGCGTCGCTTGCCTCCTTGCTCTGCGGTCCTCGGTCCGGCCTGCCCAACACGATCATCTTGATCCTCGGACTCTCCGTGTGCGTCGGGCTGGCGATGGCCTACCACGTCCGATCGCGTGGCCGGGAGAAGAGCACCGATCGGCGCGCGGGCGACCGACGAGCGAGATGGTCTCTCGCCCTCGGGTTCGGCATCCCCCTGGTCGTCAGCGTCCTGCGGTGGGCGACGCCCAGCTTCGACGACGGGATCGACTCCGCCGCCGCGGCGTTCACCGCGGGCACGGTGACCGTGGGGGTCGGCATGATGTTGGTTTCGAGCATGGTCGACTGGTACTACGTGCTCCCGACCGCCCTGGGACGGTTCGGACGACCGATCTGGGCGCTGGACGACAGCAAGCTCGCCGGCCAACGCCGTGTCGCCCAGGTGTGGGTCTTCCACCGCGGGCTGTGCGAGCTTGTCGTCCTCGTCTCCCTCTCGCTCTTCCTGGCGATCGTCATCGTCGCCGTCGGCAACTCGTTCTCGGGGGACAAGACGCTGCCGACCGCGTTCGAGGCGCTGGGCGGCACGGGCATCGCGTTCGCGGCCGTCCAGTACCTGGCACCGCGGCTCAACGGCGCGCTCGATTTCGTGCTCGCCGCGCCGATCGGACTCGGCGCATGGGTGCGGTGGGAGGATGCGCGCGGCCGCGAGCGCTCGGGACTGGTCGTCGACGTCTCGATCCGACCCGGGCTCAAGGTCGTGGCGCAGGACGGCCTGACGCGATACTTCGTGCCGCTGCCCGAGGTGAGGACGCTGTCGGCCGTCCACCCGCCGAACACGCCGGACCAGCGCGCGGCGATCGTCGAGCGGCACTTCGGGCAGAAGCCGCCGCAGCCGGAGACGGCGACCGCCGTGGTCGGCCCACCTCAACCTCAGGAATGAGGCCCGGCGTCGCGCCGACCGCGGTCCGCGGTCTGCTGTGCGGATTCGTCGCCTGCGTCGCGGTGGCGCAGATCGCGGAACCCGAGCGTGGGCCGCTGCGGCATCAGCTGTCGGAGCTCGTCCACGGCAACGCCGGGTGGGTGATGGATGTCGGTCTGGCCTGCTGGGCGATCGCGCTGGGCCTTGCCGCGACGACCGTCCTAGCCCACCCGGCGAGATCCGACCGGGCGATCGCACCGGGTGTCGCCGTGCTCGTTGGCGTCGCCGCCATCGGCGTGGTGGTGCTGGCGCTCTTCCCGACGCAGACGGTCGCGGGCGAGCTACCGCGCGGTGTGGCACGGACGACGTCGGGCCGCCTGCATGACCTGGGCTCAGGGCTCGTGACCGCCGCGCTCGCCGCCGCCGCGATCGCGAGCGGCACGGCGGCCCGCCGCGCCGATCGGCGGTTCGCCATGTGGGTGGCGGTCCTTCTTGGCGTCGCCGCCCTGGCGACGGTCATCGGCCTGCTGATCGGGCCGTCGGTTGGCGGTGTGCGACAGCGCGCCGTCGTTGCCTGCGCGTTGGCGTGGCTGTGGCTGCTGGTCGGCGGGGTACGCCGTGCCGCTAGTCCGTGATCCGGATCCGGCGTGGGTTGGCCGGATCGCGCTGGAGGCGCCCGGCGGCGATGAGGCGCACGGCCTCGGGGAGCAGCGTGTGCTCGAGCGGCCGCATGGCGGCCAGGACGGCGGCGGCGTCCTCGTCCTGGGGCAGCTCGATCGCGCGCTGGAGGATGATCGCGCCGGTGTCGACGCCCTCGTCGACGAAGTGGACGGTCACGCCGACGACCTTGGCGCCGTGGTCGATGGCCTGCTGGACGGCGGCCAGGCCGGGGAAGGCCGGAAGCAGCGACGGGTGGACGTTGATGATGCGGTCGCGGAAGCGGGCGATGAACGGCTCGCCGAGGATCGCCATGTAGCCGGCCAACACCACCAACTCGACGCCCTGGGCCTCCAGCCAGTCGGCGATCGCGAGGTCGCGGGTCGCGCGATCCGGGTAGGCGCCGCGCGGGAAGACGCTCGCCGGGACGTCCGCGCGCCCCGCGCGCTCCAGCGCGCCCGCGTCCGGCTGGTCGGACGCCACCGCCACGATCTTGGCCTCGTAGCCGTGGACGTGGTCGAGCAGGGCCTGGAGGTTGGTCCCGCCCCCGGAGGCCAGGACGCCGACGCGCAGCTGTCGCTCCATCTCAGGCGGCCTCGAACGACAGCGACGACTGCCCGTCGGGATCGGCGGGCGGCGGCGCCTGGGCCGTGGCCTTCAGCGTCGGGCGGGCGCCGCCGGTCGACGCCAGCAGGCCCTCCTCGATCATCGCGTCGATGCGGTCCACGACGCGCTTGGCGCTCAGGTGCGCGTAGGTCCCGTACTCGGGCAGCTCGTCCCAGGCGTTGCGGACGATCGCCTTCGCCTGCCCGCCGCGCAGCACCTCGGCCACGCGCGTGCGCCCGATCGACGGCTTGGCCGTGCGGACGACCGCGAGGATCGCGGCGTCCATCGTCTCGTGGCGCGCGGTGCCCGACCGGCTCGACCCGCCGCGCGCCGCGCCGGCGGCGCCGGCCAGCGCGCGCGACGGCGCCGCCGGGATCAGCGACGGATCGCAGACGTCGCAGCACGCGACCTCGGGCGCCGGCGCCGCCGGGTCCCCGAAGTGGCGCAGGATCGTCTGCCGCCGGCACGCGTCGCCCTCGACGAACGCCCAGACCGCGCGGTACTGGCGCCACCGCGCGCGGCCGCCCTCGGCCGCCGACGCGCGCGCGAGCGCCTGCGTGCGCCCGTCCCACGTCCCGACCACCCGGCCGCGCACGCGGTCCATCGGCGACGGCGCCGGCTGCACGACGCCCGCCCGCGCGAGGTGCCCGACGATCGCGCGCACGCGCTCGGGCTCATCGTCCAGGTAGGAGACCGCGACATCGAAGCGGCCGTCGACGGCCGCGCCCAGAAGCCGCCCGGCGACCTGGTCGAGGACCCCGTCGCTGACCTCGGCGCGCTGGATGAAGAACACGTGCAGCGACTTGTCGCGCTTCTCGGCGAACAGCAGCGCGCGCCCCGGAGCGCCGTCGCGCCCCGCGCGCCCGGCCTCCTGGTAGTAGGCCTCGATCGACGGCGGCACGACCTCGTGGGCGACCGTCCGCACGTCGGCCTTGTCGACGCCCATGCCGAACGCGTTGGTCGCCACGACGACCTCGACGTCGCCGCCCATGAACCGGCGCTGCACGTCGGCGCGCTCGGCCCGGCCGAGGCCCGCGTGGTAGGACAGCACCTCGATCTCCAGCTCCACGCCCAGCCGCTGCGCCAGCGCGTCGCACGCCTTGCGCGTGCCCGCGTAGACGATCGCCGGGCGCGCGCCGTCCTCGCGCAGCGCGGCGGCGATCCGTGCGTGCTTGTCGGCGGTCGTCGCGCACGGGACGACCGAGAACGACAGGTTGGGCCGGTCGAAGCCCGTGGTGACCACCGTCGGCTGTCGCAGGCCCAACCGCGCGACGATGTCGCGCGCGACCTGCGGCGTGGCGGTCGCCGTCGAGGCGACCAGCGCCTGGGCGCCCAGCCACCGCGCCGCGTCGGCCAGCCGGAAGTAGTCGGGGCGGAAGTCGTGGCCCCACTGCGAGACGCAGTGCGCCTCGTCGACCACGAACAGCCCGATCGGCACGGTCCGGATCGCCTCCAGGAACCCCGGCGACGAGAACCGCTCGGGCGCGACGTACAGGAGCTTCAGCGAGCCCGCGCGCGCCCGCGCGAGGACGTCGGCGTTGGACGCCGCGTCCTGCTGGGAGTTGATGACGCCCGCCGCGCCCGGCGCACGGCGCTCCAGCGCCTCGACCTGGTCCTGCATCAGCGAGACCAGCGGCGAGACGACGATCGTGAGGTCGTCGCGCATCAGCGCGGGCAGCTGGTAGCAGAGCGACTTGCCCGCGCCCGTGGGCATGACCACCAGCACGTCGCGCCCCTCGACGGCGGCCGTGACCGCGGCCTCCTGGCCGGGGCGGAAGTCGGCGAAGCCGAAGTGCTGGTGGAGGGCGGCGCGCGGATCCATGCGGGCGTCGGACCATAGCGACGGCTCCGGAGGCAATCGTTCGGCCGTGGCCGGATCCCCTCCGGAACCGCGCGCCGCCGTGACGAACCGCGCGGCGCCTACGCGGCGCCCGTGCCCGCGGCGGCGGCGGGCGCCGAGCGCTCCCGCGACGCCGCCTCGCGCGCGCCGACCGCGGCGCGGATCAGCTCGACGAGCTTCGGGTCGGCCTTCTCGACCGAGCCGGCGTCGAACGGCGGCTGCGGGTCGTACTCGATGCCCAGCTGGATCGCCTTGGCGCCGTCCTCCCCGATCATCCGCGCCGCGAGCGTCAGCGCCATGTCGATGCCCGCCGAGACGCCGGCCGCGGTGATGACCTTGCCCTGCTCGACGACGCGCTCGCCGGTCGGCTCGGCCCCGTACTGGCGCAGCGTCTCGAGCTCCAGCCAGTGCGACGTCGCCCGCAACCCCTCCAACAGCCCGGCCGCGCCGAGCAGCAGCGAGCCGGTGCAGACCGAGGTCGTCCAGGTCGTCGTCGCGTCGATCGCCCGCAGCCAGTCGAGCCACATCGGGTCCTCGGTCAGCGGGCGCGTGCCCACGCCGCCCGGGACGACCAGGACGTCGGCGGAGGCCACGTCGCTCAGAGCGGCTTCGGCGTTCACGGACAACATGCCGTTGTCGGTCCGCACGGGTCCGGCCGACGGCGCCACGAAGCGCACCCGTCCGCCGACGCGCGAGAGCACCTCGTAGGGCCCGATCGCGTCCAGCGCGGTGAAGTCGTCGTAGATGGGGATGACGATGTCCAACATGGTGTCCTTCCTGGTCACGCGGCTCGGCTGAACCGCTCCCTGTAGGCCGACGGCGCGACGCCGAGCCGCCGGTGGAACACGCGCCGCAGCACCTCGGCGCTCGCGAAGCCGCTCTCGCGCGCGGCGGTGTCGACCGCGACGCCGTCCTCCAGCAGCGCCCGCGCCCGCTCGACGCGCAGCGTCTCCACGTAGGCCGCCGGCGTCTGGCCGGTCTCGGCGCGCCACGCGCGCGTGAACTGCCGCTCGCTCAGGCACGCCCGCGCGGCCAGCGCGCCGACCGAGAGGTCCGCGCTCAAGTGGTCGTTCATCCACGCGCCCAGCTCGCGCAGCGGCTCGCGCCCGGCGGCCGCCGCGGCGACGGCCGTCTGCGCGGCCAGCCCGGCGCTGAACTGCGCCTGGCCGCCCGGCCGCTTCAAGAACACCACCAACCAGCGGGCGACCTCCAGCGCGACCTCGGAGCCCAGGTCGTCCTCGACCAGCGCCAGCGCGAGGTCCATCCCGGCGGTCACGCCCGCCGAGGTCCAGACGCCGCCGTCGCGCACGTAGATCGGGTCGTCGGGATCGACGCGGACCGCGGGGAAGTCGCGCGCCAGCGCCGCGCGGTAGGCCCAGTGCGTCGTCGCGCTGCGCCCGTCCAGCAGCCCGGCGGCCGCCAGCGCGAACGCGCCCGTGCAGACCGACGTCACCCGCCGGGCGCGCGGGGCGGCGCGCCGCAGCCAGGCGATGCCGGGATCGTCGCCGCCGGCGTGGCGCACGCCCGCGCCGCCCGCGACGACGATCGTGTCGACCGCGCCGCGCGGCAGCGGGTCGGCGCCGAGCGCCAACCCGGAGGAGGAGCGCACGAAGCCGCCGCCGGGGGCGACGATCGCGACCTCGTACGGACGCTCGCCGCCGCGCGCCGCGACGACCCGCGCCGCGGTGTCGAAGACCTCCAGCGGGCCGACGACGTCGAGCGACTGGGCGTTGGGGAGGGCGAGGACGACGACGCGCATCGCGCACCATCGTGGCGCCCGCCGCCCGTGGCGGCAAGGACGCCTACCCCACGATGTCGGACACGTCGGCGCGCGCGGTTAGGCGCGCGTCGACACCAGCGGCAGCTCGAACGCGTCCTTGGACTGCCCGTGCTCGGTGCCCGGCAGCGGGTACTCGCCGGAGAAGCAGGCGTCGCAGTGGCGGCCGCGGTCGCCGTTGACCGCCTCGTAGACGCCGTCCAGCGAGAGGTAGGCCAGCGAGTCGACGCCCAGCTCGGCGGCGACCTGCTCGGGCGTCCGCTCGTGCGCGATCATCTCCTCGCGCTTGGACATGTCGATGCCGTAGTAGCAGGGGTGCTTGATCGGCGGCGCCGAGATCCGCATGTGGACCTCCAGCGCGCCGGCGTCCCGGAGCATCTGCACGATCTGGCGCGTGGTGTTGCCGCGGACGATCGAGTCGTCCACGACGACGAGGCGCTTGCCGCCGACGATCTCCGGCAGCGGGTTGAACTTCATCCGCAGGCCGTGCTTGCGCAGCTCCTGGCCCGGCTGGATGAACGTGCGCGCGACGTAACGGTTCTTGATCAGCCCGTCGTCCTGCGGCAGGCCCGCCACCCGGGCGAAGCCGCGGGCGGCCGGGTTGCCGGAGTCCGGCACCGCGATGACGAGGTCGGCGCTCGGCGCCGGCGCCTCGCGCGCCAGGATCTCCCCCATGCGCCCGCGCGCGGCCTGCAGCAGCTGGCCGTTCATGCGCGAGTCGGGCCGCGCGAAGTAGATGTACTCGAAGACGCAGAACGCCTCGCGCTCGCCCTCGACGACCATCTTGGTGGACAACCCGCGCTCGCTGAGCGTGACCATCTCGCCCGGCGCCACGTCGCGCAGGTACTTCGCGCCGATGATGTCGAACGCGCAGGACTCCGACGCCACGACGAAGCGGTCGTCGAGCTGGCCCAGCGCCAGCGGTCGCAGCCCGGCCGGGTCGCGGAAGGCCACGACCTTGTCCTTGGTCATGACGACCGTGGAGAACGCGCCCTTCAGCCGCGGCAGGACGGCGGCGACCGCGTCCTCGAGCTTCTCGGCCGGGTTCGTCGAGATCATCGCGGCGATGATCTCCGAGTCCGAGGTGGAGCTGAACTGGACGCCCTGGGCGCGCAGCTCGGCGTGCAGCTCGACGGCGTTGATGAGGTTGCCGTTGTGGGCCAGCGCCAGCTCGCGGTTGCCGCCGCTGCCCGCGCTGCGGTGCACGGGCTGCGAGTTCTCCCACTCGTTGGAGCCGGTCGTCGAGTAGCGGACGTGGCCGATGGCCAGGTCGCCCGCCAGGGCACGGAGGTCGTGCTCCTTGAAGACCTGGTTGACCAGGCCCAGCGCGCGCTGCGTGATGATGTAGCCGCCGCGGTCGGCCGCGGCGATCCCCGCGGACTCCTGCCCACGGTGCTGGAGCGCGTACAGCGCGAAGTAGGCGAGGCGGGAGACGTCGTGCTCGGGGGCGTAGATCCCGAAGACGCCGCACTCGTCGCGCGGGCCGTCGCGCTCGTCGAGAGGGGTGTTCAGCTCGGTCATGAGGACCGCCCCGTCCCAGGAAAGGGCGCGGGCGAGGACGACGGCGGCACGCCGGAGGGTAGCAACGGGCGCGGCGATCGCGGCGCTAGTCCAGCCGCGCCTCCTGCAGGTCCAGGTCGCGCTCGACCGTTCTCAGCGCATCCTCCGAGATCTCGCCGCGCGCGTGGAGCTCGTGCAGCGCCGCCCGCTCGGAGCGCAGGAGCTCCTCGCGCAGGCGCTGGAAGGCCTCGACGTGCTCGCGATCCTGGTCGCCGCTGGCGTCCTGCGGCGCGCTGGCGTGGCCCAGCCGCGCCTCGTAGAGCTCGCGCAGGTGCTCGGTCGCGCGGTCGTCGCCGTCGGCCTCCTCGCGCATCTCGTCCAGCCGCTCCAGCGCGGCGGTCGCCGCGGCCGCGCGGGCGCGGGCCTCGTCGGCGGCGTCGTCGGCCTCGTCGCGCCCGATGCCGGTCCGGGTGATCAGCAGCGGCAGCGTCAGCCCCTGCAGCAGCAGGCCGACGACGATCACGCAGAAGACCGTGAAGATGATCAGCGAGCGCTGCGGGAACGGCCCGCCGCCGTCGACGGCCGCGGGGATCGCCAGCGCGGCGGCCAGCGAGACCGCGCCGCGCATGCCCGACCAGCCGGCGACCAGGCGCTCGCCCTGGCTGAGCTCCGGCGGCTCCTCGCGCGGCTCGCCCGGGATCGCCCGGCGCAGCAGCGGGCCGACCGAGAACATCCAGACGACCCGCAGCCCGAGCACGACGGCCAGCGTGACGAGCACCGTGAGCGTCACGCGCCCCGGGTCGAGCTTCTCGATGCCGTCGGCGACGTCGCGGAACTGCAACCCCATCAGCAGGAACAGCGTCGATTCCAAGATGAACATCAACGCGTTCCAGAAGCCCTGGGCCTCGATGCGCGCGGTCGCGCTGAACAGCCCGTCGCGGCGCGAGCCGAGGTAGAGGCCCGCGGCGACCGCGGCGAGGATCCCGGACACGTCGGCCGCCTCCGCGGCGATGTAGGCCGCGTACGGCGTGAACAGCGACAGCGTGATCTCGATCGGCGCGTCGTCCACGCGGCCGCGCAGCAGGTTGATCAGCCAGCCGACCGCCAGGCCGAGCGCGACGCCGCCGACGCCGGTGGCCACGAGCTGCCACGCGCCGTCCAGCAGGCTGAACGTGCCCGAGACCGTCGTCGCGACCGCCAGGCGGTAGAGCACGAGGCCGGTGCCGTCGTTGACCAGCGACTCGCCCTCGAGGATCGCGTTCAGGCGCGGGTCGACCCGCAGGCGGTTCATGATCGCGGTGGCCGCGACCGGGTCGGTCGGCGCGAGGATCGCGCCGAGCACGAACGCCTCCGGCCAGCCGAAGCCCGGCACGACGATCTTCATGGCCACCGCGACCGCGACCGTCGTCGCGGCGACCAGCCCGATCGCCAGCACGCCGATCCTCCGCGCCTGCGCGCGCAGGTCGCGCGCGCTGGAGTTGAAGCCCGCGCCGTAGACCAGCGGCGGCAGGAAGATGAAGAAGATCAGGTTCGGGTCCAGGCGCACCGACGGCAGCCCGGGGACCAGCGCCACGAGCACGCCGCAGACGACGAGCACGATCGGCGACGGGAGGCCGATCCGTCGCGCCGTGCCGGCCAGGACGGTGACGGCCCCGAGCAGGCCGACGAGGATCTCCGCGGATCGCACGTCTGACGGCGTACCCACTCGGGCGCGATGGCCCGTCAGGCGCTCAGCGCACGGTGATCCGCAGGCGCTGCGTCGTCGCCTCGCCGGCGGCCGTCACGGCGGTGACGCTCAGCGTGTAGCGCCCGGCCGGGAGGTGGCTCGCGGTCCGCAGGACGACGGCGGCGCGCCGGTCGCGCACGGCGTGCGTGGCGCGGGCGACGGTCCTGCCGCCGCGCGCCAGGGCGACGCGGACGGTCTTGGCGTGCACGGCGGGCAGCAGCGCGAGGTCGACGCGGGCGCCGCGGCCGCGGCGGCGGACGGTGGCCTTGCGCAGGACCTGGGGCGAGCGCAGCGGGGCGACCGCGCGCTTGGGCGACGACGGCGTGCCGGCGGCGGGCACGCCCGCGGGCACCCCGTCGCTCGTGCCGGCGGTCGCGGCGGCCGCGGGCGCCAGGGCCCGTGCGGCGGCGGCCGTCGGCTCGTCGCGCGCGGGCTCGGAGGTCGTCGGCTCCGGCCCGCGCGGCGGCGAGGGCGGCGCGCCGACCGAGCGGTCGATGACCGCCTCGTAGCCGCGCTGGGCCTGGGCGCCGACCGGCGAGACGAACAGCTCGAAGCGCCCGAGCCGCGCGTGCTCGAGCGTGTGGATGCCGGAGTCCAGGCCCGCGTCGCCCGAGAAGGCCAACACGAACGCATCCTCGCTGCCGCGCAGCGCGACGCTGTGCGCGGCGCCCGCGACGTCGGAGACCGACGCCAGCGTCAGGCGCGCGCCCGCCGGGCCGTCGACGACGGCGAAGTCGGTCGCGGTCAGCCCGGCGTAGTCCGAGCGGCGCAGCGGGCCGACCGGCACGGCGGCGGCCGACGCCGTCGCGGCGTCCCACGGGCGCACGCCGACCATCGCGACGGCCGTGGCGGTCGCGCCGGTGCGCAGCAGGGAGCGGCGGGTGATCTCGGTCATAATCGGCCCCCGATGCTCGATCGGCTGACCGTCGCCTCCTTCGCCCCCACGCTCGGCGACACGTACATCTTGGTGGACGCCGAGCTGCGCCTCGACCTGGAGCTGATCGAGGCCACCGCCCACCCCGCCGACGCGCCGCCGACCGACGCCGAGGGCCGGCGCACGCCGTTCTCGCTGCTGTTCCGCGGCCCGGTGGAGCCGGTCCTGGCCCAGCGCATCCAGCGCCTGGAGCACGACGCGCTCGGGCCGCTGGAGCTCTTCCTGGTGCCGGTGGGGCGGGACGCGGCGGGCACGCGCTACGAGGCCGTCTTCGGCTGATCGCGGGCGGCGCCGGACGGCGACCACACCATCTTGTCGTACACGCCGTCGCCGTCGACGACCGCGAACCCGAGCCGCTCGTAGAGCCGCCGCGCCGGGTTGAAGCGCTCGACGTGGATGCCGACCGGGCGCCCGAGCGCCTCCGCGCGCTCCAGGATCGGCGCCAGCAGCCGCGTCCCGACGCCGTGCCCGCGGTGGGCGGGCAGCAGCGAGATGTCGACGATCCCGATCTCGCCGTCGCCCTGCTCGTCGACGATCAGCCGCCCGGCGCGCTCGCCGTCGACCAGCACCACGTCGAACGCCGCGCCCGCGCGCGACCGCGCGTAGTGCGCGGTCTGCGCCGCGAACTGCTGGGCCAGGAACGCGTCCTTCTGCTCGCGCGTCATCGGCGTCGGCGCGAGCTCCTCCTCGCGCGTGCTCGCGTAGAGCGCCGCGAAGAACGCGGTGTCGTCGTCGCCCGCCGGGCGCAGGGTGATCGTCGCGGCGGTCACGGGCGCTGCGGGAAGCTCCCCTGCAGGGCGATGACGTACTTCAACACCAGCATCGGCGGCAGGTTGTCGTGGGGCGCGTTGCTGCCGGTCGGGTACACGCTCTCGGGATCGCCGGCGACGAGGTTCGCGTTGACGTCGGTCTGGTAGCGCTTGCCCGGCCGCGACCGCGCCAGCGCGCGCGTCGAGGTCGCCGCGGTCTGGTTGGCGACGTCGGTGCCGTCGGCCTGCAGCGCGTGGCCGTGCTGGGGCATCTCGCTCTCCAGCAGCGTCACGGTCTCGCTGCCGCCGCTGCTGCCCTGCCAGTAGTCGTCGAGCCCCGGCCCCTGGCCCCGGTGGATCGCGGTGCGCCCCTCGAGGTCGGGCAGCGCGAAGTTCGACCTGCCGTCGCCGCCGTAGGTCGTGCCCAGCAGCGAGAACAGGGCGGTGTTCTGGGACAGCGGGAGGATCTGGCCGTCGCACGTCGCCCACCCCTTGGGGGCGAAGGTGAAGGCGACGACGCGGATCTCGGCGACGAATGGATCGGCCATGGCTCAGGTCTGGGAGGGGAAGATGCCGTAGAGGCTGATGATGTAGTTGACGGCCAGGTACGGCATCAGGTTGTCGTGGGGCAGGTTGCCGCCGCGCGCGCCGACCGACGCCGCGGCAAGCGCGTCGCCCGGCGTGACGCCGTCGACGTAGGTCGACGTCGACGGGCTCGAGGCGAGGATGTTGCCCGCTGGGTCCGCGGTCGTGCCCGAGCCGGTGGTGGCCAGGAGCAGATGCCGGTGGTTGGGGATCTGCCCGACGTTCAGCGTGACCCACTCGGCCCCGCCGGACTGACCCATGGTGTAGGTGTTGCTGCCCCCGGAGCCGGTGCCCTGGTGCTTGGGCGCCCGGCCGCGCAGGTCGGGCAGCGCGAAGGTCTGGTCGCCGTCGCCGCCGTAGGTGGTGCCGATCAGCTGGTAGAGCGTCTCGTTCTCGCTGATCGGCAGGAGCTGACCGTCGCAGAACGCCCAGTTGAGCGGGGCGAAGGTGCCGGCGAAGATGCGGATCTCGCCGACGTAGGGCGTGGCCATGTCAGTTCACCGAGGGGTAGATGCCGAGGGTGGCGATGCACCAGCTCAGCGTCAGGAACGGGGGCCGGTTCTCGTGGGCCTGGCCGCTGCCGCTGGCCGCGACGGTCCCGGCCACCAGCGTCGTCCGGTTCTGGCTGCCGGGCGCGTAGCCGTTGTTGGTCGCGGCGAGCACGTGACCGGTCGGGACGGTGCTGTCGGCGTCGGACGCGGACAGCTGCAGCGCGTGCCCGTGAGCGGGCAGCTCGCTGACGTTCAGCGTGTGGGCGTCCGTGCCGGCGAACGTCCCCTGGCTCCAGCCGTTGCCGGCGTGGACCGGGACGCGGCCGCGCAGGTCGGGCAGCATGAACGTCGTCTGCCCGTTGCCGCCGTACATGGTGCCCAGCAGCGAGAACAGCGCCTGGTTCTGGTTGATGGCCAGGGCCGCGCCGTTGCACAGCGCCCAGCCCTTGGGCGGGAAGTTGAAGGACATGAGCCGGAGCTCGCCCAGGAAGGGTTGGGCCATCGTCGTTCTCCTAGGGCTGCGGGCAGGACGCGGGGCCCGCGGTGAAGGTCCCGACGGCCTTCGCCGTCGGCGTGCTGTTGCCGTTGTTGCGGGCGACGAGGTACGCCGGCACCGCGCCGCCGGCATAGCCGGGCAGCTGCGCCGTGGTGCTCTCCCGCTGCGCGAGGTAGAGGTCGGAGATGCCGTCCGCCGCGAGGCTGCCGCCGAGCCTGTTGGCCAGCGCGGCGGTCGTGTCGCCGACGTCCAGGCACGACGTGCCGCTGTCGCCCGTCGTCGTGCCGACCTCGGCGTAGATCCCGGCGACCGCGTCGACGGCCGGCGCCGTGATCGTGTTGGCCTTGACGGTGGCGTTGACGGCGCCGTTGCCGTCGCCCTGCTGGATCTCGACGCCCGCGAAGTCGTAGGTGCGCAGGACGTTGCCGCTGACCAGCGCGGTCAGCGTCCCGGCGGCGCGCGCGTAGAGCTGGACGCCGTCGGCGCCGGGCGACGTCGTCGTGTTGTTGGTGATCGTCGACCGCAGCGTGGACGAGCCGCCGGCGATCGTGTTGACGATCGCGCCGGCCATCGCGCCGGTGATCGTGTTGTTGGTGATGGTCGAGGTGATGGCGCCGCTGCCGGCCGGGGAGATCGTGATGCCGCCCCCGAGGATGCCACCGGCGGGCGAGGTCATGGACGTACCGCTGATCGAGATCGTCTGCGTGGCGGTCGAGCCCGTGTCGGTCAAGACCTGCACGTGGTCGCCGCGGTTGTTGGAGAACGTCGTGCCGCCGCCGATCGTCACCGACTGCGAGCCCGAGCCGGTGCCGACGACCTGCACGCCGTCGTTGCCCGTGCCGACCGCCGACTGGTCGCTGATCGTGCCGCCGGCGATCGAGAGCGCCGCGGTGCCGGAGCCGTTGACGAGGCGCAGCCCGTCCTCGGCGTTGCCGCTGATCGTCGGGTTCGTCAGCGCGATCGTGCCGGTGACGCCCGTGAGGTCCAGGCCGCGCTCGCCGGTGGCGTTGCCGTTGTTGGTGAAGGCGTCGGTGGCGAGGGTCAGGCCGCCGGTGACGTTCGTCGCGCGCAGGCCGTCGTCGCCGCCGCCGTCGATCTTCATGTCGGTGAGGCTGACCGGGGCGCCGACCGCGTTGAGCAGGACGCCCGCGCCGGACGCGCCCTGGATCGTGCCGCCCGAGTTGGGGACGCCGGTGCCGGTGACCGTCAGGCCGCCGGTCGAGCCGGTCGTGTCGAGCACGACCGCGTTGGCCGCGCCGGACGCGGCGAGCTTCTGGAAGGTCAGCCCGGCGCTGCCGATCGTCGTGTTGCGGACCGCGAGCGCGCCGCCGGCGGCGCCGGTCAGCCGGTTGGACGCGCCCGTGACCGTCAGCACCCCGCCGCCCGTGGCCGACAGCGCCGGGGTGGCGCCGGTGGCGGTGACGTCCACGCCGCCGGTGAACGCGAGCGTCGCGCCGGCGTTGGCCGACAGCGAGACGGCGGCGCCCGTGGTCGTGCCGGAGATCGGGCCGGCGAACGTGACCGTGCCGGCGTTCTGGTCGGCGACGTCGACGAGCGTGCCGGCCGTGTCGCTGATCGTCGTGCCGAGCGTGGCGGTGAGGCCGTCGTCGTCGGTGAGCTGGACGTCGGCGGCGGTCGCGCCGGCGATCGTGCCGGCGGCGGCGGTCAGGGTCCCCTTCGCGCCGGTGATCCACACGCCGCGGCCGGTGGAGCCGGAGGAGGACAGCGTGGCGAGCGCGACGCCGAGGACGTTGCCCGTGCCGCCGATGCTGATCGCGCCGCCGGCCGGGTTGTCGATCGTCGCCGAGGTCGTCGGGTTCATCGTGAGCGTCCCGACCGAGGTGCCGGTCAGCGCGTAGGCCGCGCCGGTGCCGGCGGTGGAGCCGAGGTCGACGCCGTCGAGCCGGTTGGACGTGGCGAGCGTCAGGCCGCCCGCCACCGTGGAGCCCACGCCGGCGGGCGCGGAGGGCACGAGGGTGACGCTCCCCGAGCCGCCGTCGCCGACGGCCAGCCCGGCGCGTTGGCTGACCAGCTGCTGGCCGTTCTCCAGCCGCAGGCCGCCGTCGTAGGTGCCCGGGTACAGGAAGATGGTGTCGTTGGCCGCGTCGGAGTCGCCGCTGCCGCCCGCGCCGTTCAGCGCGGTCAGCGCGTTGAGCGGGTGGTCGGAGCGGCCGTCGCCGCCCGCGGCCGCGTTGGCGTCGACGTACCAGACCGGGTCCTGGACGTTGACGGTCGCGGTACCGCTGCCGGTCTTGCCGTCGCCGTCGTCGACGGTGTAGGCGAACGTCTCGTCGCCGGTGTAGCCGGCGGCCGGGTGGAGCGCGAAGTCGCCGTTGGCGTACAGGTCGACCGTGCCGCCGTGCGTCGTCGCCTTCGCGGTCGCGGGCACGACCGTCAGGTCGGTGGAGTCGGGGTCGGTCGCGGTCGCCAGCAGGTTCCCGCTGACCTGCTTGCGCGGGCCGGTGACCGCCGGCGCGGCGCCGTTGGCGGGGTCGTGCACGAGCAGCGTCGTGTTGCCGACGGCGCGCGAGCTGCCGGCGAAGCTCGGGCTGCCCGCGACCGGCGGGTCGTCGACGGCCACGATCTGGATCGTCCGGTCCAGCGGGGCGCTCAGGTTCCGCACGCCCTCGCCGTCGTCGACCACGAACGTCGCGATGCGGTCGGTCGTGTCGGGGTCGTCGCTGGTGTCGCGGTAGGTGACCGCGCGCAGCGCCGCCTGGTAGTTGGCCACCGTGTCGGTCCCGGTGAGCGTCAGCACGCCGGCGGCCGCGTCGTAGGTGCCGGTGATGTTGGGGGTGTCGACGAACGCCAGCACGTCCTCGGCGCGGGGCGTGGCGAGCGTGACGGTCGCGCCGACCAGGTTGGCGCTGTCGGCGTCGGTGACGTCCAGGTCGGCGGCGATCGCGACGGCGTCGCTCGGGGCGGGGGCGAGCGGGGTCTCCTGGAAGGTCGTCGACCCGGCCGGCCCGACGACCGGCGCCTGGTTGACGCTGACGGCGACGGTCCGCGTCGCCTCGGCGGAGGCGGTGCCCGACGTGTCGCTGACCGTGAACGTGACCACGCGGTCGGCGGTGTCCGGGATCGTCGCCGTGTTGTCGTAGGTGATCGAGCGCAGCGCCGCCTGGTACCGCGCGGTCGTCGCGCTGCCGGCCAGCGTGAGCGTGCCGGTGGCCGCGTCCCAGGTGCCCGCGATCCCGTTGGCGTCGGTGAAGCGCAGGACGTCCTCGGAGGCGGCGTAGCCCGAGGTGATCCTGATCGTGGCGCCGGCCTGGTCGGCGCTGTCGGCGTCGGTGACCGTCAGGCCGCCGTCGACCGTCGTCGTGCCCGACTGGCCGGCGCGGAACGCGGCGGAGCCGCCGCTGGTCGTCACCACCGGCGCGTCGGCCACCGGCGTGATGTCGACGGTCTGGGTGGCGGTGGCGCTGGTGGCGCCCTCGGCGTCGGTGGCCCGGAAGCCGATCGTGCGGCTCGTGCCCGGGTCGTGGCTGGTCGAGCTGTAGGTGATCGAGCGCAGCGCGGCCTGGTACCGCGCGAGGGTGGCGGTGCCGGTCAGCGTCAGGAGGCCGGTGCCGGTGTTGTAGGAGCCGGTGATGCCGGAGCCGTTGGTGAACGACAGCGTGTCGCCGGACGCGAAGCCGGCGGCGATCGACACGGTCGCGCCGAGCAGGCTCGTGGAGTCCGGGTCGGTGACCGTGACGGCGGCGTCGACCGTGGCCGCCGTGCCGCGCTCGGTGTAGGCCGCGTGGGTCGCGCCGGTCGTGATCGTCGGCGCGTCGTTGATCGGCGTGACCGTGACGGCGCGCGTGACCGCCGTGCTGAGGTGGTTGATGGCCTCGCCGTCGTCGGCCACGAACGAGACCGTGCGCGTGGCGCCGTCGGGGTTGTCGCCGGTGGCGCGGAAGCGCACCGACCGCAGGGCGGCCTGGTAGTGGGCGAGCGTGTCGACGCCGGTCAGCTCCAGCGTGCCGGTGGCCGCGTCGAAGGTGCCGGCGATGGTCGCGGTGTCGGCGAAGTCCAGGACGTCGGTCGCGGCGTCGCGGTTGGTCGTGATCGTGACCGTCGCGCCGGCCAGCGTCGGCGAGTCGGCGTCGGAGACCGTCAGCGCGGGCGCGACGGCCGGGCCGGGGTCGTCGCCCTCGGTGAAGGCCGTGCTGCCGGAGCCGACGTCGAGGACCGGCGCGTCGTTGACCTGGTCGATGGCGATCGCGCGGGTGGCGTCCGGGCCGGTCGCGCCGCCGTCGTCGGTGGCGTTGAAGGCGATCGTGCGCGCGGTGCCGGGCGAGCTGCTCACGCTGACGAACGTCACCGAGCGCAGCGCGGCCTGGTACTGCGCCGCGGTGGCGGTGCCGGTCAGCGTCAGCACGCCGCTCGACGGGACGTAGGTGCCGATGATCCCGCTCTGGGGCGTGAACGACAGCTGGTCGTCGCCGGCCCGCAGGTCGTCGGCGCCGATCGTCACCGTGGCCTTGGTGAGGTCGTCGCCCTCGGGGTCCATGACGGTGAGGGCGGGGTCGACGGCGACGGCCGCGCCGCCCTCGGAGAACGTGGCCGAGCCGGGCGACGTCGCGATCCGCGGCCCGTCGTCGTGGGCGGCGACCGTGACGTCGCGGGTGACGACGTTGGAGAGATGGTCGGCGATCGCGCCGTCGTCGACGCGGAAGCCGATCGTGCGCGTGGCGGTGCTCGGCACGTCGGAGACCGTCTCGTAGGCGACGGAGCGCAGCGCGTCGCGGTACTCGGCGAGCGTGGCGAAGCCGTCGAGCCGCAGGATGCCGGCGGCCGCGTCGTAGGTGCCGGAGATGTGGGCGGTGTCGGTGAAGCGCAGGCGGTCGTCGGCCTCGTGGCCGGCGGTGATCGAGATCGCCGCGCCCACGAGCTGCGCCGAGTCGGGGTCGGCGATCGAGATGGTGGGGTCGATCGTGGCCGGCGGGCCGTCCTCGGTGTAGGCGACGGCGCCGGTCGCGCTGGAGGACAGGACCGGCGGGTCGTTGACGGCGACGACCGTCAGCGCGCGTGTGGCCGGGGCGCTGAGGTGGTGCTCGGCGGCGCCGTCGTCGGCGCGCAGCGTGAGCGTGCGCGGCGCGGTCGACGGGTCGTCGCCGGTCGTCGTGAAGGTGACGGCGCGCAGCGCGGTCTCGTAGTCGGCGGCGGGCGCGACGCCGGTGAGCGTCAGCACGCCGGTGGCCGCGTCGTAGTCGCCGGCGATCGACGCCGTGTCGGAGAACGCGAGCGCGTCGTGGGCGGCGTCGAGGCCGTCGGAGATCGCGACGGTCGCGCTCGCCAGCGTCGCGGAGTCGACGTCGCCGACGGTGACACCGGGGTCGACCGCGACGGCCGGGCCGTCCTCGGTGAACGTCGCCGAGCCCGCGCTCGCGACGAGGACCGGCGCGTCGTTGACCGGCGCGACCGTCAGGACGACGGTCCCGGTCGCGGTGCCGCCGCGGCCGTCGGAGATCGTGTAGGTGAACCGGTCGGTGCCGTTGAAGTCGGGCGCGGGCGTGTAGGTGACGCGGGGGCCGGCGGCGGTGACCGTCCCGTGGGCGGGCGGCGCGGTGACCGCGAACGTCAGCGGGTCGCCGTCGGGGTCGGAGCCCTCCAGCGTGAACGAGACCGGCGTGTCCTCGTCGGTGGCGTGCGCGGCGTCCACGGCGATCGGCGCGTGGTTGACCGGGGGCGCCGGCGGTTCCGGGGTCGGCGTCGGCGTCGTGGCCGGCGGCGCGGGGGCGGCGGGCGCGGGCGCGGGCGGCGCGGTCGTGGCCGGCAGGACCTCGATCGGCGTGGTCAGCAGCGGGTCGAACGGCGGCGCGGCGAGGCCGACCGCCCGGCCGAGCATCCACCCCAGGAACGAGGCCGACGGCTGGGCGACGGCGTGGTCGACCTCGGCGGCGTCGGACACGAAGCGGCCGAGGCCGCCGATCAAGGTGTTGGTGAACTCGAGCAGGTGCTGGGGGTTGCCCGGGTTCTGCACGACGCCCGCCGCGCCGGTGACCGCGGGCAGGTAGCGGAAGCTCGGCTCGTCCGGGCCGCCCGAGGTCAGCAGCGCCGAGACGTTGGGCTCGCCGCGCAGGACCGCGGCCATCCGCCCGGTGTAGGGCGCGTCGAAGATCAGCGAGAAGCGCACCGACGGGTTGGCCTTGACGAGCCGCGCGAGGTCGGCGGCGGTCAGCGTCTGCCAGGCGATCCGCCCGCCGGCCGCGGCGCGCACGCCGACGACGACGCCCGGCGCGCCGGTGCGCGCGGCGCCGCCCGCGGCGTAGAGCAGGAGGTCGCGGCAGCCGCCGCGGTCGATCAGGCGCTGCGCGGCGGCCGACGGCGTGGTGCCGTCGTGCGCGACGTAGCGCTCGGTGAGGAAGCCGGGCGCCAGCGTCGAGAGGCGCTTGAGGAACAGGCCGAGCTGCGCGCGCGTGCGATCGACGCGGCCGAAGTCATAGAAGTCGCCCAGCGTGTCCGAGACGCGCAGCGCGCAGGCGTGCTGCGCGGCCAGCGCGGCGGCGGCGCGGCGGTCGGCCTCGGCGGCGTCGGCGGCGTCGGCGCGGCGCACGGCGGCGGCGCTGGGCGTCGCGGGCCACGGCCGGTCGTAGACCAGGAAGCGCTTGCCCTCGTAGGCGTCGGGGCCGCGGAAGAACTCCGGCAGCCGGCCGCCGACGAGCGGGACCCAGCGCAGCGTCGCGGTGAGCGTCACGCGCCCGGTGCGCGCGCCGACCAGCGCGATCCGCCCGGGATGCTCGAAGGCCTGGAACGGCCCGCGGTCGGCGTAGAACAGCCAGACCGGCTCGGCGGGCGTGCGCGCGACGCGCGCCGCGGGCGCGGTGCGCACGCCGGTGTCGCGGTCGGTCGTCGTCGCGGCGCCCGCGCGCGCGGCCGACTGCGTGATCGTCGTGCGGGCCGGCACCGTCGCGCGCGTCGCGAAGACGCGCACCGCCGCGCGATCGCCGCTGACGTCCAGGGCCTTCAGCGCCTTGGCGGTCGCGGCCGTGCGCGACACCGCCGCCGGGGCCGTCGTGGGAACCGCGAGGATCGGCAGGACAGCCGCGAGCGCCAGACCCAGCCCCCGCGCCCCTGCCGAGGGTCGAGCGCGCATGGCGCGCACCTTACGAACCGGCGCAGACACATACCGTCTCCGCGCCCGCCATTCGGCGGATGTACGAGCGCGGAGGCGGTCCCTTGCGTTCTTGGTGTCCTTACGGGAACAGCGGCGCGAGCGCGGCGTTCGCCTCGCGCAGCTCGGCCAGCGACCAGCGCTCGCCGAGGTCGGAGATCGCGATCTCCAGATGGCGGCCCCCGACGGTGCCCAGGATCTCGACGGGCGTCCGGCCCGCCAGGCGCTCCAGGACGTCGCGCGGCCCGGAGACGACGAAGCCGCCGGGGTGCTCGCCGAACAGCGAGGTCCAGACGTCGGTGACGTCGCCGAGGTCCAGCGACGCGCCGACGCCGCCGGCCAGGCAGGCCTCGGCGACGGCGACCAGCAGGCCACCCTCGGCGATGTCGTGCGCGCTGCTCAGCTCGCCGGCGCGGACCGCGTCGCGAACCGCGTCCAGCGTGGCGCGGACGTGGTCGACGTCCACCGGCGGCAGCCCGTCGGGCAGCGCCTCGCCGCGCAGCTTGGCCAGCTCGGAGGCGTCCAGCGACGGATCGGCGTTCCAGCCCACGAGCGCGATCGCGTCGCCCTCGTCGGCGAAGCCCAGCCGCCCGGCGCGCGCCGGGTCGGGCAGCAGGCCGACCATGCCGACGACCGGCGTCGGGTAGATCGGCCCGTCGGCGTTCTCGTTGTACAACGAGACGTTGCCGCCGACGATCGGCGCCTCCAGCGCGCGGCACGCGTCGCCCAGGCCGCGGACGGCCTCGGTCAGCTGCCAGGCGACGTGCGGCTTCTCGGGGTTGCCGAAGTTGAGGTTGTTGGTCGTGCCCAGCGGCCGGGCGCCGACGGCGGCGAGGTTCGCCGCGCACTCCAGCGCGTTGCCGATCGTGCCCCAGTAGGGGTCGGCGGCGACGCGGCGGCCGTTGCCGTCGATCGACGTGGCGATCGCCGGGGCGTCGTCGCCCATGTCCCGCAGCCACAGGACGGCCGCGTCGGCCTCCTCCGGACGGCGGACCGTGCGCGACTGCACGACCGGGTCGTACTGCTGGAACAACGGCCGGCGCGACGCGAGGTTCGGCGACGACAGCAGCGCGATCAGCGCCTCGCGGACGTCGGCCTCGAAGCCGAGCTTGGCCGCGGGCGCGGGGTACAGCGCCGCGGCGGGCTTCTCCGGCGCGAGGTCGTACAGCGGCGCGTCGTCGACCAGGCCGGACACCGGCATGTCGCCGACGACCTCGTCGCCGCGCAGCACGCGGAAGCGGTTGCCCTCGGTCACGGTCCCGATCGCGGTGCCGTTGACCTCCCACTTCTCGCAGAGGGCCAGGACCGCGTCGACGTTGCCGGGCGTGCAGACGCAGAGCATGCGCTCCTGCGACTCCGACACCATGATCTCGAAGGGCTCCATGTCGGCCTCGCGCAGCGGGACCTTCGACACGTCGAGGTCGAGGCCGACCTCGCCCTTGGCGGCCATCTCGCTCGCCGCGCTGGTGAGGCCGGCGGCGCCGAGGTCCTGCAAGGACACCAACAAGCCGGAGGCCAGCAGCTCCAGCGAGCACTCCAGGAGCTTGGACTCCTCGAACGGGTCGCCGACCTGCACCGACGGGCGCTTGCTGTCGTCCTCGACGTCCAGCTCGGTCGAGGCCAGCACCGACGCGCCGCCGATGCCGTCGCGGCCGGTGGACGCGCCGAACAGCACCAGCACGTTGCCGACGCCCGCCGCGGCGGAGCGCACCATGTCGGCCTGCTTGGCGAGCCCGATGGCCATCGCGTTGACCAGGCAGTTGGTCTCGTATGGGGCCTCGAAGACGACCTCGCCGCCGACCGTCGGCACGCCGATCGAGTTGCCGTAGTGGCCGATGCCCGCCACGGCGCGATCGAGCAGGTAGCGCGAGCGCTCGGACTCCGGCTCGCCGAAGCGCAGCGAGTCGAGCACCGCGATCGGCCGCGCGCCGAGCGCGAAGATGTCGCGCAGGATGCCGCCGACGCCGGTCGCCGCGCCCTGGAAGGGCTCGACCGCCGACGGGTGGTTGTGCGACTCGACCTTGAACGCGACCGCCCAGCCGTCGCCGACGTCCACGGCGCCGGCGTTCTCGCCCGGCCCCATGACGACCGCCGGACCCTCGGTGGGCAGCGTGCGCAGCAGCTTCTTGGAGTGCTTGTAGGCGCAGTGCTCGCTCCACAGCAGCGAGAACATCGCCAGCTCGACCTCGTTGGGCTCGCGCCCGCCCAGCTCGTCGCACACCATCCGGTACTCGTCGCGCGTGAGCCCCAGCGCGACGGCCTGCTCGACGCCGGGCACGGTCGCGGAATCAGGCGTTGACGGCGACACGGGCCATCCCCTCGAAGAGCTTCAGCCCGTCGGCCGACCCGCCGACCAGCTCGTCGATCGCGTGCTCGGGATGCGGCATCAACCCCATCACGTTGCCCTGGGCGTTGCAGACGCCCGCGATGTCGTCCTGCGCGCCGTTGAAGTTGTGGCCCTCGGCGTAGCGCAGCACGACCTGCTCCTCGGGCACCTCGCCGAAGAAGCAGCCGGTCATGTGCTTGGCCGGGATCGACAGCCGGTCGCCGACCGTGCAGGTCGACGTGAACGGCGTCGCGGTCGTGCGGACCTCGAGGTCGACCTGGCGGAAGACGAAGCGGAGGTCCTTGTTGGGCAGCAGCGCGCCGGGCAGCAGGCCGGCCTCGCAGAGGATCTGGAAGCCGTTGCAGATGCCGAGCACCGGGCCGCCCTCGTGGGCGAAGCGGATGACCGACTCCATCACCGGCGAGAAGCGCGCGATCGCGCCCGCGCGCAGGTAGTCGCCGTAGGAGAAGCCGCCGGGGACGACGATGCCGTCGACGCCCTTGAGGTCGCTGTCGCCGTGCCACAGCGGCACCGCCTCGGCGACCTTCGACACCGCCAGGCGGGCGTCGGCGTCGTCGCAGGTGCCGGGGAACGTGATGACGCCGAGCTTCACGCGGTGGCGGCCTCGACCGCCTGGATCTCGTAGTCCTCGATCAGCGGGTTGGCCAGCAGCTTGCGGCAGATGTCGTCGAGCTGGCTCTGGTCCTCGACGTCCAGCTCCACGAGCCGGCCGACGTGGACGTTGGCGACGCCCGCGAACCCGAGCGCCGGCAGGGCGCGCTCGACGGCGACGCCCTGCGGGTCCAGGATGCCCGCCTTGGGGCGGATCAGGACGCGGGCCCTCATGCGGCGGTCCGCGCGAGCCAGTCGGCGAACTTCTCGCCGGTGATCAACTCGTAGGCCTCGATGTACTTCTCGCGCGTGCCCGCGGCGACGTCGGCGGGGACCTCCGGCGCCGGCGGGGTCTTGTCCCAGCCGGTCGAGGACGCCCAGTCCCGCACGAACTGCTTGTCGAAGGACGGCTGGCCGTGGCCGGGCTCGTAGCCCTCGACCGGCCAGTAGCGCGAGGAGTCCGGCGTCAGCGCCTCGTCGCCGAGGATCAGCTCGTCGGCCTCGTTGAGGCCGAACTCGAACTTCGTGTCGGCGAGGATCACGCCGCGCTCGGCGGCGAGGTCGGCCGCGTAGGAGTACAGCGCGATCGACACGTCGCGCAGGCGCGCGGCCAGCTCGGGATCGCCGAGGATCTCGCCGGCCTGCGTGAGGTCGATGGCCTCGTCGTGGCCGACCTCGGCCTTGGTCGACGGCGTGAAGATCGGCGTCGGCAGCTTCTCCGACTCGCGCAGGCCCGGGGGCAGCTCGATGCCCGAGACCTTGCCGGTGGCCTGGTAGTCCTTCCAGCCCGAGCCGGTGATGTACCCGCGCACGACGCACTCGACCGGCAGCATCTTCAGCTTCTGCACGGCCATCGCGCGGCCGCGGACGGCGTCCGGGACGCCCTCGGTGGCCGAGATGTAGTGGTTGGGGACGATGTGCCCCGTCTTGTTGAACCAGAACGCGGAGATGCCGGTCAGGACGTTGCCCTTGTCCGGGATCCCGTTCGGGTGCACCACGTCGTACGTGGAGATGCGGTCGGAGGCGACCAGCAGGAGGCGGTCGCCCAGGTCGTAGATCTCGCGGACCTTGCCGCTGGCGACGAGCGGCAGGTCGAGGTCGGCAGCGGCGGTCACGGCCTCAAGGTACCGAAGGCCGCGGCGCGGGCGGGGCGTGGGCCGCCCCGCGAACACCGGGCTAGGCGGTCCTTGCGGAGAACTCGCGGACCATCGTGCAGGGATCGGCGGCGACGCCGGGCATCGGGGTCTCGCCGGTGAGGCCGGAGAGCACGAGGTCGAGGTAGCGCGGCCAGGCCTGCTCGCAGAGCAGCAGGCCCTCCATCGGCCGGATCGCCGCGCCGAGCATCTTCGTCGCGGTCGACACGTCGCCGGGCTCGATGCCCGGGCGCAGGAGCCCGGCCGCGCGGGCCGGCTCCATCACGCGCTGGACCCCGGCCATGACGCGGTCGGTCATCTCGACCGGCGGGACGTAGCGCGCGGCGACCGCCTCGAAGAACGCCTTGTTGTGGGCCTGCGTGCGCATCGAGTGCTCCAGGAACGCGCGCAGCGGCCCGAGCGGGTCGTCGGGGTTCTCGGCCAGCGCCTGCTCGATCGCGGTCTCGACCTCGACGACGAAGTCCTCGTAGAGCGCGGCGATCAGCGCCTCCTTGGTCGGGAAGCGGCGGAAGAACGTCGCCTTGCCGACGCCGGCGCGGCGGGCGATCTCCTCGACCCCGACGTCGAGGCCGCCCTCGGCGAACGCCTCGCGCGCGGCCTGGAGGATCCGCTCCAGGTTGCGCCGCGCGTCGGCGCGCATCGGCAGGGCGTTCGAGGACGTCATCGCCCCGTGGACGGTACCAAGGTTCGCGGCCGAAATGGACCGCCGGGTCCGGAAATCCGGACCGCCCGGTCCGCCGATCCGGACCGCTCGGTCCGAAAAAACGAACCGACCGGTCCGGTTGTGCTACGTTCATGCGGACCGAGCGGTCCGGTTGCTTCCGAGACCGCCCCACACCCCTCTCCCCTCCTCACCTCCTCACCTCATGAGCGACTCCACCTCCACGCAACGCCACTGGGCCGTGACGGTCGTCGTGGTCTGCCTCGCGCAGTTCATGGTGATCCTCGACGCGACGATCACGAACGTCGCGCTGCCCTCCATCCAGAAGGACCTCAACTTCTCGCCCTCCGACCTCCAGTGGGTCGTCAACGTCTACATGTTGGTCTTCGGCGGCTTCCTGCTGCTGGGCGGCCGCGCCGGCGACCTCTTCGGGCGTCGTCGGCTGTTCCTGGCGGGCGTCAGCCTGTTCACCTTCGCCTCGCTGCTCGACGGCCTGGCGACCTCCCCGGGCTTCCTCGTGGCCGCCCGCGCCCTGCAGGGCCTCGGCGCCGCGCTCGTCTCCCCCGCCGCGTTGAGCATCATCACCACGACGGTCCCCGAGGGCCCGGACCGCGCCAAGGCGCTGGGCGCCTTCGCGGCGATCTCCGGCGGCGGCGGAGCGGTCGGCCTGCTGCTCGGCGGCCTGCTGACCGACGCGCTGTCGTGGGAGTGGGTGTTCTTCATCAACGTCCCGGTCGGCCTCGTCGCGCTGGCGCTCGCGCTGCGCTTCGTCCCCGAGTCCAAGGCCGAGCGGCGCGACGGCGGCTTCGACCTGCTCGGCGCCGCGCTGGTCACCGGCGGCCTGGTCCTGTTGACCTACACCATCGTCAAGGCCCAGGACTTCGGCTGGGGCAGCGCCCGGACGCTCGGCCTCGGCGCCGCCTCGGTCGGGATCCTCGCCGCGTTCGGCGCGGTCCAGCAGCGCGTCAAGGCGCCGCTGGTCCGGCTGTCGATCTTCCGGACGCGGACGCTGGCCACGGCCAACGCGGCCACGCTGCTGCTGATGGGCGGGATGAACGCGTTCTTCTACTTCAGCTCGCTGTACTTCCAGCAGATCCACGGCTACAACGCGCTGGAGTCCGGCGCGGCGTTCGTCCCGATGACCGTCGGGATCATCGCCGGGTCGGTCATCTCGCAGCGGTTGATCGCGCGCTTCGGCGTCAAGGCCGTGTTGCTGGGCGGCTTCGCGCTCGGCACGCTCGGCCTGGCGTGGATGACGATGCTGACGCCCGACAGCAGCTACCTCGCGGGCTTCGTGCCCGGGATCGCGCTGCTGGCGCTGGGCATCGGCAACGCGTTCGTGCCGCTGACGCTGATCGCCACCGGCGGTGTCGACGCCGCCGACCAGGGCCTCGCGTCCGGGCTGTTCAACACCTCGCAGCAGATCGGCGGGGCGCTCGGCCTGGCCGTGCTGTCGACGGTCTCCACCGGCGCGACGCACGGGACCGCGGCGAGCGACCTCGTCCACGGCTACACGACGGCCTTCGCGGTCGGCGCGGGCCTGCTGGCGACGGCGGTGCTGGTGATCGCGGCCGCGCTGCGCAGCCGCGAGGCCAACGCGAGCGCCGCGGCGGCCGAGGGCGTGGAGGCGCTGGTGGCGGCCTAGACCAGCGCGTCGAGCCGCGCCACGATCTCGTGGGCGTGCTTGGTGTAGTGCCCCAGGTCGAAGATCGCGTCGAGGTCGAGGGGCGGGTGGGTTCCGGCCGGCTCCGCCTCGAGGATCTCGCGCAGCGGCGTGCGCGTGTCCCACGCCTGCTGGGCCGTCCGCTGGGCGATCCGGTAGGCGTCGTCGCGCTGCAGGCCGGCCTGGACGAGCGCGAGCAGGACGCGCTGGGAGAACAGCGCGCCGTAGGTCAGGTCGAGGTTCTCGCGCATGCGGTCGGCGTGGACGACCATGCCGCGGGCCAGGCGGGTGGCCAGGGCCTGCATGTAGTCCAAGGCGATCGTCGCGTCGGGCAGGACGACGCGCTCGGCGCCCGAGTGCGAGATGTCGCGCTCGTGCCACAGCGCGACGTCCTCCACCCCGACCTGCATGTAGCCGCGCAGCACGCGGGCCAGGCCGGTCACGCGCTCGGAGACGATCGGGTTGCGCTTGTGCGGCATCGCCGACGAGCCCTTCTGGGCGCCGGAGCGGAACGGCTCCTCGACCTCGCGGACCTCGGTGCGCTGGAGGTGGCGGATCTCGGTCGCGAAGCGCTCCAGGCCCGCGCCGGCCAGCGCGATCGCCTGCAGCAGCTCGGCGTGGCGGTCGCGCGCGACGACCTGCGTGGAGACCGGCTCGGCCCGCAGGCCCAGGCGGTCCAGCACGCGGCGCTCGAAGTCCGGCGACGTCGCGGAGTACGTCCCGACCGCGCCCGACACCGCACCGACCGCGGCCTGGTCGAACGCGCGCTCCAACCGCTTCAGGTTGCGGTCGGCCTCGAAGGCGAAGCCCGCGAGCTTGACGCCGAAGGTGGTGGGCTCGGCGTGGACGCCGTGCGTGCGCCCGACGCAGACCGTGTCGACCTGCGCGCGCGCCTGGTCGACCAAGGCATCGCGGAACTCCCGCGCGCCCTTGACGATGATGTCGCCCGCCTTGCGCAGCTGGACGCCGAGCGCGGTGTCGAGGACGTCGGAGGACGTCAGCCCGTAGTGGATCCAGCGCCCGGCCTCGCCCGCCGACGCGCTGAGCACGTCGACGAACGCGGCGACGTCGTGGTCGGTGACCTTCTCGCGCTCCAGCACCGCCTCGACGGTGAAGGTCGCCAGCGAGATGGCCTCCAACTCGCTCGGCGTCGGCCCCTCCGTCTCCAGGGCGCAGGCGACCTCCACCTGCCGCCAGCTCTCGAGCTTGGCCTCGTCGGTCCAGACGGCCCCGATCTCGGGGCGGGTGTAGCGCGGGATCACGCCCGAGAGCTTAAGGCGCGCGGCTCGCCTACGCCCTCAGGATGCGCAGCGCCAGGTGTCCGGCGTTCTTGGCGTTGTCGAGGCCGACGCAGGCGACCGGGACGCCGGGCGGCATCTGGGCGACCGACAGCAGCGCGTCGAGGCCGCCCGCGGCGCTCAGGCGCGAGGACAGCGGCACGCCGATGACCGGCAGGTCGGTGTGTGCGGCGGCGACGCCGGGCAGCGCAGCGGAGAGGCCGGCGCCGGCGATGATGACCTTGAGCCCGCGCAGGCGCGCGTTCTTGCAGTAGTCGGCGACGGTCTCGGGATCGCGGTGGGCCGACATCACGCGGGTCTCGGAGCGGATGCCCTGCTCCTCGAGGACCTTGGCCGCGCCCGACATGGTGTCCATGTCGGACTGCGACCCCATGATGATGCCGACGAGCGGGGCGTCGGTCTCCGTGGCCGCCTCCTCGAGCTGGGTCATGGTCTCGGGGGCCGCGGTGGTGGGCTGGGGCTGATCGGTCATGAGGTCACGCGCTCCACGGCCCGCTGGGCGATGTCGCGCCGCAGCTGCCGTCCGTCGAACTGAATGAGGTCGGCGGCAGCATAAGCGCGTTCGCGCGCGGCCGCAGGGTCGGCGCCCAGCGCGGTCACGTTGAGGACGCGCCCGCCGGCGGTGACGATCGCTCCGTGGTCGTCCCGCGCGGTGCCCGCGTGGGTGACCTCGACGTCGGCGGGGACGGCGTCCAGGCCGCTGATCACGTCGCCACTGGACGAAGACTCCGGGTAGCCGCGCGACGCGAGCACGAGCGTCACCGCCCAGTCGCCGGAGAAGGTCATGGGGTCGCTCGCGGCAAGGCCACCGGGTCGGGTGGCCGCCAGCAGCGTCTCCAGCAGGTCGCTGGTCAGCCGCTTGAGCACGCCTTGGGTCTCGGGGTCGCCGAAGCGCACGTTGAACTCGATGACCTGCGGGCCGTCGGCGGTCAGCATCAGCCCGGCGTAGAGGACGCCGTGGAACGGCGTGCCGCGCTCGCGCAGGAGGTCGACCACCGGCTGGTGGATCGCCGCGACGACCGCGTCGGGGTCGGGCGCGCCGACGACCGGCGAGTAGGCGCCCATGCCGCCGGTGTTCGGGCCCTCGTCGCCGTCGAAGATCCGCTTGTAGTCCTGCGCGGGGACCATCGGGACCGCGCGCTCGCCGTCGCAGATCGCGAACAGCGACAGCTCCTCGCCCTCCAGGAACTCTTCGACGACGACCGGGCCGTCGCCGAAGCGGCGCGCCTCGAGCATCTCGGTCAGCGCCGCGCGCGCGGTCGCCTCGTCGGGCGCGACGACGACGCCCTTGCCCGCGGCCAGCCCGTCGAACTTGATGACCGTCGGGTAGCGGCCGTCGATCGCCTCCATGCCGCCCGCGACCGTCTCGACCTCCGACCAGTTGGCGGTCGGCACGCCCGCGGAGGCCATGACCTCCTTGGCGAACGCCTTGGAGCCCTCCAGCCGCGCCGCCGCGGCGGACGGGCCGAAGTGCGGGACGCCGGCCCGCTCCAAGCGGTCGGCGAGGCCCGCGACCAGCGGCGCCTCGGGGCCGATCACGACCAGCCCGACGCCCTCGTCGACGGCCAGGCGCGTCAGGCCGTCGACGTCGTCGGCCTTGACCTCCGGGAAGCACCGGGCGACGGCCGCGATCCCGGGGTTGCCGGGCGCGGCCAGCAGCTCCGGCCGTTGGGGCGAGCGCGCGAGCGCGTTGGCGAGCGCGTGCTCGCGCCCGCCGCCGCCGACGATGAGGACTTTCACGTTGCGGGCGGCCTCGGCGCTAGAGGCTGGCGATGAAGTCGTCGATCGGGATCGCGCTCAGCGTCTCGAAGCGGCCCGTCCCGCGCGACCCCAGCTCCAGCGACACGCGCGCCATCGTGGACTCGTCCGGCGCCTCGACGATCGAGACGAAGTCGAAGCGTCCGAGGACCGACCACTGCGCCTTGACGGTCGCGCCGAGCTGCTCGACCTCGGAGTTGACCTCGCGGATCCGCTGCGGGTTGTTCTTGACCGTCTGGACGCCCTCGGGCGTGAGCGTGGAGAGCATGATGAACGTCGGCATAGCGCAGCTTCTACCCGATCTGGGTGTTCGGCGGGTCACAGCCCCGATCACCCCTAAGCTGATTGGCACCTTCATGCGACGTCTCGCCACCGGCCTTCCCGTCTCCCTCGCGCTGCTCGTCCCGGCCGCCGCCCACGGCGCCGCGGTGCAGACCGACCGCACCTGCTACCTGCAGACCGCGAAGACCAACGTGACGGTCAGCGGCAACGGCTTCACGCCCGGGGCGGCCTACGACATCGCGCTCGACGGCCAGACGCTGCTCGGCGGCACGCACGCGATCGACGCCGGCGGCGCGTTCCGCGGCGCCTTCGAGCCGCCGGCGCTGGCCACCGACGAGCTGGAGCGCCAGTTCACGGTCACCGCGACGTCCGAGGCCACGAGCGTGAGCACGAAGTTCACGATCACGCAGCTGAAGGCCGACTTCTCCCCGGCCACCGGCGACCCGCAGAAGCTGAAGGTCCGCTTCTCGGTCGCGGGCTTCGGGCTCAACGCGACCAACCCGGACGTCTACGTCCACTACGTCGACCCGAAGGGCAAGCTCAAGGAGACCGTCCGGCTCGGCCGGGCCACGGGCCAGTGCGGGCGAATCGTCAAGACCGCCAAGCGGCGGCTGTTCCCCTTCGACGCGCCGCGGCTGGGCAAGTGGAAGCTGCAGTTCGACACCACCAAGGCCTTCCACAAGGGCGTCAAGGGCAGCCAGTTCCTCTTCTACTCGGTCGGCGTCTGCCTCCAGCCGCCGGGCGCGCCGAAGCCCAGCAAGACCTCGCCCTGCCCGCAGCAGGTGAAGCGCTGAGCGGCACCACGGCGGCGCCGGTCGCGCTCGCGCTGCGTGGCGCGACCGTGCGGCGCTGGTCGACCGCGCTGGGGCGCGAGCTGCGCCTGCTGGACGACGTGGCGCTGGAGGTCCGCGCGGGCGAGCACTGGGTCGTGCTCGGCCCCAACGGCGCCGGCAAGACCACGTTGATGCACCTGGCCGCCGCGATGTCGCAGCCGTCGTCGGGGACCGTCGAGGTGCTCGGCGCGCGCCTGGGCGCGGTCGACGTGCGCGCGCTGCGCGAGCGGATCGGCTTCGTCGACGCGCGGCTGGCGCGGTCGCTGCGCGGCCACCTCACCGGCCTGCAGACCGTGATGACCGGCGCGTTCAACACGATCATCCCGCAGGTCCGGCGCCTGAAGCCCGAGCACGAGGAGCGCGCGCGGGCGCTGATGGCGCTGGTCAGCGCCGAGGAGCTGGCCGACCGCCGCTTCGAGGACTGCTCGCAGGGCGAGCGCCAGCGCCTGCTGCTGGCCCGGGCGCTGATGGCCGACCCCGAGCTGCTGCTGCTCGACGAGCCCGCCGCGGGCCTCGACCTGCCCGGCCGCGAGGGCCTGCTCGGCGCGCTGGCGACGCTGGCGCGCGACCGCCCGGCGCTGCCGACCGTGACGGTCACCCACCACCTGGAGGAGATCGCGCCCTCCACGACGCACGCGCTGCTGCTGCGCTCCGGCCGGATCCTGGCCGCGGGGCCGGTCGCCGACGTGCTCACCAGCGAGCGCGTGTCCGACGCGTTCGCGCTGGCGGTCGACGTGCGCGGCCGCTGCGGCCGATGGGCCGCGGCGGTGCGTCACGGAGCCGACGAGGGCTAGGCCGCGGCGGGCGCGGCGTCGGCGGCCGGGGCCGCCGCGTCGGCCTTGGCGAACGTCAGCTCGCCGTCGGCGGCGTCGACCTTGACGGCGTCGCCGTCGCGGAAGCGGCCCTCGAGGATCCCGAGCGCCAGCTGGTCGACCAGGCGCTTCTGGATCACGCGCTTGAGCGGGCGCGCGCCGTAGGTCGGGTCGTAGCCGAGGTCGCCGAGCAGCGTGCGGGCGGCGTCGGTCAGCTCGACCTCGATGTCGCGCGCGCGGACGCGGGCCAGGACGCGCTCGACCTGCAGGTCGACCACCGCGCCGAGGTGCTCGCGGTCCAGGGCGTGGAACTCGACGATGTCGTCCAGCCGGTTGATGAACTCGGGCTTGAAGTGGGACTCGGCGCCGACCCTCCCGCCCGGGATGTTGGAGGTCATGATCAACACGGTGTTCTTGAAGTCGACCGTGCGGCCCTGGCCGTCGGTCAGGCGCCCGTCGTCCATGACCTGCAACAGCACGTTGAACACGTCGGGGTGCGCCTTCTCGATCTCGTCGAGCAACACCACCGTGTAGGGCCGGCGCCGGACGGCCTCGGTCAGCTGGCCGCCCTCCTCGTAGCCGACGTAGCCGGGAGGCGCGCCGACCAGGCGCGAGACCGCGTGCTTCTCCATGTACTCCGACATGTCGATGCGGACCATCGCGTCCGAGCTGTCGAACATGAACTCGGCCAGCGCGCGGGCCAGCTCGGTCTTGCCGACGCCGGTCGGGCCGAGGAACAGGAACGAGCCGATCGGGCGGTCCGGGTCCTGGAGGCCGGCGCGCGAGCGGCGCAGCGCGTTGGACACGGCGGCGACCGCGTCGTCCTGGCCGATCACCCGCTGGTGCAGGCGCTCCTCCATGTGGATGAGCTTCTCGACCTCGCCCTCCAGCAGCCGGCTGACCGGGATCTTCGTCCAGCGCGCGACGACCTCGGCGACGTCCTCGGCGTCGACGATCTCGCGCAGGAAGCCCGCGTCGCCGTCGGTGCGGTCCTCGCGCTCGGCCAGCTGGCGCTGCAGCTCGGGGATCTCGCCGTGGCGCAGGCGCGCGGCCTCCTCGAGGTTGGCCTCGCGCTCGGCGCGCTCCAGCGCGCGCTGGGCGGCCTCGAGGCGCTCGCGCACGTCCTGGACGCCGACGATCGCGTCCTTCTCGGCCTGCCACTCTGCGGTCATCGCGGCCGACTTCTCCTTCAGGTCGGCCAGCTCGCGGTCCAGCGCCTCCAGGCGCTGCATCGACGCGTCGTCGCTCTCCTTGGCCAGCGACGTGCGCTCGATCTCCAGCTGCAGGACGCGGCGGTCCAGCTCGTCGATCTCGACCGGCTTGGAGTCGATCTCGATGCGCAGGCCGGACGCGGCCTCGTCGATCAGGTCGATGGCCTTGTCGGGCAGGAAGCGGTCGGCGATGTAGCGGTCGCTCAGCGTCGCGGCGGCGATCAGCGCGGCGTCCTGGATGCGGACGTTGTGGTGCAGCTCGTAGCGCTCCTTGAGGCCGCGCAGGATCGCGATCGTGTCGTCGACCGACGGCTCGCCGACCAGCACCGGCTGGAAGCGCCGCTCCAGCGCGGCGTCCTTCTCGATGTGCTTGCGGTACTCGTCGAGCGTCGTGGCGCCGACCGCGCGCAGCTCGCCGCGGGCGAGCATCGGCTTCAGCAGGTTCGCGGCGTCGACCGCGCCCTCGGCGGCGCCCGCGCCGACGATCGTGTGCAGCTCGTCCATGAACAGCACGACGTTGCCGCCGGCGTCCTTGATCTCCTGGAGCACCGCCTTGAGGCGCTCCTCGAACTCGCCGCGGTACTTCGAGCCGGCCAGCAGCGCGCCGATGTCCAGGGAGATGACCTGGCGATCGCGCAGCGACTCGGGCACGTCGCCGTCGACGATGCGCTGGGCGAGGCCCTCGACGATCGCGGTCTTGCCGACGCCGGGCTCGCCGATCAACACGGGGTTGTTCTTCGTGCGGCGGCTGAGGACCTGGATGACGCGGCGGATCTCCTCGTCGCGGCCGATGACCGGGTCCAGCTCGCCGTTGGCGGCGCGCTCGGTGAGGTCGACGCCGAACTTCTCCAGCGCGCGGAACTGGTCCTCGGCGTTCTGGCTGGCGACGCGGTGGCCGCCGGTGACGTCGGGCAGCGCCTCCAGCAGGCGCTCCTTGGTGACGCCGTTGGAGCGCAGGATCTCGCCCGCCTTGCCGCCGTAGCCCGCGAGCGAGAGCAGCAGGTGGTGGACGGAGATGTACTCGTCCTTGGCCTCGCGCATCTCGACCTCGGCGGCGCGCAGGACGCCGAGCAGCTCGGGCGCCGTGGCGGGCTCGTCGGCGTTGGCGAGCGTGGGCAGCGCGTCGAGGTGGGCGTCGACGTCGGCGCGCAGCGTCGCGAGCGGGACGTCGAGCTTGCGCAGGACGCCGGGCAGCACGTTGTCGTCCTGGGCCAGCAGCGCGCTGAGCAGGTGCTCGGGCGTCGCCTGCGCGTGCCTGCGCGCGGCGGCGAGGCTGATGGCGGCCTGGAGGGCCTCCTGGGACTTGATGGTGAAGCGGTCGGCGTTCAAGGTGCTCGGGACTCCTGGGGAGAGGTGCAGATGTGAGTCGAGTGGACTGAGATTTTAGCAGCGTCCGAGCGCGCGTCAACGGGCGTGGGCCGGGGTACGGACAGCGGTATGGACGAGGACGACGAGGAACGGGTTCCCGGAGCGCCGGGCGAGCACACGGGCGCGGGCGGCGAGAACACCGCCAAGCCCGAGGGCGCCGGCGACCAGCCGCTGGGCCCGGCGACCCCGGACGAGCGGCGCCCGCTGGGCGACACGCCCGAGGCGCACGACGAGATCATCCCCGAGGACCTGCCCAAGGACCACCCGGGACGCCACGAGGCCGAGCGTCAGGCGGCGGCCGGCGACGGGACGGCCCAGGGCAACACGTAGGCCGTCGCGCGGTCAGGCGTCGCGGTCGGCGCCGGCGTCCGGGTGCGGGTCCCAGAGCGGCGGCCTGCGGGGCTCCGCGGGCGGCTCGGGCGCGACCGGCGGGGCCCAGCCCGCGGGCGCGGCCGCGTCGGGCCCGGCGTCGTCGGGCCGCGGGGGCGCGGCGCCGGGCACGGGCGGCGGCGGCGACGGCGGCGTGTCGGCCGGGGGCGCGATCGGGTGGCCGAAGGCGTCGCGCTCGGGCGCGCGCGCCGACGGCGCCGCCGTCGGCGCGGCGGCGACCCCGTCGCCCGTCCAGCCCTCCTTGCGCACGCGCAGGTCGAAGTAGACGAGCATCGCGACCGCGGCCAGGAACGGCGTCGCGAAGAGCGACACCACCAGGTTGCTGATCGCCTCCACGACGAGCGCCGCCGTCGAGGTGTCGCTGAACGGCGCGAGCAGCACGCTGCCGACGACCGCGCTGGCGACCGTGACGAGGACGACGGCCACGACGAAGCGCCCGCAGGTCGCCCACCAGCGGCCCTGGACGAGCTTGGTCGAGCGCCCGAGCGCCGGCAGCCCGCCGGTGCCCTCGACGATCATCGCGGGATAGGCGACCGACCACGTGACCGCGAGCCAGATGCCCGGCAGGATGAACGCGAAGAACCCGGCCACGATCCCGGCGACGAGCACGATCCCCAGCCACAGCGTCGCGCCGAGCCGCTCGCCGGCGAAGCGCAGCGACGCCGCCGCGCTGGTCTCGCGCCCGAGGTAGGCGTCGGCGACCAGGCGGTAGCAGGCGACCGTGCCGAAGAGGTAGCCGAGGATCATCAGCGCGATGATCGCCGTGCCGCCGGCGACGTAGTCGCCGCCGTGCCCGCTGCTCGTGCTCTCCGGCGTCAGGAAGGTGGAGCCGACCTTGTGGCCGTTCATCGTCGCCAGGGCGATCACCACGGTCGCCACCTGGATCGGCACCCCGACGACGAGCATCACCGTCGCCAGCGCGCGCCACCGCGCGCGGACGATCTTGATGCTCGCGTCGAGCGTCTCTCCGAGGTTCAGCGGGCGCACGGCCCGCAGGCTACGCGGCGGCGCGGCGCAGCAGCGCGACGAGGTCGACGACCAGCGCGCGGCGGGCGGGCGGCACGTCGTCGGCGAGGATCGACGAGTGCTGCTGTCGAGACATGCTGTCTCGACAGTTGGAAGGGCGGCGGGTCGTCGTCGCCGGCGGCACCTCGGGGATCGGCGAGGCGACGGCGGGCGCGTTCGCCGCGCGCGGCCCTGCTGGAGGAGGTCGAGCGGATCGACCGGTCGGGTCGGCGGCGGACGTCGCCGAGGCGATCGTCCTCGCCGCGACCAACCCCCACATCACGGGCGCGGTGCTGCCGGTCGACGGCGGCTACACGCTGCCGCGCGGCTGACGCCGCGGGCTCAGTCGCGCTCGACCGGGATGCGGCGCGGCCCGCGCGGGGCGGGCGGCGCCGCCGGCGGCTCGGGCTCGGGCTCGGCCGCGGCGGCGGCGGGCGGCCGCGGCACGAGGTCGCGCGTGTGCTTCAAGGGCACCAGCTCGCCGCCGCGCAGCTCGCGCTTGACCTGCTCGATCTGCTCGGCGAACTCCGCCTGCAGATCGGTCGTGCGGCGCTCCAGCGCCTCGACGCGGCGGCGGGAGCGCTCCAGCTCCTGCTCCAGGCGCAGCACGTGCTCGACCCCGGCCAGGTTCAACCCCAGCTCGTTGGTCATCTCCTGGATGCGGCGCAGGCGCTCGACGTCCTCGTGCGAGTACAGGCGCGTGCCCTTCGGCGAGCGCTTGGGCTCGATCAGCCCGCGCTGCTCGTACATCCGCAGCGTCTGCGGGTGCATCTCGGCCAGCTCGGCGGCGACCGAGATCATGAACACACCCCGGTCGGAGCTGACCGTGACCGTGGTCCGCGTCGTGCGCCTCATGAGAACAACCTCGCTCTCGGATCGTCGCCCATGACCTCCGACAGCTTCTCGACCGCCTCGGACTGCTCGGCGCTGAGCGTCGCCGGGACGTCGATGACGAACTTGTAGTGGAGGTCGCCCCGGTGGGCGGGTCCCTTCCCGAGCTTCGGCGGCCCCTCGCCGCGCAGGCGCTGCACCGTGCCGTGCTTCGTGCCCGGAGCGACGCGCAGCTTCTTGCGGCCGTTGAGCGTCGGCACCTCGATGTCGGCGCCCCGGATCGCCTCCGGGATCGTCAGCGGCACCTCGACCTCGAGGTTGTCGCCCTTGCGCTCGAAGATCGGCGACGGCGCGACGTGGGTGATCACGTACAGGTCGCCGGGCGGCCCGCCGTTGCGGCCCGCCTCGCCCTTGCCGGCCAGCCGGACCCGCGAGCCCTCGCGGACGCCGGCCGGGATGTTCACCTTGTAGTTCTTGACGGTCTTCTGCTGGCCGGCGCCCTGGCAGGTCGGGCACGGGTCCTCGATGATCGCGCCGGACCCGTGGCACCGGGAGCACGGCTGCGAGATCGAGAACAGGCCCTGGCCCTGGGACTCGATGCCCCGGCCCTGGCACTTCGGGCAGACCTTCGGCGAGGTGCCGGGCTTGGCGCCCGTTCCCCGACAGGTCGGGCACGGCTGCGTCGTGGCGACGCTCAGCGGGATCTGCGCGCCGTTGATCGCCTGCTCGAAGGAGATCGCGACCGACGACTCGAGGTCCTTGCCGCGCTCGGCGCGCGGGCCGGTGGGCTGCGTGCGCTGCTGACGCCCGCCGCCCGGGGCGCCCCCGCCCTGGCCGCCGCCCCCGAACAGGTTGGACAGGATGTCCTGGAAGCCGCCGAAGTCGCCCGCGCTGAACCCGCCGGACGGGCCGCCGGAGCCGCCCGCGCCGCCGGCGCCGCCCATGCCGAAGATCCCGCCGCGGTCGTACTGCTTGCGCTTGTCGGGATCGCCGATCAGGTCGTAGGCGGCCTGGACCTCCTTGAACTTCTCCTCGGCGGAGGCGTCGCCCGGGTTGCGGTCCGGGTGGTACTGGCGGACCAGGCGGCGATGGGCCTTCTTGATCTCCTCCTGGGACGCCTTGCGATCGACCCCAAGGATCTTGTAGGGGTCGCTCGGGCTCACGCCGCCACCACGACCTTCGCCGCGCGGAGGATCTCCTCCTTGTAGCGGTAGCCCGGCTGGTAGACCTGCGTGATGATCCCCGCGTCGACGCCCTCGGCGGGCATCTGCGCGACGGCCTCGTGCTGGTGGGGGTCGAAGACCTCGCCCGCGGGGGCGTACTGCTCGATGCCCACGCGGGTCAGCGCGCCCAGGAGGTCCTGCTGGACCAACCTGATGCCCTTGGTCAGGTGGTGCTCGCCCTCGCCCTCCTCGGCCTCGGCGGCGGCCAGCGCGCGGTCGAGGTTGTCCAGCGACGGCAGCAGCTCGCGCGCCAGGCGCGCGACGCCGCGGGCCTGCGCGACCTCGACGTCGCGCCGCGCCCGCTTGCGGATGTTGTCCGTCTCGGCGGCGGCGCGCAGGTACAGGTCCTTGAAGTCGGGCTCGTCGACCTCGGGCGCCTCGACCGCGCCGTCCTGCGCGTGCTCGGCGACGTCGTCCTCCACGGACGCGTCCACGGGCGCCTCGGCGGCGGTCTCCTCGACCGCCGCCTCCTCGTGCCCCACGTTGGGCTCGTGCTCGGCGCCGCTCACTACTTGCCCTCGTCCACGACCTCGGCGTCGACGACGTCCTCGTCGCCCGACCCGGAGGCGCCGTCGCCCGCGGGCGCGCCGTCGGCGGCCGCGGCGGCCTGCTGCTGCTGGGCCTTCTCGTACATGGCCTCGGAGACCTTGTGGAAGGCGTTCTGCAGCGCCTCGGCCTTGGCGTTGATCTCGTTGGGGTCCTCGGACGTCAGGGCGTCGCGCACCGCGGTGATCGCGGCCTCGATCTCGGTCTTGGACTCGGGGTCGACCTGGTCGCCGAGGTCCTTGAGCTGGCGCTCGGCCTGGTAGGCCGCGTTCTCGGCGTTGTTGCGGGCCTCGGCCAGCTCGCGCGCCTTCTTGTCCTCCTCGGCGTGCGCCTCGGCGTCGCCGACCATCGACTTGATCTCGGCGTCGGACAGGCCCGAGCCCGCCTTGATCTCGATCTTCTGCTCCTTGCCGGTGCCCAGGTCCTTCGCGGACACGGCGAGGATGCCGTTGGCGTCGATGTCGAACGTGACCTCGATCTGCGGGATGCCGCGCGGTGCCGGCGGGATGCCCGTCAGCTGGAACTTGCCCAGCGACTTGTTGTAGGTCGCCATCTCGCGCTCGCCCTGCAGGACGTGGATCTCGACCGACGGCTGGTTGTCCTCGGCCGTCGAGAAGACCTCGCCCTTGCGGGTCGGGATCGTCGTATTGCGCTCGATCAGCTTGGTCATGACGCCGCCCTTGGTCTCGATGCCCAGGGTCAGCGGGGTCACGTCCAGCAGCAGGACGTCCTTGACGTCGCCGCCCAGGACGCCGGCCTGGATCGCCGCGCCGACGGCCACGACCTCGTCCGGGTTGACGCCGCGGTGCGGCTCCTGGCCCGTGAGGTCCTTGACCTTCTCCTGCACGGCCGGGTTGCGCGTCATGCCGCCGACGAGGACGACGTGGTCGACCTTGTCGGTGCCCTTGGCCTTGGCGTCGTCCAGCGCCTGGCGGACCGGCGCGACGATGCGGTCGAGCAGGTCGGCGGTCAGCTCGTTGAACTTCGCGCGGGTGAGGCGGACGTCGAGGTGCTTGGGGCCGCTCTGGTCGGCCGTGATGAACGGCAGGTTGATCTGGGACTCCTGCGCGGTGGACAGCTCGATCTTGGCCTTCTCGGCGGCCTCGTAGAGGCGCTGGAGGGCCATCGGGTCCTGCGTCAGGTCGATCGCCTGGTCGCGCTTGAACTCGCTCGCGAGCCAGTCGACGATCGCCTTGTCCCAGTTGTCGCCGCCGAGGTGGTTGTCGCCGGCGGTCGACTTGACCTCGAAGACGCCGTCGCCGATCTCCAGCACCGACACGTCGAACGTGCCGCCGCCGAGGTCGAAGACGAGGATCGTCTGGTCGGTGTCCTTGTCGAGGCCGTAGGCCAGCGAGGCCGCGGTCGGCTCGTTGATGATGCGCTTGACGTCGAGGCCGGCGATCTTGCCGGCGTCCTTGGTCGCCTGGCGCTGGTCGTCGTTGAAGTACGCGGGGACGGTGATGACCGCGCCGTCGACCGTCTCGCCCAGGTAGGCCTCGGCGTCGGCCTTCAGCTTGGCCAGGATCATCGCGCTGATCTCCGGCGGGCTGTACTGCTTGCCGCCGGCGTCGATGCGCGCGTCGCCGTTGGGGCCGGAGACGACCTTGTAGGGGACGATCGACTCCTCCTCGCGCACCTCGGCCTCCTTGCGGCCCATGAAGCGCTTGACGGAGAAGACGGTGTTCTGCGGGTTGGTGACCGCCTGACGCTTGGCGACGGTGCCGACGAGGCGCTCGCCGCTCTGCGCGAAGGCGACCACCGACGGGGTGGTGCGACCGCCCTCGGCGTTCTCGATGACGGTCGGCTCGCCGCCCTCGAGGACGGCCATGCACGAGTTCGTCGTGCCGAGGTCGATGCCGATGGTCTTGCCCATGTTGGGGAGTGGCTCCTTCGTCGGGGTCGGTCGGGGAAGATCTTAGTGAGAGTGTAGTAGATCTTTTTCCCATCGCGATGTGAGGCGTCAGGCGGCCTTGACCGCGCGCTTCAGGACCACGCGGTCGCGGCCCGCGGCCTTGGCGGCGTAGAGCGCGTGGTCGGCGCGCGCGACGAGGTCGTCCAGCTCCTCGCCGGTCCAGGCGGTGACGCCGATCGAGATCGTCACGCGCAGCTGCGCGCCGCCGGCCTCGATCGGCGTGCCCGACACGCCGAGGCGCAGCGCCTCGGCGACCGCGACCGCGCCGTCGGGCGTCGTCTCGGGCAGGGCCACCACGAACTCCTCGCCGCCCCACCGGCCGACGACGTCCTCCCGCCGCACGCGCTCGCGCAGCCGTGCCGCGAGCTCGCGCAGGACGACGTCGCCGACGGCGTGTCCGTGCTCGTCGTTGATGGCCTTGAAGCGGTCCGCGTCCACCAGGAGCAGGGCGAGCTGATGGCCGTGACGGCGGGCGCGGCTGATCAGCACGTCGATCTGCCGCGACGCGCCGCGGCGGTTGGGCAGCTCGGTCAGCTCGTCGCCGTAGGCGAGGTCCTCGAGGTCGCTGAAGCGCCGCAGCGCGAGGTCCAGCAGCTGGCGCGACCGGTAGGCCAGCCGCACGCGCGCGATCAGCTCGGGCGCCGCGCCGTCGGTGGTCCACACGTCGACCGCGCCGTCGGCCAGCGCGGCGCAGACCGCCGCGACGTCGGCGCCCGGGTGCAGCAGGATCACCGCGACGCCGAGCAGCTCCGGATCGCCGGCGACGTCCCGCACGAGCCCGCCGCCGCGCGCGGAGCCGCCGTCCAGCTCACGGTCCAGCAGGACGACCTGCGGGCGCTCGGCGCGCACCCGCTCGGCCGCGTCGTGGCGCTCGTCGGACTCCAGGACCTCGGCGCCCACGTCCTCCAGGAGCGCGCGGACGGACGCGCGCGCGGACGCGTCACGGTGCGCGACGAGCACGCGCACGTGCTGCAGGGGCTGGGCCGGGGACATGCTGGACGCCGCTATTCCCCTCGGGGACGCCCAGCGAACCTCCGCGCGATGCCTAGGCGTCAGCGCTCGGGCAGCCGGGCGCGGATCGCGGCCCCGAACTCCGACAGACGTCCAGGGTCGCCCATGAAGAACAGCGACGGCTCGGTCAGCTCCAGCTCCAGGACGACCGGGGCGCCCGTGTCGTCCTCGACGAGGTCGACGCGCGCGTAGGCCAACGTCCCGAAGCGCTCGGTGGCGAAGGCCAGCACGCGCTCGGCGACCGCGCGCTCGGCCGCGGTGGCCTCGCGCGGCTCGATCGTCTCGGCCAGGAAGACGTCGGCGGTCGGGTCGACGCCGTGCTCGAGCAGCGGCCCCTTGTGGATCGCGTGCGAGAACGTGCCGTCGAAGAACAGCGTCGCGGTCTCGCCGCGCGCGTCGACCGACGCCACGTAGGGCTGGACCATCGCGGTGCGGCCCGAGGCGTGGATGGCCTCGACCAGCGACGCGGAGCGCGCGGCGTCGGCCGGGTCGGCGGTGAACCGCGCGGTGTCGCGCGAGCCCGCGCTGACCGTCGGCTTGACCACGTAGTCGTCGACGCCGGCGGGTGGCGCGAACGGCGCGCCGGGCTCGACCAGCGCGGTCGACACGACCGGCAGGCCCGCGTCGGCCAGCTCGCGCAGGTAGCGCTTGTCGGTGTTCCAGGCGACCACGTCATAGGGGTTGACGAGCCGGTCGCCGAGGCTCCGCGCCCAGGCGAGATACCGGTCGCGACGGCCCTGGTAGTCCCACGTCGAGCGCAGGACGACCAGGTCGTAGGCGGACCAGTCGACCGCCGGGTCGTCCCAGACGACGAACGTGACGTCGCCGCCGATCGCGGCCGGGAGGCCGGCGTCGTCCTCGTCGCCGGCGGGGAAGGCCGAGCAGGTGGCCAGCGCTACACGCGCTTCTCGGGACATGTTCTCCTCAGGGCGCACGCGGCGCAGTCGGGCCGCTGCGCGTGGCAGGTCCGGCGCCCGTGGCGCAGGAGGTTGACGTGGAACTCCAGCTCGGCGCCGGGCGGGGTCAGCGCGAGCATCTCGTCGTGCAGCTCCTCGAAGGGCGCGCCGGGGCGCAGCAGGTGCAGGCGCATGCCGACGCGCGAGACGTGCGTGTCGACGGGCACGTCGCGCAACCCGTAGGAGAACAGCAGGACGCAGGCGGCGGTCTTGCGGCCGACGCCGGGCAGGTCGCACAGGAAGTCGCGCGACTCGGCGACGGGGACGTCGCGCATCCAGCCGAGGTCGAGGCCGTCGACGCGGTTGGCGGCCTCGATCGCGACCAGGATGTCGTGGATGCGCTGGGACTTGACCTTGGAGATCCCGCCCGGGCGGATCGCCTCCTCGACCTCGGGCACCGGCGCGTCGCGCACCGCCTCCCACGTGTCGAACCGGTCGCGCAGGCGCAGGAACGCGACATCGCGGTTGCGGTCGTTGGTCGACTGCGACAGCACGGTCAGCACCAGCTCGGCCAGCGGGTCCTCGTGCGGCGGCTGGACCGGCACGCCGTAGACGTCGCGCAGCCGGTCGCGGATGCGCTCCACGCGCGCGCGGGACGGCGCGCGCCACCGGTCCCGCGGAACGGTTGCGAGCTTCGCGGCCATCGGCGCCTAGTCCAGCGCCCCGTAGCGCTCGGTCGCGCGCGCGGCGGCGGCCATCGCGTCGGGCAGCATCGCGGCCAGCGCCGCCGGGTAGAAGCCGGTGCGCGCCAGGCCGCTGAGCAGCACGCCGGTGACGGCGTCGCCCGCGCCGGTGGCGTCGACGGGCTCGGCGGCCACGCCGCGCGCGTCCCGGTCCAGCCCGCCGCCGCGCAGCAGCGCGCCGTCGGCGCCGAGCGTCACCACGACGTGCTGGGCGCCGGCGGCCAGCAGCGACCGCGCGGCCGCCTCGACCTCCAGCTCGCCGGTCAGGGCCAGCGCCTCGTCGGCGTTGCACTTGACCAGGAACGCGCCCTCGACGCACGGGCCGACGACCGCGACCGCCGCGCTGCGCGAGCGCCAGCGCTCCAGGCGCAGGTTGGGGTCCAACACGATCGGCTTGCCCGCCGCGCGGGCCGCGTCGCGGGCGGCCAGCGTGACCGCGCGCTCGTCCTCGTCGACGAGCGTGTTGGACGAGAAGAACAGCGCGTCGGAAGCGTCGACGGCCTCCACCAAGCGATCTCCCAGACCGGTGATGGCGGCGCGCACGCCGGCGCCGTAGATCGAGAACGACGGCTGCGCGTCCCGGTCGAGCGTGACGAACGCGACCGGCGTGACGACGTCGGCGCGCCGCTCGAACCAGGTCAGGTCGACGCCCTCGGCGGCCAGGCGCTCGTGCAGCCAGCCGCCCCACGCGTCGGTCCCGACGCCGCCGGCCAGCGCGACGTCCGCGCCCCGGCGCGCCGCGGTGACGGCCACGTTGGCGATCGCGCCGCCGAACCGGGGCACGAAGGCGTCGGCCTCGGAGATCGAGGCCACCGGCCGCTCGCAGACGAGGTCGACGAGCGCCTCACCGACGCAGAGGGTGCGCATCGCGGCCACACGGTACGTCACGGCCCGCCGCGACGGGCGCCGCGTTGCAAGGCTTCACCAGTTCGACACGGCGTCGATCTGAAAGGGCGGATAGGGTCCCGCCTTCGTCGCCGGACCACCGGGCAGGGATCGCCCGCGTCCCGTTCCGACCACCCCACCGGACCTGGAGACCTGAACCCCCCATGCCCGCCGCCGCGCCCCCGCCCGCGCACACCACGTCGTCACGGGCCGAGATCGCGATCGTCCGCGAGATCAACCGCGTTCGCCGTACCCATCACCTCAAGCCGGTCAAACTCATCGCGCCGCTGGCCAAGGTCGCCCGCCGGCACTCGTCGCTGATGCTCAAGCACGACGCGCTGACGCACTCCTCGTTCGACGGGTCGTCGTTCTCGACGCGGCTGGCCAAGGCCGGCAAGCGCCGCACCTACGGCGAGACGCTCGCCTGGGCGCCCGACGGGTCGCACGTCAACGCCAAGGCCCTGCTGAAGCTGTGGCTGACCTCCGCCCCGCACCGGCACGTGCTGCTCGACGGCCAGCTGCACCGCGTCGGCGTCGGCCGCGTGCACGGCAAGCTGGCCGGCCAGGCCGGCGACGCGATCACCGCGGACTTCAGCTCGTAGGCTCAGCGGCTCCACGTGAGCCGCCTGTCCGTCAGAAGCACCCCCGCCTGGCTGGTCGCCGCCGTGCTGGCGGCGATCTACCTGGTCGTCGACCCGCCGTCGGCCGACCTGGCCGCGCAGACCTACCGCACGGGCCTGTTCGACCGCGCGGGGTTCGTGGTCTTCGACCTCGGCTGGTACGGCGGCCACCACAACCCGGCCTACTCGATTCTGTTCCCGCCGCTGGCCTCGTGGTTCGGCCCGCGGCTGGTCGGCGCGGCGGCGGCGGTGGCGACCGCGTGGGCCTACGAGCGGCTCGTCGGGCGCGCCACGACCGCGGCGCGGGTCTCGGCGCTGTGGTTCGCGACGGCGACGATGGTCTCGCTGGTCACCGGGCGGCTGACGTTCGCGCTCGGGCTCACGCTGGCGACGCTCGCGGTGCTGGCGCTGGCGCGCGAGCGCCTGGCGTGGTGCGGGATCGCGGGCGCGGCGGCGGCGCTGGCCTCGCCGGTGGCGGTCGCGTTCCTGGCGCTGCCGCTGGCGGCGTGGGGCGTCGTCACCCGCCGCTGGGTCGCGGCGGGCGCGCTGCTGGCGGTGTCGATCGCGCCCGCGGCGGCGCTGTCGCTCCTGTTCCCCGAGGGCGGCTCGTTCCCGTTCACGCCGTCGGCGTTCTGGCCGACGCTGGCGGGCACGCTGCTGGTGATCGCGGTGCTCTGGCGGCCCGCGCCGCCGATGCTGCGCATCTCGCTCGTGCTCTACGCGCTGCTGCTGGTCGTCAGCGGCGCGATCTCCTCGCCGATGGGCGGCAACGCGGCGCGCCTGGGCGCGATCCTCGCCGGGCCGCTGGCCGCGCTGCTGCTCTGGGACCAGCGACGCAGGCTCCTGGCGCTGGTCGCGCTGCCGTTCCTGTACTGGCAGCTCTCCGCGGCGGTGGACGACGTCCGGCGCGCGTCGTCCGACCCGTCGGTGCGCGCGTCGTTCTACGACGGGCTGCTCGGCTACCTGCACGCCCAGCAGCGCGTCGACGGCCCGTTCCGGATCGAGATCCCGTTCACCGACAACCACTGGGAGTCGGCGCACGTCGCGCCGACCGTGCCGCTGGCGCGCGGCTGGGAGCGCCAGCTGGACCGCAAGCTCAACACGCTCTTCTACGACGACGGCGCGTTCTCGGCCCGCGCCTACGAGGCGTGGCTGCACGACAACGCGGTCCGCTACGTCGCGCTGGCCGACGCGCCGATCGACTACAGCGCCGCGAAGGAGGCCGCGCTGGTGCGGACGGAGCCGGCGTTCCTGCGCGAGGTCTGGCACGACGCGCGCTGGCGCGTCTTCGCGGTGGTCGATCCGACGCCGTTGGCGAGCGGCGGCGCGCGGGTGACGCGGATGGCCCCCGACCGGCTGGACCTGACCGTGCCGCGCGCCGGGACCTACGCGGTGCGCGTCCGCTTCACGCCCTACTGGCGTGTGGACGGCAGCGGCTGCGTCCGGCCCACCGATCCGGCCGACGACGCGTCCTGGACGACCGTCACGGCCCGCGCCGCGGGACCGCTGCGCCTCCGCGCCGGCTTCTCGCTGGACCGCGTGCGCGCGACCGCTGAGCGCTGCTCCGGTTAGCGCCTGTTAGGTGTGGGCACCCCCACTGTGTGCAAACGGTGGGGACCGATAGAGTCGGGCGTTCCATGCCGGTCGGTTTGACACGACTCATGGGACGGGTTTTTCCGAACGGTCCGTTCGACGTCCTCCGCCAGGTGGCGCTCTTCGCGCTCGCCTACTACGCCTACCGGCTCACGCGCGGAGCGATCGACGACCCGCAGGGCGCGGCCGCGGCCTTCCAGCACGCACGCGACCTCGTGTCGATCGAGCAGGCCACGGGCCTGTTCATCGAGCCGACCGTGCAGACCTGGACGAGCGGCTGGTCGTTCGCGACCGACGTCGCCTCGTGGATCTACATCAACGCCCAGACCACGATCTGCCTGGCCGCGTTGATCTACATCTACCTGTTCCACAACGAGCGGTACTACTTCGTCCGGAACATGTTCATGGTGGCGATGGCGATCGCGCTGGTCGGCTACGTGCTCTACCCGACCGCCCCGCCGCGCTTCTTCCCGGAGCTCGGGTTCCAGGACACGGTCAGCAACTACGTCGGCGTCGACCACAACGACGTCAAGGTCAACGCGCTGTTCAACCCGTACGCCGCGGTGCCGTCGATGCACTGCTGCAACGCGCTGCTGATCGGGTGGTCGCTGGCGCAGATGGTCAAGAGCCGTCCGTTCAAGATCCTGTGGGCCGTCTACCCGCTGATCCTGGTGTGGGTCGTGGTCTCGACCGGCAACCACTGGATCCTCGACGCGATCCTCGGCGGGGCGACCGCGGCGCTGAGCTTCTACGCTGCCAAGTGGCTCGCGCAGATGCGCCCGGAAGCGTGGGCCTTCTCGCCCGCCAAGGCCACGGCCTAGAACCTCCCTTTCCGCCCATGTCCATGTCATCTCCCTCGCGCGGTGAGCGCCGCGAGCTCGTGCGCAACGCGCTGATCGAGTCGCGCCTGACGCCCAACGCGATCTCGCTCACCGGCTTCGTGCTCTGCGTCGTCGCGGCCGTGCTGGTCGCCGAGCGCCTCTTCTTCCTCAGCGGGATCGTGTTCATCATCGGCTCGATCTGCGACACCCTCGACGGGCGCTACTCGCGCATGTCGGGCAAGGGAACGCCGTTCGGCGCGTTCCTGGACTCGACGCTGGACCGCATCGAGGAGGGCGTCGTGCTGACGACGGTCGCCGCGTACTTCGCGGTGCGCGACATGCAGTTCGCGGTCGGGGCCTGCGTGGTCGCGGTGCTGGCGTCGTTGATGGTGTCGTACACCCGCGCCCGCGCCGAGGCGCTGGGCGTGGAGTGCAAGGTCGGGATCGCCACCCGGGCGGTCCGCGTGGTGATCCTGTCCGCCGGGCTTCTCTTCGCAAAGGGTGCCGGTTTGGCAGACTTCGAGCTGCTGGCCCCCGCCGTCTACGTCTTGGCGGGCCTGAGCACGATCACCGTCCTGCAGCGCATCTTCCATGTGCGAAAGGCGCTGACCGAGCCGGCGGCGCTGTAACCACAGCGCGCGGACGGAATATTGATCGCAAGACTTCCTTCGCAGAAAGGCAACTCCCCTCTTGAGCACCAACGGCATCACCGCCCCCAAGAAGACCGCTGAGGCGCCCGCGACCAACGGCGCCGCGCGCTACCAGCGCGACAAGGTCCGCGTCGCGATCATCGGCGTCGGCAACTGCGCCAACTCGCTGGTCCAGGGCGTCTACCACTACCAGGACGCCGACCCCGCGACGCCGATCCCGGGCCTGATGCACACCGACCTCGGTGGCTACCACCCGCGTGACATCGAGTTCACCTGCGCCTTCGACATCAACAAGCTGAAGGTCGGCAAGGACCTCGCCCAGGCGATCTGGTCCAAGCCGAACGACACGATCAAGTTCACCAACAAGGTCCCGAAGAAGCTGGGCGTGCCGGTCTACCGCGGCATGACGCACGACGGCCTCGGCAAGTACCTGTCGGAGAAGATCACCAAGGCGCCGGGCGAGACCGCCGACATCGTCAAGATCCTCAAGGACACCCACACCGACGTGGTCGTGTCCTACCTGCCGGTCGGCTCCGAGCAGGCGACCAAGTGGTACGTCGAGCAGGTCCTCGAGGCCGGCTGCGGCTTCGTCAACTGCATCCCGGTCTTCATCGCCCGCGAGGACTACTGGGACAAGCGCTTCAAGAAGGCCGGCCTGCCGATCATCGGCGACGACATCAAGTCCCAGGTCGGCGCGACGATCACGCACCGCGTGCTGGCCCGCCTCTTCCACGAGCGCGGCGTCACGCTGAAGCGCACGTCGCAGCTGAACGTCGGCGGCAACATGGACTTCTACAACATGCTCGAGCGCGAGCGCCTGGAGTCCAAGAAGATCTCCAAGACCAACGCGGTGACCTCGGTCGCCGGCGTCGATCTTCCCGCCGACGACGTCCACGTCGGCCCGTCGGACTACGTGCCGTGGCTCACGGACCGCAAGTGGGCGCACATCCGCCTCGAGGGCGAGGCCTTCGGCGGCGTGCCGCTGACCGCCGAGCTGAAGCTCGAGGTCTGGGACTCGCCGAACTCCGCCGGCATCGTCATCGACGCCGTCCGCCTCGCGAAGCTCGCGCTGAACAACGGCGTCGGCGGCCAGCTCGACGGCCCGTCGTCCTACCTCATGAAGTCGCCGCACAACCAGGTCCCGGACGACCAGGCGCGCGACAACACCGAGAAGTTCATCGCGAAGTACCACAAGGCCAAGTCGCTGACGTCGCCCCGCGGCGCCGCCAAGCCGCGCCGCCGCGCGGCGGCCGCGAAGTAGCGCCCGCGCCGCTTCTCGACACACGCTGTTGGCTTCGACGGCCCGCCCTTGGTGGCGGGCCGTCGGCGTTGTCTAGGGGCCGAGCAGCGCGGCGGGGACGACGGCGACGCCGTCCGGCCGCCGATACGCGGCGCGGCCGGTCGTGACGATCACGCGATCGATCACCTGGTCGCCGAGCCGTCCCGCCAGCCAGTTGAGGTGGGCGACGTCACGGTCGTCGGGCACCGCCGTCAGCTTGACCTCGATCAGCAGGACGTCGCCGTCCTCGCGCTCGACGATCAGGTCGACCTCGTGCTCGCCGCGATGCGTGCGCAGGTGCCGCACCTCCGGCTCGGCGGCCTCCGCCGCCGACACGTAGGCCCGTACCGAGAGCGTCACCAGGGACTCGAACAGCGCGCCGAGCTGCGTGCCGTCGCGCGGGATCGCCGGCCCCGAGGACGCGCCGTCGAGCAGCCGCCCCTTGGTCGCGCGCACCAGGCGCGCGGCCAGGGCGGGATCGACGAGGTGGTGCTTCTCGGCGTCGCCCAGCTCGCCCAACGACCCCGCCGCGGGCCGCCACGCGGGCACCGGATCCAGCACGTAGAGCCGTCGCAGCGCGTCCCGGTACGGAATGACCGTGGTCCGCGCCGGCTCGTCGCCGTCGTTGCTGGTCGTGGCGCGACGGATCTTCTCGAAGCTCGCCGTGGTCGCCGTCGCCGCGGCGTAGGCCGTCATCCACCGGCGCAGCGCGTCGGGGTTGCGCACGCGCTGGCCCAGCTGCGGGAAGTCTTTCTCGACGACGAGGTCGAGGTAGCTGCCGAGCTGCGCCCGGTGCGTCTGGCCCTCGTACCGGCGCAGCCCCGGGAAGCCTCCGAGGAGGATCTCGTCCACGTACCGCTCCAGGTCGACGTCGGAGTCGCCGTCCAGCGCGGGTCGATCGCCCGCCAGGAGCCCGGCGAGGCTGACCGTCGGCGGCGCGTCGAGGCGCTCGGCGAGCGACAGCGGACGGAGGCGCACGCGGGCGATCCGCCCCGCGCCGGTATGGGCCGGGGCGTCGCGCGGGTCCGCCGATCCGGTGAGCAGGAAGGTCCCCGGCGCCGCGCCGTCGTCGTCCGCGTTGCGGATCGCGTCCCAGATCGGCGGATGCCGCTGCCACTCGTCCACGAGCACCGGCGGCCGCGCGTCGAGCACGCGCCGGTGGTCGGCCTGGACGATCGCCAGCGCCTCGGGCTCGTCGAGCTTGAACACGGTCGCCGCACGCTGACGGGCGGTCGCGGTCTTCCCGACGCCCTTCGCCCCTTCGATGGCGATCGCCGAGAAGCTCCGCCGGTACCGATCGAGCGTGCGATCGACGGCGCGCGGGCGGTAGATCCCGGGGACCATGGGGGTAACGCTACAGAATCGGGGACCTGAGGGCTACAGTTTCGGGCTTTGACACGCTACAACTTCGGGACGGTTTGCACGACAACTTCGGAGCGACCGCGCGGCGACGGCGGAAAGTCGCGCGAAGCGTCGCACTAGACTCATCTGCCGTGCAGCCGCTGGCGATCGTCCAGGTGACGCCGTATCCGTGGGAGGATCGGCATGAGGTCAACACGTACGTGGCCCGGGTGAGCGAGGAGCTGGCGGCGAGGGGGCATCGGGTCGTCGTCGCGGCGCCGTCGCGGGACGAGGAGGCGGTCCGGCAGACGCGCCGGGCGATCCGGCAGGGCGACGTCCTCGGCGAGCCGGGCGAGGTGCGGGTCCTGGCGGTCGGCGAGGTGCTCCCGGTCGGCACCGACGGCCGTCGCCGTCCGGCGGTCCCGATCGACGTGGCCCGCACGGTCGAGGAGCTGCTGACGGGCACGACGTTCGACGTCGCGCACGTGCACGAGCCGTTCGCGCCGTCGGTCTCGTCGGTCGCGCTGCGGCATTCCCGCGCGCTGAACGTCGGCACGTTCCACGCGCCCGCCGAGCGCGTCGTCGCCACGCAGGTCGCCCGCAAGCTCGTCACGCTGATCTTCGGTCGCCTCGACGCGCGCCATGCCGCGTTCGAGGCCACCGCGCAGCTGCTGCACCGCTTCTTCCCCGCCACCTACGACGTGGTGCGGCCCGGCACCGGCGCCGGCCTCGAGCACGTCGCCCGCGCCGAGGGCGAGCCGCTGCGGCTGCTGTTCATCGACGTCGAGGAGCGCCAGGCGCTGCGGGTCTTCCTCCGCGCGCTGCGCCGCCTCGGCACCGACCTCCCGTGGGAGGCGACGGTCGTCTCCAAGCAGGGGCCCTCGTCCTCCACCCCGCTGCGCGCCGAGCTGCGCGACCGCGTGCGGTTCACGGAGGACGGCGAGGAGGACGCGATCGCGCGCGCCGACGTCGTCGTCGCCGCCTCGGCCGGCACCCGCCCCGCGCCCGCGCTCGTCCTGCGCGCCATCGCCGCCGGCGCGATCCCGGTGCTCTCGCGCCTGCCCGTCTACGAGGAGCTGGCCGACGAGGACGGGCTCCTCTTCGAGCCGGGCGACACCGAGGTCCTCGCGGGCCAGCTCCAGCGCCTGATCGCCGACGAGGCGCTCCGCGCGCGCCTGCGCGACGGCGCGCACGGGCCGCGGCCGTGGTCCGTGGTCGCCGACGAGGTCGAGCGGTCCTACGCGGCGGTCGTCGCCCGCCGCCACGACCCCACCGGCGACCCCGAGCTGTGGGCCGAGCTGCGGCACCGCCCGCTGATCGACGTCGACCTCCACATGCACACCGACCACTCCGGTGACTGCGCGACGCCCGTGGAGCACCTCCTGGCGACGGCCCGCGAGCAGGGCCTCGGCGCCATCGCGGTCACCGACCACAACGAGGTCTCCGGCGCCTACGAGGCCCAGCAGAAAGCCGAGGAGTTCGGCGTCAAGATCATCATCGGCGAGGAGGTCAAGACCGGCACGCAGGGCGAGGTCATCGGCCTCTTCATCAAGGAGAAGATCCCGCGCGGCCTCACGCTCGAGGAGACCGTCGCCGAGATCAAGCGCCAGGGCGGCCTCGTCTACGTCCCGCACCCCTTCGACCGCATGCACGCGGTCCCCGACTACGAGCACCTGCTGAAGATCCTCGACGACGTCGACGCGATCGAGGTCTACAACCCGCGCGTGGCGATCGGCTCCTTCAACGAGGAGGCCGAGCGCTTCGCGGCCAAGTACCAGATCGTCCGCGGCGCGGGATCGGACTCCCACGTCGCCGCCGGGCTGGGCTCGGTGCGCATCCGCATGCGCGACTTCGACGGCCCGGAGGAGTTCCTCGAATCCCTCCGCCATGCGGAGATCTCCACCAAATCGGGCACCCTGCTCTACGTGCAGGCCCTGAAGTTCCTGGAGACCCGCGCCACCCCGAAGGCGGCCCGCCGCGCGCGCCGGGACCGTCGCATCCGGCGCGCAAGCCGGCGAGGAGCGGCCTAGATGTCGCTCACGACCGTCGCCGGATTGGGCCAGCGGCCACGCAAGGGCTGATGCAGCCGCAGGGGCCTCGTTCGGGACCGTCGAATCTGGGATCGTCCATGCCCGCGACAGACGACGAGATCCGCGAGAAGTACCTCGAGCGCGCCATCCGGGAGCTGAACTCCCTGACCCGCGAGCTGCAGGCCTGTGACGCCTGCCCGCGCGGCGGCATCATGCCGGTGCTCGGCTCAGGCCACCCCCAGGCCGACGTCTTCTTGCTCAAGCACGCGCCGATGCCGTCGGAGGTCGAGGAGGGCGTCGCCTTCTACGGCCGCTCCGGCACCGCGCTGATGAAGGCCCTCAAGCGCCTGCAGGTGGACCCGCTCGCGGTCTACGGCACGCTGTGCGTCAAGTGCCCGGTCGGCGACCCGTCGCTGGCCGACCCCGCCTGCGTGGCCCGCGTGATCGAGGAGCTGGCGATCGTCCAGCCCAAGGTCGTCGTCGTGATGGGCGAGGACGCGCTGAACGTCCTCAACGAGCTGGACGTCCCGCTGGCCAAGCCGGTCGAGTACGTGCCGGGCGCGCGCCAGCAGCTGACGCCGTCGATCGACGCGATCGTCACGCCGAACATCGACGACTGCCTCGACGAGGAGGACGCCAAGCGCGCCTTCTGGTCGGCGTTCCGGGTCCTGGGCGAGTGGTACGCGGACCTGCCGCCCTACTAGGCCTTCTCGCGGCGCAGGTCTACGTCCTCATCGCACCGGACCTGCCGGTCATCGGGGACGTCGACGCGTCGATCCTGATCGCGTCCTCGGTCGGCTCGGCGTTCGTCTTCTTCTGCATCGCGTGCGTGACGCCGATCTCCGACGTCCCGCCGCTGCTGACGATCCTCGCGATCGGCGCCTTCGGGCTGGTCGCGGGGCTCAACGTGGCGAACGTCGGCGCGGGGGCCACGCCGATCGAGGCGGTCGCCTACAGCGCGTTCGGCGGGATCTTCGCGGTCGGGCTGCTGGCGCCGTCGCTCGCGCTCGCGCTGCCGGTCTTCGTCGCGGCCATCGACGTCATCTCGACGTACGCGGGCGGACCGTCGGAGGTGCTGGCCAACGCCGGCCAGACCAAGCCCGGCGACCCGCTGAGCCTCGAGCTGCCCGACTGGGGCAACGGCCTGCCCGCGGGCCGGCTGGGGATCTCCGACGCGGTCTTCGCGGGCGTCTTCCTGGTGTTCGCGCGGCGCTTCGGGCTCCGCGTCGGCGCGACCGCGGTCGGCATGTGGATCGCGACGGTCGCGGCGATCGTGCTGAAGGTCGAGCTGGACCGCGCGGTGCCGGTCCTGCCCCTCCTGGCGGCCGCCTACTTCCTGGCGAACCTCGACCGCCTGCCCGCGTTGCTTCGTGCCGCGAACGCGGGGTAGCCTCGAACCATGAGCCTCGAGGAGCACACGCTGGAGGACGTCGGCGAGCGCTGCGAGGAGTGCGGCGCGAAGCTGACCGAGCGGGAGGTCGAGCTGGCGCTGGAGCGCGGCGGGCCGACGCTCTGCTCGATCCACCTCGCCGACGTCGTCGCCGAGGAAGAGCAGGACGACGACGCTCAGCCGGACACGGCCGGGTAGTCGCCCTCGCGCGCCTGGATCTCCACCCCCTGCACGATGCGGTCGCCGCGCAGCTCGTAGAAGCCGCCGAGGTGCCACGTGCCCTCGGCGTCGTCGATGACCGCCCAGACGCTGACCTGCCGACCCTCGGTGGCGATCCCGCGCACGTCGACCCGCCTGCGGCCGCCGTGCAGCTTGTGGGCGGTGATGTAGTCGATCGCGCGGTCGAAGCGGTCGCCGGAGTGCGGCCAGCGGATGACCGCATGCTCGTCGAGCTGGTCCAGAGCCGTGTCCCAGTCGTCGCGGCGGATGGCGCGCCAGAGGCGCTCGACGGCGTTCATCGGCTCACTCGCCGCCCATCGTCAGCACGATCTTGCCGAGCTTGCCGCCGGCCGCGAAGCGCTCGTAGGCGGCGGGCGCGTCGTCCAAGGTGTAGGTCTCGGCGATCGGGACGGTGATCGCGCCGCGCTGCACGAGCGGCAGGACGTGGCGCTCGACCGCGCGGGCCGCGATCGCCTTCTCCTCGAACGGCCGCGCGCGCAGCGTCGACGCGCTGATGCGGCCGCGGCAGCCCATGAGCGCGCCGAGGTTCAGCTCGGCCTTGGCGCCGGCGCCGATGCCGATCACGACGATCCGCCCGAGCGTGTTCAAGGCCTTCACGTTGGCGGCGAGGTTGGGCGCGCCGACCAGCTCGAGGATGACGTCGAACCGGCCGTCCTCGTCGTCGGGGGTGACGACGGTGTGGGCGCCGAGCTCCGCGACCGCGTCGTGGTGGTCGGTGTTGCGCACGGACGCGACCACCTCCGCGCCCGTCGTCGCGCCGAGCTGGATCGCCGCGGTGCCGACGCCGCCGGCCGCGCCGTGGATCAGCAGCCGCTCGCCGGCCTTCAGCTCGGCCTGCGTGAAGAGCGCGTCGTAGGCCGTGGTGAAGACCTCGGCGAAGCCGCCGGCCTGTGCCCAGGAGAGCGCGTCGGGGACCGGCATCAGCAGGCGCTCGTGGACGGTCAGCAGCTCGCCCTGGCCGCCGCCGCCGACGAAGCCCATGACGCGGTCGCCGGGGCCGAAGCGCGCGGCGTCCGGCCCGCACGCGCGGACCACGCCCGCGACGTCCAGGCCCGGGATGTCCGCCGGCCAGCCGGGCGGCGCCGGGTAGAACCCGCGCTTCTGCATCATGTCGGCGCCGTTGAGCGCGGCGGCGCGGACCTCGATCAGGACCTCGCCGTGGCCGGGCTGGGGGTCGGGGTGCTCTTCGACGACGATCTCGCCGTCGCGGACGGTCGCGGCACGCATGCCGCGCAACCTACCCAACGGAGCGCCGATGACCTCCCAGGGAATCGCGACGACGACCACGGGGCGGAAGGCTGCGCGACATGACCTCCTCCCCCTCTCCCAAGGCGCTGGCGGTCCTGCTCTGCGGGACGTTCATGGCCAGCCTCGACACGGCGATCGTCAACGTCGCCGGCCCCGCGATCCAGTCCGACGTCGGCGTCTCCGGCGCCGCGCTGCAGCTGGTGATCTCGGGCTACGCGCTCGCCTACGCCGCGCTGCTGATCACCGGCGCGCGGCTGGGCGACGACCACGGCCACCGCCGTCTCTTCCTCTGCGGCCTGGCCGGCTTCACGCTGACGTCGCTGGTGGCCGGGCTGGCGTGGTCGACCGAGGTGCTCGTCGCCGCGCGCATCGGCCAGGGCGTCGCGGCCGCCGCGATGGGCCCGCAGGTGATGACCGTGATCCAGCTGCAATACGACGGCGGGGCGCGGATGAAGGCCATGGCCCTGCTCGCGACGGTCGTGTCCGCCGGCGTCGTCTGCGGCCAGGTCCTCGGCGGGCTGTTGGTGGACCTGGACCTCTTCGGCGCCTCGTGGCGCCCGGTGTTCCTCATCAACGTCCCGGTTGGCCTCGCGCTGCTGGCCGTCGGGCCGCGGCTGCTGGCGGTCACCAGGCGGCCGAGCGGCCGGAGGATGGACTGGCTCGGCGTCGCGCTGGCGACCGACACCATCATCTTGGTCATGGTCCCGCTGGTCTTCGGCCACGAGGTCGACTGGGCCTGGTGGACGTGGGCGTGCCTGGCCGCCGCCGTGCCGACCGCGGTCGCCTTCGCGCTGCACCTGCGCCGGCTGCTCGCGACCGGCGGCGCGCCGATCGCCGACGTCCGGCTGCTGGCCGCGCCGCGCTTCGGCCTCGGCATGGCCTCGACGACCGCGGTGATGATCGCCTACGGCGGCTTCCTGTTCGTGCTGACGCTGCACCTCCAGGAGGGCCTCGGCGACTCGCCGCTGCGCTCCGGGCTGACGTTCGCGCCCTACGCCCTGGGCTTCGCGGTCACGTCGCTGACCGTGCCCGCGCTGGCGCCGCACGTCGGCCGCCGGCTGGCGCCGCTCGGGCTGGCGTTGAGCGCGGTCGGCTACGTCGGCCTCGGCGTGGCCGCCGGCGGGCCCGGCGCGTGGAGCGACGCGGAGGCGCTGCCGCTGCTGGCGCTGGCCGGCGCGGGCTTCGGGGCCGGGTACTCGCAGGTCATCACGCGCTCGATCGCGGGCGTGCCGGCGGCGCAGGCCCACGACGCGTCCGGGCTGTTCAACACCATCAACATGCTCGGCTTCGCGCTGGGCGTGGCGACGCTCGGCAGCGCGTACCTGTCCGGGGCGTCCCTGGAGACGATCACCACCCTGTGCGGCGCGCTGAGCGCGGCGGGCGTCGGGTGCGTCCTGCTGCTGGGCCGCGCCGAGCGTCCAGTGCCGACCACCGTCGTCGCGGGGTCTGAGACCATGGCCGCATGACGCTTCCTGTGGAGGGCTACCAGCTCAAGGGGATCTCGGCGCGGGCGTTCGAGCATCCCGCCGACCGGGCCGCGACGGCCGCGCTGGCGTCGATCCCCGGGCTGGACCAGGTCGTCCGCAAGCTGATCGAGCTGGGGTACGAGCGCGCGCTGCGCGTGGCGTACCTCGGCTCGTCCGTGCGCCTGGGGCCGGGCCAGCTGCCCGAGACGTGGAACCTCCACAACCAGGTCTTCCGCACGCTGGACCTGGACGACGTGCCCGAGCTGTACGTCACGCAGTTCCCGGTCGCCAACGCGTCGACGATCGGGGCGGGGCGGCCGATCGTGGTCGTCAACAGCGAGCTGGTCCGGCTGCTGCGCGTCGAGGAGCGCCGGGCGGTGCTGGCCCACGAGGCCGCGCACGTGCTCGCCGACCACGTCCTGTACTTCACCGCGCTGCAGATCCTGCTGCGGATGGGGACGTCGGTGCGGCTGCCGATCCTCGCCGGGCTGCCGCTGATGGCGGTCCGCCAGGCGCTGCTGGAGTGGTCGCGCGCGGCCGAGATGTCCTGCGACCGCGCCGCGGCGCTGGCGACCCGCGACCCCGAGGCGGTCTGCCGCACGCTGATGATCCTGGCCGCGGGCGCCGAGGCCGACGCGCTGGACCTGTCGCAGTTCATGGCGCAGGCGGCCGAGTACCAGGCGCCGGCGTCCGGGCTGGAGCGCCTGTCGCGGATGCTCACCGACCTCAACGTCACCCACCCGATGCCGGTCCGCCGCGCGCAGGAGCTGATGGCCTGGGTGCGCTCGGGCGACTACGACCGGATCGTCGGCGGCGACTACCTCCGCCGCGGCGAGGAGGCCGACGCGCGCACGGAGGCCGGCGACGCCGTCAACCACTACGCCGACCGCTTCCGCAACGCGTTCAAGGAGGCGGGCGAGGCGGTGCGTGACGCGGGCGACGCGGTCGGCAGCGCGACCGAGCAGCTGGCGGACTGGCTGAAGAAGGACCGCTAGGCGCGGGCCCGGCGCCTCACAAGGTGTAGGCGTACCGCGACGTCGGCATCCCGAAGCGCGCGTCGGCGAAGTCGTCGCCGACGTGCTGCCAGCCCTGGCGCTCGTAGAAGCGGCGGGCACGGCCCTGGGCGTAGGGCGTGAAGAGCACCATGGAGGTGAAGCCGCGGGCGCGGCAGTCGTCCACCGCAAGTTGATGGAGGCGTTGGGCGAGGCCGCTGCCGTGCCAGGCCGGGTCGACGAAGAGGCGGACGACGTGGACGAGGCCGGGGTCGTCGGATCGCAGGCGCGAGGTCGAGGCCGGGCGGTACATGACGGTGCCGGCCAGGACGCCGCCGGGCATCGCGACGAGCGTGCGCGTGTCGGGGTGGTCGAGGATCGCGTGCTCCTCCTCCACGGTGTGATCGCGCGGCGTCCAGCCGGGCGGCGAGATCGCGATGTAGTCCTCGAACGCGGCGCGGACGAGCGCGTTGAGGCGCGGCGCGTCGTCGCGGGTGGCGGGCCGGATGTTGTAGGCCTCGTCGTCGGACGGGCGCTCCAGGCGCCAGATGTCGGCCGTGAAGCCCTCGACCTCGATCGGCTCGGTCTTCACGTGCCCGAGCCGCCGGGCCAACCGCTGCGACGGCGCGTTGTCCGGGACGATCAGCGAGATGAGGTGGTCGAACGGCTGCGTCGTCCAGACCCAGCCGAGCGCGGCGCGCGCGGCCTCGGTCGCGTACCCCTTCCCCCACGCGGCGCGATGCAAGCGCCAGCCGATCTCCACGTCCGGCCACCCCTCGGGGTGGTACAGGCCGACGCGCCCGAGCGGCTCGCCGTCCTCCCGCCGCTCCACCATCCACGACCCGAAGCCCCGCAGCGCCCAGTGCCCGGCATGGGTGGCCAGCGACCCGAACGCCTCGTAGGCGCCCTTCGGGCCGCCGAGGAACCGCTGCACCTCCGGGTCCCGCGCGGACGCCAGGTGCGGCGCGACGTCGCGGGGCGCGAAGCCCCGCAGGACCAGGCGCTCCGTGACGAGTCGAGGAGGCGTCACCACCATCGACGAGACCATACGGAAGCGCCATCGTCGCCCGCCGGCAGACTTCCGCTTCTGAGGGTCGCCGGCTACCGCTCGCGCTCCAGCAGCGCCACGCACTCGATGTGCGGGGTCTGCGGGAACATGTCGACGGGCTGCACGGTCTTCAGCGCGTACCCGGCCTCGACCATCTGCGCCGCGTTGGGCGCCAGCGTCGTCGGGTTGCAGGAGACGTAGACGATGCGCTTGGGCGCGGCCTCGAGGATGCGGCGGACGACCTTCTGCGAGAGGCCGGCGCGCGGCGGGTCGACGACCACGACGTCGGGACGGCCCGCCTTCTCGACCAGCTCGCGCAGCGCGGTGCGGACGTCGCCGGCGAAGTAGTGGGTGTTGCTGATGTCGTTGAGCTTGGCGTTGTCGAGGGCGTTGACGATCGCCTCCTCGACGATCTCCAGGCCCCAGACCTCGCCGGAGCGGGAGGCCAGCGACAGGCCGATCGTGCCGATCCCGCAGAAGAGGTCGTACAGCCGCTCCCAGCCCTGGAGCTTGGCGACGTCGGCGGTCACCGCGTAGAGCTTCTCGGCCATCTCGGTGTTGGTCTGGAAGAACGACTGGCCGCCGAGCCGGAAGGTCAGGCCGCCCAGCTCCTCGGTGATCGTCTCCTCGCCGGCGACGCGCTCGGTGGTCCCGCCCGCGGTCGTCTCGCCGACCGTGTCGATCTCGGTGATCAGCAGCGAGTCGGCCTCGACCGCCGCGTTCAGCGACCCGGCCTCGATCTCGACGCCCTCCGACACGACCAGCCGCACCTGCAGCTCGCCGGTGCGCCGGCCCTCGCGGATGACCAGGTTCCGCAGCTCGCCCAGCTGCGTGCGCCGGTCGTAGGCGGTGTGCCCCTGCGCGCGCGCCCACTCCAGCACCGCGCGCCGCGCCGCGTTGCCCTTCTCGGACTGCAGCAGGCAGTCCTCGACGTGCACGATGTCCTCCCACGAGCCGGGCGCGTGGAAGCCGCAGATGAGCTCGCCGTTCTCGCGATCGGTGCCGAAGGAGAACTCCAGCTTGTTGCGGTAGCGCCACTGCTCGACGGCCGGGACGATCGGCAGCATCTCGAAGCCGTCGAGGTGCCCGAGCCGGCGCAGCGCGTCCTCGACCTGGGCGGCCTTGATCTCCAGCTGCTTCTCATAGGGCATGACCTGCCACGGCGCGCCCGGGTGGTCGGCCTTGGGCTCGACGCGATCCGGCGACGGCTCCACGACCTCCAGCAGCCGCGCCTCGCCGTAGTGGCGCTTGCGCTTGGTGACGACCGCGCGGACGGTGTCGCCGGGCAGCGCCTCGCGCACGAACACGACCCACCCGCCCTCATGGCGCGCGACGCCGGCGCCGCCGAAGGCCAGCGAGTCGATGTGCAGCGTCAGCTCCTCCCCGCGCTGGGGACGGGTCGGACGGGGCTCGGTGGACGGCGTGCTCACCCACTTAGGATGCCACCGACATGGACCTCGACGCCTATCGGGCCCGGGCGCAGGCCTTCGCGACCGACCTCAACCGGGCTCACCACCGGCGCTTCGCGGGCCACGACGGGGCCTGGGACCCCGAGTCGCTGTACGCCTTCCACGCCGCGGTGTTCGACCACGCGGCGATCGAGGCGCTGCGCGAGGCCGCCGCGGACGACCCGGCCGCGCGCCGCCTGCTGCGCTTCGCGGTCGAGGCCCGGCTGCACGCGGTCACCGCGCGGACCGACGCCGAGCGCGCGCGGGCCGAGTCCGCCGCGGGCCTGGCCGACCTGACCGCCGAGCTGGCGTCCGGCCCGGACCTCGCGCACCGCATCGCGCTGGAGGAGGCGCGCCTGGACGTCGTCGCGCGGACGCTCACGCCGCTGGCCGCCGAGGGCCTGGAGCGCGTGCGGGCCGAGGTCCGCACGCTCGGCTGGCCGTCGCCGCGCGCGCTGCTGGCCGAGCTGCACGGCCGCGACCCGGGCGCGTTGGCCGCCGAGGCCGAGGCGCTGCTGCGCGCCACCGAGGCGCCGGCGCTCGACGGCGACGGCGAGCCGGTCACCGCCCGCTACGACCTGCCGCGCGTGCACCGCGCCGCGTGGGCCGACCCGCTGCTGCCCGCCGACCCGGTCCGGGCGCTGCGCGACGGCCTCGCCCGCCTCGGCCTGCCCGACGGCGGCTTCGCGCTGGACGCCGAGCCCCGCGCGGGCAAGTCGCCGCGCGCGTTCTGCGCGGCGATCGCCGTGCCCGCCGACGTCCACCTCGTGGTCTTCCCGCGCGGCGGGCTGAGCGACCTGGAGGCGTTGTTCCACGAGGCCGGCCACGCGATCTTCCTCGCCCACCGCGACGCGGCCGCCCCGTTCGAGGACCGCCACCTCACCGATCCGGCCGACGCCGAGGCGATGGCCTTCGCGCTGGAGGAGCACGCGACCGACGGGATCGACGACGAGCGCCTGGCAGCCCATCGCGACGCGCGGGCGCGGCTGCGCGCGCGCCACCTCGCCGCCACGCTGCTGCACGGCCTCGACCTCCTCGACGCCGGGCCGCACCCGTCGCTGCGCGAGCGCTACGCGCGCCGGATGGCCGGCGCGACCGGCCTGACCTGGCCCAGCGCGCCGTGGCTGGTCAGCGCCGACCCGCTGCTGTCCAGCGCCGAGTACCTGCGCGCGCTGGCGCGGGCGCGCCATCTGCGCGAGCCGGACCGGCTGCGGGCGGCGCTCACGGCCTGACATCTGGACGTTCGTCGGTCTGAGCCGCTGAGCGTCCAGATACGATCCCGCGCGCTCTCTCCCGCAAACGATCGAAAGGCTCCACCGCATGAGGTTGCTCTCCCGCGCGGTCGCCGCGCTGGCCGCTGCCGGCGCGCTGTCCGCGACGGCCGTCGCACCCGCCGGCGCCGCATCGCCCGTCGTCGCGCTCGGTGGCTCGCCGCTGACCGTCTGGGTCGGCGACCAGGGCCAGCTGCAGGCCAAGCGCGACACCGACACGTCCAACATCTTCTTCTCGCCGTCCAACCAGGTCGGCGACGCCGGGTTCTTCCTGGCCTTCCCGGATGTTCCCGCCGCCGCCCCGGCGCCCGCGCAGAACGCCGCGCTCAAGGGCCGCGTCTTCGGCTTCGACGGCACCGCCGGACCCTTCATCGAGGATGAGTACGAGCCCGCCGGCCAGGCGGCCACGACCGGCAGCGGCACGCCGACCGACCCGTTCAGCCAGATCACGACGTACGCGGTCCAGAGCGGCACGCCGGCCAAGCAGTACGCGTTGATCACACAGACGACGACCTACGTCACCGGCGCCCAGGTCTTCGACGTGCGCTGGGACGTCAAGAACACGACCAGCCCGGCCGTGCCCCTGCGTTTCAAGGCCATCAGCGCCGCCGACTTCTACTTCGAGGGCTCCGACGTCGGCACCGGCATCTACACGCAGGGCCCGCCGCGCTTCATCGGCGGCACCAACGCCGACACCGGCCGCTCGGGCGGCTTCGTCGAGATCGGCCCGCCGTCGCCGTCGCTGCCGTGGTCGCACTACCAGGCGCTGGCCTTCAAGCTCTCCTTCGGGACCGACGGCAACGACATCTGGTCGCGCGTCGAGGGCGCGGGCGACGCCGCCACGCCGTCCTTCGACGACACGGTCGTCGGCGAGCCGGTCGACAACGCGGGCGCGGTCGAGTGGGACCAGTACCTCGACCCGGCCAAGACGCTGGCCGGCGGCGCCACGGCCTCCTTCGAGCTGCTCGTGCGCACCGCGCTGCCCGCCGCGCTGCAGTTCGACCAGACCAACGCGGGCGCGCCGCAGGGCGTGCCGATCACGTTCACGGTCACCGCCAAGGACACGGCCGAGAACCCGTTCACGGGCAAGAGGCTCGTCTCGGCGATCACCGGCGCCAACCCGGGCAGCCAGAGCGCGGTCATCGGCGCCGACGGCAAGGCGACGATCACCGACCCGGGCGTCAACGCCGGCGCGGACACGATCGTCTCGTTCGTCGACCTCAACGGCAACGGCACGCGCGAGCCCAACGAGCCGCAGGGCTCGGCGCTGGCGACGTTCGTCGACAAGACGCCGCCGAGCTGCAAGGTCGCGGTCTCCGGCGACCGGCCGGTCGGCAGCGGCGGCCAGGGCAAGCCGCTGACGATCACGGTCAACTGCGACTCGGTCGCGACGGTCACGACCGCGTCGACGCTGACGATCCAGCCCGCCGCGTCGAAGGCCACCAAGAAGACGTCCAAGGCCAAGAAGTCGGCCGCGGCGGCCACGACCAAGAAGAAGCCGAAGAAGAAGGCCAAGGCGAAGAAGCCCAAGAAGGTCGTGGTCAAGCTGGCCCCGCGGACGGCCTCGGTGGCGCCCGGCCAGGCGCTCCCGATCGCGGTGACGGTCCCGTCGTCGTTGAACAAGAAGTACCCGGGCGCGACGGCGACCGCGAAGGTCACGGTGACCGCCACGGACACCGCCGGGAACGCCGCGACGACCACGGTCACCAAGAAGGTCACGCTGGCCAAGCCGAAGGCCAAGGCCAAGCACAAGAAGAAGCGGAAGTAGCCCGCTAGCCCCAGTAGCCGGCCATCAGCTCGCGCGACCACGCGGGCTGGTGGACCGGCCCGCGGGGGCCGAACTCCGGCATGTAGGGCTTGACGTCGAGCACCGGCGTGCCGGCGACGGCGTCGAGGCCGGCGACGTGCAGGTCGAGCCCGTCGACGCGCTCCAGGGCGCAGCGCGAGACGCCGAGCCGGTTCGGCCGGTCCTTGGCGCGCTGGGCGAAGATCCCCACGCGCGGCCAGTCGCGGTTGCCGCGCGGGTGGCGCGCGCCAGTCTCGACGCCCGCGGGGTCGACGCGGTCGAAGAGGTAGACGACCTCCAGGTGCGAGAACGCGTCGAGCCCGGCGACGGCCTCGGGGCCGAAGCGCCCGGCGTCCAGGCGCAGGATCGCGCGCTCGGCGTCCCAGTCGTCGTCGCGCACCTCGTCGCGTCCGCCGACGACCACGCCGACGGGGACGACCTCGAACGCCGGCGCCATCAGCCCAGCCGCTGGTCGATCGCGCCGAGCACCGACTTGCGGGCCTTGTTGCCGCGCTCGTGGTCGCGCACCTTGCGCAGCTGCGCGGGCGTCAGGTCGCCCAGGCGCGCGGTGACCTGCGGGGCGGTCAGCGCGTCGTAGCCCTCGATCGGGAACGACGACCCGACGCTCACGCCGACCTTGCGCCGCGCCTTCTCGACCGTGCGCAGCACGGCCTCGCCGGTCCCGCCGCCGCGCCCGAGCAGATGCTCGACGTCGGCCAGGATCGACTCGGTCTGCGCGCGCCCGGCGGCCAGCAGCGTGCCGAGCAGCTCCTCGGCGTCCTTGCGCGTCATGCGCCCGCGGCGGACGGCGTCGTCCACGGCCTCCTGCAGGCGGTCGCTGGTGATCGTCACCGAGGAGACCAGCCGCTCGCGCAGCGCGCCGAGCGAGGCGGCCAGCTCTTCGGGCACCGGCGGCGCGACGGGCTTCTTGTGCTGCGGCATGGCGCCGACCCTACCCAGACATGACCGCAAGTTCTCGCCGCGACCCTCGTTGTCAGCCCGTGCGACACCCCATACCCGGGTCCAGCCGCGGACCGCGGGTCGTCGTCGGAACCCACACACCGACCCACCCGGCGACGACCCGCCTTCGCGCTCGCGCTCAGGCGGCCAGCAACCACTCCAACATCGCCTTCTGGGCGTGGCGGCGATTCTCCGCCTGGTCCCAGATGTGCTGGCGATGGCCGTACAGCACCGACTCGGCGATCTCCTCGCCGGGATGCGCGGGCAGGCAGTGCAGGGCGATCGCGCCCGGCGCCGCGGCGTCCAGCAGCGCGTCGTCGATCCGGTAGGGCGCCAGCGCCGCGCGGCGCGCGTCGGCGGTGTCCTCGTCGCCCATCGACACCCACACGTCGGTGTAGATCGCGTTGGCGCCGGCGACCGCCTCGCGCGGGTCGGTGACGGACTCCACGCCGGGCAGCGCGAGCTCCGGCGGCGTCGACAGCACGACCTCGACGCCCGCGATCCGGCCCATGTCGTGCAGCGACCGCGCCATGTTGTTGCCGTCGCCGACGTAGGTGAGCTTCAGGCCGTCGAGCTGGCCGAACGCCTCGCGCAGCGTCAGCAGGTCCGCGAGCACCTGGCACGGGTGCGCGTTCTGGGTGAGCATGTTGAAGACCGGGAGCTGGTCCTCGGCGGCCAGGCCCTCCAGCTCGCTGTCGGCGTGCGTCCGGACGCCGACGGCGACGACGTGGCGGCCGAGCACCCGCGCGGTGTCGCGCAGCGACTCGCCGCGACCCAGCTGCGTGTCGCCCGGGCGCAGGACCATCGGATGGCCGCCCATCTCGTAGATGCCCGCCTCGAAGCTGACGCGCGTGCGCGTCGAGGGCTTCTGGAAGATCAGCGCGACCGTGCGGCCCTCCAGGAGGTTCGAGGAGCGCGGCGCGAGCTTGAGCGCCGCGGCGCGGTCGAGGACGTGGTGCAGGTCGTCCTGGGTGAGCTCGGTGCCGGTGAGGAGGTGTCGCATGGGAAGCGCGAGATCATAGGCCGCGATGCGCGTCGTGACCTGGAATCTGTTCCACGGGAGGTCGGTTCCCGACACGTCCCGCTCGCTCCTGCGCGAGTTCACGGACATGTTGGCGGGATGGGCGTGGGACGTCGCGCTACTGCAGGAGGTCCCGCCGTGGTGGCCGGCGTCGTTGGCGGACGGCTGCGGGGCCGAGGAGCGCCACGTCCTGACGTCCCGCAACGCGCTGCTGCCCGCGCGGCGGTGGGTCGCCGACCGGCGCCCGGACCTCGTCAAGAGCAACGGCGGGGGCGCGAACGCGATCCTCGTGCGGGACGGCGGCGACGGCGGCGGCGCGGTGCGCGCCCACGCGGCGCGACGGGTCCGGACGTGGCCCGAGCGGCGCGTCGCGCACGCGGTCGCGCTGGCCGACGGCACGTGGGTCGGCAACGTCCACGCGACCACCCACCCGGACGCGCGCACGCGCGCGGACCTGGCGCGCGCGGGCGCCGCGCTGGCCGGGTGGGCGGGCGGCGCGCCGGCGCTGCTGGGCGGCGACATGAACATCGCGGCGCCGCGCGTGCCGGGCTGGGACGACCTCGGCGGGCACGGCATCGACCGCTTCCTCGCCCAGGGGCTGAGCGCCGTGGCGGCTCCTGTGACCTTGGACACGCAGGGGCTCTCCGACCACGCGCCGGTGGCGGTCGAGGTCGTACGCTCACAGGCGTGATGCGCCCGCTCCTCCCCCTCATCGCGATCACCACGACCCTGGCCGCCGGCGTCGCCGGCTGCGGCGGCGACGGAGGCGGCAAGGCCACCGTGCTGAAGCCGGGCGAGGCGATCTCGATGCAGAACCTGCGCTTCAAGCCCGACCACGTGCAGGTCACCGTCGGCCAGAAGGTCACCTGGCGCAACGACGAGAACATCGGCCACGACGTCAAGGCCGACTCCGGCGCGCGGTTCGCGTCCGAGACCTTCGACAAGGGCGGCACGTTCAGCTACACGCCGACCGCGGCGGGCACGATCAAGTACGAGTGCACGCTGCACCCGGGGATGGACGGCACGATCGACGTCGTCGCGAGGTGATCGCCGACCTCCGCGGCCGCGACGAGGTCCCCGACGAGGTCTGGGACCGACGCGACCTGCTGCGGCTGGTCGCCGCCGAGATGGGGCTGACGCGCGTCGACGCGCGGGTCGGGGAGCTGACCGCCCTGCGGACGCTCGACCTCGCGCACAACGCGCTGGCGTCGCTGCCGGAGGAGATCGCCGCGCTGGGCGCGCTGGAGATCCTCTACCTCGGCGAGAACGTCCTCGACGTCGTGCCGCCCGGGATCCGCGGCCTGGCCGGGACGCTGCGCTACCTCGGCCTGGACGCCAACCGCCTCGCCGAGCTGCCGGCGTGGATCGGCGAGCTCGTGGCGCTCGTCGAGCTGCGCGTGCAAGGCAATGCCCTTACCTCGCTGCCGGAGGCGATCGGCGAGTTGTCGTCCTTGCGCGAGCTGCACACGCGCGGCAACGGGCTGACGGCGCTGCCCGACACGCTCGGCGACCTGGCCGAGCTGCGCGTCCTGGACCTGCGCGACAACGCGCTGACGACGCTGCCGCCGTCGATCGCCGGGCTGGAGCGCCTGCACACGCTCGACCTCCGTGCCAACCCGCTGGTCGACCTGCCGCCGCTTCCCGCGTCGCTGCAGAGGCTCGACCTGCGCTGGACGCCGTTCTACCCCGAGCTTCCGCCGGCGGCGCGGGCCGTCGCCGACCGGGGCGGCGTGGTCTGGTCCTAGCGACCGAGCCTGTCCCCGGCAGCGCGGCGCGACGCGGCGCGGGCCACGACCGTGGTTCACTGAGCGTCCGCACCTAAAGTCCGCAGGCGGACGCGCCGATCCTCCGGGCATGCCCCGGCCCTTCGCCGTCCTGATCGCTGCCGTCTGCTCGCCGCTGCTCGCGGCGCCGTCCGCCCTCGCCTCGGGGCAGACGACCACGTTCACGGCCACGCTCCACGGCTCGGAGCAGACCTACGTCGTGCCACTGGGGACGACGCTCGTCCACGTCGACGCCGCCGGCGCGAGCGGTGGCGGCGAGAGCGGCGGCATCGGCGGGCGCGTGGTCGCCGACCTGCCCGTGACGCCCGGTCAAGTGCTGTACGTCGAGGTCGGCAAGCACGGCCACGAGGACGGCACGACCCCCGGCTGGAACGGTGGCGGCGTGGGCACCTACACGACCGGCGGCGGCGCGAGCGACGTCCGCCTCGCCAGCGCGCACGGAGACGTGCTCGACCCGACCTCGCTGGCGTCGCGCGTGGTCGTCGCGGGCGGCGGCGGAGGCGCCTCGTTCTACGCCGGCCCCGTCTTCGGCGGCAACGGCGGCGCCCCGGGCGACGGGCCCGACCCCGGCCTGCCGGGCACGGCCACCGCGGGCGGCGCGGGCGGCATCGGCGGCGACGCCGGACGGCTCGGGGCCGGCGGCGACAGCTTCGCGGGCGGCAGCAGCGGGGGCGGAGGCGGAGGCCTCTACGGCGGCGGCGGAGGCGGCGACTTCAGCGGCGGAGGCGGCGGCGCGAGCGGCATCGTCGCGCCCGCGACCAACGCGACGTACTCCGCGGCGGCCGGCGCCCCGCTCGACGGCACCGTCTCGATCACGACCGGCGACCCGGCCGTCACCGCCCGCGCGAGCGCGCTCGCGTTCGGCGCGCGCCCGGTCGGCGACGTCGGGGCCAAGCAGCTCACGATCGACGCCGGCGGCAGCGGCCCGCTGACGATCCTCGCCGCGACGCTGACCGGCGACGGCGCCGAGAGCTTCCTGCTCGGCGCGCCCAACTGCCAGGGCTTCGTGACCAGCTGCGCGATCCCCGTCCTCTTCAGCCCGACGGCCGTCGGCGCGCACGCCGCCACCGTGTCGGTCGCCACCAACGACCCGCGCGGGCCGCTGCTGGTCGCGCTGTCGGGCACGGGCGTGGCGGAGACCGCCCCGGCGACGCCGGCGACGGCCGCCACCACCGCGCCCACGCCCACGCCCACGCCGGCGCCGGCGCCGGCGCCGGCGCCGACCATCCCCGCCAAGCGCCTGACGCTGCTGACCTGCCACGCCGGGACCTCGCAGCGCAAGCCCGCCCTGCGCTGCCGCGCCGTCTCGGTCCCCGCCGGCACGACGCTGCCCGGCAAGTCGGTGTACCAGGCCAAGCTGTCCAACCGCTCGACGACCTACGCCACCGGCACCGCCCGCGTCGTACGCGGGAGCACCCAGGTCCTGCTCACGCCGTCCCGCCGCATCGCCCCCGGCCGCTACACGCGGCTGACGCTGACCCGCACGGGCGCCAAGACGCTGCGCACCGCGCTGGTCGTCGGGTAGCGCCCGGCGGCTAATGCACCAACACCTTCAACACCACCATCAGCCCGCCCAGCGCGATGTTCAGCGCGCCGAAGACCAGCGAGCGGAGGGTGCCGTAGCCGAGGGCGCGGCCGACGAGGGCGCCCCAGCCGAAGAGCGAGACCAGGCCGCAGCCGATCGCGCTCCAGGAGGCGGCCTCGCGGTCGAGGACGCCGATCGTGCCGAGCACGAGCGGGATCGCGGGCAGGATCGCGGCCTCGACGATCGCGATCTCCTCGTGGCCGATCTCGCGGGTCAGCGACGACCAGGAGCGCTCGGGGTCGCTCACCCGCCGGGCGAGCACGTCGGCGTAGACGTGCACGACGTAGAACACCAGGCTGGTGACGATCACGCCGCCGAGGATGATGTGGGCCTCGGCGTGGCCGGACTTCGTCAGCGCGATGATCACGGCGAGCACGAGGACCGTCCCGTACAGCCCGCCGGACCGTGGCGCCTCGGTCATGACCGCGCTCGGAGCCCGAAGCCGCGCAGGAGCATCAGCGCCCGCTCGCCCATGCCGCCGTGGGCGGGCAGGACGCCGAGCTGCACCGACGTGTCGTAGAGGTCGAAGAACGCGCGCACGCGCCACAGCCGCTCGCGCGGCGGGTCCAGCTCGCAGTAGAGCACAGCGTGCACGGTGAACTTCCGGCGCGTCGGCGGCAGGTTCGGCAGCTCGCCGGTGTGCGTGCCGGCGATCCGGATCGGCGCCGCGACGTAGCGTCCGTCGCTCAGCCGCTCGCCGGCCTGCTCGACCGTCGCGTCGGGCACCGCGACCCACAGCTGCGCGACGTGGTCGCCGAGCGCGTCGACGCCGCGCACCGCCGGGCCGGTCAGCGGATCCTCGTAGTGGACGTCCAACGCGCAGACCGACGCGAACGCCGCGCGATCGCGACCGACCAGCGCGGCCTGGAAGCCGTCGAGGAGCGCGCCCAGCTCGGTCACGCGCGTGGCGGCGTCGCCTCGGCCCCGCCGTGCTCGGCGGGATCGCCGGCCGGGATCGCCCGCGCCGGGTCGGACGGGTGGACGAACTCCGCGACGCCTTCCTCGGCCGTGGACGCCGTGGCGTGCAGCCGCTGCGGGATCCGGCCCGCGCCGCGGGCCAGCAGCCCGGCCTCGACGGCCAGCCGGATCGCCCGCGCCATCGCCACCGGATCCTCCGCGCGCGAGATCGCGCTGGCGCACAGCACGCCGTCGCAGCCCAGCTCCAGCGCCAGCGCCGCGTCGGACGCCGTGCCGACGCCCGCGTCGAGGATCACCGGCAAGCTCGTCTGGTCGCGGATCAACCGCAGGTTGTAGGCGTTGTTGATGCCCATGCCCGAGCCGATCGGCGAGCCCAGCGGCATGACCGCCGCGCAGCCGACGTCCTCCAGGCGCTTGGCCAACACGGGGTCGTCGGTCGTGTAGGGCAGCACGACGAAGCCCGCGTCGACCAGCTCCTCGGCGGCCGCGACCAGCTCGACCGCGTCGGGCAGCAGCGTGCGCTCGTCGCCGATGACCTCCAACTTGACCCACTCGGTGTCGAAGGCCTCGCGGGCGAGCTTGGCGGTCAGCACCGCGTCGCGCGCCGTGTAGCACCCGGCGGTGTTCGGGAGGACGCGCACGCCGGCGTCGTCCAGGACGTCGACCAGCGACCCGCGCGCCGCCGGGTCGATCCGCCGCAGCGCGACGGTCACCATCTCGGTGCCCGACGCGCGGATCGCCTCGGCCAGCGTCTCCAGGCGCGGGAAGCCGCCCGTGCCGAGGATCAACCGCGATGAGAACTCGTGTCCGGCGATGCGCATGTGGTGGGGATCATCCTCCCTGAACGGCGACCAGGACCTCGACCCGCGCGCCGTCGGCGACCGCGAAGGTCTCCCACTCCCCGCGCGGCACGACCTCGGCGTCGACCGCGACGGCGACGCCGCGCGTCGGCACGTCCAAGGTCTGCAACAACTCGGCGATCGTCGTGCCGGGGACGGCGTCCGACGGATCTCCGTTGACGATGATGCTCATGCGGCGGGCTCCTTCACGAAGCGGTCGGGACGCAGCGCGTGGTCGGCACCCTCGCCGGCCAGCTCGGCCGCGACCCAGTCGGCGGTGACCGGGCACAGCAGGATGCCGTTGCGGTAGTGGCCGGTGGCCCACACGATCCGGTCGTCGCGCGGGTCGGCGCCGATCACCGGCGCGTTGTCGGGCGTGCCCGGACGGAAGCCGGTCAGCGTCTCCTCCAGCTCCAGCTCCAGGATCCCGGGCAGGATCTCCGAGGCCTCGCGCAGCAGCTCGTAGACGCCCAGCGCGGTGACGGCGTCGTCGAAGCCGCGCTCCTCGACGGTCGCGCCGAGGTAGTAGCGGCCGTCGCCGCGCGGGACGAGGTAGCCGCCCTCGAAGCGCAGGACGCGGTCGCACAGCCCCGGCCCGGACGGGTCGCGCAGGCGCAGCGACTGGCCCTTGACCGGGCGGACGGGGATCCCCGCGGTCCGCCCGTCGCCGAACCCGCCCGACCACGCGCCCGCGGCGACGACCACGCGGTCGGCGGGCAGCGCGGACAGGTCGCCCACCTCGAAGCCCTCGATCAGCCGCACGCCCGCCCGCCGGCACGCCTCCACCAGCGCCGCCACGACGCGCAGCGGCTCGACCGCGTGGTCGTCGGGCAGCGCGACGGCCAGCCGCAGCGACGGCGCCAGCGCGGGCTCCAGCCGCCGCGCCGCGCTGCCGAGCATCCGCTCGACGCGCAGGCCCAGGCGCTCGCGGACGTCGCGCTCGTGCTCGACGTGCTCGGCCTCGTCGCGGTCGCGCGCGACCAGCAGCGTCCCGCAGGCGCGGTAGCCGACGTCGACGCCGGCGACGTCGGCCAGCTCGCGCGCGAACGCCGGCCAGCGCCGCGCGCTCTCCAGGTTGGCGGTCAGCAGGTCGCGCTCCTGCAGGTCGGCCTCGGCGACCGGGGCGAGCATCCCGGCGGCGGCGCGCGACGCGCCCTGGCCGAACGTGCCGCGCTCGAGCACGGCGACCTCCAGCCCGCGCCGGCGCGCGCGCCAGGCGGCCGCGAGGCCGATGACGCCGCCGCCCACGACCGCGACGTCCACCCGTGGAAGCTCCGTGCTCACCCGCGTTCGAGCGTATCGCGCACGCGGAGTGCCACACTGCGCAGCGGAAATGGCGATGACGCTGCTGGAACGCCGGCGCGCGCGGCTGGCGGGCGCGCGCCTCTACCTGATCTGCGACGCGCGGCCCGGCGGGCGGCCGCTGAGCGACGTGCTGGGCCCCGCGCTGCGCGGCGGCGTCGACGTCTTCCAGCTGCGCTGCAAGGACGCCACCGACGAGGAGATCCTGGAGGCCGCGGCCGACGCGCGCGAGTGGTGCGAGGTCGCCGGCGCGCTGTTCGTCCTCAACGACCGCCCCGACCTCGCGGGCGCGGCGGGCGCCGATGGCGTCCACGTCGGGCAGGACGACGAGTCGATCGCGCGGGCGCGCGCGCTCGCGGGACCCGACGTGCTCGTCGGCCGGTCCACGCACTCGCCCGACCAGGTCGACGCCGCCTACGCCGAGGGCGCCGACTACATCGGCGTCGGGCCCGTGCACACGACGCCGACCAAGCCCGGCCGCGCGGCGGTCGGCACCGACCTGGTGACCTACGCGGCGCGCCACGCGAAGATCCCGTGGTTCGCGATCGGCGGCGTGGACGAGGCCACGATCGACGCGGTCATGGCCGCCGGCGCCAACCGCGTCGCGGTCGTGCGCGCGATCGCCGAGGCCGAGGACCCGGAGGCCGTCTCGCGGCGCCTGGACCACGCGCTGGAGGTCGGCCCGCCCGGCGTGCGCCGCGCGCGCAAGTCCTCCGCGGAGCGCACCGCCGAGATCCAGGCGACGCTCGAGCCGATCGGCGCCGACGAGCGGCCGTGGCCGCTGCTCGTCGCGGTCGCGACCGCGGTCGTCCTGGGCCTCGTCAACCTCGTGCTGGCGATCACCGGCCACAGCGGCGCCGGCGGCGCGGGCACGCTGATCGTCTACTGCGCGCTGATGTTCGCGGCCGCCTACGGCATGTGGGCCAAGCGCTACGTCGCGGTGCTGCTCTTCCAGATCCTGCTCGCGGTCCTGGTCGTCTTCTTCTTCCTGTTCCTGCTGCGCGCGTCGTCGATCGGCGACGTCGTGCTGAGCCTGGCGATCATCCTCCCGGCGGGCTGGCTGTTCTGGAAGCTCGTGCGGGTGCTCGCGCGCCTCCAGGTGCCGACACCTGACCGGGCGTAGGGTCCGACCACCCGTTCGCTACATTCCGGGCTATGTCCGACACGACGTTCGATGTCATCGTCATTGGCTCGGGTCCCGGCGGCTATGTGGCCGCGGTGCGCTCCGCTCAGCTCGGGATGAAGACGGCGGTGATCGAGCGCGATGACGTGGTCGGTGGCCGCTGTTTGAACTACGCGTGCATCCCCGCCAAGGCCGTGCTGCGCTCGGCCGACATCCTCTCCGAGGTCCGCGACGCCGGCGAGTTCGGGATCAGCCTGAACGGCACCGAGCCGACGGTCGACTTCGGCGCGATCAACGAGCGCCGCAAGAAGGTCATCACGACGCTGACCGGCGGCGTGTCCGGGTTGTTCAAGAAGAACGGCGTGGAGGTCATCGGTGGCGAGGGCGCGCTGACCGCCGACGGTGACGTCAAGGTCGGCGACACGGTCTACACGGCGTCCAAGGGCGTGGTCCTGGCGACCGGTTCGGTGAAGCGGTCGCTGCCGGGCCTGGACTTCGGCGGCAACGTGATCGGGACCGAGGAGGCGTGGGCGTTGACCGAGCTGCCCACGACGCTGGCGGTCATCGGCGCGGGCGCGTCGGGCACGGAGATCGCCTCGGCCTACCAGCGCCTCGGCTCGCAGGTGACGTTGTATGAGGGTCTGGATCGCGTGCTGCCGACCGAGGACTCAGACATCTCCAAGGCCGCGCTGCGCGGCTTCAAGAAGCAGGGCATCGAGGTCAGGACGGGCACGTTCTTCGACGCGGCCGACACCGGCAACTACGACTGGGTGGTGATCGCCGCGGGCCGCGGGCCCGACGTCGCCGCGCTGGGCCTGGACACCGCCGGCATCGAGCTGACCGACGCGGGCCTCGTCAAGGTCGACGGCGCGCTGCGCACGTCCAAGGCCAAGGTGTACGCGATCGGCGACCTCGTCCCGGGCCCGGCGCTCGCGCACAAGGCCAGCGATGAGGGGATCATCGCCGTCGAGGACGCCGCCGGCCGTCAGACCCACCCGATCTCCTATCTGGACATCCCGCGCGCGACGTTCTGCACGCCGAACGTCGGCTCGTTCGGGCTGACCGAGGAGCAGGCGCGCGAGCAGGGCTACGACGTCGTCGTCGGCAAGGTCCAGTACGGCGCGGTCGGCGCGGGCACCGTCTACGGCGACCGCACCGGCGTCATCAAGATCGTCGGCGACAAGAAGTACGGCGAGATGCTCGGCGGCCACATCGTCGGCACCCGCGCCACCGAGCTGATCCAGGAGCTCGTCAACGTCAAGCTCGTCGAGGGCGGCTACCCCGAGGTCGCGCGCATCATCCACGGCCACCCGACCCTGTCGGAAGGGGTCATGGAGGCCGCGCGCGCGGCCGACGGCTGGCTGATCCACGGCTAGGAGCGCGGCGGCCGTGGGCCTGGAGGTCACCCAACACGGGTCCGCCCACCCGGAGCCCGCACCTGCGGACCGCGGCGCGTTCTACTACGACTTCGCGTCGCCCGAGGCCTACCTCGCGGCCGAGCGCGTGCTCCAGGTGCTCCCGTTCGCGGCCGAGTGGATCCCGATCCGCTCGCCGCGCGCGTGGGACGACGGGTTCCGCTGCGCGACCGAACGCGAGATCGCCCAGGTCGAGATCGAGCGCGTGGCAGGCCACCGCCGGCTACAGCCCGTCCGCTGGCCGCCCGAGGGCTCCGACCCCGAGCTCGCGCTGCGCGCCGCGACCTACGCCAAGCAGATCGGCCGCGCGGTGGCGTTCTCGCTGGCCGCGTTCCGCCAGGCCTACGCGGGCGGCGCGGACCTCGGCGACACCGACGTCGTGCTGATCGCCGCGTCGGCGTGCGAGATGCACCCGCGCGCGGTCCTGCAGGCGCTGGAGCGCGACGCCGTGAGCCAGGCGCTGGACGAGGCGACCGCGCAGGCGGTGGCGCGCGGCGTGGAGAGCGTGCCGACCGTCTGGGCCCCGAACGGGGAGCTGCTGGTCGGCGACGCCGCGCTGGACGCGGTGGCGCCATGAGCGGCGCGCGCGCCCGGTCGCGGTACGAGGTGCTCGTGTCCGGGGACTCGATCGAGGTCGTCGACCTCGACCAGGGCGAGGGCATCCTCTTCTGGGACTGCACCTCCCGCCAGCGCCGCCGCATGCACGAGGCGCTGATCCGCGACCTCGACCGCCTCAGCCCGCAGGAGTTCCTGTACCAGTGGGCCGTGGCCGAGCCGGGGCACTTCGACTAGCGCGGCGCGTCAGGCCGTCCGCACCAGCCGCCGCAGGTGGCTGAGCGCCGCGGGGCGGCGGACGTCGTCGGGCGCGAGCCGCCCGACGAGGCGGCGCGCGGCCTCGAGGTCGTCGCGGCCGGCGGCGCAGGTCACCCAGCGCTCCAGCAGCGCCGGGTCCCCGGAGCGCAGGACCGCGGAGCGGACCCGGTGGTCCAGCGCCTCGCGGGCCTCGACGACCAGCGGGACCTCGGAGCGCGGCAGCAGCGGGCCGGGGTAGGCGGCGACGTCGGTCGCGGTCACGGCCAGGAAGTCCGCCCGCGGCGGCGCGGCGAGGCGGTAGGGCTCGGCCAGCAGCGCGCCGCCGAGGATGCGGCGCAGGCGCGACAGCTCGGCGCGGGCGGTGACCGGCTTGCCGAAGTCGCCGTAGAGCGCGATCGCGATCTCCTCGGCGGTCATGCCGTCGGGGCGCAGCGCGAGCAGGACCATCAACTCGCTGTGGCGGCGGGAGAGCGTCACGGTCCGGCCGCCGGCGAGCGTGACCTCGGCGCGGTCGCGGCCGAGGACGCGCAGCGACACGCCCTGCGTCGAGGCGGGCAGGATCACGGGCCGCTGCGCGAGGACGGCCTCGACCATCCGCGCCGCCGCGCCGACCAGCGCGAGCGAGTGCGGGTGCGCGGTCTGCAGCGGGCCGCTGAGGTCGAGCACGCCGAGCAGCTGGCCGGTGCGCGGGTCGTGCAGCGGCGCGGCGCTGCACGTCCAGCCGTGGACCGGCGTGGCGAAGTGCTCGGCGCTGAAGACCTGCAGCGAGTGGTCGAGCGCCAGCGCGGTGCCCATCGCGTTGGTCCCGGCGGCGGCCTCGCTCCAGCGCGCGCCGCGCATGAGGTGGACGCCCGTGGCCTGGTCGAGCATCCGCTCGTCGCCGTCGATCCACAGCAGCGTGCCGTCGGCGTCGCAGACCAGGACGACCTGCTGGCCCTCGGCCCGCACGTCGGCCAGCAGCTCGCGCAGCACGGGCTCGGCGGCGGCCAGCGGACTGCGCGCCCAGCGCTCCGACGCCTCGTCGGTCGGCACGGCCAGCGGGGCCAGGCCGCGCTGCGGGTCGATGCCCGCGGCCGCGCAGCGCCGCCACGAGTCGACGATCAGCCCGCGGACCCCGGGCGGCGGCGGCGCGCCGGCCAGCACCGCGTCGTGCGCGCGCGCCAACCGCAGCGCGCGTCGGCGCCGATCCCCCGTCGCGGGAAGCGCGGTCCAGTCGCTCATGAGACCCCGCGTTCGGTTGTACGCCGCTCGCAACGGACTTGCAACCCCCTCCGACGTAGCTTCGCGCCAAGACCCTTTTACGAAGGAGGCACTCAATGGCGCTCGACGCCACGATCGATCAGCACGCCCGCGAGTTCGTCACGCGGCACCACCAGATGCTGATCGGCAACGACTGGGTGGACGCGGCATCCGGTCAGACCTTCGAGACCTACGACCCGTCCACCGGCGACGTGCTCGCGACGATCCCCCGCGGCTCGTCGGAGGACATCGACCGGGCCGTGAAGACCGCCCGCGCGGCGTTCGACCCGGACGGCCCGTGGCGGCGCATGTCGCCGTCGGACCGCGGTCGCGCGATCCACCGCCTCGGCGACCTGATCCTCGAGCACGGCGACGAGCTCGCCACGCTGGAGACCCTCGACAACGGCAAGCCGCTGACGGTCGCCAAGGCGGCCGACGTACCGCTGGCCGCCGACCTGTTCCACTACATGTCGGGCTGGGCCAACAAGAACGGCGGCTCGACCCTGCAGATCTCGGTGCCCTACATGCCGGGCGCCGAATGGCACGCCTACACCTTGCACGAGCCGGTGGGCGTCGTCGGCCAGATCATCCCCTGGAACTTCCCGCTGCTGATGGCGGCATGGAAGCTCGGGCCGGCGCTGGCGTGCGGGTGCACGGTCGTCCTGAAGCCCGCCGAGCAGACGCCGCTCAGCGCGCTGCGCCTCGGCGAGCTGTGCCTGGAGGCCGGGATCCCGCCGGGCGTCGTCAACGTCGTGACGGGCTTCGGCGAGGAGACCGGCGCGCCGCTGGCCGCCCACCCGGACGTCGACAAGGTCGCGTTCACGGGCTCGACCGAGGTCGGCCGGCTGATCCTGCAGGCCGCCGCGGGCAACATCAAGAAGGTGTCGCTGGAGCTCGGCGGCAAGTCCCCCAACGTGGTCTACGCGGACGCCGACCTCGAGACGGCGATCCCGGGCGCGGCCAACGCGATCTTCTTCAACCACGGGCAATGCTGCGCGGCGGGCTCGCGGCTGTTCGTGGAGGAGTCGATCTACGACGACGTCGTCAGCGGCGTCGCCGAGCACGCCCGGAGCATCCAGGTGGGCCCGGGCCTCGACCCGCAGACCCAGATGGGGCCGCTGGTCTCCCAGGAGCAGATGGACCGCGTATGCGGGTTCCTGGCCAGCGGCGAGACCGAGGGCGCCGAGACCGTCGTCGGCGGCAAGCGCAAGGGCGACCGCGGGTACTTCGTCGAGCCGACGGTGCTCGCGGGGACCAACCCGCGGATGAAGGTCGAGGCCGAGGAGATCTTCGGCCCGGTCGTCACCGTGCGGCCGTTCGAGCGCGGCGCGACCCCGGGCGACGCCAACGCCACCAACTACGGCCTGGCGGCCGGCGTGTGGACCAAGGACCTGTCCAAGGCCCACCGGACGGCGAAGGCGCTGCGGGCCGGGACGGTATGGATCAACTGCTACAACGTGTTCGACGCGGCGCTGCCCTTCGGCGGCTACAAGGAGTCCGGCTGGGGCCGCGAGATGGGCGCCGAGGCGCTGGAGCTCTACACGGAGGTCAAGTCGGTCGTCACGCTCCTCTGACCTCTGACCACCGGGGGCGGCCGCACTCTCTCCTCCCGCCCCGTTCGGCCGGGCGTCGCGCCCGATCGCGCGTCCGCGCGATACGCTCGCGGCGCAGATGCTGGGCATCGCGTGCCCAACGTCCGCCCCGCCGCGATACGCTCGCGGCGCGATGCCCGGCCAACCACTCCCCGACGCCGCGACGGCCAAGGAGTGGTGGACCACGATGCTCCTGATGCGCCGTTTCGAGGAGCGTTCAGCGGAGCTGTACGGATCGGGGTCGATCGGAGGCTTCCTGCACGCGGCGCGCGGCGAGGAGGCGGTGGTGCTCGGCGCGGCGCGGGCGCTGCGGCCCGGCGACGCGGTGCTGACGACGTTCCGCGCCCACGCCTGGGCGCTGGCGCGCGGGACCGATCCCGCCGCCGTGCTGGCCGAGCTGCTGGGCCGGTCGGCCGGGACGTCGGGCGGGCTGGGCGGGTCGACGCACGTCGTCGACCCCGACCGCGGGCTCTACGGCGGCTTCGCGATCCCGGCCGGGCACGCGCCGCTGAGCGCCGGCGTCGCGTTGAGCTTCGCCGCGCGGTCCTACGAGGGCGTGGCGCTCTGCCAGCTGACGCTCGGCGCGACCGCCGAGGGCGTGTTCGCCGAGACGCTGGCGCTGGCGGCGTCGTGGTCGCTGCCGGTCGTCTTCCTGGTCACGCACGACCTGGCGCACGACGCGCCGGCGCCCGCGGTGACCGAGCTGTTCCAGCGCAGCGCGGCGTCCGGGGTGGCCGGGCTGAAGTGCTCGGGCGTCGATCCGGTCGAGGTCCGCAAGTGCGTGGTCGAGGCGGCGCGGCGGGCGCGCGAGGAGCGCCACCCGACGCTCGTGGAGGCGATCGTGCGCCGCGCGGGCGAGGGCGCGGTCGACCCGGTCGCGGCGTTCGCCGAGCGGCTGACCGGCAAGGGCGTGCTGTCGGACGCCGAGCGCGACGCGATCGAGGGCGCGGTGCGCGACCGGCTCGACGCGGCGACCGAGACCGCGGTGGCGTCACCGGAGCGCGACGCCGCGTGACGCGCGAGCTGAGCTACCGCGAGGCGCTGCGCGAAGCGCTGCGCGCGGCGCTGGCCGAGGACGACCGGGTGATCCTGCTCGGCCAGGACGTGGGCACGCGCGGCGGGTCCTACGGCGTGACCGCCGGGTTGTTGGAGGACTTCGGCGCCGGGCGCGTGCTCGACGCGCCGTCGTCGGAGGCGGCGATCGTCGGCGTCGCGATCGGCGCGGCGATGACCGGGCTGCGGCCGGTGGTCGAGCTGACGACCGCGACGTTCGCGGGCCTGGCCTACGACCAGCTGGCCCACCACGCGGCGCCGCTGCGGACCATGACCGGCGGGCGCGTGCACGCGCCGATGGTGCTCCGGATGCCGCAGAGCGCGGGCGGGCGGCTGGGGCCGGTGCACTCCAGCAACGTCGAGGCGTTGATGCATCACATCCCGGGGCTGACGGTCTGGGCGCCGTCCTCGCCGGGCGACGCGCACGGGATGCTGAGCGCGGCGATCCGCGGCGAGGACCCGGTCGTCCTGCTGGAGCACACGTTGTTGTATGACACGGTCGGGCCGGTGGAGGTCGACGAGCGCGAGGCCGCGCCGTTGCGGGCCGCGCGCCGGCGCGACGGCGACGACGTGACGCTCGTCGCGACGTCGCGCATGGTCGGCCTCGCGCAGGCCGCGGCGCGGGCGCTGACGGGCGAGGGGGTCGACGCGGGCGTCCTGGACCTCCGCGCGCTGCGCCCGCTCGACGAGCCCGCGATCCTCGACGCCTGCGGGGCGACCGGCCGCGCCGTGCTGGTCGAGGAGGGCCCGCCGCAGGGCGGGATCACCGCGACGCTCGCCGCGCTGCTGCCGCGCACGATCGCCGTCGCCCGCGTGACCGGCGCCGACGCGCCGGTGCCCTACGCCGCGTCGCTGGAGGCCGCGGCGCTGCCCAGCGCGGAGCGCATCGCGGCGGCGGCCCGGACGCTGCTGGCCGAGGAGCGCGCGGCGACGCCGCGGCCCGCGCCGGCCCCGCCGGGCCCCTCCGCGCCCGCCTTCACCACCACCGCCCCGGTCGACGTCGAGTCGCTCCTCGCCACCCACCGCGCCTCCGGCACCGCGCTCGCCACCCTCCTCGCCGACGCCGTCGCCGACCTCCTCCCCACCGCGATCGTCATCTCCGGCACCGACACCATCATCTTGGGCCACCCGACCCCCGGCCCCGCGCCGACCACCCTCACGCTCGGCCCCATCACGACCCGCCCGACCGTCACCTCCGGCGCCGTGACCATCCACCACACCGCGCCGCTGACGCTGACGACCACCACCCACGCCGACGGGGCGGCGCTGTTCGCGTCGATCCGCGCGCGGCTGTCCTGAGACGCCGAGCGCCCGGAGCGTCTCGCTCGGCATCGAGATCGCGGTCCGCACGCCCGTGCGCAGGACCATGGCGCGGCGGTCACCGCGCGGGAAGGGGATCGGCGCGCGAGCGGCGCTACTGGCCCGCGCCGCTGCCCAGGCCCGTCAGGATCCCGCCGACGGCTTGGCCGGCCTGGGTGACGGTGGTGCCGACGGCTTGGCCGACGCCGGAGACGGTGGAGGCGACGTTGGGCGCGGCGGGTGCGAGGGTCTGGGCGGCGCCGGTGGTCGTGGAGGAGACGATGCCGCCGGCGGCGGCGGTCGTGGTCTGGACGGCCTGCGCGGCGGCGTCGGTGACGCTCGAGGGCGCGACGGGCACCGGCGGCGTCGGCGTCGGCGTGGCCGGAGGCGTGGGCGCGGTGCCGCTGGAAGAGGTCGTGGTGGGCGTGGTCGTCGCGGTCGACGACGCGCCCGCGCCCGCGCCGGAGACCCCGGAGGGCTCGTGGGACGGCGCCGTGGCCTGCGACGGCGACGTGCCGCGCGGCGCGCCGCTCACGCCCGGGGAGGACGTCGCGGGCGTCCGGTCCGCGCCGCGCTCGCGCACGTCGTCGACGCTCGCGCGCCGGCGCTCCACGCGCCGCTCGTCCACCCGCCGCACGACGGCCGCGACGGCCGCCCGGCGCACCGGGACGGTGGGCAGCGCGCTCACCGCCGTGTCGTCGCCCGCGCGCAGCGCGGCGCCGCCGTTGGGCGCGGCGGCCAGCGCGGTCGCGCCGTCGCCGGTGCGATCGCCCGGGTCGCGCATGTTCGGCCAGCCGTGGAACGCGACGCCGGCGGAGAGGATCGCGAGCAGGAGGCCGCCCGCCGCGATCACCGATCCCGACGCCCCCACCACACCCGCGAACGCTCGCAACCTGCGCATCCGCGACCGACATCGGTAGGGCCCGAACTTTCCTTGATGTCAACGGCCTGACAAGCTCGGAATCCGGTCCGACGTCGCTTGGCCCCGCGACCGACCGGGAACGCGCGCCAGCTAGTGTCGTGATTCATTCATTCGGTCGCAGCATTCCGGGATGCTCGGAGGCGGCCAGCGAATGAATGAATCACGACACTAGCCCCGGAAGTGCCCGGGGTTGTCCTCGCCGGCGACGGTCGCGTTGGGCCGCTGGTCCGGGTCGGCGCGCACGATCGTGCGCGGATCGTCGGTGCGCACGACCACGCAGAAGTCGCGCTGGGGATCGGGCCCCTCGAAGCAGCTGCGGTACACGCCGGGCCCCGGATGCCACGTGTCCTGCCCCCTCAGCGGCAGGTACCGCTTGGGCGCGCGATGGCCGGCGAACGCCCGCGCCTCGGCCACCGCGAAGGCCATCGTCCGGTCGTCGGCGCGCAGCGTCGGGCGGTGCAGCAGGCCGCCGACGAGCAGCACCGCCGACAACGCCGCCAGGCCGACCGCCCCGGCGAAGTCGGCGGCGACCTCGCGCGGCAGGTCGGGTCGGCGCCGCCGCAGCAGCGGGCCGCCCACCTTGGGCACGACCGCCACGACGATCATGTTCAGCAGGCCCGCCGCCAGCAGGCTGCCGATCAGCGTCGAGCGGCCGCCCGCGAACGGCAGCCGCGACAGCACGACCGTGTCGAAGACCGTCAGGACGCAGAACGCCGGCCACTGCCAGGCCCCCGCCAGCCGCCAGCGCAGGCGGGCACGCCACTGGGCGATCGGGGCGCGTTCGGCGGCCATCTCCCGACCGAGTGTGCCACGCGCCGCGCGGCCCGCCCACGGGGCGCCCCGCTACGCGGGCATCTGCAGAGCGAGGTGCTCCGACCACTCGGGATCGATGTCGGTCAGCGTCTGCACGATCTCGATCCGGTGCTCCTCGTCCTCCAGGGGGTAGACGCGGGTGTCCCCCTCGTCGCCCGCCTCGGCCCGCAGGTCGGTCTGCTGCTCGAGCTCGTCCAGGATCCGCTGGCCCTCGTCGTCCTTGGCCAGGAACGTGATGCTGTCGGCCATGACGACCGCGCTACCCGACCGGCGGCCTTCTACCATCGTGGACATGGAGCTCTGGAGCGTGCACCTGGGCCGCGTGCCCTACCGCGAGGGGCTCGCCCTGCAGCAGCGCGTCCGCGAGGCCCGCCGCCAGGACCTGATCCCGGACACGATCCTCACGCTGGAGCACGACCCGGTCTACACGCGCGGCCGCCGCTCCGACCCCGCCGAGCTGCCCTTCGGCGACGCCTGGTACGCGGAGCGCGGCATCGACGTCGTCGACGTCGACCGCGGCGGCAAGGTCACCTACCACGGGCCCGGGCAGCTCGTCGCCTACCCGATCGCGCGCGTGGACGACGTCATGGCCTTCGTGACCCAGCTCGAGGACGCCATGGTCGCCGCCCTGCGCGAGGAGGGCATCGCCGACGCCCGCGGCCGCGCCGCCGACGGCCGCGACTTCACCGGCGTCTGGGTCGGCGACGACAAGATCGGCTCGATCGGCCTGCACATCTCCCACGGCGTCACGATGCACGGCCTGGCCATCAACCTCGACGACGCGGCGCTGGAGCCCTTCACCTGGATCGTCCCCTGCGGCCTCGGCGGCGTCGCGATGACGTCGGTCGAGGCGCTCACCGGCCGCGCGGGCCGGCTGGACTGCGTCCGCAAGCGCGTGACCCACCACCTCGCGCGGGCGCTCGACGCGCGCCAGCGCATCGTCACGCCCCAGCGCCTCGAACGAGCGCTGACCGCGGCGCCCGTCGCCTGAAGCCGCCGCGCCCGCACGCCGATGCGCTCCGGGCCATGGACGGCCCCCTCGCGATCCTCCTCGTCATCCTCGCCGCGACGATCCCCGCGGCGCTCATCCACGAGCTGGGCCGCGCGGCCGCCGCGCTGGCGCTGACCCGCGGCCGCGTGTGCGTCCTGCTCGGCGCCGGGCGCACGCTCTTCACCGTGCGCGTCGGCCGCCTGATGATCGGCGCCAACCGGACCTGGCTGTGGGGCGGCGAGTGCCTGCACGCGCCGACCGCCTCCAAGCGCCGCAGCACGCTGATCCTCCTCACCGGCCCGCTGGCCGGCAACGTCGCCTTCGCCGTCGCCGCCGCGCTGGCGGTCACGTGGAACGCCGGCGCCAGCGACCGCCCGCTGGCACAGCTCGGCCTGTTCGTCTTCGCGCTCGTCGCGCTCACGCGCGCGAGTGTGGATCTCGTCCGCGCTCGCTAACGTCCCAGCCGCGATGGCCGCGGAACCCAGCACGAGCAAGCGCGAGCACAAGACCCGCTCACGCGCCAACCCCGGTGGCATGGACGTCCTGAAGGTCCTCGGGCCCGACGTCCTCGACCTCCGCGAGCGCAAGCCGAAGTGGTTCAAGGTCCCCATGCCCGGCGGGCCGAAGTACCGCGAGCTGAAGGCCAAGATCGCCGACGACAACCTGCACACGGTCTGCCAGGAAGCGGCCTGCCCGAACATCGGCGACTGCTGGGAGCGCGGCACCGCCACGTTCATGATCCTCGGCGACACCTGCACGCGCCGCTGCGGGTTCTGCCACGTCAAGACCGGCAAGCCGACCTGGAACGACCCGCTGGAGCCCGCGCGCGTCGCCCGCCAGGTCGCGCGCATGGGCCTGCGCCACGCGGTGATCACGTCGGTCGACCGCGACGACATGCCCGACAAGGGCGCCCACGCGTTCGTCGGCGTCATCCGCCAGATCCGCCGCCAGGCGCCCAACTGCAAGGTCGAGATCCTCACGCCGGACTTCCAGGGCCTCGACATGCCGCTGGCCAAGGTCATCGCCGAGCGGCCCGACGTCTTCAACCACAACGTCGAGGTCGTCCCGCGCCTGTACCCGATCGCCCGCCGCGGCTCGACGTGGGAGCGCTCGCTGCGCGTCCTGCGGACCGCCAAGGAGATGGGCGGCGACGCCGTCACGACCAAGTCGGGGTTGATGGTCGGCCTCGGCGAGACGTTCGACGAGATGGTCGACGCGCTCGGCCAGCTGCGCGCCAAGGACGTCCAGGTCATCACGATCGGCCAGTACCTGCGCCCGACCGAGCGCCACCTGCCGCTCGTCCGCTACTGGCACCCCGAGGAGTTCGACGCGCTGGCCGCCGCGGGCATGGAGATGGGCTTCGACCACGTCGCCGCCGGGCCGCTGGTGCGCTCCTCCTACCACGCCGACGAGCACGTCCCGCAGGCCGAGCCCGGGACCGGCCCGCTGGCCGCGACCGCCGGATAGCGTTCTCGGGGCCGACCCGCCCCGCCGCGTGTTCCCCCTCAAGGACAACATCCCCACGACGACGTTCCCCGTCGTCACGATCACGCTGATCCTGGCCAACGTCCTGTCCTACTTCCTGTGGCAGAAGGGCGGGATCCTCCACGGGCCGTCCAACGCCAACGTCATCGACTACGGGTGGATCCCGTGGGAGGTCAAGCACCTCGGCCAGCAGTGCATGGCGGTCCAGGGCGGCGCCGCCATCGCCTGCGGCAAGGACGTCCACGGCCAGGCCCCGGTCTGGGTGACCGCGTTCACGTCGATGTTCATGCACGGCTCGGTGATCCACCTCGCGGGCAACATGTTGTTCCTGTGGATCTTCGGCAACAACGTCGAGGACGCGATGGGCCGCGCCAAGTTCATCGTCTTCTACCTGCTCGGCGGGCTCGCCGCGCTGGCCGGCCAGACGCTGATCGCCGGCGGCACCGGCGACGTCGTCCCGCTGGTCGGCGCGTCGGGCGCGATCGCCGCCGTGCTCGGCGGCTACATCCTGCTCTACCCGCGCGCCCGCGTGCTGACGGTGATCTTCGTCATCTTCTTCTTCACGCTGGTCGAGCTGCCCGCGATGGCCGTGCTCGGGATCTGGTTCCTGGAGCAGATCGCCTTCGGCGCCGCCGGCCTCACGGACCCGGCGGGCGACAGCGGCGGCGTCGCGTACTTCGCGCACATCGGCGGCTTCGCCTTCGGCCTGCTGGCGATCCGCGCGTTCGCGCACCGCCAGAACCCGGCCTACAACAACGGCCGCCCCCGGGGCGCGGTGGTCTGAGGCCGGTGCGTGCCGTCCTGCGCATCGTCGCCCTCGTCGCGCTGCTGGTCCTCGCCGGCTGCGGCACGTCCGACGACGCCACGACGACGACCAGCCGTCCGGACTCCGGCGCGCCGGTCGAGCCGCTGCAGGCCGCCAACGGCCCGGTCGCGCCCGCGGCGGCGACGTCGCCGCTGACGCTCGCGCTGGCGGGCACGCAGGACGTCGTCTCGCTCCGCTTCGGCCACCCGCCGCGCGCCGGGCTGCTGTTCGACCTCGACACCGGCAAGGTGCTGTGGCGCAAGGACCCGACGCGGGTGCTTCCGATCGCCTCGGTGACCAAGATGATGACCGGGCTGGTCGTCACCGACCACGTGCCGGACGGCTCGAAGGTCCGCGTCACCAAGGAGGCGCTGGCCTACCAGGGCTCGGGCGTCGGCGTGCTGCCCAAGGACAAGTGGATCGGCGTCAGCGCGATGTTGTACGGCTTGCTGCTGCCGTCGGGCAACGACGCGGCGATCGCGCTGGCCCAGCGCACCTCGCCCGACCACACCGTGCCGGGCTTCGTCCGCATGATGAACGCGCGCGCGGCGTCGATGGGCCTGACGTGCACGCACTACTCGACGCCCAGCGGCTTCACCGACCGCGGCAACCACTCGTGCGCCGCCGACCTCGCCGTCGAGGCGCGCGCCGTGCTCGACACCCCGCGCCTGGCGAACATCGTCAAGCGCCGCGAGGCGGTCCTGCCGTTCCCGATCAAGGGCGGCAAGCTCTACCTCTACAACCACAACCCGTTGTTGAAGGAGAACTACCCGGGCACGCTCGGGATCAAGACCGGCTTCACCGACGCCGCGGGCCGCTGCCTGGTCGCCGCCGTCAAGCGCGACGGCCGCCGCCTCGGCGTCGTCCTGCTGCACTCGCCCGACCCGGGCGGGCAGGCCGTGAAGCTGTTCGATCGCGGCTTCAAGGCCCTCGGGTAGGCGCTTCGTCCAGGCGGGCTGGACGCGCGTCCGGCCCGGCCGAAGATCGGGGCGAATGGGTCTCCTGCCTCCGACGCCCCCGAACGAGCCCCAGCGCCTGGCCGCGCTGCGGCGCCTGCGCCTGCTGGACTCCGAGGCCGATCCGGCCTACCAGTCGCTGGCCGAGCTGGCCGCCCGCCTGCTGGGCACGCCGATGGCCGCGGTCAGCCTGATCGACGCCGACCGCCAGTGGACCAAGGCGGGCGTCGGCCTCAGGCACGGCGACGAGGATCCGCGCGACGTCGCGTTCTGCGCCCACGCGATCGGCCACGACGCCGACCCGTGGGTGGTCGCCGACGCGGCCGCCGACCCGGACTTCGCCGACAACCCCCTGGTCACCGGCGGGCGCGTCGGCTTCTACGCGGGCGCGCCCGTGCGCACCGCCGAGGGCCACAAGATCGGCACGCTCTGCGTGATCGACCCGACGCCGCGCGAGCTCGACGAGGCCGGGCGCGAGACGCTGCGCGCGCTGGCCGCCGCGGTCGGCGCCCACGTCGAGGTCCGCCGGCAGCAGCTCGTCGCCGACGAGCGCCACGCCGAGCTGCAGGCGATCCTGGAGGCCACGCCCGACGCGTTCCTGCGCCTGGACGGCGACGGCGTCGTCCTGGCGATGAACGCCGCCGCCGAGACGCTCTTCGGCTGGGACCGCGAGGTGCTCACCGGCCTGCGCGTCGGCGACACGATCGTCCCCGAGGGCCTGCGCCAGGCGATCGCCGCAATGCTGCACCGCGCCGGCGACGAGGGCGTCCGCCACCGCCGCCTGGAGGCCCCGGCCCGCCATCGCGACGGCCGCCAGATCCCGGTCGAGCTGACGATCGGCGCGACCGAGACCGACGGCGAGGCCCGCTTCAACGTCTTCCTGCGCGACATCAGCGACCGGCTGGACCGCGAACGCGAGCGGCGCGAGGAGACCGCCGCGCTGGCCGCGCTGGCCGACGTCACCAGCCGCCTGGCGCGCGGCCTGGACGACGCGGTCGTCCGCGACCAGCTCTGCCACGCCGCCTGCCGCGTGGGCGACGCCGCGGGCGCCGTCCTGCTCGTGCCCGACGACGAGGGCGCGCTGATCGCCGCCGGCGGCACCGACAGCGCGCTGCGCGAGACGCGCGTCGCGCCCGGCATGCGCTCGGTCGTGCTCGAGTCCTACACGTCGGGCGACCCGATGTTCGTCGGCGACGCGCTGGCCGAGGGCTGGCCGCTGGCCGCCCGGCACGACGCGCGCTCGATCGCCACGCAGCCGATCAAGCTCGACGGACGCTGCATCGGCGTGCTGGTCGTCTACTGGCACGACGTCCGGCAGCTGAGCGACCGCCGCAGCCGCCTGCTGGTGCTCCTGGCCCACGAGGCCTCGACCGCGTTCGCCCGCACCGCGCTGGTCGCCCGCCTGGCGCGCCAGTCGCGCACCGACGCGCTGACCGGCGTGCTGAACCGCCGCGCGCTGGACGACGAGCTGCACCTGGCGCTGCTCAACGCGCGCCGCGACGACGCGCCGGTCTCGGTCGCGATCCTCGACCTCGACCACTTCAAGGCCTACAACGACACCTACGGCCACGGCGCCGGCGACCAGCTGCTCAAGGGCGCCTGCGCGGCGTGGAGCGGCGCGCTGCGCGCGGGCGACGTCCTGGCCCGCTTCGGCGGCGAGGAGTTCGTCGTGCTCCTGCCGGGCTGCGGGGCGGCGGACGCCCGGGCGATGATCGACCGCCTGCGCGCGGCCACGCCCTCCGGCCAGACCTGCTCGGCCGGCGTCGCCCAGTGGGACGGCGCCGAGGACGCCGGCGCGGTCGTCGAGCGCGCCGACCGGGCGCTGTACCGCGCCAAGGACGGCGGGCGCGACCGGGTCGAGCTGGCGGCCTGACCGTCTGACTCGACACGTCGTCTACAGTTCCCGTCCTACCGACTGGCTGGTCAGCCAAATCAGGAGGACGGGAGAGCGTGGATCTCAACGACTCGCCGGAGCAGGCCGCGTACCGGGAGCAGGTGCGCAGCTGGCTCGAGGCCAACAAGGCGGCGGCGCCGCCGGTGCGCTCGACGCGCGCGGGCGCCGAGGACAGCGAGTACCTGGCCGCGCGGCGCGCGTGGCAGGGCAAGCTCGCCGAGGGCGGCCTGGCCGGCACGACGTGGCCGGCGGAGCTCGGCGGCCAGGGCAAGGGCCCGATCGAGCAGGTGATCGTCAACCAGGAGCTCGCGCGGGCGCAGGTGCCCGGCATCCTGGACGTCATCGGCCTCGGGATGCTCGGGCCGTGCCTGATCGCGCACGGCACCGACGCGCAGAAGCAGCGCCACCTCGGCCCGATGCTGCACGGCGACGAGGTCTGGTGCCAGCTCTTCAGCGAGCCCGCCGCGGGCTCGGACCTGGCGGCGGTGCAGACGCGCGCGGTCGTCCAGGACGACGGCTCGTTCGCGCTCAACGGCCAGAAGGTGTGGACGACCAACGCGCAGTTCGCGTCGTTCGGCCTGCTGCTGGCGCGCACGAACCCCGACGTGCCCAAGCACAAGGGCATGACGATGTTCATCGTGGACATGAGCGCGCCGGGCGTCACGGTCCGCGGCCTGCGCCAGATCTCCGGCGAGGCGGAGTTCAACGAGGTCTTCTTCGACGACGCGCGCGTGCCCGCCGAGAACGTGGTCGGCGGCGTCGACAACGGCTGGGCGACCGCGCTGACGGTCCTGATGTTCGAGCGCCTGACGATCGGCCTGGGCTCGCAGGGCTTCGGCTACGACGCGGCGCGCTTCGCGCGGGCCATCGGCAGCGACCCGGTCGCGCGCAAAGACAAGGCCGTGCGCAAGGCGATCGGCGAGATCGGGACCGACCTGCTGGCGTTGCGCTTCGCCTCCTACCGCGGGCTCAGCGCGCTGTCCCAGGGCCAGATCCCCGGTCCGGAGTCCGGGCTGGCGAAGGTCACGACGGTCAACGCCGCGATCGCCGCCGGCGACCTGATCGCCGACGTCCTCGGGCCCGACGCCCTGGACGAGGACGAGTCCGAGTGGGCCTACATGATCTCGTTCCTGCCCGGCCTGAAGTCCGCGGGCGGGACCGAGCAGATCCTGCGCAACACGATCGGCGAGCGCGTGCTGGGCCTCCCGCCCGAGCCGCGGCTGGACAAGGGCATCCCGTTCAGCGAGTTGCGCACGAAGGAAACGGTGGCCTAGCCATGGATCTCTCGCTGACCGACGAGCAGGAGTTCCTGCGCGAGGCCGCGCGCGGCACGCTGTCGCGCTTCAAGGTGATCGAGGCGGCGCGCGCCGCGCTGGACGACGGCCTCGGCGAGCTGCCCGACCTCTGGCCCGCCGCGCGCGAGGCCGGCTGGCCCGGGCTGCTGATCTCCGAGGCCCGCGGCGGCGCGGGCCTGGGCGTCTTCGACGCGATGCTCGTCGCCGAGGAGACCGGCCGCGTGCTGGCCCCGGTGCCGTTCCTCGGCCTGCTGCCCGCGACCGCGCTGCTGGACGCCGCGGGCTACGACGGCCTGGAGGCGATCGCCGCCGGCGAGGTCCGCCCCGTGTGGATCCCCACGCGGCCGCCGGGCGACCTGGAGATGAACTGGACGGTCGACGGCCCGGGCGCGGCCCGGCCCGCCGCGCCGGTGATCGAGGGCGACGGCGACAGCGTCCGCGTGACCGGCCGCGCCGCCTACGTCCCCGACGCCCCCGGAGCCGACCTGCTGGTCGTCGTCGGCGTCGACGGGACCGTCGCGGCGGTCGAGGCCGACGCCGACGGCGTGACGATCGAGCAAGTCGTCCGCTATGACGTGACACGCGCTGTCGCACACGTCTCGCTGAAGGACGCGCCGGGACGGTTGTTGTCCGTCTCGTCCGACGCTGCGGCCGACGGCTGGTACGTCGCCCAGGCGCTGATCGCCGCCGAGGCGGTCGGCACGGTCCAGACGACGCTGGAGATGAGCGTCCAGTACGCGAAGGAGCGCTTCACGTTCGGACGCGCGATCGGGTCCTACCAGGCGATCAAGCACGAGCTGACCGAGGTGCTGCGGCGCCTGGAGAACGCGCGCTCGCTGCTGTTCTACGCGGGCTGGGCGCGGGACTCCGGACCCGACGAGTGGCCGCTGGCCGCCAGCGCCGCGCGATCGGCCGCCGGCGGGGCGCTGGACTTCGCCTCGCGGTCCAACATCAACGTCCACGGCGGCATCGGAGCCACCTGGGAACATGACGCACCGCTGTACTTCCGACGGGCCCAGCTGACCCGCCGGCTGGCCGGCGGACACGGCGACGCGACCGATCGCGTGGCTGAGCGCCTTCTTGCAGCTTGAGTGAACGAACCCCTCGTGCCGGTGGGAAAGCCCTTCCCACCGGCGCTCTGGGTTGCTACGGTGCCGCGCGACAGGGCCGGTGAGCTGGCTGTACCGGCTAACAGAGCAGCGTGTTGGCGTCGCAGTGGTTGGTTGTCTCGAAGCACCTCCTCGCGTCCGGCAGCACACCCCACGTAGGAGAGCGAGACACATATGCCGCAGGGCGTCGTGAAGTGGTTCAGCGACGAGAAGGGGTTCGGCTTCATCACCCCGGACGAGTCGGGCAAGGACCTGTTCGTCCATCACAGCGACATCCAGGCCGACGGCTTCCGCACGCTCGCCGAGGGCGCGCGCGTGGAGTACAGCACCGAGGCCGGGGCCAAGGGCCCGAAGGCCGTCGAAGTCCGCGCGATCTAAGCCGCTTAGCTCGCGTACTTCCGGCGCGCCCGCGGCGCGGCGAGCAGCGTGCGCATCGCACGCCAGCCGCGCCCGGGCGCGTCCGCGTCACCCGTCAGGTGGCGCGCCTGGTTGACCCCCATCGCAATGGCATTGAGTCCGAACGCGATGTCGTAGGGGTCGGTTCCGCGCGGCAGGTCGCCGTCGCGGATCGCCTGCCGCGCCTCCTCGGCGAGCACGCCCATCCACCGCCGGTGCATCGCGACGACCGCGTCGCGCACTCGCCCCGGGCGATCGTCGAACTCGCAGGAGGCGGCGGTGACGAAGCAGCCGCCCGGGAAGACGTCCCGGCCGAGGTAGTCCAGCCACGCGTCGGCGATCGCCAGCAGGCGCCTGCGACCGGCGGGGACGTCCTGGACGCGGTCCCAGATCTCGCGGCGGTAGACCGCGGTCGCGCCGCCGAGCGCGGCGAGCTGCAGGTCCTCCTTGGTGCCGAAGTGGCCCAGGACGCCGGCCTTGCTCATGTCCAGGTCGGTCGCCAGGCGGCCGATCGTGAGCCCCTCCAGGCCCTCGACGGAGGCGAGGTCGACGGCGCGCGCGACGATCGCCTCACGGGTCCGGGCGGCGTCGGCTTGCGAGCGGCGGGGCATGGCGCCGAAGTTTACCGACCGATCGGTCGCTATTGACATAGCGACCGATCGGTCGTTAACTGCCCGGCCATGAACATCAGGCGATTGGGTTGGGCAGGCGTCGAGCTGGAGGCCGACAGCGGCGAGCGGGCGGTGATCGACGTGTGGACGCGCGCGGACTCGATGCGCCAGTTCATCGGCGACGCGCTGACCGAGCTGCCCGCGCCGGCCGAGGGCGCCGCGCGGCTGGCGCTCGTCACCCACCTGCACGACGACCACTGCGACCCCGACGCGATCGCGGCGGCGCTCGGCGAGGACGGCCTCCTGCTGCGCCCCGCGCCCGACACCGGCGAGTTCCTGGAGATCGCCGCGACGCTGCCCGCCGAGCGGCGGCTGGTCGAGCTGGGCGTCCGCCAGCGCTTCGTGCGCGAGTGGGAGACCGTGACCGTCGGCGCGTTCGCCGCGACCGCGATCCCCTCCGTCGACGGCTTCGGCGACCCGCAGGTCGGCTGGGTCGTGGAGGCCGACGGCACGCGGGTGTCGCACCACGGCGACACGCTCTTCCACGGCTCGTGGTGGAAGATCCGGATGCGCCTCGGCGCGCCCGACGTCGCGTTCCTGCCTATCAACGGCGCGCTCGTCTCCCTCCCCCACCGACAGCCCGGCTCGCCGCTGAACGCGGTGCTGACCCCGGACCAGGCGGTCGCCGCCGCGCGGCTCCTCGACGCCGGGCTCGCGGTGCCGATCCACTACGACGCGGTCCACGCGCCGCCGGTCTACGCCCAGGTCGACGACCCGGCGGGGACGTTCGCGCGCGCGGCCGAGGAGGCGGACGTCCCGTTCCGCGTGCTCGGCGTCGGTGAGAGCCTGGTCACAGAGGGCGCGCATCCGCCGCGTTGACCGGGTAGTCAACGGGGCATGGCCACCGACGTCAGCGAACGCGAAGCACGCCAGGTCGCCGAGGACGCCCGCGAGAACGAGTGGAACCTGCCGAGCTTCGGCAAGGAGCTGTTCCTCGGCCACCTCGACCTCGACCTGATCCACCCTCAGCCCCAGCTGGACCCCGCGGCGGTCCAGCAGGGCGAGGCGTTCCTGAAGGACCTGCGCTCGTTCCTCAGCGAGCACGTCGATCCGCTGGAGATCGAGCGCGAGTCCAAGATCCCCGAGGCCGTCGTCGAACGGCTGAAGCAGCTCGGCGCCTTCGGCATGAAGGTGCCCAAGGAGTACGGCGGGCTCGGGTTGTCGCAGGTGTACTACAACCGCGCGCTGACGCTCGTGGGCTCGGTGCACTCGTCGTTGGGCGCGCTGCTGAGCGCGCACCAGTCGATCGGCGTCGCCGAGCCGCTGCTGCACTTCGGCTCCGAGGAGCAGAGGCGGCGGTGGCTGCCCAAGGTCGCCAAGGACCACGTCAGCGCGTTCCTGCTGACCGAGCCCGACGTCGGCTCCGACCCCGCGCGCGTCGGGACCACCGCCACGCCGTCGCCGGACGGCAAGGACTACGTGTTGAACGGCACCAAGCTGTGGGCGACCAACGGCGCGATCGCCGACGTCGTCGTGGTGATGGCCAAGGTCCCGAAGTCCGACGGCCACCGCGGCGGGATCAGCGCGTTCGTGCTGCCCTACGACACCGCCGGCATCACGGTCACGCACCGCAACGCGTTCATGGGCCTGCGCGGGATCGAGAACTCGGTCACCGAGCTGAAGGACGTCCGCGTCCCGGCCGAGAACCTGATCGGGGAGGAGGGCCAGGGGCTGAAGATCGCCCTGACCACGCTGAACACCGGCCGCCTCGCGCTGCCCGCGATCTGCCTGGGGACGACGAAGCTGGCGACCAAGCTCGCGCGCGAGTTCGCCAAGGAGCGCGTGCAGTGGGGCCAGCCGGTCGGCAAGCACGACGCGGTCGCGCAGAAGATCGCGTTCATCGCGGCGTCCTCGTTCGGCCTGGAGGCGATGCTCGACGTCTGCTCGCGGATGGCCGACGACCGGCAGCGCGACATCCGCATCGAGGCGGCCATCGGCAAGTTGTACGGGTCGGAGATCGGCTGGAAGGTCGTCGACGAGCTGGTGCAGATCCGCGGCGGGCGCGGCTACGAGACCGCCGCGTCGCTGAAGGCCCGCGGCGAGCGCCCGGTGCCGACCGAGATGTTGATGCGCGACATGCGCATCAACCGCATCTTCGAGGGCTCGACCGAGATCATGCACCTGCTGATCGCGCGCGAGGCCGTCGACCAGCACCTCGCGGTCGCGGGCGACATCCTGGAGCCGGAGACCGGGCTGGGCGACAAGGCCAAGGCCGGCGTCGCGGCGGCGAAGTTCTACACCAAGTGGCTGCCGCGGCTGGTGGTCGGCGAGGGCACCAGGCCGTCGTCGTTCTCGGACTTCGGCGAGCTGGGGACGCACCTGCGCTACGTCGAGCGCGGCGCGCGCAAGCTCGCGCGGTCGACGTTCTACGCGATGGGCCGCTACCAGGCCAAGCTCGAGCGCAAGCAGTCGGTGCTCGGGCGGATCGTCGACGTCGGCGCCGAGCTGTTCGCGATCGCCAGCGCGGTCGTCTACGCCCAGACGCTGCAGCGCGAGCAGCCCGAGCGCGCCGCCGAGGCCCTGCGGCTGGCCGACCTGTTCTGCCGGCAGGCGCGGCGCCGGGCCGACGCGCTGCTCGCGGAGCTGTTCGACAACGACGACGACCAGGCCTACGCGCTGGCCCAGGACGTCCTGGAGGGATCGTTCGCCTGGGACGAGGAGGGCGTCCTCGACCTGTCGGCGGGCTGACGACCGGCATCGCTGAGCGTCGTAGACCGTGCCGCCTGGCTCTGGCGGCCCGGTCGCGGCGCGCGGTAGACGTTCCCCATGGCCGTCACCACGCCCCAGGCCCCCTTCGCCGACGCGGCGCTCGCCCCGCCGCTGCCCGGGGTCGCCATCATCGTCCCGGCGCGCGACGCGGCGGGCACGATCGCGCCGACGCTGCGCGCGCTGCTCGACGACACCGCGGGCGTGGTCGGCGAGGTCCTCGTCGTCGACGACGCCAGCGACGACGGGACGGCCGACGTCGTCCGCGGCCTGCGCGCCGAGTACGGGCGGCGGCTGCGGCTGCTGGTCAACGACACGCGCGTCGGGCACGGCGGCAGCGTCAAGCGCGGGTTCCGCGAGCACGCGTGGCTGTCGCCGTTCGTCGGCGTCGTGCACGCCGACGTCGGGCCGGTGGTCGCGGGCGCGCTGATGGAGATGCTCGCCGCGCTGCGGCTGCACCCGCTGCCGGACGTCGTGATCGACGAGCACACGCCGATCGTCGTCCTGCACCGCGAGGTGCTCACGCGCGAGGACGTCGACCGCATGGCCGACGGCGACCTGTTCCACCCGCAGCTGCGCCGGCTGCTGGGCGGCAAGCCGCGCCTGGTCACTCGGGCGGTGTGAGCGCGATGCCGGCGGCGTCGGTCACGCGGCCGGCCAGCAGCGACGTCGTCTGACGCAGCGACGCGGCGAGGTCGAAGGGGTCCAGCGCGGAGACCGCGTCGCGCGGGATGACGACGTCGTACCAGCGCAGCGCGGCCGAGGCGGCGGTGTAGTGCACGCAGATGTTGGCGACCGTGCCGCAGATCACGAGCGTCCTGGTGCCCCACTGGCGCAGCAGGTGGTCCAGCGGCGTGCCGTGGAAGGCGTCGTAGCGGGGCTTGGGGATGACGGTGTCGTCGGGCAGCGGGTGCAGCTCGTCGACGATCGCGTGGCCGTGGGTGCCCTCGATCGCGTGCGCCGGCCAGATCGCGAACTCCGGGTCGCCGTCGCGGTGGGTGTCCTGCGTGAAGACCACGCGGGCGCCGGCGACGCGGAAGCGGCGGATGAGGTCGGCGATGACCGGGACCGTGGCGGCGGCGTCGGGGACCTGGAGGCTGCCGCCGTCGGAGACGAAGTCGTGCTGCATGTCGACCACGATCAGCGCGGTCGTGGCGGGATCGAGCGCGACGGAGGGCGCGATCGGGATGTCCGGGACGGTCAGCTCGGCCATGATGGCAGCGACGGTACCGCCTGATGTCGAAGCCGCGGGCGCGGCTCCGACCTGGGGATGGACGTCATCTATCGACCCGAAGGACCTGCCTGCCATGAAGTACCTGATCCTGATCTACGACAACCCGCACTCGCGCGAGCTGTTCTCGGGCCCGGAGGGCGCCGAGCTGATGGCCGAGATGGACGTGTTGCTGAAGGAGATCACCGAGTCCGGCGAGCTGGTCATGACCGAGGCGCTCGCGGACCCGGCGCAGACGCGGACGATCCGGGTGGTCGACGGCGCGCCGGCGGTGACCGACGGCCCGTACGCGGAGGCCAAGGAGCACCTCGGCGGCTTCATCCTCGTCGACTGCGCGACGCCCGAGCGGGCGTGGGACATCGCGCGGCGCTTCCCGTCGTCGCGCTTCACGCCGCTGGAGGTGCGGCCGATCATGTCGCCGGGCGGAGCGGAGATGTGAGGTCGGCGGGCGCGCCGGACGTCGAGCCCCTGCTGCGCGAGCTGGCGCCGCGGGTGCTCGGCGCGCTCGCGCGGCGCCATCCCGGCGACTTCGACTCCTGCGAGGACGCCGTGCAGGAGGCGCTGCTGGCCGCCGCGCGGCAGTGGCCGGGCGAGGGCGTGCCGGACGACCCGCGCGCGTGGCTGGTCGCGGTCGCCGGACGGCGGCTGGTCGACGCGTGGCGCAGCGAGTCGGCGCGGCGGGCGCGCGAGGAGGGCGCGGCGGCGCTGGAGCCGCCGCGCGCGTTGGAGTCGGCGCCCGGGTTCGGGGGCGGGTTCGCGGAGGCCGGCGGGGACGACGACGGCGCCGGTGGCGCCCCCGACGAGGACGACTCGCTGGCGTTGTTGATGTTGTGCTGCCATCCGTCGCTGTCGGAGCCGTCGCAGATCGCGCTGACGCTGCGGGCGGTGGGCGGCCTGACGACCGGCGAGATCGCCGCGGCGTTCCTGGTGCCGGAGGCGACGATGGGCCAGCGGATCTCGCGCGCGAAGGCGACGATCCGGGCGGCGGGCGGGCGGTTCGCGCCGGCGTCCGAGGGCGACGCGCGCGACGCCGCTCTGCGCGCGGTGCTGCACGTGCTGTACCTGATGTTCAATGAGGGCTACACGGCGACGTCCGGCCCGCGGCTGGCGCGGGCGGAGCTGACGACCGAGGCCATCAGGTTGGTCCGGCTGGTCCGCGAGCGGCTGCCCGACGACGGCGAGGTCGCGGGCCTGCTGGCGCTGATGCTGCTGACCGACGCGCGCCGCCCGGCGCGGACGGGCGCCGACGGCGCGCTGGTGCCGCTGGCCGACCAGGACCGCTCGCGGTGGCGGCGCGCGGAGATCGACGAGGGCATCGCGCTGGTGACCGACGCGCTGGCGGCCGCCCCACCCGGCCCCTACCAGCTGCAGGCGGCGATCGCGGCCGTCCACGCCGAGGCGCCGGACGGCGACGCGACCGACTGGCGCCAGATCGTCGCGCTCTACCGGTTGTTGATGCGAATGCTGCCCGGCAACCCGATGGTGGCGCTCAACCACGCGGTCGCGGTCGCGATGGTCGACGGCCCCGAGGCGGGCCTGGCGCTGCTGGCCGACGTCGAGGCCGCGCTCCCACGCTCGCACCGGCCGATCGCGGTCCGCGCGCACCTGCTCGAGCAGGCCGGCGACGTCGCGGGCGCGCTGAACGCCTACGACGAGGCGGCCCGGCGCACGACCTCGCTCCCCGAGCGCCGCCACCTCGAGGCGCGCGCGACGGCGCTGCGGGCGGTGGGGTGAACGGCGGCGCGCTGCCACGCGGCGCGCGGCGGGGTGAACGGCCCGTTCGGTCGCTTTGCGCGGCGATGAACGGCGCCGTTCATCGCGCGCGACCATCGTTCGTCGCGGAGTCACGCCAGGAGGGCATGAGCACGCTCCTCCCGTCACGTGTCGCGTCCGACCGGTTCGTCAACGCCGGTCGTGCGGCGTCGCTGGCGCTGCTGCGCACGCGGATCGGCCAGCTGCCCGGCCTGACGGTCCTCGACGACCCGCGCCCGCGCACCCGGCGCGGCGATCTGCGCATCGTCATCGACGTTCGCGGCACGGGCCGGTCGGGCTACGAGATCGGGCGCCGGATGCGCCGCTTCTCGGGTCTGCCGCTGGAGCTCTGCCGCGAGCACCGCCTGGTCGTCGTCTTCGACGCCGACGAGGAGATCGGCGCGCGCTCCGAGCGTCTGCTGCTGGCGCTCGCCCACGCCTGCCAAGACGTGGTCCCGGCCTGACCCACTGGGCCACGGCGCGCCGCGAGCGGCGTGCCGAAGCGAGGACCACACCCCGCCGGGATCCCTCCCCCGGCGGCCGGAAGGGTCGCCCGCGCCGCCGGCAAGGACGCCGGCGGCGCCGCGCTCGCGCTCGTGCGCATGCCGCCAGGGTGGGGAGCGTCCCCGGCGGCGGCGATCGCCTACACGGCCGCGCGCGGTCGCAGCGCGAGGCGCGGTCGACGCCGGCGCGGGTGCGTCCGGCGGCGGCCGTCGATCTCGGCGACGTGGAGGCGGAGGAGGCGCACCGCCTGCTCGCTCTCGGCGAACGGATCGGCGACGACGCGGCCGTCGTGCAGCGAGGCGGCGGCCACGAGCCGGCCGTCGACGGTCGCCATGAGCGCCGGGCGCGTGAGCGGGCGGGCGGAGTCGAGCTGCGCGAGGTCACGCAGCGCGGCCTCGTGCGCGGCGGCGGCCTCCTGGATCACGATGGTGCTGGTCGGGGTCATGCGTCCATGGTGCGCCTGAGGGGTGCCCGCGCACATCGGGGGAACGGTGCGAGGTCGGGCGTTCGACCCCTTAGCCGAGGCCGGCGAGGCCTTAGCGACGCCGCGGCGGCGCGGCCCGTCCCCCCGAGAGACGGGCCGCCGCGGGACGCGTCTAGCTCTCCGGGATCGGGGTCAGCGCGTTGCCGGCCGCGATGCTCGAGCAGTTCTTCGGCGCCGGGAGGCCGGCGAAGCGCGCGGTCAGCCACGGCACGGCCTCGCCGAGCCACGGGATCGCGCTCGTCACGTGGCTGGTCAGGTCGTACTGGTCGTACTGGACCTTGACCCCCGCCGCGCAGTACTGGCGGGCGAGCGTGCGGACGTCGCCGGCGATCATCACGCCGTCGCCCGCGCCGATCCCGGGCTTGTCGCCGGGCGTGCCCTCCAGGATGCCGTTGGCGCCCTGGCCGATGAACAGCGGGTGGTTGGGCGAGCCGGGCGCGGTGCCCATGATGAGCTGGTTGGCCGCGTGGACGTACTCGGGGACGCTCTCCGGCGTCGCGTACTGCGGCTTGGCCATCTGCGCCCACGTCAGGCCCGGGTACTGGCCGAGCACGTTCGTGATCGACGTCTTCTGCATGGCGTTGTAGACCTCAGTGCCCTTCGCGCTCAGGTACGGCGTCAGGTTGATGTTGAACGCGCGGGCGACGCCGACGATCGCCATCGGCATCACGCCCGCCCAGATCGGCGTGCCGTCGACGTAGTGCAGGTTGTGCGCCGGGTCGACCAGGACCCCGCCCATCGCCGAGCCGATCAGGTTGCGGTCGACGTCGGGCGCGTAGGACGGTGCCAGCTCGGCCGCCCACTCCGTGGCGATCGCGCCGCCGGAGTAGCCGATCATGCCGATCTTCGAGGACGAGGAGACCCCGGTCTGCGACCGCGCGTTGACCGCGGCACGCAGGCCGTCGAGCGTGTTGTAGCCGTACTCGGGGCCGGCCGCGAAGTCCGCCGCCTGGCCCTCGGTGTCCGGCACCGCGATCGTGTACCCGGCCAGCAGCAGCGGCTGGACCAGGCCCGACTCCAGCTGCGGGATCGCGCCGCCGATCGACAGCCCGCCGCCGGTCACCTGGTAGGACGGCTCGTCGTCCTGGTTGAGCGAGTCGTAGAACGACTGGTAGGAGACCACGCGCGCCGTGCCGATCTGCAGCAGCGGCTTGAGGATCGACGTGACGTTGACCGTCGCCTGGCCACGCTGCCCGGTCGACCGATACAGCAACTGCACCGCCGTGATCGCCGTCGGGATGCCCACGATGTGCATCGACGTCGTCCGCGACTTCAGCACCGTGCCCGGCGCGATCTGCGACAGCGGCGTCGTTCCGCTGTAGCTATAGAACGGATCCTGCCCCGGCGGAACCGCCGCGGTCGCCGATCCGGCGGCGACGCCCAGCACCGACACCGCCACGAACGACACCAGCCATGCGCGCAGACGCATTCGCACTCCCCCTCGTGAGATAGATGAACACTCCCGTACACCGCTTCGGGGACATTCAAACCTCCACGGGGCACGCAGGGAACCGCGAGACGCTGCCACGCGGCAGGACCGGTGTGCCGTTCTCAGCGGATTCTCACGAGACCGTCGTCACGCCGCCCGCGGCGAGCGCCATGACGAACGTGAGCGTCAGCAGGAGCGGGATCTCGACCCCCGCGATCCCCGCCGCCTGCTCTTCGAGCCACGTCCCGTCGGCGCTGCCGCGCTCGTCGTCGAGCAGGACGCTCGCGCCGGAGACGAGGATCGGGGTCGCCGCCAGCGCGCAGCCCGCCGAGACCCAGGCCATCCACCGCCCGCCGCCGAGCACGATGTAGAGCACGCAGAACACCAGCCCGGCGGTGGCCAGCAGCGACGCGAGCCCCAGCGCCGGCGCCGTGAGCCCGCCCGCCCCGGCCATCAGCATCGCCAGCCCGACCACCATCGCCCACATCACCAGCCCGAGCCATTCCATGACGTGCCTCGCCTCCTCAGCTGCCGCCGCAGTCGACCTTCGCGAACGTCTTCTCATAGCTCGACGTCAGCTGGTGCAACGCCGTGTCGAGCTGGGTCTTGGCCTCGCTCAGCGACCCCGACGAGGTCAGTTTCGAGGTGATGTCCTCGACCTGCGCCGTGAACGCGTGGTTGGCCTGCTCGACCTGCTGCTTGCGCTGCCCCGAGAGGTTGCCCTGCGCGTCGGTGATCGACTTGAGGTCGTTGGCGATCGCCTTGACGCTGGCCTCGGCCGCCGGGATCGACGCCGTCGAGACCGGCAGGCTCTTGAGGGTGTCGATCTCCTCGGAGATCGACGTGCGCGCGTCGCAGACCTGCGACTTGGCCTTGTCCGCGCTGGACTGCCCGCCGCAGGCCGGCACGGCCAGCGCGGTCGCGACCACGAGCGCCGCTGAGCCCTTCCCGATCATGCGCTGGACTCTGGCCCGGCGCGGCGGCGCCGGCAATGGCACGCGCATGCCTCGCGGCCGTGGTGTGCTCACCCCCTGGAGGTCGGCCGCGCCCGCGAGGCTAGGAGCCCCGTGCCGCCACGGCCTGCTGCGCGGTGCACAGGACGTAGCGCCCACCGTCGATCGGGCAGACGTGGTACGGGTAGGTGGAGATCCCCGTCTGGGAGTCCGGCGCCGGCTCTCCCTGCCCGATGGCGCCCGGGTAGCCGTCGGCCGGCGGGAAGTCGGGCAGGGCCGGTGGGACGAACCGCGCGGACCGCCTCCGGGAGCAGAACGCCGGGACCGGCCCGCAGGCGACGTGCCGTCCGTCCCGGAGGCTGACGCTCACGTACAACGTGCTCGCCGGCCCGTCGAAGGCCGGCGCGAAGTCCCGCCCGTCCTTGGAGCGCCGCGTGAGCGAGAGGGCCACGCAGTCGGTCCACCCCTCGCCGCGGCCGTCGAGGGATCCGTGGCCGACGGTCTCGGAGTACGACACGCGCCGCCGGCCCCGCAGGCGCAGCTGGACCTCCTCGGGGCTCTGCTGGTAGATCGGCCAGCCCGGGACCGCCTGACGGTCGGCCGGGCGATGCTCCGGGCTCCAGTCGAAGCTCGAGATGTCGTCGGTCCCCGCACCGCAGCCGGTCGCGGCCAGGACCACGCTCGCGGGCTTCTTCACGGCGACCGTCCCCGCGACGCGCACCCGCAGCCGTCCCGACGCGGCGCGATCGGCGGCCAGCGTGAGACGCGTCCCCGCCCAGAAGCCGGTCGGCTTCGACGGAACGACCACCAGCCCCGCCGCGGAGCACGGCGTCGACATCACCGCCATCCCCATGAGCACCGCTAACCACGTCGTACCCCTGCGCATAGGATGGGATGCTACACGCGTGTGTGTCTCATCCGCTCGCCCGGCTCGAGCGCCCGGGCGATTCGGCGGCGGGCCGGAGCGAGGAGGCCCGGAGACGACGAAAGCCCCGCGCGGGCGGGGCTTCCGGGCAGTGGAGCCAGACGGGATCGAACCGACGACCTCCTGCTTGCAAAGCAGGCGCTCTCCCAGCTGAGCTATGGCCCCAGAGAAGGACGAGTGTAGCTCGGCAAGGCGGGCGGACGCGAGCCACGCGCTCGTCGCACCGGCGAGGCGAGCGACGGCGAAGGGACGCGAGCGCGCCGACGGCTGAGGGCCTGGCTCGGCGCGCTCGCGGCGTCCTTCGCCCTCCGTCGCCGGAGGGGCGAGTGCGCGCCGGGATTGTTCCCCGATGCCGACGCGCTGCCTGTGTCGAGGAACGTTTCGACCGGGGCGTGAGCGATCTGAACCGCTGAGTGGGCGGTCTGGACGCCTGTCCGAGCGCGCTAGAGGCGCAGCGAGCCGTCGAGGACGACCACGCAGTCGCCCGACACGCGCACGCGGTCGCCGACGATCGCGGTCTCCAACCGCGACGGGCGTCCCAGCTCGACGCCCTGGGCGACCGTGGTCTCCGCGCGTCCCGTGTGCTCGTGCAGGTAGGCGCACAGCGGGCCAGCGGCGCTGCCGGTCGCCGGATCCTCCATCACCTGCCCGCGCTCGGCCACGAACCCGCGGGCCCGGACCGGCGCGCCGTCGCCCGCGCCGCGGCCGTCCGGCACGAAGACGTACAGGACCATCGTGTCGGTCTGGGCCTCGACCGCCTCGACGCGCGCGACGTGCGGCCGCGCCCGCTCCAGCGCGACGTGGTCGCGCACCGGCACCATCAGGTGGCGCAGCCCGGTCGAGACCGGCTGGACGGGCAGCTCCGGGTGCGCGTCGGCGGGCCCGAGCCCCAGCGCGCCCAGGACCGGCGCCGCCTCGACGACCTCGCCGAACCGCGCGGGCTCCTGCAGCATCGACGCGCGGGCGACGTCGCCGCGCAGCTCGACCTCGACCGGCTGCACGCCCGCGCCGGTCTGCTGCCGGTAGCGCGCCTCGCTCACCCCGGCCGCGCGGGCGACGGCGACGGCCGTCCCCAGCGACGGATGGCCCGCGAACCGGATCTCCTCGTCCATCGTGAAGATCCGATTGCGGTAGTCGGCGCCGTCGACGGTCGCGGCCTGCACGAACGTCGTCTCGGACTGCGCGGTCTCGCGCGCGACGCCGAGCATCGTGGCGTCGTCCAGGCCGTCGGCGTCGTGGATGACCGCCAGGCCGTTCCCGGCCAACGGCGTCGACGTGAACACGTCGATCCACGTCAGCCTGCGGGTGGTGCTCAGAAGTCGAAGTCCTTGGGCGGCTTCTGCTCGAACCAGAGGCGGTCGTGCTCGGGCGTCTCCTGGAGGAAGTCCGGCGTCTGGTCCAGCTCGTCCTCGGCGCCGTCGTCCTCGCCCTCGTCGCCGGCGATCGGCTCGGCGGGGCGCGCCGGCGGGTCGTCGTGGGTCGGCGTCGCGGGCGGCGCCTCGCGGTGGCCCAGCGCGTCGCCCAGCTCGGTCGCCGAGAACTCGCGCGTCGCCTGATGGGCCATCGGGTCGCCGTGCGGCGGCGTCGCGCTGTCGTCCTCGTCCTCGGCCCAGACGTCGTCGTGGTTGGCCGGCGGGTCGGCCGGGTGGGGACGATCGCGCTCGTCGGCCGCGGTGCCGCCGCCGGCGCCGTGCGGGGGCGCGATCGGCTCGTCCTCGTACTCGTCGTCGAGCGGGTCGTCGTCGTAGGCGGCCGCCGGCTCGTCGAGCGCGGCGGGCTCGTGGTCCGCGTACGAACCACCCGCCGAGGATGCGGGCGCGGACGGCTCCTCCGCCGGCGCCTCACGCCGCACGGGGCCGAGCGCCTCGGCCTCCTCGCGGGCGATCTCGCCCGGGTCCGCACCTCGGCGGCGCTTGAGATCGAGGTGCTCCCGGATGGCGTCATCCAACAGGCCCATGGTCGCTCTAGCGTAACGAGCCCGGGACCCGAAGGACGAGGGAGTCTCAGGACGCGCTGACCGTGCGGTTCTTGCCCGCGCGTTTGGCCTGGTAGAGCGCCTCGTCGGCCGCGGCGATGAGGCCGCGGACGTCGTCCGCGCACGCGGGCAGGGCGGCGGCGCCGAAGGACGCGGTCACGCGCAGCGGCTCGGACGCCTCGTCGCCGATGATCGGCAGCGCCAGCGCCTCGATGCCCTCGCGGACGCGCTCGGCGAGCTGGTGGGCGCCGTCGAGGTTCGTGCCGGGAAGGACGACCGCCAGCTCCTCGCCGCCGTAGCGGGCGGGCTCGTCGATCTCGCGCGAGGACGCGCGCAGGACCTTGGCGACCTCCTTGAGGACGAGGTCGCCCTGCTGGTGGCCGTAGGTGTCGTTGACGGCCTTGAAGTCGTCGATGTCGAGCAGGACGAGGCCCAGCTCGCCGCCGAAGCGCTTGGTGCGCTCGACCTCGGCGGCCATCGTCTCGGTGAAGCGGCGGCGGTTGGAGAGCCCGGTCAGCTCGTCGGTCGACGCCTGGCGCTCGACGGTCTCGTGCAGGCCGACGTTCTCGACGCTCACCGCCGCCTGCCCGGCGAGGTAGTGGAACAGCTCGCGCTCGCGGTGCGAGAACGCGCGATCGGTGCGCCAGACGCAGATGAGCCCGGCGATCGCGTCCGCGTCCGGGCCGGCGGCGGGACCGGCGCGCAGCGGGTGGGCGAGCGCGTGGCCGCCCTCGAGGTCGGCGAAGGACGGCTCGCCGACGGCCAGGACGCGGCGCTCGGCCTCGCCGGCGGCGGACATCGGGCGCGTGTCGAGGCCGATCGCGGCGACCGGGCGGCGCTCGCCGTGCGCGTCGCCCTGGTCCTGCATGAGCGCGCGGCCGCCGGAGGCGCCGACGGCGTCGACCGCGGTGCGCACGACGATCTCCAGCAGGCCGTCGCGATCGAGGTTGGAAGCGAACGTCTCGCCGATCCGCCGCAGCGACAGCTCCAGACGCAGACGCTCCTGGCGCAGCTCGCCCAGCCGGGAGTCCAGCTGGTCCGACATCTTGTTGAACTCCTCGCCGAGCTGGGCGAACTGGTCGCGCCCGCGGGTCTTCACGCGCGCGGAGAAGTCGCCGGCGGCCAGGCGGCGGGCGGCGGCGAGGAAGTCGGCGATCTGGCGGTCGAGGCTGCGGGAGACGACGATCGCGGCGACCAGCGCCAGCAGGAAGAACCCGAGCAGGATGAGGCCCGCGACGAGGCGGCCCCGGCGGATGTCGGCGGCGGTCCTGGCGCGGGGCTCGAGGACCGCGACCCGGAGGTGCTCGCCGAGGAAGCCGGGCGCGTCGAAGGCGGCGACGCGGTAGTCCTCGCCGTCGATCGTGCGCGTCCCGGTGTGCCGCGGAAGCTCGGGGTTTCCGGCGCGCGGGATCGTGGACGCGATCGTGGCGCCGCCGCGCTCGACGATCGTCTCCAGGCCCGTGGTCCGGCGGACGGTGGCGGCGTAGGCGGCCGCGTCCTGCGTGGAGACCTGCAGCTCGGCGACCGGCGAGCGGCCCGCGACGAGCGTGCGCGTCGCCGGGAACGTCGCGTTGCGGCTGCCGGCGTCGGAGAGGACCCCGGCGGCGGCGCCGTCGCGGGAGAGCGCGATGCGCTTGGCGCGCGTCGCGGTGAGCAAGCGGTCGGTCGCGCGCTGGATCGCGGCCTTGTCGTCGGCGCGGATCGCCCGCGCCAGGCCCGGGTCGCGCCCGATCCGCGCCGCGAGCCGATCCGCGTCCCCGCGCGCGTCGTAGTAGAGCGAGATCGCCGTCTCCTGCCGAGCGGCCACCCGCGCGTCGGCCTGGCCGTTCTCCGACTCGGCGATCAGCCGGAAGACGATCAGCGTGACCGCGATCATCGGCACGATCACGATCAGCACGAAGAACAACCGCAACCGCGTGCGGAAGCTCGCCAGCCGGTCGCGCAGACCGCCGATCACACCCTGCTCGGACATCTCCCGCGCGAGCGTACCCGCGCGAACATGCGACACCGCAACCCATCGACCAGGTGTCTAGCTGCCACCGAGCCCATCCGACGGCTACAATCGCTGATCCACCCGGGGCTATAGCTCAGTTGGGAGAGCGCCTGGATCGCACCCAGGAGGTCGGGGGTTCGAGTCCCCCTAGCTCCATCGTTGCGAAACCCCTGCTAACGCGGGGGTTTCGCTTTTGCGCCGAGGGTGGTCATGAGGCCGAAATCGCGCTCCGTTTCAGGCACTAGTGCCTGAAACACCCCCGGGGGGGACGGTGGCACAGGGTCGAACAACGGCGAGATGACAGCAGCGGGGACGGCCGGCACGCGCATCCGGTACATGGGAACAAGGTCGCCCTCGCCGGCGGCGTCGCGAACCTGCTCGAGGACGTCTCGCCGGGTGCTCCGCTCGTCGACCTGTTCGCGGGCATGTGCTCCATTGCTGGTGCTGTATCTCGCTCCGGACGGCAGGTATGGGTCAACGACGTCCAGCAGTACGCGCAACTCGTAGGCCATTGTCTGCTGGCAAGCCGGGAAGGGCCGCCCTCCCGCGACGACGCGATGCGGGTTCTTGTTCCTGGCTATCGGGATAACCTCGCCGCCCTCAAGTCACGCTTTGCGGACGACTTGAAGGCCGAGGGCCGTCGGCGTAGGTCTTCACCGACGCGCGTCGGCCGAGCCCGCGTGGCGCTTCTCGGGGTCGACAGAAGGCTCAGGCGAGAGGTCCTGCATGTTTCGGATGCTACGTAACACTCATGGACCCGCACTTCGCGGGATCCGTTGCGGCCGCGAAGCGCTCGGCGACGTCGCGGACCGCCGCGGCGAGCTCCGGTGGGCCGTGGACGACGAACGGGAGGCGCAGCGTGGCCAAGCGGAAGACGAGCCAGTCGATCGTGTCCGGAGGCGAGGTCCATCGGCAGCGGTCGCCCTCGACGGGGACGAGCTGCTCGCCGACCGGCTCGCCGAGGGCCGCCGCGGCCTGGTCGACGGGAGCGTGGATCAGGACGTCCGCCGCGCAGAGCGTGTGCGTGCCGAGGGCGTCGGCGACGACGAACGCGGCGATGTCGCCGCCCGGGAGCTCCTTCGTCCGCGACGGCGCCCCGGTCGCGGTGAGCTCGGCGGCCCGGTCGAGGCGGAACGTCCGCCAGGCGTCCCGGTCGAGGTCGAAGGCGATGAACCGCCACCGGCCGGAGGCGACGACCAAGGCGTGCGGCTCGGCGTGTCGGCGCGCCGGCGCACGGTCGGGCCGGGTGTAGGAGAAGCGCAGCCGCTCCTGTCGGGCGATCGCGCCGGCCAGCGTGACGAGGGCCTCCGGATCGACCGGCGCGGCGGAGGACGCAAGCGGATCGGCGGTGATCGCGGTCGACAGGCTGTCGACCCGATGGCGCAGGCGCGGCGGCAGGACCTGGGTCAGCTTCGCCAAGGCGCCCGTCGCCGCCACGTCGGCCGCCTTCAGCGGCCCGGCGCCGGCCAGGCGCAGCCCGACGGCCATGGCCACGGCCTCCGCGTCGTCCAGCGCGAGCGGGGGCAACGCGGTGCCGCCGACCAGCCGGTACCCGCCCTGCCCACCGCGGACGGCCTCGACCGGATAGCCGAGCTCGCGGAGCGCCTCGACGTCGCGGCGCAGGGTGCGCCGCGAGACCCCGAGGCGCTCGGAGAGCTCGCTGCCGGGCCAGATCCGGGGCACCTGCAACACGGACAACAACGACAGCAGGCGCTGAGGAGGACCGGTCATACGGGCATCCTGCCGATATAGGACAAGCGCCGGCCTATACGTCTCCTAGCGTGCGCCGGGTTGACCATCAACTCGACATCGGAGGAGACATCGATGAGCACCCCGGCCGGCTACACCAGCGTCACGCCGTGGATCATGACCGACGACACGCGCGCCCTGCTGCGCTTCGTCGAGCACGCGTTCGGCGGGGTCGATGCCGCCACGGTCCCGCTCGAGGACGGCAGCGTCGGCCACGCGGAGATCCGTGTCGGCGACACCGTCGTGCTCGCCTTCGACCGGCGTCCGGACTGGCCTCGCCTCCCGGCCATGCTGCGGGTGTTCGTCGACGACGCGGACGCGGCCACCGAGGCTGCCCTCGCCGCCGGCGCGACCCTCGTGACGCCCTTGGTGACCCAGGCGTTCGGCCAGCGCGGCAGCCGCGTCCGCGATCCCTTCGGGAACCTCTGGTGGATCACCGCCGCGATCGAGGACGTGGCGCCCGACGAGATCGCCCGGCGGCTCGCCCAGCCGGCCTACGCGGAGGCCATGCACGAGGCCCAGGCGAGCTTCGACCGCGAGATGCGCGGCGGAGGTCCCGGCGAGGCCAGCCCTCCGGTCATGCCCTGAGCTCCAGCGCCTGCTTCATCGCGTGCCGACCTCCATCATCGCCTCGGTCTACGCCGCCGTCTCGTCGGGCAGGATGTCGACGCTCCGACGAACCGCGACCGGCCGCCGTCCAGCGGGAAACCTGGCCGCTGCCGTTGTGATGGGTGTACGGCCCCTCGAACGCGGTCCAGGAGAGTCGCCGCAGCTCGTCGTCGCGCGCGATGAAGCGCTCGGCGACCTGGGTGTCGGCGACGAACCCGGGGGCGAGCCGGGTGTGCAGCGCGCCCCAGTCGGCCAGGGCGTCCCAGACCGCCTCGGGCGTAGGCCGACGACTCGGAGCACGGGATGCGCGCTTCTCACACATCGTCGAGAAATACCCAATTCCGACCGATACAGTGGAAATATCTTGATCGGTGGTCAGCCACCCACGGCCACGGGCAGGTGGTCGTGGGTGCTCCACTGCGACCACGAGCCCGGGTACAGCGCGGCGTCGATCCCGGCGATCGCCAACGCGGCGATCTGGTGGGCGGCGGTCACGCCCGAGCCGCAGTAGACGCCGACCGGCTCGGAGCCGGTCGCGCCCAGCCCCGTGAAGCGCTCGCGCAGCGCGGCGGCGCCCAGGAAGCGTCCGTCGGCGTCGAGGTTCTCCGTCGTCGGCGCGCTGCGCGCCCCCGGGATGTGGCCCGCCTTGGGATCGACCGGCTCGACCTCGCCGCGGAAGCGCTCGGCCGCGCGCGCGTCGAGCAGGACGCCGCTCGCCGCGAAGGCGGACACGTCGTCCAGCGCGAGCGTCGGCAGACGCCCGCCGTCGAGCACGACGTCGCCCGGCGCGGGCGTCACCTCACCGGCCTCCAACGCGCCACCCGCCGCGACCCACGCCGGCAGCGCCCCGTCCAACAGCCGCACGTCCTCCACGCCCGCCCAGCGCAGCAGCCACCAGGCGCGCGCCGCGGCGAGGTTCCCGCCGCCGTCGTAGGCGACGACCGCCTGTCCGGCGCGCACGCCCCAGCGCCGCGCGGCGGCCTGCAGCGCCTCCACCGACGGCAGCGGATGCCGGCCGTCGGTCGGCGCGCCGTGGGCGGCCAGCTCGGTGTCCAGGTCGACGTAGGCCGCGCCCGGCACGTGGCCTTCGACATATAGGTCATGGCCGGGCGGGCCGCCCAGCGCCCAGCGGACGTCCAGGACCGCCGGGGGCTCCGGCCCCTCCAGCGCGGCGGCCAGCTCGGCGGCCGAGACCAACACGGTGGACATGACGCTCAGCGGACGTCCAGCAGCCGGCTGTGGCGCTCGAAGAACGCCTCGGCGGCCGCGATCGCGGTCAGCTCGACGTTCGGGTCCAACCCGCGCCGCGCCAGCAGGTTGAGCCCGGCCCAGCCGACGTTGGGCAGATCGTCGCGGGTGACGAGCCCCGCCGGATCGCCGCCGACGCTCGGCAGCAGGGCCACGCCCAGCCCGGCGCGGACGCCGGCCAGCACGCCCTCCAGCGTCGTCGACTGCCCGGTCACGCCGACGCGGTGGCCGTCGGCGGCCAACGCCGCCAGCGCCCGATCGCGCAGCGCGCACGGCTCCTCGAAGGCCACCAGCGACAAGGCCTCACCGTCGGCCGGCGGCTCCCATCCGGGCGCCGAGTACCACTTCAACGGCAGCTGCCCGATCTCGCGGCCGCCCTCGTCGCCGCGCGAGGCCAGGATGAACACGAAGTCGACCGCCCCCTTGCCGACCGACTCGATCAGCTGGGTCGAGCGCGCGATCTCGAAGCGCGTCGTCATGTCCGGGAACGCCTCGCTGAGCGCGCGGATCATCTCCGGCAGCACCTGCTCGGCGGCGTGCTCGGTCGATCCGACCACCACAACTTGCTCGGAGCGCACGTCGAGGCGGTCCAGCGCCTGGTCGTGCACGGCCAGGATCTGGCGCGCCTCGGCCAGGACGCGCTCGCCGTCGGGCGTCAGCTTCATCCCGCGGCCGTCCTTCTCGAACAGCTTGCGCTTGAGCCGGCGCTCCAAGAGCCGCACATGCTGGCTCAGAGCGGGCTGGCTCATGTGCAGGGCGGACGCGGCCTTGCTGAAGCCGCCGCACTCGGAGATCGCGACGAGGGTCCGCAGGTGGTCGAGGTCCAGTGCCGTAGCCATTACCCACATCTTAGATAGAAAATGCCAGATATCCATCAGAGAACGCCATGACTTCCCATCGGCCATCGCACTTGGACGCCCGCGGCGCCGGCCGTGAGGATCGAGTCCGTGACCTCCGCCACGCTGTCCAGCGACGCCCTGTCCTTCGACGAGCCGACCGGCATCGCGCCGCGCGGCACGCTGATCCTGCTCACCGGCCGCGGCGAGCCCGCCGCGATCTACGGCCGCTTCGGCCGGCGGATCGCCGCCGATGCCTACCGCGTCCGCGTGGTCGAGACCCGGCTGGCCGACCTCGCCGCCACCCGCGCCGACGTCGTCGCGCTGCTCGACGACCCCGAGCTGCCGAGCCCGAGGGTTCTGGTCGGCAGCGACGCCGGCGCGGTCTACGCGGCGCTGCTGGCTCAGGAGCTGAACGTCGACGCGCTCGTCCTCGCCGGCCTCGCGCTGTCCGACGGCGACGGCCCCGACCCCGCCGACACGTGGGACGACGAGCTGGACCGGCGCACCGCGTGCCCGGCACACCGCGGCGTGCTGACCGAGGAGGCCGGCGTGCGCCGCGGCCGCTTGGCCGACCCGTTGCCCGCCGCGCTGGCCACCCCGCTCGGCGCGCCGACCATCCCCACGCTCGTCGTCCACGGCACGGCCGACCCGGTCGCCCCCGCCGCCGACGCGCTCGCGCCCTTCGGCGACGACGCGTCCGCGTCCACCGTGCAGGCCGTCCTGGTCGCCGACGGCCGCCACGACATCCTCAACGACGTCACCCATCGCTCGGTCGCCGCGACCATCATCCTGTTCTTGGAGCGCCTGCGGCTCGGCCCCGAGCTGCCGTCGATCGTCCGCGCCTCGTGAGCCTGCCCGCCGGCGCGACGACCGACCCCGCGACGCTGGACGCCGCGCGGACCGACCGCTCCGGCGCGACCGGTGCGCCGCCCCGCGGCGTGGTCCGCGCGCGCGACGTCGCCGAGGTGCGCGAGGTCGCCGCCTGGGCCCACGCTCAGCGCGTGCCGCTGGTCGTCCGCGGTGCCGGGTCGGGTCTGGCCGGCGGCGCGATCGCCGACGGCGCGTTGGTCCTCGACCTCGGCGCGCTGGACCGGATCGTCGCCATCGACCCGGTCGACGAGATCGCGGTTGTCGAGCCCGGCGTCGTCACCGCCGACCTCGACGCGGCCGCGCGACAGCACGGCCTGTTCTTCGCGCCCGACCCGGCCAGCGCGGCGCTGTCGACCGTCGGCGGCAACGTCGCCACCAACGCCGGCGGCCTGCGCTGCGTCAAGTACGGCGTGACGCGCGACGCCGTGCTCGCGCTCGACGTCGTCCTGGCCGACGGCCGCCTGATCCGCACCGGCCGGCGCACGGTCAAGGGCGTCGCGGGCTACGACCTGACCGCGCTGCTGGTCGGCTCGGAGGGCACGCTGGGCATCGTCGTCGGCGCGACCGTCCGCCTGCGCCCGGTGCCCGAGCAGGTCGTCACGCTCGCCGCGGACTTCGCGACGACCGACGACGCGGCCCAGGCGTGCGTGGCGCTGCAGGCCGCCCGCCTGACACCGAGCATGTTGGAGCTGTTGGACGACGCGACGCTCGACGTGATCGACCGCGCCCAGGGCACGACGCTGCGCGGCGGGGCCACCGGCGCGCTGGTGATCGCCCAGTTCGACGGCCTGGCCGCCGACCGTGAGCTGGCCCGCGCGCTGGAGGTCCTGGAACCGCGCGCCACGCGCGTCCGCCACGCGACCGACCCCGAGGACGCCGCCGCGCTGCTGGCCGCCCGCCGCCTCGCGCTGCCGTCGATCGAGCGCTTCGGCCCCGCGCTGATCGAGGACATCGTCGTGCCCCGCTCGCAGTTGGCGACCGCGTTCGCGCGGCTCCGCGGGATCCGTCAGGACCTCGGCGTCGACCTGTACGCCTTCGCCCATGCCGGCGACGGCAACGTCCATCCGATCTTGTCCTATGACCCGTCCCTGGACGCCCCGCCGCCCGCCGTCGCGGAGGCCGCCGACAGGATCTTTGCGCTGGCACTTCAGCTCGGCGGGACCGTCACCGGCGAGCACGGCGTCGGCACGCTCAAGCGCGACTGGCTGGCCCACGAGCAGGGCGACGACGTCCTGGCGCTGCACGCCGCGGTCAAGCGCGCGTTCGACCCCCACGACGTCCTCAACCCGGGGAAGGCGATATGAGCGCGACGGCGCTCGGCCCGACGGCGCTGCGCGCCGCGATGGGCCATTTCGCCACCGGCGTGACCATCATCACCGCGCCCGGCGCCCCGCCGCGCGGCAGCACGGTCAACGCCATCACCTCGGTGTCGCTGGACCCGCCGCTGCTGCTCGTCTGCCTGCGCGACGGCTCCCGGACGCTCGCCGCGCTGCTGGAAGCCGAGCGCTTCGCGGTCAACGTCCTGCACGCCGACCAGGCCGCGCTGGCCGAGCGCTTCGCCACCCGCGGCGTCCCGCCGTGGGACGGCGTCGGCCACGCGGCGGGCCCCGCCACCGGCGCGCCGCTGCTGCACGGCGCGGTGGCCACGCTGGAATGCGCGCTGCACGACGTCGCCGACGGCGGCGACCACCGCATCGTCGTCGGCCGCGTGCTCGCCGTCGCGCACCCCGAGGAGCACGTGCCACCGCTGCTCTTCTATCGCGGCGCGTTCACCGCGCTCGGCCGCTGACCGCCCGGCACCGCGGCGATCAACGCGCGCGTGTAGGCCTCGCGCGGCGCGGTCAGCACGTCGTGCGCGCGCCCGGCCTCGACCACGCGGCCGCGCCGCAGGACGACGATCTCGTCGGCCAGCTCGCTCACCACCGCCAGGTCGTGCGAGATGAACAGGTAGCTCACGCCGGTCTCGTCCTGCAGCTCGCGCAGCAGCGCGATGATCCGCGCCTGGACGGTCACGTCCAGCGCCGAGGTCGGCTCGTCGCAGACCACCAGCCGCGGCCTCAGCCCGATCGCCCGCGCGATCGCGACCCGCTGCTGCTGACCGCCCGACAGCTCCAGCGCGCCCTTGCGCAGCGCGGTCGCGGACAGCCCGACCTGGTCGAGCAGCTCGCGCACGCGCGCGGTGATGGCGGACCGCTCGTGCCCGGCGTTGCGCAGCGGCTCGGCGATCACCTGCTCGACCGACCAGCGCGGGTCGAACGACGCGGCCGGGTGCTGGGAGACCAGGTGCGTGGCGCGGCGCAGCGCGCGTCGGCCCGCGCGGTCCAGCCGGGCGACGTCGACGCCGTCGAACACGACGCGCCCGTCGGTCGGACGCTCGAGTCCGAGCGCCAGCCGCGCCAGCGACGTCTTCCCGGCGCCCGACTCGCCGACCAGCGCGACCGTGCGGCCGGCGCCGAGCGCGAACGAGACGCCGTCGACCGCCGAGAACACGCGCGACCGTCCCCAGCCGCCGAGCCTGATGTCGCGCCGGACGTCCTCGACGGTCAGGATCGGCGGCCCGTCGCCGCCGGGGCGCGGCGGCCGCGGCGCCAGCTTCGGCGAGGCGGCCAGCAGCGTCCGCGTGTAGTCGGTCGACGGCGCCTCGAAGAAGCGTGCCGTCGGCCCCTGCTCGACCAGGCGGCCGTCGTGCAGCACGACGACGTCGTCAGCGTGCGCGGCGGCCAGCTCCAGGTCGTGGGTGATGAGCAGGACCGAGACGCCGTCCTGCTCGACGATCTCCTCCAACAACGCGAGCACCTGCGCCTGGACGGTGACGTCGAGCGCGCTGGTCGGCTCGTCGGCGACGACCAGCGCCGGCCGCCCGGCGATGGCAATGGCGATGAGAACGCGCTGCAGCATGCCGCCGCTGAACTCGTGCGGGAACTGCCGCGCGCGCGTCGCGGGCTCGTCGATGCCGACCCGCGTCAGCAGCGCCTCGACGCGCTCGTCGACCTCGCCCTTGGCGCAGATCCGATGCTCGAGCAGCACCTCGCCGATCTGCGCGCCGATCCGCTTGAGCGGGTGCAGGCTGCGGCCCGGGTCCTGCGGCACGAAGCCGACGACCGAGCCGCGCATCGCCTGCAGCACCGGCTCGGGGGCGCCCACGACCTCGATGCCGTCGATCGCGATGCCGCTGCCCTCGGCGACGCGCGCGGTGGCGGGCAGCAGCCCGACCGCGGCGCGCGCGATCGTCGTCTTGCCCGACCCCGACTCGCCCACGACGGCGACGATGCGCCCCGCCCCCACGTCGAAGGACACGTCCTCGACCGCGGTCTCGGAGTAGTGATGGGTCTCGTAGGCGATGCCCAGGCCGCGGACGGCCAGCGCGGGACGCTCGGCGTCCGCGGTCATGCGGCCGCCCTCGTCGCGCCCTGGAAGTACAGGAACACGCCGTTGGCGGCGACGACGACCGCGGTCACGACCAGGCCCGGCAGCGTCGTCAGCCACCACGCGGTGTCCAGGAACGACCGGCCCTCGGCCACCAGCGACCCCCACTCCGGCTGGGGCGGCTTGACGCCGAGGCCGAGGAAGCTCAGCGACGAGATCGCGATGATGCTCGCGCCGAAGTCCAGCGCGACGTAGGCCGCGACCGGCGTGAACGCGTTGGGCAGCACGTGGCGCACGAGCGCCGACGTGCGGCTCGCGCCGCTCAGCGCGGCGGCCTCGACGTAGGCCGACCGCGCGACGACCAGCACGCTGGAGCGCATCAGCCGGGTCACCGCCGCGATGCCCGCGACGCCGACCGCGATCGCGACGTTGATCGTCCCGAAGCCCAGCGCGGCGACGACCGCCAGCGACAGCATCAGGCTGGGGATCGACATCATCAGGTCGGTCGCGCGCATCAGCGTCGCGTCGACGACGCGGCCGCCGGAGCCCGACAGCAGCCCGAGGAGCGTGCCGCCGGTGAACGAGATGCCGAGCGCCACCAGCGCGGCGACCAGCGAGACGTGCGCGCCGTGGACCACGCGCGAGAAGAGGTCGCGCCCGAGGTTGTCGGTGCCGAACAGGTGCGCGCCCGACGGCGCCTCGAGGTTGTGTCCCTGGAAGATCTCATAGGGGTCGTGCGGGGCGACCAGCCCCGGGAACAGCGCGGCGACGACCGCAACGGCGAGCACGAGCAGGCTCAGCCCGAGGCCGATGCGCGCGCCCAGGGGCCGCGGCGCGTGGCGGCGCGCGCGATCCGCGCGGCGTGCCCGGCGGGTCATCGCGCCGCCCTCCGCACACGCGGGTCGATCAGCGGGTAGGCCGCGTCGGTCACCAGGTTCACCAGCACGAACATCGCGGCGGTGACGACGATCGTCCCCTGGACCAGCGGGAGGTCGCGCTGCAGCACCGCGGTCTGCATGAGCGAGCCGAGGCCCTGGCGCGAGTAGATCGTCTCGGAGATCACCGCGCCGGCCAGCAGCGTCCCGAAGTTGACGCCGATGACGCTGACCACCGGCAACAGCGACGACGGCAGCACGTGGCGCAGGTGCACCGCCGTCGCCCCCACGCCCTTCGCCCGCGCGGTCATGATGTACATCTCGGCCTGGGCGCGGCGGATGCCGTCCAGCGCGACCTGGGCGATCATCGCGCCGTAGGGGATCGCGATCGTCACCGCGGGCAGCACGATCGCGTACCACGTGCCCTGCCCCGTGACCGGGAAGATCCTGATGTTGAAGCTGAAGAGCTGCAACAGGATCAAGGCCACCCAGAACGTCGGCACCGAGTTGCCGAAGGCGGGCAGGATCCGCGCGGCCCGCGCGAGCGGGCTGCGCGGCCACCGCGACACGAGGACCGCGAACCCGACGCCGAAGAGCACCGACATCGCCATCGCGCACAGCGTCAGCGCGACGGTGGGCGGCACCGCCAACCCGATCAGGTGCCCGACCGACGCGCCGAGGTCGGCGGAGCGGCCGAGGTCGAAGTGCAGGTAGTTGCCGAGGTCGTGGAGGTAGCGGTGCAGGAACGACCCGTCGAGGCCGAGGTCGGCGCGCAGCCGCGCCTCGGCCTCCGGATCGACCGCCGTGCCGCCGCCCGCGTTGAGCATCACGCTCACGCTGTCGCCGGGCACGAGGTAGAGCACCACGAACGAGACCGTGAAGGCGCCCCACACCACGAGCACGGCCTGCGCCAGCCGCATCGCGATCCGTCGCACGGGTCAGCGCATCCCTAGTGGGAGAGCCAGATGTCGGAGTACAGCGGCCCCGGGCCCGACAGGTACAGCAACTGCGCGCCGTGCACCTTCGACGAGACCGCGAAGGACTGGGCCCAGTCGTAGATCGGGATCAGGTACCCCTCCTTGACCAGCTGCTGCTGGATCTGCGCGAGCGTCGCGTTGCGCTGCGTCGGGTCGACCTGCTGGACCTGCTTCTGCAGGAGCCCGTCGAGCTCGTCCTTGGACGCGCGGTTGGACCAGTTGCCCGCGTCGACGGCCAGCACCGCGCGCAGCGTGTCGGGCTCCGGCGTGTAGCCGTTGACCCACCGCGAGTCGAACTTCCCGCTCTTGTAGATCGCCGCCGACTGGCCGGAGGGCACCAGGTTGATGTCCAACTCGAAGCCGATCTTCTTGAGCTGCTCCTTGACGGCGGCCAGCACGCTGGAGGTCGCGTTCCAGTCGATCTCCCAGGTGACGTCGAACTTGAGCTTCTTGCCGTCCTTGACGCGGATGCCGTCCGGGCCCTTCTTCCACCCGGCCGCGTCGAGCAGCTGCTCGGCCCTGGCGGGGTCGGCGGCCAGGTCGGTCGACAGGTCCTTGTAGCCGACGGTCGTCGAGCTGAGCGCCGAGGTCGACGCGTGGAACCAGTCGCCGATCACGCCGCTGATCGCCTGCTTGCGGTCGAAGCCGATCTGCAGCGCCTGGCGGACGGCCGGGTCGCTGAAGATGGTGCCCTTGACGTTGGGCAGGATCGCCACCGGGTAGCCGGCGTTGGTGGTGGTGTAGACGTGCCCGCCGGACTGGTCGATGCGGCCCGCGTCCTGGGGCAGGACCACCGAGTAGGCGTCGATCTGGTTGCTCAGCAGGCTGTTGGCCAGCACCGACGTGTCCTTGATCGAGACGATCTGCAGGCCGTCGAGGTAGGCCGGACCGCGGTTCTTGCCCAGCGGGTTGGCCCACTGGTAGTCGGCGCGGCGCTTGTAGGCCAACGACTGCGCCGGGGTGAACTTGGTGATGACGAACGGGCCCGTGCCCACGACGCCCTTGGCGCAGCGCTGCTCGGCGCTGAGCTTCGACGTCGCCTCCGAGACGATCCCGAGGTTCGTCGTCGCCGTGCCCTGCAGGAAGGCGATGTTCGGCTTGGAGAAGTCGACCTCGACGGTGTTCGCGCCGGTCGCCTTGGCGTCCTTGTAGTTGTTGAGGTAGCCGATCGGCAGCGAGGCGGCGGCGCCGAGCTTGTTGACGATCGCGTCGATGCTGTCGGCGACCGCCTGGCCGTCCAGCGGCGTGCCGTCGCTGAACGTGACGCCCTGACGCAGGGTGAAGGTGAACTTGGTCGCGCTGTCGTTGACCGTGTAGGCGGTCGCCAGCCACGGCAGGAACCTGCCGGTCTTCGGGTCCTGGGCCAGCAGCGAGTCGGTGACCGGCTTGAGCTGGTAGCTGGACGGGTTGTTGCCGCGCTGGTGCGGGTCGGCGCAGTCGACGACCGTGTCGCCGAAGCGCAGCGTCCCGCCGCGCGTGATCGCCGTCGCGGTGGTGGTGTCGGCGCTGGCCGTGGCGCTCGCGCCGCCCGCGCCGGAACCGCTCCCGCCGCCGCAGCCGGCGGCCAGCGCGGAGACGACCAGGGCGGCCGGGAGGACGGCGGACAGGGGTGTGATCTTCATCCTTGCTTCTCTTGTTGGGGTGCTTGGTTGGGAGAGGTCGGGCGCGTCAGGCGGGCTGCAGCGCGCCGCGTCGGGCGGGGTGGGACGCGGGCAGGCGCGCGCCGGCGCCGAAGAGGCGCTCGCGCAGCGTCGTGCCGGGCGGGTCGTACTCGGCGCGCATCAGCCCGCGGCGGGTCAGCTCGGGCGTCAGGTGGTCGGCGAAGTCCTCCCACGAGCCCGGCGAGATCAGGTAGTGGACGTTGAGGCCGTCGACGCCGACGTCGGCCCAGTGCTCCACCGCGTCGGCGATCTGCTCGGGCGTGCCGACGGCGTGGCGGCGACCGTGCCAGCGGACGTAGCGCTCCAGCGTCCACGCGTGGTCGGGCGCACGCTCGAGCTGGGCGCGGAAGCCACCAAGCTCGTCGCCGGTCTTGTTGAGGATGTCGGAGATCCGCTCCTGGTGGCCCAGGACGCTGAGGTCGGCCTTGGCGCCCTCGCTGAGCTTGATCAGCAGCGACTCGACCGAGCGCGTCTCCGCCAGCTCGTCGTCCAGGCGCCGCGCCTCCTCCTCGGTGCTCCCGAGCACGAAGGCGAACTTGCTGATGATCTTGAGGCTCGCCGGGTCGCGCCCGGCGGCCGCCGCGGCCGCGCGCAACCGGGCGACATTGGCGGCCGGGTCGCCGACCTCGATCGAGGAGAAGACGCCCTCGGCGTGATCGGCGGCGAACTGGGCGAAGCGATCTGACGCGCCGGCGGTGAACAGCACCGGCGTGCGCTGCGGCGAGGGCTCCGACGGATGCGCGCCGGGCACGTCGTAGAACTCGCCCGAGTGGTTGATCGAGTGGATCTTGGCCGGGTCGGCGTACCGGCCGGTCGCGCGGTCGCGGACGACCGCGTCGTCCTCCCAGCTGCGCTCCCACAGCGCGTAGACGACCCGCAGGTACTCCTCCGCGCGGGCGTAGCGGTCGGCATGCTCGGGCAGTCCGCCGTAGCCGAGGTTGCGTCCGGTGCCGGGGATCGAGCCGGTGACGACGTTCCAGCCCAGGCGGCCGCCGGTCAGGTGGTCGAGCGTCGAGGCGCGACGCGCGAAGGAGTACGGCGGTTCCTGGAGGACGTTCTCGGTGAAGGCGAAGCCGAGATGCTCGGTGTGGAAGGCCAGCAGCGCGAGGATCGAGGCGGCGTCCAGGACCGGCGCCTGCAGCCCGGTGCGCAGCGCGGCGTCACGGCTGCCGCCGTGCAGCTCGTAGGGCGCCAGGACGTCGGCGAAGAACAACAGGTCGAATCGAGCACGCTCGAGCGTCCGAGCGACGTCGACCCAGTACTCCGGCCGCGTGTAGTCACGCTGGCCGCTCTCGTCGCGGACCCACTGCCCATGGTCGTGATGGGACGGCGCGAGCATGTTGAAGGCGCTGAACAGCAACGGCATTCGCCTGGCCATGGTGGCTCCTCGGCTGAAAAGGGAGATCGCGGTCGGCCCGGCGTGGGGTCCGGACGACCAAACTGGATAATAACGATAGGATTAGTCCCGTATTGGAGCAACACGGATCCGCGATCGGATGCCATAAGGGCCGCTGATGCGTCCTCGCATCGTCGTTCGTGATCGATGGCCATCGCCGATCCCACTTGGACGCCTCCCGCCGCGGCGCCTAGCGTCGTGGCCCGTTCCGCCCCTTCCCCACGATCGTTCAGGAGTACGACTTGCCCGAGAAGAGACCCGTCCGCCTGGTCTTCAACCTCACGCCATCGGGCATCCACGACGCGGCCTGGAAGGCCCAGGACGACGCGGCGACGTTGTCCACCAACATCGACCAGCTCGTCGAGAACGCCCGGATCGCCGAGGCGGGCAAGCTCGACGCGATCTTCATGCCCGACAGCTTCGGCGGCCTGTCGGCCGACGACCCGCCGCGCCGGCCGTGGCGCTCGCTGGACCCGACGGTCGTCTTCTCGGCGATCGCCGTCGCGACCGAGAACATCGGGTTGATCGCGACCATCAACTCGGTCTACGGCGCGCCGTTTCAGGTCGCCCGCGACATCGCCTCGCTGGACCACCTGAGCCGCGGCCGCGCCGGGTGGAACGTCATCACCTCGCAGAACGCCGCCGCGCTGGACGTCCTGGGACTCGACACCGTCCACGAGCGCGACGCCAAGTACGAGCGCGCCGAGGAGTTCGTCACGATCGTCCACCAGCTCTGGGACTCGCTGCCCCAGGAGGCGGTCGTCGCCGACGCCGGCGCGCACCGCTACGTCGACGTGGCCCGGACGCGCCCGGTGGAGTTCGAAGGACGCCACTTCCGCGCCAAGGGCATCCACAGCGTGCCGCCGTTCGAGGACAACAAGCCGGTGATCGTGCAGGCCGGTGCTTCCGAGCAGAGCAAGCAGTTCGGCGCGCGCTGGGCCGACGCGCTGTTCACCAAGCACCGCACGATCGCCTCCGGTCAGAAGTTCACCGCCGACGTCGGGCGCTACGCGGAGGGGGCCGGGCGGTCGAGCGACGACGTCCTGCTCCTGCCCGGCCTGCTGCCGATCGTCGGCTCCACCGAGGAGGAGGCGCGACAGATCAAGCGCGACCTCGACGAGCAGCTCGACTTCGACCACCTGCGCGAGGCGCTGGCCGAGAAGCTCGGGATCGGCGCGGGGCAGCTGCGCGACGACCGGCCGCTGCCCTACGACGCGATCGAGGTCGAGCACGCCTCGCCCTACGACCGCCAGCAGCGCGGCAACCTCGTCCAGGAGGCCAAGGACAAGGACCTGACCACCCGCCAGGTGCTGTTGAACAACTTCCTCGCCGGCCACCGCGTGGTGGTCGGCGCGCCGGAGCAGGTCGCCGACGACCTGGAGGCCTGGGTCGACGCGCGCGCCGCCGACGGGTTCGCCTTCAACGTGGAGTCCAACCCGCGCGGCATCCGGTCGATCGTGGACGGGCTGGTGCCCGAGCTGCGGCGGCGCGGGCGGTTCCGCACCGAGTACGAGGGCACGACGTTCCGCGCCAACCTGGGCATCGGCGCCGGGAGCCGGGCCCGATGAGCGCCGTGGCCGACACGGCGCCGACGCTGACGCCGGAGCGGCTGGCGTCGTTCACCGAGATCGCCGCCCGCCGCGCCGAGCACGTCGACCGCACCGCGACGTTCCCGGGGCCGACGCTGCGGGACCTGCACGACGCCGGCGCCTACGACGTCGTCTTCGCCGACCACGTGAGCCTGGTCGAGTTGTCGCGGTTGGTCCAGGCGGTGTCGCAGGGCGATCCGGCGGCGGGGCTGATCCTGGTCAACAGCATCCACGCGATCGAGAAGCAGCGCGCCAGGCAGGCGTGGCCGGCGCGGTTGTACGAGGACTTCCTGGCCGCCGCCGCGCGCGGGCCGGTGTCGCTGAACTCCGCGCGCGCCGAGCCGGAGCTGGGCGCGCCGGCGCGCGGCGGGCTGCCGAAGACGACCGCGCACCGGACCGCCGACGGGTGGTCGCTGTCGGGCCGCAAGGCCTACGTGACCGGCGCGGCCGACCTGGACTACCACTTCGTGTGGGCCAAGACCGACGAGGCGCGGCCGCGCGTGGGGCACCTGATCGTGCCGCGCGGGACGCCGGGGATCGAGGTCATCGAGACCTGGGACCACCTCGGGCTGCGCGGCAGCGGCACGCACGACGTCGTCTACGCCGACGTGGTCGTGCCCGAGGAGCACTTCCTGGAGATCCCGTTCACCGACGGCGTGTACGTCGACCCGGTCGGACGCGGCGGGCCGTCGAGCCTGCTGCACGCGGTGATCTACGTCGGCGTGGCGCGGGCCGCGCAGGAGGCCTTCGCGACCTTCGCGCGCGAGCGCGTGCCCAGCGCCCTGGGGCGGCCGATCGCGACGACCGAGCGGATCCAGAGCGTGGCCGGCGCGATCGAGGGGCTGATCGTCACCGCCGAGGAATTGGTGTACGGGTTGACCGCGCGGGCCGAGGCGGGCGACGCCGACGCGGTGCGCCGGACGCAGATCGCCAAGCCGGTGATCGCGCGCAACGCGATCGAGGCCGTGCAGACCGCGGTCGCCGCGCTGGGCAACCCGGCGCTGTCGCGGTCGCACCCGCTGGAGCGTCACCTGCGCGACGTGCTCTGCGCGCGGGTGCACCCGCCGCAGGAGGACGCCGCGCGCGTCGCCGTCGGCCGACGGGTGCTGGGCCAGTGAGCGGCGCGACGCGGTACGTCATCGTCGGCGCGGGCGCGACGGGCGCCTCGCTGGCCGCCCAGCTGCACGAGGCCGGGTTGGACTACATCCTGGTCGCGCGCGGGCGCCAGCTGGAGGCGCTGCGGTCCGACGGCCTGCGCTACCGCCGGCCGGCGGGCGAGGTGTCGTTGCGGTTGAAGGTGACGAGCGCCGACGAGCTCGACGCGCTGGAGCCCGACGACGTCCTCGTCGTCACGGTCAAGACCCAGGATCTCGACGCGACGTTGGCGGAGTGGGCGTGGCGGCCGGTCCGCGGCGGCGGCCTGGTCGCCGACCTCCCCGTCGTGACCCTCCAGAACGGCCTGGCCGCCGAGCGCAAGGCGCTGCGGCGCTTCCGGCACGTGCTGGGCGCGTCGTTCCACCTGCCCGCGAGCTTCGTCGAGCCGGGCGTGGTCGAGGTGCGCTCGGCGCCGACGATCGCCGTCGTCCTGCTCGGCCGCTACCCGGCGGGCCCCGACCCGCTGGCCGACGCGATCGCCGCGCAGTGGAACGGTGCCGGCTACGCGGTGCAGGCCACCGACGACATCGCCCGCTGGAAGGCGTCCAAGTTGTTGTGGAACGTCAACAACGCCGTCGACGTCCTCTCCGGCACGCCCGACGAGATCGCCGCGCTCAAGGAGGCGCTCGTGAAGGAGGCGCGCACCGTGCTGACCGCGGCCGGCGTCGCCTTCGCCGACCCGTCAACCGAGCAGACCGTCGACACCTCCGGCTTCGTCGTCCATCCCCGCCTCACCGACCGGCCCGGCGGCATGTCGACCTGGCAGTCCTTCGCGCGCCCCGACGCCCGCGGCCACGAGGTCGACCACCTCAACGGCGAGCTCGTCCTCCTGGCCCGCCTCCACGATGTCGACGCCCCGCTGAACGAGGCCGTCCAACGCCTCCTCGGCCGTTCCTTCGACCTCCGCGAGCCACCGGGCACGCGACACGTCTCCGAGGTCCACCCACGCGCGGCTCGAATCCCGACCGCCACATCACCCTGACGTCGATGACGATCGACCACCGCGCTCGGCTCTTGGGCGGTGCCGGCTCTTCGGGATCGCGCTGTGGGCCGGTGCCGCCGGATCGCTCGACCTCGCCGGCGGCCCGCGTCGGCGACGTCCTGAAGGTCGACGAGCCGCAAGCCCGCGCCCAGGTCGAGCGCCTCGTCGCGAAGGGCCTCGTGCAACCGACCGCCGGCGAGCCGTCGCGGATCGCGGTCGGCGAGAGCGGCCGCGCGCTCCACTCGCGGGTCCTGGCAGCGACCACCGAGATCACCGGGCGCCTCTGGGGCGACCTGCCCGCCGAGCAGCTCGCCGTCGCCGGCGACGTGCTCGCCACGGTCCTCGCCCGAGCCAACGCCGAGCTGGCGTCGTAGCGTTCCCGCCGGCTCAGCCGAGCGTCTCGCGCACGCCGAGCAGGTGCGCGCGCATCGCCGCCTCAGCCCCGTCGGCGTCACGGCGGAGCAGCGCCGAGACGAGGTCGTCCAACTCCGCGACGGTTTGAGCGCGGCGCTGCGGGTCGGGCGCGGTGCGGGCACGCGAGAGACGCAGCACCGCGTTCAGCTGGGCCAGGCATCCCTGCAGGAACCGGTTGCGGGACAGGTCGGCGATGGCCCCGTGGAGCTCCAGATCGGCGTCCGCGAAAGCCGCCGGCCGGCCGACGAGGCGGCGCAGGCGTCCGAACTGCGACCGGATCTCCGCCAGCTGGGCGTCGTCGGCGCGCGCGGCGGCGAGGCTCGCGGCCGTCGGCTCGAGCTGCAGGCGCACCAGCATCAGGTCGGCGTGGTCGACCTCGGCCAGGTAGGTGCCCGAGCCGGTGCGCGGCTCGAGCAGCCCCACGCCGATCAGCCGGCGCGTCGCCTCGCGCAGCGCTGAGCGCGAGATGCCGATCTGCGCCGCGAGCTCGCGCTCCGGGGGCAGGCGGGAGCCGGGCTCCAGAGCGTGCGTGGCGATGTAGTCGGCGAGGTGCTCGGTCAACGGGTCGACGGCGGCCATGGCCGCGAAGTATATTGGCAGGACCAAAGCTGTCGGACCAATTGGAGCCTGATGAGATTCGCCACCGTTGACCTGGACGGAACGCCCTGCGTGGTCACGATCGACGACGACGGCGCGCGCACCCGCGTCCGCGGCGGCACCGGTCGCACGCTGACCGACCTCCTCGCGCTGCCGGAGCCCGCGCGCGCCGCCGCCCTCGCGCCCGGCGAGCCGGCGCCCGCGGACGCGCCCCTGCTCGCGCCCATGCGCCCGTCGAGCATCGTCTGCATCGGGCTCAACTACCTCGACCACATCCGCGAGGCCGACATGGAGCGCCCGACCACGCCGCTGGTGTTCGCCAAGCTGCGCGGCACGGTGATCGGGCCGGGCGAGACGATCGCGTTCGCCCGCTCGGTCACCCGCCAGGTCGACTGGGAGGTCGAGCTGGCGGCGGTGATCGGCCGGCCCACGCGCGACGTCGGCGTCGAGGACGCCCTGGACCACGTCTTCGGCTACACGGCCGCCAACGACGTGTCGGCCCGCGACGTGCAGTTCTCCGACGGCCAGTGGGTGCGCGGCAAGTCCCTGGACACCTTCTGCCCACTCGGCCCCACGGTTGTCACGGCCGACGCGCTGGGCGATCCCCAGGCCGTGCGCCTCTCCACGCGCGTCAACGGCGAGATCGTGCAGGATTCGTCGACCAGCGAGATGGTCTTCGGCGTCGCCGAGCTGGTGTCGTTCTGCTCGAAGTCCTTCACCCTGCTGCCCGGCGACGTCCTGCTGACCGGCACGCCGTGGGGCTGCGGCGCGTTCGCCGACCCGCCCCGGTTCCTCGAAGACGGCGACGTCGTCGAGGTCGAGGTCGAGGGGATCGGCGTGCTGCGCAACCCGGTCGTCGCGACGTGAGGTACGTCTACCGGTTCGACGAGGGGTCGCGCGACATGCGCGACCTGCTCGGCGGCAAGGGCGCCAACGTGGCGGAGATGACGCGCGTGCTCGGCGCGGAGCGCGTGCCGACGGGGTTCACGATCACCACCGAGGCGTGCGTGGCCTACATGAACGCCGAGCGGACGTTCCCGGAGGGGTTGGAGGAGCAGGTGGCGACCGCTTTGCGGGATCTGGAGGCCAGCGCCGGCAAGACGCTCGGCGATCCTTCCGATCCGTTGTTGGTGTCGGTGCGCTCGGGCGCGCGCGAGTCCATGCCGGGGATGATGGACACGGTGTTGAACCTGGGCATGAACGACGAGTCGGTCGTCGGCCTGGCGGAGAAGACCGGCAACGAGCGCTTCGCCTGGGACTCCTACCGGCGCTTCGTGCAGATGTACGGGAACGTGGTCGTCGGGATCCCGGGGGAGAAGTTCGAGGACGCGATCAAGGCCTGCAAGAAGGCGCGAGGCGTGAAGGAGGACACGGAGCTGGACATGGAGGCGCTGCGGGAGCTGACCTCGACGTTCAAGGGGTTCTACGCGTTCCCGAGCGACCCCCAGGAGCAGCTCGCGGGCGCGGTCCGCGCGGTCTTCGACTCCTGGATGGGCGACCGCGCCGTGGCCTACCGGCGCATGGATGCCATCCCCGACGACTGGGGCACCGCGGTCAACGTCCAGCAGATGGTCTTCGGCAACAGGGGCGACACGTCCGGCTCCGGCGTGGCGTTCAGCCGCGATGAGGTCACCGGCGCACCCGAGCCGTCCGGCGACTTCCTGGTCAACGCCCAGGGCGAGGACGTCGTCTCCGGCGTCCGCACGCCACGCGACCTCTACGAGCTGAGGACGTGGCAGCCCCGCGTCCACGCGCAGTTGATGGACATCTTGCGCACGCTGGAACGCCACTACGGCGACATGCAGGACACCGAGTTCACGGTCGAAGAGGGCAAGCTTTACATGTTGCAGACCCGCAACGCCAAGCGCCCCGCGCAGGCGGCGGTGCGCTTCGTGGTCGACGCGGTGAACGAAGGGTTGTTGGACAAGCCGCAGGCGCTGATGACCATCGACGCCGAGAAGCTCGATGCCCTGCTACACCCGACCTTCGACCCCGACGCGACGTACGACGTGCTCGCGCGCGGAGTGGCGGCGTCACCCGGCGCGGCCAAGGGCGCCATCGTCTTCCACGCGGCCGACGCGGTGGCCGCGGCCGCCGAAGGCAAGGACGTGGTCTTGGTCCGCCCGTTCACCGAGGCCGACGACGTCGCGGGCTTCCACGCGGCCAAGGGCGTCCTGACCGCCGAGGGCGGCAAGGCGTCCCATGCCGCGCTCGTCGCCCGCGGCATGGGCGTTCCCGCCGTCACCGGCGCCGCCGCGCTGGAGATCGACCTCGCCGCTCGCACCGTCCGCGTCGGCGACGCCACCCTCGACGAGGGCGACCTCATCGCCATCGACGGCACCACCGGCGCGGTCACCACCGCCGACGTCCCGCTGGCCGAGCCCGAGCCGAGCGAGGACCTGCTCACGGTCCTGGGCTGGGCCGACGAGCTGCGCACGCTCGACGTCCGCGCCAACGCCGACACGCCCGCCGACGCCGCCAAGGCACGCGAGCTGGGCGCGCAGGGCATCGGCCTGTGCCGGACCGAGCACATGTTCTTCGGCGAGGACCGCCACGAGAAGATGGTGGAGGTGATCCTCGCCGAGGACGACGAGGAGCGCCGCCGCTGCCTCGGCGCGCTGCTGCCCTTGCAGCAGGGCGACTTCGAGGGCATCTTCGCCGCCATGGACGGGCTGCCGGTGACGATCCGCCTGCTCGATCCGCCGCTGCACGAGTTCCTCCCCGATCCGGCGACGATGCCGCCGGGCCCGGCCCGCGACCGCGCCGCCGCGCTGCAGGAGGCCAACCCGATGCTCGGAACCCGCGGCGCGCGCCTCGGGCTCCTGCATCCCGAGCTGTACGCCATGCAGGCCCGCGCGATCGCCGGCGCGATGCTCTCCCACCACGAGACCTGGAGGGAGTGGCCCGACGTCGAGATCATGATCCCCTTGGTCGTCTACGAGCGCGAGCTGGAGCTGCTGCGCGCGCTCGTCGAACAGGTCATGGACGAGCACGGCCTGCACCGCGGCGAGCGGTACGCCATCGGCACGATGATCGAGCTGCCGCGCGCCTGCCTGCAGGCCGACGCGATCGCCGCCGAGGCGGACTTCTTCTCGTTCGGCACCAACGACCTCACCCAGACCGCCCTGGGGTTCTCGCGCGACGACATCGAGAGCCGCGTCCTCGGCCGCTACATCGACATGAAGGTCTTGGATCGCTCGCCGTTCGAGACCCTCGACGCGCCCGGCGTCGGCCAGCTCGTGCGCATGGGCGCGTGGCTCGGCCGGACCACCAAGCCCGCCCTGAAGCTCGGCGTCTGCGGCGAGCACGGCGGCGACCCCGACTCCATCGACTTCTTCCATCACAACGGAATCGACTACGTGTCCTGCTCCCCCTTCCGCGTCCCCGTCGCCCGGCTGGCCGCCGCCCAGGCCGCGATCCGCTCATGAGCGCGCTCGGGCAGCTCGGCGACGCCATCGACGTCACCACCGATCCCGACGTCCTGGAGGCGCACCGCCGCGACCAGGCGGCCATCGCCTTCCTGGACCCCGGGATGCCCAGCGCGCTGATCCGGGCTCACGCGCGCGCCGACGTGCAGCGCGTCCTGCGCGTCGCCCACGAGCACGGCGTCCCGGTCGTCCCGCGCGGCGCCGGCTCCGGCCTGTCCGGCGGCGCCAATGCCGTCGACGGCAGCTGGATCCTCGCGCTGGACCGCATGACCGGGATCCACGTCGACGATGCCGCGCTGCTGGCCGTCGCTCAGCCCGGCGCGATCAACAACGACATCAAGTCGGCCGCCGCCGAGCACGACCTGTGGTACCCGCCGGATCCGGCCAGCGCCGCGTTCTCGACGATCGGCGGCAACGTCGCCACCAACGCCGGTGGCCTGTGCTGCGTCAAGCACGGCGTCACGCGCGACTTCGTCCTGGGCCTGGAGGCCGTGCTGCCCGGCGGCGAGGTCGTCCGGCTCGGTGGCCGCACCCGCAAGGACGTCGTCGGCTACGACCTCGCCTCGCTGCTGGTCGGCTCCGAGGGCACCTTGGCCGTCGTCACCGAGGCGACGCTGCGACTGGTTCCGCGGGTCACCGGCGCCGCGACGCTGGCCGCGTCGTTCCCCGACCTCGCCGCCGCCGGGCGCGCGGTCGCGGCGATCATGCGCCGTCACGTGCCGTCGCTGCTGGAGATCATGGACCGTGCCTCGATCAACGCCGTAGAGGACCTCGAGCCCATGGACCTCGACCGCGACGCCGGCGCGATGCTCTTCGCCCGTGCCGACGAGGGCCTTGCCGCCGCCGACGCGCTCGCCGAGCTCTGCGAGGCCCACGGCGCCGCGCTGGTCGTCACCTCCGACGAGGAGGCCGAGGGCCGCATGCTCCTGGCCGCCCGGACCCTCGCCTACCCGGCGCTGGAGCGCCAGGGCGCGACGCTGCTGGACGACGTCGGCGTGCCGGTCGATCGCCTCGCCACGCTGCTGGACGGCATCGCCGCCATCGCTGCCCGCCACGCGGTCGTCGTCGGCACGTTCGGCCACGCGGGCGACGGCAACCTGCACCCCACGATCGTCTACGACCACCACGACCCCGACCACGCCCACCGGGCCGCCCGCGCGTTCGAGGACATCATGAACCTCGCGCTCGACCTGGGCGGCACGGTCACCGGCGAGCACGGCGTCGGCAAGCTCAAGCGCGCGGCGGCCGCCCGTCAGCTGGGCGACGCCGCGCGCCTCCACCAGGGGATCCGCGCGGTGTTCGACCCGCGCGGCATCCTCAACCCGGGCGCCGCGATCTAGCGCGCCGCCCGGCGCCCGCTCAGGGCATCGGGCGGCGGCGCTCGTCGGCGTCCGAGCAGGCTCGCTCGTCGCCGACGAAGACCTGCTGCGCGGTGGCGTCGATCACGCCGCATTGCGCGAGCAGGCCACGCAGCCAGCGAAGCCGCCACCGTGTCGGCTGGTCGGCTCGCTGGGGCGGGCGCTCCGTCCCGTCGTCGGGGCGGCGCATGGCCGGATCAGCCCTCGTTGCCCTCGATGTAGGCAATGGCCTCGATCTCGACGACCCAGTCGGGGTGGACGAGGTTGGCCACCTCGACGACGGTCGATACCGGGTAGGGCTCGTCGAAGTACTCCTGGCGGATCCACTGGTACTCGTGGTAGAAGTGGATGTCGGAGACGAAGACGTTGGCCATCACGACGTCCGACATCGTCCCGCCCGCGGCCTTGACCAGGTCCTCGATGTTGTTCAGGGCCTGACGCCACTGCGCCTCGGCGTCGATCTTGCCGGGCGTCGTCCCGGTCCCCGGTCCGCGACCGATCGTCTGCTGCTTCTCGGTGTCGTACGGCGCGCACCCCGAGAGGAAGAGCCACGGCCCGACCTTCAGCCCTGGACTCCAAATGCGCCCGCCGAGGCCGGCGGCGACGCTCGGAGCCGCGATCAGCTCCTTCTTCATGACATCACCTTCTTGTTGTTGATCAACGAACATCCTTGAGCACCTCTGCCGTGCCGGCGCTCCCGCTGCGCAGACCCTCGTAGACGAGCGGCGCGGTGGCCGCCACGTCGCCGATGGGCAGGCCATGGGTCGAGGCGATCCGGCGCACGCCGAGCCTCGCGATCTGCTCCGCCAGCGCGGACACGAACGGCTCCATGTCCTGGAAGCGCGTCCAGTGCAGCGCGTAGGCGGCGAACATCGCCGCCATGTCCGGCAGCGGCAGGTCCTCGGCTTCCTCCGCCAGGTGGCCGCAGTGGCCGTCGGCGTGCACGTGGCCGTAGGCGAACCCGTCCCCGGGGAACAGCGTGCGCGAGCGCTCGTCGAAGGCCCAGAGGGTCGACTCCAGATCGCGGATGACCGCTCCGACGGCCTCGACGCGCGTGCCGCCGAGGTCGATCGCGTCGCCGATCCGCAGCCGATCCACACGGTCGGCGTGCTCGGGGAAGACGAGATGGAAGTCGCGCGTGTCGCCGCACAGCCGCAGGTCGGGATAGCGCTCCAAGAAGCGCGCCGAGCCGGCGGCGTGCGGCGTCTCCTGGTGCGTGACGAACAGGTGCTTCAGCGGCGCCAGCCCCTCGGCCAGCAGCCCGTCGACCTGCGCCTCGACCTCGGCCACGTCGCCGGGGAAGCCGGCCTCGATCAGCATGCTGGCGCGCTCGCCGGCCACCAGGTAGGCCGAGTTGTAGCTGTGCAGGAGCTCGCCGTCGCCGCGCGGATGCTCGTAGCAGGCGCCGAGCCAGTAGACGCCGTCGGCGAGACGGCGCGGAAGCGGGTTGACCGTCATGCCGCCTGCTCCACGCGCGGCTGCTCGCTGCCCAGGGCCGCGAGCGCGCGATCGACCAGGTCGACGTGGCGGGCGACGACCTCCGCGCCCTCCAGGACGCACCCGTAGGCGGGCGCGATCCGTCGGACCGCGAACCGCTCGAAGATCTCGGCGAGGTCGGCGCGCAGCGCGTCGGTCCGTGCCCCCGACAGCCACCAGTAGCGCATCGACAGCATCCATCTCCGGACGTGGGCGACGGTGGTGGCGTCGGCGTCGCCGGGGCGGAGGACCCACGGCCCCGCGCCCGCGACCGCCCGTTTGGCGTAGCCGAAGCTGTCGGACGTGAACAGCGTCCCCGTCGCCTCGTCGAACAGCCAGTGCGTCTGCAGCAGGCGCAGCAAGGGCGCCAGCACCGTGACCGTGCGGGTCGGCGGACGCCCCAGGCGGATCGTGCCGGTCTGGCCGATCTTCTCGTAGTCCAGGCCCGCGGGCAGCGGTCGCCCGAAGCTGATCCAGCGCAGGCCGTTGTCCTGGATCCCGTACACCTTCTCCACGCGGAAGGCGGAGGCGATCGCCAGCGCGTTGGACGAGGAGTCGAACTCGCCGAGGCGCAGCGGGAACACGGAGAGCCGGCGCCCCTCGCGCACCAGCGGCCGCAGCTGCGAGACCATCGCCTGCTCGTACGCCGGGAAGCCGGTGTCGACGAGCAGCGCGTCGTCGCCCTCGGTGAGCAAGTACGTGTTGAACGCGCTCTCCCCCGCCCCGTCCGCCGGGACGGCGGTGACCCGACCGTCCAGCGGGACGGGCATGCGGAGCACCGCGAGCCGCGGTGCCGCCAGCGTCTCCATCTCCACGACCGGGGCTGTTGCACCGTTGTGGTGCGTCACGCCTCCACCTCCTGTTCTGCGTTGTTCATGTCATCGACTCGCGGACGCGGCGCTCGGCCGCCCAGAGCGCGAAGTTGCCGGCGAGGGCGATCAGCGTGATGAGCGCGACCATCGCGAACAGCTCGTCGTAGCGCTGGAACGCATAGGCCGTCTGCACGAGCTGGCCGAGGCCCGTCTTGGCCGCGTACATCTCCGCGATCGTCACGGTGACGAAGGAGATGCTGAACCCGACGCGGATCCCGACCATGATCGCCGGGGCGGCCGCGGGCAGGTAGATCTTCTGCAGGGTCTGGCGCCGCGAGCAGCTCGTGGCCGCGGCGAGCTTGACGAACGTCGGGCTGACGTCGCGGATGCCCGCGGCGGTGTTCAAGATGATGGGGAACACCGCGCTCAGCACGGCGAGCCACAGCTTGGCCGGGAGGCCGACGCCGAAGATCGCCAGCATCACCGGGTAGAGGATGATCCGCGGCGTCGCGAACATCGCCGTGACCAGCGGCTCGAACGCGAGGCCGAGCAGCCGCGACCGTCCCAGCCCGACGCCGACCAGGACCCCGACGACCGCGGCGATGGCGAAGCCGCCGAGGACCGCCTTCAGCGAGTCCAGCAACGGGCCGAAGACCGACCCCGAGGAGAACGCCTCCCACAGCGCGCTCGCGGTGTCGGGCACGCTCGGCACGAGCGTCGAGGTCTGCGCGAACACGCTCCACAACGCGAGGCACACCAAGGGCACCGCGCAGCGGCCGGCCAGGACGGCCATGTCCCTACGCGGCTTCTCCTTGGCGACCGCGGTGCGGCGGGCCGAGAACGTCGCCACGCGCGCGCTCATGCGAGGTCGCTCCTGATCCGCCGCTCGACGAGCGACAGCGCCGACATGATGGCCATGGCCAGCAGGACGACGATCACGATCCCCGCCCACATGCGCGGGATCACGAAGTTGTCGTAGTCGTGGTTGATCCGGTAGCCGAGCCCCTGGTCGGCCAGGATGAACTCCGTCGCGATCGTGCTCGTGACGCCGTACATGACGCCGAGCCGGATGCCGGGGAACACCAGCGGCGCCGAGGCGGGCAGCAGCACCTTGAAGAACAGCTGCCGCGACGAGCAGTTGACCGACCGCCCCATCTTGATCAGGACGGGTCGGATGCCGCGCAGGCCGATCACCGTGTTGAGGACGACCGGCACGAAGACCATCACCGCCGCGATCAGGATGATCGGGCCGGAGCCCAGCCCCATCACCGCGAGCAAGATGGGGTAGAACGCGATCGTCGGCATCGCGTAGAGCGCCGCCAGGTAGGGCTCCAGCACCGCGCCGAAGCGCGGGAAGCGCCACGAGGCGATCCCGACCGCCACACCGGCGACCACGCCGATCGCCGACGACGCGGCGATCTCCCGCAGCGTCCGCCACAGGTCCGCGCGGAACTCGGCGGTCCCGATCCGCTCCCAGAGCGCGTCCCAGATGACGTCGGGCGACGGGAGGATGAGCGGCGACACGGTCCCGTCCGCGGTCACGGCGAACGCGAGCCCGAGCAGCGCGACGACCGCCAGCGCCCTCAGCCCCCAGCGGGTGACGGCGAGCTCGTGCAGCTCCATCGAGGTCCGGGCGCCAGTCATGCGGCGGACTCCTCCGCCGCGGGCCCGACCTCGACGCGCAGCAGCTCCCACAGGTCGTCGGTGTAGGCGTGGAACCGTGGGTCGCCGATGATCTCGGCGGGCCGCGGGCGAGGCAGGTCGATCTGCCGGACCGCCTTGATCACCGACGGCCGCCGGGACATGACCCAGACCTCGTCGGACAGGAGCACCGCCTCCTGGATGTCGTGCGTGACGAACATCACCCGCTTGTGGGTGCGCTCCCAGATCCGCGTCAGCTCCGCGCCGACCAGCAGCCGGGTCTGCTGGTCGAGCGCGCCGAACGGCTCGTCCATCAACAGGATCCCCGGGTCGGTGACCAGCGCCCGGGCGATCGCGACGCGTTGCTTCATCCCGCCCGACAGCTGGCGCGGGCGGTGGTCGGCGAACTCCGCCAGGCCGACGACCTCGAGCATCTCCCGCGCGCGCTCCGCGCGCTCGGCCTTGCCGACCCCCGCGACCTCCAGGCCGAACTCCACGTTCTCGCGCACGGTGCGCCACGGCAGCGTCGAGTCCTCCTGGAACACCATCGCGGTGTCGGTGCGCGGGCCGGTGACCGGGTCGCCGTCGATGACGATCCGGCCCGACGACGGCCGCTGAAGACCGCACACCAGGTCCAGCAGCGTGCTCTTGCCGCAGCCGCTGGGTCCGATGACGGAGACGAACCGCCCCTTGTCGATGGTGCCGGTGACCGAGGCGATCGCCTCGGTCACCAACCCCTTCGCCCGGAACGTCATCCCCACGTTCTCGAAGCTGACGCCGCCTTCAGGCACTGCCGGCCGCCCGCGCGTACTCGTCGAAGACGAGGTCCTCGTAGCGGACCTCCTTGGTCAGCGTGCCGAGCTGCTTGGCCGCCGCGATCTGCGAGTCGAACAGCGCGCGGTCCACGCCGATCTTGAACTGCGGCGCGTAGCGCTCGATCGTCGCCGTCGCGACCGCCTCGTCCACGCCGGTCACGCCCGCGTAGATGCGGCCCGCCGCGGCGGGGTCCGCCTTCAGGAAGGCGTGGGCCTTGGCGATGGCCTCGATCCAGCGCTTGACCGCGTCGCCGTTGCGATCGAGCATCGACTTGGTGGAGAACAGCGCGGTGTTGACCAGCTGCGGCGGGTGCGACGCGCCCTCGTAGAGCAGCCGGAACTCGCCCTTCTGGACCAGCTCCACCGACATCGGCGGCGACGACCAGCCCGCGTCGACGAGGCCGTTCTGCATCGCGACGATCGACTCCGGCCCGCCCTTGACGTCGATGAGCTTGACGTCCTTGTCGGTCAGCCCGACGCTCTCCAGCATGGCCAGCGCGGTGAGCTGGACCGACGTGGTCGGCGCGCTCACGCCCAGCTTCTTGCCCTTCAGGTCGGCCGGCGTCCTGATCGACGACTTGGCCGGCGTGAGGAACACGTTGGTCGTGGCGGCCAGGTTGGTGCCCACGATCCTCAGGTCGGTCAGCCCCTCGGCGTAGGCGAGGATGCCCGACAGCGCCGAGGACGAGCCCATGCCCGACTTCGCGACGCCGCGGATGGCGTCCGAGCCGCGCTTGTAGGACACCGGGTCGAGGTTCAGCGAGCTGTCCTTGAAGTACCCCTGCTTCAACGCCACCATGAAGACGACGTTGTCGGGCACCTCCTTGTACAGGCTCGCCGAGATCTCGCCCTTGTAGGACCCGCCACCGCCACCGCCCGACGCGGCCTCGCTGCCGGAGTCGCCACATCCAACGGCGCCGAACAGGCCGAGGCCCAGAGCGCCGGCCCCGGCGACCTGCAGGAACTGCCGGCGATCGAGATCGCCACCACGCTTCCCACTCAACACGCACTTCCTCCTTCGTTGGTTTCCTGCCCAGCCTTCGTCGCGGCGGCCTCCCACCGCCGCGTGACCAGTTGCCGCGCCGCCCGCGCGACGTCCTCCGCGGTCGGCAGGAGCTCGCGCTCCATCGCCGCGGAGTAGGGGTGGATCGCGTCGGGCATCGCCACGCGCGCCACCTGCACCGGACGACTCGACCGCTCGACGACGCGCGCGACGATCTCGGCCCCGACGCTGCCGGTGATCGGCGTCTCCTCGGCGACCAGCAGCCGTCCCGTCCGCTCGACCGACGCGAGGATCGGGTCCCAGTCGATCGGGCTGATCGTGCGCGGGTCGATCAGGTCGGCGGTGATGTCCTCGCGCGCGAGCGCCTCGACCGCGAGGACGGCCTCGGTGCGCATCCAGCCCCAGGCGACGACCGTCAGGTCGTCCCCCTCGGCCACGAGCTCGGCGCGGCCGAGCGGCACGCGGTGGCCCGGGTCGGTCGGGACCGGCCCGGCGACGTCGTAGAGCCGCCGGTGCTCGAGGAAGACCACCGGGTCCGGCGAGGCGATCGCGCTGCGCAGCAGCCCGGCGGCGTCCGCGGGCGTGCCGGGCGTCACGACGGTCAGGCCGGGCGTGTGGTGCAGGTAGGGCTCCATCGCCTGCGAGTGCTCCGGGCCCAGGCCGCCGTTGGCGCCCATGCACCCGCGGATCACGATCGGCAGCGCGCCGCCGCGGCCCTGCTGCTGGCGCCACTTCGGAATGTCGTTGACCACCTCGTTGGCCACCGCCAGCAGGAAGTCGGCCGAGTAGATCTCCACGATCGGCGTGAACCCCGACAGCGCGAGGCCGAGGACCGCCCCGAAGATCGCGTTCTCGGACACCGGCGTCTCGATCACCTGCCGCGAGCCGAAGCGCTCGAACAGCCCGGCCGCGACGCCGGCGGCACCGCCGTCGCGGATGGTCTCCCCGAGCACGAGCACGTCGGACGACCGCGCGAGCTCCTGTCCGAGCACCTCGGTCAGCGCCGCCTTCATCGTGCTCACCGCTGCACCGGTCTGCGTCAGCTCGGTCACACCATCCCCCGTTCACGGGCCGTGTCCCAGGTGGCCTCCGGCGCGGCGTCGGCGCGCTCGAACGCGTCGGCGACCTCCGCGCGGGCGGACGTCTCGAGGTCGTCGAGCAGGTCGCTCGCGAAGCCCAGCTCCGTCAGGCGCCGGCGCGTCGCGGGCACGGGGTCGCGCTCGCGCCACGCCGCGATCTCCGCGTCGGGCTGGTAGCTCGCGTCGTCCCACCAGATGTGCGGGTCCAACCGATAGGTCATGCCCTCGACCACGGCCGGGCCGCCCTGCGCGCGCACCCGCTCGACGCTGCTCGTGACCGCCGACCAGACCGCCTCGGGGTCGTTGCCGTCGACGACCTCGACGTCGACGAAGCCGGTCCAGGCGTCGCTCATCCGCCGCGTGGGGTAGAGCCATTCGGTCCGCGACGTGAACGACCAGCCGTTGTTCTCGGCGACGAAGACGACCGGCAGCTCCCACAGCTTGCTCATGTTGAGCGCCTCGTAGAGCGGGCCGCGCGCGCCGGCCGCCTCGCCGTAGAAGCAGACGCAGACACCGTCCGTGCCACGCAGCTGCTCGGCCAGTGCCAGCCCGGCGGCGACGCCGAAGCGCGTGCCGAACACGCCCTCCCGGCCGGGGATCCCGAGGTCCGGGCGGTTGACGTGCATCAGCCCACCCAGCCCTTCGGTCGTCCCGCCGGTCTTGTTGTAGGTGTCGAGGGCGATCTCCAGGACCGAGACGCCCTTGGCCAGCAGGTGGCCGTAGCCGCGATGGGTGTAGATGATCTGGTCCTCGGGCCGCAGCGGGGCGACGGAGGCGACCATCAAGGCCTCCTGCCCGACGCCCGAGTGGAAGTGCGGAACCACCTCGCCGCGGTCCAAGCGGCGCATGCACTCCTCGTCGAACGCGCGGCTCACGAGCATCGTGCGGTAGACGGAGAGCAGCTGCTCGCCGGTGGGGGCGTCGGTGGCGCTCACCGCGTGATGCCGGCGATCGCGCGAGCCTCTTCCGGGGTCGCGATCTCGCGCCCGACGCTGCGGGCGACGTCGACGGCGACCTGCACCAGCTCGGCGTTGCTCTGCGCCAGGCTGCCGTCGGGCAGGTACGGGTAGTCCTCCCAGCCGACGCGGACGTGGCCGCCCATGGCGATGGCCAGCGGCAGCAGCTTCCAGTGCGCCGGGTCCATGACCGAGAGGTTCCAGTTCACGTTCTCGGGGAGGTGGCGGACCATGTACAACAAGGCGTCGTGGGTCGGCGGGGTCCACGCGCCGCCCTTCCATCCGAGGAACAGCGTGGCCCAGACCGGGTTCTCCAAGAGGCTGCGCTCGCGGATGTACTCCAGGTTCCAGAAGGCGCCGGTGTAGAAGCACTCGACCTCGGTCTTGACGCCGTGGTCGAGCGCCGCGCGCGTGAACTCCTCCAGCTCGTCGCGCGGATGGATGGCGTACATCTCGACCGCCGGGTAGGCCGGGTCGGGCTGGAAGAACTCGTCGTGGACGTTGAAGGCGTAGGACATCATGTCCGGCTTCAGCTCCATGAGCTTGACCTTCTCGGGCAGCCGCGCCGAGGCGATCCCGAACTGGATCAGCGGGTCGTCGCCGGTCGCGCGGATGCGCTCGGTCAGGTCCCGCCAACCGTCGTGGTCGATGCGCGAGAGGCGTTTGCCGTCCGGCTGCATCTCGGTCTCGAGGTGGTGCACGCCGTGGTGGTGGCAGATGCTCGCGCCCGCCCGGACGGCGTCGATGTAGTGCTGCGCGACCGCCGCGGTGTCCTCGATCGGCGGCATCAGCCTGTTGCCCGGATACGACATCGACGAGTCGACGGTGACCGTGATGATCAGCTTGTCCACGCTGGTTCCTCTCCCTGTGGCCGCCGCATTGGTTCGTATGCGACAGAACGTTCAAACTTAGTCCCGGAACATAGTTCCTAGAGCAGGACCCTACGTACCGAGCTGTCCAACGTCAAGGGAAGTTCGGTAGCTGGAACTGTGTTCGTTATGCTCGGCTCAAATGGGAACCCCAGGCGACGAAGGAGTGCGAGGCAAGCGGGCGGGCGGGCGGGCCAGCCTGCGTGAGGTCGCGGCGACGGCCGGCGTCGCGCTCTCGTCCGCCTCGCGGGCGCTCAACGGACACCCGGACGTCAGCGACGCCATGCGGCGGCGCGTGCAGGCCGCCGCCGAGCAGCTCGGCTACGAGCAGAACCTGTTGTGGGAGGGCATCCGCGACGGCCAGACGCACACGGTCGGCATCGTGGTCCGGGACATCACGAGCAGCCTCTGGTCCGAGATCGCGCTGACCGCCGAGCTCGTGCTGCAGCGCCACGGCTACTCCATGTTGTTGTCCAACTCCCAGGGCGTCCCGGAGTTCGAGGTCAGCCAGATCCGCCTGCTCGACCAGCGCCGGGTCGACGGCTTCATCGTCTCGCCGTCCGACGTGAGCGACCCCGAGACCGCGGCCGCCCTCTCGCGCCTGCGTGTGCCGATCGTCGTCATCGACCGCGACCTGCCCGCGGGCGTCTCGGCCAGCCAGGTGATGATCGATCAGCGCGCGGGGGTCGGCGAGGCCGTCCGCCACCTGATCGGCCTGGGCCACCGCCACATCGGCCTGATCGTCCCACCGCACAACTTCCGTCCCAGCGCCGAGGCGGCGGCCGCCGCGCAGGAGGTCTGCTCGGCCCACGGCGTCGCGCTGACCGTCAAGGCGGGCCCGTTCTCCGAAGCGCACGGCGCCGCCGCCACCCGCGAGCTGCTCACCGCGGAGCCGCCCGCCACGGCGATCATCTCGGGGTCGGGCCAGATCTTCCCCGGCGTGCTGGCCGCCGCCCGCGAGCTCGGAGCGCGGATCCCCGGCGACTTCTCCATGGTCGCCGTCGAAGGCCTGCCGCTGCTGTCCTACCTCGAGCCCCCGATGGCGCTCGTGACCCGGCAGCCGCGCCGCGTCGGCGAGGTCGCCGCCGATCTGCTGCTCGACCTGATGGCCGGCGGCACGCCCGGATCCCGCTGGGTCAGCACCGCCTTCCAGCCCGCGGCCAGCTGCGCACCGCCGCCCGTGAAGGCCGCGAAGTAGACCCGCGACGACCGAGACCTTCGAGGCCCGCGTCCGGGAGAGCTTCGGCCGCCAGAAGGTCATGGACACGCTCGGCGCCGCGCTCGACAAGGTCACCCACGGCGGCGGCGCGATCCGGCTGCCCGGCGACGACGCGCTGACCCCAGCAGCACGGCTACATCCACGCAGGCGCGCTGATCGCAGTCGTCGGCTCCGCCTGCGGCCATGCGGCGCCGTCCGCCGCGCCGACCGGATGCGAGATCCTGACCGCCGAGCTGAAGGTCAACCTCCTCTCCCCCGCGCCCGGCACCGGCGGCATCCGCGCCCGCGGCCGCGTCATCCGCGCCCGGACGCACGCTCACCGTCTGCCAGGGCGACGCCTTCGCCGTCGGCGACCGTCCAAGCACCTCGCGACGATGCTCGCGACGCTGGCGATCATCCGGCCCTGAGCCGCCGACGGCGACCAGGCGAACGCTACAAGTCGCCTTCACCGGCTCCCGGAACGACGCAAACGCGGGACCGCGAGACGTCTCGGACGCCCGGGGACCGATGGGCGGATGGCCCAGGTCGGTCTTGGCCGAGATCGTTGACCACTCGACGGAGCCAGGTCGTGGACCACGAGGGCCCGTTCGCCTTGGTCGTCGTGATGCCGCCGGGCGCACCCGACAAACGTCGCCGCGGAGGGACCGACGACCAGCTGCGACACAGCAAACGTGTCCCCTCAGCCCAGGCACGAGAACGCCGCCAGTGCCTGGATCCCCGGAATCGCCGCTGATCGCCGGCATTCCGAGACCAAAAGCTCGGACGAGGCCGAATAAAGCTCCCGCAAATGACCCCATCACCATCGGGGCTGCTCGACGGATCGGGTCAATCTTGCGTCACGTTCCTGTTAACGGCGCCGTCGGTTCACGCTACGCCTTCTACATGTGATTGTGGGACGGCGAGTGCGTGCCGGCGTCTTGACCACCAGCACGCGCATACGTCGGGGTCAACGCCTAGGCCTTCTTGTGGCGCTTTGGGCTTGTCGTCGGTCTGCTTGAGGGCGCGGGCCTTGGTCAGGCGGGCCATGCAGTTGGCTACGGCGCCGGAGGCGCGGCCGAGGGCGCGGGCGACGGCGACGGCGACGGCGACGGCGACGGCGACGGCGACGGGGCCTACGGGGCCTACGGGGTCCTTCTGCTTGGTGACGTAGTCGAGGACGAGGGGGTCCAGCTGGCCGGGGCGTAGGCGGTCGGTAGTGGACTGAGACCAGCGGTCGGGGGCGCGGCGGCCGCCTTCGCGCGGACCGGGGGTGCTGGTGACCTTGTTGTCGCGCTTGAGCGCGTTGAGCTGCTTGCTGGCGGTCGAGCGGGACACGCCGATGGCGTCGGCGATCTCGTTGGTGGTCTGGTCGGGCTTGGCCTGCAAGGTCTGCAGCACTCGAGCCTGGCTACGGAGCAACAGGTGCTGTTGAGTTCGCTGTCAGCCATGGCCCGTGCGCGATAACGCGCGGATACGGAGCCCTAGGAGATCGGCGCCCTATTCCGAGCCCGTTTGGTGGGCTGGACGACGGGCGTCCGTAGCTGGTCGCGTGCTCTTCGCGTTGTGCAACTTCCGCCGAGGCGCTTTGCGGATCGTCAGTTCCTCCGCCCGGAACCAGGCGGGTGTTGGCCCTGTCTCGTGCGCGTGCTGCTCACCGTTCCCCTTGACCGCTCGATCGAGGCAGACGTGGGCGACGGGCTATTGGCTTGGCTCGATGCCGAGCGTGGTCAGGGCGGCGAGCAGATCCTCGCGGCTGGAGGCGAGGATCGTGGTGCCGCCGGCCTCCGGGTCGAAGTCCAAGCGGGATAGCAGCGCCGCATCGGCGGCACGCAATCGGCGGCGCGCCGCGTTCAACGCGTCGTACTCCGTGCTCTGGTCGAAGTGCGCCACCAGGCTCCCGTAGGTGGTCCATGTGCCGTCGTCCTGTGCCGGTGCGGCGATGGTCCAGGGCGGCACAACGTCAGCCGGCTCGGTGCGCAGCTCCCGCGCGACGATCGGCGGATGCTCACCGGGAAGTCCCAGGTGGCGCTTCATCGCGGCCTGCGCCGCCTCCGGATCGGCGGCCCCGACGATCACCCGCTTCAGCTTGCGCGAGAGACCTTTGAACGGCGGCTCGAGCGGCGACGGCCCGGGCCCGACGTGGATCACACCGGTGATTTGCAGGTTTTCGAGCTCTGTCAGCAGGCGCAGGAACCCGAGGTCGGCCTCGATCGCTGTGCCGTCGATCCCGTCTGCGCGCACGTCGAGCGCCGGGAGCCTGGACAGCGCCGCCCAGTCGATCGCGGCGAGGAGCGCCGCCACCAGCCCGTCGTCGTCCTCAGATCCCGGACCGGAGATGAAGAGCATCTCGAGCGATGGGGGCAGCGTCAGGTGAGCCGGAACCACGCAGTCGCGGGGGGCGTCGAGGACTAGGTCCAGCGCCCGCAGTCCAGGGTGCAACCTCCCCAGGACGCCGAAGTCCACGCCTCGGACACGCTCGAGCCGGAGGACCTCCGGATGCAACTCGGCCAACGGCGCCAGATCGGCGTCGCGCACGTCGGTGAGCCTCAAAACCTCGAGGTCGCCGAACGTTGCCAACGGCCTGAGCCCCTCCGCCGTCTCACGACCATCGAGCTGCTTGACCTCCAGATCCTTCACGACCCGTCGGCCGGGGGTCATCCCGTCCAAGGATCCGATCGCCTCGTACAGGCCGACGTCGGCCGGGCGGCCGCGGAGCTTGCGTAGCGGGCTCATCGCGGACCCCCGACGCCAGCGCACACCTTGCTCCGGGTGTAGTGGGCGGCGGCGTAGCTGCCATAACCGTTCTCCAGGAGCATCATCTGACCGAGCACGAGCCGAACACAGTAGCTGGGACGATCCGGGTCGATCGAGTGGACGATGTTGTCCAACTGCCCACGCGAGCCGAAGCGGTTGTTGGGCAGCTCACCCGTCGTGCCGAAGTGGGCGATCAGCGCCTCCTCGACCGACCGTGCCTCCTGGAACACCAGCGGGGGCAGGTTGAGCCTGCGGATGCTCGGTCGCCGTTCCACGGGGTGCTTGCTGCACCGCTCATCGAATGCTCGGCTGATTCCGACGTACTTCACGTCTTCCGGCGGCGGTGCCGGCATTCGAAGCGACTAGACATTCCCTGCAAAGTTGCATCCTTTTTTTGGCGCAGCTCTTCTGCACCCCACCCAGGAGGTCGGGGTTCGAGTCCCCTAGCTCCACTCGGTAATGGAACCCCTGCGTGAGCGGGGGTTTCGTGTTCCGGGGATGGTCGGCCGGACGGTGAAATCGCGCTCCGTTTCGGCACCGGTGCCCATATCCCGGATGTGTGACTGCTTCGCGGAGGATTGCCGGCGATTCAGGGGCCCTGATGTGAGCCGGTCGCGGTCGCGACGGCCGCATGGGCGAGAAGCGAGCGTTACCGACTTCGTTGGCGGAGGGTCAGGAGGCGGGTGGGCTCGGGACCGTGGTTCGGACGATCGGGGCTTCGCGGGTCCAGGCCTCGGAGTCGTGGTCGGTCAGGCTCTCGCCGTCGTCGCGCGGGGAGCGTTTGCGTAGCAGCACGGCGGCGAACCGCCGGCCGAGCGCGGTAGCAAGTGGGTTGAGCGGCGTGGTCTTGCCGGTGTCGTCGATGCCCTCAAGGACAAACGAGCGCCCCTTTACCGCAAGTGCGCGCGTTCCAGGAGCCAGCGGACGACGCCGTCGTCGTCGTTTGAGGCCACAAGCGTGGTGGCGGCCGCGATGGCCGCCTGATGCGCGTTGGCGGGGACGATGGTCTCGTGAGCTACCGCGAACATCGGCAGATCGTTGAGGTGGTCTCCGCAGGCCAGCACTTTGGTGCTTTGCATGCCGGTGAGCTCGAGCAGGTCGGTCACGGCCTGTCCCTTGTCGGCATCCGCATGTTGGATCTGGATCTCCGTCCAACCTGTGCGGTAGATGTGGCGGGCGGACGTCACCGTCGCCACGTCGCCGACGTCGGCGACCAAGTGGGCGAGAACGGCGTCGGCGACGGCGTCGGCGACGAACCCGGTCACCAGCACGACCTCTTCGTGCTCGACGGCCGCGGCGAGATCCTCGGTCAGCACCAGGCGGGGGTCGCCGTACGCACGCTTCTCCGCGACGAACCACTCGCTCGCGGCATTGGTGGTCGTGGTGAAGTGCACGCGGTCTCGCCGGCCGTCCCACGTGGTCAGCACCGGTCCGGCTCCGTGCGCGTCGAGGACGGACAGCGCCGCGAACGCGGCGCTGGACTCCAGCGCCCGTACGACGACGTGATCGCCCGTGCCGATCTCGGTGATCAGCGCGCCGTTGAGCTCGATCACCGGAAGCCTCATGCGCACGCCGTCCAGCAGCGCGCGCATGGCGTGGACGCTGCGGGCGCTGGCCACCGTCAGATGCATCCCCTCGTCGATCAGCCGGTTGAGGCCGTCGCGAGCAAACGGGCTGAGCGATGCATCGGAGCGCAACAACGTGCCGTCGAGATCGCATACGACCATCGCTGTGTCGAGCAGAGGCACGTCAGATCCGAACCTACACGATGGTTTGCGCTGCGCCATCGAGTGTGGGACGCCGACCAGCACTGAGCAGAAGGGCGCCGACGCAGCTAGCTGCGCCGCCGGCGCTCGGCACCGGTGTCGAAGAAGCGATCCAGGTAGGCGTCGGCGTCCAGCGTGCTGTCGCGCATCAGCGAGAAGATCTCGGCGCCGCTCCCGGGCTCGTCGAACAGCTCGTAGGCCTGCGCGAGGCCCGCGTACTCGCTCTCGGTGTCCTCGGCGTAGGCCTGCGCCTCCTCGGCCGCGACCGCGATGGCCGCATCGAGGTCGGCCGCCTGCCAGAGCGTGATCCGCTCCTCGTAGACGGATCGTTCCGCGTCGTGGCGCTCGGAGCGGAACACACAGCGGACGGCGAACCAGCCATCGTCGGTGGGCATGGCCGCGGAGGATGACATCCCTTCTCCCTCTTGCCGGAGCTGTGGCCGCTCCTCGTCGGTCCCGCTGCCCTGCCGCCGCGTCGCCCGACCGCCGAAGCGGGCGGGCGACACGGCCCGTGCTCAGCGGTGCGCCGAGACGCGCGAGAGGCTCAGCGTCTTCAGCGGCGCGCCGCGCAGGTTGCCGGCGCAGGTGCGGTACCGGCGCGTCGTGGCGTAGCGGGCGCCGGAGGCGGTGCGGGCGGTGACGCGGACGACGACGAGCTGCTTGGGCCGGCCGTTCATCCGGACGTTGACGCCGCCGCGCTTGCCCGGGAGCGTCGCGTAGCGGGCGCCGTTGAGCGTCACCGTGTAGGAGACGACGCGCTGGCCGCGCGGCGTGCGCCAGTGCAGCGTCACCGAGCGGCGGCTGATGCACATCGCCGGGGCGGCGGTGCTCGGCGCGGCCGCCTCGGGCGCGGGCGCGGACGTGGCCGGCGCGTCGACGGCGGCGGGCGCCGGGGTCGCCACGACCTCGACGACCTTCGTCATGCCCGTGGCGATCGTCACCGTGCCGCCCGGGTTGGAGGCCTCGGCGACCATCCGCAGGTGGTACCCGACGTCGCCGGCGGTGGGCGTGTAGCTCGTGCCGGTCGCCCCCGGGATGTCGACGCAGGACGACTCGTCGTCGGTCAGGCAACGCTGGAAGTAGAAGCGCACCGAGGTCGCGCCGGCGAACGTCCCGGGGTTGGCGGTCAGCGCCTGGCCGACCGCGGTCCGGACGTTGGCGAGCGTGCCGTCACCCGTGCCGCCGGCCGTGCCCGCGCCGCCGTCGTGCGAACCGCCGGAGCCGCCGGACTGCGACGTGCCCGGCGTGACGACCACCTTCGGCGGCGCCGGCAGGACGTGGCCGCCGATCGGCGAGTACACGGTGGTCGACCCGTAGGTGTTGGTCGCCGTGACGACGAAGCGCACGGCGCTGCCGGCGTCCGCGGCGGTCGGCGTGTAGCTCGTGCCCGTCGCGTTGGGGATGTCGACGCAGGACGACGGGTCGGTCGTCGCGCAGCGCTGCCACCGGTAGGTGTAGGTCCCGGCGTCGGTCCAGGTGCTGATGTCGCCGGTCACCGTGGCGCCCTCGCGGGCCGGGCCGGTCGTCGAGACCGACGGCGTGCCGGTGTTGACCGGGGGCAGCCCGGCGACGGCGCCCGTGAGGGCCGAGCCCCGCTCGACGTCGCCGTCGGCGTTGGTCGCGGTCTCGACGAGGCGCAGGTGGGACCCGACGTCATCGGCCGTGGGCGTGTAGTCCAGGTGCGTGGCGCCGGCGATGTCGACGCAGGACGACGGGTTGGTCGTCGCACAGCGCTGCCAACGCACCGACGTCGAGGTCGCGTCGGTCCAGGCGCCGGCAGTGCCGTGCAGCTCCGTCCCGCGCACCGCGGCCGTGCCGGCGACCGGCGCCGCCGTGTTGGCGGGAAGCAGGGCGCCCACGGCGTCGGTCAGCGCCGACGCCCGCTCGGCGTCACCGTCGGCGTTGGTCGCCGTCTCGACCAGGCGCAGGTAGGACCCCACGTCGTCGCTGGTCGGCGTGTAGTCCAGGTGCGTGGCGCCGACGATGTCGACGCAGGACGACGGGCTGGTCGTCGCACAGCGCTGCCAACGCACCGACGTCGAGGTCGCGTCGGTCCACGTGCCGGCCGTGCCGTGCAGCTCCGTCCCGCGCACCGCGGCCGTGCCGGCGACCGGCGCCGCCGTGTTGGCGGGAAGCAGAGCGGCCACGGCGCCGGTCAGCGCCGAGCCCCGCTCGGCGTCGCCGTTGGCGTTGGTCGCGGTCTCGACGAGGCGCAGGTAGGACCCGACGTCGTCGCTGGTCGGCGTGTAGTTCAGATGCGTGGCGCCGACGATGTCGACGCAGGACGACGGGCTGGTCGTCGCGCAACGCTGCCAACGCACCGACGTCGAGGTCGCGTACGTCCACGTGCCGGCCGTGCCGTGCACGACGCTGCCCCGGACCGGCTCGGTGTCCGTGGTCGGCGCGGCGGTGTTGACCGGCGCGGGCGGGGCCACGACGGCCGGGGTCTCCGACGACGCGGCGTCGGCGGTGCCGTCGGTGTTCGTCGCGGTCTGCACGAGGCGCAGGTAGGACCCCACGTCGTCGCTCGTCGGCGTGTAGCTCGGGTCCGTCGCGCCCGGGATGTCGGTGCAGGAGCTCGTCGCGGTCGTCGTGCAGCGCTGCCACTGGTAGGTCTCCGTGGCGCCGGAGTCGTCCCAGGTGCCCGGGGTCGAGGTGACCGGCGTGCCGACGGTCGGCGCGGTGGTGGTGTCGACGGTCGGGGTCGAGGTCGGCGACGGCGGCACCAGGCCCGGGGGCGGCGCGGGGATGTTGCCGGCCGGGTCGAAGACCGTGTTGAACGACACGACCTGCGTCTGCTGGGCGGTCAGCGACAGCGGCCACTGCACCGCGACGCCGTTGTCGATCTGCGTGCCGCACTGGCACGTGTTGGGCAGCGTGCCCTTGCCGGCGATCGCGGTCCAGATGTCGCTGTACTTGGCCTGGAGGTAGCGGACCGTGTGGCCCGGGGCCGGGATCAGCGCCTCGACCAGCCCGACCGGGTTGTTGTTGGCCGACATGGAGCAGCCGGCTCCGCCGCTGGCGGCGTCGAGGAACCCGTAGCCCTTGTCGGAGCCACCGAGGTAGCAGTCCATCGCGCGCTCGATCGTCGTGCTCAGCGCGCTCGTCGTGAGGTTCTTCACCGCGACGTTGGTCGTCCAGTAGTCGTTGCCCGTCACGTAGGAGTCGGTCTGCGTGAGCCGGAGCTTGCTGCCCGCGGTGACGACGGTGACCACCTTGTAGGGGTCGGCGCTCGTGCCCGAGCCGGAGACCGCGCTCTGCGAGACCGGCGCGGACGGCGTGCCGACGCTGCCGAGGGCCGCCGTCGTCGCGGTGCTGCCGTGCCCGGCGAAGTTCGGCTTGTACAGCGTGTTGTCGTACAACGCGAACGTGCCGCAGTCGCCCGGCGACTGCGTGTTCGGGTACAGCTGCATCGCGCCGCTGCGCGAGACCTGGCAGCTCAGCTCGTTGCCGAGGAAGATGCTCGTCAGGGGACCGCCGGCCGACGTGATCGCCGTCGTGGGCGTGGCGGCCGCCGCGGCGGAGCCGACGGCGATGAGGAACAGGGAGACCGCGGCGATGCCGAGCCGAAGGAAACGGGACATGACCTTGTGCTCGGCCAAGACGACGCCGGCTGGAGGCCAAGGTGTCCAGCAGCAAACGGCGGGAACCGGTACGTGGCGCGAACGCTCCCGCGTCGCGGCACGACCGCGGCGACCCCGGCGGGCGGGGGCGACGGATCAGCGGCGCTTGGACGCCCCGCGCTTCAGCTTCACCTTGCGCGTCGCCACGCGCCTGTTGCCCGCCTTGTCGCGGCTCGTGACCGTCACGGTCGCGCGGACCGTGCGCGTGTGGGCGAGCGCCGTGCGGCCGCGCCGGGTGAGCTTGGCCTTGATCGTCGCGCGGCGGCCGGCGGCGATTCGGCGGTGGCCGGAGGCCAAGGTCACCAACTTGCTCGCGCGGGTGGTGGCCGCGGCCGCGGCCGTGGTGGCGCGGATCGTGACGTCGACCGTGCAGCCGCCGGTGCTCGCCGCCGGGCAGAGGACCGGGACCGTCGCCGTCGTGCCGGCCACGCTCACGGTGCCGCCGCGCAGGCCGGCGCCGGCCGGCGGGACGGCCGCGACGTCGGCGCCCAGCGTCGAGCCCGGGAACGCGACGAGCTGACGCACCGCCTTCCCGCTGCCGTCGAAGACGCGCACCGTCGCCGCGCCGGCCAGCGGCGCCACGAGGACGTCGCCGCGGCCGTCGCCGTCGACGTCGCCCACGGCGACCGAGACGCCGCTGCGGTCGGCGGCGTCGCCGGCCATCACGTCGACCTCGACCTTGCCGGTCGCGCCGTCGAACACGCGCACGCGCGGGGGCGCGCCCGCGCCGGGGCCCGCGACGACGTCGGCGAGCCCGTCGCCGTCGACGTCCCCGGCCGCCACCGCGACCCCGCCGCGGTCCGTGGCGGCGCCCGCCAGGAACGTCTTGCGCGGCGTGGTCGCGCCGTACGCGTACACGGCGACGGTGGGCGCGGCGCCCGCGCCCGCGCCGACGACGACCTCGTCGCGGCCGTCGCCGTCGACGTCGCCCGCGGCGACCGAGGCGCCCGTCCGCGCCGACGCGTCCCCGAAGGCGAGCCAGTCCATCAGCTTGGCGCCGGTCGCGCCGTCGTACACGGTCACGCGCGGGGCGGCGCCGGACGCCGGCGCGACGATCACGTCCGCCTTGCCGTCGCCCGTGACGTCGCCGACGGCGACGTTCACGCCGCCCCGGAACGACGGGTCGTAGGCGAAGAACGCCGAGCGCACCGCGCCGCTCTGCCCGTCGAAGACCTTCACCAACGGCGCCGAGCCGGCCCCGGCGCCGGTGACGACCTCCGCGCGGCCGTCGCCGTCCACGTCGCCGGTCGCGACGTGGACACCGCCGGTGACGCCGAGCGGGTCGAACGCGTAGAAGTCGCGCAGGACGCCGAGCCCGGGCAGGCCGAGCGCCCGCACGCGCGGCGAACCGGACGCGCTGCCGACGACGATCGGCATCAGCCGCCCGGCGACCGCGCCGCCGGCCGCGGAGCGGTCGAGCACCGCGACACCTCCGGGCGTGCCGCCACCGTCGCCGCCACCGCCCGTCCCCGGGTCCGTCCCGCCACCGCCGCCTCCGCCACCACCGCCCGTCCCCGGCCGGTCACCGCCCGCGAGCCGCGCGAGCGCGAACACGCCGCCCAGCGCCGACGCCGCCCCGCCCGCGACGACCGGCCTGCCGTCCTGCAGCAGGACGCCGCGCGCGTAGGACGCGCCGTCGCCCAGCGTCACCGCGGCCGCCCCGCCCGCCGCGAAGCTCTCGTCGGGCGCGCCCGCGGCGGTGAGCCGTCCGACCGCCACGCGCCGGTCGCCCGCGCCCCGCGGCCCGCTGTCGGTCTCGCCCGCGAACACGACGCGCCCGTCGGCCTGGGCCGCCGCGCCGTAGGCCACGCACGTGCCGCCGAGCGCGATCGCGGTCGTGCCGCCCGTGCCGAAGGACGGGTCGAGCGCGCCGCTCGCCGTCAGCGCGGCGGCGCCGCAGCTCGCCGAGTCGCTGCCGTTCTGCGCCAGGCCGACGGCGATCAACCCGCCGCCGGGCCGCGCGATCAGCGCGCGCACGTCGTTGACGCCGTGGCGCGGGATCTCGGCGGCGCCGGGGACGCTCGCGCTCCCGTAGGTCGTGTCGACGTGCCAGCCGCGGTCGCCCGTCGTGGGCACGAGCTTGAAGACCCGGCCGCCGAGCAGGTTGCCCTGCTGCTGCGCGCCGCCCACGTAGATCGCGCCGTCGGCCAGCAGCAAGGAGTAGGCCTCGCAGTCGGTCACGGGGACGTCCGCGTCGCACGCCGTGTCGGGGACGAACACGACGCCGGTGCCCGAGTCGTTGGTGGAGTCGAACGTCCCGTCCGGCTCGCCGCCCGTGGTGAAGCGGGCGACGAAGACGCGCTGATGGCCGCCGATGAACGCCGTGCCGGCGACCACGATCCTGCCGTCGGACGCGATCGCGATCGCGCGGCCGTCGACCCGCGTGGCCGAGGTCAGGGCGATCAGCCTGGTGCCGTCGTTGCCGAACGACCCGTCGGCCTGGCCGCCGGTCGTCAGCCGCCCGACGCCGATCGCCGACGCCGTCTGCCCGGTCACCACCGGCTTGCCGTCGGCCTGCACGGCGATCGCCAGCCCGCCGGCCGCGAGCGGACCCGTCACCGGCGACGTCGCGACCGGCTGCGAGCGGCCGTTGCCGTTGAACGCGGTGTCGGCCTGCCCGTCGGCCGTGTCGCGCGCCACGACCCAGTCGCGGTTGCCCGCCGCGTTGACGCGGGTGCCGACCGCCAGCAGGCGGCCCTGCGGGTCGAGCGCCACGCCGGTGGCCGTCGACGCGCCCTGCGTGAACGGCGACAGCGCCGTCCCGCCCGCGCCGAAGCCCGCGTCGAGGTCGGACGGCGCGGCCGCGGCGGAAGCGGGCGCGGCGGCGGCGAGCAGGACGGCGGCGAGCCGGGCCGCACGGCGGACGAGGACGTTCATCTCGCCACTCTCCCAACCGGTGCGTCGGTTGTCGACCCAGCGATGGTCGAGTCCTCCAGCCGGTGGGGTCGGCCGGCGCGCGCTACTGCTCGGCGCCGACGTAGCGCATGAAGTTCACGCGCGTGCGCTCGGCCGCGGCGGCCGCGTCGCCCGCGGCGACCGCCTCGACGATCCGCTCGTGCTCCTCGTGGGAGCGATGGCCGAGGTCGAGCTCGGTGAAGTACAGGGCCTCCAACCGCCGGATGTGGGTCAGCATCGGCTCGATCGCCGCGGTCAGGTACCGGTTGCCCGCGCAGCGCACCAGCACACCGTGGAAGGCGCGGTCGGCCTCCCGGGCGGCGACCGCGTCGTTGGCCTCCACCGCCCGCAGCAGCCGCGCGTTGTGCTCGCGCATCTCCTCCACGTCGGCCTTCGCGACCTTGGGCGTCGCCGTCCGCGCGGCCAGCGCCTGGAGCGCCGACAGCGGCGCGTAGACCAGCGCGATGTCCTCCGGCGCCGTGTCGGTCACCCGCGTCAGCCGGCCGGGCTCCATCTCGACCAGGCCGTGCTGCTCCAGGATCTGCAGCGCCTCGCGGACCGGCGTGCGGCTCACCCCCAGGCGCTGGGCGATGTCCGCGTCCTTGATGACCTCGCCGGGCGCGAGCTGTCCCTCCTCGATCCAGGAGCGCAGGCGGGCGAGCACGACCTCGCGGGCCGAGCGCCGGGTGATCGGAGCGCTGTCGGACGGAACGGGCACCTCAGGCCCCACATCCTGCACGATCGGCCGGAAGCTCAGCGCGACTGATCAGCGCCAGCGCGTCGAGCACTGCGCGCTCGAGGGCCTCCGCGGCCCGCCGGACCATGTCCAGCTCGATCGACTCGTCGGCCGTGTGCGACTGCTCCGGGTCGCCCGGACCGGCGATCACGGTCGGGATCCCGGCCGCCGCGAACCACGAGCCGTCGGTCGTGTACGGCGCGTGATGGCGCTCCGCGCTCGCGCCGAACGCGGCCGCCACGACGTCGGCCAGCCGCGCGTCGGGCGCCGGGTCCATCGGCGGGACCGCGAGCGTCACGTCGATCTCCGCGGCGCGCGGCGCGCCGGCGGTCGCCTCGGCCACCAGGCGGACCAGCTCCTCCTCGGCCTGCGCGACGGTCTCGCCCGGCTTCAGCCGCAGGTCGATCCGCAGCTCGCACTCGGCCGGCACGACGTTGGCGGCGGTGCCGGCCGCGAGCTGCCCGATCAGGTACGGGCGCCCCGTGGCCCGCAGCGCCTCGTGCAGGCGCCACGCGTCGGCGAGCGCGTCGTGGCCCAGGTGGGGCCGGCTGCTGTGGGACGCCCGGCCGTGCAGCCGCACCGTCCAGTTCAGCTGCCCGTTGGTGGAGGCGTAGACCTCCATGCCGGTCGGCTCGGCGACGATCGCCGCGTCGGCGCGGAGGCGGTCGACCTCGACCGCGTGCCGCGCGCCGAGCGCGCCGACCTCCTCGTCGGCGGTCAGCGCCAGCACGACCGTCCCGCCCAGCGCGACGCCGCGCGCGGCGAGCAGGGCCACCGCCACCGTGCACGCGACCAGTCCGCCGCCCATGTCCGACGACCCGCGCCCGTAGAGCCGGCCGCCGTCGATCTCCGCGCCGAACGGGTCGCGGGTCCACCCGTCCCCCACCGGCACCGTGTCGAGGTGGCCGTTGAGCAGCACGACCGGCGCGCCGGAGCCGACCTCGGCGTACAGGTTGGGACGGCCGGGCCGCACGTCGCTGCGCCACGTGGTCACCCCGTGGGCGTCGAGGTAGTCCTGCAGCACGCCGACGACCGCCTCCTCGGCGCCCGGCGGGTTGACGCTCGGCGTGCGGACGACCCGCGTCAGCAGCTCCACCACGTCCTCGGCCCGGGCGCTCATCGCAGCACCCCCCGCCGGTCGAGCGCGTCGAGGACGACGTCGACCGGGAGGGCGTGCGCGACGACGTCGCGGTAGCCGGTCGTCGTCCGCGCCGCGAAGAGCGAGTTCAGGACCGCCTCGTGCACCGCCTCGACCGACGCCTCGAACAACGGGTTGAAGTTGGGGTTGAACCCGTCGGCGACGGCGTGCAGGTCGACGTCGTGGCGCGGGCCGGCGACCCGGGCCGCCGTCGAGAACGCGACCGCGATCTCCCCCGACCCGTTGCCGACGAAGGCGCCGCTGCGCGTCAGGCCGACGACCGCGCGCGCCGCCACCCGCCGCAGCTGGTGCGGCAGCAGCGGCGCGTCGGTGGCCAGCACCACGATGCACGAGCCCTCGTGCCGCGGGGGCGGGATCGGCAGGTCGATCAGCGGCCCGACCGGCACGCCGCCGATCGTCAGGTTGCGCCGCTCGCCGTAGTTGGTCTGGACGAGCGCGCCGATCGTCCACTCGACGCCCGGCTCGGCGACGAAGCGACGCGACGCCGTCCCGATCCCGGCCTTGAGGTCGTAGCAGATGGTGCCGGTGCCGGCCCCCACCCCGCCCTGGGCGGGCGGGTCGGTGGTGGCGCCCTCCAGCGCGGCGGCGACGTGCTCGCGCGTGATCGGGAACGCGCGGTTGTCGCTCAGCACGAGGTCGGAGACCTCCGCGACGACCGGCATGAAGAACGCGCCCGCGCCGTGGCCGGCCTGGCGCGGGTCCTGGTCCACCGCCCAGCGCGCGACCCCGTCGTAGACGGCGCCCAGCGACAGGCTCGACGTCAGCATCAGCGGCGAGCGGAGCACGCCCCACTCGCGCAGCTGGGAGATCCCGATCAGCTCGCCGTGGCCGTTGGCGACGCTGACGCCCGCGTAGACGCCCTCGTCCCACGGCCGGCCCTCGTGCGGCCAGATCGCGGTGACGCCGGTGCGCAGCGCGCCGTGGCGCTCGGTGGCGTCCTCGGCCACCGTCGCGTGGCCGACCCGCACCCCGGCGACGTCGGTGATCGCGTTGGCCGGCCCGGGCTCGAAGAACCCGAGCGGGATCCCCAGCTCGCGCGGGAGCCTCATCGCCCGGCCTCCGCGGCGACGTCGTCCCAGGCGGCGAGCAGCTCCACGAGCGTGCGCGTCGGCGCGCCCGTCGCGCCCGCCGGCCACGTCTTCCACGGGTAGTTGACCCAGGCGACCCCGACCACGTCGACGTGCGCCCACGCGCGCCCGGCCGCGAACGGCTCCAGGAACGTGCCGACGACCATCAGGTCCTGGCTCATGTGGGCGTAGGTGAAGTTCTTGCTGTCGGCGACCGTCGAGGCGATCCACTCGTCGTAGCCGTCGACCATCGGGATCTGGACGGCCACCTCGCCGGTCGTCCGGGCCGCGCCGGCCAGGCCCTGGCTGAGCCACGGGTGGCGCGAGATCGTCGTCCAGCCGACCGGCGCGAACGGCGCCTCGCTCAGCGTCCCGACGTCGATCAGCGCCGCGCCATCGCCGGCCTTCGCGGCGTAGGCGAGGCTGTCGGCCAGCAGCAGCCGGCCCTCGGCGTCGGTGTTGGAGACCTCGGTCCGGCGGCCGTCGGGATGCTGGACGACGTCGCCGGGGAGCAGCGCGCCGGGCCCGACGAGGTTCTCGACCGACGGCACGAGCACCCGCACGTTGAGCGGCAGCTCCAGCGTGGCGGCCGAGGCCAGCGCCGCGAGCACCGCCGCGCCGCCGGCCATGTCGGACTTCATCACGGCGGCCATCGGGCGGTTGGTCTTGAGGTTGAGCCCGCCGCAGTCCATCGTGACGCCCTTGCCGACGAGCACGACGTCGACCGGGCCGTCACCGCGCCCGCGGTAGGTGACGTCGATCAGCTGCGGCGGGTTCGCGCTGCCGCGCCCGACGCCGTGGATGGCGCCGAGGCCGGCGTCCAGGAGCGCGTCGCCGCCGAGGCTCGCGTCCTCCCACCCGTGGGCCGCGGCCAGCTCGCCGGCGACCCGCGCCAGCGCCGCCGGCGTCAGATCGGTCGGCGGCGTGTCGGCGAGGCGGCGGGCCCAGTTGGCGGCGCGCGCCCGGACCGCCGCGCGGCGGCAGGCCACGCGAAGCGCCTCGTCGCCCTGGGCGTCGCCGACGTCGACCCGCAGCGCGGGCCCAGACGGCTCGGCGCCGCCCGGCTCCGGCGCCGACCAGCGGTACGAGCCGAGGATCGCGCCCTCGACGACCGCGGCGGCGCCCGCCGCCTGCTCGTCGCCCGGCAGCCCGGTCAGGTCGAAGGCGAGCAGCTCGCCCTCGGGGGCGCGGCGGCCGACCTCCAGCGCGCCGAGGCGCAGCGCGTCGGCGTCGCCGCGCGCGCCGATCCCGAACGCGAGGCGCAGGGCCCCGTCGCCGTCCCCGGCCAACGCCATCGCCTCGCCGATCGCCCCGGTGAAGCCCGCGGCGCGCAGGCCGGGCGCGGCGTCCGCGCGATCGGCCGACGCCACCGGCACCGCGACCACCGCCGGCGCGCGATCGTCGTCGTCGCCGCTCAGGCGGACGGGTTCGTGGTCGAGCTTCAGCACGGGCGCTCCTTGGGGTCGGACGGCGTCGGCGGCGCGGTCAGGTCGGCGAAGTGGCAGGCGACGCGATGCCCGGTGTCGCCGAGCGGCCGCGCGTCGGGCTCGTCGGCCGCGCACCGGTCCCGGGCGCCCGGGCAGCGCGGATGGAACCGGCAGCCGGACGGGACGCGCGTGGCGTCCGGCGGCTCGCCGGACAGCAGCGTCAGCGGCCGCGCCAGGCGCGGGTCCTTGCTCGGCACCGCGCCGAGCAACGCCCGCGTGTACGGATGGCGCGGCCGGCCGACGACCTCCGCGGTCGGCCCCGACTCGACCACCCGGCCGGAGTAGAGCACCACCATGTGGTCGGAGATGTGGGCAGCGGTCGCGAGGTCGTGCGTGACCATCAGGATGCCCAGCCCGTCGCGCTGGAGATCCTTGAGCAGGTCCAGGATCGCGGTGCGGACCGACAGGTCGAGCATCGACACCGGCTCGTCGGCGATCAGCAGCTTCGGCTCCAGCACGAGCGCGGCGGCGATCGCCACGCGCTGGCGCTCGCCGCCCGACAGCTGGTGCGGGAAGCGGTCCAGGTACGCGTCGGGCGCGAGGCCGACGCGCTCCAGCGCGTGGCGCACCTTCGCCTCGCGCTCGGCGCGGTCGCCGGCGCCGTGCACGATCAGCGGCTCGGACACCGTGTCGCGCACGCGGAAGCGCGGGTCGAGGCTCTCGTACGGATCCTGGAAGACCACCTGGACGCGACGGCGCAGCTCGCGCAGGCGGGCGCCGCCGAACGTCGAGACGTCCTCGCCCTCGTACCGGATCGCCCCGGACTCGGCGGGCACCATGCCGAGGATGCCGCGGACGATCGAGGTCTTGCCCGCGCCGGACTCGCCGACCAGCGCGACCAGCTCGCCGCGCCGCACGTGGAACGAGACGTCGTCGACGGCCCGCGCCCCGCGCGACGGCCGCCGGGCGACGAGGTCGCCCATCGTGCGGCGCATCGCGTAGCTGCAGACCGCGTGGTCGACTTCGAGCAGGACGCTCATGCGGGCACCACCTTCCCGGTCGCCGCGTCGACGACGGGGATGTCGAGCGCGGCCCCGAAGAGCTCGCGCGTGTACGGGTGCTTGGGGTCGTGGTACAGCGCGTCCACGGTCCCCTGCTCGATCAGCGCGCCGCGCTGCATCACCGCCGCCTCGCCGCAGAGCAGCGAGACCGAGGCGAGGTCGTGCGTCACCAGCAGCACCGCGATGTCCAGCTCGTCGGCGAGGCGGCGCAGTAGCATCAGGATCTGGGCCTGCACCATCGCGTCGAGCGCGGTCGTCGGCTCGTCGGCCAGCAGCACCTTGGGGTCGCAGGCCAGCGCCATCGCGATCGCCGCGCGCTGGCGCATGCCGCCCGACAGCTCGTGCGGGTAGCGGTCCAGGACGGTGGCCGGCAGGCCGACCATGCCGACCAGCTCGGCCGCGCGGGCGCGCGCCGCGCGGCGCGACGCGCCGTTGTGCAGGCGCATCGGCTCGACGATCTGGGCGCCGACGGTGTGGACCGGGCTGAACGAGTTCATGCTGCCCTGGAAGACCATCGCGATCTCCTTCCAGCGCACGGTCCGCATGCCCGCCTCGCCGCCCGCGAGCAGGTCGCGGCCCTCGTAGCGGATCGCGCCGCGCACGCGGGCGTTGGACGGCAGCAGGCCGAGCACGCTCATCAACGTGGTGGTCTTGCCCGAGCCCGACTCGCCGACGAGCGCGAAGCGGTCCGCGCGGCCGAGCGAGAAGCTGACGTCGCGCACGACGTGCAGCTCGTCGCCGGCGGCGTTGCGCATCCAGACGTCGAGGTGCTCGACGGCCAGCAACGGCGGCGTCGCGGCGGCGGGCGCCGCGGCCGCGGCCGCGGCGTGCTCCGCCGCCACGGGCTCCACCGTGAACCGCTTGCCGCTGAGGTACGGCACGCGCGAGCGCGGGTTGAGCTTGGCCTCGATCGCCTGGCCGACGAGGCTGCAGGCGAGCACGACGACCGCGACCGCGACGCCCGGGTAGATCAGCGCCCACCACGCGCCGGCGCTCACCGCGCCGCGGTCGAACGCGTTGTAGATCATCGACCCCCACGACACGCGGCCGGGATCGCCGAGCCCGAGGAACGCGAGCGCGGTCTCCACGAAGATCGCCTGCGCGACCGTCAGCACGGTCGTCGCGATCATCAGCGGCGCGACCTGCGGCAGGACGTGCGTGCGGATCATCCGCGCCGGCCCGACGCCGAGCACGCTCGCGCGCCGGACGTAGGTGCGCTCCCGGACGCTGCGGACCTGCGACCGCAGGATGCGCGCCGTCTGCGGCCACGACAGCACGCCGATCATGATCACGATCATCGCCAGGCTCGACCCGAAGGCCGCGGCGATCGCGATCATCAGCGGGATGCCGGGGACGATCAGCGTGTAGTCGGTCACCGCCATCAGGACGGTGTCCGCGCGCCCGCCGAAGTAGCCGGCGCTGATCCCGACCAGGCCGCCGATCACCGCCGCGACCAGCGCGGCCGTGATGCCGACCAGCAGCGAGATCCGCCCGCCGTAGAGCACCTGGGTCAGGACGTCCTGCCCGAGGTCGTCGAGGCCGAACGGATGGGCGCCCGACGGCGCGCCGAAGACCTGCCCGGCGTGGTCGAACGGGCCGTAGCCGGTGAGCAGCGGGGCGCCGACCGTGACCGCCACGGCCAGGGCGAGCACCGCCGCGCCCACCGCCGAGCGCGGGTCGCGCAGGATCCAGCTCAGCTGGGAGCCGGGGCGCGGTCGCTTCGCCGGGGCGCTCACGACGCCGCCACCCGCGGGTCGAGGACGAGGTACAGGAGGTCGGCCAGGTAGGTGAACAGGACGACCGACAGCGTCAGCACGAGGAAGGCTCCCTGGAGCATCGGGAAGTCGCGGTGGGTCACGGCGTCGTACACGGCGCGGCCGACGCCCGGCCACGAGAACACGGTCTCGGTGAGCACCGCGCCGCCGACGACGAAGCCGAGCGTCAGCGCGATCAGCGTCGCCGTCGGCAGCAGCGCGTTGCGCAGCGCGTAGCGACGCAGGATGCGCGCCGTGCTGAGCCCCTTGGCCCGCGCCGTCAACACGTAGTCCTCGCCGAGCGTCTCCAGCACCGCCGAGCGCACGATCACGTGGAAGCTGCCGAACAGCGACAGCGCCAGCGTGGTCATCGGCAGCACCAGGTGCCGCAGGTAGTCGGTGAACCTCGCCCACGCCCCGACGTCGACGAGAAACGGGTCGTGCATCCCTCCCGACGCGAACCACGACGAGAACCCGACGATCAGCACGAGCCCGACCCATTGGACCGGCATCGCGTTGAGCGTCAGCGCGACGCCGGTCATGCCGGGGTCGGTCACCCCGCCCTGGCGCCAGGCCGCGAGCGTGCCGGTCAACAACCCGAACATGATCGCCAGCAGCGTGGCGCCGAGCGCCAGCGGGATCGTGTTCTTGAGGGCGTCGCCCAGCCGGCCGGTCACCGGCTGGCGGTCGACGACCGAGATCCCGAGGTTGCCGTGGCCGAGCTGCTCGACGTACTTGACGAACTGCGTCGGCATCGGGTCCGAGAGGCCGAAGTCGCGCCGCAGCTGCTCGCGCATCTGCGGCGTCGCCTCGGGCACGGCGCCGAAGCTCGCCGACGCGTCACCGGGCAGCGCCCGGAAGAGCACGAAGTTCAGCGTCAGCGCCACGACGACCATGAGCAGCGCGGCGGCGGTCCGCCGGGCGACGTAATGGGCGCGATCGCGATGCATCGGTCCGGAGGGAGGTCGGGTCCGTCGCGCCTAGGAGGCGCGGTGGACGTCGATGAGCGGGAACTTCGACAGCGCCGAGAACGTGCTGCCCTTCATGCGGCCGTAGCCCGTCCACTGGGCGCGCCAGCCCTCGATCGCGGGCTCGTTGTAGAACACCGAGAACGGGCGGTCGCGGTAGAGCATCTGCTGCAGGCGGTACACGATCGGCTTGCGCTTGGCCACGTCGATCTCCGAGGCCTGCCGCTGATAGAGCTTGTCATAGTCCTTGTTGCAGTAGCCGGTCTCGTTGAGGCCGCCGAGCTGCGCGCAGGTCTGCAGCGAGAGGCTGAAGTCCGGGTCCGGGTAGTTCGACCAGCTCTCCACGAACAGCTGCGAGTTGGTGTACTTGTAGTCCGGGCCGGTGACGCGGTCCCAGAACGCCGAGCCGTCCATGATCTTGGCGTCGACCTTGACGCCGATCCGCGCCAGCGACGCGGTCAGCAGCTGGGCGACGCGCTCGGACGAGCCGAAGCCGGTCGAGAGGTCCAGCTGGTAGGACATCGGGTGCCCGTCGGCGACGCGGATGCCGTTGGCGCCCTTGCGGTAGCCGAGCCGGTCGAGCAGGGCGTTGGCCCCGGCGACGTCGACGGCGACGGGCTTCAGCGACGGGTCGCTGAACTCGCCGACCGGGATCTGGGTCGCGGTCGGCTGCGCGTAGCCGAGCTGGAGCCGGTCGTTCAGCTCCTTGGTGTCGATCGCCTTGGCGAACGCCATGCGAACGTCCGGGTCGAGCAGCTCGCGGTGGTCGGTGCGCTTGGGGTTGGAGTTGATGCCGAGCGCGTCCCAGATCCAGCCGGGGCCGCTCTTGACCTTGATGCCCTGCATGCCCTTGAGCGAGTTGGCCTCGACGCCGTTGAGCTCGAGCGCGGCGTCGATCTCGCCGTTCTTGAGCGACTGCAGCAGCGCGTCGTTGCTGGAGTAGTGCTGGATGCCGAACCCCTCGAGCCGCGGGGCCTTGCCGTAGTAGTTGGGGTTGCGCTTGAAGAGCGCGACTTGGTCCTTCTTGAAGGTCGTCCAGATGAACGGGCCGCCGGAGACGATCGGCGCCTCGTTGCGGAAGGACTGCAGGCCCTTGCCGTCGGACCCGACGTGCGGGGCCCAGACGTGCTGGGGCAGGATCGGAACGCGGCGCAGCTGCGAGAGCGCGGTGCCCGCGGCGCGCGAGTAGTGGAGGACCAGCGTGGTGGCGTCGGGCGCCTCGGCGCTGACGAGGCCGTCGATGCCGCTGCCGAAGGCGGCCGTCGGGCCGTCCTTGTACTTGACGGCGGTGTTGAGCGTCCAGGCGGCGTCGCGGCTGGTCAGCGGCCGGCCGTCGCTCCACTTCGCGTCGGCGGCGGTCTTCATCGTCAGCGTGCGGCCGTCGTCGCCGAACGTCCAGCTCTTGGCGAAGTCGCCGGTGATCTGGTTGTCGTAGCCGTACTGGACGAGCTCGGGATAGGTCTGCTCGTAGGCGGCGCGCGCGAGGACGTTCGTGCCGACGAACGGGTTCGTCGCGTCGATGTTCGACAGGGCGTCGCCGAAGCGCAGGGTGCCGCCGCCGGTCGACCCGGCGGCGCCGGCGCCGCCGCCGCACCCGGCGGCGGACAGCGCGGTCGCGGTCGATACGGCGGCCGCGAGCAACAGCCCGGCTACGCGGCGGTGACGGCGCCCGTGGGCGGCGGATGACGTGAGACGGTCCATCGAGCTCTCCTCCTCGAATCCTGCGGATCTTGCAGGCTGGCGTGCAGGGTGCAATATACTGCGTTTCGCATGACACGCCAAGTCGCCGACCCCCAGGACCCCGACAGCGCCGATCGCACGGCCGCCGTCCAGAGGCCGCTCCACCTCGAGAACCCCCGGCGACAGCCGGGATTCCGCGCTCCGGCGGCCCCGCCCGCGGCCCGCGCGTTCCACGAGCGCCTGCCGCTCTACCAGCGCACGCGCCTCGCCCGGCTGGACGACCTCGCCGGCGAGCTGGGCGTCGGGCGCCTGTGGGTGAAGGACGAGTCCTCGCGGCTCGGCCTGCCCGCCTTCAAGGTGCTCGGCGTCTCGTGGGCGATGTACCGCGCGCTGTCGGAGCGGCTCGGCACCGAGCCCGGCGAGTGGCGGACGCTCGACGAGCTGCGCGCCGCGTTCGCGCCGCTGCAGCCGCTGACCGTCACGGCGGCGACCGACGGCAACCACGGGCGGGCGCTGGCCCGCGTCGCGCGCTGGCTCGGCGTGCCCGCCGTGATCCACGTGCCGCGGCAGGTCCCGCCGGAGCGCGCGGCGGCGATCCGGTCCGAGGGCGCCACCGTCGTGGTCGTCGACGGCACCTACGACGACGCGGTCGACGCGGCGTTCGCCGCCGCCGCGGCCGACGACCGCACGCTGCTGGTCTCCGACACCGCGGCCACCGAGGACGAGGTCGTCCCGCGCTGGATCGTCGAGGGCTACTCGACGCTGTTCGCCGAGGCCGACGAGCAGCTCGCCGAGCTGGGCGAGCCCGGGCCGGAGCTCGTGCTCGTGCAGATCGGCGTCGGCGCGCTGGCGGGCGCGGCCGCGATCCACTACCGCCGCGCGGGCCTGGCGGTGGCGCCGCGGCTCGTCGGCGTCGAGCCGCTGTCGGCCGCCTGCCTGCTGGAGTCGGCGCGCGACGGCGCCCGGCACGTCGTCCCCGGCCCGCACACGTCGGCGATGGACTGCCTCAACGCGGGCGCGCCGTCGATGGCGACGCTCGCCGACCTGCTGGCCGGCTTCGACGCCTTCGTCGCGGTCGGCGACGCGCTCGTGCCGGGCGCGATCCAGGCGCTCGCGCGCGCCGGCGTCGTGTCGGGCGCGACGGGCGTCGCGGGGCTCGTCGCGCTGCGCGAGCTGCGCGACGAGCTGGGGCTGACGGAGCGCACGAGCGTCCTGATCGTCAACAGCGAGGGCGTCGCCGACCCGAGCGGGTACGCGGCGGCCCTGCTGGCCGCCGGGTAGGCGGGGCGTCTCGCCGTCGCGCCGCCGTCGGCCTGGCCGGGGGCGGCCGACGGCGAGCCGGAGCGGGAGAGAGGGGAGCCGCTCCGGCTCAGCCGTGGATCAGCCAGCCGTCGGCGGCGCGGGCGGCTTCCATGACACCCTCCGACAGCGTCGGGTGGCCGTGGATCATCCGCGCCACGTCCGGGTAGCCGGCCTCGGCGAGCCTGAGGCTCGCAAGCTCCTGGATCAGCTCGGTCGCGCGGGCGCCCACGATGTGGCCGCCGAGCAGCTCGCCGTAGGTGCGGTCGCCGACGATCTTGATGAGGCCGGTGCGGTCGCCGTAGACCGTGCCCGCGCCGACGGCGCCGTACTGGACCGTGCCGACGACGACGTCGTGGCCGGCCGCGCGCGCCTGCTCCTCGGTCAGCCCGAAGGAGCCGACGTTGGGCGTGCAGAAGGTGGCGCGCGGGATGTCGCCGTAGGCGATCGGGTGGGTGCCGTGGCCCGCGGCGTCCTCGACGGCGATGATGCCCTCGTCGCTGGCCTTGTGGGCAAGCGCGGGACCGGGCACGAGGTCGCCGATGGCGTACACCTTGGGCTTGGAGGTCCGCAGGGCGCCGTCGACGGCGACGAGGCCGTGGTCGGTCAGCGCGATGCCCGCGGCGTCCAGCCCGAGCGCGGCGACGTCCGGCCCGCGGCCCGCGGCGATCACCACGTGGTCGAAGTCGTCCGTGTCGGCCGGGTCGAAGAACGTGGAGGTCTTGACGTCGATCCCCTGGCGCTTGAGCCCGCGCGCGACGGCCTTGGAGATGTCTGAGTCCTCGGCGGGCAGCACGCGGTCCAGGCCCTCGTAGAGCGTGACCGCGGTCCCGAGGCGCGCGTAGGCCGAGGCGATCTCGGTGCCCGACGCGCCCGCGCCGATCACCGCCAGCGTCGTGGGCAGCTCGGTCAACGCCCACGCCTCCTCGGTCCCGATCACGTTGCCGCCGAAGTCCAGGCCGGGCAGCGGCCGGCGGACGCTGCCGGTCGCCAGCACGACCGCCTTGGCGGCGACGTGGGCGGTGCCGCCGACGAGGACGTCGCCCTCCGGCGTCAGCGACGCCTCGCCCGCGATGCGCGTGACCCCGTGCTTCTTGAGCAGGCCCTCGACGCCGCCGGTGAGCGTGCGGATGACGCCGGTGCGGCGCTCGACGACCTTGGCGAAGTCGACCGCCGGCTCGGCGCCGCCGATCGTGATCCCGAAGTCGCCGGCGCCGCGCACCTCCGACAGGACGTCCGCGCTGCGCAGGACGGCCTTGGCCGGGATGCAGGCGTGGTTGAGGCAGCGGCCGCCGACGACGGCCTCGCGCTCGACGACCGCGGTCCGCAGGCCGAGCTGGGCCGACCGGATCGCCGCGACGTAGCCGCCCGGCCCCGCGCCGACGACGATCACGTCGGAGCTCGTGTCGTCCGTCGCCATGGCGCTAGAGGGCCAGCCGCAGCGGCTGCTCGAGCAGCGTGCGGATGTCGGACAGCAGCTCGGCGGCCTGCGCCCCGTAGAGGATGCGGTGGTCGCAGCTGAGCGTGAGGGTCATGAGGTGGCGGTCGACGATCTCGCCGTCGACGCGGGCGAGGACGTCGCGCATCGCGCCCACGCCGAGGATCGCCGCCTGCGGGACGTTGATCACCGGCGTGATCGCGGTCATCCCGTACATGCCGAGGTTGGACACCGTGAACGTCGCGCCCGACAGCTCGGGCGGGCTGACCGTCCCCTCGCGCACGCGCGACGCGAGCCGCCGCGCCTCGGCGGCGATCGCCCCGAGCGACCTCTCGTCGGCGTCGAAGATCGTGGGGACGACGAGCGCGCCGTCGGCCGCGACCGCGATGCCGACGTTGACGCGCGAGTAGCGCTCGAAGCGCCCATCGCGATAGGAGCCGTTGGCGGTCGGATGGCCGCGCAGCGCCAGCGCGGCCGCCTTGACGACGAAGTCGTTGAGCGACGGGGCGGCCGCCCCGGTCTCCTTGAGCTGCGCCCGGAACGCGAGCGCCGCGTCCATGGCGACCTCGGTCTGGACCTGGAAGTGCGGGACGATGGCCTTGGCCTCCGCCATGCGGCGGGCGACGACGGTCTGGATGCGCGTCGGCTCGACGACCTCGACGTCGCCCTTGGCGCCGGTGGCGGCGGGCTCGGGCGCCGGGGCGGCGACGGGCGCGGGCGTGGCGGCGGGAGCGGGCGGCGTGGGCGTGGCGCCCTGAGCGGGCGCCGGGCCGGAGGGCAGCGGCGACGGCGCGGCCGGGACGCCGGCGGCGCGCAGCACGTCGGAGCGGGTGACGCGGCCGAGCGGGCCGGTGCCGAGCACGTCGGCGAGCGCGATGCCGTGGGCGGCGGCGATCCGCCGCGCGAGCGGCGTCGCGCGGGCGGGCGCGGCCGCGGTGGAGGCGCCGGCGGTCGCCGGGGGCGCCAGGGGCGCCGCGGCCGGTGGCGCGGCGGGGCCGTCGCCGTTCGACGCCGCGGGGCCGGCGCCGCTCGCCGCGGGCGCCGCCGGCGCCCCCGTCCCGCCCGTCTCGACGCCCAGCCGCGCGATCGTCGCGCCGACCGGCAGCGAGGTGCCTTCCGGCGCCACGATGGTGAGCGCGCCCGACGCCTCGGCCGGGTAGGTCATCGTGGCCTTGTCGGTCTCGATCTCGACCAGGTCGTCGCCGGCCTCGACCAGCTCGCCGTCGGCCTTCAGCCAGGACAGGATCGTGCCCTCCTCCATCGAGTCGGAGAGCTTGGGCATGGTGATGTCGGTCACGAGTGGGTCTCCAGGAGGTCGACCGCGGCACCGACGATCGTCTCCGTGTCGATGCCGAAGTGGCGGTAGAGGTCGTCCACGTCGCCGGACTGGCCGAAGTCGTCGACGCCCAGGCAGGCGATCGGCGCGCAGCGGATCGCGGACAGGAAGCTCAGCGTGTGCGGGTGGCCGTCGAGCACGCTGACGATCGGCGCCGCGCGCTCGGCGGGGAACAGCTCGTCCAGGACGGCGGGGTCGCCCTCCCCCAGCCCCTGGCGCGCCTGCAGCGCGCGGAAGACGAGGTCGGCGGAGGTGAGGCAGACCACGTCGCAGCCGACGCCGGCGGCGTCGAGCGCGTCGGCGGCCGCGCACACCTCGGGCATCAGCGCGCCGATCCCGACGAGCGTCAGCCGCGGGGCCCCGGCCGCGGCGCGCAGCCGGTAGCCACCGGCCAGCACCGCCCGGCGGCGCGCCTCGCGCGCCCGCGGATCGTCCGGCACCCGCGCCAGCGTCTGGTCGACCGGCCGCGTCGTCAGGCGGAAGTACGCCGACGTGCCGTCCGCGCGGCCGAGCCGCGACAGCGCGTGCAGCAGCGTCCATTCGAGGTCCTGCCCGAAGGCCGGCTCCCACGCCACGCAGCGCGGCTGCTCCAGCCCGACCGACGGCGTGATGATCGACTGATGCGCGCCGCCCTCCGGCGCCAGCGTCACGCCCGACGGCGTCCCGACCAGGATCGACTGCCCGCCGGCGTACATGCCGAACGACCAGGGCTCCAGCGCGCGGTTGACGAACGGGTCGTAGATCGTGCCGATCGGCAGCAGCGCCTGGCCGTCGCGCGACCATGTCGCGCCCAGCTCGCCGAGCAACCCCACCAGGTTGCCCTCCGCGATGCCGAGCTCGAGGTGCTGGCCGTGCGCGCTCTCGCGCCAGCGCACGAGCGTGTCGGTGTCGTCGGCGAACCAGTCGATGCGGTCGCCGAGGTGCCAGATCCCCACGTGGTTGATCCAGCCGCCGAGGTTGGTCGAGGACGCGACGTCGGGGCTCACGGTGACCACGCGCTTGGCCACGTCGGGCGCCGTGTTGCAGAGGTCGACGAAGAAGCGGCCGAACGCCTGCTGCGTGGAGGCCTTCCCGCCGTGGGTGCGCCCCAACTCGGCCGGCATCGCGGGCGCGGGCGCCGGCGTGACCGCCTCGCGCTCCAGACGCTCCGCGGTCGCGCGGCACAGCTCGGCCGCGGGCGCGTCCTCGTCGAAGAGCGCCCACGGGTCCTCGGCGTCGGCGCCGGTCGCGGCGGCCAGCTCGCGCCACTGCGCATCGGACAGCAGCGCCGAGTGGTTGGCGGGGTGGCCCTGCGTCGCGAGCCGCCACGCCTTGATGGTGTAGGCGAACACCACCGACGGGCGGTCGGTGACGGCGTCGGCCTGCGCGAAGGCGTCCCGCAGGTCGGCGAGGTCGTGGCCGCCGAGGTCGCGGATCGCGCGCAGCAGCTCGTCGTCCTCCAGGTCGCCGACGAGCTTGGCGACGTCCTTGGACCCGCGGCCGCCGCCCGGGAGGCGCTCGCGCAGCTCGGCGGGCGTCGAGCGCAGCAGGCGCTGGTACTCCTCGTTGGGCATCTGGTCGATGCGGCGCCGCAGCGCGCCGCCGCCGGACCGCTCGAACAGCTCGCGCAGCCAGCGCCCGTACTTGACCGTCACGGTGTGCCATCCGGCCGCCTCGAACATGCCGGCGATCCGGCCGGCGGCGATGTTCGGGACGACGCGGTCCAGCGACTGCCGGTTGAGGTCGACGATCCAGAGGACCTCGCCGAGGTTCGGGACGATCGGGTCGACGAGCGTCTCCCAGATCGCGCCCTCGTCCAGCTCCGCGTCGCCCAGCAGCGCGACCTGCCGCCCGCCCTGGGGCACCTCGAAGTGCCCGGCGACGTAGCGGTGGGCGACCGCGCTCCAGATCGGCGCGGTCGCGCCGATGCCGACGGAGCCGGTGGAGAAGTCGGCCGGCACGGGGTCCTTGAGCCGGCTCGGGTAGCTCTGCAGGCCCCCGAACTCGCGCAGGGTCGTCAGGTACCGGCGGTCGAGGCGGCCGAGCAGGTACTCGATCGCGTGCAGGACCGGCGAGGCGTGCGGCTTGACCGAGACCCGGTCGGGCGCGCGGAGGTGCTCGAACCACAGCGCGGTCATGATCGACACCATCGAGGCCGACGACGACTGGTGGCCGCCGACCTTCACGCCCGACGGCGTGGCGCGCACCTTGTTGGCGTGGTGCACGATCGACGTCGCGAGCCAGAGGACGCGGTCCTGAACGGCTTCCAGGGTCGCCAGCGCCGGGCGCTCGGGTTGGGTCTCGACCATGGCGCGGCATCCTGGCGGGGCAGGGCGCCGACGTCGAGCGCTTTCGCCGTTCTAGGGACGCAAGACGCAAAGTCTTTGCGCTATGGCGCGTGCCCACGTAGGGTTCTGCGCGTGCACCGACGAGACCTTGACGCCGTGGACCGGCAGATCCTCGACCTGCTCGTGGAGGACGCGCGGCGGTCGGCCAGCGAGATCGGGCGCGAGGTCGGGCTCTCGCCCGCCGCCGCGAAGCGACGGATCGACCGCCTCGAGGAGTCCGGCCTGATCCGGGGCTACACCGCGGTGCTCGACCACGCGCGGCTGGGCAGCCGGCTGGAGGCGTTCACCGAGCTGCGGTTCGCGCCGGGCACGCAGGTCGCCGACATCGACGAGGCCGTCGGCCACCTGCCCGAGGTGGTGGAGTCGTTCACGCTGGCCGGCGAGCCGGACGCGCTCGTCCGCCTCCGCGTGGACGACGTCGACCACCTCAAGCGCGTCATCGACCGCATCCGGCGCGGGCAGCGCAGCGGCGCGAAGGTCGTGGGCACCAAGACGCTGATCGTGCTGGGGACGAGCCGGGGCGGCTGAGCCCGGCGGCGGCGGGTCCGAGGGCCGCTCGGGGCCGTGTCTGGGGCAGGTCGCGGAAGTACTGGAGCACGGCGAGCACTCTGCGGTGATCGGTCCCGCCGGCCGGGAGGTCGATGCCCCGAGGCGACGCGACGCTGAGGGTGCCGTCCAGCGCCCCGACGCGGTCGATCAGCCCGCGCAGCACGGGTCAGTCGTCGCGCCGGCCCCCGGCCGGCGGCGGGCTCCGCCGCCACCAGCACCACTCGATCTCCGCCATCGGGGCCAGGCGCTCGTACTTGTCCTCGGCGAGCCGGACCCGGAGCCCGCTGCGCCCGTCGTGCGTGATCGCCTCCAGGATGCCGATGTCCGGATCGACCCATCCGAGCGGGTCGGCCAGCACCACGCGTGCCGGGATCAACGGCGCGCCGGTGAACTCGCTGTCGGCGTAGTACACGCACATGAGCGCCTCGGGCTCCACCGCCGCGCGGACGCCGGGCAGCCCCTGCTCGACGTCCGCCGCGCTCGCGCCGACCAGGGCCCAGTGGTCTTCGACCTCCGGCGGCACCGGTGCGGCGCCCATCGCGACGGCGTGGGTGACGCGCCGCACCTCGGTGAGCAACCGGTCGCTGTCCTCCAGCGACGCGAAGGCGATCGCCTCCGGAGCGCATCCCAGCGTCTGGGCCAGCTCCTCCCGGATCGCGGGCATGGCCGCCCGGCCGCGGTTGCGGCGTAGGGCAAGGTCGAGCGCGTGAGAACGGTCCATCAGCGCTTGTAGGTGTATCGCGTCTTGCCGCCGCGCTTGGTGCGGTTGTTGTACTTCGGGTGCTCGCCCTTCGGGACCTCGTCGGCGCCCTGCTGCCGCCGGCCCTGCTCGTAGTGCGGCCCGTGGTCCTCGTCGACGCCGTGCCGCGCGACGACCTTCTCGTTGCCCTGGTGGTCGCGGTAGCGACCGCTGCTGTGCGATCCGCCCCCGAACTGCTCGAACGGCTGCTGGCTTGTGGGGATCCCCGCGTCACGCTTGGCCTTCCGGCGCGCCTGGCGCGACGTCTCGGACTCGACCTCGACATCCCCTCGGTCGCGCTTGGGAGCATCGACCTTCTTGGCGCAGTTGTGCACCAACACGGGCTCGGTGCCCGCGTAGTAGGTGTGGACGCCCTGGACGGTGAGGTTGAAGACCCGGCCCCACAGGCCGTAGCGCGAGACCGCCGAGACGGTCGCGGGCCCGCCGTCGGCGGTGCGCAGGACGTCGCCCGGCCGCAGGTCGGTGGCGGCGACCCAGGCGTGGCGGCTCTCGACCCAGAACGGATGCCGGGCGGTGGCCTGGATGACCGTGCCGTCGACGACGATCCGGACCATCGCCTTGATGCCCTCGCCGACGATCACCCGCTCGACCGGACGGGGACCGGTCACGCCCGTCGCCAGGTCGGTGGCCAGCACGACGTCGCCGACCGCGATCGTCGAGATCGCCGTCGCGGCGCCGTCGCCCAGGACGACCGGCGTGTCGCCGGCGAACGAGTTCGCCGTGCAGTCGGTGGCGACGTCGGTCTTCGCCGAGCGCGAGCCGGTCTTGCCCGTCGCCTCGGCCGCGCCCTTGGCCCCGGCCTTGGCGCCCGCCTTCGCCCCCGCCTTGGCGCCCGCCTTGACGGCGGCGCTGGCGCCCTTGCCGCCGGCGACCGTCCCGGTGATGTAGCCCGCGCAGTTGGCCGCGCCGCGGCCCTTGCAGGAGCCGGCGATCGTCTTGGCCGTCTGCCACGGGTGCGTCGCGGCGTGGGCCATGCCCTTGGCGGTGCGCTCGGGGTGGGTGACCGCGTCGGCGGTCTCCTTGACGCTGTCGTAGCCGCCCTCGGCGAACTCCTTGCCCTGCTTGGCCCCCTCCTTGGCGACGTCCTCGCCCTTGTCCTTGACGTCGTCGAGGGTGTCCTTGGCGTCGTCGAGGATGTTGTGGCCGTCGTACTCGACGTTGGTGATGGGGTTGCCGCCCGCCCACGCGTAGCGGCTCTGGGTCAGCGGGTCGGCCTCCAGCGCGAAGTCCTGCGCGGAGTCCTCCAGCCGGTCGGCGGTCTGGAAGCGCCCGACCTGCGGCCGGTAGGCCCGGGAGCGCATGTCGTAGGTCTTGACCGCCGCGTCGTACATGAAGCCCTGGAACCGCAGCGGGTTGGCCTGGGCGTCACCGCTCAGCTGGGTCTCCAGGTCACTGCCCGCGGGCGTCATGGCCGCGGAGCGCGCCGACTGCGCCGCGCCGTAGGGGTCGTAGCGGTAGCGGTTGAACGGGCCGCCCGCGGCGTCCGGGTTCGTGGAGCCGCTGCCGTTCTCCAACCCGCCGATCGACCCGTTGGCCGTCAGCGTGAACGACCGGTAGCCGCCGGCGCCGCCGCTCATCCCCAGCGGCTCGCCGTCGGCGGAGTAGTCGAAGGTGCGCGTGCTCGCGCCGGTGGTCTGGGCGCTGAGCTCCTCGCTCGTGCCCGCGTAGGAGTAGCTCTTGGTCGTCGCGCCCGCCTGCGCCTGGCGGCGGTCGAACGCGTCGTAGGTCGTCGTCGTGGCCGTGCCCGGCGTGCCCGAGGACGAGATCGGCGTCGAGCTGACGACCCTGTTGTAGGCGTCGTAGCTGTAGTTGGTCTTGTTGGTGCCCTCGGTGATCGACGCGGGGTTGGCGCCGCTGGTGGCGTCGTAGGCGTAGGTCGTCGACTGCTTGAAGGCGCCCGCCGACGCGCTGGTGCCCATGAGGCGGTCGGCGAGGTAGGTGTAGTCGGTGGTCCCGGTCGTCCCGATGCCGCCGCTGGTGTCCTTCTCCTGCTTGAGGTCGCCGGTGCCGGTCAGCTGGTAGTCGGTGACGTCCAGCGCGGACGTGCGGTATCCGTCGGCGTCGTACTCCGGCCGTGTCCACTTCGTCAGCTGCGCCCGCGCGTTGTAGGCGTAGGTGCCGTTCTCGTCGGCGGTCAGGTTGCCGTCGGCGTCGTAGGTGTAGGCCTGCGGCAGGCCGAGCTGCGGGCCGCTGGACAGCGGCGGCCCGGGCGGCTCCATCAGCGAGATGCCGTTGGCGTCGACCCGGTTGACCTGGATCGGGCTCCCGTCGTCGCGGAACAGCTTGGACTCGCTGACGCGCGTGGCGGGCGCGACGCCCGCGGACGCCTGCGCCGTCTCGACCACCGTGTCGGGCTCGCCCGACGGGAAGAAGCTGCGCTGCCAGCGCTGGATCGGGTAGCCGCCGCCGGTCGACGGCGTCACCGTGGTCGCCACCTCGCGGTCGAGGTGGTCCCAGTCGCCGGCGGTCAGCTTCCCGCCCGTGTACGTCGACCCGGAGATCGCGCCGTCGGTGCGCTGCGACGTGCGGTTGCCGGCGAGGTCGTAGGCGGTCAGCGTGTCCTTGCCGCCGGTGAACTGCTCGTCGTGGCTGGTCGGCCGTCCCGCGTGGTCGTAGCCGAGCGCGTAGCGGCGGTCGTCGCCGGTCGCCGCGGTGGCGACGTCGTCGGTCAGCGCCGTCACCTGGGTGTTGGCGTCGTAGTCGTAGGTCAACGTCCGCGCCACCGTGGCGGGCGGCGTCGGCGACGTCGTCCGCGTGCGCAGCGCGCCGCTGGGGAGGTAGTCGCGCCGCGTCACCCGCGACGCGCCGCCCTCGCCGTCGTCGGTCGCCGAGCGGTTGGTCTTGGTCGACCACGACGTCTGCAGGCCGCGGCGGTCGTAGTCGTAGATCTGCCGCTCGCCGTAGACGGCCACGGTGCCGCTCTGCGCGTCCGGCCCGGTCGCGGTGCGGATCCAGCCGTTGTCGTAGTTGGCGTAGACCGTGCGCTTGACGCAGTCCCCGGCCACCGGCGTGGCGGGGGCCGCGGCGCACGCCGCCGGCGCGGCGGTCCAGTCGTTGGCCTGGCGGATCGCGGTGACGTACCCGCGCGCGTCGCGCTCGAAGTCCTGGCGGTAGCGCTTGTCGGTGGTGTCGGCCGGGTCGCTCGCCACGCCCCACGGGAGGTGGACGGAGACGAGCAGGTTGTCGTCGTCGTACTCGTTGAGCGTCGCGCGCCAGCCGGCGTTGGCGATCGTCGGGTCGGCGCGGTCGGTCGCCGAGGCGAACGAGGACGTCGCGGGCGCCGCGTCCGCGTACCGCGGCAGGCCCGAGACCAACCCGGACATGTTGACCGTGCGCCGCAGGTTGCGGTTGCCGTCGTACTCGGTGACGGTCGTCGTGCGGGCGTTGGGCGCGGTCGCCGTGCCCTTGCTCGTGGCCCACGGCAGGTCGCGGCCGTCGTAGGTGGTGGACATGACCCGCGGCAGGACCGGGCCGCCCGCCGCGGCGCGCGCGCCGGGCTCGGAGGACTGCGTGCGGTTGCCCGCGCGGTCGTAGGTGTAGGACGCGACCTGGCCGAGCGGGTCGGTGACCTGCGTGGTCCAGCCGTTGGGGTCGTAGCGGACGTCGGTGTCCCAGTCGCCCTTCGGCCCGCCGTCGAGCATCGGGTAGGAGCCGCAGCTCGGGCTCGCCGACGCCTGCGCGGTGCCGCGCGGGCTGCGCTGTCGGACGACCTGGCCGACGTTGTCCAGGCGGTAGCGCGTCACCGCCAGCTCCTCGTCGATCGCGGCGACGAGGCGGTCGGCCTGGTCGAAGCAGGACCGCGTCGTCCAGGCGGCGCCGTTGGGCTCCTGCACGGCGACCACGTTGGAGTTGTCGTCGTAGGAGTACTGCGTGGTGTTGCGCGCCGCGCCCGGCGTCGCCGAGTTGGCCGGCGTCGTCCGCGACAGCATCCGGTCGAACTGGTCGTAGGCGGTGGTGGTGCGCTCGCCCTCGCCGTCGGTGGTCGCCGCGAGGTTCCCGTCGCGGTCGTAGTCGGTCGTCTGGACGATGTAGCGCTTGTAGTTGTCCTGGACGCGCTGGTAGGGCGTCGTCAGCGCGCCCAGGCGGCCGAGCGCGTCGCGGGCCAGCGAGCGCCGCGCGCGCTCGCCGTTGACCAGCGGCGACTCCAGCTCGGTGACCGACGTCAGGCGCAGCTCGTTGTCGTAGGCGAACTGCACGTCGCCCGCCTTGGGCAGCACCGTCGGCTGCTCCTGCGGCGAGACCGTGCCGAAGTCGCCCTCGCCCTGGCCGCCGTCGGACGGGTCGGTGTCCGGGGCGTCGCCGTCGTTGCCCAGCTGCGCGACGTCCTTGAGCGTCAGCTCGTCGCCGCCCTGCCCGGGCGTGAAGGTCCACATGGCGGGCCGCGTCGTGGAGAGCAGGTCGCCCGTGTCGAGGTAGGTGTTGGTGAACGCCTTGCCGCGCGGGTCGGTGACCGTCGTGGCGTTGCCGACCGCGTCGCGGGTGAACAGGACCGTCCGGACCGCGTTGGCGTAGCTGCTGGCGCTGGAGGCGATCCGCGGCTGGGTGATCGACGTGATGTCGCCCGCGGCGTCGTACCCGTACTTGGTGACGAAGTCGTCGGCGCTGACCTTCTCGGCCGTGAAGTGGCGCGGGTTGCGGACCTCGGTGACGAGGCCGTCGGCGCGGCGCGCGACCTCGGTCCTGCTGCCGTCCCGGGTCTGCGTGAGCATCCGGTCGGCGCCGTCGTAGGTGTAGGTCGTCTCGTAGGCGACGTCGGGCGTCAGCGGGTCGGCCGGGCCGAACTCCGAGCCCTGGTTGCGCGCGTCGCGCACGCGCGTGACGTTGTCGTTGGCGTCGTAGTCGGTGCGGGTGGTCAGCCGCAGGCCCGCCGGGTCCTCGACCCGAACCGTCTGGCGGTCGGCCTTGTCGAAGGTGAACGACCAGCGCCGGCGCGCGGTCATCGTCGCGTTGGCCGCCGGGTCGGCCGGCCACGTCGCGTTGGCGCGCGGGTCGCTCTGCCCGACGACGTTGTCGCGGCGGTCGTAGGCGTAGCTGGTGACCAGGTCCGTGCTCGCCGACGCGCCGCGCGAGCGGCGCCGCTCGACGACCGGCCGGTTGACGTCGTCGTAGGTGTAGGCGGTCGAGTAGTCGTCGGCCTGGGCGGTCACGACGCCCTTGGGCCGCGTCTCGGAGGTGACGTTCTGCTCGGCGTCGTAGGTGTACTCGGTGGTCTCCGGGGCGACGGTGGGCTCGTCGACGTGCGGCACCGCCGGGCTGGCCTTCTCGACGACGTTGTCCATCGCGTCGAACGCGCTGGTCGACACGGCGCCCGTGCCGTCGGTGGCCGTCAGCAGATCGCCGTTGTCGTTGTAGGTGTAGGACCGCGTGATGAACTGGCCCTGCTCCGAGCGCTTGGGGATCTCCTCGGTCCTGAGGCGGTCCTGCGCGTCGTAGGTCAGCGACGTGCGGTAGCGCTTCTGGGCGTCGCCCAGGCCGCCGAAGGCCTGCGAGCGCGGGTCGGCCACCGCGGTCACGTTGCCCACGGCGTCGTAGGCGTAGAAGGTGTGACCGCCCTTGGGGTCCCAGACCTCGCGCGGGAGGCCCGAGGGGTCGTGCTGGTGGTAGCTGACGACGTTGCCGGCGGGGTCCCTGTCGTAGTCGACCAGGCCCCAGTCCAGGTAGGCGGTCTCGGCACGGCCGCCGGCGCCGTCGATCGTGGCGGTGACGTTGCCGCGCGCGTCGACCTCGAAGCGCGTGGCGAAGTCGTTCGGGTCGCCGGTGTCGGAGCCCTTCGGCGTCTCGATCCGCACCAGGTCCGAGACGAACCCGTGGGCGGAGTCGGGGTAGGTGGCGCCCGGCGAGAACCCGTCGCCGTCGCGGTAGCGCAGGACCGTCCGGGCGTCGGCCCCGTCGATCGTCTCGATCAGGCGGCCGTTGGCGTTGTAGGCCATGCGGGTGACGGCCTCGTCGGCGGTGCCCGCGGCCTTGGCCAGGACCGTCAGGTTGTTGTCCGCGTCGTAGGCCATCGTCGTGGCCGTCGCCAGCGGGTCGGTGCGCCGGACCGGCCGCCCGCGGCGGTCCATCCGGTAGGTGTAGGTCTTGCCGCGGCCGTCGGTCAGCCGCGCCGTCCACCAGGAGTCGGAGCCCGACGTCGCGGTGTCGTAGGCGTAGGTGTGGGTGTTGGTCCGACGGTCCCGCAGCGTCGTGACGCGGCGGTCGGCGAGCGGGTCCTGGACCAGGCCGGCGGCGGTCAGCGTCCCGTACCCGCCGGTGTAGGTGAACTGCGTGGCGTGGCCGCGCGGGTCGGTCACCCAGGCCAGGTCGCGGTCGCCGCCGGTCGGCTCGTAGCCGAAGCCGAACGAGCGCTCCGCGGAGGTGCCGGTCGCCTCGGTCAGCGTGGTCAGGCGCCCCGTCGTGGCGTCGTAGGCGAACGTGGTGACGCGGCCGGCGTGGTCGGTCAGCGTCGCGATCGGGCCGGCGGCGGAGGCGTAGGCCAGCGTGACGTCGCGCCCCGCGGCGTAGGACGGCGCCAGGCCGGCGGCATCGGTGACCTTGGTCAGGCGCTGACGGCAGGCGACGGGGTCCAGCGTCGTGCTCGGCCACATCGGGCAGGTGGCGCCGACGACCTTCGGGACGATCTCGTAGGTGTACTTGAGCGCGTTGCCGTTGCGGTCCTCGGCGTAGGTCTGGTAGCCGAGCGAGTCGTAGTAGAACGTGATGCCGTCGGGCCGCGTGATCGCCCACGCCTTCTGCTGGTCGCCGGAGAAGCGGCGCAGGTGCAGGTCGACGCCCGGCGGCGGGTCGAAGTGGGTGCCGTCGGCCGACGCCGTGAACGGGTGCTGCGTGCCGTCGCCGTCGATCAGCCGGACGGTCCCGGCCGCCGCGGTCGACAGGTCCAGCGGCTCGTTGACGCGCGTCAGGCCCGACAGCGTCAGCGACCACCCGCGGCTGAGCTCGTCGTAGCCGCCGCCCGACTGCGCGTTGTAGGTGACCTGCGCGAACGTCGACAGCCCACGGCCGGGGTTGACGAGCGGCGTCTGCTGCCACACGAGGTTGCCGCTGGCGAGGTTGACGTACGCGCTGGAGCCGCCGCCGGTCTCGACCTGGTCGTACGGCAGCCAGTCCTCCAGGCCCGACCAGCGCGTCTGGTCGAAGGAGACGGTCCCGCGGCTCGCGGTGAACGTCCGGTCCGACGCGTTGCCGAGCATGTCGGTGGCGTGCAGGCGGAACGTGAGGCCGCCGGGCGCCAACTTGGTGGCGTCGACCGTCGCGACCAGCGTGCGGTCGCAGGAGACGTCCTTGCAGGCGCGCGTCGTGGCGTCCAGCAGGCGCTCGGTCGGGACGCCGCCCACGAGCTCGGTGACGTACAGCTGCACGTCCTTGGTCCCGGCGCCGCGGATCGGGAGGACGCCGTCGAGCACGTCGGCCCGCAGCCGGTACTCGTCGCGCGTGAGCGTCGTGCCGCGCGCGTCGTAGAGCGTCCCGCTGAGCGTGATCTGGGGCCCGGTGGTGTCGACGACGAAGGTGATGTCCTCGGTCGCCTCGTTGCCCACCTTGTCGGTGGCGACCACGCGGATCGTGTGCTGCCCCGGCCCGTACTTCGTGGCGTCGACCGCGAACGTGTCATCGGTCCCGCAGGAGTCGGCGCAGCCGGCCGCCGGCGCGTAGGCGGCCTCCTGCTGGAACCCGCTGCCGTCGAGCTTGGAGATCGACACCGTCACCGAGGCGACGCCCGAGCGCCGCTGCGCGTCGGTGCCGCCGGGGACGCCGTCGGTCGCCACGACGTGCAGGGTCTTCTGGGCGGTGCCCGCCATCGGTGTGCCGGTGGCGATCCCGTCCAGGTCGATGACCGGCCCGGAGCGGTCGACGCCGACCTTGGCGGTCGGCAGCGGCGTGGCGACCGTGTTGCCGAGGACGTCCTCGGCGTCGAGCGTCAGCGGCACGAGGCCCTCGGGCAGGGTCGCGGTGTCGGGGTTGACCGTCCTCTGGAGCGTGCGGTTGTTCCACGTGGCCGGGCAGGCGTTGGCGAGCGTGCCGAGGCAGGGGTCCTCACCGGTGACGAGCGTCGTCCCGCCGTAGCCGACCTTGACGCGCTTGGCGCCCAGGCCGGTGTCGCTCGCCGTGACGGTCACGGGAACGGTCCCGGACCGCCGCCACGGGGTCGGCGTGGCGACCTGGCCCGTCACCGTCGGGCGGTCGGTGTCCTCGCGGTAGAGCTTGAACCCGCTGTAGTCGACGGAGCCCGACTCCGCCCACGGATGCGAGGGGCCGGTGGTGTCGGCGAAGGACCCGCCGACGAAGGCCCGGTTGCCCGGCGTGCCGCCGATCCCGCACGTGCTGGTGACGCAGATCTTCTGCACCGTGGCGGCGCCGCAACCGACGGCCGTGCTCGTCCTGGACCCGATCGGCCCGGTCCCGGTCGCGCCGTAGGCGCCTTCGTCCGCCCCGCTCGCCGAGCGGATGCCCGCGGCGCCGCACTGGCCGGAGCCGCTCGCGGCGAGCCCGCCGATGTCCACGCGGCTGATGAAGCTCGTGCCGGGCGACAGGAGCCGCAGCTCGCCGGAACCGGACGAAGCCGCGATGTCGTCCCCGCAGTTGCGGTAGATGGACACCGACCCGCTGCCCACGCCGTAGTCGCCGTCGCAGTCGTAGTAGGCCCCGTCCCACGAGAAGTCCAAGAAGCTGGAGGCGTTCGGGTTGGTGTCGATGACCGGGTCGACCACGATCGGATAGGCGACGTCGGCCGGAGCGTGGACCTTCACGGCGACGCCCGCACCGGAGCGCTCGAGCGTCACCGGCACGGCGTGGTGGCCGGCGTCCCAGGCGACGGGCGCGCTCACGCCGCCGAGGGTCCGGCCGTCCTGGACGATGCGGAACCCGCCGCCCTCCGGCTCCAACCGGTCGTCGGCGCCGAGCGCGAGGTCGAGCGCGAGGGTCTCCGGGCTCTGCTCGGAGCGCAGGACCCAGCCCACCTGGACGCCGGCGCCCGTGCCGGCCACGATGGCGTCGGTGTCGGTCAGCGCGTTGGGGTAGACGACGCCGGCGCCGTCGGCCACGCCGGCGACGTCGCGCGCGTCGACCAGCTTGACCTTCAGGTCGTCGCCCAGCGCGACGACGCCGGCCGACCGGCCGGGGATCGCCAGCGGCGTGGGCGCGGCGGTCGGCGCCCAGCCGCCGCCGGCCGCGGGACGCAGGGCGCGGTCGACGGCGATCCAGCTCCCGCCGCGCCGGACGTAGGCCGGTGCGACGGACTCCAGCAGGACCCGGCGGCCGCCGACGCGCTTGATCGCCGTGCGCTCGTCGAGCACCTCGGCCGGGACGGCGGGCGGCGTCGGCGCCGCCAGCAGCCGGGCGGCCTGCTCGCGCGCGACCGCCGCGGCACGTGCGTCGGAGAGCGTGGTCAGGCCGCGCGCGGGCGGTGCCGTGGGCGCGGGCGCCGCCGACGAGGCGGGGGCCGCCGTCGAGCCCGGGGTGGCGGTGGACGCCGGGCGCGTGACGGACTGCGCCTCGGAGCGACTCGAGCTCCAGGCGAGCGCGGCCACCAAGATCGACAGCACCACCGCACCGGTGACGACCAGCGTCGACACGCCCACACGAGAGCCGCGAGACATTCCCACCCCTGAGATCGAGATCGGGCGACCGTCCGGCGCGGAGCGCCGAAGCGAAGACCCCTGATGGCCCCGCCCGCCGGCCGTGGCGGGCGATGAGGCATGTGTTCAGCAGCGCTGTGGACCGGACAAAGAACGCTGACTAGAGGGGCAGATCAAATACCGCGAGTTGTGTTGCGTCAAGGAACCGCCGTGGCCGAAACCTGATGTTGTCCGTCGACAGACAGGCCGCGCGACGCCGAGGTGCCGACGGCGATGCCCTCCGGCGTCTCAGGCCTGCTGCTCCTGCGGCACCGCCGCCGGGTCCATCCACATGACCTGCCAGCCGTGGCCGTCCAGGTCGAAGAAGCTGCGCGAGTACATGAAGCCGTGGTCCTCGGCGTCGTCGTGGTCGACGGCGCCGGCGGCGACCGCGGCGTCGGTGACCGTGTCGACCTCCGCGCGGTCGTCGACGCTGAAGCAGAACAGCCCCAGCGCGTGCGTGCGCGGATCGGCCGGCGGGAGCTTCGTGAGCTCCAGGAACTTCTCGTGCTCCACCAGCATCACGAACGCGTGCTCGCCGACCAGCATGCACACGCCGTTGCCGTCGCTGAACGCCGGGTTGAACGTGAACCCGAGCCGCGCGAAGAACGCCCTGCTGCGCTCGGCGTCCTCCACGGGCAGGGTCACGAACAGCATGCGGCCGGGGTGTGCGGGGGTGCTCATGGTGGGTCTCCAGTCGGGTGGTTCAGCCGTCGGACACCACGTAGACCGACCCCGCGCCCGGAACTCATCGCGGTCGACGTCGTCCGCTTGGCCGTCGAGCGGCCGCGCCCGACCCCACCTGAGCCGTCCTGCCTCACCGCCGACCGCCGCCGGCGGGCAAGGCCGTCGACCCCGAGATCACCCCTGATCTTCGGCCGGCGCCGAACGTCCGCGTTTACGAGAAACGCCGCTGTTGCCTCGAACAGCGATAGGCCGTAGGCTCGCGCGCTGTGTCACCCCACGGACACGCAGTCGGCGTCTTACCCGGTCACCGCGATGGCACCTGGGACACGTTGCGCGCGGCGGTGCCGTCGGCTGTCGCGCGCCACGGGATCGAGCAGGTGGGGCTCGAGCAGATCGCCGAGGTCGCGTGCGTCGGCATGCGGCGAGCGCGTGACCGCGTCGGCGGCGACGACGCGCTCGGGCTGATCGGCAGCGCGTACCTGGCCTCGGCCGGCGGGCTGCAGCGCGGCTTCCAGCGCGCCGGGCTCGACGCGCCCAACGCGCGCGAGGGTCTGCGCCACGCCGTCGGCTGGCTGCTGAACACGCTCGCCGACGACCCCGCCCGCGCGGCCTTCTGCTACGTCGAGATCGTCCGGGGTGCCAGGCCGCTCGTGACGTTGCGCGAGCAGATCCGGCGCGGCTCGGTCGGCTTCTGGAGCTCGCAGCACCAGCGCAGCGTGCCGGGGCAGGGGCTGCCGCTCGAGCACTTCGAGCTCGTCAACAGCGCGACGATCAGCCTGATCGTCACGCGGACGGCGCAGGGCCGCACCGACGAGCTCCGGGACCTGCCCGACGCCGTGATGGCGCTGGTCGAGCCGGGTGAGGGGCCGATCCCGAAGCTGTCGGTCGTGCGCTGCTAGCGGCTGGTCTTCTTGGCCTTGGCGGGGCCTGCCGGGTCGAAGGTCACGGTGACCTTGCCGACCGCGCCCGCGGTGCGCCGGGCGGTGATCGTCGCCACCGTCGACTTCGCGATGGTCTTGCTGGTCTTCTTGATGCCCTTGCCGGTGACGGTGACCTTGCCGGCGCCCAGGCCGCCGACCTTCAGCGTGACCGCCTTGGCCGTGACCTTCTTGCTGAGGATCTTGGTCGGGCAGGACGGCGTCTGGACGTAGACGTCGGCGTCGGCGGCCTTGTTGTTCTGGCCGTCGATCTCCTGCTCGGCGATCTGCGCCGCGGCGCAGATGTCGGTCTTGGCATCACCGGTGATGACCAAGATCCCCTTCTTGCCCCCGTTGATGTCCAGCTTGAACGAGGACACCGCCGCGTCGGGGATGTCGTCGAACGTCGTGACCAGATGCTCGTTGTCGGGCGTCGCCGACGTCCCCGTCAACGTCAACCGCACCCCGTTCTGCCCCACCAACGGGATCACGAGCTTGGGCAACGTCGCCTTCGACCGCCCCGTCCTGGGATCGACCCGCTGGTTCTTGACGAAGTACACCGGACCGCTGAGCGGCTCATCGAGGATCGGCGTCACCGCCGACGCCCGACCCACCACGCTGCCGGCCGGACAGTTGGGGATCACCTTGGACCCCTCCACGAACGAGCACATGTCATCCGACCTGGCCTGCTCGGGATCCAACGCCAACGACAACGGCAACGTCACCCGCACCCGCTTCAGGTTCGCCTGACCACCAGGCTGCGTCAACACCGCGCTCAACGCCGGATGCGACCCATCACGCGTCTGCCCGCGGCCCGACAGCGACATGGACAACTTCGGCGTCAACGCCAGGTTCTTGCATGCGCTGACCTGGAGCCGCTGGCTGATCGGGACGGCACGGCCGTCCGGCGCGCTCAGCGTGCCGCCGATCGTCTTGGCCTCGCACGACGTCGGGTTGACCATGAACCCGGGCCGGTCGACGACGACGTCCAGCGACCGCATCCGCAGCGGCACGCCCTTGACGATCGTCGGCAGCGGATCGGAGACCACCGTCACGTGCGCGTCGATCGGATCGATGTGGATCGCCTGTCGGACGACGACCGTGCCGAGGTCGAACGGCCCGGCCTTCGCCCGCGCCGCGACCACGAGGCCGAATTGCCCGCCCTTGTAGCCGTCGGTGAGGAACACCGGCTGGTCGCGCAGGTAGAACGGCGCGCTGCCCGGGCCGACGCCGACCGTGGCCGAGCCGACCCGCGACGCCGCGCCGCAGGCCCCGGTCGCGGCCTGCGCCTCGGCGCAGCGCGGGATGCCCTTGAGGCGAGCGAGCAGGCCGGGCGGGAGCTGGAGGGTGAGACCGTCGACGACCTGCTGCCCGTCGGCGCGGTCCACGTGCAGGCCGAACGACGAGAACGCGCCGGCGGCGCTCGACGCCGAGCCTGCCGAGAACGCGGGCGCGAAGGCGCCGAGACCGGCGCGGCAGTCGGTCGTGAAGCCGCTGCTCCGCGTCGTCGGCGCGGCGCTGGACCACGGCGTGAGCTCCGCCACGACGTCGTGGCGCCCGCACGTCGCCGGCGTCGCCAGCGGCGCGCGCGGCCCGTCCTTGAAGCGCAGCGTCAGATCGGACACCGGCAGCTGCGGGTTGTCGGCGAACGTGACGACGAGCCGGCCGGTCGCCGGGTCGGCCTTCACGTGTCCGAGCAGCTTCACGGTCACGCCGCGCAGCTCGTTGCGCAAGGCCAGGATCAACCGGAACATGTCGCCCGAGGCCGGGTCGTCGGACTTCTGGGTGCCCAGGTAGATCGCGCCGTCGAGCGGATCGGCGAGCACCGGCGTGGTCGCCGTCGCGGTGCCGATCTTCGACGCGCCCGGGCACGCGACCGGAGCGTCGCTGCGCAGGCCGGCCTGCTCGTCGGTGCACGCCTCCAGGCCGTTGGCCGACGACGGGTTGATCGTCAGGCCCTCCGGCAGCGTGACCGTCGCCGTTCGCAGCGGCGGCGTGCCGTGCGTGTCGACGTCGTCGGTCTGGGCGAACGTCAGCCGGGTCTCCAACCCCGTCGGGGCATCCGCCTCCCGGGTGCTCGGCGCCGCCGTGAACGTCGGCTGGAAGTCGAGCACGTCGCAGCCGGTGACGGCGCTGCCGGTGGTGTCGGAGTAGGGCAGGTCGACGTCCGGCGACTCATAGGAGTCGAGGCGCAGGGTCGTCGTCAGCGGGCCGGCGGCGCAGTTGGTGGGGTTGGTCAAAAACGGCCGGCGCGCGGCGTTGGTGGTGGCGCCGAAGCCGCCGACGTCCGGGTTGTAGCGGTACGGGTCGTGGCGCGGGTCGGCGGGATCGCCCCACATGATGAACTCGGTGCCGAGCAGGCCGGCGAACGAGGACAAGTGCTTCAACGACACGGTGAGGCCGTAGTCCCCGGAGGAGCGGACGTTCGCCGAGAAGTGCACCGGGACACCGGCGACGTTGAACCCGAACGCCGCCGTCTCCCCGTCCGCCGGGGTCATGTTGTAGATCGGCGTGCTCGCGTTGACGATCACCTTCGTGATCTTGATCGTGATGTTGGCGATGCCGACCTGGCTGGCGATCGGGCAGGTCGGGTTGGGCGTGCTCACCTTCGCGGCCGGGCAGGTGGCGAACGCGGTGGGGTTGCCGATCAGGCCGGCCGGCAGGTCCACGTCGATGTTCCGGGTGTTGCCTGACGTGACGAGCTGGCCCTGCGACGACTGACGCGTGGTCATGAGGAAGCCCGCCGCGACCTCGAACGGGTGGGCGCCCGCGCGCGTGTCGGTGCGGCCGTCGGCATCCCGGGCCCCCGCGTGGAACGATCCGGGCCGGGCGCCGAACGGCGCGGGCGTCGAGCTGACCGTGATGTCCCGTGAGGTGCTGATCTCCGCCGGAGCGCCGCCCCCGGAGAGGGTCGACGCCACGGTCACGGTGCCGCTCAGCGACGGGGCGACGTCGACCGTGATGTCCACCTGGTCCGGGCCGGAGTAGCGCGAGGGGCCAGGGTTCTGCGTCGGCGCGTTCGGCTTCGTGACGCAGGTCACGGTCTGCGTGCCGGAGCACGTCCACCAGGTCTGGCTCTGCGGATGCAGGGTCATGCCCTCGGGCAGCGCGATCGTCGCGGTGATCGGCGCGCTCGTCGGCTCGTCACCGCGGTTGCCGACGACGACGATCACACGCCCGCTGCCGCCCGGCGCGAAGTTCGTCGGGTAGTTCTGCTGGTCGATCGTGAAGATCGGCGCGGCGGAGGCGCCCGCGGGCAGCACGAGCGCCACCAGCGCGAGCAGGAGCGCCGCCAGCAGCCCGTGGCGCACGCGCGCCACCGGCCCGTGCGGGCGGCGGAGGTCGTTCGAGTCCTTGCGCATCGTCAACACCTAGGCCTTCGTGGTGACCGCGAAGCGCGCGGTCGTCGTACGTCCCGTGTTCGGGCGGAACTGCACCGCGCCGGTCACCCGCAACTTCTTGGAGCGCTTGAGCGCGCGCCGGGCGCTGGAGGTCAGCGTGACGGTCAACGTCATCGACTTGGCTCGCGAGACCGCGACGCGGCGCGTGGTGACGTAGCGGCCGCTGACGGTGAGCACGCCTGCCGTCGGGGCGCTCACGCGCAGCGTGACCTTCTCGCGGCGGGCCGACTGCTTGCGCACGGACACGGCGCCGACGCGAGTCGGCAGCGCGGGCTGCTCGCCCGGCCGCGCGGTGCCACTGGCCGGCGCGAACGGCACGGGCGCCGGGCCCGGCGGCGGCTGGCAGGCGTCGCCCACACAGCCCTCCGGCGCCGGATCGGGCGTGGGGAAGCCGCCGCCGACGCGCGCGTCGTAGAGGTCTCGGTTGCCGTCGTGGTCGCCCGGCACCAGCCGGTCCGACGTGGCGAAGTAGACGTCGGTGCCATCGGCGCTCACGTCCACGACGATCTGGTCCGCGTCTCCGTGCCCGCTGGTGAGCAGGTAGGTCCGTCCGTCCTGCCACAGGTACACATCGTCACGGCCGTTGTCGTCCCTCGGGTCCAGCGGCGTCGCCGTCGTGAAGGCGATCGCGCCGTCGTTCGAGGGTCGGGTCGGCAGGTCTGCCGCGCCCAGTTCTGGCATCGACGCCAGGGGTTGGCCGTCACCGCAGGAGACGCAGATCACGGCGCCCGATGCCACGTCCAGCCGGTAGGTCTGGGTGGTGCCGGCCGTGTCCTGCTGGGTGAGCGGACTTGGTGACACGAGCGTCGCGAACCGACCGTTGGCGCTGAACGTGCTGCCCGAGACGAACGCGCGCACGCCGATGAAGGTGTACTGCGTGCCGCCGGACGCCTCCGGCTTCGCCAAGTACAGGTTGTCGGCGCCTGCCACGGGCACGTCGCCGCGGGCATTCGGCGCGTTCGCCAGGACCTGCGTGCTGGTGAGCAGCAGCGTCTGGCCGTCATCGGACAGCGCGTTGACCAGCCGGTTCTGGTTCTTCACGACGTCCGGCGCGATGAAGCGCAGACGTCCGGTCGTCAAGTTGTATTGGTAGAGGCCGGGCGCCGTGGGGTCGGACGAGCCGTCCCCGTCCACGAGGCGCGTCGCGGATCCGAAGTACGCCAGCTCGCCGGACCTGGACGCCCCGGCGAAAACCGGCAGAACGCCGGCGTCGTCGCAGGTCGCCTGAACGCACTGCTCCGCGTCCAACTGCCGCGTGACACGATCGTCCTCGCGCACGTACAGGTGCATCGGACGTCCGCCGGCGCGCTCCCCCGTGACGAAGAACACGCGCCTCCCGTCCTGGGAGATGGCGTTGGGCCCGCCGCCTCCGGAGCGTGTGGCGCCCCCGACGCTGCTGGCCAGGCCGCCGATCGACGCACCGGCCTCGCCGAGCAGCGTGCCGTCGGTGGCGCGGTTGACGAGCCGTGTGCGGCCGTCCCTGCGCACGTAGGCGTTGATCGCCCCCGGAAGCGAGCCCGCGGCCTCCGGCTCGATGACGTCCGACGTCTCCCAGCCGATCGAACGCCCGTCGGCGGAGACCTGAGGGGCTTGGAAGTCCGGGCTGCCGGCGCCGGCCCCAGGCAGGGAGCCGCGCGAGACGCGCGTCCATCCGTGTCCGTCGGTGACGTAGGCGTCGAAGCTCCCGGTCGTGTCCGTCGGGTCGGCCGCGATCTGGGTCCAGCCGACCACGTCCTCGCACGTGTCGCACAGGAACGCACCGTAGTTGGCGAGGAAGTCGGCGGCGCTCGAGAAGTCCGCGTCCAGAGGGGCGGTGATCGGCAGGCTCACCCAGCCATCCGCCGTGCGGCGTGCCAGGTACTGGCTCAGCCAGCCGGTGTCCGATCCCGCGAACGAGGCGTAGGAGTCGTAGACGACGCGCCCGGGCATGGCGGAGCTGAAGGCCCCGCCGATGCCGCCGTACCGGGTCTGCGAGAGCAGCATCGCGTCCCCGCCCGACTTGTCGTCGGGCGAGACCTTCTCCAACACGCGGTTGGCGGGCAGATTGGGCGCCGCCGACGCGGTCGCCGCCGCGAACGGGGCGAGCGCGCACAGGACGCCGGCGCACAGGGCACGGACAGGGGCGGTCATCGATCAGCACCTCGGTTCAACGTGACGTTCAGTTTGCGTGTCGACGGCGTGCCGCCGACGGGCGCGAAGCGAACGCGGATGTGGACGGTCGCCGCGCGACCGTGACGACGCAGGGCCTTGCGGCCCGCCGCCGAGAGCGGCGCGCGCACGGTCACCGTGCCCGCCTTCGCGGCGTCGGCGCGGCGCGTCGCCAGCGACGTGCCGCCGCTGACCGTGACGGTCCCGGCGCTGCCGACCTTGGCCGACACCGTGATCGTCGTGCCGCGCAGGCGTGCGGTCGCGCTCAGGCTGTTGGACGGCTTGGGCGCGGCGACCTTCATCGCCACCGCCTCGGACTGGTGGCCGCAGTCGACCTGCACCCCGACCGTGCCGCGTGCGTCGTCGGGGACGACGAACGTGATCGCGTTCGCGCTGTAGGCCGTCGTGGCCACGAGCGCGCCGTCGACCGCCACCGAGCCCACGAGCCCGAGGTCGGAGCCGCTGAGGGTCACCGAGCGTCCGGCCGTCACGGTGCCCTGGGGCGCCCGGAGGCTCGGCGCGGCGCAGCCCCACGGAACGGCGCCTCCGCCGGGCAGCGGACCGGGCGCCGTGAAGCCCGGGCGCGCCGGCGTGGAGAACGCGACCCGCTCGCCTGCCCGGTCACCGCCGACGGTGGACGCCGTGACCTGCGCGAGGAAGCGCTCGCCGGCGGGAAGCCCGGAGAGGACGGCCGTCACCGCCTGCGCCCCGTCGCGCGCGTCGATCGCGATCGGCCCGACGCTGCTCGCGTAGGCGGAGTCGACCGACGCCACCGACACCGTGTAGCGGCCCGCATGGCCGCGCGTGTCGACCGTCGCGTGGACGGTCACGCCGGTCCCGTCGACGGACGCCGAGGCGCCGCCGATCGCCGGCGCCGCCGGGCCGGTCGTGAAGGTCGCGTCGGCGCCGACCACCGCCGGCCCGATGCCGTTGTCGACGACGACGCGGAAGTGGTACAGCGTGTCCGGCCGCAGGCCGTTGACGAGCTCGCCGATGCGCGTTTCCGTGCCGCCGTCGCCCGCCGACCGGTCGGGGGTCCGCGAGCCGTAGCCCGCGTCGGTCCCGTACTCGAAGTGGAACGTGGTCGCCGCCAGACCGGGGTTGACCGTCGCGCCGAGCACCGCGGCGTCCGCGGTGACGCCGGTCACGCCCGGCGCGGACACCACGGGCGCCACCGGCACGGTCTCGTCGTAGGCGAACACGCGCACCACGCCGAAGCCCTGGTCCTTGTCGGAGAGGACGTAGAGGCGCCCGCCATGGCCGGGCCCGATCGCCGCGCCGGCGATCTGACCCCACTTCCCTTCGGGCAGCGTGTAGCTCGCGCGCGGCGCGGTCGCGCCGGCGTCGTAGAACCGGACCGCCGGGATGACGTCGGAGCTGTAGGAGTCGTTGCTGTCGCCGACGACGACCTGGTCGTCGGCGTTGACGGCCAGCGCGTTGGGCTCGGTCAGCCCGTCCAGCGCGCCGTCGGGCTCGCCGGCGGCGGTGAAGCGCCGCACGGTCGTCCCGTCGACGAGCAGGATCGCGCCCGTGCCGTCGACCGCGATCGCGCCCAGCGCGGAGAAGGGGCCGGCGGGGACGCCGGTGGCGATAGGCGTCCCGTCGGACGCGTAGCGCTCGACGGCGTTGGTGTCGGGGTTGGCGACGAGCAGGTCGTCGGTGACCGGGTCGACGGCGAGCTGGCCGTGGGTCGCCAGGGGCGCGAACGTCGCGTCCGGGGTGTGGCCGCTGGTGAACTTGACGACCGCGTCGGCGTCGCTGACGTAGATCGACCCGTCGGACGGATCGACCGCGAGCCCGCTGGGGTCGTCCACGACCCCGGCGCCGAACTGGTCGGCGTAGGTGGCGCCTCCGGCGTCCGGCGTGAAGACCTGAACGCGATCGTTGTCGCGATCGGCCACGAGCACGTCGCCGTTCGCGGCCACGGCGACCGCGCGCGGTGACGTGAACTGACCATCGTCCCCACCCTGGTCGCCGAACGCCCCGGCGAACACGTAGCCCGGGGCGGCCGCGGCGGGCGCGACCTCGACGACACCGACGGCGCACACGGCCGCCACGGCGGTGACGGCACGCGCCGCCCGCCAGGTGCGCCTGCTCACAGGCGCACCACGCTTGCTAGGACCCGACAACTCTCCTCCTCGTCCGTCCGGGCGACACACCCGGCAACGTCTGCCCGAGGCCCGCGAGCCCTCCACACCGTTGGAGATACACAGGCGTTCCTCGATTGCCGCGCAACCGTAGACAGGCTGTATCTGGAAGTCAAGCGTGAGGCAGATCTCCCGAGACTCCATGCGATCATGGGGGAACGCAAACGTTCCTCTTGACGAAGCGACGGCGCCTGTGGTTGGTTGATATTTCAGGAACGTTCCTGTGTAGCAAACATCAACCAACCAGGAGGAAAGATGCTCATCACCAAGATGCGTGCGGCCGTCGCCACGGCCGCGGCGGCCGCGGCGCTGCTCGCCGCGAGCGCCGGATCGGCCGCCGCCGCGCCGGCCCACTGGGTCTCGCCGAGCGGCTTCGGGCTCTACGGCACGAACATCACGCTGACGCTCAACGGCGGACAGCCGAAGACCTGTCCCACGTTCTCGCTGAGCGGGTGGACCCAGAACTCGGGCTCGCAGGGCTCCATCCAGTTCCAAGGCGCGTCGAACGCCACGTGCGGCGGCGGCGAGCTGAAGATCTGGCCCACCGCGACGGCCTCGACCACGGCCACGGGCTACGCGCTGACGTTCGGCCCGTCGGGCTTCGGCAACTGGGACACGGTCTGGAGCGTGTCGTCGTCCCCGATCAGCCTGGTGCCGGCGACGGTGCCGTTCACCAACGGCACGCCGTCCAGCGTCACGTTCAACAACACGCCGATCGGCACCCGGATCAGCGGCGGCGGCACGATCGCCATGACGGGCGTCCTGCAGACCGTCCTCGTCAACCAGACGCTCGCCCCGTAGCACCAGACGTGCCCGGGCCCCGTCGGGGCCCGGGCACGCGTCGTCTCTATGACAAATTGTCGTTTGGCAAACGTCTACGTCTCTCGTAGGATCGCCGCCCGTGACCTCCCGTTCCCCACAGCTGACCGATGCCGTCACCCTGCGTCCTGGGGCGGTCGCGTTCCCGGCTTGGTGGCCGCGCAGCCCGCGCAGCGCGATGCTCGCCGGGATGGCCGCGGCGTGTGCCCAGGACGGCTACGTCAACGCCCGGGTCGAGAACGTCATCGAGCACGCCCGCGGCTCGCGGCGGACGTTCTACCGCTACTTCGACAACCGCGAGGACTGCGTGCTGGCCCTGCACGAGGCGATCCTCGAGGACTGCCTGCGCGCGGTCGGCGACGGGCCGCAAGAGCTGGAATCCGCCTTGTGGCGCTTGATGACCTACTTCGCCGCATGGCCTGCGCACGCGCGCCTGCTGCTCGTCGAGATCCTCGCGGCGGGCCGCGCCGGCGCCGCGCGCCACGAGGCCGCGATCGCCCAGCTCTCCGAGCGCCTAGCCGAGTGCGCGCCCACGCCCGGCGACGACGGCTGCCCGGCGCTCACTCCCGAGCAGCTGGCGCAGGCGCAGTTCGGCGCGCTGCACATGCTCGTCCTGCAGCGGGTCATCGGCGGCCAGGAGCGCTCGCTTCCGCGCCTCACCCCGGCGCTGGTCGCGCTGGCCGAGCGCGGTTAACCGAACCTGTCAAAAACTCTTTTGCGTTGCGCTCGCGGAGACGTGTATGTTCCTCAGCGAGCATGATGAACGGACGATCGCCGCATGCCCGCGCAGCTCACCAACTCCCGTCCGGTCGCCACGGGCTGCCGCGGGACTTCGTGATCTCCAACCAGCGCGAGCGGATCCTCGGCGGCGTGATGATCGCCGTCAGCCGCAACGGCTACGGCCGCACGCGCGTCGAGGACGTCATCGCGCTGGCCGGCGTCTCGCGGCGGACGTTCTACGACCACTTCGCCAACAAGCACGAGGCCTTCATGGCGGCCTACGACTTCGTCGTCGAGCAGCTGCGCGTCGGCGTCGCGGGCGCCTACGCGACGGGCGGCACCTGGGCCTCCAAGGTGCGTCGGGGGCTGGCCGCGTTCCTCAACCTGCTGGCCGGCGAGCCGGAGCTCGCGCACGTCTGCATCGTCGAGGTCGTGGCCGCGGGGCCGGACGCGCTGGAGCGGCGGATGGCCGCGATGGCGGACTTCCGGCAGTTCCTGACGCCGCCGACGCCCGAGCACCCTCCGGTCATCGTCTCGGCGGTCACCGCCGAGACCGTCGTCGGCGGCGTCTACGAGGTGATCTACTCGCGCGTGGTCACCCACCGCACCGAGGAGCTTCCAGGCCTGCTCCCGGCGCTGCTGTACAGCGTGCTGCTGCCGTTCGCCGGCCCCGAGATCGCCGGCGCGGAGTACCGACACGCGGCCGCCGCGGCCGCCGCGCGGACGGCGCAACCGGCCCCCACCCCGTTTTGACACACCATGCCCGGACCCGAAGATGGCTCGTTTTGGTCAAAGGGCGATGACGCCGGTAGAGATTTCTCAGCGCCTAGGGTTCCAATCTCCGGCGGACACGGGTACGTTTCCGTCCCTGTGAGCCCTTCTCCGCCTCGTGAGCCCCACCACCTGCCTTCGGGACGCCACGGTCTTTCCCGAGAGGAGGTGCTGGCCAACCAGCGCCGGCGGGTCCTCGAGGCGGTCGCCGACGTGAGCAGCACCGCCGGCTACGGGCCGATGACCGTCGAGGACATCGTCGTCACCGCCGGGATCTCGCGCCGTTCCTTCTACGACCTCTTCACCTCCAAGGACGACGCGTTCCTGGCGTCGCTGGACGACGCGACCGAGCAGCTCTTCGCGGCGATCAAGGACACCCAGGACCAGTCGGCCGGGTTCGCCGTCCGGATCGAGGCGTGCCTGCGGGCGCTGTTGAAGCACTTCTCCGAGCGACCGTCCTACGCCGACATGTGCCTGGTGCAGGTCATGAGCGCCGGGCCCGACGCGGTCGACCGCCGCAACGACGCCCTGCGGCGCTTCGCGGCGCTGATCTGCGGCGTGGCCGAGGAGGAGATCCCCAAGCGGGGGCGGCCGCCGGAGATCATCGCCGAGGCGATCGTCGGCGGGATCTACGAGATCCTCTACGCCCGCGTCCTCAACGGGCGCATCGACAAGCTGCCCGAGCTGCTGCCGGACCTGATGTACTCGGCGCTGTTGCCCTACGTCGGGCCGGATCAGGCGATCGAGCAGCAGCGCCGCCTGCGGCGCCAGCTCACGCGCACGGCCTAGCCGGCAGCGGCTCGCCGGTCAGCAGGACCAGGCCGACCAGGCGCGTCGGCAGGTCGTCGAGCTCGTCGAGCTCCAAGGCAGTGGCGATCACGTGGACGACCGCGCCGCAGAGGAACTCCAGGTGCAGCTCGGGCACGGGCTCGCCCGGATGGTGATGCTCCCAGCCGCGGCGCACCGAGGAGATCGTGCGCCGGCGCTCCAGGTCGGCGAGCGCGAGCAGCTCCCGGCCCGCGGTCCGCGCCCCGATCACCAGCAGCCGCGCGGCCGCCGGGTCTTCGGCCACCTGCTCGGCCAGGCCGGCCAGGCCGGCGGCCACGCCCTCGCTCCAGGAGCCCGCGGTCCACACGCGGTCCTCGAACCGCGCGCGCATCGCGACCGTCGCCTCGACCAGGGCGGCACCGTTGCGGCGCGGGACATCCGTGCTGACCATCTGGGACCTTTCCCCTGGAGGTGTAGGGCGTACCGGCGTGCGCGGGACCGAGTCCGGCTAAGGAGAAACTCTCGTGTGTACCTAATTGTGACGTACGCAGGTCACGCGGTGGGAAAATTCTTCACCCGCGCACGATCAGCCCCGTGGTCGTGATATCGAGAAACGCGCGCGGTTCCCGGTTGTCACGCCGCGCGGGGCCGGCGCGATGCCCGCCAGCAGCTCCCAGCCGTGCCGGGTCAGCGTCCACCGGTGCGCGCGGTCGGCGCGGGCGAGGCCCGCCTGCTTGAGGTCGTTGAGGACCCGCAGGCACGAGGACATGTCACGGCCCGCTCCGCGCTGGATCACGGCGAGGTTCGCGCTCCCGAGCTCGCGCAGCAGCTCGAGCACGCGCAGCCGCGAGGAGTTCAGCGAGTACGGGCGCGGGCCCGGATGCGCGGAGGGAGTGCCGAACACCCACGCGCCGGAGAGCGCCTCGACCACCGGCCGGCGCAACCCCCGAAAGCGCGGGTCGCGCGTGTCGTCGCGGGCGACCAGGCAGCGGATCGCATGCGCCAGCGCCGGCCCGTGGTTGCGCGCGATCGCCAGGTCCAACGTGGCGCGGAGGTCCTCGATCCCGTCGTCCCCGTCGACGGCCCAGAACGCGTCGGTGACCTGCCGGACCAACGCGGGCGGGCCGTCGCCGCGCGGCCGCACGGCGGGGCGCCTGCGCGCCCGCGGCGCCGGGCGCCCGGACATGGCGCTCACGATCTGGACGAGCTCGCGGTGCAACGCCGGCGTCGCGGCCAGCGTCCCGTCGAGCACGTGCGGGCGCAGCGCGGCCAGCGCCGCCTCGACGCCCCATTGCGGCGCGGTCGGCGGCCCGCCGGCGGGCATCAGGCGGCGCAGGCGCTCGCGCACCGGGGTGAGCGCCTCGTCGCGCCGCCGCCAGGCCTCGGGCCCGATGCCAACGGCCTCGAGCATCGCAAAGCGCGTCCACGCCAGATCGGTCGCCGCCGCGTCCAGCAGCGCCCACACCCCCGCCTGCAGCGCCGCGTCGAGGTCCGGCGCGGCGTCGAACGCGCGGCAGACGCGGTCGACGGCGAACGAGATCCCATGGCTCATCGCGTCGACGACGAGCCGCTCGCGCGTCGGGTAGAGCCGGTACAGCGTGACCTTCGTGACGCCCGTCGGCTGATGGATGTGCTCGAACGGCGTGTTCGCGATCCCCGCCTTTGCGACGACCGTCGCCGTGACGTCGAAGATCCGCGCGCGCTGGTGGTAGGTGACGTACTCGCTGGGGAACCCGTGACGCCCAGGAGCTACAGGCTGAGCGGCAGACGATGGCATCTCGTGCGGGAGCGTAACGGTTTGGGGTACGCGTGTGTGTTCTCAACATTGGCGAAGGCCCGCGGGCGCCGTGCTGGGCGCCCGCGGACCTTCACCGCTTCGCGTCCTACTTGCTGGTCTTCTTGGCCTTGGCCGGGCCGGCGGGGTCGAAGGTCACGGTGACCTTGCCGACCGCCCCCTTGGTGCGCTTGGCGGTGATCGTCGCCACCGTGGACTTGGCGATCGTCTTGGTGGTCTTCCTCACACCCGGGCCGGAGACCGTCACCTTGCCCGCGCCCAGGCCGCCGACCTTCACGGCCACCGAGCGCGCGCCGACCTTCTTGGACAGCACCTTCAGCAGGCAGGACGGCGTCTGGAGGTAGACGTCGGCGTCGGCGGCCTTGTTGTTCTGGCCGTCGATCTCCTGCTCGGTCACCTGCGACGCGGCGCAGATGTCGGTCTTGGACCCACCGGTGACGACCAAGATCCCCTTCTTGCCACCGTTGATGTCCAACTTGAACGACGACACCGCCGCGTCGGGGATCTTGTCGAACGTCGTCACCAGACGCCCGTCGTCATCCACGTCGCTGGTCGCCGTCAACGTCAGCCGCACCCCGTTCTGCCCCACCAACGGGATCGCCAGCTTCGGCAACGTCGCCTTCGCCCGCCCCGTCTTGGGATCGATGCGCTGGTTCTTGACGAAGTACACCGGCCCCGTGAGCGGCTCGTCGAGGATCGGCGTCACCGCCGTCGCCCGCCCCACCACGCTGCTCGCCGGGCAGTTGGGAATGGTCTTGGAGCCCTCCGCGAACGAGCACAACGCGTCGGACTGCGCCTGCTCGGGATCGAGCGCCAGCGACGCGGGCAGCGTCACCTTGACCCGCTTGAGGTTGGCCTGGCCCCCGACCGGCTGGGTCAGCGTCGCGCTCAGCGCCGGATGCGCGCCGTCGCGGGTCTGCCCCTTGCCGGAGAGCGACATGGACAACTTCGGCGTCAAGGCCAGGCCCGCGCAGTCGGCGGCCTGGAACGGCACGTCGAGCGCGACGCTCCGGCCGCCGGTCGACGCGACGCTCCCGGTGATGCGCTTCGCCGCGCAGGACGTCGGGTTGACCATGAACCCGGGCCGGTCCATCGCGATCCGGATGCTGCGCAGCCGCAGCGGGATGCCCTTGACGATCGTCGGCAGCGGATCGGAGACCACCGTCACGTGCGCGTCGATCGGATCGATGTGGATCCCCTGCCGCACCACGACGGTGCCCAGGTCCAGCGGCCCGGCGATCACGCGGGCGGCGACGGCCAGCGAGTACGGCGCCCCCTTGTACGGACCGGCCAGGTAGACCGGCTGATCACGCAGGAAGAAGGGCGCGCCCGCGCCCGAGCCGATCGTCGCCGACCCGACGCGCGTGCCCGCCGGGCAGGCGCCGGACGCCGCAAGGCCCTCGGCGCACACCGGCACGCCGCGCAGCCGTCCGAGCAGGCCGGTCGGCAGCGACACCGTCACGCCGTCGACGTACTGCTCGCCGTCGGCGCGCTCGATGGTGATGATCAACGGCGAAGACGCCCCGCCGGCCGACTCGGTCGTGCCCGCCGTCACGCGCGGCGCGAAGCCGGGCGGCGTCGCCGGGCACGCGATCGTGAAGCGGTCGGTCAACGACGCCGCCGCGCCACCGCTCCACGGCGTCAACCGCGCCTGCACCACCTTGGGACCGCACTCCAACGGCGTCGCCAGCGGCGCGCGGGATCCCGACTTGAACCGCAGTCGCAGGTTCGTGAACGGCAGCTGGGGGTTGCGCTGGAAGGTGGCGGTCATCCGCCCCGTCGCCGGGTCGAGGTCGACCTTGCCCGGGATCTTCACCAGGACGCCCTGGCCGTTCAACACCAAGAACAGCCGCAGCAGCTGATCCGGCGTCTGCCGGCCGACGTAGACCGCGCCCTCCAACGGCTTGGCCAGCACGGGCGTGTCGACCGTCGCGGTGGCGACCATCGACGCCTCCGGGCAGGCCGGCGGCGCCTCGGACGTCGGCGCCAACTGCTCGTCGGTGCACGCCTCGAGGCCGTCGGCCGACGACGGGTTGATCGTCAGCCCCTCCGGGAACGTGATCACCGCGTCGCGCATCGGCGACGTCGTGAGCTCCGTCGGACCATCGGTCTGCCGCAGCCCGAGGTCGACCGTCAGCCCCGTCGGGGAATCGGGCTCCGTGGTGCCGGGCTGCGCCCGGACCGACGGGTCGAAGTCGACGTGCTCGCAGCCGACCGGGTCGGCCTGCGCGACCGCGGTGGCGGAGACCCAGCGGTCGGGGTGCTGCCAGGAGCGGGCGCGGAACGTCGTCTTGGCGCGACCGTCGCAGGTGGCGGGGTTGGTGACGAAGGGACGAACGTTGGTGCTGAACGGCGCGGGCCCGCCCCACAGCCCGTAATCGCAACCGAGGGTCGGCGTGCACGCCCCGCCGCGCTCAGGCTTGTGGGCATCGTCGCCCGGCACGCCCCACAGCGTCACCTTCAGGCCATAGACCCGCGCGGCCTGGGACACGTTGGAGGTCCGGATGCGAATGCCGCCGTCGTCCGGCCGCACGCTGGCCACGAGCACGCTCTGGGTGTAGCTCGTCTTGAACGCGAGCTCCGCGACATGGCCGTTGGACGGCTCCATGTTGTAGAGCGGGAACGTCCACGTCTCTCGCTGGCCCAGCAGCGCGTCCCAGTCGAGCTCGACCTTGCCGACCTGGCTGCTGGGCGGGCACGTGTTGGGGGTGAGGAGCATCGTGTACGGGCACGTCGGGCCCGCCTGCGGGTCACCGAGGAAGCCGACCGGCAGGTCCGCCTCGATGTCCTTGAGCTGCTCGTCCGGGACCTCGCGTCCGTTGGAGTCGTAGACCGTGTTGAACGTGAACTGCGTCGAGGCGGCGAACGGATGCGCTCCGGCACGGGTGTCGAACCCGCCGTTGGCGTCGTAGGCGTCCGCGTGGACCGACCCCGGCGCGAAGCCGAAGTCGGCACGGGCGGTGCTCTGTCCGGCCGCCAGGGCGATCAGCAGGCCGAGCGCGAACAGCCCGAGCGCGAGTCGGCGACCGGCGAGCTGCGCGATGCGCGACGTGGTGAACATGGTCGATGTCCTCTCCGTGGTGTTGTGACCGCGCGTCATCGCGCTCCTCCGCTCCGCGGCCGGGTGAGCGTCACGCGCAGCGTCTTGCTCTTCGGGGCCGCGGAGAGCCGCACGTCCACGGCCAGCGCAAGGCGACCCTTGCGCCGCAAGGCCGTCCGTGCCTGGCGGCTCAGGGCCAGGACGAGCTGGGCCTGCCCCGCCCGTGCGAGCCGACGCGAGGTCCGCGCGACCGACCGGCTGCCCCCGTCGAGCGTCGCGCGGGCGCTCGCGGTCACCGTGCCCGGCACGTTCACCTTGGCCTTGATGGTCAGCCGGCCCGTCCGGGCCGCCGTCCGCAGCGCGGCCTGCGACAGCGCGCCGACGCTGACGGTGGCACGGGTCGGCGCGGGCCCGTCACCCGGGCCACCCGCCCGCGACGTGGCCGGCGACTGGGACGCCGGCGGCGCCGTCGCGCGACCCTGGCACTCGTCACCGTCGCAGGACGGCCTCGGGGTCTCGCGCGGGAACCCGCCATCGAGTCGGGCGTCGTAGATGTCCCATTGCCCGTTGGTGTCGGAGTCATCGATCGGGACGGTGGTCTGGATGAACAGGTCCTTGCCGTCCGGCGACACCCCGATCGGAACGGCCGCCGGGATGAACCACGGGTTCTGGCCGCCGTAGCCGGCGGACACCAGCGCCGTGCTGTTGTCGCTCCAGCGCCACCGATAGACGTCGCCCGCGTCGTTGCCGTCGTGGACGTCGAGTGGCTCGTTGGTGGAGAACAGCCCGTACTCGCCATCGTCGGAGAGGTAGTGCGACTCGCCGACGCGATGGGTGGAGAACGCGCCGAGGACGTCGAAGTCGCCGTTGCCCGCCGACAGCTTCTTGAGGGTGTCGGTCGGGGCGTCGTACCCGTACAGGTCGATCTTCTGATCGGTGTCCGACGCCACCAGCGCGGCTCGCGAGGCGAAGACGAGACGCCGTCCGTCGGGCGTGGCCTCGGCCTGGCGGCCCCACTCGCGCGAGGTCCACACCTCGGAGTCCGAGTCGTCGAGGGTGGTCACCAGACGGGTGGCGCCTGCCGCGGTGCGGACGAACAGGTTGGGCCGACCGACCGCGCCGCGGCCGTCGAACGGGCCGGTCACGACGAAGTAGACGAGCGACTGGTCGTCGGCCGCCCGGACCACCCCTCGGTAGTCCGCGCTCGCGTCGTCGGTGACCCAGGTCAGCGTGTCGTGGCGGAGGTCGTACTGGTACAGGTCGACGTGGCTGTTGGTGTCGTCGTCGACGAGCTGCTCAGCGGTCTCGAACAGCACCTTGTCCCCGTCCGGGGTGCCCTGCACGAAGGTCCGCGCCTGCGGGCCGGCGGGGTCCGGCGTGGAACGGCGCGACGGCGACACGTCGACCGTGCGGGTGAGGTCGCGCCGCGCGTAGAGGTGCGCGGGCCCGTCGCAGGAGCGGCTGAGGAAGAACAGCGTGCTGAGGTCGCCGGAGGCCAGGAACCGCGCCGCCTCGCCCTGCCAGTTCGGGACCCATGCTCCACAGGTGTCGATGAGCGTCCCGTCGTTGCGAACGCCGACCATCCTCGGCTGGTCGTGCTCGTCGTAGACGTAGACCTCCGAGCCGTTGGTGTAGGGCGGGTTCGTGTCCACGTGGGTGTCCTCCGGCACGAGCCGCGTCCCGGTCTGGAACGCGGCAGAGCGGCCGTCGTCCGACACGGCGTAGGCGACGCCTCCGTCGACGAACACGCCGCCGACCGCGGCGAGCCCGACCCGGTGCGGCGGCCCGTCCAACGAGCTGCGCCAGAAGTCTCCGTCCGTGGGGTTGCTCAGCGCCTCGGCCCGCCACCAGAACGCGGTCAGCGCGCGGTTGTAGGTCGGCGAGGGCGTCAGGTCCAGCGCGCGGGGGCTCGGGGGCGTGTTCAACGCCTTGAACGTCCATCCGGACGCCGTGCGCGTGGAGCGGTAGACCACGCCCGTGCCCGCCTGCGCCGGCGCATGAGGTCCGATGTAGTCCCACTGGATCAGGTCGTTGGCAATGCCTTGCGCACTGCCGAACGCCTGCCCGTCCAGCTCGTTCGGCGTGACGCGCTCGTAGACGCGGCCGTCGGGCAGCGTTCCCGCCGCGCCGGCCACGCCTGGCGCGGTCAGCCCGGCGGTGGCCAGCGCCAACGCCGAGATTCGAATCGTTCGACCCAGCAACCCTCTCTCCTCACATGGGCGACGCGCCCTTTGGGGACACGCCGACGTTTCTGGTGCGCTATCAAACATGACGGTTTCTATCTTTGTCAAGGGCAACCACGCAAAGGCCGCCGCGCACGGGCACGCGGCGGCCCCGTGCCCACTAGGACAGCGTCAGCAAGCTGCCGTCGAGCCGGGTCACGTTCAGCACGCCGCTCATGGAGATGACGTGGCCGTTGGTGCTCGTGCCCACCACGACGTTGTTGAAGGAGATGGTCGACGGGGTGGAGCCGGAGCCGTTGGTCCACGTCGTGGTGAACGTCGGGCTCATGACCGTGTAGCCCGGGAAGCCGACGAACTGCGCGCTCCAGATGAGCGAGTAGGCGCCGTCGTCCTTCCAGGCGTTCTGCGTGAGCTGGAACCAGAGTGGGGGCGTGTTGCCGAGGCAGCTGCCCACCGTGCCGCCGATGCCGTGGGTGCCGTTGTAGAGGAAGCCCGCGCCCTGCAGGTTCGGCGTGCACGAGCCCGTGTACACCCCGTCGACGTACCACTTCAGCGGGTTGGCGGAGGTGTTGCTCTCGCTCACGTTCCCGTTGGACGAGAACGTGGCCGGCACCGGCGTCGCGCTCGCGGTCGCGGCGCCCAGCGCGCCCATCAGGCAGGCCACCGCCATCGCCTTCGACATGCGGCCGGCCAACTTGTTCAACAACATGTGTCGCTCCTCGTGTCGTCGGGCCAGGCCCCGTGGAACGCCGTCGACCGAGAGGCCCGCCGGTCGGCGGGTTCGCCTGGTATCTCCCCTCCGCCGCGCGGCCGGGGTGTTCCCGACACAACCGCGTTCCTGGAGTAATCAAACACCATGTTTTCTCTTCGTGTCAAGGGCCACCAGCCGATCCACGAGCCGGCGGCCCACCTCGGTCAGCTCCCAGGCGTTGGACCGGCCGCTGCGGGCGCGTCGCGCGGCGCCGGCGCGCTCCAGCCGCGCGAGGTGGCGGCTGATCTGGCTCTCGTGCGCGACCGCCACGCCCGCGGCGACCTCGGTGTTGCACGCCCCGGGGTGGCGAGCGAGGAACACGAGCGTGCTCTCTGTCAGCTCGGTCACGTGGAGGTCGGCGGCCTCGGCCGCGCCGGCGGCGGCCGAGAGCGAGGACGCCGCCGCCGCGGCCTCCTCCGGCCCCGACCCCTCCAGCGCCTCGGCGCGCTCCGACGCCGCCCGCTCCGCGTACGCCCGCGCCGTGCGCAGCGCCGCCCCGCGCCCTGTGTGCGGCGCCAGCGCGAGGAACACCGCCGGCGCGACGAGCGTCGTCAGCGGAGGCTCGGGGTCCTCGCCGGTGAGATGGCGGTGGACCAGCTCCAGCACGGCGCCGACCGCGCCCGCGCCGGTGGCGACGACCGCGTCGTCGGCGACCTCGTCGATCAGCGCGACCAGCGGCGCCAGCGCCGCGGCGCGCCGCTCGCGCGCCGCCGCCCCGCCGTTGGGCGCCTCGACGACCGCGACCCAGGCGCGGTGCCGGTCCGCGTCCAAGGCCATCAACAGCTCCGACAGCGCGGAGGCCACCCGGTCGCGCCATCCCGATGGCGCCCCGCACACCGCGCGGGCCACGGCGCGGCTGAGCGCGGTCGCCGCCGTCTCGACGGCCGCGACGAAGCAGTCCTCGCGGTCGTCGAACAGCTCATAGAACTTGGCCCGGCTGACCCGCGCCTGCGCGCAGACGTCGCCGACCGCGACCCGCTGCCAACCGCGCTCGGCGGCCAGGACGGTCATCGCGGCGACCAGCCGCTCGCGGTGCTGCTCGACGGCCGGCCGCGCGTGGCCGCCGCGATACGGCCGCTTCTTGCGGTCCATGCTCGCTCCTGTTCGACGCCCGGCGGGGAGGATCGGGACACCGCCGGTGTTTCCGGACAGGATCAAACATTATGGTTTCTATTCTTGTCAAGCGTCGTGCTCGAACCCGTCCCGGCTGCGTCGCCACCGCCGCGCCCCGTGCGCTCCCGGAAGCGCGACGACCAGGCCGAGGGCCTCCAGGCGCCGCAGCAGCCGCGACGTCTGCGACGCGTGGCGATGCCCGAGCGCCCGCTGCAGTTCCGCCCCGGTCGCGCCCGGCGCGGCGTCCAGCGCGGACAGGACACGACGGCCCTGCTCGCCGACGCGATCGTCGGCCGAACGACCGGCGTGGCGCAGCAGCTCGCCCGGCGCGGGCGAACGGGCCAACAGCGCGCGGCGCACGGGGTCGGGCTCGACCGCGGGCCGGCCGCCGGCGATCGTGAGCTCGACCAGGACCGGGATCGCCTCGACGAACGCCGCGGACACGCAGACCCGCGCCTCCACGGGATGGCGCGCCGCGAGGTCCTCGAGCGCCGCCGCCACCGCGACGGCCCGCTCGCCCGGGGCGTCGTGCCGTGCCGCGACGCGGCGCGCGCGGTCGGTCATGCGCGCCACGAGGATCGCCGCGGCCTCCTCCCGCACCGCGCCGAGGCCGCCGAACAGCCGATAGAGCAGCTTGCGCGAGACCCCGGCCCGCTCCACCAGCGCCGCGACGCCCGGCTCCGCGCCGTCGCGCTCGGCCAGCAGCGACACGTAGGTCAAGGCGATGTGAGCGCGTCGCAGTCGGTCCGCGTCGGCCGGCGCCAGACGGCAAACGTGCGTGTGTGCCGCCACCCCGTTATCAAACACTGCGCTTCCCATCTCGTCAATCGCCTTGACAGAGGAGAATGCAGGGCTCTTAGTGTTCCGCCCGTGAGCCCGCTGGCCCGATCACGCACCGCCTCCTTGCCGCCCGCGCCGACGCCCCCGAACGACGAGACGACACGCGCGCTGTTGAAGGCGGCGGTGGCGACGGCCGCCGCGAAGGGGTACCGGGCGATGACCGCGCGGGACCTGATCGGCGCGACGGGGATCTCCAGCCAGACGTTCTACGCGCGCTTCCCCAACAAGGAGACGTGCTTCGTCGCGGCCGTCGCGTTCCTGGCCGACAACGCGACCGCGCAGGCGCGCGCGGTCGCCGGCGACGCGGCCGCCACGCCGGCCGCGCGGCTGCGGCTGCTGGCCGACGGCCTGCCGCGCCTGGCCGCCCAGCATCCGATCGGGACACGCGTGCTGCTGCTGGAGTCCGCGGCGGGCGGCGCGGCGGCGGTGGCGCATCGCGATCGCGCCGCCGACGCGGTCGTCGCGCTCGTCGGCGGCCGGCCGGACGTCGCGCGCGCCGTGCTCGGCGCCGCGGCCCGCGCGGCGCTGGACGCGATCCTCACCGGCACCGAGGCGACGCTGCCCAGGACCGCGAGCGCGCTGGCGACCTGGGCCAACGGCTACGCCGACCTGCTGGACGCGCCGCTGCCCGCCGGCGCCACCGGGCCGTCGCGGCGCCGCGGCCGCGCTCCGGGGTCGCTGGTCCCGGTCGGCCCGGAGGGCACGCGCCGCCTGCGCCCCGGCCCGCGCTCGGAGCCGCGCGCGTTCGTCGAGCACTCCCAGAGCGACCGCATCCTCGACGCGGTGGCGACCGTCGTCGCCGAGCGCGGCCTGGACGCGCTGACGATCCGCACGCTGACGCCGGTCGCCGAGGTGTCGTCCAAGGCGTTCTACCAGCACTTCTCCTCGTTGGACGAGGCCTTCGCCGCCACCATGCTCGCCGGCGGCCGCGGCGCGCTGGCCGCGGCGCTTCCGGCGACGATGGCCGAGGCCGACTGGGCGGACGGCGTCGCGTCCGGCCTGCGCGCGCTGCTGGAGTTCCTGTCCGAGGAGACGACCTTCGCGAAGGTCGCGCTCGTCGACGCGCCGGCCGCCGGCGCCGCCGGCGCCGCCTTCCAGCGCGAGGCGATCGCCACGATCGCCGCGACCATCGCCCACGGCTACGAGCGCGCCGGGCTGGCCACCATCGACGTGGTCTCCGAGGCCGTCGCGGCCGGCGCGTGGGAGCTGTGCGCCGACCGCGTCCGGCGCGGCGCCGCCGCCACGCTGCCCGAGCTCGCGCCGACGCTCGCCGCGCTGGCGCTGGCGCCGGTCCTCGGCGCGGCCGCCGCGCTGAAGTCGGCGCGGCGGATCGCCGCGGCGACCGCGCCCAGCGGCGCGTAGGGCAGCAGCAGCATCGCCGTCGCCGGCGCGGCGAGATCGGCCAACCGCGGTCGCGGCCGCGCGCCGAGCCGGACCTCGACGGCCTCCAGCACGCCGTCCAGCGCCCAGGCGGCCGCGCCGCGATCCATCGGGCGCAGCGTCCCCGCTCCGGCCGTCGCGCCGGCGGCGACCAACGCGTGCAGCTCGGCGTACAGCCGCCCCTCGCCGCGCCGCAGCCGCGCCACCGCGCGCCGCGCTCGCGCCGGGTCCCGCTCGGCGGCGGCCAACAAGGCCGTCACCCGCTCGCGCACCTGCTGCGCATGCGTGCCCATGTCAAGCGACATGACGCCATCCACCCACGGCGTTCGGTCGTTGTCAATCGGGACACGTGCACGTTTCCCGCGGCACCGCGATTTGGCTCTGCGACGGGCCACACGCGCCGCGGCGATGCCCGTGCGACGCCATTTGAGAAACGTCCGTGGTGCCGCCAGCTCAGCCGCGGCAGGTGACGCGGCCGCGGGCGGCGACCGCCGCGCCGTCCACGAAGCGGACGCTCGCCGCGTACGCCCACGGCCGTGCCGGGCAGGGCGCCACCCGTAGCGCCCGTCCGCGATCGAGCACCACCGCCAGCCGCTCCAGGCCCAGCGGCAGGCCGGCGACGGTCTGCAGGCCGGCGGGAAACGCCAGCGTGAGGCGCAGACGGCCCCCGGGCCCCGCCCCGACGCGACCGTCGATCACCGTCTTGACGTAGGCCGGATGGCGGACGACGGTGGCCAGCAGCACGTGGTCCGCGCCGCCGTTGACGACCGTGATCGCGCCGCGGGTCGTCGCGGTGTCGGCCGCCGCCACCGCGGTGCCGCGACCGATGACGGCCGCCCGCGGGCAGCCTGCGACGCCCGTCCGGGCCAGCGTCGCCCGCGCGCACGACGGAGCGTCGCCCCCGCGCCAGCGCACGCCCTCGGGCAGGTCGAGCGTCGCCACCCGCGCCAGCGGCGGGTCGACGCCCTCGGGCTGACGCAGCGCCAGCGCGAGCCGCGCCCGGGCGGCGTCGAGCACGACGCTGGTGCCCAGGACGCTGACCGCCGGCGGTCGCGCCGCCGCGGCGCCCTCGGCGGTCCGCGACGCGACGCCCGGGCCCGCGGACGAGCCGCAGCCCGCCGCCGCCAGGGCGGCTGCTGACAGGACCGACAGGGCGGCGAGCGGCGCGCGCATCCGAGCTTCACCCTATCCGATGAGAAACGCCAACGTATCCCGGAAGGAGACAACGGCCCGTGGAACAGCTATGTTTCCCATGTGGCCGAGTCCAAGCCCAAGAAGAAGCGGACACGCGAGCCCCACCAGCTGCCGGCCGGCCGGCACGGCCTGCCGCGGCAGTTCGTCGTCGAGAACCAGCGTCACCGGATCCTGGCCGCGGTCGCCGACGTCTGCAGCGGCGCCGGCTACGCCGCGATGAGCGTCGAGGACATCGTGGTGGCCTCGGGCGTGTCGCGACGCACGTTCTACGACAACTACCGCGGCAAGCAGGACGTGTTCCTGGCGGCCTACGACGAGGTCGCCCAGCAGTTGCTGGCCAAGGTCAGCGCCGCCTACGGCAGCGCCGACGGGCCGATCGACCGGGCGCGCGAGGGCCTGCGGGCGCTGCTGGACTTCATCGCGGCCGAGCCCGCGTTCGCCGACATGTGCATCGTCGAGGCGCTCGCCGCCGGCCCCGCCGCGATCGAGCGCCGCAACGGGATCATGCGCGCGCTGGCCACGATGATCGACGAGGCCGCCGCGGCCGAGCTGCCCAAGAGCCGCAGGCCCGGGCCGGTCGTCGCCGAGACGCTCGTCGGCGGGATCTACGAGGTCATCTACGCACGGGTCGTCTCCGGGCGCTACGAGGAGCTTCCTGCGCTGCTGCCCGAGCTGATCTTCGCGCTGCTGCTGCCCTACGTCGGCACCGAGCAGGCCAACGCGGTCCTCGAGGAGGAGCGCCGCCGCCTCGGCCAGGCCCCCAAGGCGATCACCGTCTGAGGCCCGCGTGACCGCGTTCGCGCTGCGCGAGGCCGGCGACGCGGACGGCCCGTGGATCGTCGCGCGTCACGGCGAGGTCTACGCGCGCGAGCACGGATGGGACGCCACGTTCGAGCGGCAGGTCGCCGGGATCGTCGCCGCGGCGCCCCTCGCCGGGTGGATCGCCGTGGATGCGCGGACCGGCGAGCGCGTCGGGTGCGTCCTCTGCGCGCGGGGCGACGACGAGGGCGTCGCCAAGCTGCGTGCGCTGCTGGTCCTGCCCGGTCACCGCGGCCACGGCATCGGCCGCGCGCTGGCGCAGCGGTGCGTGGCCTACGCGCGAGACGCCGGCTTCTCGCGGCTGTCGCTCTGGACCGTCGACGCCCTGGCCGACGCTCGCCGCCTCTACGCGTCGCTCGGCTTCGCCGTCACCGACGAGCGGCCCGTCGTCCAGTTCGGCCAGGCCATGGTCGACGTGCTCATGGAGCTCGACCTCGGCGGCGCATGACCCACCGCCCCCGGCGCCTTGAGGCGCCGGGGGCAGCGGGACTCCGCTCGTCGCGGCGGGTCCTACTTCTTCTTGGTCTTGATCGTCACCGTCTTGGTGACGCGCTGGGCCGTGCTCGACCCCTTGGGGGTGAACGTGGCGGTCAGCTTGACCGTCAGCTTGCCCTTGCGGGCCAGCGTCTTGCGCGCGGTCGCGGTGAGCCGGGCGGTCAGCGAGGCGCCGTGGGCGCTGGCGATCGTCCGGGACACGGCGGTCACGCCG
>NZ_DASRZV010000036.1:0-107735 GCF_035685985.1 Baekduia sp.
CGCGCCGCCGTCAGGCGGCGCGCCGGTGCCGGTGCGCTCGCGGCAGCCGACCGCGGCGCCCGCGGCCTGACGCCCCGGCGTCAGGCCGGGGTGTGCAGGATCGCGAGGAGGCCGGCCTGCTCCTCGCTCTCGTTGCGCCAGGCGTGGCGCGTGGCCTGCTGGATGACGACGTCGCCGCCGCGCAGCACGACCTTCTCGGTGTCCAGCAGCATCGTCAGCTCGCCGTGCGTGACGTAGTCGACGTCGAAGGTCCGCGTCGTGTGGAAGCCCTCCTCGTCGAGGCCGGGCAGGTCCGGCGGCGGGCCGGTCATCTGCGACACCGGCGTGTGCGCGATGTACATGATCTTGATGCCGCCCGCGGGCGGCTCCAGCCACTCGGCGGTGGTGCCGTCCTCGACGTCGCCGATGATCGACCGGACGTGGTCCGGGGTGAAGTTGTGGACGTCGATGAACAGCTCGACCTCGAGCTCCTCGCTGGACACGACGTAGGACTTGCCCTCGTCGTTGACGCCCGTGATGACCCGCTTCAACGCGGTCTCCTCTCCGTGGGGGATCGTGACCGTCAACATACAGGTTGACGACGGTCTCGGCTAGCGCTTTGCGCGCAGGCTCCAGGCGAACGCCCCGCGGCAGACGACGGTCCCGCCGCCGGCGCTCACGCCGGCGGCAGCACCGCGCCGATCGCGGCCGCCGCGCTCGTCAGGCGCTCGGCGAAGCCCGCGACCTCGGTCGCGCCCATCGCGTCCGGCAGCCCGTACAGCGCGAGCGCCAGCGGCACGCCGCCGCCGGCGTCCCGGACCGGGGCCATGATGTTGCTCGGGGCCGTCAGGCCGTCGAACGCGGCGGGCTCGTAGGACCCGACGACGCTCGACAGCACGTCGGCGACCAGCGAGCGGTTCCGGTCGGGGCCGTCGCCGTGGCGGAAGACCGCCGCCTCGACCTCGCGGACCCGCGGGTGGTCGACCGCGATCGACCAGCCGCGCGAGCGCACGCGCTCCAGCCCCGCGCGCAGCACCGCGTCCCGCTCCGGCGACGGCTCGGGCGCGCGCGCCAGCCAGGCGTCGACCTCCGGCTCATCCGCCCAGGCGACGAAGACGCCGCCGATCGGCGGGATGTGCGGGATCCGCTGGCCCAGGCGCGTCGGCTCGGGGCGCAGGCGCGGCTCGCCGGCGCTGCCGAGGACGACCAGGTCCTCGCCGACGAGCGAGACGGCCAGCACCTCGACCCGCAGCTCGTCGGCGAGCCGCTGCATCGGCCCGCGCGCGAGGTCGACGAGGCGCAGCTGCGCGACCAGGTCGAACTCCGCGACCGCCGCGCGCGACGGCTGCGTGAAGCTGCCGTAGCCGCCCTTGAAGAACAGCAGCGGCAGGCTGCCCTGGTGCACGTCGAGGTCGCGGACGCGGCCGAGGACGATGTAGTGGTCGCCGGCCTCGGCGACGCTCTCCAGGTCGCAGTCGATCCAGGCGACCGCGCCGTCGAGCACCGGGCTTCCCGACGGGCCGGCCGCCCACGGCACGTCGCGGAACTTGTCCTCCACCTTGGCCGCCAGCGCGCGGCAGACGTCCTCCTGGTCGGCGCCGAGCACGTTGACGCAGAACGACCCGGCCGCGCGGATCTTCGGGAAGCTCGTCGAGGACCGGTCGGGCAGGAACGCGACCAGCGGCGGGTCCAGCGACACGGAGGTGAACGAGCCGACGGCCATCCCGGCGGGCCGGCCGCCGACGATCGCGGTGACGACGCACACGCCGGTCGGGTAGTGGCCGAGCACCTGCCGGAACGTCTGCGCGTCGAAGCCCGGCCGGGAGGCCACGGCGCTCATGCCCGTCGTCCGCCGTCGAGCGAGATCGAGATGCCGGTGGCGAACGACGCCTCCTCCGAGCACAGCCAGACGGCGGCGGCCGCCTGCTCCTCGGGTCGGCCGAGGCGGCCGAGCGGGATCGCGTTGACGCGCTGCGCGACGCCGTCGGTGCCGTGGGTGTAGGCCTCGAGCATCGGCGTCTGGGTCGAGCCGGGGCAGAGCGCGTTCACGCGGACGCCGTGCTTGCCGTAGTCGACGGCGGCGGCCTTGGAGAGCCCGACCACGCCGTGCTTGCTCGCCACGTAGGCGGGCATGTTCGGGACCGCGTGGAGGCCGGCGTTGGACGACGTGTTGACGATCGCCCCGCCGCCGCGCGCGACGAGGTGCGGCAGCTCGTGCTTCATGCAGAGGAAGACGCCGGTCAGGTTGACGCGCAGCATCCGGTCCCACTCCTCGAGGCCGAGGTCCTGCAGCGGGCCGTTGGCGCCCATGATCCCGGCGTTGTTGTGGGCGAAGTCGAGGCCGCCGAACGCGTCGACGACCGCGCTGACGGCCGCGGCGACCGACGGCTCGTCGCCGACGTCGACGGTGACGGGCAGCGCGCGGCCGCCGGCCGCCTCGACCAGCCGCGCGGTCTCGGCGGCCTCCTCGGCGCGGACGTCCAGGACGCCGACCGCGGCGCCGCGGGCGCCGAACGCGATCGCGCTCGCGCGGCCGATGCCGGTCCCGGCGCCGGTGACGAGGCCGACCTTGTTGGTGAAGTCGCTCATGGGCTCAGTCCTCCTGCAGGAACTCGACGATCTCGGGCACGAGCTCGCGCCAGACGGCGAAGTGCTCGTTCTTGGTCCACAGGGACCACCAGTCGTGGCTGTCCCAACGCGCGGGCGCGATCAGGCGCGAGTCGGGGATCAGGCGGTGGTACTCCTCCGACAGCTCCGGCGGATGGCTGTCGTCGCCGCCCTGGAAGATGAGGGTCTTCATCGGCAGCCCGCTCAGCTGCTCCTCGGTCATCCCGCCCGTGAGGATCTTGTCGCCCTCGGGCAGGTAGAAGCGCGCCCACTCCTTCATCCGCGCGATGAAGTCCATCGGATCCCAGGCCAGCAGCAGCTCGCGGTTGCGCGGGTTGTCCGCGATGAGCTCGGCCATCTGCGGGACCTCGGCGACCGCCTCCATCCCGCCGATCCACGCGGCGCGGATCATCGGCGTGTAGCGGCCGCCGGCGAGGATCGCCCCGGCGAACCAGCCGCCGACGGCGTTCCACACCACCAGCTTGCGGACCAGCTCGGGGTGGCCGATCGCGAAGAACAACGACATGCGCGAGCCGCCCGAGCCGCCGAGCACGTGCAGCGGCCCGAGGCCGAGGCCCTGGACCAGCTCGGCCAGGTCCTGGCGCCACATCTGCCCTTCGGAGGGGCCGTCGAAGCAGATGTCCGACCGGCCGGTGTTGCGGCGGTCCCACAGCAGCACCTGGTAGTGGCGGGACAGCTCGTGCGCCATCGGCCAGAGCTCGTCGAGCCCCGCGGTGCCGCCGGGCGTCACCACGATCGGCACGCCGCTGCCGATGATCTCGTACCGAACGCGGCCGCCGTCGCTGAGGGTGAAGAAAGCCAACCCAGGTCCTCCGTCGTCGTAGTCGAGCGGGACCATACTACGGTCAACGCAACTGTTGAAAGATCAGTCGACGATGGGCGCCGCGGCCTCGTAGGGCAGCGTGACGGCGCCGGCGACGACGCCCGGCGGGGGCGGCGTGACGCGCCCTTCGGCCGACGCGGCGGCGATCGCGGCGCGGGCGGCGGCGACGTCGCCGCCGGCCACCGCGTACAGCGCCAGGAAGCGTGAGGTGGGGGAGGGCGGCGCCGCGCTCTCGGGCGCGCCGAGCGTGTAGCGCCGGGCGCCCACGATGCTCGGCACGGCGTCGACGACCTCGCGGATGTGCGCCTGGTGCCACGCGTGGTAGGCGGCCTCGGCGCCGTCGGCCACGTCGATCGAGATGACGATCAGCCCGTCTTCCATGGGGAGAGCCTAGCGGTCGGTCGACTGGTTTCAACACCTACGTTGACTTCGCTCGAGGGCCGGGCTAGCCTCGGCCCCATGGCCGGCACCATCCAGAGCATCGACAGCATCTTGATCGGCGGCGCGTGGACCGAGCGTCCCGACCGCGATGTCATCGAGGTCACCAACCCGTCCGACGGCAGCGTCATCGCCCACGTCGCCGAGGCGACGGTCGCCGACGCCGACGCCGCGGTGGCCGCGGCGCGCCGCGCGTTCGACGACGGGCCGTGGCCGCGGATGAGCTACGACGAGCGCGCCGCGATCGTCAACGCGATCGCCGACCGGCTCGACGCCCGCGCCGACGACGTGATCCGCGCGTCGATCGCCGACCTCGGGATCCCGCGCGGCTTCGCCGAGGCCATCAACCCCTTGTTCTCGGCGATCCTGCGCGACAACGCGTCGCTGGCGGGCGAGCTGGCCGAGCGGTCCCACCAGGAGCGCACCGGCATGGGCTCGCGCGTCGTCGTGCTGCGCGAGCCGGGCGGCGTCGCCGTCTGCATCGTGCCGTGGAATGCCCCGGTGCTGCTGGCCGCCACGAAGGCGGGCGCGGCGCTGATGGCCGGCTGCACGGTCGTCGTCAAGGTCGACCCCAACGCGCCGCTCGGCGCGCTCGTGCTCGCGGAGGCGTGCGCCGAGGCCGGGCTGCCCGGGGGCGTCATCAGCTTCCTGCCCGCGGGTCGCGAGGTCGGCGAGCGCCTCGTCGCCCATCCCGACGTCGACCACGTCAGCTTCACCGGCAGCTCGGCCACGGGCCGCGCGGTGATGGCGTCGGCCGCGGCCAACCTGACCCGCGTCACCCTGGAGCTCGGCGGCAAGTCGGCGGGGATCATGCTGGAGGACATGGACCCGGCGGAGGCGCTGCCGACGCTGTTCGCCGGCTGCCTGGGCATGAGCGGCCAGATCTGCACGCTGCTGTCGCGGATCCTCGTGCCCGCCGCGCGCTACCAGGAGTGGGAGGCGGCGCTGGCGGGGTTCTACGCCGCCCAGGGCATCGGCGACGCCGACCTGGCGACGACGTCGCAGGGGCCGTTGGTCTCCGAGCGGCAGCTCGAACGCGTCGCCGCGCTGGTCGACTCGGCCCGCGCCGAGGGCGCCCGGATCGTCACCGGCGGACGGCGGCCCGAGGGGCTGACGGGCTGGTTCTACGAGCCGACGCTGATCGCCGACGTGACGCCTGAGATGCGGATCGTCCAGGAGGAGGCCTTCGGGCCGGTCACCGTGTTGATGCCCTACGACAGCGTCGACGAGGCGATCGCCATCGCCAACGCCTCCGAGTACGGGCTGGCCGGCGCGATCTTCACCCACGACCGCGACCGGGCCTTCGCCATCGGCGTCCGGCTGCGCGCGGGCGCGATCTCCTGGAACGGCTTCGGGTGCTGCCCGACGCAGCCGTTCGGCGGCTACAAGCAGTCCGGCATGGGCCGGGAGGGCGGCATCGAGGGCGTCGAGGCGTTCTTGGAGGTCAAGCAGTTCGCCAACGGCGTCGGGGTCGTCTGATCCCGTCGTTCGACGTGCGGGGCAGCACGGTGCTGGTCACCGGCGGCTCCCGCGGCCTGGGGCGGATGACGGCGGTCGGCCTGGCCGAGCGCGGCGCGCGCGTGCTCGTCACCTCGCGCGCGCCCGACGGGCCACGGGACCTCGCCGGCGCCGGCTGCGTCCCGCTCCATGCCGAGCTGGGCACCGAGGCCGGCTGCCGCGCGCTGGCCGACGCGGTCGCCGCGCGCGTCGGCGACGACGGCCTGGACGTGTTGATCAACAACGCCGGGACGACGATCGCGGCGCCGCTGGAGGCGCACGACGACGCGGTCTGGGACGCGGTCGTCGACCTCAACCTCAAGGCGGTCTTCCACCTCACGCGGATGCTGGTGCCGAGCCTGCGCGCCGCGGCGCGCCGCCGGCCCCCGGCGCGCGTGATCAACATCGGGTCGGTCAGCGGCCTCGGCGTCCCGCGGCGCGACAACTACTCCTACGTGGCCAGCAAGGGCGGCATGCACCACATGACGCGGCACCTGGCGCTGATGCTCGGGCCGGACGTCGCGTGCAACGCGATCGCGCCCGGCGTCTTCCGCACCGAGCTGAGCGAGCGGATGCCCGCCGAGTACACGGACACGCTGCTCGCCGGCACGCCCGCCGGGCGGATGGGCACGCCCGACGACCTCCTCGGCGCCATCGTCTATCTGGCCTCGCCCGCCGGGAGCTTCCTCACCGGGACCGTGCTCGCGCTCGACGGCGGCATGTCGCTGACGACGCTCGGAGCGTGAGGATGGAGCTGGACGTGGTCTACGCGACGTTCGCGCGCGCCGCGCTGCCCGAGGCCGAGGCGCTGCTCGCGGGCGCCGACCTCGACGGCGCGGAGGTCGCGCTCGGCGGCGTGCGCCGCGACCGCGCGGAGCTGTGGATCCTGCGGCCCGCGACGGCGGCCGGGGCGCTGCCCGAGCGCGCCGCGTGGGCGCGGCGGCTCGGGCTCGCCGGCGACGACGCGGCGACCGGGGCCTACCGGGCGACGCCGCTGTCGGACCGGGGCGCGGCCGGTGGCGACGGCCCGGTCATGGTCATCGCGTTCGCGCCGCCCGACGCCGCGCAGCGCGCGGAGCTGGACGACTACTACGAGCGGGAGCACGCGCCGCTGCTGCTCGCCACGCCCGGCTGGCGGCGCATCCGGCGCTGGGCGCTGGACCCGCTGGCCGGGCCGCCTTGCACGCGCCTGGCCGTCCACGACCTCGTCGACCGCGACGCCGTGCGCGACCCCGCGGTCGTCGCGAGCATGGGCACCCCGTGGTACGAGCGGCTGATGGAGCGGCCCTGGTACGCCACCGCCGGGCGGCCCCCGATCGCACGGGTGAGGACTCCCGTCATCACATGTGTTGACAGTAGTCGTCCCAAGGCATAGCGTGTGAGCCGTGACGACCACCGCTGAAGCTGTCCCGCTGGATCAGGTCGAGCTGCCGTACCTGGACACCTCGACCGACGAGTACATCCAGAACCCGTTCGAGTGCGTGCGCCGCGTCCGCGAGAGCGATCCGCGCGGCGGTCGCCTGATGCGGACCCGTCAGGGCATCGAGACGATGGCCTACGACGACGGCCGCGTCATCCTGTCCGACAAGCGGATCACGAACCCCGACGCCGGGCACTTCAAGTCGATGGGCGCGGGCCCGCTGCTCGTCGAGTACCTGTCCAACGGCAAGATGACCGCGCTGCGCGGCGAGCACCACAAGGTCCACCGCCGCCTGCTCACGCCGCCGCTGGCCGCCGGCGCCGTCGAGCGCCAGCGCGACATGTACCGGGACGCGGCCAACAAGCTGATGGGCGCCTGGGTGGAGAAGGGCGCGTGCGACCTCGTCGGCGACTTCTCCCACAACTACCCGGTCGAGATCCTCTGCCGCGCGCTCGGCGTGCCGGTCGAGGACGTGCCGATCTTCGAGCGCGTCACGCTGGACTTCGCGCTGATCAACTCGTTCCCGCTCGAGCCGGTCGTGCCGCGCATCGAGGCGGCGCTGCAGTCGCTGTCGGACTACACCGCCGAGCTGATCGCCGGCCGCAGGGACGACCGGCGCGGCGACTTCATCGACGACCTCGTCGAGTACGAGCGCACCGGCGTCATGACCGAGCGCGAGATCGTCTGGAGCCTCGTCACGCTCCTGCAGGCCGCGCACTTCACGACGCGCAACCAGACGGTCTCGATCGTCCGGGCGCTGATCGAGAGCGGGGCGTGGGACGAGGTCGTCGCCGATCCCTCGCTCGTGCCCGCCGCCGTCGAGGAGGGCATGCGCTTCTACCCGGTGATCCTCGGCATCGCCCGCGTGGTCGCCGAGGAGGGCGTCGTGCTCGACGGCGTCGCGCTGCCGGTGGGCACGATCGTCCGCTGGAACCCGATGGGCACGACGCGCGACCCCGACAAGTTCGAGGACCCGGACCGCTTCGACCTGCGGCGCGAGGTCAAGGGCCGCATGCCGTTCGGCTGGGGCCTGCACAAGTGCCTCGGCCAGCACATGGCGCGCTCCGACATGGAGGTCGCGATCGAGGTGCTGACCCAGACGCTGAAGCGCCCGCGCATCACCGAGCCCGTCACGATGGTGGCCACCGGAGCCCTCTGGGGCCCCGGCGCGCTGCGGCTGGCCTTTGACGTCTGAGGCCGTCACCGCCGGGACGGCGCTCAGCGGCGCGGACGACCTGCTGGTCCACCAGCTGGCGCGGCCGTTCGCGCAGGTCGCCGAGCGGTCGCCGAGCTGGTTCGACCGGTTCTACTTCAACCTGCACGCGCCCGGCCCGGGGCCGTCGCTGGTGCTCGGCGCGGGCCGCTACGCCAACGCCGGCGTCATGGACGGCTACGCATGCCTGGTCGTCGACGGCCAGCAGCGCAACCTGCGCGTCGCGCGGCGGGTCGGCCCGGGCGAGGCGCCGACGTCGATCGGCCCGCTGACCTGGGACGTCCTGGAGCCGCTGCGCCGCTGGCGCCTGGTCGTCAACGGCGGCGTGGAGGGCTTCTCGCTCGACGTGGTCTACACCGCGCGCGCCCAGCCGTACCTCGTCGAGCCGATCGCGGTCGCCCACGCCGACGGCCCGCCGACCGAGTTCTCGCACTTCTTCCAGCCCGGCCGCTACGAGGGCGAGCTGCGCGTCGACGGCGTCGTGCACGACGTCGCCGGGTGGTGGGGGATGCGCGACCGCTCGTGGGGCGTGCGCCGCACGCAGGAGCGTCTCGGCCTGCACCTCTGGGGCGGCGCCCAGCTGGAGGACCGCTGCATCGCCGTGCTCTACAACGAGGGCCGCGACGGACGACCCGTCCATGTCGACGGCGCGGTGCTGCCCGAGGGCGGCGGCGCGCCGGAGCCGATCGTCGCCGTCGAGCACGACCTGCGCACGGACGCGCGCGGCGAGTTCACCGATGGCCGCGTCCGCGCGCGCCTGGCCACCGGCGAGGCGATCGACGTCGACTGGGCCGCGCTGGCGCCCGGGATCTACATGGCGCCGGCGGGATACGGCGGCTGGCACGGCCAGGATCGCGGCGCGCTGCACGTCGAGCACGAGCGGATGGCGCTGGGCGAGTCCGTCGTGCTGCGCGACATGTCGCTGGCGCTGACCGACAAGCTCTGCTCCTGCCGCGTCGGCGAGGAGGCCGGCACCGGCATCTTCGAGCTGGCGATCTCCCGGAGCAGGTCCTACACCTACCGCCCGACGCTGACGGGCTGATGGACCTCGAGGCGTCCGCGCGCCGGCTCGAGGCGCACCTCAACGCGTGCGGGCACGTCTGCCGCGTCACCGAGTTCGCCCCGCTGGGCGGCGGGCGGTCCGCCACGTCGGTCCGCGTTCGGCTGGACGACGGCGGCGGGGCGATGAACGTCGTGCTGCACCTCCACCCGGAGGGCGGGCCGCTCGCGGGGATGACGAGCGTCGCGCAGCAGCACGCGCTCCTGTGCGCGCTGGAGGCGACCGAGGTGCCCGCGCCGCACGCGCTCTGGGAGGTCCCGGCGGAGGTGCTGGGACGCGAGGGCTACATCACCGACTACCAGCCCGGCGACGTGCCCGACCCGTTCAGCCGGTCCGGGCGCGAGTACCTCGCCGGCCATCCGCCCAACGGCCCGCTGGCGGAGGACTTCCTGGCCTGCCTGTGCGCGGTCCACCGCGTGCGGCCCGAGCCGGCGGCCGCCGCGCTCGGGCAGCCGCTGGACGGCGGCGCGCCGCACGCCGTGCGCGAGCACCGGCGGTGGGCCGAGGTGCTCCGCGCCGCGCCGGCGTTCGCCGACGACCCGCTGCTGGCCTACGCCGACGCCTGGCTCGCGAGCACGGCCCCGGCGCCGGTCGCGCCGCGCCTGGCGCACTGCGACTACCGCGTCGGCAACGTGGTGATCGTCGGCGAGCGGATCGCGTCGGTGCTCGACTGGGAGCTGGCCGAGCTGGGCGACCCGCTCTACGACCTCGGCGCCGCCTGCTCTCCGGCGCTGCGCACCAACGGCCTGGCCTGCGGCCTGTGGGAGCCCGACGCGCTGGTTCGACGCTACGAGGAGCGCATGGAGCGCGACGTGCCACCCGTCGCCCTGCGCTACTTCGCCGTGCTCGCCACCTTCAAGGTCGTGTGCCTGTGGATCAACGCCAGCCGCCCGTTCAGCGACGGCGCCGACGACCTGACCGCGCTGCGCGCGGGCTTCAGCGCGCTGGAGAGCCGGCCGATGCTCGCGGAGGCGCTCGGGCTGCCGGCCGGGACGGGGTCGTCGTCCGACGGGGACGGCGACCGTGCCATCGCCGTCGTCCAACGCGCCGTGCGCGACGCCGCGCGCACCGGCGGCGGCGAGCTGCGGCTGAGCGCCGCGGTCCTGCGCGGGATGGCGCGCCCGCGCGGCGACCTGCGGCCGTCCTTCGCCGACGACGTCGAGGACCTGGCGCGCGACGCCGGCGCGCCGCCGTCCACCGGCCTGGCCGCGCTGGCCCGGAGGCTGCTGGACGACGCCGCCTTCGCCGCCGACCTGCACGACCCGCGCCACCAGCGGCTGCGCCGGCTCGTCGCCGAGGCCGGCAACAGCGACCCGGCCGGCTGGCCGCCGCGCACGCCCGCGGGCTGACCAAGACCTACAGGTCGAGGACCAGCCGCGGGGTCCGCGCGCGCGAGCAGCAGATCATCATGACCTCGCCCGACGCCTGCTCGCTCGCGCTGAGCACCGAGTCGCGGTGGTCGGGCACGCCCTCCAGCACGGCGGTCTCGCACGTGCCGCAGGTGCCCTCGCGGCACGACGTGTCGACGTCGACGCCCGCGGCCTCGATCGCGTCGGCGATCGTCTCGTCCGGGCCGACGGCGATCGTGATCCCGCTCTCCTGGAGGACGACCTCGAAGGCGGTGGCGGCGCCCTCCAGGGCACCGTCCTTGGGCGCGAAGCGCTCCAGGTGCAGCGCGCCCGCGGGCCAGCGCTCGGCGCGGGCCTCCACGGCCGCCAGCAGCCCCTCGGGCCCGCAGCAGTAGATCGCGGTGCCGTCGGCGGGCGGGCCGAGGAAGGCGTCGAGGTCCAGCAGCCCATGCTCGTCCTGTGGCCACAGCACGACGTCGCCGCCCAGCGCGGCCAGCTCGTCGACGAAGGCCATCGAGCCACGCCGCCGGCCGCCGTAGAGCAGCCGCCACGGGCGTCCCTCCGCGGACAGGCGGGCGAGCATCGGCAGGATCGGCGTGATGCCGATGCCGCCCGCGACGAACCGGTAGGCGTCGGCCTCGACCAGGTTGAAGTGGTTGCGTGGGCCGCGGACCGTCAGCCGGTCACCAGCGGCAACGGAGGTGTGGACGAACGCGGATCCGCCGCGGCTCTCGGGCTCGCGCAGGACGGCGATCCGCCACGCGTCGCGCGCCTCCGGCGCGCCGCACAGCGAGTACTGGCGCTCGAGGTCCCCGCCGAGCAGGAGATCCACGTGCGCCCCGGGCTCCCAGGGCGGAAGCGCGTCCGCGCCGGTCGGCCCGAGCCGCAGCGAGAGCACGCCGTCGGCCTCGCGATCCACCGAGAGGACCTCGGTCTCGATCTCCCGCACCGTCATCGCCACGACGGTAGTCGGCGTTCGGCGCTCCGTCAACAAAGATGTTGAAACAGCCGTGGCGATGCGTTAGCGTCGCGGAATGACCGACCTGCAAGTGGCCGCGCCGGCCGCGTCCGCCCGGCGCGTCGCCGTCAAGAGGATCGACTGCGACGTCCATCTGACGCCGATGCCCGCGACGCTCGTGGACTTCATGCCGCGTGACGTCCTCGACACGGTCATGCGCAAGGACCTCCGGCGGCTGATCCCGCGGTCGTGCTACCTGCTGCTCGGCGAGGGCCTGCGCCAGGACGCGTGGGGCCCGGACGGCGAGGTGCCCGGCACGCACAAGGAGACCGTCAAGCGCCAGCTCTGGGGCGAGGCGAAGATGGACTTCGGGTTCATGACGCCCTTGGTCGGCGTCGGCGCGGACCCGGCCGTCAACCTCGCGATCATGCGCGGCCTCAACGCCTGGCAGGCCGAGACGTGGCTCAACGAGGACAACTTGCGCTTCTTCGGCTCGATCTGCGTCCCCGTCGACAACGTCCCCGGCGCGATCGCCGAGATCGAGCGCTGGGCCGGGCACGAGGGCTTCCGGCAGATCCTGATCCAGCCCGACGGCGACCGCCCGTTCGGCCACCCCAGCTACCTCCCGCTGTGGGAGACGGCGGCGCGACATCGGCTGCCCGTCGCCATGCACTTCAACGAGAGCAACCGGCTGCAGATGGGGATCACGCCCACCGGGCGCTTCACCACGTACTTCGAGTACCACGCGATCTCGCACCCGCTGGAGTACGCCGCGCACCTGACGAGCTGGATCACGGCCGGCACGTTCGCGCGGCTGCCCGAGTTCAAGGTGGTGTTCGTGGAGGGCGGCTTCCTCTGGCACCGCCCGTTGATCGCCCGCATGAGCCGGCAGTGGGAGGCCAAGCGCGGCTTCCTGGCCGAGGCCACCAAGAGCCCGCTGGAGTGCCTGCGCGACCAGGTCCGCTTCTCCAGCCAGCCGCTGGAGAGCGCGGTCCGGCCCAAGGAGCTGGCCGCCTACCTGCGCGCGGCCGAGGCCGACAAGCTGCTGATGTTCGCGACCGACTACCCGCACTACGACTTCGACGACCCCGACGTGGCGCTCCCGCCCGCGGTCGACGACGCGCTGCGCGGCCGCATCATGAGCGAGAACGCGCGCGAGTTCTACAACCTGCCGGCGACCCGCCCCGGCGGCCCGTACGACGAGGTCGACGCCTGATGGTCGTCGACGCGGCGGTGCACCCGTCGATCTCCACCGAGGAGTACCTGCGGCGCCTGCCCGGGCCGTGGCGCGACCACAACATGGGGTTGCCGACGCCGCTGGGCCGGCTCTGGGAGACGCCGATCGACGAGGTGGCGGACCTCGCCGCGGCCGGCGATCCCGAGCGCGTCGCCGAGGCGGTCTTCGGCGCCGGCGACGTCGACGCGGCGATCCTGACGCCGCTGACCCGCGGCATCCTGCCCAACCGCCTGCACGCCACGGCTGTCGCCGCCGCCACCAACGACTGGCTGGCCGAGGCGTTCCTGGACGGCTCGGCGGACGAGCGCTTCTACGGGTCGATCCGCGTCGCGGTGACCGACGTCGAGGGCGCGGTCCGGGAGATCGAGCGCTGGGCCGGGAACCCGCGCTTCGTGCAGGTCGCGGTCGGGCTGCGCGCGTTCGCGCACTTCGGCGAGGAGCAGTACCTGCCGATCTGGGAGGCGGCCGCCGCGCACGGCCTTCCGGTCTACGTCCAGGACGACCTCGCCAACGCCGCCGAGATGTGGCACTCGGTCGCGGGCCAGCCTGTGCACTGGGCCGAGGCCGACACGCTGCGCGCGCTGACCGCCATCGTGCAGATGGCCAGCGTCATGGGCAGCGGCCTCTACGAGCGGCTTCCCGACCTGCGGTTCATCTTCGGCGACGGCGGCCTGGACCTCGCGCCGACGCTGCTGTGGCGCCTGAACAACGACTGGCGCGCCGGCCGGGTCGAGGTGCCGTGGATCGAGGAGCTGCCGAGCACGCTCGTCCAGCGCTACGCGCGGTTCGTCTGCTCCTACACCGACGGGCGCCCGGACGGCGAGACGCTCGACCCCGAGCTGGTCGCCGTCACGCGGCCCGGCACGCTGGCGATCTACGGCAGCCACCATCCGCACTGGGACGGCGCGACGCGCGCCGAGGCGACCGAAGGGCTGGGCGACGAGGACGCCGCGCGCGTGCTCGCGGGCAACGCGCTGGAGACGATCCCGCGCCTGGCCGCCGCGCTCGGCGTCGAGGTGGCGGCATGACGCGCTTCGTCGTCGGGCCCGCGCGCGAGATCCCGCCCGGGGCGGTGCGCGTCGTGCACCCCGAGTCCGAGCGGGCCGGCATCGGCGTCTTCAACGTCGACGGCGAGTTCTACGCCTTGCGCAACCACTGCCCGCACATGGGCGCGCCGCTGTGCAGCGGCTCGATCAAGGGCACCGGCGCGGCGCGGGCGCGCGCGTCGGGGGCGTTCGAGGTCGAGTGGACGCGCGAGGGCGAGATCATCACCTGCCCCTGGCACCACTGGGAGTTCGAGATCAAGAGCGGGCGGACGATCTTCCCGTCCAAGAGCCGCGTGCGGCGCTACGACGTGGAGCTGGAGGAGCCGGCGCCCGGCAGCGCGCTCGAGGCGCGGCTGAGGCGGGGCGTCGAGACGGTGCCGGTCGTCGTCGAGGACGACGCCACGGTCGTGCTGCTGCTGGGCGGTGGGGGAGCATGAGCGACAGCTCGTCGCCGCCCGACGCCGAGGCCGTCCCGGACTACGCCGCGATGGGCCGCCTGGACGGCCGCGGCGTGCTGGTCGCCGGCGCCGGGGCCGGCATCGGGCGCCAGACCGCGCACGCGCTCGCCGCGGTCGGCGCGCGCGTCGGCTGCGTCGACCTGACGCCCGCGCTGGCCGCGGGCGTCGCGGACGAGGTCGGCGGCGTCGCGCTGGTCGGCGACATCGCCGACGAGGACGACCTCGCGCGCCTGCTGGCGCAGGCCCGCGCGGCGCTCGGGCCGATCACGGGGATCGTCGACATCGTCGGCGGCGCCCGCTTCGTCGACATCATCGACTCGACGCTCGCCGACTGGGAGCAGTCGCAGCACGTCAACCTGCGCCACGCGCTCCTGCTCGCGCGCCTGGGCTCGGCGGCGATGGCCGCCGACGGCGGCGGGTCGTTGGTGTACATCTCGTCCTACGACGGCATGTCGGGCTCGGCGCACCACGCGTTCTACGGCATGGCGAAGGCCGCGCTGCTGTCGCTGGTGCGCAGCGCGGCGGTCGAGCAGGGCGAGCTGGGCGTGCGCGTCAACGCGGTCTCGCCCGGCATCGTCTGGACGCCGCGCATGGGCGCGGTCATCGGCGACGACTACCCGCGGTGGGCCGGCCTCGGGCCGCTCGGCCGCACGGCGCTGCCCAGCGACGTCGCCGCCGCCGCGCTGTTCCTGATCTCCGACCTCTCGGCCTACGTCACCGGGCAGAACCTGCTGCTCGACGGCGGCGTCGACGTCGTGTCGCCGTACCCGATCGGCGACCTGTACCGCAAGGCGAACGCCGCGAAAGGAGCTGGTGCATCGTGAAGACCAAGCTGGACTGCCCGTGCGGGGAGCGGATCACAGGCTCCGACGAGGACGAGCTGGTGGCCAACGTGCAGGCCCACCTGGCCGCCGAGCATCCCGACCACCAATACACGCGCGAAGAGATCCTGATGGTCGCTCACGCCTGAGCGGACCGCCACGACCATGCCTCCCGTCTCGGCCGAGCGCCATCGTCGCGTGCCGCGCAACCACCGGCCCGCGATCTTCGTCCGCAACGCCAAGGAGCGGCTGATCGAGCGGCTGGACCCGCGCCTCGCGCCGCTCACCAAGAAGCTCGCCTTCGCCATGTTCTCGGGCAACCGCTACGCCTGGCTGCGGTGGCTGCCCGGCCTGCCCGCCCGCCTCGGCGGCTGGTCGCGCACGCCGGTGTGGGACGACGCGTCCACGGAGACGCCGCCGGCGCTGCGCTCCTACCCGGGCACGAGGATCGACCCGGAGGGCGAGGCGCGCGCCTACGCGGAGCGCCCGCTGCACAGCTTCACGCGCACGCACTCGGAGTCGGTGATGTGGGCGCTGGAGCGCGCCTGGCCGTGGATGCTGCTGACCTACCCGCGCTTCGTCGCCGGGCTGCGCGCGCTGCACCGGGCGGCCGACGCGCTGACGGCGGGCGAGCCGCTGGTCACCGACCCCGACGAGCTGGCGACGCTCGTGCGCGACGAGGCGCGGCGGATCGGGATCAGCGACGTCGGCTTCACGGCGGCCGACCCCAAGTACACGTTCGGCGAGTACCCGGCGCCGGAGCCCGACGACACGATCATCGTCTGCGTCATGGAGCAGGACTGGGCGGCGACCCAGACCGCGCCCAGCTCGAAGGCCGAGCGCGCCGCGTTCCGCAGCTACGGCGAGCTGTTCCCGAAGGTCGCCGCGCTGGTCGAGTACCTGAAGGGCCTGGGCTACGAGACGCGCAGCACCGACGCGTTCTCGCTGGAAGGCATCGCCATCCACTACGGGGTGCAGGCGGGCCTCGGCCAGCTCGGCCTCAACGGGCAGCTGCTGACGCGCGTGTCGGGCTCGCGCTCGCGCATCGCGCTGATCACCACCAAGGCGCCGATCCGCCACGGCGCGCCGGTCGACCACGGCATCCCCGCGCTCTGCGACGCCTGCCAGCTGTGCGTGCGGCGCTGCCCGCCGGGCGCGATCCCCAAGACGCGGCGCGACAAGCGCGGCGTCCTGAAGGCCGCGATCAAGCCCGAGCGGTGCTTCCCGATCCTCGCCCAGACCCACGGCTGCGCCGTGTGCATCAAGGTCTGCCCGGTCCAGCGCTACGGCCTCGACGCCGTCAAGGACCACTACGCGCGAACCGGCGCGGTGCTCGGCAAGGGCACGCCCGAGCTGGAGACCTACGTGTGGCCGCTGGACGGCCGCGCCTACGGGCCGGGGGAGAAGCCGCCGATGAGCGGCAAGCTCATCAACCCGCCCGGATGGCCGTTCGACAAGAACGCGTACAAGCCGCTGCCGGGCGAGGTCGGAGCGGACGGCGCCGCGCCCGCGGACGGGGTCTGGGCGGGCGGCGGAGCGTCGAATCAACAAATGCGTTGACTTCGGGTTGAGCCCGCACTACAGTCGGCCGGCGGCGACCGCGTGACGGCCGGTCGTCAGCGGGGTCGTTGATTTCCGTCGAACGAGGAGAGCAGGTACACGATGTCGGACGTCATTCTCTTCGCGCTGCTCGGAGCCGGGACCGGCGCGCTCTACTCGCTGGCCGCCTTCGGCGTGGTGCTGACCTATCGCGCCTCCAACGTCGTGAACTTCGCCAGCGGCGCGGTCGGCATGATCGGGACGTTCGTCTTCTGGGAGCTGCGCGAGCAGTCCTCGTGGCCGGCCGTCCCCGCCGCGCTCGTCGGCGTCCTCGTCGCCACGTTCCTGGGCTGGGCGATCAACGCCGCGCTGATGCGCCCGCTGCGCGACGCCAGCAACCTGACGCGGCTGGTCGCGACGCTCGCGACGCTCGTCTTCATCCAGGGCGCGGCCAAGCTGCACTACCCGATCGAGAAGACCTACGTGGTGCGCGACTTCCTGCCGACCAAGGCGGTGAACCTGCTCGGCGTCTCGGTCGGCTCCGACCGCCTGATCCTGATCGGCGCGGCCGCGGCGATCACCGCGGCGACGTGGGCGTTCTACAAGTACACGCGCTTCGGGCTGGCGACGTCGGCGATCGCCGAGAATCGGCCCGCGCTGGCCACGCTGGGCTGGGCGCCCGAGCGGATCGCGTCGATCAACTGGGCCGTCGGCGGCGCGCTGGCGGGCCTGGCCGGGATCCTGCTGTCGCCGATCGTCGGCCTGTCGGTCGACAACGCCACCAACCTGATCGTGCCCGCGCTGGCCGCCGCCGTCATCGGCAACCTGCGCTCGTTCCCGCTCACGCTCCTGGGCGGCATGCTGATCGGCGTCAGCCAGACCGAGGCGACGCGCTACGTCGACGTCGCCGGCATCGCCACCGCGGTGCCGTTCGTGGCGATCATCCTCGTCGTGGTCCTGCGCGGCCGTCGCCTCCCGCTGCGCAGCGAGGCCAGCGAGCGGCTGCCGCGCGTCACGGCCGGCCAGATCAACGTCAAGGTGCTGGCCGCGTTCGCGGTCATCATGTACGTGCTGATCCAGTTCGTCTTCTCGGACCCGTGGGTCAGCGCGATGACGGTCTCGCTCGTCACCGCCGTGCTGCTGCTGAGCATCGTGCTGGTCACCGGCTACGCGGGCCAGGTGTCGCTCGCGCAGTGGGCGATCGCCGGCCTCGGCGCGCTGGTCATGGCCAAGCTGGTCGTCGCGGGCCTCCCGTTCTGGGCGGCGATCCTGCTCGGCACGCTGGCGGGCATCCCGATCGGCGTCGTCGTCGGCCTGCCCGCGCTGCGGGCGCGCGGGATCAGCCTGGCGATCGCGACACTCGGCCTGGGCGTCTGCGTCGACGCGCTGCTGCTGCGCGGGTCGAGCTGGACCGGCGGCGAGGCCGGGCTGCCGATCGGCTTCCTGAACGTGTTCGGCCTCGACCTCAGCCCGGGCCTGTACCCCAAGCGCTTCGCGCTGTTCGTGCTGGTGCTGCTGATCGTCGTCGGCGTGATGCTGGCCAACCTGCGCCGCGGCACCTCCGGGCGGCGGATGGTCGCCATGCGCGCCAACGAGCGCGCCGCGGCGTCGTTGGGCATCGCGGTCCAGGGGACCAAGCTGATGGCCTTCTCCTACGCGGCCTGCATCGCGGCGCTCGGCGGCATCCTGACGATCGTCCAGTTCCCGACGGCGCTGTTCAACGACTTCGGCCCGTTCGACTCGATCCAGTTCGTCTCGCAGGCCGTCATCGGCGGCGTCGGCTACCTCGCCGGCCCCGGCATCGGCGCCTCGGGCCAGGACGGCGGCATCGTCAGCCGCATCCTGGCCGACATCTCGCCCGGCGCCGAGAAGTACGGCCCGGTGATCTTCGCGGGGCTGACGCTCGTCGCGCTGCTGCGGGCGCCGAGCGGCTTGTTGCAGGTGATGATCGACGACGGGCGCGCGCTCGGCCGCAAGCTCGGGATCGTCCGCGCGTCGCGCGAGGACCGCCGCAGGGCGCGCGTCCCGGAGATCGTGGTGGACGAGGGCGCGGGCCGCGCGCCGGACACGACGCTGCGGGTCGAGGGCCTGACCGTCAAGTACGGGTCGGTGACCGCGGTGGAGGACATCGGCTTCACCCTGAGGTCGGGCGAGGTGCTCGGCATCATCGGGCCCAACGGCGCCGGCAAGACCACGCTGATCGACGCGATCACCGGGTTCACCGCGGCGAGCGCCGACGTGCTCAGCCTCGACGGGGAGGACCTCCGAGCGCTCTCGGTGCGTCAGCGGTCGCGCAACGGCGTCGGGCGCTCGTTCCAGTCGCTGGAGCTGTTCGAGGACATGTCGGTGGCCGAGAACCTGCTGGTCGCCGGCGACACCGGCGGCTGGGGCAACTGGGTGCGCGACCTCGCCGCGCCGCGGACCGCGGCGTTCACGCCGGGCGCGGCGTTCGCGATCCGCGAGTTCTCGCTGCAGGACACGCTCCACGAGCTGCCCTCCGAGCTCTCCTACGGCCGTCGGCGGCTGCTGGCGATCGTCCGCACGATCGCGATGGGCCCCCGGGTCATCCTGCTCGACGAGCCGGCCGCCGGCCTCGACCAGCAGGAGCGCGAGGAGCTGGCGGTCGTCATCCGCCGCCTGGCCGACGAGTGGAACATGGCCGTGCTGCTGATCGAGCACGACGTCCAGCTCGTGGCCTCGGTCTCGGACCGCATGCTCGCGCTGGACTTCGGGCGCGAGGTGATCCTCGACACGCCCGACGCGGTGCGCTCGCACCCGGCCGTCGTGCGCAGCTACCTGGGCGGTGCCCCCGACGACGAGCCGGAGCTCGTCGCCGAGGCGGCGCCCGCGTCGTGATGCCCTAGGGCACGACCGGCGTCGGCTCACCTTCGACGGTGTGCCGGCGCGGCGGGGAGGAGGGCAGCCAGCCGTGGACGACGACGCCGCCGTCGACGTGCAGGATCTCGCCGGTGATGTAGGACGACTCGTCGCTCGCCAGGAAGACCGCGGCGTTGCCGATGTCGGCGGGGGAGCCGAAGCGCGACAGCGAGATCCGGCCCAGCAGCTGGCGGTGGCGCTCCTCGTTCTCCAGCAGGGGCTTCATCATCTCGCTCATCGTGAAGCCCGGCGCGACCGAGTTGGCGCGGATGCCGTGCTCGGCGAGGTTGACGGCCAGCGCGCGCGTCAGGCTCACGATCGCGCCCTTGGAGGTGTGGTAGGCGGGCGCGCCGACCATCGGCCGCGACGCGCCGGTGCTCGCGACCGTGACGATCGAGCCCGGCTTCTCGGCGGCGACCAGGCGCCGCGCGACGACCTGGGCGATCGTGAACGTGCCGCGCACGTTGACGTCGAGCACGTCGAGGAAGGTCTCGTCCTCCAGCTCGAGTAGGCCGAGCTTGCCGCCCGCGCCCGCGATGCCGGCGCTGGTGAACAGCACGTTGGGAACGCCGAAGACGCGCTCGGCCTCGGCGACGAGCGCCTCGACGCTGTCGCGGTCGGTCACGTCCAGCGGCCGGCCGATGGCGTTGCCGCCCGCCGCCTCGATCGCCGCGGCGACCGCCTCGCTGCCCTCGGCGGAGAGGTCGCCCACGACCACCTGGGCGCCCTCCGCGGCCATCGCCTCGGCCACGCCGCGGCCGATGCCGCCCGCGCCGCCGGTGACGACGGCGACCTTTCCATCAAGTCGATGCACTTGCTTTCCCCTTCGTCGGGTTGGGTGGCGTGGGACGATCCCATCCCGTCCCGCGTCCGTCAACGCTAGTGTTGCATCATCATGTCGAGCACCCAGCCCAGCGACCTCTGTCCCGCCCCGGTCCGCGCCGCGCTCGATCGCGCCGTGGAGCTCGGCGAGGTCGGCCTCCAGGTGGCGGCCTACCTCGACGGCAAGCTGATCGTCGACGCCTGGACCGGCCAGGCCGATCCCGAGGCCGGCCGCCCGGTCGGGCCGGACACGCTGTTCCCGATCTTCTCGGTGACCAAGGCCTTGGCCACGGTCTCCGTGCACGTCCAGGCCGAGCGCGGGCTGGTCGAGTACGACGCGCCGCTGGCGCGCTACTGGCCGGAGTTCGCCGCGCACGGCAAGGACGGCGTGCGCGTGGCCGACGTGCTCACGCACCGCTCCGGCGTGCCGCACATCCCGCAGGGGACCGGGGTGGCCGAGATGGCCGACTGGGACCACATGGCCCAGGGGATCGCGGACCTCGCGCCGCTCTACCCGCCGGGCGAGCGCAGCACCTACCAGGCGCGCAGCATGGGGTGGATGCTCGGCGAGGTCGTGCGGCGCACCGACCCCGAGGGCCGGCCGTTCGGCCGCTTCCTGCGCGAGGAGATCCTGGACCCGCTGGGCTGCGCCGACACGTGGGTCGGGCTGCCCGACGAGCAGGAGGGGCGCCTGGCCGCGCTGGTCGGCGCCTACGCGGGGCCGACGCCCGACACGCTCGCGCCCGGCCGCGGCAAGGCCTATGGGTCGCTCACCGCGCCCGACATCTACGCCAGCCGCACGCTGCGGCGCGCGTGCCTGCCCGCCAGCGGCGCGATCACGACCGCGCGCTCCGAGGCGCGCTTCTGGGCGATGCTGGCCAACGGCGGCGAGCTCGACGGCGTGCGCCTGCTGAGCCCCGAGCGCGTGCGCGCGTTCCCGGCGCGGCGCGACAACCCCGAGGAGTTCGACGAGGTCCTCGGCCTGGTGCCGCTGATCGGCCGCGGCGGCTTCTGGATCGGCGGGCCCTACCCGCTGGCCGAGGCGGGCATCGGCGACCGCCCGTCGGTGATCTGCCAGCCGGGGGCCGGCGGGTCGCTGGGCTGGGCCGACGTCGAGTCCGGCCTGGCGGTGGCGATCTGCCACAACCGCATGTTCACGAACCATCCCGTGCGCGACGAGGACGAGCACCCGATGACCGCGATCGGCAACGCGGTGCGCGCGGTGGCCGACGCGGCGCGCGGGGCGGCCTAGTGTCGTGATTCATTCATGAATCACGACACTAGCCGCCGCGCGTCCACTCGACCACGGCCCGGCGCCGCGCGATCGCCCAGGTGCCGCCGCGGCGCTCGAAGCGGTCGAGGTAGCGCACCCACGCGGTGACCTGGCCGCGGCACCAGGCGTGCTCGGCCGGCCCGCGGTGCTCGGCCACGCAGTAGGTCTCGGCGGCGGCCGCGTCGTCGCCGTCGGGGTCGATCACGCACGTCGAGAGCAGGTGCATGGTCTGCTCCAGCGTCGCGGTCTCGGCGGCCAGGTAGGCGAGCAGGTCGTCGACGGTGCCCTGGACCAGCCGGCCGTAGTCCACCGTGGCGCCGGCGTGGAAGCAGGCGCGCAGCCCGGGCCAGTCGCGACGGTCCAGCGTCATGCCGTAGCGGGCGAGCACCGCGCGGATCTCGGTCTCGGGCGAGGTCATCGATTCGGCAACACTACTGTTGACGGAAGTCCCTGGACCTGGTTACGATCGGTCACGCCATGACCTTGTTGAAGACCGAAGGGCTCTCGGCGGGCTACCACGGCGTGCCCGCCATCCGCGACCTCGACCTCCAGGTGGACGCCGGCGAGATGGTGCTGCTGGCCGGGCCCAACGGGGCCGGCAAGTCAACGACCGTGATGACGCTGGCCGGGGCGATCAAGCCGCTGGCCGGCGACGTGCTGGTCGACGACGCGGTCTGCCGGCTGCCGGTGCACCGGCGCTGCCAGCAGGGCCTCGGGCTGGTCACCGAGGAGCGGACGATCTTCCCGAGCCTGACGGTGATGGAGAACCTCCGCCTCGGCCAGGGCGCGCCGGACGTGGCGCTGACCTGCTTCCCCGAGCTGGAGAAGCGCATCGGCGTGCGCGCCGGACTGCTGTCGGGCGGCGAGCAGCAGATGCTCTCGCTGGCCCGCGTGCTGGCGGCCGAGCCGAAGACGATCCTGGCCGACGAGCTGTCGATGGGCCTGGCCCCGATCATCGTCCGCCGCCTGCTGGCGGCGCTGCGCAAGGCCGCCGACCAGGGGGCCGGCGTGCTGCTCGTCGAACAGCACGTGCACATGGCGCTGCCGGTCGTCGACCGCGCCTACCTGATGCGCCGCGGGCGCGTCGAGCGCGGCGGCACCTCGCAGGAGCTGCGCGCCGACGAGGCCGTGCTGAAGGCGCTGTACCTCTGATGGGCGCCGGCCGCAGGAGCAACGCCGCGCCGGTCGTGTTCGCGCGCCGGAGCAAGGAGCGGGTCGTCGAGGCGCTCGACCACCTCTTCGGGCCGATCACCGTCGCGATGGGCAAGGCGATGCTGGCCGGGCAGCGGTTCGCGTGGATGCGCCACATCCCGCCCAAGCCCGCCTGGCTGAGCCGCTTCGCCACACCGCCGGTGTGGCCGGAGACGAAGATCGAGACGCCGGCCGAGCTGCGGTCCTACGCCGGCGCGCTGCGCGACCCGGAGGCCGAGCGGCGGGCGTTCGAGGAGCGACCCCTCCATGACTTCAACAAGATGCACCACGAGGCCATGTTCTGGACGATCCAGCACTCGTGGACGTGGCTCGTCCCGCCGTACCCCGCGCTGCGCCGCGCGATCCGCGCGCTGGACGCCGCCCGTGACCGGCCGCTCGCCGCCCGCGCGGTGGAGCGCACCCCGGCCGAGCTGTCGGCGCTGATCCGGGCCGAGGGCAAGCGCCTGGGGATCAGCGAGGTCGGCTTCGCGAAGGCCGACGGCAAGTACCACCTCGCGGAGTACCCGGCGCCGCCCGAGGGCGCCAACATGATCATCTGCATCCTCGAGCAGGACTTCAAGGCCACCAACTCGGCGCCGAGCTCGCGCGCCGAGCGCGCGGCGTTCCGCGCCTACGGCCAGGTCAACGCGCGCATCGCGCCGCTGGTCGAGTACGTCAAGTCGCTCGGGTACGAGACGCGGCCCAACGACTGGGGCAGCCAGGAGGCGATCTGCATCCAGTACGCGGTGCAGGCGGGCATGGGGCAGCTGGGCCTCAACGGCCAGCTGCTGACCCCGCAGGCCGGCTCGCGCTGCCGGCTGGCGCTGATCACGACGATGGCGCCGGTCGCGGTCGGGCAGCCGGTCGACTACGGGATCCCGAAGCTGTGCGACGAGTGCCAGCTGTGCGTGCGGCGCTGCCCGCCGGGCGCGATCCCCAAGGCGCGCAAGGAGAAGCGCGGCGTGACCAAGGCCTCCATCAAGCCGGAGCGCTGCTTCCCGATGGTCGCGCAGGCGCACGGCTGCGCGGTCTGCATGAAGGTCTGCCCGGTCCAGCGCTACGGCCTGGAGAAGGTCTACGACCACTACAACAAGACCGGCGCGGTGCTGGGCAAGGGCACCGACGAGCTCGAGGGGTTCACGTGGCCGATGGACGGCCGCTACTACGGGCCGGGCCAGAAGCCGCGGATGAGCGCGGAGACCCTGCGCCCCGAAGGCTGGGTGTTCGACAAGACCCGCGTCGTGCCGGTCGGCCAGCAGCAGCCCGCGCCGCCCGAGCCGGAGCCCGAGCCCGAGCCCGTCGCGACGCCGTCGGACGGCGAGTGAGCCTCAAGCTCGGCATCGGGATCGTCGCCACCGACGACGGCGTCGATCCGGTGCGGCTGGCCCAGGAGGCCGAGCAGCTCGGCTTCGAGTCGCTCTTCCTGGCCGACCACACGCACATCCCCGTGGCGCGCGCGACGCCGTACCCGATGCCGCCCTACGGCGACCTGCCGCGCGAGTACTACCGCACGTGCGACCCGTTCGTCACGCTGGCCGCCGCCGCCACCGCGACGTCGGTGCTGCGGCTGGGCACCGGCGTCTCGCTGCCGGTCGAGCGCGACCCGATCCTGATGGCCAAGCAGGTCGCGACGCTCGACCACCTCTCCGGCGGGCGCGTCGTCCTCGGCGTCGGCGCCGGCTGGAACCGCGAGGAGATGCGCAACCACGGCACCGACCCGCGCACGCGGATGGCGCTCCTGGGCGAGCGCGTCGAGGCGATGAAGGCGATCTGGACCCAGGAGCGGGCCGAGTACCACGGGCGCTTCGTGGACTTCGACCCCATCTACTCATGGCCCAAGCCCGCGCAGGCCCCGCACCCACCGGTGCTGGTCGGCGGCGGCGGGCCGACCGTGCTCGACCGGGTGCTGGCGTTCGGCGACGGCTGGATGCCCGGCCATCAGCGCGACCTCGGCGCGCTGGGCGCGCGGATCGACGAGCTCAACGCGCGCGTGGACGCCGGCGACGGCCGGCCGCGGCCGGTGTCGATCATGCTCGCGCGCGTCGAGGCGCTGGAGCGCTACGCGGCGATGGGGGCCGACCGCGCGGTCTTCTTGGTGGACCCGGGCGAGGGCGCGCTGCGCGAGGTCCACGCGCTGCGCGACCGCGCGGCGGCGACGGGGCTGGCGGCGTGAGCGCCGCGCGCTCGATCGCCGTCGCCGCCGCCGGCCTCGGCTTCACCGAGGGGCCGCTGTGGACGGCCGACGGCCGGCTGCTGGTCGTCAGCGTGTCGCGCGGGCTGATCTACGCGGTGGGGCGCGAGGACGCGGAAGGGGCGCGCGAGGGGGGCGGGGCGGAGGCGCTCGCCTTCGTCGTCGCCGAGCCCGGCGGCAACCCCACCGGCCTCTGCCAGACGCCCGACGGCACCATCTGGATCGCCCAGGGCGGCGGCCACGCGCCGACGCGCTCCGAGCGCCCCACCGTCCCGTCCATCCAGGCGCTGCGCGCCGACGGCCGTGTCGACGACGTCGCCGTCGACGGCCTCCACGCGCCCAACGACTGCGTTGTGGGTCCCGACCATCGCATCTGGTTCACCGACCCCGAGGGCTCCGCGCTGGACGCCGAAGGACCCGGCGGCGCGGTCCGCGCGCTGGACCCGACGACCGGCGCGGTCACCGTCGAGGCCGACGGCATCCGCTACCCCAACGGCCTCGGCTTCACCCCGGACGCGGACGCGCTGATCGTCGCCGAGACCGGCACCGCGCGCCTCCTGCGGCTGCCCTACGACCACGGGCGGCTCGGCGCGCCCGAGCCGCTCGCGAAGCTCGACCGCGGCCACCCCGACGGCCTCGCCATCGCCGGCGACGGCACCGTCCTCGTCGCCGCGACCGACGCGCACGACGTCCAGGTCTTCGCGGCCGACGGCCGTCCGCGAGCGGCCATCGCGCTGCCGGAAGGCTGCTTCCCGACGAACGTCGCGCTGTCGCCCGACGGCGCGACGACGGCCGTCACGGCGGCCAAGGGCGGCCGCGTGCTGCTCATCAACGCCTAGCTGTCCCAACGGAGGAGACGAGATGTACGACTACGTGATCGTGGGCGCCGGGTCGGCCGGCTGCGTCCTGGCCAACCGGCTGACCGAGGACCCCGACGTCCGCGTGCTGGTGGTCGAGGCCGGCCCGATGGACGAGTCGCCGCAGATCCAGATGCCGCTGGCGTCGGGCACGGTCTTCCACACGCGCTACGACTGGGACTTCCCGACCGAGACCGAGGACCGGCTCGACGACCGCAGCCTGACGGTCCCGCGCGGCAAGGTCATCGGCGGCACCAGCTCGATCAACGGCATGTGCTACACCCGCGGGCCGCGCGAGGACTACGACAACTGGGCCTCCGCCTACGGCGCGACCGGCTGGGGCTACGACGACGTCCTGCCGTACTTCCGCCGCGCCGAGGGCAACGAGCGCGGCGCGGACGCCTTCCACGGCGGCGACGGACCGCTGACGGTCTCCGACGGACGCTCGAACCACCCGTTCAGCCCGGTCTTCCTGGAGGCCTGCGAGCAGGCCGGCCTTCCCGCCAACGACGACTTCAACGGCGCGACCTGGGAGGGCGTCGGGCGCTACCAGCTGATGCAGCGCGACGGGCGGCGCTGCAGCAACGCCAAGGCCTACCTGCATCCGGTGCTCGACCGCCCCAACCTGGACCTCGTCACCGACTCCCAGGTCCTCAAGATCCTCTTCGAGGGCGATCGCGCCGTCGGCGTCGAGACCTTCCGCTACAACAACGTCCAGACGTACCGCGCCGCGCGCGAGGTGCTGGTCTGCGCCGGGGCGATCATGAGCCCCGTGCTGCTGATGCTGTCGGGCATCGGCCCGGCCGCCGAGCTGGCGCCCTTCGGCATCGAGGTCCGCCAGGACCTGCCGGTCGGCCGCGGCCTGCAGGACCACCCGACCTGCATCATCACCTTCCACACCGAGCGGGAGTCGCTGATCTCGGCGTTCACGCCGGAGAACGTCGCGCGCTTCGAGACCGAGGGCCGCGGGCCGCTGACCTCCAACGTCGGCGAGGTCGGCGGGTTCATCCGCTCCACGCCGGACGCCGAGGCCCCCGACTTCCAGATCTTCGGCATCGCGGCGATGTGGCGCGGCCCCAACGCCGTGACCGAGCACGGGCTCTCGATGGCGGGCTACCCCACCAAGATGCGCTCGCGCGGCCGCCTGGCGCTGCGCACGGCCGATCCGTTCTCCAAGCCGCGGATGGTCGTCAACTACCTCTCCGACGAGCGCGAGCGTCGCGTGATGCGCGAGGGCATCCGCCGGCTGATGGAGCTGTCCGAGCAGCGCGCCTACGCGGGGCTGATCACGAAGCCCGCCTTCGTCCCGGCCTCGAAGTCCGACGAGGACGTCGACGCGTTCGTGCGCAAGATGGTCCAGGTCTCCCACCACCACTGCGGCACGTGCGCGATCAACGAGGTCGTGGACCCCGAGCTGCGCGTGCTCGGCGTCGAGGGCCTGCGCGTCATCGACGCGTCGGTGATGCCCGAGGTCAACCAGGGCAACACCAACGCCCCGGTCACGATGATCGGCGAGAAGGGCGCCGACCTCGTGCGCGGCATCGCGTCCGCCCGGCCCGAGGCGGCGGTGGTCGCATGAGCGTCCAGGACCACACGACCGCGGAGGACTTCTTCGCGCCGGAGGTCGTCGCCGACCCCTACCCGCTGCTGGAGCGGCTGCGCGGCATCGGCCCGGTGGTGCACCACGAGGCGATGGACCTGTGGATGGTCATCGGGTTCGACGACATCAAGTGGTGCGCGGCGCGCCCGCACGTCTTCGAGTTCCCGGCCGAGTGGCAGGTCGGCACGTTCGGCGTCAACGTGATGCAGGGCTTCGACGACGAGCGCCATGACGCGATCCGCGCGGTCTGGTCGCCGGACTTCAACCGCCGCCACGTCCAGGGCTACCGCGCCATGATCACGCCGATGGTCGCCGAGCTGGTGGAGGCCTTCGCCGAGCGCGTGCGCGCGGGGGAGGCCGTCGACCTCGTCGACGCCGTCACCCGCCGGATCCCGACCTTCGTCATCACCGAGCTGATGGGCATCGGCCCGGAGCGCCGCGCGGAGTACAGCCGCTGGAGCGACGAGATGGCCCGGATCCCGCAGGCGATGATCGACAGCGATCCGCGGCGTCGGGAGCGGACGCTCGCGGAGGCCTTCGCCGCGCGCGACGAGATGCTCGACGCGCTGCGGGCCGAGATCGCGCGCCGCGACGGGGTCGAGACGCCGGACGTCATCGGCCGGGCCGCGTCGGAGGGCGCGACCGCGACGATGTCGCTCGACGAGCGCGCGGCGAACATCGCCTCGCTGGTCTTCGCCGGCTACGAGACCACGTCCAAGCTGCTGGCCCACAGCGTGCTGATGCTCGCGCGCCACCCGGAGCAGCGGGCGCTGCTGGAGCGCGAGCGCGACCGCATCCCGGCGGCCGTCGAGGAGGTGCTGCGCCACTGCGGCATCACGATGATGACCCCGCGCCGTGCGCGGGAGGACGTCGAGGTGCACGGCGTGACGATCCCGGCGGGCGCCACGGTCGGGCTGATGTTCTCGACCGCCAACCGCGACCCGGCGCGCTGGGAGCAGCCCGCGCGGTTCGACGTCACGCGCGCGCCCAAGCAGCACTACGCGTTCGGCTTCGGGCTGCACCACTGCCTCGGCCAGTCGCTGGCGCGGCTGGAGGCGGACATCTTCCTCAACGAGCTGCTGGACCGGCTGCCGGAGTGGGACGTGCCCGAGGACATCGACTTCGGCACCAACTTCTTCATCCGGGGGCCCAAGGCCGTCCCGGTGAGCGCGGCCTGAACGACGACGGAGGAGGACGAAGATGAAGATCGTGGTGGACCGGGAGCGGTGCGTGGCCGGCGGCGAGTGCGTGCTGGCCTGCGGCGAGGTCTTCGCCCAGGACGACGACGGGATCGTGGTCGTGGTGGACGAGCATCCGCCCGAGGAGCTGCGCGAGGCGGTCGAGGAGGCGATCGAGGCCTGCCCGGCGGCGATCATCGAGGCCGTGGACGACGCCGCGTGAAGGACGTCGCCTCGGTCGTGATCGTCGGCGGCGCGGCCGCGGGCCTGGCGACCGCCGACGCCCTGCATCGGCGCGGGTTCGCGGGCACGGTGGACGTCGTCAGCGACGAGCGCGTCCACAACTACGACCGTCCGCCGCTCTCCAAGCAGGTGCTGGCGGGCGAGTGGGCGCCGGAGCGCGCGACGCTGCTGCCGCCGCGGCGCCTGGCGGAGCTGCCCGCGCGGATCCACGCGGGCGTCCGCGCGACGGCGCTGGACGTCGAAGCGCGCGCGGTCACGACCGACGACGGCCGGACGCTGCGCGGCGACGCGGTGGTCATCGCGACCGGCGTGCGCCCGCGGCTCCTGCCCGGCCGGGCGCCGGCGGCGGGCGTGCACGTCCTGCGGACGCTCCACGACGCGCTGGCGCTGCGCGAGCGCCTGGCGACCCCGGGGCTGCGCCTCGTCGTGATCGGCGGCGGCTTCCTCGGGCTGGAGACCGCGGCCACGGCGCGGGCGCTCGGGGCCGCGGTGACCGTCGTCGAAGCGGCGCCGCGGCCGCTGGTCGGGCGGCTGGGCGCGGTCGTCGCCGAGCGCCTGCTCGCGCTGCACGCCGAGCGCGGGGTCGACGTGCGCGCCGGCGTCGGCGTCGCCGAGCTCGTCGGCGACGCGCGCGTCACCGCGGTGGCGCTGACCGACGGCACGACGCTGCCCGCGGACGCCGTGCTGGTGGCGATCGGCTCGCAACCCAACGTGGAGTGGTTGGCCGGAAGCGGCCTGTCGATCGCCGACGGCGTCCTCTGCGACGAGCGCTGCGTCGCGGCGCCGGGCGTCTACGCGGCGGGTGACGTCGCCTGCCGGCGGCAGGTCGGGCGGGACCGGGCGGTGCGCGTCGAGCATCGCCGCAACGCGTCCGAGCAGGCGCGCGCGGTGGCCGAGCACATCCTCGGCGAGCGGCGGTCGTCCACGCCGGTGCCGTTCTTCTGGACCGACCACCACAAGGTCAAGGTCCAGCTCGCGGGCACGGTGCCGGCGGGCGCGGTGGAGGAGGTGGTCGAGGACGATCCCGCCCGCGGCCGGCTCGTCGTCGCGTTCGCGCTGGACGGCGTGCGCACCGGCGTGGTGGGGTGGAACGCGCCCGACCGGGTGACGGAGCTGCGGCGCGACCTCGCCGCGGCCGCGACGTGAGCGAGCCCATCAACGACTACGTTGACAAGGGTGGCGCCCGGCAGTAGCTTTGCCGCCGATGAGCAGCAGCACGGGTGAGGGCGGCGCCACGGCGGTCATCGGCGCCGACGTCGGCGGGACGCACACGGACGTCAGCGTGATCCTGGGCTCGCGCGTCGAGCGCGGCAAGGCGCTGACGACCTACGACGACTTCAGCCGCGGCGTGCTTGACGCGGTCGCCGTCGCGGCCGCCAGGTACGACCTCACGCGGGACGAGCTGCTGGCCCGCACCCGCGTCTTCGTCAACGGCACGACGGTCGTCACCAACGCGCTGATCGACCTGAAGGGGTCGCCGACCGGCGTGCTCGTGACGCGCGGCTTCGGGGACACCCTGCGCTTCGCCGGCGGCCCCCGCGTCGCCGCGATCGACGATCACCTCCAGGTCAACGCGCCCGACGTCGTCGACCGCGAGGCGATCATGGAGACGCCGGAGCGGATCGACTACGCGGGCGCGGTCGTCCTCCCGCTCGACGAGGACGTGGTCCGCGCGCAGGTGCGCGAGCTGGTGGAGGAGCGCGGCGTCGAGGCGATCGCCGTCTGCTTCCTGTCGAGCTTCGCGAACCCGGCCCACGAGCTGCGGGTCGCGGAGATCATCGGCGAGCTGCATCCCGACGTCTTCGTCACGTTGTCGCACCGCGTCGCGCCGTTGCAGGGCGAGAACCGGCGCTTCACGACCGCGGTGCTGAACTCGTTCGTCCAGAAGGCCGCGGCCCAGTACCTGACGTCGGTCGACGCGAAGCTCCGCGAGGCCGGCCTGAAGGGCGGGCTGGTGTTCTTCCAGGGGCTGGGCGGCGTCATGAGCCTCGAGCGCGCGAAGGAGCTCCCGCTCGGCCTGCTGGGCTCCGGGCCCGCGGGCGGCGCCACCGGGGCCGCGACGGTCGCCGCGCGGATGGGCCTGAAGAACGTGCTCGTGGGCGACATGGGCGGCACGAGCTTCGAGGCGGGCCTGCTGCTCGACGGCGACGTCACGACCTCCAAGAACGTCCAGCTCGGCCTGCTCAGCACCGCGGTCGGCCAGGTCGACCTCGTGTCGATCGGCGCGGGCGGCGGCTCGATCGCGCACGTCAGCGAGCGCGGCGTGCCGCAGGTCGGCCCCGAGAGCGCCCGCTCGACGCCGGGCCCGGCCTGCTACGGCCGCGGGGGCACCGAGCCGACCGTCACCGACGCGATGGTCGTCATGGGGTTCATCGACCCCGACCGCTACCTCGGCGGGGCGTTCGAGATCGACGCGGGCCTCGCGCGCACGGCGCTCGACGAGCGCTTCGGCCGCCGCTTCGGCTGGTCGACCGACGAGGCGGCCGCGGGCGTCCACGACCTCGTCGTCGTCAACATGGCGACGACGCTGCGCGAGGTGAGCGTCGACAAGGGCCATGACCCGCGCGACTTCGTCTTCCTGGCCTACGGCGGGACGCTGCCGCTGTTCGCGGTGCAGATCGCCGAGCGGCTGGCGATGGAGACGGTGATCGTCCCCACCAACTCGTCGGTCTTCTCGGCCATGGGCCTGCTGTTCGCCGACTTCGTCTCGCGCTACGACCAGACGGTCAACTGGGACCTCGCCAAGCTCGACGGGGTCGACACGGTCAACGCGATCACCGAACGCGTCGTCGAGCGCGCCGTCGCCGACATCGTCGCGGAGGGCTTCACCGCCGATCAGGTCGAGGTCCTGCGCGGCGGCGACTTCCGCTTCCGCGGCCAGGCCTTCGAGCTGTCGATGCCGCTGCCCGACCGGCCGCTGTCGGCCGACGACGCGCCGCGGCTGGCCGCCGACTTCTTCACCTTGTACGAGCGCACCTACGGCGAGGGCACGGCCTGGAAGTACGTGCCCGAGCAGATGCTCAACGCGACGGTCGTCGCGCGCGGCCGCGCCGAGCGGCCGGAGATCGCGGCCGCGCCGCCGGCTCCGCGCGACCCGTCGGAGGTCGAGGTCGGCCGGCGCTCGGTGTTCCTGCCCTCGCTGCGCGAGCACCGCGAGATCCCGGTCTACGCCGACGAGCGCTTCACGCCCGGCACCCAGGTCTCGGGCCCGGCGATCGTGGACGCGACCGACACCACCATCTACGTCCCGCCCAACGCGACCGCGCGGCGCGACGAGCACCACAACTACATCTTGACGATCACGCACGGAGGGCAGGCCCGATGAGCGCCACCACGCACGGCGAGGACGTCGTCGCCGTCGAGGTCCACAGCCGCGCGCTGCGCAACATCACCAACGAGATGAGCAGCACGCTCGTGCGCACCTCCGGCTCGCCGGTGGTCACCGAGTCCAAGGACTACGCGGCGTGCGTCCTCGACACGATCCCCGAGCACCTCAGCACGGCCGCCTACCTGGTGACGCACTTCGGCACGTCGCTGGTCGGGACCCAGCGCGTCGCGGAGATCGCGCGCGGCCTGGACGACCTACGCCCCGGCGACGGCTTCATCGTCAACGACACCTACACGGGCGGCGCCAACCACCAGGGCGACGTCGGCGTGATCATGCCCGTGTTCCACGAGGCCACGCACATCGGGTGGGGCTTCACGAACATGCACCTGCTCGACATCGGCGGCGCGGGCGTCTCGGGCGTCGCGCCGGCGTCGCGCGACATCTACGGCGAGGGCCTGCGCTTCGCGGGCGTGCGCGCGATCCGCGGCGGCGCGATCGACCGCGAGTGGGAGGACTTCATCGCCACCAACGTCCGCACGCCCGGCCCGGTGCTCAACGACATCAGGTCGATGATCTCGGGCATCAACGTCGGCGCGCGCAAGCTGTCGGAGCTGGTCGCGCAGATCGGCCTGGAGCGCCACACGCGCATGTGCGCGATCCACAAGGACCTGTCCGAGGCGCTGCTGCGCGAGCGCATCGCCCAGCTGCCCGACGGCGTCTACGAGGCCTACGAGTGGAACGAGTTCGACGGCCACGGCGTCGACCACCTGCTGAGGATCAAGGTGACGATGGAGGTCGACGGCAGCGACCTGCGCTTCGCCTTCGAGGGCGCGCCGCAGATCGACGGCTTCGTCAACGCGGGCTACGGCGCGCTGCTGGGGTCCATGTACGTCGCGATCCTCACGTCGCTCTGCTACGGCGACATGCCGATGAACGGCGGCATCTGGCGCCCGGTGACGGTCGACGTCGGGCCGCCCGGCACGATCGTCAACCCGGTCGCCCCGGCACCGGTCAGCATGGGCCACTCCGAGGTCGGCATGCGGGTGCGCAAGATGACGCGCGACGTGCTCAGCCAGGCGATGGCGCTCAGCGACGACCCGGTCATCCGCGGGCGCATCTCGGGCAAGGCGCACGACGGCCCGGCCATGGGCCCGATCCTGTTCGGCGGCAACCAGCACGGCGGCCGCTCGGTCATCGTCTACCAGGACACGGCGCTGACGGGCGGCGGAGCCGCGTCGGTGCAGGACGGCCAGGACGCCTACGGCAGCTCCGGCATGACCGGCAGCGGCATGCCGGACGTCGAGACCCACGAGGCGATGGACCCGGTCGTCTTCCTGTGGCGCGGCGTGACCAAGAACTCCGGCGGGCCGGGGCAGACGCGCGGCGGGCAGGGCGTCGACATGGCCTACCGCCTGGCGTACTTCGACAAGATGTCGGGCCCCTCGACGCTGGCGGCGCTGGAGCTGCCGCCCAGCGGCGTCGGCGGCGGCTACCCCGGCGGCGCCGAGGTCAGCTGGGTGCTGCGCGGGGAGGAGGCCGAGCGGATGCTGGGCCACATGGGCACGCCCGCGGCCGAGGAGCAGCTGGCCGCGCTGGACCCGCTGCCGGGCAAGATGGGGTTCATCGAGATCCACCGCGGCGACGTCGTGATCGTGCGTGGCGGCGGGGGCGGCGGGCTCGGCGACCCGCTGCTGCGGGCGCCGGCGCTCGTGGCCGAGGACGTCCGCGGCCGCTACGTCACCGCCGCGCACGCGGAGGCGGCCTACGGCGTCGTGCTGAGCGTCGACGGTGCCGTTGACGCCGACGCGACCGCGGCCCGCCGGCTGGCGATCCGCCGGGACCGGCTCGCGGGCGAGGCTCCGGCGCGCGAGCTGGCGACGCCCGCGACGATCGGCGTCGCCGTGATCCGCACCGCCTCCGGCGCCTGGGCCTGCGGATCGTGCGCGGAGGGGCTCGGCGCGGTGGGGGAGAACTTCCGCGACGCCGCGGTGGCGCGCGAGGCGCCGATCCACGAGCGCTTCGCGCAGCTGCGCATGTACGTGCGCGCGCGCCGGTCCGCGCCGGGCGTCGTGCTGCGCGAGCACTTCTGCCCGTCCTGCGCCCAGGCGCTGGTCGTCGACGTCGTCGCCGACGACACCCCGGTGGTGCGCGCGCCCGCGCTCGCCGCCGGCGCGCCCGCGCTCGCCTGAGCCTTCGTCAACATATTTGCTGACGCAAGGCACGGCGGCGTGTATGGTCGGCGGCGATGGCGTCCTCCAGTGGCATCTCCCGCCGTCGCGCGGCGGCCAAGGCGGAGGCGAGCGCGCCCTACCGCGCACGTCGCCGGGAGCTCATCGCGGTCGCCGCGGACGTCTTCCGCCGCCAGGGCCTGGCGGGGACGAGCATCGACGACGTCGCGCGCGCCGCGGGGGTGGACCGCGCCACGTTGTACTACTACGTGGGCAGCAAGAACGAGCTGTTCGAGGAGGTCGTGGTCGAGGCGCTGGTGGCCAACGTCGAGCTGGCCGAGCGCATTCGCGCGGCCGACGCGCCGCCCGACGAGAAGCTCGGCGAGCTGGTGGCGGCGGTGATCCGCTCCTACGCCGACAACTTCCCGCACCTGTTCGTCTTCGCCCAGGAGAACGCCGAGCACCTGCCGTCGATCGGGAGCGGCCACGACATCCGCGGCCTCCAGCGCCGCTTCGACCGCGCGGTCATCGGGCTGATCGAGGAGGGGGTCGCGCGAGGGGTCTTCCGCCTCGACGTCTCGCCGCGCCTGGCGGCCTACGGGATCATCGGCATGGTCAACTGGACCCACCGGTGGTTCCACCCCGACGGCGCGGTCGGCGCCGACGCGGTGGGGGAGGCGTTCGCGCGGGTCGCGGTCGAGGGGCTGCGCAGGCGCTGACGATCATCAACAGAACTGTTGACGTACCCGTCTCGTCGGGATAAGGTCCTGGACATGGTGCAGGTCACGGCCCACGCGCAGGACGTCGACGCGGCGCTCGCACGCGCTCTGGCGCCCGGCCAGGACGTCGTCGTCGGCCAGGCCTTCGGCGCCCCGCGCACGCTGCTGGCGGCGCTGCCGCGGCACCTCGAGCGCCTTCAGGGCAGCCGCGTGTTCTTCGGGATGCTGCTCGGCGACCTGCCCGCGCTGCCGGGCGTGGCGCTGCGCACGTTCTTCCCGTCCGGCCCGCTGGGCACGGCGGAGGCGCTGGCCGCGCGCGGCGCCGTCTACGAGCGGCGGTCGCTGCACGAGCTGTCCGCCGGGCTGCGGTCGGGCGCGATCCCGGCCGACGTCGTCCTGTGCGCGGGCACGCCGGCGCGCGCCGGCGGGGCGGTCTCGCTCGGCGTCACGGTCGACTACGTCGCCCCGGCCGCGGCGCGCGCGTCGACGGTGGTGCTGGAAGCGCATCCGGACATGCCGTGGACCGGCGCGGGCTCGCTGGTCGAGCCCGCCGGCGAGCTGATCGAGGTGCCCGCGGACGACGGCCCGATCGTCCTGGACCGCATGCCGTCGGACCGCGACGCCGCGCTGGCCGCCAACGTCGCCGGGTGGATCGACGACGGCGCGACGCTGCAGTGCGGCATGGGCCCGTGGGTCGGCGCGCTGATCCCGCTGCTGCGCGAGCGCCGCGGCCTGCGCGTCCACACCGGGTTGATCAGCGACTGGCTGATGGATCTCGAGGCGGCGGGCGCGCTCGCCGCCGACCGGCCGGCCATCGGCACCGGCGCCGCGGGCAGCGCGCGCTTCTACCGCTGGCTGGACGGCCATCCCGCCGTCGAGCTGCGCGCCGCCGACCGCACGCACGCGCCGGCGACGCTCGCGGCGCTCGAGCGCCTGACCGCCGTCAACTCGGTGCTCGAGGTCGACCTGCTCGGGCGGGCCAACTCCGAGATCGGGCGCGGCGGCCGGCGCGGTGGCGTGGCCGGCCTCAGCGACTTCGCCGGCGCCGCCGCGCGCGCCGCCGACGGCCTCAGCGTCATCGCGCTGCCGTCGACCGTGGGGCGCGCGTCGCGGATCGTCGCGCGCCTGCCCGAGGCGGCCGTGTCGCTGCCGGCCGCGGCCGTCGACGTCGTGGTCACCGAGCACGGCAGCGCCGACCTGCGCGGGCTCGACGACTGCGCGCGCGCCAACGCGCTGCTGGCGGTCGCCGCGCCGGAGCACCGTGACGCGCTGGTCGCCGACGTGCGCGCCCTCCACCACCTGACCCATCCCGTCCAAGGACGCTGAATGCCCCACACGCTGCAGGAGACCGTGACCACCAAGCGCCTCGACTTCCGCGAGGTCGGCCTCCGCGAGGGGCTGCAGTCCCACGGGCTGGTGGTCCCGACCGCGCAGAAGGTCGAGTACTTCGCGCGGCTGAAGGACGCCGGCGCGCGCGAGCTCAACGTGGTGTCCTTCGTCCACCCGCGCACGATGCCCCAGATGGCCGACGCCGAGACGTTCCTGCGCGCGCTCGGCCCGCTGCGCGAGGACACGGTCCTGTCGGGCGTCGTGCCCAACGACAAGGGGCTGGAGCGGGCGATCGCGATGCGCGCCGAGGGCCTGCTCGACACGATCTTCCTGATCTTCGCCGAGAGCACCTCGACGCTGGCCGCCAACCGCATGACCGCCACGCACGCCGAGCTGCTGGCCCAGATCGAGCGCGGCGCCGCGCGCGCCGCCGAGGCCGGGCTGAACGTGTCGGTGTTCGTCAGCGCCGCCTACGGGTGCTCGATCGAGGGCCGGATCGATCCCCGGCGCGTCGTCGACCACGCCGCCCGGATCTGGGCGATGGACGGCGTCGGCGAGATCATCATCTCGGACTCGACCGGGCAGGCGGACCCGCTGCAGGTGCACGAGCTGCTGACCGCGGCGGCGACCGCGCTGCCGACCGACCGGCGCCTCGGCGTGCACCTGCACGACACCCGGGGCGCCGGGCTGGCCAACCTCTTCGCCGCGCTCGCGTCGCCGTTCGAGCACCTGGTGGTCGACGCCGCGTTCGGCGGCTGGGGCGGCGACTGGCCGTTCATCCCCGAGGCGTTCGGCAACGTCGCGACCGAGGACGTCGTGGAGATGCTGATCGGCATGGGCTTCGACCCGGGCATCGACGTCGCGGCGGTGATGGCGGTGACCAAGGACTACGCCAACCTGAGCGGGCGCCCGATCGGGGCCAAGCTCGTGGACGCCGAGCCGATCGCGTGGAAGCGCGAGCGGCTCGTGGCGGCGAGGGCCTAGGCGATGCGGATCGTCATCGTCGGCGCGAAGGGGTTCGTGGGCGCGTCGCTGACGCGCGGGCTGCTGGCGCGCGGCCACGAGGTCGTCTCGCTGGACCTGCGTCCCGGACCCGGCCGGCTGGCCGACGTCGAGGACGAGGTCGAATGGGTCGTCGGCGACGGCTCCGCGCCCGAGGCGATGCTGGCCGCGATCGGCCGCCGGCCGGTGGACGGGATCTACTACGGGCCGTACTACCGCGCGGCGCCCGGCGAGCCCGGGCTCGGCCAGGAGCTGGACGTCATGGCCGTCGCGGCCTGGCGCGTGTTCCAGCTGGCCCGCGGGCTCGACCTCTCGCGCGTGATCTTCCCCAGCTCGACCGCCGTGCACGGCCGCCAGCCGGCCGATGGCGCGCCGCTGGACGAGACGTCGCGCGTCGCGCCCTTCGGGCTCTACGGGGCCTACAAGCTGCTCTGCGAGGGCGTCGGCGAGCAGGTCAACGCGGCCGTTGGCCGCAACGTCATCACGTCGGTCCGGCTCCCGGCGATCTACGGCCCGGGCGCGGCGGTCGCCAGCCGCGGCGTCAACGTGCCCGCGGTCGCGGCCGCGCGCGGCGAGGCCGGGCGCGTCGACTACCGGCCCGAGGTGCGGGTCTGCGTCGCGCACGTCGACGACGCCGCCGCGATGCTCGTCCGCGCCTTCGAGCACGACGACCTCGCGCACGCGGTCTACGACATGGGCGGAGCGGACGTCTCGTTCGGCGAGATCGCCCAGGTCGTCCAGGACCTCGTCCCCGACGCGCGGACCGAGTTCGGCGACGACGTGGCGATGCCGCTGCCGAGCGCGATCGACAACGCCCGCGCCCGGGCGGAGCTGGGCGTCGAGCACCGCGACCTGCGCGAGGGCATGGCGTCGGTCGTCGACTACGAGCGCTCCCGGCTGGGGGCGGCGGCATGATCCGCCTGGCCACCGTCGAGGAGGCGCTGGAGGACATCGCGCGTGGCCGGATGGTCGTCGTCGTGGACGACCCGGACCGCGAGAACGAGGGCGATCTCGTCATGGCGGCGGAGTTCGCGACGCCGCAGGCCATCAACTTCATGATCACCGAGGCGCGCGGCTGGGTCTGCCTGACGCTGACGCCCGAGCGCTGCGCGGAGCTGGACCTCCCGCTGATGAGCGAGGGCAACGCCCAGGCCCAGCGCACGCCGTTCACGGTGACGATCGAGGCGGCCGAGGGCGTGACCACCGGCATCTCCGCGGTCGATCGCGCGCACACGATCCGCACGGCCGCCGACCCGGCCCGAGGCGCCGACGCGATCGTCAAGGGCGGCCACGTCAACCCGCTGCGCGCGCGTCCCGGCGGCGTGCTGGAGCGTGCCGGGCACACCGAGGCGAGCGTCGACCTGGCGCGGCTGGCGGGCTGCACCCCCGCCGGGGTGATCTGCGAGATCCTCAACCCCGACGGCACGATGGCGCGCGTCCCGCAGCTGGCCGAGTACTGCGCCCATCACGACCTGAAGCTCATCACGATCGCCGACCTGATCGCCTACCGGCGGCGGACCGAGCGCCAGGTCGAGCGGATCGTCGAGACCGCGATGCCGACCCGCCACGGCGACTTCCGCGCGGTGGGATACCGCTCGCTGCTGGACGGCAAGCACCACGTCGCGCTGGTCAAGGGCGACCTGGCGTCCGGCGGGCCCGCGCTCGTGCGCGTCCACTCGGAGTGCCTGACCGGCGACGTCTTCCACTCGATGCGCTGCGACTGCGGCGACCAGCTCGGGGCCGCGCTGACCGCGATCGAGCGCGAGGGGCGCGGCGTGCTGCTCTACCTGGCCCAGGAAGGGCGCGGCATCGGCCTCCTCAACAAGCTGAAGGCCTACAACCTCCAGATGGAGGGCCTGGACACCGTCGACGCGAACCTGGAGCTGGGCTTCCCGGCCGACCTGCGCGACTACGGCATCGGCGCCCAGATCCTCCAGGACCTCGGGCTGACCGACATCCGCCTGATGACCAACAACCCTAAGAAGATCCACGGGCTGGACGGCTTCGGGCTGCGGGTCGTGGAGCAGGTCCCGGTCGAGCTGCCGTCCAACCCGCACAACGTGGCGTACCTGAGCGCCAAGCGGGACCGCATGGGCCACCGCCTGGCGCAGGACCTGCCGCCCAGCGCGTCCGCTAGGCCGTGACGGCGCCCGCCACGGCGCGCACGAAGGCGCCGGCGGCCTCGAGGTCGCGGCGGGCCTCGGGCACGTCGTCGCGGTCGGCGAACATCTGGTAGATGTGGACCATCTGGTAGCCGACCTGGAGCGTCACGTCGACGCCGATCGATCGCGCCTTCTCAGCGATGCGCAGGGTGTCGTCCTGGAGCACCTCGCTCGTCCCGACCTGCATGAGCATCGGCGGGAAGCCGGCGTAGTCGGCGAAGACGGGGGAGACGCGCGGGTCGGCCGGGTCCTCGCCGTGCTGCAGGTAGGCGGCCGCGCACTGGCCGAGCGTCTCCTCGGCGACGAGCGGGTCCAGCGCGGCTCGCGCCTCCATCGAGTCGCCGGACAGCGAGAGGTCGGCGAACGGCGACATCGTCACGACGCCGGCGGGCAGCGGATCGCCCGCGTCGCGCAGCGCCAGCACGAGCGCGAGCGCCAGGCCGCCGCCCGCCGAGTCGCCGGACACGACCAGCCGCGCGGGGTCGACGCCGTCGTCGACCAGCGCGCGGTAGGCGGCCAGCGCGTCGTCCAGCGCCGCGGGGTATGGGTGCTCGGGCGCGAGGCGGTAGTCGGGCAGCAGCACGCGCGCGCCGGCGGCCTCGGCGTACCACGCGCCCAGCGCGCGGTGGCCGTAGGACGACCCCATGACGTAGCCGCCCGCGTGGAAGTGCAGGATCGTCGCCGCGTCGGCCTCCGGCGGCTGTACCCAGCGGCCGGGGACGCCGCCGACCTCGGTCTCCGTGACGACCACGTGCGCGGGCGGCTCGGCGCCGATGCGGTCGAACCCCGCGCGGCTCTCCTCGAGCGTCGCGTCGGGGCTCAGGAACTGGGCGTACACCGCGACGGCGATGTCACTGACGGGATGGCGCAACGGATCTCCTCCGGCCTCGCTCGCACTGCATCAACAGTAGTGTTGAAGACTAGCAGCGAGGTTCGCGCGCGTGGGGGATCTCTGATCGGTGTCCGGGACTCGCGCTATATTCGCGCGCCTATGGCCACCAGCGGGATCGCCAAGCGACGCGCCGCCGCGAAGGCGGACGGCAGCTCGCACTACGTCGCACGCCGACTCGAGATCGTCAAGCGCGCCGCGGAGGTGTTCAAGACCAAGGGCCTGGCGGCCACCAGCGTCGACGACATCGCCAAGGCCGCGGGCGTCGATCGCGCGTCGCTGTACTACTACGTGGGCAGCAAGAAGGAGCTGTTCGAGGAGGTCGTCATCGAGGCGGTCGTCGCGAACATCGAGATGGCGGAGCGCATCCGCAGGAGCGACGCCGCGCCCGCCGACAAGCTCTCCCAGCTCGTCGAGGGGCTCATGGCCTCCTACGCCGAGCACCATCCCCACCTGTACGTGTTCGTGCAGGAGGACACCGCGCACCTGCGCGGCTCGGGCACCGGCGATCGCAACATCGGCGAGCTGCAGAAGCGCTTCGACCGCGCGCTGATCGCGATCATCCAGGAGGGCGTCGACAGCGGGGCGTTCCGCGCCGACGTCCCGCCGCGGATCGCCGCCTACGGGATCATCGGCATGGTCAACTGGAGCCACCGCTGGTTCGACCCGGACGGCCCCGTCGGCTCCGACGAGGTCGGCCGCGCGTTCGCGTCGATGGCCGTGGACGGGCTGTCCGCGCACGGGAAGCCGGGCCGGGCCCCCGCCGCCAAGGCGAAGGCGCCGGCCAAGACGGCCCCGGCGAAGAAGGCCCCAGCCCGCAAGGCGCCGGCCAAGCCGCGCGCCCGCAAGGCCGCCTAGCCGCTCCTAGTACTTCTCCAGCAGGCCGCAGTCGATCTGGATCGACGTGCCGGTCACGTAGCGCGACTCGTCGGAGGCCAGCCAGACGATCGCGTTGGAGACGTCCTCCGGCTCGACCCAGGCGGCGGGCAGGATGTGGAGCGCCTGGAGCGTCGCGGCGCCGTCGTCGAGCGTCGGGTGCTCCAGGTCGGGCCGGAAGAGGCGGGTCGTCACGTCGTTGTCGATCATCGGCGTGCGGACGTTGGTCGGGCACACGGCGTTGACGCGGACGCCGTGGCCGCCCAGCTCGTTGGCCAAGGACTTCATCAGGCCGATCACGCCGTGCTTGGCCGCCACGTAGTTGGCGACGTGCGGCGCGCCGCGGTGGCCGCCGACCGACGCCGTCAGGATGATCGAGCCGCCCGCGCCCGAGGCGATCACGTGCGGGACGGCCGCCCGCGTCGTCTTCCAGACGCCGGTCAGGTTGACGTCGACCGTCGTGCCCCACTCGTCGTCGGTCAGCTCCCACGAGAGCTTCGGCGGGCCGAGGATGCCGGCGTTGGCCGACACGACGTCGAGCCGGCCGAGTCGCGCGACCGCCGTGGCCACGAAGCCGTCGAGCGTCGGGCCGTCGCGCACGTCGACCTGCTCGGCGACGATCCGGCCGCCCGCCGCCTCCACCGCCGCCACGGTCTCCCGCAGGTCGTCCGGCGTGGCGCCCGGGTAGCCGACCGTGTCCACCGGGCCGGCGACGTCGACGCCGATGATGGCCGCGCCCTCGGCCGCGAGCCTGAGCGCGTGCGAGCGGCCCTGGCCGCGCGCCACGCCCGTCACGAGTGCCACCTTGCCGTCGAGTTTCCCCATGGCGGGGCAGCCTAGGGGCCGACGGCAAATCTTGCAACACATGTGTTGACGAAGGCCCCGCGATGGGGATACGGTGCACCATCACAGGGGACGTCGGGGCGACATCGGGTCGTCGCGACTCCGGGTCATGTGGAGGAGAGACGCAAGGGTGTTGGAGATCAACGGCCACCCGCTCGAGCAGGCGACGATCAAGGACGTGATCCGCGACCGCGCGGCGCGGTTCGGCGATCGCGAGTTCGCGGTCATCGAAGGCGAGCGGCTGACCTACCGCGAAGCCGACGAGCGCGCCAACCGCGTCGCCAACGCCCTGGCGGGCCTCGGCGTCGAGAAGGGCGACGTGGTCGTCACCTACATGTACAACTCGGTCGACCACGTGGTCGCCTGGTTCGCCTGCGCCAAGCTCGGCGCGGTCTGGGCGCCGGTCAACATCGCGCTGATCAACCTCGACCTCGCCTACACGCTGACCGACGCGGGGCCCAGGGTCGCGCTGATCGACGCGGAGCTGTGGGACAACTTCGCCCAGGTGCGCGAGCAGGTCGACGTGCCCGGCCTGATCCCGGTCGTCCGCGGGGCGATCGACGACCGCTCGGTTCCCGCGTTCGCGTCGCTGCTGGAGGGGGCCGACGGCGAGCCGGAGGCCGACGTCCTGCCCAGCGACCCGGCCGGGATCATCTACACCGGCGGCAGCACCGGCCTGCCCAAGGGCGTCGTCGTCGCCAACCTCTGGTACTTCCCGGCGCTGGTCCGCTACGACGAGATGTTCGGCGTCCGTCCCGACGACGTCCACATGGGCGTCGGCCAGATGTGCCATGCCATCGGCTCGGCGGTCGACGTGCTCTGCCCGTTCTACTACGGGCTGAAGACCGTCATGACCAAGTGGTTCAGCGCGTCGCGGTTCTGGGACATCGCCTTCGAGCACCGCACGACGATCGTCGGCGTGCTGATCGGCCCGCTGATGGTCGCGCTGGACAACCAGCCCCCGCGCGACGACGAGGCCGACAACCCGGTGCGGATCGCCAGCTCGGGCTCCGGCCAGGTGCCGCGCGACCGGATCGAGTCGTTCAAGCGCCGCTTCGGCGTCGACCTGCTGGAGATCTACGGGCAGACCGAGACCGGCCCGCTCGGCGCGGTCGGCCAGCGCCTCGACGACCTTCCCTACCACTCGCTCGGCCGGCCGCACGGCTGGTGCGAGGTGCGGGTCGTCGACGAGCACGACCAGCCCTGCGCGCCGGGCGTCGAGGGCGAGATCACGCTGCGCTGCACCGTCCCGTACTCGTTCATGGTCGGCTACCACAACAAGCCCGACAAGTTCGCCGAGGCCTGCCGCAACCTGTGGTTCCACAGCGGCGACGTCGGCCACCTGGACGAGAACGGCTACCTGCACTTCGGCGGGCGCCTGTCGCATTCGATCCGTCGGCGCGGCGAGAACATCTCGGCGCTGGAGGTCGAGTCCGCGGTGCTGCTGCACGAGGCGATCGCCGAGTGCGCGGTCGTGGGCGTCGAGGCGGACCTGGGCGAGGAGGACGTCAAGGTCTTCGTCCAGCTCGAGCCGGACGCCGCGCTGGAGCCGGGCGACCTGATCCGGTTCCTGGAGGAGCGCATCGCCTACTTCAAGGTCCCGCGCTACGTCGAGTTCATCGACACCATGCCGCGGTCGGCCACCAAGAACGAGATCGAGCGCTTCAAGTTGCGCGAGCGCGGCGTCGGCGACGCCTGGGACCGGGAGCTCGCGGGCTTCTCGGTTCGGCGTCGCGTCTGAGCCGCCGAGAACACCGTAGAACCGAAACCGTCCTCGAACGGAGGTATCGCCGTGCCCGATCAGGGCGAGCAGGTCATCCGCGACTACATCGCGGCGCAGGAGTCGCTCGACGCCGACCGGATCGTCGCCTTCCTGGCCGACGACGCCGTGCTGGAGTTCCCCTACGCGTTGCCCGGGATGGCGGCGCGCGTCGACGGCGGCCCGGAGGCGCTGCGCGAGCACGCCGGCCAGATCCCGCAGTTCATGAGGTCCTTCACCTACTCGGAGGTCGTGGTCCACCCGCTGGCCGCGGCCGGGCGGTACTTCGTGGAGGTCAGGGTCGACGGCGTGCTCACCAACCCGGCGGCGCCGCCGTACCGCAACCGCTACGCGATCCTCGCCGAGGTCTCGGGCGAGCAGGTCACGTTCTGGCGCGAGTACTTCGGCGCGACCGAGGTCGGCGGGCTGCTGGCGGGGATGGCGGCATGAGCGACTACGTGGTGATCGGCGCCGGGGCGGCCGGGTGCGTGATCGCGGCCCGCCTCAGCGAGGACCCGGACGTCACGGTGACGCTCATCGAGGCGGGCCCGATGGACGGCGCGCCCGAGCTGGAGATGCCCGCGGCCTACAGCTCGACGTTCCACAGCCGGTACGACTGGGACTTCCCGACCGAGCGCGAGCCCGGGCTGGACGGCCGCCAGATCTCGATCACGCGCGGGCGCGTCGTCGGCGGCTCGACCGCGCTCAACGCCATGGTCTACACCCGCGGCCACCGCGAGGAGTACGACCGCTGGGAGGCGCTCGGCGCGAGCGGTTGGAACTACGACGAGCTGCTGCCCTACTTCCGGCTCTCGGAGGACAACCAGCGCGGCGCCGACGCCTACCACGGCGAGGGCGGCCCGCTGACGATCTCCGACCTGATCCTCCGCCACCGCCTCACCGACGTCCTGCTGGAGGCCGCCGAGGAGGCGGGCCAGCCGCGCAACGACGACGTCAACGGCGCCGACACGGAGGGGTTGGGCAGCTACCAGCTCTTCCAGCGCGACGGGCGCCGCTGCAGCAACGCCAAGGCCTTCCTGCACCCGGCGCTCGGGCGGCCGAACCTCACGCTGGAGGCCGACTCGCACGTCACGCGGATCCTCTTTCAGGGCGACCGCGCGGTCGGCGTCGAGGCCGTGCGCTTCGGCGCGCCGGCGACGTACCGCGCCGAGCGCGAGGTCATCGTCTGCGGCGGCGCGGTCCAGAGCCCGCAGATCCTGATGCTGAGCGGGATCGGGCCGGCGGCCGAGCTGTCGGCCTTCGGGATCCAGCCGCTCGTCGACCTCCCGGTCGGGCGAGACCTGATGGACCACACGACGCTCGTCATGTCGTGGCTGACCGACGAGGAGTCGCTGCTGACCGCGTTCACGCCCGAGAACCTCGCGCTCTTCGAGGCCGAGGGCACCGGGCCGATGACCTCCAACTACGGCGGCACCGGCGGCTTCATCCGCTGCTCGGAGGACTCGACCCGCGCCGACTTCCAGGTCTTCGGCATCGCCGCGCTCTACACCGGCGGCGGCGTGGTGACCGAGCACGGGCTGAGCATCGCCGGCAACCCGTCGCGCGTGCGCGACCGCGGCGCGGTGACGCTGCGCAGCGCCGACCCGCTGGCCAAGCCGCGCATCCAGCACAACTTCATGTGCCACCCCGAGGACCGCCGCGAGATGCGCGAGGGCGTGCGCCGCATGCTGGAGCTCACCGACCAGCCGGCCTACCGCAAGCTCATCACCGCGCCGTACTCGGTGCCCGACTCGCGCTCGGACGCCGACGTCGACGCCTACGTCCGCCGCGAGGGCCTGACCTCCTACCACCAGGCGGGCACCTGCGGCATCGGCCGCGTCGTCGACCCCGAGCTGCGCGTGCTGGGCGTCGAGGGCCTGCGGGTGGTCGACGCGTCGGTCATGCCGGACCTCGTCGGGGCCAACACGACGGCGCCGACGACGATGATCGGCGAGAAGGGCGCGGACCTGATCCGCGGGATCGACAGCCGCCCGGCGCCGTCGACGGCCGTCGACGCGGCGGCCTAGGGGAGGGTGGAGATGGGCATGCTCGACGGCAAGGTCGCGCTGATCACCGGCGCGGCGCGCGGCCAGGGCCGCTCGCACGCGGTGCGGCTCGCCGAGGAGGGCGCCGATGTCATCGCCATCGACATCTGCGACCAGATCCCCTCGATCAAGATCCCCATGTCGACCCGCGAGGACCTCGCCGAGACCGAGCGGCTGGTGACCGCGCTCGGCCGGCGGGTCGTGACGGCGGTCGGCGACGTGCGCGACCGGCCCGCGCTGGCCGCGATCGTGTCCGGCGCGGTCGACGAGCTCGGCCGCCTGGACATCGTGGTGGCCAACGCCGGCGTCTGGGGCGCGAACCCCGACACGCCCGGCGGCCCGGACGCGCGGATGGAGCCCGCGGCCCGCGACACGCTGTTCCGCGACATCATCGAGACGAACCTGATCGGCGTCTGGAACACGCTGCAGGCGACCGTCGGGCACGTGATCGCGGGCGGTCGCGGCGGCGCCATCGTGCTGACCAGCTCGACCGCCGGCCTGCACGGCATGCCGGTCAACGACTTCGCGCAGGACGCCTACACCGCGTCCAAGCACGGGATCGTCGGGCTGATGCGCAGCGCGGCGGTCGACCTCGCGCCGCACGACATCCGCGTCAACACGGTCAACCCGACCGGCGTGCGGACGCCGATGGCCGAGAACCAGGTCGTCGCCGACTACTTCGGCGAGAACCCGGACCTCGGCAACCTGTTCGGCAACGCGCTCGACGTCGACATGGTCGAGGCGGTCGACGTCAGCAACGCCATCGTCTACCTCGTCGGCGACAGCGGGCGCTACGTCACGGGCGTGACGCTGCCGGTCGACGCCGGCTTCCTCGCCGGTGGCGCGCTGGCCAGGAAGGGCTGAGCCGTTCCCGCCCCGTCCCGCCGCCGCCCGGCCTGGGCGACGTTCGCCGTCCTGGCGGCGGCGGTCATGTCGTTCGCGCTGGGCCAGTCGCTGATCGTCCCGGTGCTGCCGACCGTCCGCGAGCACCTGCACACGTCGCAGAACACGGCGACGTGGGTGTTGACGGCCTACCTCCTGTCGGCGTCGATCTTCACCCCGCTGCTCGGCCGCCTCGGCGACATGCTCGGCAAGCGCCGGATGCTGATCGTCGCGCTCGGCGCGCTGGCCGTCGGCTCGGTGATCGCCGCGTTGACGACGTCGATCGCGGTGATGCTCGTCGCCCGCGCCATCCAGGGCGTGGGCGGCGGGATCCTGCCGCTGGCCTTCGGGATCGCCCGCGACGAGCTGCCCCCGCGGCGCGTCGCCGGCTCGATCGGCCTGCTGTCGGGGCTGACCGGCGCGGGCACGGGCGTCGGCCTCGTCCTCGCCGGCCCGATCGTCTCGGGCCTCGGCTACACGTGGCTGTTCTGGTGCGGGCTGATCGTGGCGGGGACCACCGCGATCGCGGCGCGCCTGGTGCTGGACGCGTCGGCGCCGACGACGACCGGCCGCATCGGGTGGCGCGCGCCGGTCCTGCTGTCCGCCGCGCTCGTCGCGCTGCTGCTGCCGATCAGCCAGGCGCCCGACTGGGGCTGGCTGTCGGCGCGGACGCTCGGGCTGATCGTCCTGGCGATCGCGTTCGCCGTGGCGTGGATCGCGGTCGAGGCGCGCTCCGAGCATCCGCTGATCGACATGCGGATGATGCGGATGACGGCGGTCTGGACGAGCAACCTCATCGCCTTGCTCTTCGGCGCGGGCCTGTACGCGACGTTCGCGTTCGTCCCGCAGTTCGTGCAGACCGGGCCGCCGGCCGTCTACGGGTTCGGCGCGAGCGTCACCGAGTCCGGCCTGGTGCTGCTGCCGTTCACCGTCGCGACGTTCGCGATGGGGGTCACCGCGGGCGCGTTCGAGCGCCGCCTGGGCGCCAAGGGCGTGCTGGTGCTGGGGTCGGTCGTCAGCGTCGTGGCCTTCGCGCTGGTCGCCGTCGCGCACGGGGAGGAGTGGGAGGTCATCGCCGCGATGACGATCCTCGGCTTCGGGTTCGGGATGCTGCTGGCGGCGCTGCCGACGGCGATCGTGAACGCCGTGCCCGCGCACCAGACCGGCGTCGCGACCGGGATGAACGCCAACATCCGGACGATCGGCGGCGCGATCGGGACCGCGGCGATGTCGACGATCGTCACCGCGTCGGCGCCGAGCGGAGGTGGGTTGCCGACCGGCGGTGGCTATTCGACGGGCTTCGCGATGCTCGCGGGGGCGATGGCGCTCGCGACGCTGGCCGGGGTCCTGATCCCGGTGGGGCGGGGCGCGACCGAGCCGCCGGCCTTGGCCGACCTGGCGTTCGCGCCCGCCACCGAGTCATCAACGTAGTCGTTGCCCTTGGGGCCCTTGGCTAGGGGCGCCACTCGACGTGCGCGCGGACCGCGCCCTGGGCGTCGACCCAGCCGTGCTTCTGGGCGACGTCGAGCATGCCTTCGAGGTCCGCGCGCCAGGTCGCGTCCTCGGCGCGCGCGCCGGCCATGCGGGACAGCGCCGGGACCGTCACGAAGACGTGCTCGGCCCCGTCGCTGCGGCCGATCTCGGTGGTCGCGGCGGCCAGCGCGGCGGCGTCGGGCGCCCCCTGGGCGACGACGCGGAAGTCCTTGAAGTTGTCGGCGTCGGCCAGCTCGGGCGCGTCGCCCGTGCCGCTCAGGATGATCTGCATCGAGGCTCCTTCGAGGTTCGTCAACAGAGTAGTTGACAGGATGCTACTATCGCCCCCTCGGAGGAGTTCCGCTGACTTAGGAGGTCGTGCGCGATGGAGTTCATGGGTCGACGCTGGGTGTCCCTGGCGTCAACGGTGGTGCTGATGGGCGGCCTGCTGGTCGCGGGGTGCGGCGACGACAAGGACTCCGGGTCCTCGGCGGGCGCGAGCACCGGAGCGTCCGCGACGTCGACGGGGTCGGGCGCGGCCGACACGACCGCCGCCGCGCCGGCGGCCTCGTCGTCGCCGCTCACGCCGGAGTCCTCGGGCGTGGGGGACTCCGAGGAGGCCGCGAGCGGCACGCCGATCAAGGTGATGGTGACGGCGCCCATCGACAGCCCCGTCGGCACCGCGCCCGGCGTCCAGGCCAACGTCACCGCCGCGTTCAACGACATCAACGCGCACGGCGGGGTCAACGGCCATCCGCTGAAGATCGTCTTCTGCAACAACTTCAACGACCCCAACAAGACCGCGGCCTGCGCCCGGCAGGCGGTCTCGGAGAAGGTCGCCGCGGTGATCCCCTACGCGGCGACCCAGGGCCCGTCGCTCTACCCGTCGCTCGAGAAGGCCGGGATCCCGGTGATCGGCGCGCTGCCGAGCACCCAGCCCGACTGGACGAGCAAGGTCGCCTACCCGATCAGCGCCGGCATCTCGCAGATGACGCTGGCCTCGGGCCTGCAGCTCAAGGCGCACGGCGCCGACTCCGTCGGCGGCATGATGATCGACATCCCGTCGGCCCACGTCCAGGAGTCGCTGATCAAGCGCGGCGCCCAGATCGCCGGGCTCAAGTTCACCACCGCCGTCTACCACCCGGCCACGGCCGCCGACGTCTCGGCGCAGGTGCAGAAGCTCGTGTCCGCGGGGGCCAAGGCCATCACGTTCGTGGACACGACCGCGGCGACGGTCGCGGCCGTCAAGGCCGCCCGCCAGCTCGGCGGCAACGGGATGCTGTTCCAGCAGAACGCGCAGTCGCTCGACGAGGGCCTCTTCAGCGGCCTGGGGTCCGACGGCGGCGGCCTGCTCGTCACCGCCGGGCTCCCGCCGGAGACCGCGACGCGGCAGTTCCCCGGCATCAAGCTGTGGCGTGACGAGCTCGACGCGGCCAAGCAGGCCGGCGTCAAGGACACCGACACCAAGGGGTCCAGCCAGGCCGCCTGGATCGCGGCGCACGCGCTGGCGATCGCCGCGCAGAAGGTGAAGGGGTCGGTCACGGCGGCGTCGCTGACCAAGGCGCTCGACGACACCGAGGACATGGACCTGCTCGGCCTCCTGAAGTGGACGCCGGGCCAGGGCCCGAAGGAGTTCCCGCGGCTGAACAGCGGGACGATCTACTTCTGGGTCGCCAAGGACGGCGGGTACGTGATCGACCCGAAGATGCCCGACCCCGTCGACATCTTCGCCAAGGCCGGGCTGCGATAGCGACAGGCCTCCTCCCCAAAGGGGCGTCGGGCCAACGCGCCCGGCGTCCCGCCGGGGACCCCACGCCATGACCAGCTACCTGCAATTCGCGGCGCTCGGGCTGGGCAGCGGCGCCGCGTACGCCGTCTTCGCGCTCGGGATCGTCGCGCTCTACCGCGGCTCGGGCGTCCTCAACTTCGCGCACTGCGCGATCGGCCTCGTCGCCGCCTACCTCTACGCCGACCTGACCCAGAGGTCCGGCTGGGCCACCGTGCCCGCGATGGTCGTGGCCGTCGGCGCCGCGGCGCTGATCGGCGTCGCCACGTACTTCCTGCTGATCCGCCCGCTGCGCGGCGCCTCGGCGCTGTCGCGCGTGATCGCGACGCTCGGCGTCCTGCTCGTGATCCAGGGCGCCGCGGTCCTGATCTGGGACAGCCAGCCGCGCTTCGTCGACCCGATCCTCGGCCAGGGGATCGTCAACGTCGGCAGCGTCCACATCGGCGCCGACCGCCTCATCCTGCTCGGCATCGCGGGCGCGATCACGGTGCTGCTGACCGTCGGGTACCGCTACACGACCGTCGGCCTGGCGACCTCGGCGGTGTCCGAGTCCCCGCGGGCGGCGGCCGCGCTGGGCTGGTCGCCCGACGTCCTGGCGGGCGCGACGTGGGCGATGGCCTCGGCGCTGGCGGGGCTGGCCGGGATCCTGATCGCGCCGTTGACCGGCATCCAGGCGTCGGCGATGCCGCTGCTGGTGATCCCCGCGCTGGCCGCGACGCTGTTCGGCGGCCTGACGTCGTTCCCGCTGACCCTGCTCGGCGCGGTCGTCATCGGCGTCATCCAGTCGCTGGTGGCGTTCAAGGTCGACGTCCAGGGCGCGGCCGACACGCTGCCGTTCCTGCTGATCGTCGTCGCGCTCGTGGTGCGCGGCAAGGGCCTGCCGGTGCGCGGCTACATCGGCGAGCGCTTCGCCGACGTCGGCTCGGGGCGCGTGCGGCCCGCGGTGCTCGTGCCGGGTGTGGTCGTCCTCGCGGCGCTGATGCTGACCGTGTTCGGCGACGACCTGCTGGCGGCGTCGACGACGACGCTCGGCGTCGGCTGCATCCTGCTGTCGATCGTCGTGCTGACCGGCCAGGCGGGGCAGCTGTCGCTCGCCCAGTTCGCGGTCGCGGGCGCCGGCGCGCTGATCGCCGCCAAGCTGGACAAGAACGTCGGCCTGCCGTTCCCGCTGGCCGTGCTCGGCGGCGCGCTGGCCACCGTCCCCGTCGGCGTGCTCTTCGGCCTGCCCGCGCTGCGCACGCGTGGCGTGAACCTGGCGATCGTGACGCTCGGCCTCGGGCTCGCCGTCCAGTCGATGGTGTTCAACAACCCGTCGGTCGCCGGGACGGCGGACGGCACGCCGGTCGACGCGCCGTCGGTGCTCGGGCTGAGCCTCGACGCGATCGACCACCCGGGGCGGTACGCGGTCCTGACGCTCGTGCTGTTCACGCTCTGCGGGCTGTTGGTGGCCAACGTGCGCCGCGGCGTGATCGGGCGGCGGCTGATCGCCGTGCGGACCAACGAGCGCGCCGCGGCGGCACTGGGCATCGGCGTCTTCGACGCCAAGCTGTACGCCTTCGGGCTGGCCGCGTTCATCGCCGCGGTCGGCGGCGTGCTGATCGGCTTCCAGGACCACACCGTCGCCTACGCGCCGTTCAACCCGATCGGGTCGATCGGCGGCGTCGCGTTCGCGGTCGTCGGCTCGGTGGGGTGGGTGCTGGGCGCGGTCGTCGGCGCGACCTTCTACGCCGGAGCGCTCGGCAGCTGGGTGATCCAGGTGGTCTTCGGCGGCAGCATCGACCGCTACATCACGCTCGTCGGCGGCGTCTCGCTGCTCGTGTTCCTGCTGCTGAACCCCAACGGGATCGTCAGCGGCGACGCGAAGCTGCTGCGGGCCCTGCGCGCGCGGCGCGGGGCGGGCGACGCCGGCGCCGCGGCCGCCGCGATCGCCGCGGCGACGGAGCCCGCGGGCGAGGCGCCCGCGCGCCGCGACGGACGGAGCCTGGACGTGCGGGGCCTGACGGTCCGCTACGGCGGCGTCACCGCGGTCTCGGACTTCTCGGTCACGGTCGCGCCGGGCGAGATCGTCGGCCTGATCGGGCCCAACGGCGCGGGCAAGACGTCGGTGATCGACGCGGTCAGCGGCTTCGCCCCGGCCGCCGGCGAGGTCCGCCTCGGCGACATGGCGCTCGACGGGCTGTCGGTGCACCGCCGCGCGCGGGCCGGGGTCAGCCGGTCGTTCCAGTCCTTGGAGCTGTTCGACGACGTGTCGGTGCTCGAGAACCTCCGCGCCGCCTCCGACCCGCAGGGCTGGCGGTCCTACGTGGCCGAGCTGTTCCGCCCCGGGCGCGCGTCGCTGCCCGCCACCGCGCAGGCCGCGGTGCGCGAGTTCCGCCTCGAGGACGACCTGGGCCAACGCCCGGACGCGCTGTCCTACGGCCGGCGGCGGCTGGTCGCGGTGGCGCGCGCGGTCGCGGCCGACCCCGAGATCCTGCTGCTGGACGAGCCCGCCGCGGGCCTCGACGAGCGCGAGTCCGCCGAGCTGGCCGAGCTGGTCCGCGTCCTGGCCAAGCGCTGGGGGATCGGCGTGCTCGTCGTCGAGCACGACATGGCGTTCGTCATGAGCCTGTGCGATCGCGTCACGGTGCTCGACTTCGGGCGCCAGATCGCGAGCGGGAGCGTCGCCGAGATCCGCGAGGACCCGGCCGTCATCGCCGCCTACCTGGGGGCGCCGTCCGAGGAAGTGGGAGGTCTGGCATGAGCGCGGCGATCGCGACCGAGGGGCTGTCGGCGGGCTACGACCGACGCGCGGTCGTCACCGGCCTGGACCTGCGCGTGGAGAGCGGCGAGGTCGTCGCGCTGTTGGGCGCCAACGGCGCCGGCAAGACCACCACCATGCTGACGCTGGCGGGCGAGCTGCCGCCGCTGGCCGGATCCGTCGCGATCGACGGCGCCGCCGGGCGCGCGCCGCTGTACCGCCGCGCACGGCGCGGCCTGGCGCTGGTGACCGAGGAGCGCTCGGTGTTCATGCGGATGTCGACGGCCGACAACCTGCGCGTCGGGCGCTGCGACCGCGCTCGCGCGCTGGCGCTGTTCCCCGAGCTGGAGCCGCTGCTGGACCGGACCGCGGGGCTGCTGTCCGGCGGCGAGCAGCAGATCCTGACCCTCGCGCGCGCGCTCGCGCGTTGGCCGCGCGTGCTACTCGCCGACGAGCTGTCGCTCGGGCTGGCGCCGATGGTCGTCGATCGCCTGCTGCAGGCCGTGCGCGACGCGGCCGACCAGGACGGCGTCGGCGTGCTGCTCGTCGAGCAGCACGTCGAGAAGGCGCTGCGCGTCGCCGACCGCGCCTACGTCATGAGCCGGGGGCGCGTGGTGCTCTCCGGCCGCGCCGACGAGGTCCGGCAGCGCCTCCACGAGGTGGAGGACGCCTACCTCGCCGGCGGCGCCCCGAGCTAGCGAGCGGCCGCGAGCGGGCGCGGGACGAGCGCGAGGCGCGGCGCGCCGGGCACCCGGATGCGGCGGCCGCCGCGCGGGCGCCGGCGCGGCGGGTCGTCGGGCTCGGCGCCCGGTCCGCGCTCGACCGGCAGCCGATCCTCGACGGTGAGGCGGATGCGCCGCTCGTCGTCGGCGTCGGCGGGGCGGACGAGGATCTCGACGAGCATGCAGCAGTCGGTGAGCACGCCGCCGGTGGCGATCACCCGCGGCGCCGCGCGGACCAGCGCGGGCGGGGCGTCGGCGGCGAGCCACACGAGGTCGCCGGGGCACAAGGTGGTGGGGTAGGCGAGTTCGGGCACGGTGGGTGGCTCCAGAAGCGCTGAAGCCGGCGGAGCGCACGCGCTCCGCCGGCTCCCGCGAGGCGGTGGGGCTAGTTGAAGCTCGCGAACAGATCGGACAGGTCGACCTGGTTGGGCTCCGGCTGAAGCTCCTTCTTGCCGTTCTTGATGATCTTGAGGAACATCGTGTAGTTGTGGATCCGCGGCGCGGACTTCAGCGGGGCGGGCTGCGCGAAGTTCGACTCGCCGGCCACGCCCTCGGGGTTGAAGTCGAGCTTGTCGAGCGTCTCGATCAGGCTGGCCGAGGTGACCTTCCCGGCGGGGATCTCGTTGGCCGCCTGCTCGAAGAGCGGGACCGCCAGGTACTGCGAGAAGCCCTGCAGGGTCTGGAGCTTCGGGTCGGTCTTGCCCGCGGCCTTCATGTCGGCGGCGTACTGCTTCATGATCGCCGGCGCGTCGGGCGCGGGGTCGAGCGTCGGGTCGGGCGACGGCTCCGCGACGGGGGACCCGTCCAGCTTGGTGCCCATCCCGGCGAGGTTGTTGCCGACGTGGTTGAGGCCGCCGAGGCGGATGTCCGAGCCGCTGGTCTTCATCGCGCGGACCAGCCCCGGGACGCTCTGGTCCGGGCCGAGCGTGAACCCGCAGTCGGCCCCGTCCTTGATCGCCTTGGCGACGACCGGCGTGAAGTCCGTCGTGCTGGACGGGAACCGCGCGTCGCCGACCCACTGCGCCTTGGCGTACTTGATGCCGGCGTGGGCGAACTGGAAGTAGGGGTCGTAGGCCTTGTCCTCGAAGCCGAAGTCGGCGATCTTCTTGCAGCCCGCGTGGGCCATCGCGATCGGCGGCGCCGCGACGTAGGCCTGCGGCGAGTAGCTCACCGGGAACGACATCGGGCTGGTCCAGTCCTTGGGATCGGACGGGCCGTTGCCGATCGTCGGGAGCTTGGCGGGCTCCAGCACCGAGTAGAAGCCGGAGCCGCCGATCAGCGAGTAGGAGCCGATCAGCGCCACGTCCTTGTTCTTGACGGCCTGCTGCGCGCACTGCGCCGACTTGTTGGGGTCGTTGCCGTTGTCGCAGGTGTCCAGCTCGATCTTCGAGCCCTTGATGCCGCCCTTGCGGTTGATCGCGTCGATCCCGGCGCTGACCGTGTCGACGATCTCGGGGGCGGCGTAGGCCTTGGCGTTGATCGGCGCGCTGACCATCAGCTTGATCGGCGGGCCCGTGAACTTGTTGCCGCCGCCACCGCTCGCCCCGGCGGCCGAGCTGTCGCTGTCCGAACCGCCGCAGCCGCCAACGGCGATCGCCGCGAGCCCGACGGCTCCCAGCAGGTGCCATCTCCTCATCCTGAAAACTCCTCCGTGGAAACACGAACGTAGGCCTCCCGCGCGGGAGCGCCTTTGACCCTCAGCGGCGCGTGCACCGGTGCCGTGAGTCAGCCGACCGTAGTGCGCTCGCGGAGCGCTGTCAACACAAATGTTGAAGATCGACAGCGAGACGAAAGAGCTTGCGTCGTCTCGTTTATCAACGATACTGTTGAGCAATGTCGCAACCGACGCCCACCCCGGACGGGGCCGCTCCGCTGACGCTCCTCGACGCCGCGCGCGCCCTGCGCGAGGGCAGCGTGACGAGCGTCCAGCTCACGCGCGCGGCGCTGGCGCGGGCCGACGCGCTCGATGAGCGGCTCGGCGTCTACCTCGAGCGCTTCGACGCCGAGGCGCTCGCCTCCGCCCGGCGCGCCGACGCCGAGCGCGCCGACGGCGTCGACCGCGGCCCGCTGCACGGCATCCCGGTCGGGGTGAAGGACATCCTCGCCGCGGCCGAGGGGGCGACGACCGCGCAGAGCCTGGTCCACGACCCGGCGTGGGGGTCGGGCAAGGACGCGACGGTGGTCGCCCGGCTGCGGGCGGCGGGCGCGGTCATCGCCGGCAAGACCACCACGATGGAGTTCGCGATCGGCGCGCCCGACCCGGCCAAGCCGTTCCCGGTGCCCCACAACCCGTGGGACGTCGAGCGCTGGCCGGGCGGCTCCAGCTCGGGCACCGGCGCCGGCGTGGCGGCCGGGCTGTTCCTGGCCGGGGTCGGCACCGACACGGGCGGGAGCATCCGCGTGCCCGCGGCCTTCTGCGGCGTGACCGGGCTGATGCCGACGTTCGGCCGGGTGCCCAACTCCGGCTGCGTGCCGCTCGGCTTCTCGCTGGACCACATCGGCCCGCTGGCGCGCACCGCCCGCGACTGCGGCGCGTTCCTGGAGGCGATCGCGGGCCCCGCCGCGGAGGACCCGTCCTCGCGGGACGAGCCCGTCGGGCGCTTCGACGCCGGCGCCGCGGGCGGTTCCCTGGAGGGTGTGCGGGTCGGCGTCGAGCGCGCCAACCACTTCCCCGGCGACGGCGACCCCGCGGTGGCCGAGCGCTTCGAGGCCGCCGTGGAGGCTCTCGGCGCGCTGGGCGCGACCGTGGCCGAGGTCGAGCTGCCCCACCATGCCGAGACGCTGACCGCGATGATGATCACGTCGATGTGCGAGGCGATGGCCTACCACCGCGACGACCTCCGGGCGCGGTGGGAGGAGTTCACGCCGGGCACGCGCGGGATGATCGCCAGCGGGGCGCTGTTCTCGGGGGCCGACTACGTCCAGGCCCAGCGCGTGCGCCGCGTCGCGCAGCGCGCGCTCGGCGCGCTGATGACGGGCGTCGACGTCATCGCCACGCCCACGGCGGGCAAGGTCGCGCCGACCTGCGAGGAGGTCTTCGCCGGCGGCGCGATGTCGGTCTACGAGCGCGTCCACACCACCTACTGGAACGCGGTCGGCAACCCGGCCATGGTCGTGCCGATGGGCTTCAACGCCGACGGGATGCCGCTCGGGCTGCAGCTCGCCGCGCGCCCGTTCGAGGAAGCGCTGCTGGTGCGGGTCGGCGACGCCTACCAGGGCGTGACCGACTGGCATCTCCGCGTGCCGCCCATCGCGGCCGACCTGGCCACCGTCAACGCCTGACCTTTGGAGCGACCACATGCCCGACCGCGACCAGACCACGCTCGTCGACCTCCAGCTGGCGGCCGCCGGCCTGGACCCCGGGCCCGTCGAGCGCGCCGCGCTGCACGCGATGCACGCGGCGTTCGCGCCCGGCATCGACGCGCTCTACGCGCTGCCCGCGGCCCGCTACGAGGTGCCCGCGCTCGTCTTCGACCCGCGCACGCCGGCGCCGGAGTGGTGACCCTCCTGGCAACTCATCGCACATGAAAATCTACAGATGTGTTGACGCGCGCGACCTGATGCGGATACGGTCCGCCCATGTCCGCCGGCCCGCTCGGCCGGCACCATCCTTAGAGGGGAGAGCTGATGCGCGAGTTCGTCTGCGCGGTGATGGTCGGTGCCGCCATGACCTTGGCGGCGTGTGGGAGTGGCGACGACGGCGCGTCGTCGAAGAGCGGCGGCGGCAAGCCGATCAAGATCATGGTGAGCGTCCCCGTGAACTCGCCGAGCTGGGGCTACCCGGAGGTGATCCCGACGATCAAGGCCGGCGTCACGAGCATCAACCGCGCCGGTGGGATCAACGGCAGCCCGATCGACGTCGAGGTCTGCGACAACGGCCTGGACGTCAACAAGGCCGCGCAGTGCGCCCAGAAGGCACGGGCCGACAAGGTCATCGCCTTGGTCGGCACCTACGCGCAGATCGCCTCGTCCGGGCTCTACCCGGTCCTGGAGAAGTCCGGCATCCCGAGCCTGGAGATCAGCCCGTCGGCGCCGGTGCAGTGGAGCAGCAAGTCCTCGTTCCCGATCGGCGGGGACCCGTTCTCCTACGTCGGCGGCGTCGCCGCGGGCCTCGTGGGGGAGGGCTGCAAGAAGATCGCGATCCTCGGCTACGACGACCCGGCCTACATGCCCTACATCGTGATGACCGAGAAGGCCATCAAGTACTTCGGCGCGCAGGCCGCGCGCGTGCGCGTTCCGCTGACGACCAAGGACTGGACCGCGCCGGTCGCCCGCGTCTTCTCCACCGGCGCCGACTGCCTGCAGCTGCACACCGCGGGCAACGCGCTTCCCGGCGTGGTCCGCGCGGTCAAGGGCTCGGGCAAGCACCTCACGATCGGGCTCAACCAGCCCAACCTGGACTCCAACCTGTCGGCGATGGGCGACCAGCTCGACGGCATCATCTCGGGGGCGCCGACGATCACGCCCACGATGACGCCGGCCGCCGACGCGCCGGAGATGATGAAGCGGTACGCCGCCGACCTGAAGGCCGCGGGGATGACCAAGGCCTCCGACTACTCGATCTCCGGGCTGTCGGGGTGGCTGACGCTGCAGCTCTTCGCGCAGGCGGCCAAGACGCTGCCCAAGGGCCAGGTGACAAGCTCGGCGCTCACCGGCGCGCTCAACCACACCGTGTTCTCGCCCGGCGTCGTCGGGACCTCGGACTTCGCCAAGCCCGGGCCGTTGAAGAACGCCGACCGCATCAAGAACTTCACGTTCTACGTGAACAAGGTGCAGGGCGGCAAGCTGGTCCCGGTGCGCGAAGTGAACCTGTTGAAGGCCTTCGCCGGCCTCGACCCGTCCAAGCTGTAGGGGTCGCGCTGATGCGTCGGTCGAAGGGGCGCAGGAGCAACGCGGCGCCCGCCGTGTTCGCGCGCCGGTCCAAGGAGCGGGTGCTGGAGGCGCTCAACCCGGTGATGGCGCCGGTGATGCTCCGCCTGGCGGTCGGCGTCATGGGCGCCCGGAAGTACGAGTGGCTGCGCTTCGCCCCCAAGCTGCCCCGGCAGCTCGGGGGCTGGGCCCGGCACCGTCCGTGGGACGACGAGCCCGAGCCGGTCGCCGTGCCGCCCGCGCTGCGGTCCTACGCCGGGACGCTGCGGGACGCCGAGGCCGAGCGGCAGGCGTTCGACGAGGAGCCGCTGCACGACTTCACCAAGGTGCACCTGCCGTCGTTCATGTGGGCCCTGCGCCGGTCGTGGCCGTTCCTGCTGCCGACGTTCCCGCGGCGGATCAGCGGGGCGCGCGAATGCCATGAGGTGCGCGACCGCGCGGTCGCGCCGCGGCCGCGCGAGATCCCGCCGGCCGAGTTGTCGCGGATGATCCGGGAGGAGGCGCGGCGCCTGGGCATCAGCCGGGTCGGGTTCGCCAAGGCCGACGTGAAGTACACCTACGCCGAGTTCCCGGACCCCGGCGACGCCAACATCATCGTCTGCGTGATGGAGCAGGACTGGCGCGCGACCCAGAAGGCGCCGAGCGCCAAGGCGGAGCGCGCCGCGTTCCGCGGCTACGGCGAGGTGCTGCCCAAGGCCGCGCGGCTCGTCGCGTTCCTGCAGGACCTCGGGTACGCGGCGCGGCCCAACGACGGCACGACGCTGGAGGCGATGGCCATCCACTACGGCGTCGAGGCCGGCCTCGGGCAGCTGGGGTTGAACGGCCAGCTGCTGACGCCGGAGGCGGGCTCGCGCGCGCGGCTGGCGCTGATCACCACCGACGCGCCGATGGAGCTGGGGACGCCGGTGGACTTCGGCATCCCACGCATCTGCGACGAGTGCCAGCTGTGCGTCCGGCGCTGTCCGCCGGGCGCGATCCCGCTGCGCCGGCGCGAGAAGCGCGGGGTGACGAAGGCGGCGATCAAGCCCGAGCGCTGCTTCCCGGTCATGGCCGCGACGCACGGCTGCGCGGTCTGCATGAAGGTCTGCCCGATCCAGCGCTACGGCCTCCCGCGGGTCCTCGAGCACCACGCCGCGACCGGGACGATCCTCGGCAAGGGCACCGACGAGCTCGAAGGCTACGTCTGGCCGCACGACGGCCGCTACTACGGGCCGGGCGAGAAGCCGCGGATGACGCGCGAGCTGCTGAACCCCGAGGGCTTCGGCTTCGACAAGACCCGGACGGTGCCGCCGCCGGGCGTCTGAGCGGCGGGGACGGCCGGGCGGCCCGCCTCAGCGGCCTCAGCGGTCGGGGCGGTCGAAGCGCCGCTCGTCCTCCGGCGGGCGGTCCGCGCGGCCGGGCGGTCCGTAGGTCGTGCGCGACAGCCGCTGGGCCCGGCCCTCGTCCTCGGCCTCGTGGAGGGCGGCGCGGAAGCGGCCCGGGCCCCAGAAGCGGCCGCCGACGGCGGTGGCGAGGTCCTCGCGGCTGGTGGGGCCGCGCTCGTCGAGCGCGCGGGCGATGGCGTCGATCTCGCGGTCGAGGTCCTGGCCGGCGCTGGGCGCCCAGTGGCTGGCGGTGCCGAGCATGCCGGGGGAGTAGAGGCTCGGGCTCGGGCCCGGGCGGAAGCGGTGCAGGCCGTGGTGCTCGCGGGCCTCCTGGCGGGCCAGCCGCGCGCGGATGCGGTCGTCGCGATCGCGCGCGGCGCGCTCGCGGGCCTCGGCCTCCGCGCGCCGCTGGGCGGTGTCGACGGCGGCGCCCTCGTCGCGCTGCAGCGCCGTCAGCTCGGCGCGGTGCTTGGCGCTCTCCAGGCGCTCCTCGGCCGCCAGCGCCAGCTGCTGGGCGGCGTCGCCGTCGCGGTCGTGCCGGGCCGCGTCGTCCCGGTCGTGGTCGGCGCGGGCGGTGTGGGCGAGCGCGCGCTCGTCGTGCAGGTGCGCCCACGCGTCGTAGACGTCGGCCTGGGCGCCGACGACGTCGGGGCCGGCGGCGGTCTCGACCTGGCCGCGCGCCTGCTCGGCGAGCGCCCGCTGCTCCCGCGCGCGGGCGCGCTCGATCGCGGCCTCCGCCAGCTCCGCGTGGACCTCGGCGTCGGCCTCGCTGCCGGCGACGATCTGCTCGGCGCGCTCGTCGTCGACGCGGGCCCGCTCCTCGGCGGCCCGCGCGCGCTCCAGCGCCGCGGCGCGGTCCGGCCCGTCGGCGTCCTCGGCGTCGGCGCGCTCGTCGTGGCCGGTCGCGCGCTCGTCCATCGCCTGGGCGTGGAGGTCGGCGATCTCGGCCAGCACCCGCTCGGCGTGCAGGCGGTCGGCGGCGTGGCCGTCGCCGGCCGCCTGCAGCTCGTGGGCGGTGGCGCGGTGCTCGGCGGCGCGGGCGCGCTCCTCCTCGGCACGCTCGCGGCAGCGCAGGGCGGCGAGGTGCTCAGGCCGCTGGTCGGGCTCGCCGTCCTCGGGCGCCGCCCCGCCGGCCGCCGGCTCGGCCTCGGCGGTCGTGGCCTGCTCGGCGTCGGCCACGGTCAGCGGCTTGGCGATGTTCTCCAGCGGGACGCCCTCGGCGCGGACGCCGTAGAACAGCTCGGCGAGGCTGCCCAGCGACATCACGACCGCGCCGATGAAGAAGCCGATCGCGACCGTCGCCTCGTCGCCCGTGTTGATGAGGTTGCCGAACAGCAGCGGGCCGGTGATCCCGCCGGCGGCGGTCCCGATGGCGTAGAAGAACGCGATCGCCAGCGCGCGCGTCTCCATCGGGAAGATCTCGCTGACGGTCAGGTAGGCCGAGCTGGCGCCCGCCGAGGCGAAGAAGAACGTGACGCCGACGATCGCGATGAACGACCAGCGCGTCAGGCCGCCGCCGACCAGCAGGACGCCGAGCAGCACGGTCAGCGCCGACGAGATCAGGTAGGTGCCCGTGATCATCGGCTTGCGCCCGACGGTGTCGAACAGCCGGCCGAGCAGGAACGGGCCCGCGAAGTTGCCGACGGCGAAGATCACGACGAACACCGGGACCGCGCCGGAGCTGACGCCGAAGAACGTGCTCAGCAGGGTGCCGAGGTTGAACGTGACCGCGTTGTAGAGGAACGCCTGGCCGACGAACAGCGCCAGGCCGAGCGTCGCGCGCTTGGGGTAGTAGCGCACGGCGACCTTGGCGATCTCCCGGAACGGGATCGTCGCGCGCTGGCGCACGGTGATCGCCGGCCCCGGCTCGGCGAGGTCGCCGTGGGTCTCCTCGCGCACCTCGCGCTCGATCGCGTCGACGATCCGCTCGGCCTCCTGGTCGCGGCCGTGGATGAACAGCCAGCGCGGGCTCTCGGGGACCGTGCGGCGCACGAGCAGGATGCCCAGGCCGAGCACGGCGCCGACCGCGAACGCCAGGCGCCAACCGACGTTGAGGGCGAAGAGCGAGGTGTCGAGGAAGCCCAGCGCGGCGATGCCGCCGATCGCCGACCCCACCCAGTAGCTGCCGTTGATCGTGATGTCGACCTGGCCGCGGTTGCGGGCCGGGATCAGCTCGTCGATCGCGGAGTTGATCGCGGAGTACTCGCCGCCGATGCCCGCGCCGGTGAAGAAGCGGCAGAGGAAGAAGTACCAGGGGGCGAACGAGAACGCGGTGCAGACGGTGGCCAGGATGTAGAGGGCCAGCGTGAGCATCATCAGCCGTTTTCGGCCGAAGCGGTCGGTCAGCTGGCCGAAGAACAGCGCGCCGCAGCAGGCGCCGGCGACGTAGATCGCGGCGGCGCTGCCGATGCCCGACGCGGTGATCGAGATGCCGCTGCCCGCCTCGGTCAGCCGCGAGCCGATCGCGCCGACGATCGTGACCTCGAGGCCGTCGAGGATCCAGACCGTGCCCAGGCCGGCGATGATGCGCCAGTGGAAGCGCGACCACGGCAGCCGGTCCAGCCGCGCGGGAACCTGCGTCTGGATGATCCCGAGCTGCACGTCGGTCGCCATCGGTGCTCCTTGGTCGGTTCGCGCCGAGCACGAGCTACCCGCGGCACGCGTCGCGCCAAAGGCCGATCGCGGGCCGGGCGTACGCTGTCCGTCATGCGGCTGCCCCTGCGCTGCCGGCTGCTCGGCCACCGGTTCCGGTTCACCGCCGACGGCGACGTGATGTCCTGGTCGTGCGAGCGCGGGTGCGGGGCCGGCGGCGAGAAGCGCTACCGGACCGCCGCCGACGCCGAGCGCTACGCCGCCGCGTTCGACCGCGAGGACCGCGACGACCTGGGCCGCCGCGCGCCGCTGGTGGCCGGGCTGCCGCTGCGGATCTGGCGGGCGGCGCGCCGGCGCCCGCGGCGGTGAGGCCGGGGCGCCCGCGCCGTCACGGCGACGGGCCTTGGGGCAGCGGCGTCGTCCCGGCCTCCGGCGCCGGGTGCGCCTCGATCACCGCGCCGATCGCGGCCAGCAGCTCGTCGGCCAGGCGCGGTCCGTCGCGATGCTCCAGCGGCGTCGCGCTGATCCGCACGACGAGCTGATCGCGGTCCAGGCTCTCGACCGTGATCGCCGGCGCTTCGAGCGTCGGGACGCGCACGCGGTCGTCGAGCAGCCGCTGCAACACGGCGACGCGCACGTCGGGGCGCAGGCGGGCGGTGAAGTCGGCGCGGTCGGGCGCGCGCAGCGGCTCGATCGCGGCGGCCAGGGCGGCGGTGTTGGGCAGCAGGATCGTGTCGGCCCCGTGGCGGAGCGTGACGTACATCAGCCCGCAGGCGTGCACCGTGCCCTCCGCGCTGCCCGCCAGGTTGCCCGCCTGGAAGCGCACGCGCTCGCCGATCCGGAACGGCCGCGCGCTCATCAACACCAACCCGGCGAACAGGTTCGCCAGCGTCTGCTGGGCGGCGAGGCCGACGACGACCGCCGTGAACGCGCCGCCGAGGGCGAGGTCGCCCTGGTGCACGCCGGCGATCCGCAAGGCCGCCAGGAGCACGGCGAGCATCGTGACCAGCCGGATCAGGAAGCTGAGCGTGCTGGCGGTCGACGGATCGAGCCGGCGCAGCAGCTGCGGGCCCGCGGCGCGCCCGATGTCGCGGGCGATGCGCCAGCCGAGGAGGCAGAGGGCGACGACGGTCCCGTAGCGCACCGAGCGCTCGTAGCCGGGCGCGATCGCGTGGCGCCGGTCGTAGACGACGAGGATCGCCGCCAGGACCGGGGTGAGCACCAGGATCTCGCGGCGCGCGGCCCGCGCCGCCCGGCGGGCCTCGCCGAGGGCTCGCGCCGCGCGCCGACCCGTCGTCCGGCGAACAGGGCCGTCCGCGACAGGGCTCGGACCCGGCGACGACGCATCGGGCGACACGCCTGGGCGGTAGCCCAGGAGGGGCGGGCGGCAAACGTGGCCGCGGCCGGCGGGTCGGGTCTCCGCCCGCCCAGGTCGGCCGGGCGGGCGGAGGCGTGGCGGGTGGATCAGATCGTGTTGATCCCGGTCAGGCCGAGGGTGGCCAGGAGGTTGGTGACCCAGGAGCCACCGGTCCGCGTCGTCGAGTTGCAGGGACCGTCGAGGGGCGTGTTCCAGAGGGTCGCCGTGATCGCGACGGCGTACAGGTTGGACGGATCGAAGATCGGTCCGCCGCTGTCGCCGCCCATCGTGCACGCGGAGTCGAAGATCAGCTGCCCGTAGCCGTTGTTGGTGTTGATGACGGTGCCGCACTGCACCGAGTGGGTGCGGTAGCCGGTCTTGCACAGGTACTGGCTCATGTACGTGCTCATCCACCCGTGCACCGGGTAGGAGCCGTACGGCGGCCAGGAGTTGTAGGTGTCGATCGCCGGGTAGTTCGGGAACGCGCCGTTGGTGTGGACCATGACCGCGCCGTCCCACTGCCCGACGCCGGTGTAGAACGCCCCGACGTCCTGGTTGATCCACACGCACGACGAGACGGCGGAGTTGCACGTGTAGTTCGCCTTGCCGATGCTCGAGCAGTGGCCCGCGGTCAGGTTGTACGAATTGCTGCTGCCGTTGGCGTAGGCCTGGAACGCCGCGCTGCACGACCCCGCCGACCACTGGTACCGCTGGCCGGCCAGGAACGGCGCGTCGCAGAACCAGTCCGCCGTGCCGCCGCACGCCGCCGCCTGCGGCTTGGGCACCTCGCCGCGCTCCACGACCGGGACGACGGTCGAGCGCGCCGCCGCGTCCTGCACGAGCTTGGTCGTGGCGTCGCCCGCGTCGCGGTCGACGGTCAGCACCAGCCCGGCGTCGCCCCCGCGGCGGAGCGCGACGCGCCCGGTCGCCAAGGGCTCGGCCAGCCGGTTGGCGACGTCGGTCAGCGCCCGGTCCAGCTCGACCGCCGACCACCGGCTCCGGCCGACGATCGCGTGGTCCAGCCCGTACTCGGACAGGATCCGCTTGGCGGACGCCTCGGCGTCGTCGCTGGTCACGAGGACCTTCACGTGGCCCTTCCGCTGGTCGAACGACAGCTCCCCGAAGCCCTCCCCGAGCCGCTTGCGCAGGTCGGTCTCCAGGCCGCCGACGCGACCCTGCTCGGTCAGGACCGCGCGCGCGTCGTCCTTGCTGACGTCGTGCTGCTCGGCGTACTGCCGCACGGCCTCATCGAAGATGTAGGTCTCGGTCACGGGCCTGCTCGCGCCCGCGGGCGCGGCGTTGAACTTGCCCGGGTCCTTGAACACGGCCGGATCGGGCGTCGCTCCCACGGCCCCCGGATCGGCCGCGCTCGCCGAGGCGGACGTCAGCGACAGCGCGACCACCGCGGCAAGGCCGGCCGCGCCACAGCGGCCGGAGGTCCAACTTCTGCGCAACGACACAGAACTCTCCTTTTCAGTGAACGAGGTCCTACACCGCCGAGAACCTATCGACAGTGCTGCGCGGGCCCCAATGCATTGAGCAATTTGTTCACTTTCGTGAGGGCGCGGCTCACCCGCTCGACGGCTTGCCGGCGATCGCGTCGCTGAGCCGGTCCAGGATCGGGTCCCAGCGGGCGTCGAAGGCCGTGGTGCGGACCTCGGCCTCGGCGTGGCGCTCGGGCCCGTAGCGCCAGGTCGCCCAGCGGGAGCGCGGGCGGGCGAGGCGCAGCGCGCCGACCCAGGCCAGCGGCGGCACGAAGATGCCGAAGAGCGCGAAGCGGAACTTGCCCTTGAGGACGCAGACGACGACCAGCACCAGGGTCACCGCGGTGGTGGCGAGGGCGCCGATGCGGACGCCGAGCTCGGCGCTGCCCATGTTGTTGACGCCGAACGGCGCGGCGCCCACGAGCGTGAACCCCAGGCAGCCGAAGGCGAGGCTGACCATCTCCACCGAGACGCGGCCCTCGTCGGTCCAGTAGACGTCCTGCAGGCGCAGGATCAGCGCGAACTCGTCGAGTACCAGCGACGTACCGGTGCCCACGGCCACCGCCGCGACCGCGGAGGCCACGGAGCCCGAGGACGACCCGACCGACACGAACGCGCCGCAGACGAGCAGGACGATGCCCGGGACGGCGTGGTGGACATGCGTCCCGCTCGCCGAGATGTTGTTGTGGAACGGCCCGCGCCCGGCGCGGATGGCGCGGGTGATGGCGCGCGTCGTCAGGAACGTGATGACGAACGCGGCGAAGCACAGCAGCAGGGCCAGCTTCCCCGGATCGACGATGTCGCGCTGCCACCAGTCTCCGAGCATGTCCCCAACCTACGGGGCGGCCGTCACCCCGGGCGTCGCTCGCGCTGCGTCCAGGCGAACCACGCCAGCCCGGCCGCGCAGAGCGCCGCCGCCACGAAGAGGTTCAGCCGCAGCCCGAAGAGGTGGTGGGCCGGGTCGATCCGCAGCGTCTCCTCCCAGATGCGAAAGCCCGAGTAGCCGGCGACGTAGAGGGCGAACGCGCCCGGCGCGACGACCCGGCCCCGGCGCACGACCACGACCAGCAGCGCCGCGAGCGCGAGGTCGAACAGCAGCTCGTACAGGAACGTCGGCTGGAAGGTCGCGTAGGCGCCGTAGCCGGCCGGACGGTGGGCGGGGTCGATCCGCAGGCCCCACGGCAGCGTGGTGGGACCGCCGAACAGCTCCTGGTTGAAGTAGTTGCCCACCCGCCCGATGGCCTGCGCGACGAGCAGGCCGGGCGCGGCGCAGTCCATGAACGACGCGACGTCGACCCCGGCCCGTCGCAGCCGCCAGATCCCGACCGCCGTGCCCAGCGCGATGCCGCCCCAGATCCCCAGGCCGCCCTTCCAGATCGCCAGCGGGCCCCACCAGTGCGGCGGGACCTCGTTCCAGCTCGTCGCCAGGAAGTACAGGCGGCCGCCGATCAGCCCCGCCGGGAAGCCCCACAGCGCCACGTCGGCGACGAGCTCGCGGTCACCGCCCCGCCGCGCCCACAGCGCGCGCGTCAGCGCGATCGCGGCCACCACGCCGATGACGTACATCAACCCGTAGGCATGGATGAACAGCGGGCCGAGGCGCAGCCCGTTGGTGGAGGGACTGGGGATCGCGGCCGAGGGCACGTGGTGCCGGCCTAGCGGAACCCGTGGAGGTCGTGGAACCCGTGCTGTCCGCCGTGGAACCCCATGACGAGCGCCGGCAGGAGCAGGGCGGTCATGGCTTCAGCCTGCGCCCGCACCCTGAGCGCCCGATGAAGATCGCCTGAGGATCCTCGTCGCGGGGCCTGGGCGCGGGCGCCGCTCGGCGCGCGGCCGCCGTCAGCCGCGCTGGATCAGCCCGAGCACCGTGCCGTCCGGGTCGCCGATCGTGGCGACCAGCGTGCCGCCGCCGACGTCGCGGGGCGCGTCGAGGAGCGTCGCGCCGGCCTTCTGGACGTCGGCGAGCGTGGCGTCGAGGTCGGCGACGCGGATGTGCGCGACGGGCTGCTTGGAGGCGTCGGGCGACGCGGGCGCCAGGCCGATCTCGACGCCGTCGACGTGGTAGCCGACGTAGTAGGGGGAGTCGGTGTGGGGCTCGGTGCCCAGCAGGGTGGTGTGGATGCGCTTGGCGGCGGCGAGGTCGCCGACGGTGTACACGACGTTGTCGAAGGTGTTCATGCCCCGATGACGCGCGCCGGCGCCGTGATGTGACCGAACGGCGTGCGGTCACGTTTCGGGCCTGGTAGACGTCAGGCTCTCGTGGACACGAACACGACGACGAACCTGACCGACTTCGAGGCCGAGCGCCCCCGGCTGCGGGCGATCGCCACGCGGATCCTCGGCTCCTCGGCCGACGCCGACGACGTGGTGCAGGAGGCCTGGCTGCGGCTCTCGACCACCGCGGGCGTGGAGGACCTGCCCGCCTGGCTGACGACCGTCACGACCCGGCTGTGCCTCGACCACCTGCGCAAGCGCGGGACCCGCGCCGACGTCGAGGCCAAGGTCTCCGCGGAGGCGGCGGCCGGGGCCGAGTCCCAGGCGGGGCCCGAGGCGGACATGTTGATCGCCGAGCGGGTCGGCGGCGCGATGCAGGTCGTGCTCGACGCGCTGGCCCCGGCGGAGCGCGCGGCGTTCGTGCTGCACGACGTCTTCGGCTATCCGTTCGAGGACATCAGCGTCGTGCTCGGCCGGTCCGGCGCGGCCGTGCGGCAGCTGGCCAGCCGCGCGCGGCGCAAGGTCCAGGGGATCCCCGAGCCGGAGGTCGAGATCGCCGCGCGGGCCGAGAGCCGCGCGGTCGTCGAGGCGTTCCTGGCCGCCTCGCACGGCGGCGAGCTGCCGAGCCTCCTCGCGCTGCTCGCCCCGGACGCGATCATGCGGGCCGATGCGCTCGGCCAGGGCCTCGGCGCCGAGTCCGAGTACGCGGGCGCGGCGGCCATCGCCGCGCGCTTCGACGGCGCCCGCGGCGCGGCGCCGGTGACCGTCGACGGCGAACGCGCGGGCGCCTGGATCACCGGCGGCGGGAACGTCAAGGTCGTGTTCTGCTTCCAGGTGCGGGACGGCCTGGTCCGCGAGATCGAGCTGATCGCCGACCCGGACGTCATCGCCATGATGGACGTCGTGGCCGACCCCGAGGAGCACGCGTCATGAGGTTCACCACCACCGTCGAGCCGCCGGAGCCGATGCGGGGCCTCGAGGTGCCCGCGCGGCTCGTCGAGGAGCTGGGCGACGGCAAGCGGCCGCGGGTGACCGTGACGATCAACGGCCACACGTGGAGCACGCGGATCGCGATCATGCGCGGTCGCCACCTGATCGGGCTGAGCCGAGCCAACCGCGATGCCGCGGGCGTGGCGACGGGGGACGCGGTCGAGGTCGACCTGGCGCTCGACACCGCGCCGGTCGTCGTGGTCGAGCCCGAGGACCTCACCCGCGCGCTGGACGCCGACCCGGCCGCGCGCGCCGCCTACGACCGGCTGTCGCACAGCCGCAGGCGCGCGTACGTCCACGCGATCGACGGCGCCAAGAAGGCCGAGACGCGGGCGCGGCGGATCGAGAAGGCGCTCGCCGAGCTGCGCGAGGCCTGAGGCGGCGCGCGCGCCGCCCCGGACCCGGCGACGGCCCGTCGCTCAGCCGTCGAGCTCCCAGGCGAAGCCGTCGAGGTCGACGAAGTCGGCGACGTCGTTGCCGATCGCGAGGCGGTGGGCGCCGCTGCCGTCGGCTGGCACGCCGGCGTCCTTGGCGAGGCCGCCGCGGCGGTAGAGGCCGAGCTTGACGGCGTCGCCGTCGCTCTCGAACTCGACGTACTTCCTGCCGTAGCTCTTGGCCACGGCGAAGCCGCGCTGGACGTAGTAGTCCTTGCTCTTGACGATGTCGGCCACGCCGAGCAGCAGGACGATCCCGGAGATCGCGTGGGCGGCCCGGCCGTCGTCGGTCCTGGCGTCGGTCGCGACCTTCCAGATCGTGCCGTCGGGGGCGCGCAGGACGCCGGAGTAGCCGCCCCAGAACTGCCGCTTGGCGGGCTTCAGCGCCGTGGCGCCCGCTGCGAGGGCGGCGGCGAACAGCTCGTCCACCGCGGACCTCTGGGCGACGACGGCCGACAGCGTGAAGCCGCGGAAGCCGGTCGAGGGCGCGGCGCCCTGGCGCAGGCGCAGCTGCGGGCCGACGCCGAAGGCGGCGGCGTAGAACTCGGCGGCCGTGGGGACGGCGGGCACTTCGAGCGTCACGGACGGGATGCGGGACATGTGGGGCTCCTTGGAGATGGGGTCGCCCTGCTGACGGCCGCCGCGCCGCCGATGTGACAGCCGATCGGTCCGACCGGCCGCGGGGTCGCGTCCGCCGCGCCGGGTACAACGCGTGGATCTCGATCCGGCCTCACCGTCCAGGGCGCCTCGCCGATCGCCGGTCCCTGCTGTGGGCCGGGGCGGCGCTGTGCGCCGGCCTGCTCGTCGCGCTCCTGATCGCGCGCGGCGGCGGGCACGAGGCCGAGGCCGACGCGACCGCCGCCGGCAAGCTGCCGCCGGGCCAGGCGCTCACGGTCGTCTGGGGCGGCGACGTGACGCTCGGCTCGTCCTACGGGCATCCGCCCGACCGGGCGCGCGGGCTGCTCGCCGGCGTCGCGGCGACGATGCGCAAGGCGGACCTGACGGCCGTCAACCTGGAGGGGACGCTGGGCGCGGGCGGCGCGTCGAAGTGCCCGCGGCCGACGCCGACGTGCTTCGCGTTCCAGGCGCCCGCCGCCAACGTGGCGGGGTTGAAGGTCGGCGGGGTGGACACGGTCAACCTGGCCAACAACCACGCCTTCGACTTCGGCGCGATCGGGATGGGGCAGACGATCCTCGCGCTGCGCTCGGCCGGGATCGCCTTCACCGGCCGCCCCGGCGAGATCCGCTACCTGACGGTCGGCCGCAGCCGGGTCGCGCTGCTCGGGTTCTCGGCCTACCGCTGGACGTCGCCGATCCGCGACCTCGCCGCCGTGCGCCGGATGGTCGCCGAGGCGTCGGCGCGCGCCAACCAGGTCATCGTGTTCCTGCACGGCGGCGCCGAGGGCGCCGGCCAGACCCACGTGCCGTTCGGCGAGGAGGAGGCCTTCGGCGAGCAGCGCGGCAACCTGCGCGCGTTCGCGCACACGGCAGTCGACGCGGGCGCCGACCTCGTGCTCGGCTCCGGCCCGCACGTGCTGCGCGGCATCGAGATCTACCGCAAGCGCGCGATCGCCTACTCGCTCGGCAACCTGGCGGGCTACAAGAACTTCGCCCGCGGCGGGACGCTCAGCCTCAGCGGGCTGCTGCGCGTCGAGATCGACGCGGCCGGAGCGTTGACCGGCGGGCGGCTGGTGCCGCTGAAGCTCGTCGGCCCGGGCCTGCCGACGCTCGACGCCCGGCACGCCGCGGCGCGGCTCGTCGCGGGCGTCTCGCGCGCGGACTTCGGCGGCCGCGCCGTGCGGCTGTCGCCCTCGGGCCGGATCCTCAACGCCCCGGCGCCGAAGCCCAAGCCGACCACCACGACGCCCGCGCCCACGAGCCCCGCGCCGCCGACGACCGCCGCGCCGCCCACGAGCGCCGCGCCGCCGAGCACCGCGGTCCCGCCGACCACGGCGACGCCGCCCGCCTGACGTTCACGCCGCGACGCCTGATCTGACCAAACGGCTACGTCCTCAGGCTGCCCGGAACACGTCCACGAAGCGCAGGTAGTTCGTCGCGATCCGCTCGGCGGCCTCCGCGCGCGTCAGCGTCTGCGCGAGGTGGCCGCGGACCGCGTCGGCCCAGATCGAGCGGCCGATGGCGAAGCCGACGAAGCCGGGCGTCGCGGCGGCGGTGCGCAGCCAGTGGTCGACGCGCTCGTCGGAGGCGCCGGCGCCGAGGATCGTGCAGACCACGTGGTCGCGGCCCTCGGAGCGGGCGAGCGTCGCGGCGGCCTGGGCGTCGGCGGGATCGTCGAGGCCCTCGAGCTTCCAGACGTCGGGCTCGACGTCGGCCGCCTGCATCGCCTCGATCGCGCGCAGGATCAGCGCGGGGCGCTGCTCGCGCTCGTAGCGCTCGACGTCGCCGCCGGCGGCGGCGAGCTGCGCCTCGGTCGCCGGGACGATCAGCTCGAACAGGAACTTGCGCCCGGTCGAACGCAACCACGACGACAACTCGGCCAGGCGTGCCGCCTGGATCGCGTTGCCCTCGGCGTCGCCGTCGGCGTTGTAGCGGACCAGCACCTTGGCGAACGTCGGCTCGAACTCCTCCACGTGCTCCCGCCACCGGTCGCCGTAGGCGTAGTCGAAGACCGCGCGGTCGGGCGCCTCGACGGGCATGACGAGCACGAGCCCGTCGGCCTTGGCGTCGCGGGCGACCCGCGCGCCGTAGAGCTCGTCGACGAGCACGCCCGCCTGGCCGGCGGGGACGCCGCCGAGCTGCGCCGCGCGCCGCACGCCCTCGAAGATGAGGTGCTTGGCGTCGGCCATCAGCACCTCCTGCTCGGGCGTCGGCTCGCCGGTCGTGCCGAAGATCGTGCGGGCGAACACGCCGCGGTGGTCGAAGGCCAGCAAGAACATGATCTAGCGCTCCACGAAGTAGGTGCCGGAGCCCTGGCCGTCGGAGAACCAGCGGCTGGTCACGGTCTTCTTGCGCGTGAAGAAGTCCACGGCGTCGGGGCCGTGGGCGTGCAGGTCGCCCAGGAACGAGTCCTTCCACCCGCTGAACGGGAAGAACGCGACCGGCGCCGCGACGCCGATGTTGACGCCGATCATCCCGGCCTCGACCTGGTGACGGTAGCGGCGGACCGCCGAGCCCGACTCGGTGAAGATCGACGTGCCGTTGCCGAAGCGCGACGCGTTGACGATCGCGATCGCGTCGTCCAGCGTCTCGGCGCGCACGATCGCCAGGACCGGCCCGAAGACCTCCTCCTGGGCGATCGCCATCTCCGGCGTGACGCCGTCGAGGATCGTCGGGCCGACGAACGCGCCGTCCTCGGCCAGGCCGTCGCCGGCGACCGCGCGGCCGTCGACCACGGCGGTCGCGCCGGCCTCGACGGCCGCGTCGATGAAGCCGCGGATGCGGTCGCGGGCCGCGCACGAGATCACGGGCCCGACGTCGGTGGCCTCGTCGGCGCCGTCGCCGACGCCGAGCGCGCGGGTCGCCTCGGTCAGCGCGGGGAGCAGCCGCTCGTGGGCCTCGCCGACGGTGACGACGACCGAGCCCGCCATGCAGCGCTGCCCGGCGGCGCCGAACGCGCTGCCGATCAGGCCGGCGGCGGTCTTCTCGATCACGGCGTCGGGCATGACCACCATGTGGTTCTTGGCCCCGCCGAGCGCCTGCACGCGCTTGCCGGACCTGGCGGCGCGCTCGTAGACGAGCTTGGCGACCGGGGCGGAGCCGACGAACGAGATCGCGTCGACGTCCGGGTGGTCGAGCAGGCCCTCGACGACCTCGCGGCCGCCGTTGACGAGGTTGACGACGCCGGGCGGCAGGCCGATCGAGTCGAGGACCTCGAAGGCGATCCGCTGGGTCATCGGCACCTGCTCGGAGGGCTTCAACACGAACGTGTTGCCGCAGCCGATCGCGAAGGGCAGGAACCAGAACGGCACCATCATGGGGAAGTTGAACGGCACGATCGCCGCGCAGACGCCGACCGGCTGGCGGATCGTCTCGGCGTCGATGCCGCGCGAGACGTCCTCCAGGACCCGACCCTGCATCGTGGTCGGGATCGCGCAGGCGGCCTCGACCATCTCGATCGCGCGGGCGACCTCGGCGCGGGCGTCGCCGATCGTCTTGCCCATCTCGGCGGTGACGCTCTGGGCGAGGTCCTCCTGCCGGGCGATCAGGCCCTCGCGCAGCGCGAACAGGCGCCGCGCGCGCTCGATGACGTTGACGTCGCGCCAGGCGGGCAGCGCCGCGCGCGCCGCGGCGACCGCGGCGTCGACGTCGGCCGCGCCGCTCAGCGGCACGCGCGCGAGCGTCGCGCCGGTCGCGGGGGCGACGACGTCCAGCTCGCCGACGGCGGCGGCCGCCGGCGTCCAGGCGCCGCCCACGTAGTTGTTCAGGAGATCAGTGGTGATGGTCATAGGGAGTAGGGGAGGAGGGAGGGGTCGAGCGTGGCGCCGTCGGCGCGCGTCCAGGCCAGCGCGGGGTCGTCGTTGAACGCCCACCGCCGGCTCGGCCCGGCCATGACGTTGAGGTAGTAGACGGCGACGCCGGGCGGCGCGGCGACCGTGTGGTAGCCGCGCGGGACGAGCACGACGTCGCGGTCGTGGACCGCCACGGTCTCGTCGAGCGAGCGGTCGTCGGTGTAGACGCGCTGGATCCCGAAGCCGTCGGCCGGGGCGACGCGGTGGTAGTAGGTCTCTTCCAGGAACGACTCGTAGGGCAGCGCGTCGCGGTCGTGCTTGTGCGGCGGGTAGCTCGACCAGTGGCCGGACGGCGTGATCACCTCGGTCACCAGGAGCCGCTCGGCCGCCTGGTTGTCCATCATGATGTTGCCGACGACGCGCTCGTGCGTGTCGTAGCCGCGGCGGACGACCTCGGTGTCGGCCGCGCGCAGCGGCCGCGCCTCGGTGCCGCGCTCGGCGGGCGCGTCGCAGATGCCGATCTCGACCTCGGTCTCGCCCGCGGCCTCGACGACGTACTCGCTGCCGGGCGGGAAGTAGGCCGCCTCGGGCGGGCCGGAGAACGGGTCGGGCCGGCCGCCGAGGTCGCGCCACTCGCCGTGCGAGGAGCGCACGTGGATCGTCCCCGACACGACGACGACGCACGTCTCGCGGTCGCCGGTCGCGCGCCGCAGCGTCGCGCCCGGCGCCAGGCGCACGGCCTCGAAGCCGACGTAGGTCCAGCCGGCGGACTGCGGGGTGACGACGATCGAGCCGTCGGGTGCGGGGCGTTGGAGGATCGTGCTCATGCTGGGCGGAGGTACGCGCGCTGGGCCTCGCGCTCGCGCTCGTAGCGCTCGCGGGCCGCGACGACCTCGGGGCGGTCGGAGACGGCGGCGACGGGCACGTCCCACCAGCTCTCGTAGCCGCCGACGCCGTGGAAGCGGTCGACCTCGACGTGGATGGCGACCGGGCCGTCGGCGTCGCGGGACGCGGCCAGCGCGGCGCGCAGCTCCTCCAGGGAGGCGGCGCGCGTGACCGGGACGCCGAGGCTCTCGACGTTGGCGGCGAGGTCGATCGGCAGCGCCTCGGCGGGCGCGGCGAGCGCGTCGCCGGCGGCGTCGTCGAGGACCGGCGCGGACGGGCCGCCCGCGCCGACGCGGTGGTGGGTCCCGAACCCGGCGACGCCGACCGACCGCGACAGCGACCCGATCGAGGCATAGCCATGGTTCTGCACCAACACCACCACGATGCGCGTGCCGAGGGCGACCGCGGTCGCCAGCTCGCCGGGCGACATCAGGTAGGAGCCGTCGCCGACCAACACGTACACCTCGCGCTCGGGCGCGGCGAGCTTGACGCCCATGGCGCCCGGCAGCTCGTAGCCCATGCACGAGTACCCGTACTCGACGTGGTAGCCCTTGCCCGCCGGGTCGCGGGCGACCCACAGCTTGTGCAGGTCGCCGGGCAGCGAGCCCGCGGCCTGGACGACGACGCCGGTCTCGCCCGCCGCGTCGTTGACGGCGCCGATCACGGCGGCCTGGGTCAGCGGCGCGGAGGCGCCGACGACCCGCGCGACCTCCTCCGACCAGGCGGCGCGCTCGGCCTCGGCGCGCGCGGTCCAGTCGGCGGGCGCGGCGAAGTCCGCCCCGAGCGCGGCGGCCAGCGCGTCGAGCGTGACGCGCGCGTCGCCGACCAGCGGCAGGCCGCTGTGCTTGCCGCCGTCGAAGGCGCACACGTTGACGTTGACGAACCGCAGGTCGGGGTCCTGGAAGGCGGTCTTCGAGGCGGTGGTGAAGTCGCTGTAGCGCGTGCCGACCCCGATGACCAGGTCGGCGTCGCGCGCCAGGCGGTTGGCCGCGGCGGTGCCGGTCGCGCCGACGGCGCCGAGCGCGCCGACATGGTCGGACGGCAGCGCCCCGCGCCCGGCGTGCGTCTCGCCGACCGGGATGCCGGTGGCCGACACGAAGCCGCGCAGCGCCTCGCACGCGCGCGAGTAGATGACGCCGCCGCCGGCGACGATCAGCGGACGCTTCGCGCCGCGGATCAGCGCGACCGCGCGCTCCAGCCCCTCGGGGGCCGGCGGCTGGCGCTGGACCAGCCACGTGCGCTCCGCGAGGAAGGCCTCGGGGACGTCGACGACCTCGGCCTGCACGTCCTGGGGCAGCGCCAGCGTGACCGCGCCGGTCTGCGCCGGGTCGGTCAGCACGCGCATCGCCTCCAGCGCCGCGGGCACGAGCTGCTCGGGGCGGACGATGCGGTCGAAGTAGCGCGAGACCGGGCGCAGCGCGTCGTTGACCGACGCCGTGCCGTCGTGCTCGGCCTCCAGGCCCTGCAGCACCGGGTGCGGCACGCGCGTGGCGAACGTGTCGCCCGGCAGCAGCAGCACCGGCAGCCGGTTGATGGTGGCCAACGCCGCGCCGGTGACGAGGTTCGTCGCGCCCGGCCCGATCGACGTCGTCACCGCGTAGGCGCCGAGGCGGTCGCGCTGGCGCGCGTAGCCCGCCGCGATGTGCACCAGGGACTGCTCGTTGCGCCCCGGGACGTAGGGGAAGTCGTCGCGCGAGGCGTAGAGCGCCTCGCCGAGCCCGGCCACGTTGCCGTGGCCGAAGATCCCCAGGCAGCCGGCGAAGAAGCGCTCGCGGACGCCGTCGCGCTCCACGTGCTGGGCCGCGAGGAAGCGCACGAGCGCCTGGGCGACGGTCATCCTCATGAGGCGGCCACCAGCCCGAGATCCGACGGCGTGGGCATCGCGTCCGCGCAGGCCAGGCGGCCGGCGACGAACGAGCCCGCCGCGTTGGCCAGCGCGACGCTGCGCTCCGGCGGCCATCCGGCCAGCAGGCCGTGGCACAGCGCGCCGCCGAACGCGTCGCCGGCGCCGAGGCCGCAGACCACGTCGACCGGCACCGGCGGGATGTCCCAGCGCCCGTCGGGCGTGGCGACGAGCACGCCCGCGGGGCCGCGCTTGACGATCGCCAGGCGCACGCCCAGCTCCAACAGCTCGTCCGCGGCCGCGTCCGGGTCCGAGGTGCCGACCGCCACCTCGACCTCCTCGCGGTTGCCCACCGCGACCGAGGCGTAGGACAACGCGGCGCGCGCCTGCTCGCCCGCCTCGCGCACGTCGGCCCAGAACATCGGCCGGTGGTCGAGGTCGTGGACGATCAGCGCGTCGGGGTCGGCCTCGCGCCGCGCGCGCAGCGCGGCCAGCGTGGCGGCTCGCGACGGCTCGGCCGACAGCCCGGTCCCGGTCGTCCACAGGATCCGGGCCGACACGACGTCGTCGAGCGGCAGCTCGTCGGCGCGCAGCTGCAGGTCGGGCGCGCTGGGCTCGCGGTAGAAGAGCAGCGGGAAGTGGTCGGGCGGGTGGATCTCGCAGAAGGCCAGCGGCGTGCGCAGCGCGGGGTCGACGCCGACGAAGCGCGGGTCGACGCCGAACTCGTCCAGCGCGCGGCGGACGTAGCGGCCGAACGGGTCGTCGCCGACCTTGGTGATGACCGCCGAGCGGTTGCCCAGCCGCGCGCAGGCGACCGCGACGTTGGTCGGCGAGCCGCCCAGCGACTTCGCGAACGTCGTGACGTCCTCCAGGCCGACGCCCGACTGCTCGGGGTAGAGGTCGACGCTGATCCGGCCCATCGTGATCAGGTCATAGGTCATCGCGCGACGACCTCGGCCTCGATCTCGGCGATCTCCACGCGGCGGCCCTCGACGCGCGAGCGCAGCGCGGCCAGCCCGATGACCAGCGGGGCGCGGGCGTCGGCGACGCCGGGCGTCCCGGGCTCGCCCGCGCGGCAGGCGGCGACGAACGCGTCCCACTGCGCGACGTAGGCGGGGATGTAGCGGTCCAGGAAGAAGTACGGCAGCGTGGCGGTCGCGCTCCCGGCCGCCGACGACACGACCGTCGTGTGCGCGCGCGGGTTCTCCGACGCCGCCATCCCGCACTCGCCGTGGACCTCGACGCGCTGGTCGTAGCCGTAGGACGCCTGGCGGCTGTTGTCGATCGCGGTCAGGCAGCCGTCCGCGTGCTCGAGCGTGACGATCGCGGTGTCGACGTCGCCGGCGTCGGCGAAATCCTCGCGGATCCGGACCGCGCCGTGCGCGCTGACCGCCACGACCTCGCTGCCGGTGACGAACCGCGCCATGTCGAAGTCGTGGATCGTCATGTCCAGGAAGATGCCGCCCGAGGTGCGGACGTACTCGGCCGGCGGCGGCTCGGGGTCGCGGCTGGTGATGCGCACGAGGTGCGGCGCGCCGACCGTGCCGTCGGCGACCGCGGTGCGCACGGCGGCGTGCGACGGGTCGAAGCGGCGGTTGAAGCCGATCTGGAACGTCAGCGAGGCGGTGGCGACGGCGTCCAGGGCGGCGTCGACCGCGTCGAGGTCCAGCGACACCGGCTTCTCGCAGAAGATCGCCTTGCCCGCGGCGGCCGCGGCGAGGATCAGCGGGACGTGCGTGTCGGTGCTCGTGCAGATCGCGACCGCGTCGACCTCCTCGGAGGCGATGAGGTCCTCGGCCGAGGCGGCGACCGGCACGCCGAGGTCGTGGGCCACGGCGGTGGCGCTCGGCGCGTGGGCGTCGAAGACCGTCGCGACGCGCGCGCCCTCGACGCGGCGGTGCAGCAGCTCGGCGTGCAGGCGGCCGATCCGGCCGGTGCCCAGGACGCCGACGCGCAGCGGGGCGGCGCTCATCGCGCGCCCGCCGGGACCGTCTCGAGGAAGCGCAGGCTGGCCTGCGCGTCGAGCACCGGGCCCGCGCCCGGCTCCGGGACCGCGCCGGTGATCGCGCAGTCCTGCTCCAGGACCATCCAGCCGTCGTAGCCGCGGGCGTCCAGCGCGGCGACCAGCTCGGCGATGCGCCCGTCGCCGGCGCCGAGCGGCACGAACAGCCCCTCCTGGACGGCGGCCATCAGCGTCAGCTCGCCGGCGTTCAGGCGCTCGGCGACCTTCAGGTCGACGTCCTTGAGGTGGACGTGGGCGACGCGGTCGCCCCAGGCGTCGACGAACTCGATCGGGTCATAGCCGCCGAGCGCGAGGTGGCCGGGGTCCAGGCACCAGGCGACCGTGCTGAGCTCGGCCAGCCGGTCGACCTCCGCGCGGCGCTCGATCAGCGTGCCCTGGTGGGGGTGGACCACCGTGGTCAGCCCGAGCTGGGCGGTGGCGGCCGCGACCGCGTCGACGCCCGCGGCGAGCGTCGCCCACCCGGCGTCGTCCAGCGGCTGGGGCGCCGACCAGTCGGCGTCCTGGACGATCGCCAGGACGAACGTCGAGGCGCCCGCGTCGGCCATCGCCGACGCGACCCGGCGGGCCTGCGCGACGGCGGCGTCGCGCTCGCTCTCGACGTGCAGGACGAGGGGGACGAAGCCGCCGAGCAGCCGGAGCCCGTGGGGGTCGAGCGCGCCGCGGATCGCCGCCGCGTCGAGCGGCAGGTAGTCGTCGACCGGGCCCAGCTCGGTGGCGGTGAGCCCGAGGCTCGCCATCTCGGCGGACACGCGGTCGGGGGGAAGCATGGTGCCCCATCCGGGGACCTCGCAGACGCCCCAGGTGATGGGCGCGCCGGCGAGCTGGCGAGCGGTCGACATGGCGGCCAAGCTAACGGTGGTTCGATCAGGCGTCAACAAATTCGCACAAAATGTTGTTCGAATCTGTAATGTGCCGCGCCGTGAGCCGGATTGGCACTCACAGAAGCGAACAGCCGGGCCATCACGAATGCCTGAACGCGTGATGGTCCCGGCTCAACGCCGACAGCGCATCCTGCAGGCCGTTCGCGCCGGGACGGCGCACGTCTCGGAGCTCGCCCGCGCCTTCGAGGTGAGCGAGATGACCGTGCGCCGCGACCTCCACGCGCTGGAGCGCGACGGCAAGCTCGAGCGCGTCCACGGCGGCGCCGTGCGCTCGGTCCCCGAGCGCCCGTTCGGCGAGATCGCGCTGGAGAGCCAGGAGGTCAAGGACCGGATCGGCCGCGCCGCGGCCGCGCTCGTGCAGGACGGCCAGACCGTCATGCTCGACATCGGCACGACCACGCTGCAGGTCGCGCGCCATCTGCACAGCCGCCGCGTCACGCTCATCACCACCAACCTGGCCGCGCTCGACGAGCTGCGCGACGACGACCAGGTCGAGATCGTCCTGCCCGGCGGGCTCGTGCGGCGCAACTACCGCTCGACCGTCGGTGTTCTGGCCGAGGAGGCGCTGCGTCAGCTCAACGCGGACGTCGCCTTCATCGGGACCAGCGCGGTCGACCACGACCTCTCGGTCTGGGACACCACCATGATCGAGGTCCCGATCAAGCGGGCCATGATCCGCGCGGCGGGGCGCGTCGTGCTGGTCGCCGACAGCGAGAAGTTCTCCATGAGCGGCGTCGTGCGCGTGTGCGGCGCGGGCGACCTGGACCACATCATCACCGACGCGGGCCTTCCGGCGGCCGAGCGTAGGGCCATCGACGACGCCGGGATCGAGGTAACCATCGCATGAAGCTCACGATCGTCGGCGGCGGCGGGTTCCGCGTGCCCCTGGTCTACACCGCCCTGCTGGGCATGAAGGACCGTCTGGGGATCGAGGAGGTCGTCCTGCATGACGTCGAGCAGCACCGGATCGACCGCATCGCGCCGGTCCTCTCCGGGCTGGCGATCGAGCGCGGGATCCAGCTCCCGTTCCGCGGCACGACCGACCTGGTCGACGCGGTCCAGGGCGCGGACTTCGTCCTCTGCGCGATCCGCGTCGGCCAGCTCGAGGGCCGCGTCGTCGACGAGAGCGTCCCGCTCGGCCACGGCGTGCTCGGCCAGGAGACGACCGGCCCCGGCGGCCTCTGCTTCGCGCTGCGCACGATCCCGGTGATGATGGAGCTGGCCAACACGATGGCCGAGCACGCGCCCGACGCGTGGCTCATCAACTTCACCAACCCGGCAGGCATGGTCACCGAGGCCGTCCAGCGCGTCCTCGGCGACCGCGCGATCGGCATCTGCGACTCGCCGGCGGGCCTGATGCGCCGCGTCGCCCGCGCGCTGGGCCGCGAGTCCGACCAGCTGTGGTTCGACTACTTCGGCCTCAACCACCTCGGCTGGCTGCAGGGCGTCCGCGACGGCGACCGCCAGCTGCTGCCGGGCCTGCTGGAGCAGGACGCCAAGCTCGACACGTTCGAGGAGGGCCGCCTGTTCGGCGGCGAGTGGCTGCGCTCGCTGGGGATGATCCCCAACGAGTACCTGTACTACTTCTACTACGCGGCCGACACGGTCAACGCGATCCGCGAGAGCCCCGAGTCGCGCGGCGCGTTCCTGCTGCGCCAGCAGAGCGCGTTCTACGCCGAGGGCGAGCAGCCGCCGGAGACGGCGCTGCAGCAGTGGCGCAGCACCCGCCACGACCGCGAGCGGACCTACATGGCCGAGGCGCGCTCGGCCGCGGGCGTCGGCGCGGACGACGGCCACGGCCACGATCACGAGATCGACGAGAACGGTGGGTATGAGGGCGAGGCCATGGCCGTCCTCGAGGCGATCGCCAACAACACCCGCGCCGTCCTGGTCCTGAACACCGCCAACCGCTCGGCGCTGCCGTTCCTGGACGACCGCGCGGTCGTCGAGGTGCCGTGCCTGGTCGGCCGCTCGGGCCCGGTCCCGGTCGCCGTCGGCGAGGTCGCCCCGCACGCGCGCGCGCTCGTGGAGACCATGAAGGACGTCGAGCGCACGACGATCGACGCCGCGCTGTCGGGCTCGCGCCGCCAGGCGATCAAGGCCCTGGCCCTGCACCCGCTGGTGCCGTCGGTCGCGATCGCGCGTCAGATCTTCGAGGAGTACTGCGGCCGCCTGCCCGGCCTCGCGGAGGCCTTCTCCGAGTGAGCGTCGACCTCGTCTGCGCCGACCCCGCGTTCCTCGACCTCACGTTCGTGGGGCTCGACGCGCTGCCCGCGCCCGGCGAGGAGCGCCACGCCGAGGACCTGCTGCGCTCGCCCGGCGGCGCGGCCACGGTCGCGATCGGCGCGGCGCGCCTGGGGCTGGTCAGCGCGCTCGCGTCGCCGCTGGGCGACGACGCCGAGGGCGCGTTCGTGCGCGCCGCGCTGGTCGGCGAGGGCGTGAAGCTGCCGCCGCGCACGGTCGCGCGGACGCCGGTCACCGCGGTGATGCCGCACGACGGCGAGCGCGCGATGGCCACGTTCTACCCCGACGAGCCGGCGACCCTGGCCGACGTCGCGTCGTTCGCGCCGCGCGCGGTGCTGACGTCGCTGACGCGCCTGGACGCCGTGCCCGACGACACCATGGCCTACGTGACCGCGGGCGACGCCGAGGCGCGCGCCCTGGCCGGCGCCCTGCTGCCCGAGCGCGTGCGCTCGACGCGGGCGCTGCTGGTCAACGCGCGCGAGGCGCGGCTGCTGTCGGGCGCCGAGCACGTCGCCGACGCCGCGCTGTCGCTCGCGGCGCGCGCGGGCCGCGTCGTCGTCACGCTGGGACCCGGCGGCGCGCTGTGCGCGACCGGCGGAGACGTCGTCCAGGTCGAGGGCGTCGAGGTCCACGACGTCGTCGACACGACGGGCGCCGGCGACCTGTTCGCCGCCGCCTACATCTGGAGCGACCTGGCCGGCGCAACGCCGGAGGACTGCCTGCGCTGGGCCTGCCTGGCCGCGGCGTTGTCGGTGCGCGTCCCCACCGCGGTGGCGGGCGCGCAGACCATCGAGCAGCTCGCCGCGGCGGGCAGCGAACGCGGGCTGGCCATCCCGGGCCGGACCACGACCTGAACACACGGAGGAGGAGGTTGTTGATGCGAACCAGGGTTATGGGCTCTTTCGCGATCGTGGCCGCGACGGCGCTGGCCGCCGGCTGCGGCACGCCGGGCGGTGACGACTCGTCGGACGCCGGCAAGACGGCGCCCGCCGCGCAGACCAAGCCGGACATCGCCAAGGCCGGCGACGTCACGCTGACGGTCTGGGACCAGGAGGTCCGCGGCGGCCAGGCGGCGCAGATCAAGGAACTCAACAAGCAGTTCATGGCGAAGTACCCCAACGTCAAGATCAAGCGCGTGGCGAAGTCGTTCGACGACCTCAACACGACGCTGAAGCTGGCGGTCTCGGGCCCGAAGGCCCCGGACGTCGTCGAGGCCAACCAGGGCCTGGGCGTCATGGGCCAGCTCGTCAAGGGCAAGCTCCTGCGCCCGGTCGACGACTACGCCAAGATCTACGGCTGGGCCGACCGCTACCCGCAGCTGCTGCTGGACCTCAACAAGTTCGAGGCCGGCGGCACGACGTTCGGCTCCGGGCAGCTCTACGGCCTCTCGCAGATGGGCGAGATCGTCGGCATCTTCTACAACAAGAAGAAGATCGCCGAGCCGCCGAAGACGCTGGCCGACTTCGAGGCCGCGCTGGCCAAGGCCAAGGCCGACGGCGACACGCCGATCCAGTTCGGCAACCTCGACAAGTGGCCGGGCATCCACGAGTACGAGACCGCGCTGGCGACGACGGCGCCCAAGGACGCCGTGCGCAACTTCGTCTTCCAGAAGGACGGTGCGTCGTTCGACACCCCCGAGTTCCAGGCCGCGGCGGCCAAGCTCCAGGACTGGGCCAAGAAGGGGTACTTCACGAAGGACTTCAACGGCACGGGCTATGACCCGGCGTGGCAGCGCTTCGCCAAGGGCAAGGGCACGTTCCTGATCGCCGGCACGTGGCTGGTGGCCGACCTCGCCGACCAGATGGGCGACGACGTCGGGTTCTTCACGATCCCCGGCCAGGACGCGGGCTCCGACCCGGTCGCGCTGGGCGGCGAGTCGCTGCCGTTCACGATCACGTCGCACTCCAAGCACCCCGACGTGGCCGCGGCCTACATCGACTTCCTGACCGACCAGAACGCGGCCAACGTGCTGACGGAGACCAAGAACCTGGCGGCCATGAAGTACGACACCCCGGCTCCCGAGGGCGCGCTGACCCAGGACGTCGCCCAGGCGTGGAAGGCGCTCGGCACCGCCGACGGCCTGATCCCCTACGCCGACTACACGACGCCGACGTTCGGCGACGACCTCGGCGGCGCGATCCAGAACATGATGGCGTTGAAGGACTCGCCGACGCAGTTCACGGCGGACGTCCAGAAGAAGGTCGACGCCTCCAAGAGCAGCTAGGTCCGTGGCGACCCGTCCCGTCACCGTCGAAGAGGTCCCCGCCGCGCGTGTGCGCGGCGGGGACGCTCCGCCGGGCGAGCCCCGGCGCGTCGGCTACCTGTACCTGATCCCCGCGCTGCTGATCTTCGGGGCGTTCACGCTCGCCCCGCTGATCCACGCGATCTGGCTGTCGTTCTTCGACTGGGACGGCGTCACCGCCGGCAAGTGGGTCGGCCTCTCCAACTACGGCGACGTCTTCTCCGACCCCGAGCAGCGCAAGGCGTTCGGCCACGCGCTGCTGCTGATCGTCTTCTACGCGCTGCTGCCGACGGGCATCGGCCTGCTGCTGGCGGGCCTGGTCGCGCGGACGCAGGTGCGCGGCTTCACGTTCTTCCGCGTGGTGCTGTTCCTGCCGCAGGTCGTGGCGCTCGTCGTCGTGGCCGTGATGTGGCGGATGATCTACGACCCCAACAACGGGCCGATCAACGAGGCGCTGCGCTCGCTCGGGCTCGGCGGGCTGGCCAAGTCCTGGCTGGGCGACTTCACGGTCGCGCTGCCCGCGGTCGGCCTGATCGGCACGTGGGTGATGTACGGGTTGTGCATGGTCCTGCTGACCGCCGGGGTCCAGAAGATCCCCAAGTCGCTGTACGACGCCGCGCGCGTCGACGGCGCCGGGCCGATCCGCGAGTTCGTCGCGGTGACGCTGCCCGCGCTGCGCGGCGAGATCGCCGTGGCGCTGACGCTCTGCACGATCCAGGCGCTGCGCAACTTCGACATCATCTACAACACCACCAAGGGCGGCCCGGGCGACTCGACGTCGGTGCCCGCCTACCAGGTCTACCGGCGCGCGTTCGAGACCGGCCAGGTCGGCTCGGCCGCCGCGATGGGCCTCACGCTGGCCGTCGTCATCTTCCTGCTGTCGACCGGCATCAACGCCATCGCCGAACGGGGGTCCAAGCGATGACCAGCCGCCGCGAGCAGTCGCTCACGTACGTGCTGCTGGGCGTGTTCTCGCTGATCGCGCTGCTGCCGATCGTGGGCATCGTCCTCACCGCGCTGCAGCAGAAGGGCGGCGGCGCGTCGTTCGGGTCGTTCGACGGCCTGCACTTCGACAACTTCAAGCGCGCCTGGGAGGACGGCAACTTCGGGACCTACCTGAAGTCCTCGGTGATCGTCGCCGTCGCGGTCGTCAGCCTGTCGACGGTCGTCTCGATCCTCGCCGGCTACGCCTTCGGGATGATGCGCTTCCGCTTCGCCCAGCCGCTGTTCTACCTGTTCCTCCTCGGCCTGATGGTGCCGATGGAGGCGATGATCGTCCCGCTGTACTACGACCTGCGGGACCTCCAGCTGACCGACACCTACTGGGCGCTGATCCTGCCCCAGGCCGGGACGTCGATCGCGTTCGGCACGTTCTGGATGCGCGCGTTCTTCCGCTCGGTGCCGCGCTCGCTGGTCGAGGCCGCGCGCATCGACGGCGCTTCGAGCTGGTTCACGCTGTGGCGCGTGCTGCTGCCGCTCGCGCGGCCCGCGGTGCTGACCATGGTCGTGCTGCTGTTCATGTGGACCTGGAACGAGTTCCTGCTGGCGCTCGTCATGGTCACCGACGAGGCGCTGCGCACCGCGCCGCTCGGCCTCAGCTTCTTCATCGGCCGCAACCAGGCCGACCTCACGCTCCTGGCCGCCGGCGCCGTCATCGTCGCCCTGCCCGTGGTCGTGTTGTACGTGTTCCTCCAGCGTCATTTCATCCGGGGCATGGTCTCGGGTGCCGTGAAGGGGTAGTTCGATGGGTGCAGTCACCTTCAGTGGGGTCCGCAAGTCCTACGGCGACCATGAGGTCGTCCACGGGCTCGACCTGGAGATCGCCGACGGCGAGTTCATGGTGTTGGTCGGACCCTCGGGCTCCGGCAAGACGACGGCGCTGCGGATGCTCGCGGGGCTGGAGTCGATCACCGCGGGCGAGGTCCGGATCGGCGATCGGGTCGTCAACCAGATCGCGCCGCGCGAGCGGGACATCGCGATGGTCTTCCAGGACTACGCCTTGTACCCGCAGATGACGGTGTTCGACAACCTGGCCTTCGGCCTGCGGCGGCGCAAGACGCCCAAGGAGGAGATCGAGCGCCGCGTGCGGTCGGCCGCCGCGTCGCTGGACCTCGAGCCGTACCTGGCGCGCAAGCCCGGCCAGCTCTCGGGCGGCCAGGCGCAGCGCGTCGCGCTGGGCCGCGCGCTGGTCCGCGACCCGCAGGTCTTCCTGATGGACGAGCCGCTGTCCAACCTCGACGCCAAGCTGCGCACGCAGACGCGCGGCGAGATCAAGCGCCTCCAGCAGGAGGTGCGCCGGACGACCGTCTACGTCACCCACGACCAGGTCGAGGCGATGACGATGGGCGACCGGATCGCGGTCATGAACGACGGCCGGCTGGAGCAGGTCGGCACGCCCGAGGAGCTCTACGAGCGCCCGGCCAACGTGTTCGTCGGCGGGTTCATCGGGTCGCCGGCGATGAGCTTCGTCACGGTGGCGGCCTCCGCCGAGCCGGGCGGCGGCACGCGCCTGCGCGCCGGCGGCCTGGACGTCGCGGTGCCGGGCGTCGAGGGCCTGCCGTCCGAGGTCGTCCTCGGCGTGCGGCCGGAGTGCGCGCGCGTCTGGGATCCGTCGCACCCGACGATGGCCGGCCCGATCGCGGGCGAGGTCGCCTACGTCGAGGCGCTCGGGCGCGAGACGTTCGTCGGCGTCGACGTCGACGGCGGCCACCGCATGGTCGTCCACCACGACGGGCGCGCGACGCTGCTGCCGGGCGACCGCGTCGAGTTCGGCGTCCTGCCGGGCGCGCTGCGCTTCTTCGACCCCGCCGACGGGCGCGCCGTGGACGCCGCGCGGGTCGCGGCGTGAGCGCCGCGGCCGCCGTCCTGGCGCGGGAGATCCGCGAGCAGCCCGCCGTGTGGCGCGGCCTGCTCGAGCACGAGGCGGCGATCGCCGAGACCGCCGCCGCGCTGGCGGCGCTCGACCCGCCGCTGGTGCGGATCGCGGCGCACGGCACGTCCGACCACGCCGGGATCTACGCGTCCTACCTGCTGCGCGCGCTGCGCGGGTGGACGGTCGTGCGCGACTCGATGTCGATGCCCCTGTACTACGGCGTGCCGGCGGCGCGTCCGGGCGAGCTGGCGATCGGCGTGTCGCAGTCCGGCGAGACGCCGGACGTCGTGGCGTGGCTGGCCCGCGCGCGCGAGGCCGGCGCGACCACGTTGGCCATCACCAACGGCGAGGACTCCGCGCTGGCGCGCGGCGCCGACCACGTGCTGCGGGTCGGCGCGGGCGCGGAGCGCTCGATCGCCGCGACCAAGACCTACACCGGGACGCTGGCGGCGATCGCGCTGCTGGCCGGGGCGCTGGCGGGGGAGGGGCCGCGGATGGCCGCGGGCCTGACCGCGGCCGCCGACGCGGCCGAGGAGCTGCTGGAGGGGCTCGACGCCGCCGTGGCGCCGGTCGCCGAGGCGCTGGCGCGGATCGACCGCATGTACCTCGTCGCGCGCGGCATCGAGCTGGCGACCGCCAACGAGATCGCGCTCAAGCTGACCGAGGTCTGCTACCTCGGGGCCAAGGCGATGTCGGCGACCGCGATGGCCCACGGGCCGGTCGCGGCGCTGGACGCCGACGTGCCGCTGTGGGCGATCGCGGCGGCCGACGGCACGCTGCCCGCCGTGCAGGAGGCGGCGCGTCGAGCGCACGACGCGGGCGCGCCGGTGATCGCGTCGGGGCCCGCGGCGGCCCAGCTGGGGGAGGCGGCGCACGTGCTGGCCATCCCCGAGCCGTCGGAGCCGTTGTTGTCGCCCTTGCTCTCGGTCCTGCCGGGACAGGCGTTCGCCTGGGCGCTGGCCCAGGCCAAGGGCATCGATCCCGGCGCCCCGCGCCACCTGCGCAAGATCACCGCGGCGGCCTGACGGCCGCCGCTGCTGTTCGGAGTTGTGAGATTTGGTGGCGTCCGGGCGCTCATGCGTCGGCGTACGCCAGCCCTTGTCCTGCAACGGATGACCAAAAAATTTGGCCTGTTCGGTTGACACCATAGTCACAGGGAAATAGCGTCTTCGCGCGTCTTGCTGTGCGAAGTCGTTCGAAGTTGTGTAGAACGACTTGGTCCTGTCAAACCTGAGGGGAGTGGCGTGAAACGCTATTTCGTGGGTCTGGTCGCGATGGTCGCGACCATGCTGGGGGTCGTGGGGACGGCAAATGCCGCCCCGGCCTCGACGTACACGGCATCCAAGGCCGTGAAGATCAACGTCATGGGTGAGTGGGCTCACCCCGACGACGACACGAGCATCATCGGGCCGTGCGGCGTGTGGCACGCGCGCTACGGCGTCAAGTGCGGGATCATCATGGTCACGCGCGGTGAGGGCGGCGGCAACGGCGCCGGCACCGAGATCGGTCCCGACCTGGGCCTGCGGCGCGAGAACGAGGATCGCACCGCGCACTACCGCTCGGGCACCGTCGACATCTTCAACCTCGACCGCGTCGACTTCTTCTACAACCTTTCGGCGCCGCTGACGGCGTTCTTCTGGGACGAGAACGAGACGCTGCGCCGCGTCACGCGGGTCATCCGCGAGACGCAGCCCGACATCTACATCGGCTTCACCCCGACCATCCAGGGCGCCGGCCACGGCAACCACCAGCAGGCCGGGCGCTTCATCTGGGAGGGCATCCAGGCCGCGGCCGACCCGAACATGTTCCCCGAGCAGCTCACGGGCCCGCACGCGCTGAGCACGTGGCAGGTCAAGAAGGCCTTCTCGGGCGGCTCGACCACGGGCACCGGCGGTCAGCCGGGCGCCGCGGACTGCACCACGGGCTTCGTCCCGGCGGCGAGCAACGTCGACACGGTCACCGGCGTCTGGACGGGCTACAAGTCGCCCTACACCTGGGCTCCGGGCAACCTGCAGGGCAAGCCCGCCGGCTCGGCCAAGACCTGGGCTCAGGTCGCCGCCGAGGGCCAGCGCGCCTACCCGACGCAGAGCCGCACGCAGACCCAGACGGTCGCCGATCCGGCCTGCTCGCGCTTCGGCCAGACCTACGCGCGCGTGCCGTTCCAGCCCAACACCACGGCGAGCGGCAACGCGAACCCGCTGGCGGGCAAGGACGACTCGATCCTGTACGGCGCGACGGTCCAGGACCCGGGCGGGTTCCCGGCCGGGACGCAGGAGTACCTGACGTTCTCGAAGTTCTACAACGTGCCGGGCCAGCCGTTCACGGCCACCCTGCACCTGAAGGCCGGCAACGGCAGCATCGCCAAGACCGACAAGGCCGTCGCGCTGACGGTGCCGTCGGGCTGGACGGTCGACGGGCCCAAGGACCTGCCGGCGACGTCCTCGACGGCTGAGACGACGGTCGACTTCACGGTCACGCCGCCCGCCTCGGTCTCGTCGCTGGACACCAACTACAAGATCTCGGCGCTGGTCTCCGTCGGCGCGAACACGGGCTACACGGACAACGTGGTCCGCGTGGTCTCGCCGGTCGAGGGCCGTATGGTCCGCACCGGCACCTGGGCCGAGTACGACAACTGGGTCGAGAACACCGCGCCGAACGCGCGCCGCCTCGGCCGCTCGCAGGCGCTGACGTCGATGGGCGTCGGCGAGACCAAGACGATCAAGGTGCGCGTGCACAACTGGTCGTCGGTCGCCCAGAGCGGTGCCGTCTCCCTGACGCTGCCGTCGATGTTCACCGCGTCCCCGGCGAGCCGCTCGTACAGCGCGCTGGCCCCGGGCGCCGACACGGTCGTCAGCTTCGACGTGACGCACACGGACACCACGGTGCCGCCGCCGGTGACCAACGGGACGGCCACGTCGACGCCGACGTTCTCGATCGTCACGACGCACGACGCGCCGAGCACGGCGTCGTCGAGCGAGTCGGCGACGATGGCCGTCGTCCCGACGACGACGATCCCGAAGGCCGCCTCGGCCCCGGTCCTCGACGCCGCCGAGGGCGGCGCGTACACCGGCGAGCAGCTCGACCTCAGCCGCGTCTGGGAGGGCACCGCGTGCGCCCCCATGGGCGTGGACTGCGGCACGGGCTCCTACGCCAAGGTGACCCACACCGACGACGCTCTGTACTTCTTCGTCCACGTCGTGGACGAGTTCCAGAGCTACGCGGTGACGCCGAAGGAGTGCGTCGCGCACTGGCTGGCCGACTCGGTCGAGCTGCTGATCGACCCGCGCGGCACCGCCAACGAGGACGGCCGCGACACGGCCAACACGTTCAAGCTGGGCGTGTTCCCGTACACCAACGACCCGACCGGGTCCAACGGCAACGGGGTCAACGGCCCGTGCTGGTCGCGTGACGCCGACAACCACCAGGGCTACTCGACCGGGCCGCTGGCCAGCACGGTCAAGGACGCCCCGAACGCCCCGGGCGTGGAGGTCGCGTCCTCGGCGCACTGGGTCGGCTCCAACTCCACCGCGGTGGACCACTCCTACGCGGGTGGGGGCTACAACCTGGAAGTGAAGATCCCGATCGCCGACCTCCCGGCCGCGATCGACCCGGACAACTTCACCTTCAACATCACCCCGTACGACAACGACAACAACGCGGCCGTGCCCGGCGGCGACCTGCGTCACATCGACACGGGTCAGAGCCGTCTGGCGTGGTCGAGCATCGGCGGCGTGCAGGCCGCGCCGTACCGCTGGGGCCGCGGCAAGGTCGCGGACTACACCCCGCCGGCCGGTCAGCCGACGACGGTGCCCGACCCGATCGTGTCGAGCTCCAACCTCGACGGCACGCTGTCGCCGCAGACGATCGCCCAGTCGGCCGCCGATGGCGTGCCGATCGCCGGGCGCACCCCGGCTCCGGCGAGCAACAGCCTGACGATCGACAACGTCAAGCTGGTCGGTGACGCGGCCGAGATGGACATCACGTCCACCGGCACCGGTACCGCGCGCGTGTACCTGTGGTCGGGCCTGGTCGGCACGATCCCGCTGTTCACGAGCAGCTGCCCGGCGCCGACGTCGTCCAGCACGATGGAGGATCTCGTCTCCTACGGGCTCGACGCCTGCGCGGCCACCGACGGTGGCTACCCCGCGTGGGGCACGGACCAGAGCGGTCACGTGATCGCGTCCGACACGGTCGAGATGACCGCCGGCACCAAGCACGTCCGGATCCCGCTGGACGCGGACGGCCGCGCGAAGCTGGCCAAGGACGGCTCGGCGCTGGTGTCGTACCTGACCCCGGCCGACGAGGTGCAGGCGCTCGACCTGCCGCTCGCCCAGCCGAAGGTCACGGCCGCCATGAGCGACGTCGGTGACGCCGACGGCGACGACCAGGTCGAGCTGCGCGCTCGCCTGACCGGCACCAACCCCTTCCCGGGCGCGGTGACGGGCACGGTCCAGTTCCAGGTCGACGGCGACGACGTCGGCGACCCGGTCAAGGTCGACGCGCAGGGTCGGGCGTCGCTGGAGACCTCGGCGATCGACGAGGTCGACGGCCACACGGTCACGGTCGCCTACAGCGGCGACGGCGACTACGTGGCTCGCTCGGCGAGCTACACCGCGCCGGACCGGACCGGTCCGCAGGGCCCGCAGGGTGACCAGGGCGATCAGGGCGATCAGGGCCCGCAGGGCGACCAGGGCGTCGCCGGGCCGCAGGGCCCCGCGGGTCCGGTCGGTCCCGTCGGCCCGGTCGGTCCGGTCGGTCCGGTCGGTCCGGCAGGCCCGAAGGGCGACAAGGGCGCCAAGGGCGACAAGGTGCTCATCACGGTGAGCTGCTCGACGAGCGGCAAGACCGCGAAGTGCACCATCAAGGAGGTCGGCGCGACGGGCAAGAGCAGCAAGGTCCGCGCGTCCGTCCGCCTGCAGAACACCAAGAAGTCCGTGACGCGCAGCGCGCGCGGCACGGTCAAGGTGTCCGTCAAGTCGGCGCGCAAGCTGGCCAAGCGCCAGAAGCTCGTCGTGACGATCACCAAGGACGGCAAGACGGTCAAGTCGACCGTCGTGGCAGGGAAGCGCGCGCCGTCCATCGCGATCGGCTGACGCGGCATCGGGAGGGGCGGCTCCTCACACCCCTCCCGGCCGCGCCGATCGACCGGCTCGGGCCCGGCGGAATCTCCGCCGGGCCCGCCGCCCGGTCTGGTACAAGTCACCGCTGAATGATCGACGCCGTTCGAAGCGCGTGAGCACCACGCCCGGGACCCGCCACACCATCCCGGCTCAGCGCCGGCAGGAGATCCTGCGCGCGATCCGCGGGGGTGCCACCCACGTCGCGCAGCTCGCGCAGAGCTTCGGCGTGTCGGAGATGACCGTCCGGCGCGACCTCGACGAGCTCGCCCGCGACGGCCACATCGAGCGCGTCCGCGGCGGCGCGGTCACCGTCAGCACCGAGCCGCCGTTCGACCAGACGCTGATCGAGCGCTTCGAGGACAAGGACGCCATCGGGGCGGCCGCGGCGGCGCTGGTCGAGGACGGCCAGACCGTCATGATCGACATCGGGACGACGACGCTGCAGGCGGCGCGCCACCTGCACGGCCGGACGCTGACCGTCGTCACGTCGAGCCTCGCGGTCTACGAGGAGCTCGTCCCCGACGAGACGATCGAGCTGATCCTTCCCGGCGGCACCGTCCGCCGCAACTACCACTCGCTCGTCGGGATCCTGGCCGAGACCGCGCTGCGCCAGCTCAAGGCCGACGTGCTGTTCCTCGGCACGAGCGCCGTCGGCGCGCGCTGCGACGTGTGGGACTCGACGATGGTCGAGGTGCCGATCAAGCGCGCGATGATCGAGGCCGCCGCCGAGGTCATCCTGCTCGCCGACGCGGAGAAGTTCACGATGGCCGGCCTGGTCCGCGTGTGCGAGGCCGACGTCATCGACCGCCTGGTCACCAACGCGCCGCTGCCGCCCGAGGCCGCCGCCGCCGCGGAGCGGGCCGGGATCGCGATCACCGTCGCGGGCTGACCGCCGCGCCGTGGCGCGTCGCCGCGCCCGGGTGAGCGCCGCTCATCTTCGGCTCATCTGCGCCCGCCAGAGTCGCGGGAGAGGCCGGACGAGGAGGGCACGTGAACCGTCGACACGAGAATCGCACGCGACGGCGGCGGCGCCGCCAACACCGCGGGCGCTGGGCCGTGCTCGGCGTGGCGGTGGCGGGCGTCGTGCTGGCGGCGGTCGCGGCCACCGCGGCGATGCTGGCCGACGCCGACCCGCAGGACGTGCTCGGCTGCAAGCTCGCCAAGACGCCCGTGCGGATCTCCGGCGGCGACACGCTGCTGACCGCCGCCGACGGGTCGCCGCTGGGCTACCTGCCGCGCGGGCAGCACCGCGATCCGGTCGACATGTCCGCGATGTCCCGGTGGCTGCCCAAGGCGACGGTCGCGATCGAGGACCGCCGGTTCTGGTCGCACGGCGCGCTGGACCCGTACGGGATCGCGCGCTCGCTGGTCGCCGACGTCGTGTCGGGCCGCACCGAGCAGGGCGCCTCGACGGTCACCCAGCAGCTCGTGCGCAACCGCTACCTCGGCGGCGAGACGATGAACGCGTCGCGCAAGCTGACCGAGGCGTGCCTGTCGCTGGAGCTGTTCCGCCGCTGGTCGCGGCGGGACATCCTGCAGGCCTACCTCAACACGGTGTACTACGGCCATCACGCGCGCGGCGTCCAGGCCGCGGCGTGGACCTACTTCTCCAAGCCGGCGCGCGCGCTGACGCTCGACCAGGCCGCGCTGCTGGCCGGCCTGCCGCAGGCGCCGTCGCGCGACGACCCGCTCTCGCACCCGGCGGTCGCGCGCGCCCGGCGCGGCGCCGTCCTCAAGGCGCTGCGCGACGCCCACGCGATCAGCACCGCGCGGATGGTCTCCGCGCAGGCGGCGCCGCTGGGCCTGGCGCCGGACCCGTCGCACTTCGCGCGCCGCATCGACCCGGCGTTCTTCGCCGCCGCCCAGACCCAGCTCGCGCACGCCACCGACGGCCGATCCGCCGGATCCACCGTCCGGACGACGCTCAACGAGCGCATGCAGCGGCTCGCGCAGAAGTCCGTCGACCACTGGATCGCCGCGCCGTCGGATCCCGCCGCGGCGATGGTCGTCATGGACCCCAGCTCCGGTCGCGTGCTCGCCGCGGCCACGAGCCCGGGGGCGCAGCACCTGAGCTTCGACCTGGCCACCCAGTCCCGGCGCCAGGCGGGCAGCGCGTTCAAGATGTTCACCCTGGTCACGGCGCTGCAGCAGGGCATCCCGCTGAGCTCGGTCTGGTCCGGCCCGCCGTCGCTGACGATCGACGAGCGCCGCTGCCGCAACGGCACCGGTCCCTGGGTGGTGCACAACTACGCCGACGAGACGAGCGGGACCATGAACCTCGTCAACGGCATCGCGCACTCGGTCAACACGATCTTCGCCCAGGTCGCGGTCAAGGTCGGCCCGGACAACATCGTCCGCACGGCCCAGAAGATGGGCGTCACCTCGCCGCTGCGCCCGGTCTGCTCGATCACGCTGGGGCCCGAGGGCGTCTCGCCGCTGGAGATGACCGACGCGTTCTCGACGCTGGCCTCGGGCGGCATCCACCACGCCCCGACGTTCCTCGCCTCGCCCGCGTCGCGCGGGCACCGCGTGCTGACCAAGTCGATCGCCGCGCGCGCCACCTACGCGCTGAGCGCGGTCATCCACGGCGGCACCGGCACCGCCGCCGACCCCGGGCGTCCCGCCGCGGGCAAGACCGGCACCTCCGAGGACGAGTCCGACGCCTGGTTCTGCGGCTTCGTCCCGCAGCTGGCCGCGTGCGTCTGGGTCGGCTACCCGACGGCCGAGACGCCGATGACCAGCCTCGACGGCTTCGCCCCGGTCGTCGGCGGCAGCGTCCCGGCGCGCATCTGGCACGACTTCATGGTGCCCGCGCTGGCCGGGCGTCCGGTCATCCAGATGCCGCAGACCAAGGCGCAGGGGATGCCGCAGCCCAAGACGCTGACGACGCCGGGGTCCCAGTCACCGCCCCAGGGCCAGACGCAGACGCAGCCCCAGACCCAGACGCCGACCCAAACCCAGCCGACACCCCAGTTCCCGGTCTCGACCGGCCCGTCGAGTGGGTCTACCATCGCCGTGGATGCGCGTCCTGGTGGTCGAGGATGAGGTCAAGCTGGCCGAAGCCATCCGGGCGGCGCTGCGGTCCGAGGGCCAACTGGTCGACGTCGCGCTGACCGGCGAGGACGCGCTGTGGATGGCCTCCTCGACGCCGTACGACGTCGTGTGCCTGGACCTCAACCTGCCGGGGATCGACGGCCTGGAGACCTGCCGGCGCCTGCGCGACGACGGCGTCCGCACGCCGATCATGATCGTCACCGCCCGCGACGCGATCGCGGACCGGATCGCCGGGCTGGACACCGGCGCCGACGACTACCTCGTCAAGCCCTTCCACGTCGGGGAGCTGCGGGCGCGGCTGCGGGCGCTGGCCCGGCGCGGGCCCGCGCACCTCGGGACCGTCCTGCGCGTCGGCGACCTGGAGCTGGACACCGCGACGCGCCGGGTCCGGCGCGGTGAGGTCGACATCCCGCTGTCGGCCAAGGAGGAGCAGGTCCTGGAGGTCTTCATGCGCCGTCCCGGCGAGGTGCTCTCGCGCCTGGACCTGCTGGAGGGCGCGTGGGACGGCGACTACGAGAACCGGTCGAACGTCATCGACGTCTACGTGCGCTACCTGCGCGAGAAGGTCGACCGGCCCTTCGGCCGCGCGAGCATCGAGACCGTGCGCGGCGCCGGCTACCGCATGGTCGACGGCTGACGCCGGGCGCCGGCGCCGGGCGCCGGCCCGAGGGTCACGCGCGCGGCAGCGTGACCGTCACGCGCGCGCCGCCGCCGGGGGCGTTGTCGGCGGCCGCCGTGCCGTGCTGCGCGTCGGCCAGCGCCGCGACGATCGCCAGCCCCAGACCGCTGTGGGAGCCTGAGCGTCCGGCGTCGGCCTGGCTGAAGCGGTCGAAGGCCCGCGGCAGGAAGTCCGCCGGGAAGCCGGGGCCGTGGTCGCGGACGGCGAGCGCGATCGCGTCGGTGCCGTCGGGCCCGCGCGCCGGGGTGGCCTCCAGCTCGATCGGGCCCGCGCCGTGGCGGCGGGCGTTGGCGATCAGGTTGTCCAGGATCTGGGCGGTGCGGTCCGGGTCGGCCAGGACGACGGCGCCGCCGGGCACCGCGACCTCGGAGGCGATCGACCGGTCCTCGCGCGCGAGCGCCGCGGCGTGGCGGCGGGCCGCGGCCTCCAGCAGCTCCCCGACGTCCAGCGGCGCCGCGCGCAGCGGCAGCCGGGCCTGGTCGGCGCGGGCCAGCGCCAGCAGGTCGTCGGTGAGCCGCGTCAGGCGTCGCACCTCCTCCAGCGCGGAGGCGACCGTCCCGCGCAGGGCGGGCGCGTCGGCGGGATCGCCGTCCAGCGCGAGCTCCAGCTCCGCGTGCAGGATCGTCAGCGGCGTGCGCAGCTCGTGGCTGGCGTCGGAGACCAGGCGGCGCTCGCGCTCCAGCGCGGCGTCGACGCGCTCCAGCAGCGCGTTGAGCGTCGTGCCCAGGCGCTGCAGCTCGTCGTCGGTGTCGGGGACCGGAAGCCGCTCGTTGAGGTGGGCGGCGGTGATGTGCTCGGCGCGGTCGCGCATCCGGTCCACCGAGCGCAGCGCGGTGCCGGCGACCAGGTAGCCGGCGTAGGACGCCAACGCCAGCGCGCTGGGGAGGACGAGCACGAGCAGCAGCGCGAGGCGGTGCTGCTGGCGATGCCAGCGGGCCAGCGACTCGCCGACCGCCGCGACCTGGCCGGAGCGGGGGAGGGCGAACGCGCGGACGCGGACGTCGCCCGCGACGCCCGGCGCGGGGCCGGTCGCCCAGAGGCCGCGCAGGCGCGCCCGTCGCACCCGCGCGACCGACAGGATCCGCCCGCCCGCCGCCAGGCGGCTCGAGGCCACGACGTCGCCCCGCGCCGCGTAGACCTGCAGCAGGCGCTCGCCGCTCAGCGCGATCAGCTGCCGCGCATCGGCCGGCGTGCGGTCGAGGTCGCGGATCTCGTGCTCGCGGTGGACGAGGTCCGCGTCGATTGTGGTCTGCAGGCCCGCGCTGTACTGCTGGTAGACGACGAGGCCGACCGCGCCGAGGACGAGCGCGAGGACGCCCGCGAAGGCGAGCGTGAGACGGGACCGGAGGCGACGCGGCCGCGGGCGCACGAGACGATCCCACCAGATCGCGAGCCTTCGCGCCGGGGGTCCGCGTCCGGCGGCGGTCGCTCCTCGCCCGCCACGCCGATCGCGCCGCGCGCGACGCCGGCCAGGCCGACCACGCACGCGACCGCCCCGGCGACCTTCAGCACCGTGCCCGACGCGGCGTCGAGCAGGACGATCCCGCCGCCGGTCGTGACCAGCGCGACGACGACCAGGATCACCGACCGGGTCATGACGGTGGCGGAACGGGAGGCGCCGTCGACGTCGGCGATCCGAACAGCTGCGTCGCCCCCGACGCGATCCGCCACGCGGTGGCGGGCGCCTGGAAGGCGTACACGTCGTCGGGCGTGGTCGGGGTCAGCACGAACGCGACCGGCGCCCGGCCGGGCACGTGGGCGACGACGTCGGCCCGCGGGCCGCGCACGGTCGTGGTCAACGCCAGGGTGTCGATCCCGTTCTCGGACCGCAGGTCGAAGATCCCGGCGGGCGAGGACGTCAGCACCGTGGTGCAGGTCCCCGACGGGCCCTCGAGCGCGGCCACGCGGGCCTGCTCGGCGGGCGTCAGGTACTGGCAGGCATCGTAGGTCTGCCCGTCGACCACGGTGTTGGTCAGGAAGTCGCGCACGGTCAGCGTGGCGGTGTGCGCGTTCAGGTGCTTGGTGTTGGTCGCGCGCGCGTCGTGGATCGGCAGGGCGATGACGGCCGCGGCGACGAGCACGGCCAGGAAGACGCCGGGCGCGGCCAGCGGGTAGATGCGACGGTCGGAGATCTTGGGATCGGCGGAGTCGTCGTGGTCGTCGGGAAGGCTCGGGGTCTCGGAGGACATGGAGCACCACTCCTTGTCGGGATGCGACGACGGTGGCAGCAGGGGATGAGCCGGTCATGAGAGGGCGCGCGGACGCGCCGTGGCCGCCGCTGGATCAGACCGTCCCGTCCCACCGCCCGGGCGCCGCCCGCGGGCCCAGGGCCGGCGGCGCCGGATGGCGGGCGGCTGACGCCGGCCGGCCCAGGGCCACGAGCTCGTCCAGGAACGCCGGCACCTCGTCGAGGCGGTCGGCGTCGGCGAACGCGGCGCCGCAGGCCTCGCCGGCCGCGTCCCGGAGGAACATCAGGCAGGCGCGCTCGACGCGGCTGCCCGCGACGCCGCGCAGCGCCAGGCTCTTTCGGCGGCAGAGCGCCCGTCGGGCGCGCCGGACACGACCGCCGGCGCGCGTGCCGACGAGCTCGGCGGCCCACGTGTAGGGGTCGCGGTCGCCGAGCGCCTCGTCGCCGACCGCGCGCAGCAGCGCGGCGATGACCGGGCTGACCGCGCGCGGGCGGTCGGAGAAGCGCTCGCCCGCCAGCAGCGACGCGAGCTCCAGCACGCAGGCGCCCTGCGCCGGGTCGTCGTGGCGACCCGGCGCGTGGCGGACGGTCTGGTGGGTGGACAGCCGGGGCATGGTCATTGCCCGTGGCGGATGCCCGGCTCGCCGAGGATCCAGCCGATCGCCTCGGTGACCCGCCCGTCGGGCTCGTCGGCCTCGGCCTTGGCCCGCGCCTTGGCCGAGGGCTTGCCCAGCGGCAGGATCGCCCGGCCCGCGGCGCTCTCCATCATCAACGCCGTCGCGACGTAGAAGGCCGCCAGCGCGGAGGCGAACAGCACCCAGCCGGCGATCGTCTCCCAGGTGCCCGAGCCCGTCAGGTAGTGGAGGGCCGCGAACACCGAGCCCGCGGCCAGCAGGCCGAGCACCGACGTGAGCCCGAGGCTCTCGAACGTCGCGGCCAGCGTGCCCGCGAGCGTGATCGCGCCGAGGGCCAGGAACCAGTAGCCGAGCTCCGGGAACTTCCCGGCCGGGATCGCGATCGTCCCGGTGGCATCGAGCAGCCACAGGATCCCGTAGGCGATCCAGAACGAGCCCCACATGCCGTGCATCGCGGTCGCGACGCCGTCGCGGGCGCGGTAGGACCACATGCCGGCCAGCAGCTGGGCGAGGCCGCCGAACACGGCCGCGAACGGGAACAGGTAGAGGCCCGAGGTCGGGGTGCCGTACCAGTGGGCCATGTTGGTGGAGACCATGAACGTCGCGGCCGCGAACGCGAACAGGCCGAGGATCGACGGCGCGGCGATGGGCTGCAGGACCATCCGCGTTCGCTCCTCCACCGAGGGGATCGGACGCTGCTCGGCGCCCGGTCGGGTGAAGCGCTGCTGACCAGTTTGGGTATCCGACATGGTCGAAGACCTCCTGCAAGGGGGATGGTAGGTGAGGTGCCTCCGAGCTGCCCGCAACCCCCGTCTCCGCACGGACGGATGTCGCGCGGATGACCTTCGTCGACGGGGCGCCCGCGCCTTCGGGCAACCTGTCACCACCCATCGTTCGATCCGAAGGAGGTGCTGCCTCATGTCGGGTTCCACCCTGTCGGCCAGCGGCGTCGTCTTGGCCGCCATCGTCTTCGTCGTCCTGTTCGCGATCCTGGGCGTGACGCTCTGGGTGTCGATCGTGGCGGCCGTCGCCGCCCTGCTCCTCTGGGCCGGCATCGGCGGCGCCGGTCGCGTGCACGCCCAGCACGGCCACGGGGCTCCCGGGCACGGCTAGGCCGCTAGGCCGCCTCGGCCGCGGGCTCGCCGACCGGCTGGGCCTGCGGCTGGATGCGGCGCGGGAGGATCAGCAGCGCGAGGACGAACCCGACGGCGAACATCGCGGTCGCGACGTAGAACGCGGTCGTGTAGCCGTGGACCTGCGCCGCCGCGGCCGCCCCGGGCGTGCGCGCGTGGTCGGCGGCGTAGCGCGTGGCCGCGCCGGCGAAGATCGTCGACAGCACCGCGGTACCCACCGCGCCGCCGACCTGCTGGCAGGTGTTGACCATCGCCGAGGCGACGCCCGCCTCGTAGCGGTCGACGCCGAGCGTCGCGGTCGCGAACGACGGCGCGAAGATGCACGGCATCCCGAGGCCGATGATCAGCAGGCCGGGGAGGACGTGGCCGAGGTACGTCGAGGACGGCGTCAGCCGCGCGAAGAACACGAGCATCGCGAAGGCGCCGAGCGCCATGCCGGTCATGATGATGGGCTTGGCCCCGAACCGCGGCAGGACCTTGGTCTGGATCGTGGGCGCCATGACGAAGATCGTGGCCGACAGCGGCAGGAACGCCACGCCGGTCTTCAGCGGCGAGTAGCCGAGGTTCTGCTGCATGAAGTACGTCAGGAACAGGAAGACGGCGAACACGCTCGCGCCCGCGATGGCGATCGACATGTAGGCCCCGCCGCGCGCCCGGTCCCAGACGATGTGCAGCGGCAGCAGCGGGCTCGTGCCGCGCGTCTGGGAGACCACGAAGGCGACCATCAGCGCGACCCCCGCCACGAGCGAGACGATCGTCGCCGGCGACCCCCACGAGTCGGTCTCGGCCTCGGAGAAGCCGAAGACGATCGCGAACAGGCCCGCGCACGCCAGCACGACGCCGGTCCAGTCGATCCGGGGCCGCTGCGGGTGCGTCTCGTTGACGATCAGCCGCAGCGCGAAGAACGCGGCCGGGATCGCGATCAGCAGGTTGACGTACAGGCACCAGCGCCAGGTCAGGACGTCGGTGAGCAGCCCGCCGAGCAGCAGGCCGACCGACGCGCCGGCGGTCGCGACCGCGGCGAAGATCCCGAACGCCTTGGCGCGCTCGGGCGAGCCCGCGAACGTCACGGTCAGCAGCGACAGCGCCGACGGCGCCAGCAGCGCGCCGAACACGCCCTGCAGCGCGCGGGCGATCACGAGCACCTCGAAGGACGGCGCCAGGCCGCCGACGAACGACGCGGCCGAGAAGCCGATCAGGCCGCCGACGAACGTCCACTTGCGTCCGAAGAGGTCGCCGAGCTTGCCGCCGACGAGCAGCAGGCTGCCGAAGGCCAGCGCGTAGGCGGTGACGACCCACTGGCGGCTCTCGGTCGAGAACCCGAGGTCCCGCTGCGCCGACGGCAGCGCGATGTTCACGATCGTCGAGTCCAGGACGACCATCAGCTGGGCGACCCCGAGCAGGGCGAGGACGGCCCAGCGATTGGGCTCGGCATGGGTCCGGGGGAGGGGCATGCGCCCGAGTATAAGCGGAGGCCGCCTCCGCTGAGTGCGGCGGCGCGGACCGGGCGCGCAGACGCCCGGCGGCGGCCGGGGGAGTGCCTTACGCGCTCACGAGATCGTAAAGGCCGAGGGCGATCGCGACGACCCCCGCGACGATGCAAAGCCTGACCCCCGTTCTGAACATCCGTCCCTCGATCGTCGCGTCGAACAGTGCCGGGTCCGTGCCGCGCTTGACGAGATTGTTGTGGATGCGCCTCATCTCCGAGGGCACGAACCAACCTCCGCCGAGCACGAGTATCACGCCACTAACCATGGTCAACATTGCGTCTGACTCCTCAGCCTCATCGTCTACCGCGCCCGACCCAACCCCGACCCAGCCCGAAGCTGAGCACCACCAGCAAGACGGCGATCGTGGCCAACGACAACGCCTGCTTCGCCGTCCCGTTGAGCAAGGCGGCGGCAGCGGCAACCCCGAGCGCCGCGGCCCAGAGGCGCACGCCGTTTCTGAGGTGCCTCATCCCCTGCTCACGTCGCTCGCGATCATTCATGGCAGCAGGCGCGTGCAGGAGCGGAACGGGTTGCCGAGGGCATCGCGTGGACCCACGTCGTCGGCGCCGCGACATGTCGGACCGCCCATCTCCGCAGCTCGGCGTCCGCCTGGGTCGGTGTCATGGACGCCGATCCTCCTCGTGGTCAGCGGGGTACCGCCGCATGGCGGATCCGTATCCGATCAAAGCCCCGTAGGCGCTCGGCATGTGTTCAAGGGGACCATGCTCGACGCCAACGCCGCTGATCAACAGGAGCAGCTCGCCGACCAGCGCGACGCCTCCTCCGACGAACCAACGCTCACTGGCGTTTGCCTCGCAGCGTCGCCAACCCCTGGCGGGCGAGGTCGAGCCGCTCGGAGACCCAGGCGCTCTCATCCTCCGAGAACGCCTCCAGGACGCCGGTGTAGGCCTCGACCGCCTCGTCGACCTGCCCGGCGGCGTCCAGCCAGCGACCGTGCGACCACATCAGGTTGGCCAGCGCGTCGCGCGTCGTGCGATCGTCGACGGCACCCAGGCGACCGATGGCATCGGCGCAGACCTCGGCGGCGAGAGCCGCGTGTCCGGTCCTGCCGAGCACGGTCGCCTTGCCGGACAGCGCGTGGGCCACGGTCACGCGAAGCGAGCGCTCTCCCCGATCTCCATACGTCGCGACCAAGCCGTCGTACACATCATGCGCGGCCGTGACCTGACCGCTCTCCCACGCCAGCGCCGCGATCCCGAGTCGCGCGTCCGCCAAGAACTCGTCGTAGGGCGTGGAGGAGGCGTCGGCGAAGTCGTTCACGAGCGAGATGAAGGCCATCATCGCGTCCTCGGTCCGTCCCAGCTCCCGCAGGACGACCGCCGCGTTGTAGCGCGCCGCGACGACCAGGCCGACCAGCTCCGTCCCGTCGTGGCCGCCGACGCGGTCGACGACCTCGCGATAGGCGGTCAGCGCTGCTTCGCGTCGTCCTCGCTCCATGAGCGCGACGCCACGGTCATACGACGAGCGGGCGGCCCGCAGGGTCTGCTCGTCGCTCATGGGCCGCCATCCTAAGCGAGAAGCTGTTGTGCGGGCGGCTGTGTCGGTAGCAACTCTCACCGGTGCTGCCAGTCTCCTCATCGTCATCACCGTCGTCGCCGCTCGGGGGCTTGGGGCCACCCGCCTGCGAGCGGGTTCGATGACCGGCCGGCGGTGCGGCCGTCGCCGAGCGCGCCAAGGGTTGGCCGGTCGTGGAACCGGCCGGCGGTGTCGAAGCCTGATCCTGGGATCGTCGATCCCACACATCGCCTATCGGGTCCGTGACCGTGACTCATTCGGCAGTCTCGCCAAGACGTCGGGCAGCGACTGCGTACTGGCCCAGCGCCCGACGCCGATCGCCAGACCATCAGCAGGCCACCCGTTACGCGGCGGATCCCCCGCCGCCCGGACGAGCGTCGGCGTCAGGGACCGCCGCGGCGGCGACGCGCCGTGACCAGGTCCGCGACGGCGCCACCGACGAACATGCCCACGACGAGGACGAGCAGCCGCGGGGCCTCGGACCAGACCACCAAGCGGATCGCCACGCAGGCCACTGCCGTCACCGAGAAGCAGACGAGCGCCCATCCGACGTCCGAGCGCTCGGGCCGGCCGAAGTAGCCGGCCGGCCACAATCGACGCCCGCTCATAGCCCGGGTGTCTCCAGGACGTTCGAGACGCATCCGGCTGCTAGCGCGCCCCGCGTGCCGCCGGGTTTGATGGCGATCGTTCCTGCGTTGTTCTTCCACTTGATGAAGTGCATTCGGGTGATGTCGCCGACCAGGCCTCCGATGGAGCCCTGCCAGCACTTCTTCACGACGTCGTTCTTGTTCTTGCCGAACATCTGCTTACGCATCTTCGGCGGCAACCACCCTCAAGCCGCACGGATGTCGGCTGTGCCAGCTCACCGTCATGCGCATCGGGCGCGCTACTCCACGAAAGCAATTCTACTCCTGGACCATGACGGTGGACGCCGCGCTCAAGAGCCTCCGCGGGCGACGCGCTGGCGAACCTGATGTGATCTCACGGCCGCGTCCTCGACGGCGTTGCGACGCTTTCGCGCGGTGGGCCTCCCATCCAGCTCGGTCTTTCCTCGCGTGGTAGTTGCACGTGTTCGGCGATCTGGAGTAGATCGTGTCCGTGAGCATGATTCATTCGGCAGTCTCGCCAAGGCGTCGGGCAGCGACTGCGTACTCGCCCAGCGCACCCGCCTCCAACTCGATCGTCCCACGCACCGACCACCCGTCGGGAACGGTGGCGTCGTGCAATTCCACCGTCATCTGGACGTGCCCGAGCCCGTCATGCGTGCAGCTCGGTGCCAACACGCCCTCATACGATTTCCATCGCTTGACTCCGGACCACCCTCGCCAGCTTTCAGCCAGCTCTTTGAAGAACAGCCAGAGAGCAGGCTCGGGATTGTCCGGATCCAACCAGACCGCGCATGCAGCTTTCAACTTGGGCAATTCAAGCCGCACGTATGTCGGCTGTGCCGGCTCACCGTCATACGCATCGGGCGCGCTGATCGTGAGCGTTGCTCCATCTCTTCCCAGAACGATGCTCATTAGAGGCTGTTCTCTCCTTCGGAGGACAGCCCGGGACCACTCTGAGCGCCCTTTTTGAACACCTTCGCAACCAGATTGGTCGTCTTCAGCCGATGCGGGCAGCTCGTCCTCACCGACAAGCATGCTCTAGCGATCGGGCGGAGGGTACCGCCGCATAGCGGCTACGTAGCCAAGCAAGGCGCCCACAGCGGCCGGCATGGGTTGGAGGGGGGCCGTCTCCGACCCCGATGCCGCTGATAAGCAGCAAGAGTTCGCCGACGAGGGCGACGCTTCCCCCAACGAGCATGCCGAACAGAACGCGTTTTCTCATGGCTTGTAACAGACCTTGGAGTTGGGCCGGGCGCGCATGCACGGGAGCTTCGACGGCTTGGGCTTCGGCGGAGTGGGCGAGTTGTGGTCGTTGGCGATCGCCTCCACCGCCTGGTCGCATCCTGCCGTAACACCGCCGAAGAGGCCGCCGGCCGCGATGACTGCTCCTGGCCCGGCTTCCGACGCCAACATGCCTGCGCCTGCGCTCGTCGCCCCGCCGACGATCCCGCAGCCGAGGTGGGCGATCACGCTGCCGATTCCGTAGCGCAGGTACCGAGACTGACTGCCTTCGCGACCGGCTCCTCCTTGATTCGCCACGAGGCGTAGCCGTACACGCACAGAACGATCAGCACCTCCGTATAGCAGACAGCGGCTGCTCCTCGTCCGCCGCTGGCTGGCGCTCACGCACACACGCATTCACGATGTTCATCGCGAGCGCCACGACGAGAAGCACTGTGGTGACCCAGCGATGATCGTGAGTGAACCCGAAGCTGGCAAGGGCTACAACCGAGAGGAGCAACGTAGCAATGTGTAACGCTCTATTCGTTCGCTTCTCACAATTTGGTACTTACTCACAAGTTCCCGAGAGGGTGCAGCTAAGGCGTCGCGGGCCGAGTCGCCCCAGCTGTTGTCTCTTGTCAAAGACAACGTCTTCTTGACCAGCCGCTTCGCGACCAGACTGACTGCCTTCGCGCTGACGTTTGCTCTGCAGATCGCGTTGAGCCCCTCCTGAAGGGTGGCCTTGCCGACCGGGCGCTCCTTCAGCCATCTGGCCGCAAGCGGCGCTGCGCGATCGAGATCACCGCCGACTGCGCCACCACCCGACGATCAGGCCGAGAGCCACCATGGCGGCGATGCCTACCATCACCCAGACGAGGCTCCTGGTGTGGCATGTACTCATGGCACAGTCGTTCACGGCGGGTGGCGGAACTAGCCGAGCGACCATCGCGCGATCACATCATGGGGAATGGCCGCGACGAGCTTTGTCGGGCCATTTCGGCCGTAGGAACGCACCGACCCATGCAACCGGCGCAAGAACGGTGAGCCCTGCAAGACCAAACCCCCATCTCCCGCGTCGAAAGCAGCGGACGACCAGGTAGATATGGATGATCCAGATGACGGCAAGCGTCGCAATTGCTGTTGCGCTCATTTGATGCGACGTGCTCCGCGAAAGCAGTTGTACCCCTGGACCAGGACGGTGGACGCCGCGCTCACCAGCAAGCCGATGCTACCGGTTGGCCTGGTGGTCTCATGGGCATCGGGCGCCCCTGACGATTTCCTTCAAGCACCCCTTGAGCCATAGGTCCTTCGGTCTATGGCTCGATGTCGTCAATGTCATCGGAAGGCCAACGCTCGTTGTAGCCCAGGCTCTCGCGAAGCTTTCGCGCCGATGACTGTAGAGCGACGCGCGCGCCGCCGAGGCTGGTCGCCGAATGCGCCGCCTCCTCCGGGGTCCCGTCGCGGCACGCCGCATGGAACTGTTGCAACGCTTCGAGGTAGCCCTGAAAGCTCTGGCGCACTTGGGCGTGGACATCATGAGCAGCCGAAGGTGGTCGTAGCCGCGCGAGCTTGGCGAGCAGCTTTTCGGTCGCGCGCTCTGCTCGCTGGGTTGCGGTGCGGTATTCCGTGCGACGTTCCTCTCGAGCCTGCTTCAGCGCTTGGCAGAACTGTCGTTCGTCCGCCTGTGCGGCCGTGGCGCACAACTCATCAACCGTCGCGCTGAGGGCTCGAACAGCCGCGACCGATTGTCGCACCCTGTCGGGAGGGGCAATCGATCTGTCACCCAGCGTCCGCTCGGCATCCGAGAGCATGGCCAAGAGCCGCTCGTGTTCGGCTCTGTAACTCTGCGGCGCCGGCAGACGCTCGATGCGGCTGTGGTAGCGAGATTCGCGCGCGCTGAAGCTGCTGTTAGCCCAGTCCGCTTCGGTGGCCCAAGCCTCCCAGGCGTACATCACGCGCCGCACGTACGCGTCGCGGGTTCGCGGCCCGACCCAGAACCCGCCCAGCCACAGCAGCACCGCCGACACGGCGCCGCCCAAGGCGGCCGGCACCCAGAGGTTCTCCAGGAGGCAGAATGCTGCTACGCCGGCTGCGACCATCCCGGTCCACCACGCAAAGACGCGGTGCGACGCGTTCGCAAGGAATGCTCGCCGTAGGGCCGTCGGGGTCGAGCGCCGCTCACTGCTCATGTGCCGTCATCGTAGATCGGCGGTACAGGGCAGGCCACGAGACCTAGGCGCCTGGTAACTGCTAGGTCGCATTACCAGGCCTCAGAGTTCGACGTAGCCCGCATACACCGGATCTGTTTGGTCGACCCCGTCCCTACCAGAGTCACGTCTCCGCGCACACCGTCCTCATCCCCTGAAGCGGCGAACATCAGCACCTATGGTCCTTTGCGTGCGCTCCGACACCTCAGAAGGGCCGCGATAACGGCCGCTGCAGCGCCGATGGCCACAAAGACGAATCCACCGGCAACCATGGTCGACCAGTCGTCGCCTGTCACTCCCCCAAGCTGGGGGTGCGTGGCGTAATACGTTGCGCTCGCGCCGAGGACCCAGAGCACGCCGAGCCGGAATATCCAGATGAGCCTGTCACGCATCACTGAGAAGTTTAGTGTGGGATGGGCTTGACACGCTGATACGCCGAGTAGAAGACGCAAGCCTCCGGCACACCGGGAACGACCCAGAAGACTTTCTTCGCGACACTTCGCAACAATCGAGGTCGCTTTCCAGCCGACGTTACGCCGCAGGCACTAGACAACGCTTGCTTGAGGGTTAGCGTGCCCACGCTCTTGCAGAATTCTCCTGCGTGGCCCTTGTGGTTCTCTTTGTAGTGCAAGTTGCCGGTTTCGTAACTCTTGGCGTCGAAGAAGTACAGGGTGACGTACTTCACGAGGCAGGTTCCCGCTAGGTCGAGCTGATTGCCGGATCCTGACAAACATAGTCATAGCTGTTGCATGATCCGCCGAATACCGGGTCGACCTGCAGGAAGCGGCCGATCTGGGGTTGGTAGAGGCGGGCGCCCATCTCGACGGTGTCGGTGGTCAGCGTGGTGTTGCGTTGCTTGGTGCCGAGGTAGCCGAGTCCCGAGGTTCGCCCCCGGCCTTGGCGACGCGCCTTCCGGCCTGTGCTGAGCAGCCCTTTGGTACGTCCGGGACCAGTCTGAGCGCCTTTTTGAACACCTTCGCAACCAGATTGGTCGTCTTCAGCCAGCAGTTGCGCGCCAGCTCGTCCTCACCGACAAGCATGCTCTAGCGATCGGGCGGAGGGTACCGCCGCATGGCGGCTACGTAGCCAAGCAAGGCGCCCACAGCGGCCGGCATGGGTTGGAGGGGGCCGTCTCCGACCCCGATGCCGCTGATAAGCAGCAAGAGTTCGCCGACGAGGGCGACGCTTCCCCCAACGAGCATGCCGAACAGAACGCGTTTTCTCATGGCTTGTAACAGGCCTTGGAGGTGGGCCGGACGCGTGCACGGGAGCTTCGACTGCTTGGGCTTCGGCGGGTTGGGCGACTTGTGGTGGTTGGCGATCGCGTCCACCGCCTGGTCGCATCCTGCCGTAATACCGCCGAAGAGGCCGCCGGCCGCGATGACTGCTCCTGGCCCGGTTTCCGCCGCTGCCACGCCTGCGGCTGTGCCTACCGCCCCGCCGACGAGCCCGCAGCCGACGTTGGCGATCACGCTGCCGATTCCGTAGCGCAGGTACCGAAAGTTACTCGCAATGTTACCTGAAAGGTCTGTACCGTCAACCGGGTCGGCGTTGGCGTAGTCATAGGTGTTGAGTGACCCGCCGTAGATCGGATCGGGCTGGAGGAACCGTCCGATCTGGGGCTGGTAGAGGCGGGCGCCCATCTCGATGGTGCCGGTGGTCAGCGTGGTGTTGCGTTGTTTGGTGCCGAGGTAGCCGAGCCCGAGGTTCGCGGCGGCGGCCGTGGTCGGACTCCCGAAGACG
>NZ_DASRZV010000037.1:0-276762 GCF_035685985.1 Baekduia sp.
GACGTTCTCCGCGAGCCACGCCAGGCGCTCCGCCGGGCGCGGCAGCTCGAGGACCTCGAGGCGGAGACTCGAGCGTGCCAACGGGCCGCGGTAGGTCCGAAGCGGCTCGCTCTTCCCGAAAGCCAGCTGTGCCACGACATCGGCGACGACCCGGTCGTTGGCGGTCGCGGTGGTGCCGAGCACGGCGGTCTCGGGCGCCAGCGCGGCCAGCATGTCCTTGACGCGGCGGTAGTCGGGCCGGAAGTCGTGGCCCCAGTCCGAGATGCAGTGCGCCTCGTCGACGACCAGCAACCCGACGCGCTGCGCGAAGGCGGGCAGCATCTCCTCGCGGAACTGCGGGTTGTTGAGCCGCTCCGGGGAGATCAGCAGCAGGTCGACCGCGTCGGCGCGCAGCAGCTCGGCCACCTCGTTCCACGCGTCGCGGTTGGTCGAGTTGACCGTGTGCGCCCGCAGCCCGAGGCGCTCGGCCGCCTCGACCTGGTTGCGCATCAACGCCAGCAGCGGCGAGACGATCAGCGTCGGGCCGGCGGGCGGGTGGGGGCCGTTCTCCCGCAGCAGGGCCGTCGCGACGAAGTACACCGCGGACTTCCCCCACCCCGTCCGCTGCACGCAGAGCACGCGCGAGCGGTCCTCGACGAGGTCGGCGATCGCGTCCAGCTGGTGCTCGCGGAACGTCGCGTCGGGCCCGGCGAGAGACCGGAGATGCCGTTCGGCACGGGTTGCGATGGCGGTGCTCATGGGCACAGGCCAAGGTAGTGCAAGGCCGGCGGGCCAACTGTCACGCCCTGCCGCAATTCGGGTGGTTGACGCGTGCGAACCCCGGCAGGAGGGTCGCCCGATTATGTCCAATGTTCGAAGGTTTTCACTTGCCGTCGCCACCGCCCTCGCGGCCTGCGCGGCGATCGTCCCGGGAGCTCAGGCGACGTGGTCGTCGGCCTCCTGGACGCTGCCGACCACTAGCAGCCAGCTCGCCGGCGCGTCGTGCGCGAGCACGACGTTCTGCGTGCTGACCGGCTATCAGTCCGGCGGCACTCCCCGCGGCTTGTCCTACAAGTACAACGGGACCACCTACAGCTCGGTCGTGCCCGCCGCGACTACGGCGGAGCTCTACAACGTCACCTGCACGTCGACCACGTTCTGCATGGGCGTCGGCACCGACTACGCCACCTCGACTCCCGCCCCGCACGCCGAGTCCTTCAACGGCACGTCGTGGACGACGGTCACGTCGGCCACGCCCACCGGCGCCACGTTCACCGAGCTGGCGGGCATCGCCTGCCCGTCCACCACCAGCTGCTTCGCCGCCGGCCGCTTCCAGAAGGCCTCGGGGACGACTCCGCTGGTCGAGACCTACAGCGGCACGTCGTTCTCGCAGACGACGGTGACGCCGCCGACCGGCACGACGAACTCCCAGCTCAACGCCATCGCGTGCTCGGCGACGACCGCCTGCACGGCCGTCGGCGGCTACGACTCCGCCAGCCCGCGGACTCCGCTGATCTTCCGCTACAACGGCACGACCTGGGCCACGCAGACCGCGGCGGTCCCGGCGGGCTCGACGTACACGGAGCTGACCGGCGTCGCCTGCCCGTCGGCGACGGTCTGCCACGCGGTCGGCTACTACCTCGACAGCCTCAGCGCCGAGCACGCGCTGGCCGAGACTTGGAACGGCACGGCGTGGTCGACGCGCGCGGTCGCCGATCCGTCCGGTGGCCAGGACGCCTCGCTGACCGGCATCTCCTGCTACTCGACGACGGGCTGCGAGGCGGTCGGCAGCTACACCAACAGCACCAACCTCAACGTCGAGAAGCTGGCGGCGGGTTGGAACGGCACGGCGTGGTCGCTGCAGTCGGACGCGCGTCCGATGAGCGTCACCGACGCCCAGCTGATCGGCGTCGGATGCGTGTCGAGCTCGTTCTGCCGCGCCGTGGGCGTGTCCAACTACGACGGCACGACTGGCGTCACGGGCCTGCGCCCGGCGATCGACGTCGGCCCCTGAGGCCGCGCGCCAGCACGCGGACGGCTCGGCGGCGTCCGAGCCGTCCGCGCCGCGCGCTCGCGCGTGCGGGCGGGGAGCCCGACCGTCTAGGCTCGCGCCCGGTGCCGTCGGCCGCCGACATCGAGATCCTCCGCCTCGCCGCGTTCACCGACGACCCGCGCGGTGGCAACCCCGCGGGCGTGGTGCTCGACGCCGCGGGCCTCGACGCGACCGACATGCAGGCGATCGCCGCGGAGGTCGGCTACTCGGAGACCGCGTTCGTCGACGGCGACGCCGTGCGCTACTTCAGCCCCGCGATGGAGGTCCCGTTCTGCGGCCACGCGACGATCGCCACCGCGGTCGCGCTGGCCCGCCGCGACGGCCCGGGCGAGCGCGTGCTGAGGACCGCCGCCGGCGACGTCGCGGTCCGCACCCAGCACGAGGACGACGGCGGCGCGATCACCGCGACGCTGACCAGCGTGGCTCCGCGCGTCGAGGACGCCGGCGCGATCGACGAGGCGCTGGCCGCGCTGCGCTGGAGCGCGGACGACCTCGATCCCGCGCTGCCTCCGCGCATCGCGTTCGCCGGGGCGCGCCACCTGATCCTCGCGGCACGCACGCGCGCGCGGCTGGCCGACCTCGCCTATGACTTCGACGCGCTCGCGGGCTACCTGTCGGCGCGCGGCCTGGTGACCGTCGCGCTCGTCCACCGCCAGGACGCCACGACCTTCCACGCGCGCAACCCGTTCCCGGTCGGCGGCGTGGTCGAGGACCCGGCCACCGGCGCGGCGGCCGCGGCCTTCGGCGCCTACCTGCGCGCGCTGGGCCTCGTCGCGCCGCCGGCGCGGGTGACGATCCACCAGGGCGACGACCTCGGCCGCCCGAGCCTGCTGCTCGTCGACCTCGACCCGGATCCGGACAGCGGCGTGCGCGTGACCGGCGGCGCGGTGGCGATCGCGTCGTGAACGAGCTGGCGCGAGGCCTGTACCGCTGGGCGGCTCGCCACCCCGAGTGGCACCCGGGCGCCCACGCCGGCGACTTCGGCGCCGAGGTCGGGTCCTACGCCGCGCTGGCGGGCGACGAGCTGCTGCTGATCGACCCGCTCGTCGCCGAGGACGACACGTCGACGCTCGAGGCGCTGGACACGCTGCACGGCGCCGCCACCGACACCTCCATCTTGATCACGATCGGCTACCACGCGCGCTCGGCCGAGGCGCTCGCCGCCCGCTACGGCGCCACCGTGTTCGGGCCGCCACAGGTCGCCCGACGCCTGGAGCGCGCGCGCTTCGCGCCGCTGGAGCCCGGCGGCGCGCCGGGCCCGGCCGGCGTCGTCGCCCACGCGATCGGCAAGCCCCGCCGCGGCGAGACGCCGCTGTGGCTGCCCTCGCATCGCGCGCTGGCCTTCGGCGACGCGCTGGTCGTCACGCCCGCGGGCGAGCTGCGGATGTGGGCCCAGGACCAGGACGAGCCCAAGCGGCGCGCGTTCTACCGCGAGCGCTTCGCGCCGACGCTCGCGCCGCTGGCGGCGCTGGAGCCCGCCCACGTGCTGGTCACCCACGGCGAGCCGGTCCTCGGCGACGGGGCGCGCGCCCTGCGCGCGGCGATCGCCGCCGACCCGTGGTTCCGCGCGGGCTGAGCCGCCCGCGCCGCCGCGCGAGACCTACAGCTCGGGCCAGCCCGCCCGCAGCCGGTCGAAGACGTCGTGCAGCGCGGCGCGCGCGCCGCGCTCGGTGCCGAAGAGGTTCGGGGTCTCCAGCGCGAAGCGCGCGAGCGCCCGCAGCGCGGGATCGCCGACGTCGCGCCCGGTCGCGGCCGCCATCTCCGCGATCACCGCGTCCTGGCAGTCCATCCACAGCCGCAGCGCGTAGGCCCGCAGCGCGGGCGTCTCGGCGACCAGCCGCAGCTGCTTGCGGAAGCGCTCGGACCGCTGCTGCCCGGCGAACGCCCCGCGTGCGCCGATGAACGCCTCGATCGCGTCGAGCACGCGGACGCCCTCGCCGCGCTCGCGGATCGCGGCGGCCAGCGCGGCGCTGCGGTCCTCGCTCAACCCCATCCCCAGCTCCAGCTCGACGCCGCCGTGGAAGATCAGCGACTCCTTGCCCTCGGGGAAGTGCTTGAACAACGTCGTGACCGCGGTGTCGGCCTCCTCGGCGATCTCGGCGACGGTCACCGCGTCGTAGCCGCGTTCGAGGATCAGCTTCAGCGCGGCCTCGGCGAGCGCCTGGCGGGTCTGGAGCTTCTTGCGCTCGCGGCGGCCGAGGGCGGGAGCGGTGGGGTTGGTCGCGTCGACGTCGGTCACGCGTCCAGCATAGAACGAAGTCGTATTGACACCAAACATGTAGTCGCTACGCTTTTGGCATGACTAGCGCAAAGCGCACCCTCTTCCTCCCGATCCTCGCCCTCGTCCTGCTCGCCGACGCGCTCGACATGATCGACGCGACCGTCACGAACATCGCGGCGCCCACGATCGTCGGCGACATCGGCGGCGGCGACGCGCTGATCAAGTGGCTGACGTCCTCCTACGCGCTCTCGATGGGCGTCCTGCTCGTCCTCGGCGGGCGGCTCGGCGACCGCTACGGCCAGCGCCGCCTCTTCCTCGTCGGCATGGCGGGCTTCACCGTCGCCAGCGCCCTCTGCGGCGTCGCCTCGTCCCCCGCGCTGGTGATCGTCGCCCGCGCGATCCAGGGCGCGTTCGGCGCGCTGCTGATCCCGCAGGGCATGGCGATCATGACCAAGGCCTTCGACCGCGAGCAGCTCCAGACCGCGTTCGGCCTGTTCGGCCCGCTGCTCGGGCTCTCGTCGGTCGGCGGCCCGCTGCTGGCCGGCTTCATCATCGACCACGACCTCGCCGGCCTCTCGTGGCGCCCGATCTTCCTCGTCAACGTGGTCCTCGGCGTCGTCGGCCTGATCGCCGCCACCCGCGTGCTGCCCCACGACGAGCCCGACCCGGAGGCCAAGGTCGACGGCGTCGGCGCGGGCCTGCTGGCCGCCACGATGTTCGGCCTGATCTTCGGGCTGATCGAGGGCTCGACCGACGGCTGGACCGCCACCGCGATCGCCTCGCTGGTCGGCGGCGTCGCGTTCGGCGCGCTGTTCGCGCGCCGCCAGACGACCGCCGCCGCGCCGCTGCTGAAGCCCTCGCTGCTGGCCGACCGCGGGTTCACCTCCGGCCTGCTGACCGGCCTGGTGTTCTTCGCCGTGACCTCGGGCCTGGTCTACATCATCTCGCTGTTCATGCAGCAGGCGCTGGGCGCCGACCCGGGCGACGCCGCGCTCGGCCTGCTGCCACTGACGCTCGGGATCATCGTGTCCTTCGCGCTCTCGATGGGCGCGGGGCTGGCCACGAAGCTCGGACGAACGCTGATCGCGGTCGGGATGCTCGTGACGCTGGCGGGCGCCGGCGGGCTGCTGGCGATCGTCGCCACCCAGGGCCTGGACACCACGCTGTGGACGCTCGCGGGCCCGACGTTCGTCACCGGCCTGGGCATGGGCCTGTGCTTCGGCACGATCGCCGACATCGCGCTCGGCGACCTCGCCCCGGAGGAGGCCGGCGGCGCCTCCGGGTCGTTCTCGGCGGTCCAGCAGCTGGCCTCCGGCATCGGCTCGGCGGTCGTCACCAGCGTCTACCTGGCCAACGCGAACCTCACGACCGCGATGACCACCGCGCTGGTCGTCGTGCTCGGCGCGACCGCGCTCTGCTTGCCGGTCGTGCGCCTCCTGCCGCGCCAGGCCCAGCCCGAGGAGGCGGTGCCGGCCGCCGCATAGGCCGCTGGCGCGCGCGGCGCGCCCGGACCACCGGTCCGGCCGCATCGCGCCCCACTGGTCCTGGTCGCCCGCGCCACGACGCGCTTGGCTTGGGGCATGTCCGCCCGCGTCGCCCCCGCCACCGGCCTCCAGGCCCGCCTCACGGTCTGGTTCGCGCGTCGCCTCTACGGCGACCCGATGGCCGAGTCCACCGCGATCTTCGCCCGCCACCCGGCGCTGCTGCGCTGGTACGGGCTGTTCAACCGCGCCGTCGAGCGCCCGCGCGCGGTCCCGGAGCCGCTCCTGCACCTCGCCGCGCTGAAGGCCGCGACCGTCGTCGACTGCGCGTTCTGCATCGACATCGGCTCGGAGCACGCGCGCCGCGCCGGGCTCAGCGACGAGCAGCTCCTCGCGCTCCACGATCCGGAGCCGTCGGGGCTCTTCTCCGCCGACGAGCTGCTGGTCGTCGCCTACGCCGACGGCCTCACCCGCACGCCCGCCGTCGCCGACGACGCCGTCGCCGCCGCGCTGCGCGAGCGCTTCGGCGACCGCGGCCTCATGGAGCTGACGTACCTGATCGGCTGGGAGAACCTCCGCGCCCGCCTCAACGTCGGCCTCGGCATCGAGGCCGGCGGCTTCTCGGAGGGCAGGGTCTGCGCGCTGCCGGCGAGCGCGGCGACGGCCTCGGTCGCGACCGAGGCCTGAGAACGACGAAGGGCCGCGTCGGGTCCGCGGCCCTTCTGTGATCCTGCGTTCATCGGGGCGCCCGGATTCGAACCGGGGACCTCACCGACCCGAACGGTGCGCGCTACCAGGCTGCGCCACGCCCCGAGGTACTGGTCCAGTCTACCCGGACGTGCCCGCCACGGCCTTGTAGTAGCGGACGGCCAGCCCGGTGACCAGCGTCTGGAAGGCGTGATCGAGCGTCGTGTCCTCCCCGCGCGCCCACGCGGCGAGGCCGAGGTCCTCGATGGCCTGGGCCTCGGCGATGACGTCGTCGCAGAGGTCCGGGTGGCGATCGGCGAAGAACGCGCCGATCGAGTAGAGGCCGGTCTCCGTCAGCGACCCGAGGAGATCGGCCTCCGCCTCGCTCACTGCGTCTTCTTCCCGCCCAACAGCGAGCCGACCGCCGAGACGGCCTGGTCGACGGTGTTGCCGACCGCCTGGCCGGTGCCCTTGACGGTGTCGCCGACCTGGCCGCCGACGGTGTCGCCGACCGCGTCGGTCGCGCCCGACACCGCGCCGCCCACCGACTGCGGCGGCGCCTGCGTCGTGCCGCCGCCGGTCAGCGCGCCGAGGTTCGGGTCCACCAGCGGCTGCGTGCTGCCGGTGACCGGCGCCGTCGCGGTCGTGGTCGCGCTCTGGACCGGCTGGGTGACCGTCGTCGTGCTCGTGCCGGAGCCCGTCTTGCCCGACGACGACGCGCCGCCCTTGGCCGAGGACGCGGCGGTCTCGCGGGCGTCGGCGCCGCCGCCCGACGTGTCGCCCGCGCCCGAACCGGCGCCGGCGCCCGTCGAGCGGTCGCCGCTGAAGTCCTTGCGCGGATGCCCGGAGCCGTCGGCCGCCCCGGCCGGGCCGCTGGTCGTGCCCAGGCCGGCCGAGCTGGTGTGCGACGCGGTGCCGCGCGCCTGGGACGCGCGCGTGCCGCTCGCGCCGCCGCCGGGACGGTGGCCCGTGGAGCCGCCGGTCGCGGCCGCGCCCGTCACGGCGCCTCCCGTCGCCGCGCCGCCGGACGGATCGCCCGCGGCCCGGGTCTTGGCGGCGGGCGTCGCCTGCGCGGCGGCCGCGTCGCCGGGCCGCTTGGCGCCGCCGCCGCCCGCGACGTGCTCCACCGCCCCGGTCCCGACGCCCGCCAGCGCGACCGCCGCGGCGACCGCGCCCGCCTTCATCCAGCCCGCCATCGCGTCGCCGTGCTGGCCGACGACCGTCGAGGCCTGGGCCAGCGCGAGATGGCCGCCGGCCGCGTCGGCGCCGCCGGTGGCCGGGTCGATCCAGCGCTTCAGGAACGCGGGCAGCGGCAGGAACGCCGCGATGCGCGCCCGGACGGGGCGCCGCGCCAGGACGCCGGCGTCCAGCCCGGCCATGACCGCGTGCTTGCGACACGGCTGGCAGTGCGTGATGTGCGACGAGACGCGCCGCTGGTCGCGGATGCCCAGGCGCCCCGCGTCGGCGCTCTCGATGATGCCCTGGATGCGCACGCACCGCTCACCGGTGCGCAGCTCCTGATACTCCTCGGTGAGGCGCCGGCGCGCGCGGAACAGCGTCGACTCGACCGCCGGCCGGCTCATGCCCAGGCGCTCGCCGATCTCGCGGTAGGACAGGCCCTCCAGCTCGCGCATGACGAGGATCTGGTGGTGGGCGTCGCTCAGGCCGCCGAACGCGCCCTGCAGGTCGGCCAGCTGCTGCTTGCTCTCGACCGCCGCGTCGGGCGTCAGCCCGGTCGCGTGGAGCTTGCCGTGGTCGGCGCCCGACAACCCGGACCCGTCCTGCGCGTCGATCGACACCTCCTCGGCGCGCGAGGTGCGCCGGAACTGGTCGATGCACGCGTTCTTGGCGATCTCGTAGATCCACGGCTTGAAGACGATCGGCCGGTCGGTCTGGCGCATCCGGCGCAGCGCGGAGACGAAGACCTCCTGCGTGACGTCCTCGGCGCGACCGTGGTCGTGGACCATGCCGAAGATGTAGGCGCTGATCCGCCGGTGATAGCGGTGGTAGAGCCGCTCGAAGGCGTGGTCGTCCCCGGCCCGGACGGCCTCGACAAGATCGTGGTCGGTGACGTCGGGCCGACTCCGCGCGGTCGCGGAGACGCCCGGTGAAGCGAGCGTTGCCAAGATCCCAGTCCCTGTCTCCCGCCTGTCCGCGACCTCCCCAGGTCACGGTGGGCGGGAACTGTAGCGTTTCCCATACCCGACATGCCAGAGCTCACACAACTCGTCGACCACCTGGACCGGTTGCTCGCGATCGACGACTTCCGCGACTATGGCCCCAACGGCCTCCAGGTACCCGGACCCACCGAGGTTCAGACAGTGGTCACGGGCGTCTCGGCGAATGGCCCATTGATCGATCGGGCCGTCGAGCTGGGCGCGCAGCTGGTCGTCGTCCACCACGGCCTCTACTGGCGCGGCGACCCGCAGCGGATCACGCCGCTGCTGCACCGCCGGCTGGCGCCGCTGATCAAGCACGACGTCGCGCTGGCCGCCTACCACCTGCCGCTGGACGCCCACCCCGAGCACGGCAACAACGCGCTGCTCGCCCAGGCGTTGGGCGGCGGCGATCCGCGGCCGTTCGCCGAGTACGGCTTCGCGGTGACGTTCCCGGAGCCCGACGGGCTGACGGTCGACGAGCTGACCGCGCGCGTGACCGCCGCCGTCGGCGGCCGCGAGCCGCTCGTCGTGCCCGCCGGGCCGGAGCGGATCCGGACGCTGGGGATCGTCTCCGGCGCGGCGACCGACGCGATCGGCGACGCGATCGACCTCGGCCTCGACGCGTTCCTGACCGGCGAGCCCGCCGAGCGCGGCTTCAGCATCGCCACCGACGCCGGCATCCACTTCCTGGCCGCGGGCCACCACGCGACCGAGACGTTCGGCGTCCGCCGCCTCGGCGAGCTGCTGGCCGCCGAGTTCGGCGTCGACCACCGCTTCGTCGACGTCGAGAACCCGATCTAGAGCAGCTCGGCCAGCGCGCGCACGGCCGGGACCACGGACGGCTCGGGCAGGCACGCGTAGCCGAGCACGAGGCGCGCGACGCCGCCGTGCTCGTAGCCGACGACGCCGACGTCGCCCTGCCATGCACGGGCCAGCAGCGGCCCGAGCGGCACGTCGGTCGGCAGGCGCGCCGACACGTACAGCCCGGCCGGGATCCCCTCGACCACGAGCCGCGGCAGGTGCTCGGCCAAGGCCTGCAACAACGTGTCGCGCCGCGCCCGGTAGCGCCCGCGCATCCGGCGCAGGTGGCGGTCCAGCTCGCCGCGCTCGACGAACCGCGCGAGCGCGAGCTGGTCGAGCTGCGGCGAGCCCGAGTCGGCGAGGGCCTTGGCGTCGCCGACCCCCTCGTACAGGCCCGGCGGGACGACCACCCAGCCCAGCCGCAGCGCGGGCGCCAGCGTCTTGGACGCCGACCCGAGGTAGACGACGCGCGCGGGCGCGAGCCCCTGCAGCGCGCCGACCGGGTCGCGGTCGAAGCGGTACTCGCCGTCGTAGTCGTCCTCCAGGATCCACGCGTCGCGCGCGCTCGCCCAGGCGACGAGCCCCGCCCGCCGCTCCGGCGACAGCGCCATCCCGAGCGGCATCTGGTGCGACGGCGTCACCAGCACCGCGCCGACCTCCGGGTGGTGGTCCAGCGCCTCGACGACCAGGCCGTCGCCGTCGACCGGGATCGGCACGAGCGTCAGCCCCTCGCGCGCGAGGACCATGCGGTGGATCGGGAAGCCCGGGTCCTCCACCGCGACCGCGGTCACACCCGAGCGTCGCAGCGCGCGGCCGAGCACCGCGATCGCCTGGGTGATCCCGGTGGTCACGACGACGTGCTCGGGCCCGGCCGCCACGCCGCGGGCGCGACCGAGGTAGGAGGCCAGGACGGTCCGCAGCGCGGGCGCTCCGCAGCGGTCGCCGTAGCCCAGCGCGACGTCCGGGACGTCCCGGATCACGTCGCGCATCGCGGCCGACCACGCCCGCCGCGGGAACGCCGACAGGTCGGCGGACTCGACGCGGAAGTCAAAGCGCACCGGCGGCGGCACCCGCTCGACCACCGCGGGCGCCTCGCGCTCCTGGCGGACGACCTCGGCGACGCGCGTCGCCGCGCCCGGGCGCGCGACCAGGAAGCCCTCGGCGGCCAGCTGCGCATAGGCCTCGACGACCACGCCGCGCGAGACGCGCAGCTCGGTGGCCAGCGCGCGCGTCGACGGCAGCGCGGTGCCGGCGTGCAGCGCGCCGCGGCGGATCGCGTCGCGCAGCTGGTCCTCGAGCTGGGCGCGCAGCGATCGTCCGTCGGCGCGGTCGACGGCGACCAGGAGATCGAGGCCGGTTCCCTCCGCGGACGTCATGACGAGGACTTTGGCACGGACCGCTCGCGTCGCTTGACGAACCAGAATCTATGCGTTTGCGGCCATGGCTTGTCGACGTCCGCGCGGCGCGCTACGTTGCATCCGTCACCAACTCCCCCACATAGGAGGCATGCCGATGGCTATCCACCTCACGCCGACCGAGATGGCACGCGAGTCCGGTCTCGAGCGGCGCGACGTCATCGCCAAGTGCATGGAGATGGGCGTCCCGATCTTCCAGGGGCGCATCGACAAGACGCTCTTCCTGGCCTCGCTGCAGACCCACGCGAGTCCGGCGGCAAGGGAGGCGGAAGCCACCGCTTAGGGCGGTGCGCGGATGACCCTCGCGCGCCAGGCGCGCGGACCTTAGACTCCTCCTCCGACAGGGTGTCAACTGAGGAGGAGCACTCATGGAAGCCGGCACCACGCCCGCCCAGGGGACGGGGTCGCGCACGATCGCTGATCTGTGCGCGAAAGCCGCTGAGCAGTTCGGCGAGCACGTCGCGGTCAAGCACAAGGTCGACGGGGCATGGCAGGACGTCACCTTCGCGCGGGTCGGCGCGATCGTGGAGGAGATCGGCCTCGGGCTGATCGCGCTGGGCCTGCAGCCCGGCGAGCGCGTCGCGATCCTCGCCAACACGCGCCCGGAGTGGTCCTACGCGTCGTTCGCGATCTCCGCCGCCGGCGGGGTCGTCGTGCCGATCTACCCCACCAACTCGCCCGAGGAGTGCGAGTGGGTGGCGGGCAACAGCGAGTCGGCGATGATCGTCTGCGAGGACGCCTCGCAGGTGGCGAAGGTCGTCGCCGTGCGCGAGCGCCTGCCCGCGCTGCGCCGGATCGTCGTGATCGACCCCTCCGGCGAGGTCGCCGACGCGGTCTCGCTCGATGACGTCCGCGCCGGCGCGGCCGAGGCGGGCGACGCCGGTGTGCTGGCGCGGCGCACCGCGGCGATCGGCCCGGACGACCCCTACACCTTCATCTACACGTCGGGGACCACGGGCCCGCCGAAGGGCTGCGTGCTCACCCACGGCAACTACCGCTCGGTGCTCGACATGGTCGCCGAGCGCGGCCTGTTCGACACCGGCGACGACCTCGTCTACCTGTTCCTGCCGCTGGCCCACGCGTTCGCGCTGCTGATCCTGCTCGGCTCGGCCGACCGCGGCACCGGCATCGCCTACTACGGCGGCGACACGAAGGCGATCGTCGGCGAGCTGATGGAGGTCAAGCCGACCTACCTGCCGTCGGTGCCGCGCATCTTCGAGAAGATCTACACCTTGGCCCAGCAGCAGCTGACGGCCGAGGAGCTGGAGCTGATCCGCCGGGTCGGCGGCGAGATCCAGGACAACCTGGTCCGCGGGCAGCCGGTCCCGGCCGAGCTGACCGAGCGCTTCGCGCCGGTCGCGCCGAAGGCCGAGTTCGTCAAGGGCCTGTTCGGCGGCCGGATCCGCGAGGCGGTCACCGGCGCGGCGCCGATCGCGCCCGAGATCCTGGAGTTCTTCTGGGGCTGCGGCATCCCGGTGATGGAGGGCTACGGGATGACCGAGACCTCGACGGTCGCGACGTCGTCGCGGCCCGACGACCACAAGTTCGGCACGGTCGGCAAGCCGCTGCCGGGCGTGGAGGTCAAGATCGCCGACGACGGCGAGCTGCTGGTCCGCGGGGCCAACATCTTCCAGGGGTACCACCGCAACGACGACGCGTCGTTCGGCGCGGTCGACGAGGGCTGGCTGCACACCGGCGACCTCGGCTCGGTCGACGCCGACGGCTTCGTCTCGATCACCGGCCGCAAGAAGGACATCATCATCACGGCGGGCGGCAAGAACCTCACGCCGGCCAACCTCGAGAACGACATGAAGCAGTCGCGCTGGGTCTCCCAGGCGGTCATGCACGGCGACCGCCGGCCGTTCCCGGTGATGCTGATCACGCTCGACGAGGAGGAGATCGTCCCCTGGGCCGAGAACCAGGCCAACCCTCCCATCGAGGACCGCTCGATCGCCGCGCTGGCGCAGGACCCCCAGGTCCGCGCGCTGATCCAGGGGATCCTCGACGAGGCCAACAGCAAGTACGCGCAGGTCGAGCAGGTCAAGAAGTTCGCGATCCTCGACCACGACCTGTCGCAGGAGACGGGCGAGCTGACGCCGACGCTGAAGGTTAAGCGCAACGTCGTCAACGACAAGTACGGCCCGTTGTTCGACGAGCTGTACGGCGGCGCGGCCTAGCCCTGCCGCGTCGGGTCCTCGGAGAGGTCCGCCTGGGTGCGGACCTCTCGCCCGACCTCGGCCAGCGTCACGTCAGACGGGCGCGCCAGCAGCTCGCCGATCGACGTGACGTAGTACGTGAAGTCGGGCGTCCGGTAGTGGGCGCGCAGGGCCTCCTCGTCGCGCCAGCGGACGACCAGCAGGAACTCGGCGATCTCGCCGAGGACCTCGGAGGCGGAGGCCCCGAGGCACCCGTCGGCGGCGCGCAGGCGCGTGGCGTGCTCGACCAGCAGGTCGCGCAGCTCCCCCGCGCGGCCGGCCAGCCCATGGATCTCGGCGTGGACGTTCAGGCTCACGCCGCGAGATCTTGGCACCGATCCGCACACGAAGCCGTACCCTTAGTCGTGTGAGGACGGATCCGACCGACAACGGCGGTCTGTTCGTCGGCCGCCGCCCCGGGACGGCGCCGACGAAGTACCGCGCCCTGCCGGAGCGCGGCACGGCGCAGCGCCAGCGCGTGGACCGCTGGATCGCCCACGGGCTGCTGGGGCTGGAGGTCCTCGTCACGCTGCTGTACTGGGGCCCGATCCCGGCGGGCTCGCTCTGGGTCGCGGCGCGCGTGCAGTACTGGACCGGGAGCGTCGGCTTCGCGATCCTCGTCGCGTTCGCCGTGATGCTCACCGTGCTCTTCGGCGGGCTGATGCTGCTCAAGCGCATCGACCGCGCGTGGATCCTCGTGCGCCGCGCGGCGGGGATCGACCAGCGTTCGGGCGTCCTGGGCCGGGTCTTCGCGACGACCGCGATCGTCTGCGCGCTGATCTTCAGCTTCTGGTTCATCGTCATCAACGGCCCGGGCTCGTCGGTGATGTCCGGCCAGGGCGGCTAGCGGATGGCCGAGCAGCAGAGGCGGCGCGGCCTCTTCGGCTTCTACCGGCAGTTCGAGGGGCTCACCGAGGAAGAGGTCAACGCGGACCTCCGCGAGGCGGCGGCCGAGCGCCGCGCCAAGGAGCTATCGCGCCCGGACCCGCTGGACCTCTCGCGCACGACGTGGCCCGAGTACCCGCACCCCGCGATCGTCAACGCCATCACCTTCGCCGCGCGGCGCGGCCTGCATCGCTACCTGGACCGCGCCAGCGGGGAGCTGCGCTCCGAGCTGGCGCACCGCCACGGCGTCGAGGAGACGCGCGTCGTCGTCGGCGACGGCGCGGCGGCGCTGATGTCCGAGGCGACGAGCGCGCTGCTGGAGCCCGGCGACGAGCTGGTCACGCCGTGGCCGTCGTATCCGCTCTATCCGGTGATCGCGCGCCACGCGCGGGCCGCCGCGGTGCCGGTGAACGGGTTCTCGGTCGACGCCGTGCTGTCGGCGGTGACCGACCGCACGCGCCTGGTCGCGCTCTGCAACCCCAACGACCCGACGGGCGAGCTGCTGGGCGTCGCCGAGCTGGCGCGGCTGCTGGAGGCGCTGCCCGAGCGCGTCGTCGTGATGCTGGACGAGGCGCTGCGCGACTTCGTGGACGCCGAGGAGGTCGACGCGACGCTCGCGCTCCTGGATCGCTTCCCCCGCCTGCTGATCTTCCGGACGTTCTCCAAGGCCTGGGGCCTGGCGGGCCTGCGCTGCGGCTACGCGCTCGGCGGGCCCGGCGCCGAGCCGCTGCTGGAGCAGCTCGCGCCCGAGCTCGGCGTCAACGAGCTGGCGCAGGCCGGCGCGCTGGAGGCGCTGCGCTCCCGCGGCGACACGCCGCGCCACCGGGCCGAGCGGATCGCCGAGCACCGCGCCGGGTTGTTGGTGGCCTTGCGCGAGCGCGGCTTCGAGGTCGCGCCCTCGCAGGCCAACGTGGTGTGGGTGCTCGCGCCCGGCCGCGACGGCGCCGCCGAGCTGTCGGCGAGCCTGCACCGCTCCGGCGTGATCGTCCAGACCGGCACCGCCGTCGGGGCCCCCGACCGCGTCCGCGTCACCGTGCCCCACCTCCCGGAGCACGTCGACCGACTGCTGCGAGCGTTGGACGTCGCTTCCGGGTAACACCGGAAGCCATGGTCATCGGAGGAGTCATCGCGATCTGCATCCTGCTGGCGGTGCTGGCGTTCCTCGCCCCACGCCTCTCCCGCCACCCGCAGAACGCCGCCACCCGCACCGCCGGACTCGGATCGCGGGGCGCATCCAAAGCCCCAGGCAAGCTCGGGGAGTGGCTGCCCAAGCCATTCCGGACGAGCCAGAAGATGATGAACAAGTCCGCCGAAGGTGGCCGGCGCGGGCGGGGGAAGCTGCCGCTCTAGGCGCTTGTGGCGTCCAGCTCGGGTTGTTGGTGGTGGTGCGGGGCGCTGGTGGGTTTTGCATCGAGAGCGGCGAGCAGGGGTTGGCGGTGCCGGCGTTTGTTCGTCTGCCGTCTTGGCTTGGGCGGGTGCCTGCGCCGCTGCGGGGCCTGGCGCAGGGACTCGCATCCAGACCTGAACCCGGGCCAGGGTGGCGCACCCTCCACCCCGCATCGATGGCAGCCCGAGGGCTTCCGGCGACCCCAAAGTGCCATCGATCCGCCGAGGCCGGCGCCCCTGGGCGACCAACGGCGTCTTCGTGCTCCTGGGCGACATCAAGGCGCCGTCGGTGGGATCGAAGGCGAGGCCGGCGCTCCCCGGAGATCGATGGCAGCTCGGGGGCGCCCGGCGACCCCGAAGTGCCATCGATCCGCCGAGGCCGGCGCCCCTGGGTGACCGATGGCGTCTTGGTGTTCCTGGGCGACACCAAGGCGCCATCGGTCGGCCCACGACGAGGCTCGATGGCCGCCGGGCGCGTGCGGCGACCCCGAGGCGCCGCAGGGCGGCTCGCAGGCAACCCGCGGATGCCGCGGGCTAAGCCCGCGTTGTGGCGCTTCGGGCCCGAACGGCGCCCCGCGTGCCGCCAACCAACGCCCACGGCAGCCCTGGGCCCACGGAGACCACCCCAGCCCGGTCTGATGTCTGGATGCGAGTCCCTACACCGGGCACGAAGCGGCGCAGGCACCCGCCCCACACAACAACGGCAGACGAACGAACGCCGGCACCACCAACCCCTGCTCGCCGCTCTCAATGCCAAACCCACCAACACCCCGCACCGCCACCAACGCCCCCGCACCGGACGCCACAACAGCGAAGCCTCAGCGCTTCCGCGCCCCCACCTTGACCGTCCGCGACACGCCCGAGACGTGCGCGCCACCGTCGTGCGGCAGCCCCACCGCCCGGATCGAGATCGCCGTCCGGCGCGCACGGAGCGTCACGGAGTACCGCCCGTCCGCCCCCACGTGCCCGCGCTTCAGCGGCAGCCACTTCGCGCCGCTCGACGACGCCCGCTGCAACGCGACGACGCTCTTCGGCGTCGCCGGGATCATGCGCCCGCGTACGATCACGCGCCCGTCCGCGCGGCGCGTCAGCGAGGTGATCCCGGTCCGTGCCGCGCTGCGGATCGCGACGGGCGTCGAGAAGAACGGCGGCAGCCCGTCGACGACGACCAGCGCGCGGGTCGTGGTCGTCACGGCCGGCAGCGAGAACGAGTACTCGCCCTTGCTGTTGGACTTCAGCGCGTTGCCGGTGTCGGCGAAGGGCGTCGAGAACGGGAAGGGCGTCGTCTGCAGCTTGACCGTCACGCCCGAGAGCTTCGACCCGCTGAGCTTGCCGCTCAGCGTCACGCCGCGTCCGTAGACCACGGGGTCGACGGAGGCCGTGAGCGTCGCCGACGTCGCGGTCGTCGCCGCCGTGAACGTGCGCGTCGAGCCGCGGGACGTGCCCACCGAGTTGGTGGCCACGACGCGGTAGTAGTACTTCTTGCCCGCCGTGAGCCCGCCGATCGGCGTGCGCACCGTCGTCGACTTCGTCGACGCGGCCAACGACCCCGTCGGCGTCACCGTGCCCAGGCGCGACGAGGTCCCCCACTCCCACCGGTACGTCGTCGCCGCGCCGTGCGGGTTGACCGCCGCGCTCAGCGTCGCCGCCGTGGTCCCGACGTCGCTGACGGCGCCCGTCGAGGCCGCGGGCGCCGTCACCGTCGCCGCGGTCCTGAACGTCGCGTCGGCCCCGTTGACCGTCCCGCCGTCGCTCGTGGCCACCACGCGGAAGTGGTAGGTCGTGTTCGGCGTCAGGCCTTGGACCGGGATCTCGACGGTGACCGGATCGCTCCCGCCGCCGGCGTCCTTGGACGACGACTGCAGCCCGTAGGCCGCCGACGTCCCGAGGTCGAAGCGCACCGACGTCGCCGACCCGCGCGGCGTGACGGTCGCGACCAGCGTCGCGTCGGTCCGGCCGACGTCCTTGGCCGAGCCGGTGCTCGCCTGCGGCGGATCGGCGGCGCGCGCCACGGAGGCCGTCACCGAGGCGACGACGAGCAGCGCGAGCGCGGTGAGCAAAGCGAAGGTTCGCGGCATCTCGCCGCAAAGAAAACGGGGCGAACAGCGAAGTTGCGCTACGCCGTCGAGACGACCTACGCCCCGCCGTCCCCGCTCTGCCGCAGCAAGGTCCCGGTCGTCGAGACGACCTACGCCCCGCCGTCTCCCGACTGCCGCAGCAAGGTCCCGGTCGTCTGCTCCAGGATCTTGCGCCACGCGCCGGTCTTCTCCTGCTCGGCCGCGAAGTGCTTGACGACCTTGCGCACGCGCGTCGCCGAGATCTGGATGCCGTGGCGCTCGCAGACCTCGCGCAGCCCCTCGTAGTCGGACGCGAGCTTCAGCGTCACCGACTGGAAGCCGTGGCGGGCGATGTCCACGCGCTTGGTGAAGTTCATGATCGACGTCTGGAACATCAGCTCGTCGTTGGGGTCGGGCTCGATGAGCACGATGTCGACGCCCGGGTAGCGCTCCTCCCACTGCTTGGCCATCTCGTGAAGGCGCTGGTAGGCCATCAGCTTGAACGCCTGGTAGCCGATCTGCGGCAGGCCCATGTCGCTCACGTGCCGCGGGCGCGAGCCGAACAGCCCGCTCACGCGCTCGTTGAACTCGTTGACGTAGGGCACCAGCGGGTTGACGACCACGATGAACTTCGCGCCCGCCTCGACGGCGATGTCGAGGTTCGTCGTGGAGACGATCCCGCCGTCGATCAGCTCGCGGTCGCGGACGCGGACCGGCTTGTAGACCATCGGCAGCGCCGTCGACGCGCGCACCGCGGTCGAGATCGGCACGTCGTCCCAGTCGTTGGCGCCGAACACGATCCGCTCGCACGTGTCGAGGTCGGTCGCCGCCAGGTACAGCTCGGGCTCCAGCAGGCGGAAGTCGTCGGTGCGGTCGGGATCGCTCAACACGGTCCGCATGTAGGACTCGAGGCCGGACCCCGAATACACGCCGGACGGCAGCCCCTCGGCCAGCCCCAGCGCGAAGTCCATCACCGACACCTGCCCGATCTGCGGCGCCAGCTCGCGCAGGACGCTGACCGCCTTCCACGGCAGCGCGACGCCCTTGCGGACGTACTCCTTCAGGTTCGGCCGCAGCAGCTGCCCGAGGTCGATGTCGCGAAACGGCGTCGGCACCTGCTGGTTGACGACCCGCATCATCTCCTCGGGCGTCACGCCGTTGGCCGTCAGCGCGGCGACGAACGACCCGGCGGAGGTCCCGACGTAGACGTCGAACTGGTTGACGGTGCGGTTGACCGACAGGAGGTCGAGGGCCCGCAGCGCGCCGATCTCGTACACGCCGCCGGTGAAGCCGCCGCCTCCCAGCACCAGCGCGGTCTTGGACCGCCGCGGCCTGCGCCGCCGGGGCGCACCCTTTGGCGCCGCCGTGGGTTGGAGCTTGACGACCTTGCCCATCTTGAGACAAATGGTACCCAGGCGTCCGGAGCAACGAGCCACCCGGACGGCCAGCTACCCTCGCCCATCGATGTCCTCGCGCCGCGCCCTCCTGCTCGCGCTCGCCGTCGTCCTCGCCTGGCCGGCCGCCGCCCAGGCGGTCAGCCCCGCCGGCCTGCGCTCGACCCTCAACACGCTGCACCACCGGCTCGGCTCTGCCGCCGGGGCCTATGTCGTCGACCTCTCCGACGGCGCCGTGCTCTACTCGAGCCGGCCGACGCTCGCGCTCGCGCCCGCGTCCAACGAGAAGCTGTTCGTGACCGCGACCGCGCTGCTGCGCTTCGGCGCCTCCGGCACGCTGACGACCCGCGTGCAGCCGACGCCGGGCGCGACCGTCGCCAACGGCGTCCTGGACGGCGACCTCTACCTCGTCGGCGGCGGCGACCCGACGCTCGACGACGCCGGCCTCGGCACGCTGGCCGACACGCTCGCCGGCGCCGGCGTGACCAAGATCGACGGCGGCGTGATCGGCGACGAGTCGTTCTTCGACGCGCTGCGCGGCGGCCCGGACTCCCGCTACCGGTACGACTCCGACCTCGGCGGCTTCCTCGGCGGCCTGGCCTTCGACCACGGCCGCGCGAGCTCCGCGACCCGCGCCGCCACCAAGCTCGCCGCGCTGCTGAAGGCGCGCAAGGTCACCTACAAGCGCAAGCCGCGCGCGGGCAGGCTCCCCGCGGGCGGCGGCGACGACCAGGCGCTGGCCACGCTGGCCTCGCCCACGGTCGGCGCGCTGATCCAGCGCACGAACGTCCCGTCGGAGAACTACTACGCCGAGATGCTGACCAAGGCGCTCGGCGCGACCTACGGCGCGAGCGGCTCCACGACCGCCGGCCTGTCGGTCATCCGCGCGCAGATGGCGACGCTCGGCGTCCACCCGAAGATGATCGACGGCTCCGGCCTCTCGCACTCCAACCGCACCACCGCCCAGCAGCTCGTCCGGCTCCTGCAGCGCATGGACGGCCAGGACTCCGCGGCGACCTGGCGCGCCTCGCTGCCGATCGCGGGCCGGACCGGCACGCTGCGGTCGCGCATGCGCGGCACCGCCGCCGCGGGCCGCTGCGCCGCCAAGACCGGGACGCTCATCGGCGTCAGCGCGCTGAGCGGCTACTGCACGACGACCGGCGGGCGCGCCGTCGCGTTCTCGTTCGTCGAGAACAAGGTCTGCAACTACTGCGCCAAGGCGGTCGAGGACCGGATGGTCTCAGCCATCGCCCGGCTCGACGGCTAGGACGTCCAGCATCAGCACCTGCTGCGGGCCGCTGCGCCCGCCGAGGTACAGCCCGATGCCCGCCTCGACGAAGCCCGCCCGGCGATACAGCGCGATCGCGGGCGGGTTGTCGGTGTTGACGGTCAGCGCCACGAACCGGCGCCTCGGGAACCGCGCGCGGACGTAGGCGGGCAGCTGCGCCATCGCGGCGGTGCCGACGCCCTGGCCCTGGGCGCGGAGGTCGATCGCCAGCGCGCGCAACCCGATGATGTCGGTCGCCGCCGGCGCGCCCGGGACGCTGCGGGTGTCGAGCTGGAAGAAGCCGACGACGGCCCCGTCGCGCAGGATCGCCACCGACTCGCGCGCGGTGTCGCGGTCGCCGCCGGCCATCGACTGCGCGGGGATCCCGCCGAAGCGCACCTGGTCGGGCGCGACCTGGATCGCCTCGACGCCCGGGCGCAGCGCGTCGTCCAGCGGGGCCAGCGTGACGATCCCGATCGCGGTCGTCCTACTCGACCTCCTGGGCGGCCGGCGCCAGGAGCCGGTCCAGGTCGGCCAGCGAGAGCGGGCCGATGCCGTCGTGGTAGGTGAGGTCGAGGTGCATCGGCGTCACCGCGATCTTCCCTGCCGCGACCGCGGTGAGGTCGGTGCCGGGTTCGTGCTCGAACGTCGGCTCGGCGGTGTACAGGTGGTAGGTGCGCCGCGGCCCCTCGATCTCGCCGACCGGGGTCAGCTCGTCGCGGTAGACGCGCTTGCCCAGCCGCGCGACCTCGACGCCGTGCGGGACGCCCGACGGGACGTTGATGTTCAACAACGTCGAGGGCGGCAGCGGCACGGCCTCCAGCTCCTCGACGACGCGCGTGACGAACTTGGCCGCGTGCTCGAAGTCGAACCGCTCGCCGCCGAGGAAGTCGACCTCGCCACTGGCCGACTGCTGCGAGACCGCGATCGCCGGCAGGCCGAACAGCAGGCCCTCCATCGCGGCGGCGACCGTGCCCGAGTAGGTCACGTCGTCGCCGAGGTTGCCGCCGTGGTTGATGCCCGAGACGACGACGTCGGGCTGCCAGTCGGCGCCGAGCAGGCCGTGCCAAGCCAGGCGCACGCAGTCGACCGGCGTCCCGTCGGTGGCGAAGCCGCGGGTGCCGTCGTCGAACGTGCGCTCCTCGACGGCCAGCGCGCGGCGGATCGTGATCCCGCGGCCGACCGCCGAGCGGTTGCCGTCCGGCGCGACGACCCCGAGGTCGATCCCGTCGAGGCTCAGCAGCTCGCGCCGCAGCCGCTGCAGGCCGTCGGCGTCGATCCCGTCGTCGTTGGTGAGGAGGACACGCATCGCCGATCGAGTCTAGGGATGCCTTGTTTGGCGGTGGCCGCGGTCCGGGAACCCCATCAGTCGTAGGGGTTGAGGAGTCCCTTTATCCGTCCGTCCGACAAGGAGTGGTTTCTTCTCCATGCTGTGGCTCATCCTGGGCATCGTCCTGCTGGTGATCGCGATCGCCGGGGGCGTCATCATCCACCCGATCCTGTTCGTGATCGCCATCCTGGCGCTGATCATGTTCCTGAACGGGTACCGCGGTCGCGGCGCCGCGCTCTAGCCCGTGGCGCTGGTTCTTCCGTAGCCCACGCTTGCGAAGTAGAGCCCGTGCGGAGGCGCGGTCGGCCCCGCCTCCGCACGCGGGCGCCCTTCGAGGAGCGCCCGAAAGCCGTCGAGCGACCGCCGGCCGCCCGCCACCTGGAGCATCGTCCCGATCAGCACGCGGTTCATGTGCCGCATGAACGCGTCGGCGGTGATCCAGAACTCCAGGCGCTCGTCGTCGGGCGCCTCCACCCATCGCGCTTCGAGCACGTCGCGCTCGAAGCGCACGTGGTCGGTGATCGTCGGCGTGAACGCGGTGAAGTCGTGCGTGCCGACCAGCGCCGCCGCGCAGGCGTGCAGCGCGTCGCGGTCGATCGCGTGCGGCCAGTGCAGCGCGCGGCGCCCGTCGAACGCGCTGCGCGGCCGCCGGGTGAGGATCCTGTAGCAGTAGGTCCGCGAGACCGCGTCGCGGCGCGCGTCGAAGCCGTCGGGCGCGGGCTCGGACGCGAGCACCGCGACATCGGCGGGCAGCAGCGCGTTGAGGCCCTCCAGCGGCGCGGGGTCGCCGTCGTGCGAGGCGACCTGCGCGAGCGCGTGGACGCCGCGATCGGTGCGGCCGGCGACGGTCAGGTCGACGCGGGCGCCGCCGCGCAGCGTGGCCAGCGCGTCCTCCAACTCGCCCTGGACGGTCCGCAGGCCGGGCTGACGCGCCCAGCCCGCGAAGTCCGTGCCGTCGTACTCGACGGTGAGCCGTGCGGTCAGTTGCGCCCGCCGAAGAGGTTCAGCAGCGAGAGGAAGATGTTCACGATCGAGACGAAGATCCCGGTCGCCAGCCAGATGACGTCGTCCTCGGTCGCGTGGCGGCGCAGGTAGTTGAAGTCCACGACCAAAAACGCGGCCGAGATCGCCAGCACCGCGAGGCTGAACAGCGGGCTGCCGCCCGAGCCGAACAGGAGCAGCAGCAGGCCGATGGCCAGGAGGCCGAGCATCGCGAAGCTCAGCGGGCGGATCCAGCGCGCGAGGTCCTTCGACGTCGCCAGGCCGTAGGCGCCCATGCCCAGCGTGATGATCGCGGTGCCGCCGGCGGCCTGGGTGACCGCGACCGGGTCGGCCTGCACGTAGAAGTCGAGCACCGGCCCCAGGCTGAGGCCGAGGATCAGCGCGAAGCCGAACAGCCACGTGATGCCCAGAGCACCCGTGCGCAGCGGCTGCACGAACGACTGCGCCAGCACCATGCCCAGCGCGACGAAGCTCAGGACGCGCGCGGTGCCCAGCGCCAGGTCGCGGCCGACGAGCGAGCCGACCGCCAGGAACGCGATCGCCACCCCCACCAGGAACATCGTCTGACCGAAGATGGTCGCGGTGCTCGTCCGGGCCGGTGCCCGGGTGCCGGCGTAGCTGCCGTAGAGATCGCTCATGGCGAGAGCCTACCGTCCGGGCCCGCGCGGGCTCCAGGCTCCGGGAGGACGCGCTCGGCCGCCGCCCCCGACGCCGAGCGGCGCGAGCGCCGAGCGCTCAGGACGGCGGCAGGTGGGTCTCGGTCGCCACGAAGCCCTGCAGCGTGCGCAGCCGCATGCGCAGCTCGTCGCGCGCGGGCGTGTCCTCGTACTCCAGGCTCCAGGCGATGACGCGCCGCAGCGCGCCGAAGAAGAACTCGAGCTGGCACTCCGGCGGCGGGCTGGAGTGGTGGTGCTTCCAGGCGGCGATGAGCATGTCGACCCACTGGCCGCGGTCGCGCCGGCGCACGCTCAGCTCGGCGCCCCGCTCCGAGGAGTCGTTGACGACCGCCCGCGCCAGCGCGGGCTGGGCGAGCGCCCGCTCCACGAGGTCGGTCGTCGCCGCGGCGATCCCGTCCTTCCACGTGCGCTCGCGCACGACCAGCAGCTCGAACCGCGCCCGCATCGCGGCGGAGGCCTCGAGCGAGGCGCCCGCGGAGGGACCCCCCTCCACCATCTCGACCATCATGGACCCACTCCCCTTACGACGACCCTTACGACGATAGGTCCGGAAACTACGACGTCCCCCTGCCAAACGTCAAGAGGGACTTCCCTGCCCCATATGCTCGGGGGCGGGACGGGAGGCGGCGGCCGTCAACGACGACGGGCGCCCCGGAGGGCGCCCGTCGGAAGGCGAAGCGGTGTCGCGTGCGAGCTAGACCAGCTCGATGAACACCATCTCGGTCGCGTCGGAGCGACGCGGGCCGAGCTTGAGGATGCGCGTGTAGCCGCCGGGGCGGTCCGTGTAGCGCGGCGCGACCTCCTCGAACAGGGTGTGGACGGTGAACTTGTCCTGGCCCAGGATCGAGAGCGCCTGACGGCGCGCGTGGAGGTCGCCCTTCTTGGCGAGCGTGATCAGCTGCTCGACCTCGGGCTTGACGGCCTTGGCCTTGGCCTCGGTCGTCTTGATCCGCTCGTGCTGGATGATCTCCTTGCACAGGTTGGCCAGCAGGGCCTTCCGGTGCGCGCTGTCGCGCGAGAGCTTGTGACGGGTCTTCTGGTGACGCATGGCTCTACCGATTCTCTCTTTAGTCGTCGCGCAGCGCGAGCCCACGCGCGTGCAGCGTCTCGATGACCTCGTCGATGGACTTCTTGCCGAAGTTCGGGATCGCGGCCAGCTCGCCCTCGGACTTGCTGATGAGGTCGCCGACGGTCTGGATCCCGGCCCGCTTGAGGCAGTTGTAGGAGCGGACGCCCAGCTCGAGCTCCTCGATGAGGATGTCGTGCATCGGGCCCTGCGAGGTCGCCCCCGCGCCGTTGACGCCCGGGACCTGGCCGGCGTCCAGCGCGCCGCCCGGACCGGCCCGCAGCTCCTCGATGCGGTCGGCGTCGGTGAAGATCGCCAGCTGCGAGATCAGGATCTCGGCGGCCTCGCGCAGCGCGGCCTGCGGGTCGATCGAGCCGTCGGTCTCGATGTCGAGCGTCAGCTTGTCGTAGTCCGTGCGCTGGCCGACACGCGCCTGCTCGACGGCGTAGGCGACGCGGCGGACCGGCGAGAAGATCGAGTCGATCGGGATGACGCCGATCGGCTGGTCGGGCGACTTGTTCTCCTCGGCCGGGCGGTAGCCGCGGCCGCGGCCGATCGTCATGTACATCTCGAGCTTGGTCTTCTTCTCGAGCGTGGCGATGTGGACGTCCGGGTTGAGGATCTCGACGCCCGCGGGCAGGTCGATGTCCTTGGCCGTGATCTCGCCCGGGCCGGTGACGACCAGCGGGGCCTCGATCTCGGTCGCATCGCTGTGCATGCGGCAGACGATGCCCTTGAGGTTCAGGACGATGTCGGTGACGTCCTCCGTGACGCCCTTGATCGTCGAGAACTCATGGGCGACGCCCTCGATGCGCACGCTGGTCACCGCGGCGCCCGCCAGCGACGACAGCAGCACGCGACGGAGCGAGTTGCCGAAGGTGTAGCCGAAGCCACGATCGAGGGGCTCGATGACGAACGAGCCGCGATGCTCCTCGACGGATTCGCTGGTGATGCGAGGGATCTGGAAGTCGAGCACTGGGAGGTCCTGGTTCTTGTTCGTGGTGCCCGGCGCGGAGTGGGGAGGTCGCCGGGCCTCTCGCGCGGCCCTCCCGCGCTGTGAGCTGTTGGAGGGCGCGCGTGGTCGGTCTGGTCCTACTTGGAGTACAGCTCGACGATGAGCTGCTCCTGCACCGGCGTCGTGATCTCACGACGATCGGGCTTGCGCAGCACCTTCGCCGTCAGGCCGTCGTGATCGGCCTGCAGCCACGCCGGGACCTGAGCCGTGAGCTCGGTCGCGTCGCGGATGATGGCCTCGGCGCCGGTCCCGACCTTGACGGCCAGGACGTCGCCCTCGCGGACCTGGTAGCTGGGGATGTCGACGCGGCGGCCGTTGATCGTCCAGTGACCGTGGCGGATCATCTGGCGCGCCTGACGGCGCGACGCGGCGAAGCCGAGCCGGACGACGACGTTGTCCAGACGCGACTCGAGCAGCGTCAGCAGGTTCTCGCCCGTGATGCCGGGCTGGCGCGACGCCTTCTCGTAGTAGCGCGAGAACTGCTTCTCGAGCACGCCGTAGTAGCGCTTGGCCTTCTGCTTCTCACGCAGCTGGACGCGGTACTCGGACTGCTTCTGGCGGCCACGGCCGTGGTCGCCGGGCGGGTACGCGCGACGCTCGACGCCGCACTTGTCGGTGAGGCAGCGCTCGCCCTTCAGGAAGAGCTTCTGCCCTTCGCGGCGGCACTGCTTGCACTGGGGGCTGGTGTCACGAGCCATTGCTTCTGAGACTTCCTAGACGCGGCGCCGCTTGCGGGGGCGGCAACCGTTGTGGGCCTGCGGGGTCACGTCCTTGACGCCCGTCACCTCGAGGCCGGCGGCCTGGAGCGAGCGGATCGCGGTCTCACGGCCGGAGCCGGGACCCTTCACGAACACCTCGACCTTCTGAAGGCCCTGCTCGATGCCCTTGCGGGCAGCGGCGTCGGCCGTGACCTGCGCGGCGAACGGGGTCGACTTGCGGGAGCCCTTGAAGCCGGCACCGCCGGCGGACTCCCACGCGATCACGTTGCCCTCGCGGTCCGTGAGGGAGACGATCGTGTTGTTGAACGAGGTCTTGATGTGGGCCTGGCCGACCGGAATGTTCTTCTTCGGCTTGCGGCGGCCACGCTGCGGGCGCTTGGGAGCAGGCATCGACTACTTCTTGACCTTCTTCTTGCCGGCGATCGACATGCGCTTCGGGCCCTTGCGCGTGCGAGCGTTGGTCTTCGTGTTCTGCCCCCGGACCGGCAGACCGCGACGGTGGCGCAGTCCCCGGTAGCACCCGATCTCCATCAGGCGCTTGATGTTCTGCGAGCGCTCACGGCGCAGGTCGCCCTCGACCGTCAGCTGGTCGATGGCGTCGCGAAGCTTGGTGACCTCGTCCTCGGTCAGGTCGCGGACGTAGGTGTCGGGATGGATCCCGGCGTCGCTCAAGAGCTTGTTCGACGTCGAGCGGCCGATGCCGTAGATGTAGGTCAGACCGACCTCGACGCGCTTGTTGAGGGGCACGTTGACCCCGGCGATTCGAGCCATGGGTCCGTTACCCCTGACGCTGCTTGTGGCGGGGGTTCTGGCAGATGACGAGCACCGCGCCGTGGCGACGGATGATCTTGCACTTCTCGCACATCGGCTTCACCGACGGTCGTACCTTCATGGTCCCTTTCCAAGAGTTTGGCCCGGTGACGCGCTCTGGCCGCCGCAAGGGCTGCCGCTGCTACGTCACGGATGGCGCGCACGCAGGGGCAGTGCGCACGCGCGGACGATTGACGATAGCAAAGGCGCCGTGGTGCCGTCTGGTAGCGAACGAATGGCGCGGTTCGAGCCTGGGTCGACGAGATCGACCATCTAGAGGCCGTCTTCGCCCTCGTGCCACGGGTTCATGATCCGCGGCCCGTCCTCGGTCACCGCGATCGTGAACTCGAAGTGCGCGGCCAGCGACCCGTCCTGGGAGTAGATCGCCCAGCCGTCGTCGCCCATCCGGACCATGTGGCGCCCGGCGGTGGTCATCGGTTCGACGGCCAGCACCATCCCCGGCTCCAGCAGCGGGCCGGTGCCCGCGTTGCCGTAGTTGGGGATCTGCGGGTCCTCGTGCATGTCACGCCCGATGCCGTGGCCGACCAGCGAGCGGACGACCGACAGCCCCGCGCCCTCGACGGTCTGCTGCACCGCGTGCGAGACGTCGCCGAGGTGATTGCCCGGGCGGCACTGTTGCACGGCGTCGAACAGCGACTGGCGCGTGACCTCCAGCAGCTTGCCCGCCACCGGCGTGACCGGGCCGACCGGGAAGGTGACGGCGCCGTCGGCGACCCACCCGTTCTTGGTGACCCCGATGTCGATCGAGATCACGTCGCCGGCGCCCAGCCGGTACGGGCCGGGGATGCCGTGGACGACCATCGCGTTGGGCGACGCGCAGATCGACCCGGTGAAGCCGCGGTAGCCCTTGAACGACGGGACCGCTCCCTGCGAGCGGATGTGCTCCTCGGCGACCGCGTCCAGCTCGGCGGTCGAGACGCCCTCGCGGATCTGGCCGGCGACGAGCTTCATCGTCGCCGCGTGGATGGCCCCCGCGGCGGCCATCTTCTCGATCTCGGCGGGGGACTTCTTGATGATCACGGCCTAGAGGCTACGCAGCGCGCCTCTAGATCGCGTCCTCGAGGCGCAGCGTGGCGATCGTGGCGCGGACGTGGTCGTGGACCTCGGTCGGCGTCCGCGAGCCGTCGAAGCGGCGCAGCAGGTCGCGGCCCTCGTAGTAGTCCACCAGCGGCTCGGTCTGCTCGTGGTAGGTCACGAGCCGCTTCTTGATGACCTCGGGCTTGTCGTCGTCGCGCTGGATCAGCTTCGAGCCGTCCTGGTCGCAGACGCCCTCGTGCTTGGGCGGGTCGAAGTCCACGTGGTACGTGTGGTGGTTCTTCGCGCACTCGCGGCGGCCCGACAGCCGGCGGACGACCTCCTCGTCGGGCACGTCGATCAGCAGCACCGCGGTGATCTTGCGGCCGACCTTCCCCAGGGCCTCCCCCAGCGCGTCGGCCTGCGCGATCGTGCGCGGGAAGCCGTCGAGCAGGAAGCCGTCGGCGGCGTCGGCGGACTGCAGCGCCTCCAGCAGCACGCCGATGATCAGCTCGTCGGGGACGAGCTTGCCGTCGTCCATGAAGGCCTTGGCCTGCTTGCCGAGGTCGGTGCCGTCGGCGACGGCCGCGCGGAGGATGTTGCCGGTCGCGAAGTAGGGCAGGCCGAAGTCCTGCTGGATCCGCTCCGCCTGGGTGCCCTTTCCGGCACCGGGCGGCCCGACCAGGATGAGGTTCAGTTCAGACACGGATGCGCTCACGGGCTCGCTGCGGGCCGGCGCATCGAGGCCGCCGGTCCCTGGGAGGTCGGGCATCCTACTTGAGGAAGCCTTCGTAGTTGCGCATCATCAGCTGGGCCTCGAGCTGCTTCATCGTGTCGAGGGCCACGCCGATCACGATCAGCAGCGACGTGCCGCCGAACTGGAACGACTGCGTGGCGCCCGTGACCGCGATGACGATCGTCGGCAGCGCGGCGACCGCCGCGAGGTACAGCGCGCCCGGGAACGTGAGCCGGGCGAGGATGCGGTCCAGGAACTCGGCGGTCGGCCGACCGGGCCGCACGCCGGGGATGAACCCGCCGTACTTCTTCAGGTTCTCGGCCTGGTCCACGGGGTTGAACGTCACCGCCGTGTAGAAGTACGTGAAGAGGATGATGAAGATCGCCTCGCCGATGACGTAGGGCGCCCTCCCCGGGTTGAGGAAGTTCGCGACGTCATGCGTGAAGGGCGTGTTGATCAGCTGGCCGACCGTCGGCGGGAACGCCATGATCGACGCGGCGAAGATGACCGGGATGACGCCCGCCATGTTCACGCGCAGCGGCAGGTAGGTCTGCCCGCCGCCGCTCATCCGGCGGCCGATGACGCGCTTGGCGTACTGCACCGGGATCCGGCGCTGGCCCTCCTGGATGAACACGATCGCGCAGACGACGGCCAGCGCGAGGAACGGCATCATCACGACGAAGACGTGGTCGGGGTTGTTCCACCACGACGAGATGCCGGCGGGCAGGCGCGCCACGATCGACGCGAAGATCATCAGCGAGATGCCGTTGCCGATGCCGCGCTGCGTGATCAGCTCGCCCATCCACATCAGCAGGATCGTGCCCGCCGTGAGCGACATGACGATCAGGAAGACGTGCGGCGTGTCGAACTGGCTGATGATCTTCTCGCCCGTCGACGGCGCCAGCGACTTGAAGAGGAACACGTAGCCGATCGACTGCGCGAACGCCAGGCCGACCGTGAGGTAGCGCGTGTACTGCGTGATGCGCTGCTGGCCGACCTCGCCCTCCTTCTGGAGCTTCTCCAGCGAGGGCACCACGACCGTCAGCAGCTGCAGGATGATCGACGCCGTGATGTAGGGCATGATCCCCAGCGCGAACAGCGCGATCCGGCTCAGCCCACCGCCGCTGAAGGTGTTCAGCAGGTTGAGGATGCCACCGCCGCCGAACGACTCCTGGGCGTCCTTGACCGCCTGGACGTTGACGCCGGGAACCGGGATGTGGGAGCCGAGGCGGTAGAGGGCGAGAAGCAGCGCCGTGAAGGCGAGCTTCTTGCGGATCTCCGCGACGGTGAACGCGCTCAGGATCGTGGACAGCATGAGAGATCGCGAAGGGTACTCGACTCCCGCTCGCCGGAGCCCGCCCGGCGTTGCCGGAGCGTCAACGCTCCCGCGCGGGCCGGACGGGCATCCGATCGAGGACGGGCCGAGGGGCTTCTAGCCGACCTTGATCGTCTTCGTCAGCTGCTTGCTCTTGGCGCCCTTGGACGACGGCGTCCAGCGGACCAGAAGCCGGTAGGTGCCCTTGCGCACGAGGCGGCGCTGCTTGGCGTTGCGGGCGCGCAGGGAGACGGAGACGGTGCCCGCCGCCTTGGCCGTCGCGCCGCCGGTCGCGGCGGTGCCGCCCTTGCCGGCCTTGCCGCGGGCGAGCGTCAACGCGATCTTGCCGCGGCCGGGCGCGGTGACCTTCAGCGTGCGGCCGGCCTTCTTGAGCGCGCGCGCCGAGAGCGTCTTGGGCAGCGAGACCGAGAGCTTGCTCGACTTGCCCCCCGGCTTCTGGCCCGGGGTCTTGCCGCCGTCCGGCTTCGGGTTCGAGACGACGCCGCGGTCGACGTTCTCGCAGTCGGGCGCGATCACGTCGATGGGATCCGCGACGACCGTGTCGGTGCCCGGACCGCAGGTGACCGTGTCGACCTCGCCGTCGCGGACGTAGATCGTGTCGTTGCCGTAGATCGGGCGGCACTCCAGGAAGTTGCAGCCGTCGACGGCGTCGGCGTTGATCGTGTCGCGCCCCGGGCCGCCGGTGATCGTGTCGTGGCCGTAGCCGCCGATCAGCGTGTCGTCGCCGGCGCCGCCGTCGATGACGTCGTCGTAGTCGAAGCCGGTCAGCGTGTCGTTGCCCGGCCCGCCGATCAGGCGCGACGGCGCGGCGAGCGTGTGGAAGACCTTGAGGTCCGAGCCGCCCGGCCCGGCGGTCATGTCGGCGGCCACGAGCAGGTGGACGACCTCGACGCCGATGATCTCGTCGCCCTCGCCCGGACGGCCGTCGTCGGCGCCGCCGGCGTCGAGCGTGATGTGCACCGGACGCTGCGACGTCCCGTCGTTGTACTCGTACTCGCTGAGCGTGTCGCGGCCGGGGCCGCCGTCGATGACGTCGGCCGACAGCGACGCGCCCGGATCGCCCGACAGCGTGTCGTCGCCGTCGCCGCCGCGCACGACGTCGCGGCCCGCGCCGCCCTCGAGGTTGTCGCGGCCCGCGCCACCGTCGAGGGTGTCGTCGCCGTCGCCGCCCTTGAGCGTGTCGTCGCCGTCGCCGCCGGCGAACGTGTCGGCCTCCGCCCCGCCCTCGAGGCGGTCGTTGCCCGCGCCGCCGTCGACGGCGATCGGGACCGCCGCGCGCCAGTTGGAGCCGACGCGGAACACGTCGTCGCCGTCGTTGAGCTCGACGCGGACGGCGGCGGACGGGGCGCAGCGGACGATCGTCGGGAAGTCGGGGCCGGCGCCCTCGCAGCCGGACGCGGCGATCGTGATCGGCTGGGAGTCGTTGAAGGCGAACTCGGGGCTCTCGTCGTTGACGAACAGGTCGTTGGCCTCGCCGGGCGCGGCGCGGAACACCAGCGTGTCGCCTTCGCGCGTCAGCGTGCCGGCCGAGGCGGAGGCGGCGGGGAGCAGAACCGCGAGCGCGGTGGCGCCGAGCAGCAGCGGGCGCATGGGGAGTCGGGTCATGCCACCAGGGTCGAGGGCCGATGCCCAGGTGGCATCGGGGGGTTGCCTAGTAACCCTTGAGACGGCACCCCGGAACGACCGAGGGCCCCGGAAACCGGGGCCCTCGGCGTGAAGCGAAGACGCGCGCGGGCGCGCCGAGCTGCGTGGGCTACTTGGACTCGACCACGACCACGGTCCCGCCGGCGGCCTCGATGGCCTCCTTGGCGGACGCGGAGAACTTGTGCGCGTGGACGGTCAGCGGCTTGGAGATCGAGCCCTTGGCCAGGATCTTGACCGGGACGTCGTCCTTCTTGGCCAGGCCGGAGGTCTTCAGGGCCTCCAGCGTGACCTCCGCACCGGAGTCGAAGCGGCGCTCCAGGTCCTGCACGTTCACGCCCTGCGTGTACGTGCGGAACATCTCGAACGGCATCGACTTCTTCATGTGCGGGCCGCGCAGCTTGCGCATCCGCATGTGGATCGGCATCTGGCCGCCCTCGAACCGCGCGCGGTCCTTGGCGCCGGAGCGCGAGCCATAGCCCTTCTGGCCGCGGCCAGAGGTCTTGCCCAGGCCGGAGCCCTCGCCGCGGCCGACGCGCTTGCGCGCCTTCCGCGAGCCGGGGGCCGGCTTCAGGTTGTGGAGCCCGATCGCCTCGGCGCCGGTCTCCTCGGTCTTCTTCTCGTCGGCCATGTGGCTAAGCCTCCTCGACCTTGATCAGGTGGCGGACGCGATGGAGCATCCCGCGGGACTGCTCGTTGTCCACGACCTCGACCGTCTGGCCGATCTTGCGCAGCCCCAGCGAGCGCAGCGTGTCGAGCTGGCGCTGGTTGGAGCCGTTCTTGCTCTTGATCTGGGTGATGGAGATGGTCTTGTCGGCCATCACTCGCTCGCCTCCTCGGCGGGCGCCTCGGCCTCCTCGGCCGGGGCCTCCTCGGTGGCGACCGCGACGGCGCCCTCCTCGGCCTCGGCCTCGAACGCCTCGAGCGTCTCGCCCGCGGGCGCCTCGTTGCTGAGGCCCAGGACCTCGGCGATCGACAGGCCGCGGATCGCCGCGACCTCCTCCGGCGTGCGGAGGTCCTGGAGGCCGGCCAGGGTGGCCTTGACCAGGTTGATCGGGTTCTGGGTGCCCAGCGACTTGCTCAGGATGTCGTGGATGCCCGCGAGCTCCAGGACCGCGCGCACGCCGCCGCCGGCGATGACGCCCGTACCGGGCGAGGCCGGCTTGAGCAGCACGTGGCCGGAGCCGAAGACGCCCTCGACCTGATGCGTGATCGTCGAGCCGTGCTTGGGCACGCGGAACAGGTTCTTCTTGGCCTGCTCGACGCCCTTCTGGATGGCGATCGGGACCTCGTTGGCCTTGCCGTAGCCGATGCCGACGACCGACTGCTCGTCACCCACGACGACCAGCGCCGTGAACGAGAAGCGCCGGCCGCCCTTGACGACCTTGGCGACGCGGTTGATCTCGACGACCCGCTCCTGCAGGTCGAGGCCGACCGGCGAGACGACGCGATCGGCGAAGCTGTCGTGCCTCATACGGTGAGCCCTCCCTCGCGGACGCCGTCGGCGAAGGCCTTCACGCGCCCGTGGTACTGGTAGCCGCCGCGATCGAACACGGCGGACTCGACGCCGGCGGCCTTCGCGCGCTGCGCGAGAAGCTCGCCGGCCTTGCTGCTCTGCTCGGACTTCCCGAGGTCGCGCAGCTCCGGCTCGGTCCACTGGACCGCGACGATCGTCTTGCCGGCGACGTCGTCGACCAGCTGCGCGAAGATGCCGCGGTTGGACCGGCGCACCGAGATGCGGGGGCGCTCGGCCGTGCCCGTGACCTTCGCGCGGACGCGACGGCGGCGCTTGAGGCGGCGCTTTTCGGGGGTGCTGATGCTCATGCTCGCTTACCGACCTTGCGGGCGACGTACTCGCCCTCGTAGCGGATGCCCTTGCCCTTGTAGGGCTCCGGCGGCCGCTGCTTGCGGATGTTGGCGGCGATCTCGCCGACCAGCTGCTTGTTGATGCCCTTGACGATCACTCGCGTGGGCTGCGGGACCTCGAACTCGATCCCGTCCGGCGCCTTGATCGACACCGGGTGGGAGTAGCCGAGGGCCAGCTCCAGGTCCTTGCCCTTGAGCGCGGCGCGGTAGCCGACGCCCTGGATCTCAAGCGTCTTGACGTACCCGTCGGTCACGCCGACCACCATGTTGGCGATCAGCGAGCGCGACAGCCCGTGCAGCGCACGGTGCTCGCCACGGTCCGTCGGGCGGGACACGGTCAGCGTGTCGCCGTCCTGCTGCACCGTGATGTCGCGGTGGATGCGCTCGACGAGCTCGCCCTTCGGACCGTTGACACGGACCGACTCGGGCTCGATGGAGACGGTGACCCCGGCGGGGACCGGGATGGGCTTGCGTCCGATACGGCTCATGTCAACCTCACCAGACCTTTGCCACGACTTCGCCGCCGATGCCGCGGCGACGGGCCTCGTGGCCGGTCATGACGCCCTGGGACGTCGAGACGATGGCGGTGCCCATGCCGCCGAGCACCTTGGGGATGCCGGTGGCGGGCACGTAGTAGCGCTGGCCCGGACGCGACGCGCGCTGCAGCCCCGACACGACGGACTTGCGGTCCTCCGTGTACTTGAGCTGGATGCGGATCAGCGAGCCGGGGTGGTCGCTGTTCGGCGCCTCGGTCTCCCACGCCTCGATGTAACCCTGCTCGGCGAGGATGCGGGTCATCTCGCGCTTGAGCTTCGAAGCGGGGATCTCGACGACGTCGTGCTGAGCACGGATCGCGTTGCGGATCCGCGTCAGGTAGTCGGCGACAGGATCGGTCATCGACATATCGGACCTACCAGCTCGACTTGGTCATGCCGGGGATGAAGCCGTTGTGCGCGAGCTCGCGCAGGCAGATGCGGCACACGCCGAACTTGCGGTACACGGCGCGCGAACGGCCGCACCGGCGGCAGCGGGTGTACTCCCGCGTCTTGTACTTGGACCCGCGCTGCTGGCGGACCACCTGGGACGTCTTGGCCACGGGTCTAGCTCTCCTGGTTGCCGTCGGCGTTCACGTACGGGTTGCCCTCACGGCTGAAGGGCATGCCAAAGGCCTCGAGCAAGGCATAGGTTTCAGCACTCGATTGCGCGGTCGTGGTGATCGCGATGTCGAGGCCACGCACCTGATCGATGGCGTCGTAGTCGATCTCGGGGAAGATGATCTGCTCGCGCAGGCCCATCGAGTACCCGCCGCGCCCGTCGAAGGACGTCGGCTTGAGCCCGCGGAAGTCCCGGACGCGCGGAAGCGAGACCGAGATCAGGCGGTCGAGGAACTCGTAGGCACGATCGCCGCGCAGCGTGACGCTGACGCCGACGGGCATGCCCTCGCGGACCTTGAACTGGGCGATGGACTTGCGGGCGCGCCGGATCGACGGCTTCTGGCCGGCGATCGTCGCGAGCTGCTCCGCCGCTGCGTCGAGAAGCTTCGAGTCCTGCTTGGCGTCACCGACGCCCATGTTCAGGGTGATCTTCACGAGCTTCGGCGCCTGCATGTAGCTCGAGTAGCCGAAGCGCTGGATCAGCGCGGGACGGATCTCCTCGAGGTACTGCGTCTTGAAGCGTGCGGTCTGGGTTGCTGCGGCTTCCATGGTTCTCGGCTGCCTTAGTCGAACTTCGTCCCGGACCCACGGGCGACGCGGTTGCGGTTGCCGTCCTCGCGGACGACACCGACGCGGGTGCCCTTCTTGGTCTTGGGATCCAGAAGCTGGACGTTGGAGATGTGGATGGGGCCTTCGCGCTCGATCACGCCCGCCTCGATCTGGGGGGCGTTGGGGAGCGGGCGCTGGTGGCGCTTGACGATGTTGACGCCCTCGACGTAGACCCGCTCCTTCTTGGGGTCCACGCGGAGCACCTTGCCGGTCTTGCCGCGGTCCTTGCCGCTGATGACGACGACCTCGTCGTCGCGACGGATCTTCAGAGCCATGGCTTAGAGCACCTCCGGCGCGAGCGAGATGATCTTCATGTAGTTGCGGTCGCGCAGCTCGCGGGCCACCGGCCCGAAGATGCGCGTGCCGCGCGGGTTGCCGGCGGCGTCGATGATCACGGCCGCGTTCTCGTCGAAGGCGATGTACGTGCCGTCCTCACGGCCGAACTCCTTCTTCGTGCGAACGACGACGGCCTTGACGACCTCGCCCTTCTTGACCGTGCCCTGCGGGTTGGCGGTCTTGACCGTGGCGGTGATCACGTCGCCGACGTGCGCGTAGCGGCGCTTGCTGCCGCCCTGCACGCGGATGACGAGGATCTCGCGGGCGCCGGTGTTGTCGGCGACCTTGAGGCGGGATTCGTTCTGGATCACTTGGCACGCTCCAGCACTTCGACGAGGCGCCAGCGCTTGGTGGCGCTGAGCGGGCGGGACTCGATGATGCGCACGACGTCGCCGATGTTGGCGTCGTTGGTCTCGTCGTGGGCGTGGAGCGTCGTCGAGCTGCGCACGATCTTCTGGTACCGGCGGTGACGACGGGCCACGTCGATGCGGACCGTGATCGTCTTGTCGGCCTTGTTCGAGGTCACCGTGCCCAGGCGCTCCTTGGGGGAGCCGGGGCCGTGCTCGATCGGCGACACCGTCTTGGCGGGGCCGGCCTCGCCGCGCTTCTCGTTGCGCTTGGCGCGCGCGTTGGCGCGGTAGCGCGAGCGAGCGGCGGCCTTGGCCTTGCGGGCCTCGGCGCGCTCCTCCGGCGTCGCGCCGCGGCGCAGGCCGCGACGGGCGCGGGCAGCGGCCTTGCGCTCCTTGGGGGTCTGGGGGGCGACCGGCTCGGCGGCGGCCTCGGGCTCGGCGGCAGCCTCGGCCGCCTCCGTCTCCGGAGCCTCAGGGGCAGCGGTCGTCTCCTCCGCCGCGTCGGCGGCGGGGGCGACCTGCTCTTCGGTCGTGTCGGGGGTCTCGTCAGCCATGGCTACTAGTTGATGTCCAGCCCGCGCTGGCGGGCGATCGTCAGGGCGCGAGCGAGGTCGCGCTTGCCGGTCTTGAGGCCGGCGGTGTTCTCCAGCTCGCCGGTGGCGTGCTGGAACCGCAGGCCGAAGAGGTCGCGGCGCACCGTCTTGATGTGGTCGACGAGCTCGTCGTCGTGCAGCTCGCGGATGTCCTTGGCGTCCATCAGGCCTGATCCTCCGCGGTCACGATCTTGGTCCGAACGGGCAGCTTCATCCCGGCCAGGCGCAGGGCCTCGCGGGCGAGGGGCTCCGGCACGCCGGCCAGCTCGAACATGACGCGGCCCGGCTTGACGACGGCGACCCAGCCCTCCGGCGAGCCCTTGCCGGAGCCCATGCGGGTCTCGGCGGGCTTCTTGGTGTAGGACTTGTCCGGGTAGACGTTGATCCAGACCTTGCCGCCACGCTTGATCTTGCGCGTCATCGCGATACGAGCGGCTTCGATCTGGCGGTTCGTCAGCCAGCCGGCGTCGAGCGACTTGATGCCGAACTCGCCGAACTGGACCGTGGTCTGCCCGCGCGAGAACCCGGGCTTGCGCCCACGGTGCTGCTTGCGGTGCTTGACGCGCTTGGGGGAGAGCATCTAGCGACCCCCTCCGTACCCGCCGCCGCCACGCGGACCGCCGCCCTGGCCGCCGCGGCCACCGCCGCCGCGACCACCGCGACCGCCGGGGCCGCCCGGACCACCGGGACCGCCACCGCGACCGCCGCGCCCGCGGCCACCGCCGCGCCCGTCACGGTCGTTGCGGCCACGGCCGCCGCGGCGATCCTCGCCACGGTCCATGCCGGCCGCCTGCGGGGCCTCGATCTCGGTCAGGTCGGACCCGCCGTAGCCCTCGGGCATGATCTCGCCCTTGTTGATCCACACCTTGCAGCCGATGCGGCCGAAGGTCGTGCGGGCCTCGTAGAAGCCGTAGTCGATGTCGGCGCGCAGCGTGTGCAGCGGGACGCGGCCGTCGGAGTACATCTCCGTGCGCGCCATCTCCGAGCCGCCGAGGCGGCCGCCGACCTGGATCTTGCAGCCCTTGGCGCCCGAGCGCATCGCGCTCGTCAGGGCGCGCTTCATCGCGCGGCGGAAGGCGACGCGGTTCTGCAGCTGCTCGGCGATCGACTGGGCGACGAGCTTGGCGTCCAGCTCGGGCCGCTTGATCTCCAGGATGTTCACCTTGATCTGCTTCTTGGTGATCTTGTGCAGATCGCGGCGCAGCGCGTCGACCTCGGACCCGGACTTGCCGATCACGATGCCCGGACGCGCGGTGTGGATGTTGACCTCCACCTCGTTGGCGTCCTTGCGGATCGTGATGTCCGACAGGCCGGCGTGCGCCAGCTTGTTGGTGATGTGGTTGCGGATGGCGACGTCCTCGGCCAGGTAGTCGCTGAAGTCACGCTCGGTGAACCAGTTCGACTTCCAGTCGTGGATGTAGCCCACGCGCATGGACTCGGGGTGAACCTTCTGTCCCATGCTCTTACTGCTCCTTCGGCGTGAGCGCGATCGACAGGTGCGAGGTGCGCTTGCGGATGCGCGAAGCGCGGCCCATGGCACGCGGGCGGAAGCGCTTGAGGGTCGGGCCCTCGTCGGCGGTGATGGACAAGATGCGCAGGTCGTCGCCGAGCAGCTCGTGGTTGTGCTCGGCGTTGGCGACGGCGGAGTTCAGGAGCTTCTCCCAGTCCTCCGCGACGGCGCGGGGCGTGTGCGCGAGGATCGCGCGGGCCTCGGTGACCGACTTGCCGCGCACGTGGTCGGCGACCAGCCGCGCCTTGCGGGCGGAGGTGCGCACGTACTTGGCCTGGGCCTTGACGACCGGGCGGCCGTTGGCCGACGGCGCCGGCTTGGCGGCGGGCTTGGCCTTCTCGGCCGGGGGCTCCTCGGCCTTCGGCTCGGCGGGCTTCTTCGCACGCGAGCGCTTGGGCTTCTCCTCGGCGACGGGCTCCTCGGCGGCCTCCTCCTCGGCGGCCTCCGTCTCCGGAGCCTCCTCGGCGGCAGCCTCGGCCTCGGTGGCCTCGGCCTCCGGCTCGACGGGCGTCTCCTCGAGCGTCGTCTCGTCGACGACCTCGGTCTCCGGCTCGTTCTTCTCGTCGGCCGGGGTCATCGCTTCTTCCCGGTGTCGACGTGGCCGCGGTAGGTGCGCGTCGGCGCGAACTCGCCGAGCTTGTGGCCGACCATCGACTCGCTCACGAAGACCGGCACGTGCTTGCGCCCGTCGTGGACGGCGATGGTGTGGCCCACCATCTCGGGGAAGATCGTCGACGTCCGCGACCAGGTGCGGAGCATCTGCTTGGTGTTGGACTCGTTCATCTTCTCGATGCGCGTCATCAGACGCTCCTCGACGAACGGGCCCTTCTTGGATGAACGGCTCATCGCTGCTTCCTAACCCTCTACCGCTTGCCCTTGCCGCGCTTGCGGGCGCGGACGATGTAGCGGTCGGACGTCTTGTTCTTCTTGCGGGTGCGGTACCCGAGCGTCGGCACGCCCCACGGCGTGACCGGGTGACGGCCGGGCGTCGTGGAGCCCTCGCCGCCGCCGTGCGGGTGGTCGACCGGGTTCATGGCCGTGCCTCGCGTCTGCGGGCGCACGCCCATGTGACGCTTGCGGCCGGCCTTGCCGATCTTGACGTTCTGGTGATCGGCGTTGCCGATGACGCCCACGGTCGCGCGGCACTCGGCGCGGACCATGCGCATCTCGCCGGACGGCAGGCGCAGCGTCGCGTAGTCGCCGTCCTTCGCCATCAGCTGGATCGAGACGCCGGCCGAACGGCCCATCTGGCCGCCGCGCCCGGGCTGGAGCTCGACGTTGTGGACGACCGTGCCCGTCGGCATGTTGGCCAGCGGGAGGCAGTTGCCCACGGCGATCTCCGCCTCCGGGCCGCTCATCACCGTCTGGCCGACCTGCATCCGGGCCGGAGCCAGGATGTAGGACTTGACGCCGTCGGCGTAGTGCAGCAGCGCGATGTAGGCGGTGCGGTTGGGGTCGTACTCGATCGCGGCGACCTTGGCCGGGATGCCGTCGCGACGGCGCTTGAAGTCGACCTTGCGGTACAGGCGCTTGGCCCCGCCGCCGCGATGGCGGGAGGTCTTGCGCCCGTTGGCGTTGCGGCCGCCGGACTTCTTCAGGCCCTCGACGAGGGTGCGCTCGGGCTCGGTCTTCGTGATCTCCGCGAAGTCCGGGTAGGAGACGAAGCGGAGGCCCGGGGACGTGGGCTTGGGCTTGCGGATGGGCATCGAACTACGACTCCTCGAGGCCCTCGAGGCCCTGGAAGATCGGGATGGACTGACCCGGCGCCACCTGCACGATCGCCTTCTTCCACGAGCGCGTGCGCCCGATGGACTGGCCACGGCGCTTCGGCTTGGACTTCACCGACATCGTGCGCACCTCGACGACGTTCACCTCGAAGAGGGACTCGATCGCCTGGCGGATCTGCGTCTTGTGGGCGTTCGGGTGGACCCGGAACGTGTACTTGTCGGCCGCGGCGAGCACGTAGCTCTTCTCGCTGACGACCGGGCGGATGATCACCTGGCTGGCGTCCATCAGGCGTTCGCCTCCTCGGCGGTCTTCTTCTCGCCCTTGGCGCGCGCGGTGAGCTCCTCCAGCGCGGCCTCGGACACCAGGACGTTGGCGGCTCCGACCAGGTCGGCGACGCCGACGGCGGTCGTCGGCAGCACGCCGCGGACGTGACCCAGGTTGCGGAACGACAGCGCCGCCTGCTCCTCGGCCTCGGACAGGACGACCAGCAGCGAGCCGGCCGCGCCCCAGTCGGAGAGGAGCTTGGCGGCCGCCTTGGTCGACGGCGTGTCGAAGGCCTTCACGTCGAAGACGGCGATCGAGCCACGCTCGGCGTGGATCGACAGCGCGCTGCGGAACGCGGCGCGCTTCTCCTTGCGGTTGACCTTGAACGTGTAGTGGCGCGGCTTGGGCCCGAAGACCGTGCCGCCGCCCGTCCACACCGGCGAGCGGGACGAGCCGGCGCGGGCGCGGCCCGTGCCCTTCTGGCGCCACGGCTTGGCGCCGCCGCCGCTGACCTCGCCGCGGGTCTTGGTGGACGACGTGCCCTGACGGCGCGCGGCCAGCTCGGCGCGCACCGACTCGTGGACGAGCGGGCCGTTGAAGGCGGCGCCGAAGGCGACGTCGTCGAGGGTGACGTCGGCGCCACCGCCGAGGTTCTTGGCGCTAGGCATCGGTGCGGACCTCCACGAAGCCGTTCTTGGGACCGGGGACCGAGCCGCGGACGATCAGCAGGTTGTCGCCAGCGTCGATGCGGACGATCTCCAGGCCCTTCTGGGTGATGCGCTTGTTGCCCATCTGCCCCGGGCCGCGGATGCCCTTCATCACGCGGGCGGGCCAGGCGGACGCGCCGATCGATCCGGGGGCGCGCACGTTGTGCGAGCCGTGGGACTTCGGGCCGCGCTTGAAGTTGTGGCGCTTGATCGTGCCCTGGAAGCCCTTGCCCTTGGACGTGCCGGCGATCTTGACGTGCTGGCCGACCTCGAAGGCCTCGACGGTGACCGTGTCACCGACCGTCAGCTCGCCCGCCTCGTCGCGGAACTCCACGAGGTGGCGCATCGGCGGCGCGGACGCCTTCTTGAGGTGGCCGAGCTCGGCCTTGGACAGGTGCTTCTCCTTGGACGCGCCGAACGCGAGCTGGACGGCCTCGTAGCCGTCGCGCTCGTTGGTCCGGATCGCGGTCACGGGACACGGACCGGCCTCGAGGACCGTGACGCGCTCGACGCGGCCGTCCTCCAGGAACAGCTGCGTCATCCCGAGCTTCTTGGCGAGGATGGCGGGCATGGCTTAGGCGAGGAGCTTGATCTCGATGTTCACGCCGGCCGGGAGGTGGTCGAGGCGCTGGAGCGAGTCGACCGTCTTCGGGGTCGGCCCGTGGATGTCGATCAGGCGCTTGTGCGTCCGGATCTCGAAGTGCTCCTGCGAGTCCTTGTCCTTGAACGGCGACTTGATGACCGCGTAGATGTTGCGGTCGGTCGGCAGCGGCACGGGACCCGAGACGGTCGCGCCCGTGCGCGTCGCCGTCTCGACGATCTCCTTGGCCGCCGTCTCGAGGGCCTGGTGGTCGTAGGCCTTCAAGCGAATGCGGATCTTGTTCTGTGTGGCGGCTGCCATCTGCCTGTTCGATTCGATTCCGTCTGCTGTCTGGGAAATGCTGTCCGCTGGGTTGCCTCGTGGCTTTAGGAGCGGACCGCTCGCCGAATCCGACGGGTCTCCGCTCCACTCCCTGCGGTCGTATCTGAAGTTGGTGCTACGGGGTGCCTGCGCGTTGACGGGGCGCCCGAAGGCGCCCCGTCGCGCAAAGCGGTGTTACTGGATGATCTCGGTGACGACGCCCGAGCCCACCGTGCGGCCACCCTCACGGATGGCGAAGCGGAGGCCCTGGTCCATGGCGATCGGCTGGATCAGCTCGATCTCCATCGTGACGTTGTCGCCGGGCATGACCATCTCGACGCCCTCGGGCAGGTTAGCGACCCCGGTCACGTCCGTCGTGCGGAAGTAGAACTGGGGGCGGTAGCCGGTGAAGAACGGCGTGTGACGGCCGCCCTCCTCCTTCTTGAGGACGTAGACCTCGGCCTTGTACTTCGTGTGCGGCGTGATGGAGCCCGGCTTGCACAGCACCTGGCCGCGCTCGATCTCCTCACGCTTGGTGCCACGGAGCAGGCAGCCCACGTTGTCGCCGGCCTGGCCCTGGTCGAGGATCTTGCGGAACATCTCGACGCCCGTGACGACCGTGGTCGTCGTGTCCTTGACGCCGACGATCTCGACCGTGTCGCCCGTGTTGACGACGCCCTGCTCGATGCGGCCCGTGGCAACCGTGCCACGACCCGTGATCGAGAAGACGTCCTCGACCGGCATCAGGAACGGCTTGTCGAGGTCACGGGTGGGCTCCGGGATGTAGGAGTCCAGCGCGTCGGCCAGCTCGTAGATCTTCTGCTTGTACTCCTCGTCGCCCTCGAGCGCCTTCAGAGCGGACCCCGTGATGAACGGGATGTCGTCGCCCGGGAAGTCGTACTCGGAGAGGAGGTCGCGGACCTCGACCTCGACGAGCTCCAGGAGCTCCTCGTCGTCGACCATGTCGGCCTTGTTGAGGAACACGACGATGTAGGGGACGCCGACCTGACGGGCGAGCAGGATGTGCTCACGGGTCTGGGGCATCGGGCCATCGGCGGCCGAGACCACGAGGATCGCGCCGTCCATCTGCGCCGCGCCCGTGATCATGTTCTTCACGTAGTCGGCGTGGCCGGGACAATCGACGTGCGCGTAGTGACGCGCCTCGGTCTGGTACTCGACGTGCGACGTGGCGATCGTGATCCCGCGCTCCTTCTCCTCAGGAGCGTTGTCGATCTCCGCGAAGCTGCGAGCCTCGCCGCCCATCTTCTCGGCGAGCACCGTCGTGATGGCCGCGGTCAGCGTCGTCTTGCCATGGTCGATGTGACCGATGGTGCCGACGTTGACGTGCGGCTTGTCGCGCTCGAACTTCTCCTTCGCCACTTCTGTTCGCTCCTGTCTCGGAAGTCTTGTGTTGCGGTGTTCTAGAGGGGGGTGCTCACCTGGCGAACCAGGGAAAGCTATCGCGATCCGTCTCGCGACGTCCGCTGGGTGTGTTAGGCCGCCTCGGCGTTGCCGGTGCGACCCTCGACGATCTTCTCCGCGATGTTCGGCGGAACCTCGTCGTAGCTGTCGAACTGCATCGTGTACGTGGCGCGGCCCTGCGTGTTGGAACGCAGGTCCGTCGCGTAGCCGAACATCTCCGACAGCGGGACGCGGGCCGTGACGGCCAGGGCGTTGCCCCGGCGATCCTGACCCTCGACGCGACCGCGGCGGCGGCTGAGATCGCCGATCACGTCACCCAGGAAGTCCTCCGGGGTGACGACCTCGACGGCGAAGATCGGCTCGAGCAGGACGGGCTTGGCGCGCTTGGCCGCCTCCTTGAAGGCGAGCGAGCCGGCGACCTTGAACGCGATCTCCGAGGAGTCCGTGTCGTGGTACTTGCCGTCGACGAGCGTGACGCGGATGTCGACCATCGGGTAGCCGGCCTTGACGCCGGTCTCCATGGCCTCCTCGACGCCCTTCTCGATCGCGGGGATGAACTCGGTCGGAACCGAGCCGCCCTTGATCTTCGAGACGAAGTCGAAGCCCTCGCCGGGCGCCGGCTCCATGTCGATGTAGACGACGCCGTACTGGCCCGAGCCACCGGTCTGGCGGACGAACTTGCCCTCGATCTTGGTGGCGGTGCCGCGGATCGTCTCGCGGTAGGAGACCTGCGGCTTGCCGACGTTGGCCTCGACGTTGAACTCGCGGCGCATGCGGTCGACCAGCACCTCGAGGTGCAGCTCGCCCATGCCGGAGATCTCGGTCTGGCCCGTCTCCTCGTTGGTCTGGACCTGGAACGTCGGGTCCTCCTCGGCCAGACGGCCCAGGGCGACCGACATCTTCTCCTGGTCGGACTTGGTCTTCGGCTCGACGGCCACCTTGATGACCGGCTCCGGGAACTCGATCTGCTCGAGCTTGATCGGAGCGTCCGGCGCGGCCAGCGTGTCGCCGGTGACGATCTGCTTGATGCCGACCGCCGCGGCGATGTCGCCCGCGTAGACCTCCTCGAGCTCCTCGCGGTCGTTGGCGTGCATCATCAGGATGCGGCCGACGCGCTCGGTCTTGCCGGAGGAGACGTTGAGGATGCGCGACCCGGCCGACAGGCGGCCCGAGTACACGCGGAAGTAGGTGAGCTTGCCGACGAACGGGTCGGCCATGATCTTGAACGCCAGCGCGGCGAACGGCTCGTCGTCGGAGGCGCTGCGCGTCTCCTCGCTGATGTCGCCGTTGCGGGCCTCGACCGTGCCCTCGACCGGCGGGACGTCCAGCGGGGACGGCAGGTAGTCGAGGACCGCGTCCAGCAGCGGCTGCACGCCCTTGTTCTTGAAGGCCGAGCCGCAGAAGACCGGGGTGATCTGGATCGCCAGGACGGCCTTGCGGATCGACTCCTTGAGCTGGTCGACCTCGACGTCGCCGTTCTCGAGGTAGGCCTCGGCGAGGTCGTCGTCGAACGTCGTCAGCGCGTCGAGCAGGGCCTCGCGCGCCTCGGCGGCGCGGTCGGCGTGCTCGTCCGGGATGTCGACGACGTCGAAGTCCTTGCCCAGGTCATCCTTGTAGATGATGGCCTTCATGCCGATCAGGTCGATGATCCCGACCAGGTCGGCCTCGGCGCCGATCGGCAGCTGCACCGGGATGGCGTTGGCGCCCAGGCGGTCGACCATCGTCTCGACCGCGCGGTCGAAGTCCGCGCCGATGCGGTCCATCTTGTTGATGAACGCGATGCGCGGGACGTGGTACTTGTCGGCCTGGCGCCAGACCGTCTCGGACTGCGGCTCGACGCCGGCGACCGAGTCGAAGAGGGCGATCGCGCCGTCCAGGACGCGCAGCGAGCGCTCGACCTCGACGGTGAAGTCCACGTGGCCGGGCGTGTCGATGATGTTGATGCGGTGGTCGTTCCACTCGCACGTCGTCGCGGCGGACGTGATGGTGATGCCGCGCTCCTGCTCCTGCTCCATCCAGTCCATCGTCGCGGCGCCCTCATGCACCTCGCCGATCTTGTAGGTGCGACCGGTGTAATAGAGGATCCGCTCGGTCGTCGTCGTCTTGCCGGCGTCGATGTGCGCCATGATCCCGATGTTCCGGGTCTTCTGAAGAGAGAACTTGCGTGGCATATCTGAGTCGGCTGGCGGTGAAGGGAGCGAGGGTGGTTGCGGGCAAAGAAAACGGGCCCCTCGGGCCCGCGCGCACGTCAGGAAGCTGTCCTGGGCGTGGCGCTATGTGCTCGAGGAATCCATCCTTGCTGCGCGGAGGGCGACCCGGGGACGAGCGCGCATGAGCGGCGCTCTACACGGGGCAGAACGCGATGATAGCAAAGGCCCGAACGCCGCCCGGGCGTCGTCGGGCGTCCTGCTGACGGTCCGGCTCGTGCTGGCCCTCCTGGGCCTCGCGGGCGCGGTCCTGTTGTTGGTGGCCTCGTTCGCCACGGTGATCGAGATCACGGTCGGGACGACGTCGAAGGTGGTCGACGCCGACACCGCGCAGAGCGGCTGGGATCGGCACGGTCCGGCCTTGCTGCTGCTGGGGTTCCTCGCGCTGTTCCTGCTCTTCGCCGGGCTGCGGGGCGCGCGGGTCGCGGTGGTGGGGCTGGTCGTCGTCGGCGTCGCGTCGCTGGCGATCGCGTGGGCGTGGGACCGCCCGCACGTGCACGACACGGGATCGGTCGGCGACGTGTACGCGGACGCGACCGCGGATCCGGGGACGGGCTACTACCTGGAGACGCTCGGGGGCGCGCTGCTGCTGTTGGTCGGCGGGTCGCTGCTGGTCTTCGGACGGACGCCGGGCCCGGGGCCGCGCGCGCCGGAGGCGCCGACGTCGGCGTCCGCCGAGGAGCGCTCGCGGGCGCGCCGCGCCCGGCGGGCGGCGAGCGCGGAGTAGCCGGCGCGCTCCGCGTCCCCAGAAACGCGAACGGCCGCCCCGAGGGGCGGCCGTTTCCGCGAAGCGTGGTGCGCGTGGCGCGGGCTACCAGCGGTAGTGCGCGAAGGCCTTGTTGGCCTGCGCCATGCGGTAGATGTCGTCCTTGCGCTTGTAGGCGCCGCCCTGGGAGTTCTGGGCGTCCAGCAGCTCGTTGGCGAGGCGCTGGGCCATCGTCTTCTCGCGGCGGGCGCGGGCGAACTCGACGAGCCAGCGGACGGCGAGCGTGCGAGCGCGGCGCGGCTGGACCTCGACCGGGACCTGGTAGGTCGCGCCGCCGACGCGGCGGGAGCGGACCTCGAGGGCCGGCGTGAGGGCCTTCAGCGACGCCTCGAGCTGCTCGACCGGGTCCTTGCCGGTCTTCTCGCCGATGATGGCGAGCGCGTCGTAGACGATCCGCTCGGCCGTGCTCTTCTTGCCGTCGAGCATGACCTTGTTGATGACCTGGGTGACCAGGCGCGAGCGATGGACGGGGTCCGGCTCGATGGGCCGGATCGTTGCGGCGGAGCGGCGGGGCATGAAGTCTCTACTTCTTCTTGACGCCGTACATGGAACGGCTCTTCTTGCGGTCCGACACGCCGGAGGCGTCCAGCGTGCCGCGGATGACCTTGTAGCGCACGCCCGGGAGATCCTTGACGCGGCCGCCGCGCACGAGCACGACGGAGTGCTCCTGCAGGTTGTGGCCCTCGCCCGGGATGTAGGAGGTGACCTCCACCGAGCCGGTGATGCGAACACGCGCGACCTTGCGCAGCGCGGAGTTCGGCTTCTTGGGCGTCGTCGTGTAGACGCGCGTGCAGACGCCGCGGCGCTGCGGGGCGGCCTGCTTCTTCTTGTTGCCCTTCCCGGACTTCAGGCCCGGGGTGGACATCTTGCGCGGCTTGGGCTTGCGACCCTTGCGGACGAGTTGGCTCGTGGTGGGCATGCGGCGCGTGATGGTAGCAAGCGTTCGGCCCCAGTCCGTTTCCGGAGGGTGACGCCGCGGCCCACCGGATACCGGCCGATGGGCCGCACATCTTCTCGCGCGCGCGAGAAGTCCGTCGCGTGGGACCGGGTTCGATTCCCGCTAGGCCGCGGCGGGAACCCGGTCCAGCGCGGCGAGCGGGTCCACCGCCGTCAGGCCCTGGTCGATCGCGACGGGCTCGTAGGTGACCTCGCCGGCGGCGACGTTGAGGCCCGCCAGGAAGCCCGGGTCGGACTTCAGCGCGGCGTGGACGCCCTGCTCGGCGAGCTTGACGACGTAGGGCATCGTCGCGTTGGTCAGCGCGAACGTCGAGGTGATCGGCACCGCGCCGGGCATGTTGGCCACGCAGTAGTGGGTCACGCCGTCGACCTCGTAGGTCGGGTCGGTGTGCGTCGTCGGGCGCGAGGTCTCAAAGCACCCGCCCTGATCGATCGACACGTCGACCAGCACCGCGTTGGCCTTCATCAGCTTGAGCTGCTCGCGCGTGATCACGTGCGGCGCCTTCGCGCCGTGGACCAGGACGGCGCCGACGACCAGGTCGACCTCGGGCAGCAGGCGCTCGATCGACAACGTCGACGAGAACACCGTCGAGCAGCGGTTGTTGAGCAGGAAGTCCAGCTCGCGCAACCGGTCGATCGAGCGGTCGAAGACGTAGGTCTCGGCCCCCATGCCGATCGCGATCTCCGCCGCCGTCAACCCCACGACGCCACCGCCGATGACCATCACCTTGCCCGCCGCGACGCCCGGCACGCCGCCGAGCAGCAGGCCGCGGCCACCGAGCGGCTTCTCCAACATGAACGCGCCCGCCTGCGTGGCGATCTTGCCCGCGACCTCGCTCATCGGCGCCAGCAACGGCAGCTTGCCCTTGGCGTCGGTCACCGTCTCGTAGGCGATGCACGTCGCCCCGGACTCGCGCAGCCCCCGCGTCAGCTCGGCGTCGGGCGCGAGGTGCAGGTAGGTGAACAGCGTGTGGCGCGGCTCGAGCATCGCGACCTCGACCGGCTGGGGCTCCTTGACCTTGACGATCATGTCGGACCCCGCGAACACCGCCGCCGCGTCGGGCACGATCGACGCGCCCTGCTCCGCGTACTCGGCGTCGGGGATCGCCGACCCCTCCCCCGCCCCGTGCTGGATCAGGACCTCATGGCCCCGGTCCACCAGCTCGCGCACGCCCGCGGGCGTGAACGCGACGCGGTACTCGTCGGTCTTGATCTCGGTCGGAACGCCAACCTTCATGTGGGACTCCCCTCCCGCGCGGGAACTCAGCTGACCAGCTCGCGCCCGCGCAGCGCCAGCCAGAACTCGATGCGATCGCGGGCGCTGGCGAGGTCGCGCCCCGTCAGCTCCTCGATCTTTCGGATGCGGTACCGCAGCGTGTGGCGGTGGCAGTACAGGCGCCGCGCCGCGGCCTCCCACTGCCCGTTGCACTCGATGAAGGCCTCCAGCGACCGCATCAGCTCGCCGCCGTAGTGGCCCTCGCCCGTCTCGATCGGGCCCAGCAGGGACTCGCAGAACAGGCGCAGCGCGTCGCTGTCCTGCAAGGACAACAACAACTGGAAGGACCCGAGGTCGCGATAGGTCGCGACCGTCGGCTTGGTGGAGACCGCGGCGGAGCTGCCGTTGCTCCCGTGGCCGTTCAGCTCGGCGCCGACCGGGCGGCCGAGCGTCCGGGCCTCCAGCGCGCAGCGCGCCTCGTGGTAGGCGCGGCGGGCGTCGCCGGCGGCGACCGCGCGGCCCGCGCCGGCCGCCGGCGCGCTGCCGAGCTTGGCCACGACGCGGTCCAGCACCCGCTGGGAGAGCTCGAACAGCTCCTCGTCCAGGAAGCCCGGAAGCAGCGCGCAGACGTGGCTGTTGGCGGTCGCGACCAGGCCGCTGACGGCCTCGTCGCGCAGCGCGGAGGCCAGCGCGGCCTCGCAGGCCTCCGGCCCGCCGCCCTTGCCCGCGGTGCGCGGCGGCGGCGACAGCACCAGCGCGGTCACGCGCCCGCCGAGGCCGAACGGCTCCAGGCGCCGCGCGAGGTCCGGCCCCGCGACGGTCCCGGTGACCAGCTCGCTGAGCACGTCGCCGGCCAGCCGGCGCTCGGTCGACGCCGCGACGTGGCGGCGCAGCAGCTCCAGCGCGACGACCGTCACCGCCTGGTGCAGCACGACGCGGTCGAACTCCGACAGGCCGCCGGAGTCCTTGATCGCGACCAGCCACGCCTGCGGCAGGCCGGTCGTCTCGGCGCCCGCGACCGGCAGCGCGAGCGAGCGCGGCGCGAGGTCGGGGTGCGACGGCACGAAGCCGCGCGCCTCGGTGCGGCGGGCGCGCTCGCGCAGCTCGGCGCCGACGGCGGCGATCGCGTCGTCGGGCAGCTCGCGGCGGAACGCGTGCAGCGCCTGCGGCTCGCCGCGGCCGTCGAAGACGATCGTCGTCCCGCCGATCAGCGTCGCCAGCGCGGCGGCGATCGCGTCCAGCCCGCGCTCGGAGAGCACGATCCGCTGCAGGCGCTCCTGCACCGCGATCGACCGCTGCAACAACGCGTACTGCTCGTTGACCAGGCGCGCGAACGCCTTCTCGGTCACCGCGATGAACGGCGTGTCGTAGGAGATCTCGATCAGCGGGAAGTCCCGCTCGGCCGCGGCCTCGATCAGCGCCTCGGGCACGGCCTCGTGCCCGAAGCCGACGCCGAACCCCAGGCCCGCCAGGCCGTGGTCGGCCAGCTGCGTGACGTACGCGCGCTGCTCGGCCGCCGACGACAGCGACAGGCCGGTCGTCAGCAGCAGCTCACCGCCCGAGAGCCACGGGGTCGGGTCCGCCAGCTCGGAGATGTGAACCCAGCGGACCGGCGCGTCGAGGTTCGCCTCACCGGCGAGGACCCCGACGTCCAGATCCCGCAGCAGCTCTCGGACGGTCAGCATGGTCGTCCGCTACCCGACGCTCATGCGTCGGGAAGCCTCCTCGAGGACCGGGCGCAGGACGCTCTCGATCTCCGCGAACTCGTCCGGGCCCGCGATGAGCGGCGGCGAGAGCTGGATGACCGGGTCGCCGCGGTCGTCGGCGCGGCAGATCAGCCCGCGCTCGAACAGCTCGGAGGACAGGTAGCCGCGCAGCAGCGTCTCGGACTCCTCGTGGGTGAAGGACTCCTTGGTGTCCTGGTCCTTGACCAGCTCGATCGCCTGGAAGTAGCCCGCGCCGCGCACGTCGCCGACGATCGGGATGTCGCGCAGCGAGTCGAGCATGCCGCGGAACGCGGGCTCGTTGGCGCGGACGTTGCCGAGGATGTCCTCGTCCTCGAAGACCGCGATGTTGGCCAGCGAGACGGCCGCCGCGACCGGGTGGCCGCCGAACGTGATGCCGTGGGTGAACGTCGTCGTGCCGTGCGAGAACGGCTCGAAGACCTTCTCGGAGGCGATGACCGCGCCCATCGCGGCGTAGGCCGAGGTGATGCCCTTGGCCGTGGTGATGATGTCGGGCTGGTAGTCGAAGCGCTGCGCGCCGAACCACTCGCCGAGCCGGCCCCACGAGCAGATGACCTCGTCGGAGATGAAGAGGACGTCGTAGTGGTCGGCGATCTCGCGGACGCGCTCGAAGTAGCCCTCCGGCGGGACGAAGCAGCCGCCGGCGTTCTGGACCGGCTCGAGGATGATCGCGCTGACGGTCTCCGGGCCCTCGAACTCGATGCGGTGGGCGATCGCCTCGACCAGCTCCTCGGGCCTGTGCCCCTCGGGCAGCCGGTAGGTGTTGGTGTTCGGGACGTGGCAGCCGCCCGCGGGCAGCGGCTCGTAGGGCGCGCGCAGGTTGGCGATGCCGGTCGCCGTCAGGCAGCCCATCGTCGTGCCGTGGTAGGCCGTCTCGCGCGCGATGACCTTGTACTTGGTCCCGTTGCCGCGGAGCTTGTGGTACTGGCGAGCGAGCTTCAGCGCCGACTCCACGGCCTCCGAGCCGCCGGAGGTGAAGAACACGCGGTTGAGGTCGCCCGGCGTCAGCTCGGCGATCTTGGCCGCCAGCTCGATCGCGCGCGGGTGCGCGTAGCTCCAGTTGGTGAAGAAGCCCAGCTCCTTCGCCTGATCGGCACCCGCCTGCGCCACTTCGGCGCGGCCGTGGCCGATGTTGGTGCAGAACAGCGAGCTCAGGCCGTCGAGGTACTTCTTGCCGTGCTGGTCCCAGACGTAGCAGCCCTCGCCACGCGTGATGATGGGCACCTCGGCGCCCTCCTGGTACGCGCCCATGCGGCTGAAGTGCATCCAAAGGTGCTTGCGGGCCAGCTCCTGAAGCTCGGCGTTCGTCGTCTCGGCGGTGGTCGCCATCGACAGGTCTCCCTTTCCCGTTGTCCGATCTGGCAGGTACGGCGTCGCGATGGACAACGGTACCGGCCCGGCAAGCGTCGCGGGAGCGTGACCTCCGCGCTGGCCGAAGATCCTCACGCCGTTACGACGGTTCGGACAACCCCCTGATCGGGGGCCTTGAAGGTCCGATTGCCGTTTGGTGTGTCACATCCGCGCTCGCCGCACGTACTTAAGGACGGGTGCCACATGTCCACTGTCCCAGCTGCGGTCTCTCCAGCTACGCGGTGATCCCGCACAGCACCGCGTCGCTGTGCCCGTATTGCGACGCCGAGCTGTTCCCGCGCATCGTCCGCCCGGCCGCCGGCGAGGACGACGCGACGGCCGCCGAGATCGAGGCCGAAGCAGCCTAGGGTCGCGGCGGCGGCGCCACGACCAGGCGCAGGCCCGCGTCGTAGGCGTCCAGCGTGCGCAGGTGGCCGTGGCGCTCGTCCCAGGCGCCGGAGGCCAGGTCGCGGCGCACGTCGGCCACCACGCGCTCCACGACGTCGCGCGGCTGGCGCGCGAAGCCGCTGGTGGCGGCCCGCGCCGCCGGGTCCAGGACGCGCTCGGGGTGCGCCCAGAAGGACAGGAGCGTCTGGTCGGGCGTGTCGCGCGCGACCGGGATCGTGTGCACGCGCGCGTCGCCGCCGAGCCACCCCGCGAGCTGCCGCGGCGGCGGGCAGATCGCGCGGTCCATCGCGCCGACCTCGGTCAGGTAGTCGGCCATCAGCCACATCGCGCCGCTGACCTCCGGGTCGTAGGTGAGGATCACGACCGGCCCGCGCGCGACCCGCCGCAGCTCGCGCACGCCGCGCTCGCGGTCGGCGTCCCAGTGGTGGACGGTCATGATCGCCATCGCCGCGTCGACGCTGCCGTCGCGCAGCGGCAGTGCGGCCGCGCCCGCCCTGATCGCCGGCGCCAGCTCGGCCGGCCGCTGCGCCGCCATCACGTCGCTGGGCTCGACCGCGATCACGTGCCGGTCGCCGGGCTCGTAGGACCCCGCGCCCGCGCCGACGTTGACGACCGTCCGCGCCGTCCCGAGCGCCACCGCGATCAGCGCGGCGACCGTGGGGTCCTCGCGCCGCCGCGCGGCGTAGCCGTGCCCGATCGCGTCGTAGCGCGGCGTGACGTCCTGCGCGGCCATCACGGAAGCGTAGTTCCGGCGTCAATCGGTCTTGACCGGCGCGCGGTCCAGGTCCTGCAGGTGGTAGCCGAGCGCGTGGAAGCCGCGGCGGGCGGCGAGGAGGTCGGCGCGGGTCCGGGCGGAGACGATCCGCCCGGTGCTCAGCAGCGCGTTGGCGGCCTGGACGTCGCCGTGCTCCAGCGCGGTCCGGGCGCGGTCGAGGTCGGCGGCGAAGGAGCGGATGCCGGCGACGTAGCGGGCCTGCGGCGCGACGGCGGGCTCGGGCGGGTGCAGGGAGTCCAACCGCGTCGCCCAGTCGCGCAGCAGCCGCTGCAGGCCCGCGACGTGCTCGGCCTGCCGCGCGGCGCCGGCGTCGGAGTCCAGGTCCCGGCCCACGCCGTATCTGGCGGCCAGGCCCTGCGCGGCGCGCGGGAAGGCGTCCTCGTACTGCTTCTGGCTCAGCGAGCCGGTCGGCAGCTCGGGGACCGGCAGGGGCTTCTCGCCGCAGCCCGTCAGGACGGCGGCCAGCAGCAGGACGACGCCGAGGCACGGCAGACGGCGGCGGAGGCGGAGGCGGCGCGGCACGCCGCCCGAACGCTACGCGGCGGCGCCGGCGGGCGCGACGCCGTGGCCGGCGGTGACCGCGCCGTCGGCGGAGCGCGCCGGGGGCGTCATCGCCGAGGCGACGATGACCAGCAGGAACGCGACGGCCTGGAGCACGATGCCGAGCGTCGTGCCGGGCATCGGGTCGCCGAAGACGATGATCCCGGCGGCGACCGTCGTGATGTTCGCGGCGGTGCCGGTGATCGCGATCACGCTGACCGCGTCGCCGTCCTGCAGACCGCGGGCCGAGGAGAAGAACGCGGCGATCGACGCGCTGACCGTCACCCACAGCCACGGGCTGGAGGCGATGCCGACCAGGCCCTCGTGCCCGGCGATGCCGGTCAGGGCCTTGATGGCCACGTCCGACACGCCGAACAGGACGCCCGCCGCGGCGCCGAGCATGACGCCGTGGTGGTGGGCCGGGGCGCCGACGCGCGGGCCCATGATCAGCAGGCCGCCGATGCCGAACAGCCCGGCCTCGAAGGCGATCATCGCCGGGACCGAGAACGTCGAGTGCGCGTTCTCGCTGCTGTGCGGGAACGTCACCGCCAGCAGGATCAGGCCCATGCACGTGAGCGCCAGGCCCCACCACTGCCGGTTGCCGACGACGACGCCGAACAGCCGCTGGGCCATCACGCCGATCATCACGACGCCGCCGGCCAGGACGACCTGGACGACCGAGATCGGCGCCATCGCCAGCGCGGCGACGTGGAAGATCCAGGCGCTCGTGGCGATCGCCATGCCGATGGCGAACCACTTCGAGGAGTACAGCTGCCGCGCCGTGCGGAACGGATGCCGGATGTCGACCTTCGGGCACTCGCAGGCACCGCGGTGCTTGAAGAAGAAGCCCAGGTTCGAAACGAAGGCGCAGACGAGCGCGAGAAGGATGCCGAGTTGGATCGTCACGTGGTGGTGGTGGCGTGGGGCGATGGCAAGGTCAGGCGGCGCGGGCTGGAGTAGCCCGACTCACCGATCTCTCGCCCCAGAGATCGGCAAACGTTCCGAACCGCTTGACCCAAACGGTCCTGGCAGAGCGTAGCGGTCCCAGTTCCTACCTGCATAAGGTTTGGATGAAGATGCTCGGAGACCTCGAATTGCAGGCGAAACCCCTGTTGCTCATGGACATCGACGGCGTGATCTCGCTTTGGGGGTTCCCCATGGACGTTCGTCCACCTGGCGCGTTCGCGGTCATCGAAGGCATCCCGCACTTCCTTTCCACCCGCGCGGCCGAGCACCTGCTGGAGCTCCAGGACTCGTTCGCGCTCGTGTGGTGCAGCGGCTGGGAGGAGCGGGCCGACGAGCACCTCCCCCACCTGCTCGGGATGCCGAAGGGCCTGCCCCACCTGGCCTTCGACCGCTCGCGCGCCGACGTCTCCCGGCGCGCGCACTGGAAGCTCGACGCGATCGACGCCTTCGCCGGCCCGGATCGCCCGCTGGCGTGGGTCGACGACGCGTTCAACGACGCCTGCCACGCGTGGGCGGCGCGGCGCTCGGCGCCGACGCTGCTGGTCGCCACCGAGCCGCCGACCGGCCTGGTCGACGAGCACGCGGCACGGCTGCGCGCGTGGGCGCGGTCGCTCGGGGTCAGGCCGCCAGCATGACGCGGTCGCGCCCGGCGGCCTTGGCCTCGTAGAGCGCCGCGTCGGCGCGCGCGTACTGCCCGTCGAGGTCGAAGCCGCCCGCGCCCGAGACCGCGACGCCGAAGCTCATCGTGATCGGGTGGCCGGCGATCGGCTCGGCGCGGATCGCCTCGCGCAGCTTCTCGGCCAGGCCGCGTGCCTCGTCGGGCGTCGCGCCCGGGAGCAGGACGACGAACTCCTCGCCGCCGAGCCGGTAGGCGAGGTCGTAGGCGCGCAGCGCGGCCCGCCAGCGGTAGGCGATCTCGCGCAGGACCGCGTCGCCGACCTGATGGCCCTCGCGGTCGTTGATGGCCTTGAAGTGGTCCAGGTCGCCGAGGACGAGCCCGACCGGCCGCCCGGAGACCTCGGACTGCAGCGCGAGCTCGCGGCCGCGGGCGGCCAGCGCCTTGCGGTTGAGCATCTGCGTCAGCGGGTCGACGATCGCGTCGGCGCGGTGCTCGACCTCCGAGCGCATCAGCGCGCTGCCGACCAGCGCGATCCCGCAGACCAGCGAGAACGGGAAGGCGACGAGGTACGGCGCGTCGAGCACGCGCTGGGCGTCGACGCCGAACGTCGCGGCCAGCAGCACGGCGACGGTCAGGCCGACGCCCGCCACCAGCCCGCGCGGCGTGAAGCGCCCGATCGCCGCGGCGATCGGGATCCCCAGCCACATCAGCAACGGCGAGTCGGGCCCGTGGGTCAGCGCGGCGCTGACGCCGATCAGGATCTGCGCGAGCGACCACGCGGTCGCGTAGACGATCTCGGCGTGCTCGGTGCGCGCCATCAGCCAGTCGCCGAGCATGAACGCCCCGGCGACCAGCGGCAGCAGCAGGACCGGCCACCAGCCGAGCTCGGGGATCGCCGAGAGGACCACCAGGCCCTCCAGCGCGAAGACGATCTGACGCGCGGTGCGCGGGCGGCCGTCGACCTCCTGCAGCCGCGCGCGGACCGCGTGGTCGATCAGCCAGGTGTCCTCGGCGGCGGGGTCCAGCGCGCCCGCGGCGGCGATCGGCGGGATCATGCGACGGCCTCCAGCCGCGGGGGCGCCTCGCCGGGCCCGCCGCAGACGCGGTCGCGGCCGCCGCGCTTGGCGCGGTACAGCGCCGCGTCGGCGTCGGCGTAGAGCGCGTCGAAGTCGAACGCCTCGCCGTCGGCCGAGGCGGCCACGCCGAAGCTCATCGTCACGTGCTGCCCGGCGACCGGCGCGGCGCCGATCGCCCCGCGCAGGCGCTCGGCGACCTCCTCGGCCTCGACGACGCTCGCGCCCGGCAACAGCACCAGGAACTCCTCGCCGCCCAACCGGTAGGCCATCTCGTAGGCGCGCAGCGACAGGCGCCAGCGGAACGCGACGTCGCGCAGCACCGCGTCGCCGACCTGGTGGCCAGCGGTGTCGTTGACGTTCTTGAAGTGGTCGAGGTCCCCGACGACGACGCCGACGGGTCGCCGGGTCAGCGCGGTCTGCTGCGCCAGCTCGGCGGCGCGCGTGACCAAGGCCTTGCGGTTGAGCATCTGGGTCAGCGGGTCCATGACGGCCTCGGCGCGCTGGGCGACCTCGGAGTGCATGTGCGCCCAGCCGAACAGCGCGACGCCGACGACGAGCATCGCCGGGAACGTGACCAGCGACGGGCGGTCGAGGACCGCGGACGCGTCGGACGCGAAGGCCATGCCGATCAGCAGCGCCAGCGTCAGCGTGACGCCGGCGACGATCCCGCGCGTCGTGAAGCGGCCGGGAAGCGACGAGACCGCGAGCGCGTACCAGAGCACGCACGGCGCCTGGGGGCCGTCCATGAGCAGCGCGCCGGCGGTGATCGCGACGAGCGTGCCGACCCACGCGACCAGGAACGGGACCTCCGGCCGCGCGACCTTCGGCATCCGCCGGTCGCAGACGGCGAAGACCGCCGCGACCGCGACCATCGGCGCGGGCGTCCACCAGCCGAGCCACGGAGCGCATCCCAGCAACACCATCAACTGCAGGACGAACGTCAGGTTGCGCAGCGTGCGCACCCGACCGCCCATGTCGAGCAGCCGCTGCCGACCGAGCTCGTCGATCAGCCATGTCGCCGGGGCAGGCGTCCCCTGGCCGGCGCCTTCTGCAGCGACCGGACTCGTCATCCCCATGCCTGCATCGTCGGCAGCGGCGCACAGGTTTTGAGGAGGTTTGACCGCGCAGGACGCCGAAAAGGACGCGGTTTGCGGGGCGCGATGGAGCTTTGCGGACGGATGGTCGAGGCAGGCGACCCGGATCCCTCGTGAGCCGTGCCGGAACGAAAGAGGGCGCCCCGAAGGGCGCCCTCTGAGGCTGCGTGGTCGCGCGAGCGGCTACTGCTGCTCGTCGTCCTGCGGCACGTCCAGCTCGGCCAGCTCGTCGGCGAACCCGGTGTCGCCACCGGCGCCGATGTCCTCGAGCTGCGCGAGGTCCTGGTCGAAGCCGGCGCCGAAGGCGCCGAGGCCGTCACCGTCGCCGAGGCCCAGCTCGGCGGCGATCTCGTCCTGGTCGAGCAGGCCGACCTCGTCCATGGCGCGGGGCAGCGGCTCCGACGGCTCGATCTCGATCCGGCGGTAGCGCTTCAGGCCCGTCGCGGCCGGGATCAGCTTGCCGATGATCACGTTCTCCTTCAGGCCGTTGAGCGTGTCCTTCTTGCCCTCCAGCGCCGCGTCGGTCAGCACCTTCGTCGTCTCCTGGAAGGAGGCCGCCGACAGGAAGGAGTCCGTGTTCAGGGACGCCTTCGTGATCCCGAGGATGATCTCCTCGAACTGGGCCGTCTCGCCCTTGCTCTTCTTGATGTCGTCGTTGACCCGCGCGAACTCGTAGCGGTCCACGAACTGGCCCGGCAGGTAGTTCGTGTCGCCCTTCTGGTCGACGCGGACCTTCTTGAGCATCTGGCGGACGATCAGCTCGATGTGCTTGTCGTTGATGTCCACGCCCTGCGACTTGTAGACCTCCTGGACCTCCTTGACCAGGTACTGCTCGGTCTCGGTCCGGCCGCGGAGCTTGAGCAGGTCGTGCGGGTACAGCGAGCCCTCGTTGAGCTGCGTGCCCGCCGCGACGCGCTCGCGGTCCTCCACGAGCAGGCGCGTCCGGCGCGGGAACGTGTAGCGGTGCTCCTCGCCGGTGTCGTCGGTGACGACCACGGTGCGCGCCTTGTCGGTCTCCTCGACCGCCACGACGCCGTCCTGCTCGGCGATCTGCGCCAGGCCCTTCGGCTTGCGGGCCTCGAACAGCTCGACGACACGCGGCAGGCCGTGCGTGATGTCCGCGCCGGCGACGCCGCCGGTGTGGAACGTGCGCATCGTCAGCTGCGTGCCCGGCTCGCCGATCGACTGCGCGGCGACGATGCCGACCGCGTCGCCGATCTGCGCGAGGTTGCCGGTCGCCATCGAGCGGCCGTAGCACGCCTGGCACACGCCGGAGGTCGCCTCGCACTTCAGGGTCGAGCGGACGTTGACGACCGGACGGCCGCCGTTGTCGTACTCGCCCTGGAAGAGCTCGACGATCCGCGCGAACTCGGCGCGGTCGATCTCCTGGCCCTTCTTGACGATCGCCTTGTCGCCCTTGCCGCCGATGTCGGCGGGCGCGATGCGCCCGACGAGGTTGTCGTTCGGGGCGCCGCCGGCGGCGAACACCGGGAGGTCGATGCCCTCCGTGGTGCCGCAGTCCAGCTCGCGGATGATGACGTCCTGGGACACGTCGACCAGACGGCGGGTCAGGTAGCCCGAGTCCGCCGTGCGCAGCGCCGTGTCGGCCAGGCCCTTGCGGGCGCCGTGCGTCGAGATGAAGTACTCGAGGACCGTCAGGCCTTCCATGAAGTTGGCCTTGATCGGGCGCTCGATGATCTCGCCCTTCGGGTTGGCCATCAGGCCGCGCATGCCGGCCAGCTGGCGGATCTGCGAGATCGAGCCTCGCGCGCCCGACGTGGCCATCATGTAGATCGGGTTGAGGTGGTCGAAGTGGTCCTGCATGGAGTCGGCCACCTCGTCGGTCGCCTGCGTCCACTTCTCGACGACCAGCTCGTGGCGCTCCTCCTGCGTGATCAGGCCCATGTCGTACTGGTCCTGGATCTCCGCGACCTCGTCCTCGTACTTCTTGAGGATCTCGGGCTTCTGCGGCGGGATGACCACGTCGTTCTTGGACACCGTGATGCCGGCCAGCGTCGCGAAGTGGAACCCGAGGTCCTTGAACGCGTCGAGGACCAGGGCCACCGCGCTGGCGCCGTACGACTGCACGAGCGCGTCGATCAGCTTGACGGTGTCCTTCTTGCGCATCGCCTGGTTGACGAAGGTGTACAGCTCGGGCGAGTAGTCCTCGCCCAGAGCCTCCTCCAGCGCGCGCTCGATCTTGTCGTTGTAGATGATGCGGCCGACCGTCGTCAGGATGTGGCCGCCCTCGCGGTTGGCCTGGCGGTACTCGGCGAGGTCGTGCAGGCCCACGAGCTTGTTGTCGTAGGACAGCTCGGCCTCCTGCGCCGTCCGGAACACCTTCGGGCGCGGCTCGCTGCTCGGCCACTCGCCGGCGGCCAACTTGGCCTGCTTCTCCGACAGCTCGGACGCGTCCGGGCCGTGCGTGAGGTAGAAGGTGCCCAACACCATGTCCTGCGCGGGCGTCGCCAGCGGCGCGCCGTGCGCGGGGGACAGGATGTTGTTGGAGGACAGCATCAGGATGCGGGCCTCCGCCTGCGCCTCGGCGCTCAGCGGGAGGTGGACCGCCATCTGGTCACCGTCGAAGTCCGCGTTGAACGCGGAGCAGACGAGCGGGTGGACCTGGATCGCCTTGCCCTCGACCAGCACCGGCTCGAAGGCCTGGATGCCCAGGCGGTGCAGCGTGGGCGCGCGGTTCAGGAGCACCGGGTGCTCGTGGATGACCTGCTCCAGGACGTCCCAGACCTCGGGGATCATCGAGTCCACCATCTTCTTGGCGGCCTTGATGTTCTGCGCGGCCTTGCGCTCGACGAGCTGGGCCATGATGAACGGCTTGAACAGCTCCAGCGCCATGAGCTTCGGCAGGCCGCACTGGTGCAGGCGCAGCGACGGGCCCGACACGATCACCGATCGGCCGGAGTAGTCCACGCGCTTGCCCAGGAGGTTCTGGCGGAAGCGGCCCTGCTTGCCCTTCAGCATGTCCGAGAGCGACTTCAGCGGGCGGTTGCCCGGGCCCGTGACGGGCCGGCCGCGGCGGCCGTTGTCGAACAGCGCGTCGACGGCCTCCTGCAGCATGCGCTTCTCGTTGTTGACGATGATCTCGGGCGCGCCGAGGTCGAGGAGGCGCTTCAACCGGTTGTTGCGGTTGATGACGCGGCGGTAGAGGTCGTTGAGGTCCGACGTCGCGAAGCGGCCGCCGTCGAGCTGGACCATCGGGCGCAGCTCCGGCGGGATGACCGGGACGGCCTCGAGCACCATGTGCTCCGGCTTGTTGTCGGAGTGCAGGAAGGCCGAGAGGACCTTCAGGCGCTTGACCGCGCGGGCCTGCTTCTGGCCCTTGCCGTTCTTGACCTGGTCCTCGAGGTCCTCGCGCTCGTGCTCGAGCACGATGCCCGGCTGGTCCTGCGGGGCGAGGTCGTCGCCCGCCAGGCGGTCGGCGTCCGTCTCGCGCGGGGGCGCGAGGCGGTCGTACTCGTCCTTCTCCAGCAGCAGCGTGCGGATGTGCTCGGCGCCCATGCCGCCGCCGAAGTACTCGCCGAAGCCGAAGGGCGAGCCGAAGCGGTGCTTGAGCTCACGGAAGAACGTCTCGTCGGCGACGATCGTCTTGGGACGGAACTCGTCCTTCTCGGCGGCCTTGTCGACGTAGGTGTTCAGCGGCCAGTCCTCGCCCTCCTGCGGGGGCTCGTCGGACGGCTCCTCCTTGTTGGCGAAGAGCTTCCAGACGTCCTTGAGGCGCTCGCGCGCGTCCTCGTAGTAGGCCTGGGTGTCGTCGATGTCGGAGGCGAACGTCTTCTGGATCTCCTTGACGAGCTTCTCGCGCTCGTCGTCGGAGAGCTTCTTGACGTTGATGTCCAACGACTCGGCCCAGAGGTGGTCCTCGTCGCCGAAGTCGCCCTGCTCGCCGGAGCCCAGGAACGTGATCCGCGCCTCGCGGCTCTTGCGCAGCTCCTCGACGCGCTCGTTCTCCTCCTCGCGCAGGCGGGTCAGCTCCTCCTGCATCTCGCCCTCGAGCTTGGGCAGGTCGCGCCAGCGCGCCTCCTGGTCCACCCACGTCACGATCGACGCTGCGAAGTACAGGATCTTCTCCAGCTCCTTGGGCGCCATGTCCAGCAGGTAGCCGATGCGGCTCGGGACGCCCTTGAAGAACCAGATGTGGCTGACCGGGGCGGCGAGGTCGATGTGGCCCATGCGCTCACGGCGCACCTTGGACCGCGTCACCTCGACGCCGCAGCGCTCGCAGACGATGCCCTTGTAGCGGACGCGCTTGTACTTGCCGCAGTAGCACTCCCAGTCCTTGGTGGGACCGAAGATGCGCTCGCAGAACAGGCCGTCCTTCTCGGGCTTCAGCGTGCGGTAGTTGATGGTCTCCGGCTTGGTGACCTCGCCGGAGGACCACCCGCGGATCTGCTTGGAGGACGCCAGTCCGATCTCGATGGCGTCGAAGTTGTTGATGTCGATCATGCGATCTCTCTCAGGTCGTGCGGGTGGTACGTCTTAGGCCTCGTCCTCGACCAGACCGTCCTCGGGCAGGTCGCCCAGGTCGATCTCGCCGTCGACGTCGAGGTCGGGCGCGTCGTCGGTCTCGGCCTCGCCGGAGGCCTGGCCGTCGCCGGAGGCGTCCGTGTCGTCGGAGCCCTCGACCGCCTCGTCGGCGGCCTGGCCGTCGCCGGCCCGGACGCCCGAGAGGTCGATGCCGAGCTCCTCGGCGGCGCGCAGCAGGTCGTCGTCCTCGTCGGCCATCTCGGCGCGCTGGCCCTCCTCGGAGACGACGTTGACGTCGAGCGCCAACGACTGCATCTCCTTGAGGAGCACCTTGAAGGACTCGGGGATCGACGGCTCGGCGATGTTCTCGCCCTTGACGATCGCCTCGTAGGCCTTGACGCGCCCGACGGTGTCGTCGGACTTGATGGTCAGCATCTCCTGCAGCGTGTAGGCGGCGCCGTAGGCCTCCAGGGCCCACACCTCCATCTCGCCGAAGCGCTGGCCGCCGAACTGCGCCTTGCCGCCCAGCGGCTGCTGGGTGACCAGCGAGTACGGGCCGGTGGAGCGCGCGTGGATCTTGTCGTCCACGAGGTGCAGCAGCTTCAGGATGTACATGTAGCCGACCGTCACGACGCCCTCGAACGGCTCGCCGGTGCGGCCGTTGAAGAGGCGGAACTTGCCGGTGGCCTGACGGCCCGGAACGCGGCTGGTGTCCACGTCCATCTTGATCTTGCCGCCGTACTTCGTGTGGTCCTCCTGCCAGCGCACCAGCGCGCGGTCGACGTCCTCCAGGGAGGCGCCGTCGAAGACCGGGGTGGCGGTGTAGACCTTCTCGCCGTGCTTGAAGCCCTTCTCCTCGTCGTCGAACCAGCCCTGCGCGGCGGCCCACCCGAGGTGGGTCTCCAGGATCTGGCCGACGTTCATGCGGGACGGGACGCCCAGCGGGTTGAGGATGACGTCGACCGGCGTGCCGTCCTCGAGGAACGGCATGTCCTGCTCGTCGACGATCTTCGAGATGACGCCCTTGTTGCCGTGGCGGCCGGCGAGCTTGTCGCCCTCGGAGATCTTGCGCTTCTTGGCGACGAACACGCGGACGAGGTCGTTGACGCCCGGCGGCAGGTCGTCGCCGTTCTCGCGGCTGAAGGTCATGACGTCGATGACGACGCCGCCCTCGCCGTGCGGGACCTTGAGCGAGGTGTCGCGGACCTCGCGCGCCTTCTCCTTGAAGATCGCGCGGATCAGCTTCTCCTCGGCCGTCAGCTCGGTCTCGCCCTTCGGCGTGACCTTGCCGACCAGCAGGTCGCCGGAGCCGACCTCGGCGCCGATGCGGACGATGCCGCGGTCGTCGAGGTTGCGCAGCGACTCCTCGGAGCGGTTCGGGATGTCGCGCGTGATCTCCTCGTCGCCCAGCTTCGTCGTGCGGGCGTCGATCTCGTACTCCTCGATGTGGATCGAGGTGAGCTCGTCGTCCTTGACCAGGCGCTTGCTGAGGATGATCGCGTCCTCGAAATTGTAGCCCTCCCAGGACATGAAGGCGACCATCAGGTTCTTGCCCAGCGCCATGTCGCCCTTGTCCGAGGCGGAGCCGTCGGCCAGGAGGTCGCCCTTCTTCACCTGCTGGCCGGTCGAGACGAGCGGCTTCTGGTGGATGAGCGTGCCCTGGTTGGAGCGCATGAACTTCTGGAGCTCGTGCTCGTCGCGGCCCTCGTCGTGCTCGACGACGATCTGCTCGGCGTCGACGTAGGCGATCGTGCCGTCGTGCTGGGCGAGGATCAGGTCGCCCGTGTCCATGGCGGCGCGACGCTCCATGCCGGTGCCCACGACCGGGGCGTCGGTCTTCAACAGCGGCACGGCCTGGCGCTGCATGTTCGAGCCCATCAGCGCGCGGTTGGCGTCGTCGTGCTCGAGGAACGGGATCATCGCCGTGGCGACCGACCAGATCTGCTCGGGCGAGACGTCCATCAGGTCGACGTCCTTGGGCGCGACCGTGACGTACTGGCCGGCCTGCGTGCGGCAGAGGACCTCGGGGCCCTTGAGCTTGTTGGTCTTCGGGTCGACCGGGTGGTTGGCCTGCGCGATCAGGCGCTGCTCCTCCTGGGTGGCGTCCAGGTGGACCAGCTCGTCGGTGACCTCGCCGTCCTTGATGACGCGGTAGGGCGTCGTGACGAAGCCGTGCTCGGAGACCTCCGCGTAGGAGGACAGCGAGCCGATGAGGCCGATGTTCGGACCCTCCGGCGTCTCGATCGGGCACATGCGGCCGTAGTGCGTCGGGTGGACGTCGCGGACCTCGATGGGCGCGCGCTCGCGGGTCAGGCCGCCGGCGCCCAGCGCCGACAGGCGGCGGCGGTGCGTCAGGCCCGAGAGCGAGTTCGTCTGGTCCATGAACTGCGACAGCTGCGACGAGCCGAAGAACTCCTTCAGCGCGGCGACGACCGGGCGGATGTTCACGATCGTCTGCGGCGTGATCGTGTCCTCGTCCTCCGTCGTGAGGCGCTCGCGGACGACGCGCTCCATGCGGTAGAGGCCGATCCGGAAGGCCTCCTGGATCAGCTCGCCGACCGTGCGCAGGCGGCGGTTGCCGAAGTGCTCGTACTCGTCGAGGCGGTCGGCGATCGGCTCACGCGGAAGCGCGGTGGCCTCGGCGGCGTAGTCCTTGATCTCGACCTCGCCGTCCTCCGGGATGCCCAGGAGCTTGGGCAGCGAGATCAGCTCGCGGACGAGCGCGTGGATGTCGTCGTGCGTGAGCGTGCGGGTCTCGAGGTCGATGTCGAGGCCCAGGCGCGCGTTGAGCTTGTAGCGGCCGACCCGCGTGAGGTCGTAGCGCTTGGGGTCGAAGAAGAGCTGGTTGAGCAGCGCGTAGGCGGCGTCCACCGACGGCGGCTCGCCCGGACGCTGCTTCTTGAAGAGCTCGATGAGCGCGCCCTTCTTGGTCTTCGTCGGCTCCGGGTCGCTCTCGATCGTGTTGCGGATGTAGAGCGAGTTCTCGAAGAGCGCCGCCAGCTCGGTGTCGAGCTTCTCGATGTCCTCGTGGGACTCCTCGACGTCGGCGTCGGTCTCCGGGTTGTAGGCCATCGCGCGCAGCAGGACCGTGACCGGCAGCTTGCGCTTGCGGTCGATCCGGACGAAGACCTTGCCCTTCTTGTCGATCTCCATCTCCAGCCACGAGCCGCGGGCGGGCATCAGGTTGGCCGTGAAGACCTGCTTCTCGCGGTCCTTGGCCTCCATGATGTAGGCGCCGGGCGAGCGCACGAGCTGCGTCACGACGACGCGCTCCGTGCCGTTGATGATGAACGTGCCACGCTCGGTCATCCACGGGAAGTCGCCCATGAAGACGGACTGCTCGCGGATCTCGCCCGTCTCGTGGTTGATGAACGCGACGGTGACGGTGAGCGGACGGCTGTAGGTCAGGTCCTTCTCGCGGCACTCCGCGATCGAGTTCGGCGGGGCGTCGAACACGAAGTCGCCGAAGTTGACGGCGAGGTGACCGGTGTAGTCCTCGATCGGCGAGATGTCGTCGATGGTCTCGCGGAGACCACCGTTCTCGGGATCGACCAGCCACTCGAACGAGCGGCGCTGGATGTCAATGAGGTTCGGAAGGTCGAGGACCTTGTCCAGGCGCGCGAAAGAGCGGCGCGTCCGGGTGGCGTCGAGGGCAGGCACTACGGCGACTCCTCAGGGGTGGAGGCGGGCAAACTGGGAGGGCGCGCCCCGCTGCCGGGTGACGCAGAGGCGCGACCTGCCAATCTAGCACAGGCCGAAGTGGACCCCGATGCGCGGGGCGGTCGGCGCTCACGGACCCCGCCCCGGCCCCCGCGTATGTGGCGCGGGAAGCGTGCTTCCGGGCGGCTGCGACTATTGGCCGACGCGCGGCAGTGTAGCGGTGGACGGCGACGGGTGCCAGATGCCGAGGGCCACCGGCCAGACCGCCAGGACCGCGACGCCGGCCGACGCGATGGCGGCGGCGGGCGTGGTCGCGCGCGCCAACACGCCGACCAGCGGGCCGCCGAGGCCGACGCCCGCGTCGAAGAACGAGAAGAAGAGGCCCGCCGCGGCGCCGTGGCAGGCGGCGGGGACGCGGCGCAGCGCCAGGACGCCGAGCGCGGGGACGGCCAGCGCCTGGCCGCCGGCGAGGACGATCGTGGCCGCGGCGCCGGCGCCGCCCGCGCCGGCGAGCGCGAGCGCGACCAGGCCCAGGCCCTCGGCGACGACGCAGGCGCGCAGGGTCGTCTCGGCGCCGAGGCGGTCGGGGATCCGCGCGCCGAGCGTCCGGGCGGCGATGACGGTCACCGCGAAGACCGGGACGATCGCCGTGAGGTGGCCGACCTGGGCGCCGAAGGCGATCACCGCGACGTAGCCGACGTTGACCAGCGCGAGGCCCGCGCCGGGGCGGGCGATCGCGGCGGCGATCGCGCGAGCGCCGCCGCGGCGCTCGTCGTCCTGGTGGCCGCGGGCGGCGTCGGGGCCGGGCGCGCGCGGCAGGACCAGCACCAGCGGGACGGCGAGCAGCGGCAGGACGGCGGCGGCGATCAGCACCGCGCGCGCCTCGCCGCCGAGCGCATCGGCGATCAGCGGGCCGACGGCCAGCCCCGCGTAGTTGGCCAGGCCGATGTGGCCGAGCGCGCGGCCGCGGTGCTCGGGGCCGGCGAGCCGCAGCAGCCAGAGGACGGCGGCGGCCATCATCATGCCCTCCCCCGCGCCGACGAGCAGGCGGCTCGCGTCGAGCGTCGCCAGGCCGCCGCCCAGCGCGGGGAGCGTGCCGGCGGCCATCACCGCGGCGCCGACCACGACCGGCGGGCACGGGCCGACGCGGTCGGCCACCCGGCCGCCGGCGGGCCGCGCGACGATCGCCGTCAACGCGGGCGCGCCGACCGCCAGGCCGAGCGCGGCCGCGCTGCCGCCGAGGTCGTGTCCGACGTGGGACGGCAGGATCCGCAGCACCGCGCCCAGCGCGGCGTAGCAGAGCGCGGCGGCGGCCAGGACGGCGAGGTAGGTGCGCGACACGCCCGCCACGCTGCCCCTTCAACCGTTCGGCGGCCGCCGAAGCGTCAGGCGCCCGACCGGCGCCGGCGGCTCAGCCCTTCTGCTTGGCCTTGGTCGCGCAGGTCTTGTAGGTGCGCGTCTCGGTCAGCGTCGTGCCGTCGCTGAGCTTGACCGACAACCTGACCTTGAACGTCCCCTTCGGCAGCCCGGCCAGCGTCACCGGGACCTTCAGCTTCTTGGCGGTGTACGTCTTGGCCTTGCCCTTGCCGATCGTGACCTTGACCGAGCTCACCTTCGCCGCGCCGGCCTTGGGCTTGCGGACGGTCAGCGTCAGGCGCCGCTTGGACAGGCAGCGCTTGGGCGAGGCCAGCGAGACGACGTCGGCGACCTTCGGCTTGGCGGCCGGCTTGGGCGCCGGGGTCGTGGGCGGCGTGGCGGGCGGCGTCGTCGCCGGCGGCGTGGGCACGGGCGCCGGGTCGGCGGGCGGGATCGGCTCGGGACGGCCCGCGTTGCGGATCCGCAGCGCGCGGGGGTTGTCAGCGTCGGTCACCCAGATGTCGTTGCCGGACCGCGCCAGCTGCCAGGCCGCGAAGCCGGCCGGCAGCGCGATCGAGCGCTGTGAGCCGTCCGGGCCGATCCGCAGGACGCGCGCGTCCTGGGAGGCGACGTAGAGCGCGCCGTCGGCGCCCATCGCCATCCCGAACGGGTTGACCAGGTCGGTGGCGACGGCGATCGTGTTCACCCCGCTGGAGGCGGTCGGGTCCAGCCGGATGACCTGGCCGGTGTTGTACATCGTGACGAAGAGCTGGTTGCCGGGGCCGACCTCGATGCCGTCGGCGCCCGCGGCGACCGGGATCGGCCAGGTCGCCTCGACGGCCTGCCAGGCGCCGGTGCCGCTCAGCGAGTAGCGCCGCACGAGGTTGCCGTCGAAGTCCGGGACGAAGGCCTTGTTGCCGATGACCGCGAGGTCGTAGGCGTCGTAGGTGGTGGGGAAGGCGCTCGACGTCGTGCCGTCGCCGTCGATCCCGCCCAGGCCGCGGCCGGCGCCGCAGGCGAACTCCGGGTCGGGCGCCGTGTAGAGCATCCGCGTGCTGCCGAACACGGCCATGCCGGCGGGCCCGCAGGCCAGCGCCGACGGCGCCGTCAGGACCGTGCCCGACGGCTCGATCCGCCGGAAGCCCGCGGTGGCGTCGTGCGTGCCGATCGCCACCCAGACGCGGCCGTCCGGGCCGAGCGCGGCCGACGTCGGCCGGCCCGACACGCCCACGCGCCGGATGAGCTGTCCGGTCGGCGAGAGGACGGCGACCGAGTTGTTGAAGGTCTCGACGACGTAGACGTTGCCGTCGGCGCCGGTCGCGACCCCGCCCGTGGCGCTGGCCAGCGGCACCGGCGGCTCCACCACCTCCGCGCGGGCGGCGGCGGGGACGAGCGCGAGCGCGCAGGCGAGCCCCGCGAGGGCGAGGCGGCTGGAGCGTGACATGGCGGAGCAGCCTGCTCAGCGTGCTCCACCATGTCAAGGGTCCCGGCGCGGTCGGCGTCCCGCGCGGCTACGCGGTCGACGGCGCGGCGTCGCCGGTCTCGCCCCGCTCACGGGCGATCCGGCGGTCGCGCAGCAGCGAGGCGACGACGCCGGCGCCGAGCACGAGCGCGATCGCGGGCAGCGAGATCTCGGGGCCGAGCTTGCCCCACAGCTCGCCGGCGGCCATCTTGACGCCGATCAGCACCAACAGCGCCGCGAGCGCGGTCTTCAGGTAGTAGAGCCGCTGGACGAGGTCGGCGACCAGGAAGAACAGCGGCGCCAGGCCGAGCAGCGCGAAGGCGTTGGCGGCGAAGACGATGAAGGCGTCGTCGGTGATCGCCAGGATCGAGGGGACGGAGTCGATCGCGAAGACGATGTCGGCGACGACCAGCGCAGCGACCGCGGCGGTGCCGACCGACAGGTGCGGCAGGCGCGTCCTCAGCTTCTCGACGAACGCGGTCTCCCCCTCGGCGTCGTGGCGGTGCTGGAACATCCGCCAGCCCGTCCACACCAGCAGCGCGGCGAAGATGTAGGAGATCCACGAGGCGTGGTGCAGCGCGGTGGCGCCGACGGCGATGAAGACGCCGCGCAGCACGAGCGCGGCGACGATGCCCCAGGTCAGCAGGCGGTGGCGCTGGGCCTCGGGGATCCCGAAGCTCGTCAGGATCAGCAGGAACACGAAGACGTTGTCGAGGCTGAGCGACTTCTCGACCAGGAAGCCGGCGTAGTAGAGGCCGGCGTCGCGGCCGCCGAAGGCCACCAACATGCCCGCGCCGAACGCGAGCGCGACGGTCAGCCAGCCGAGCGAGTGCAGCGTGGCCTTGCGGACGCTCATGCCCGCGCCGTGGCTCTCGCGGCGCGCCAGCCACAGGTCGAAGGCCAACAGGACGATCAGGGCGCCGATCAGGGCGATCCACTTCATCGGAGACGGTTCCTCGCTTCGCGGGTTCGATGATCCGCGAAGGTTTGACCGCCTCACGAGGAGGCCGCGCGCCCCGGGCCCGATGGGCCGTGCTGACGAGAACGCGCCGTCGGGCTACTTCCCTTCGACGAGCGCATCGTAGCACCTCCGACCGTACCGGTGGACATGGCGCACCGGTTTGTGGTTCTCTACCGCGCCATGGAGCGAGGATTCTTCAGCAGCCTGTTCGACCTGTCCTTCACGAGCTTCGTCACGACGAAGATCATCAAGGTGATCTACGTCCTGTCGCTGATCCTGATCGGCCTGTTCGCGTTGGCGTTCATCGTGGCGGCCTTCCAGGACAGCGCGGCCGCGGGCCTGTTCGTGCTGATCATCGCCGCGCCGCTGGGCGCGCTGTTGTACACCATCTACACGCGGGTCATCCTGGAGTTCATCATCCAGGTCTTCCGGATCGGCGAGCTGCTCCGCGACCAGAACGCGCTGCAGCGCGAGGCGTTCGCCACCGCGGGCTGGCTCGGCGCCGGCGCCCCCGCGCCGGCCGCCCCGACCACGCCGTCGACGCCGTCCACATCGACCCCGCCTTCGCCGCTGTTCGCGGCGCCGGCCTCGCCAGAGGCCTCGACGACCCCGGCGACCTGCCCCAACTGCGGCACGCCCACGACGCCGGGCGGCCGGTTCTGCCGGTCCTGCGGTCAGCCGCTGACCTAGCGTGTTCTGCTCGCGCTGCGGCGCCTCGACCGAGCCCGACGCGACGTTCTGCGAGCGCTGCGGGGAGCGACTCGCGCCCGCGCCGGCCGCGGTCGTCCCCCGGGCGACGACGTCCTCGCGCCCGCCGCGCGGCGTGCTCGTCGCGGGCGCCGCGGCGCTCGTCGTCGGCGCGGTGGTCGCGGCGCTCGCGCTGACCGGCGCGCTGGACGGCAGCGACCACCCGGTCGCGCGCCGGGTGACGGTGCCGCCGGCGGCGACCGTCGGCCCGTCTCAGCCGGCGGTGACGGTCGCGACGCCGACGACCGCGACGGAGGGCGAGGCCGCGCCGCCGGCCGAGGCGCCCGCGGAGCCGCGTCCGGCCCGGGCGGTCGTCGCGCGGACGTGCGGGAAGGGCGGGGTCGGCGGCGACTGCCACCTCTCGGTGCGGGCGTCGCCGTCGCCGGACGCCGACGAGGTGCTGCGGCTGGACGAGGGCGACACGCTGCGCCTGAGCTGCCAGGTCCGCGGCGAGCCCGTGCGGTCCTCCGCGCTGGGGGCGACGAGCACGGTCTGGTCGCGCACCACGCGCGGCGGGTACGTCTCCAACGTGTACATCATGGGGCCGTCGCTGAAGTCCCGGTCGATCACGCTGCGCCGATGCTGACCGCGCGCGTCCTGGCCGCCGGCCTGCTCGGGTGCGCGACGGCGTCGTGCGGCGGCGGCGCCGGCGACGACGCCCCGTCGCGCGCCACGGTGACCGACGCGGTCGCGGCCGCGACGACCACGACGACCGCCGCCGCCCGGCCCGCCACCACGCGCGCCGCCTTCGCCTTCTCCGCCCGCCGCCTCACCCCCGCGCTGCGCCACCGCCTCAACGGCGCGTCGTGGCACCCGGGCTGCCCGGTCGCGCTGGACGACCTGCGCTACGTCCGCGTCGCCTACGTCGGCTTCGACGGCCGGGCCCACCGCGGCGAGCTGGTGGTCAACGCCGACGCGGTGCACGCCACGCGGACCGCGTTCGCGTACCTGTACGCCGAGCGCTTCCCGATCCGCCGCATGCGGCTCGTCGACGACTACGGCGCCTCCGACTACCGCTCGATCGAGGCCGACAACACCTCGGCGTTCAACTGCCGCCGGGCGACCGGCGCGACGCGCTGGTCCCAGCACGCCTACGGCCGGGCGATCGACGTCAACACCATCGAGAACCCGTACGTGTACGCCAACGGCACGACGACCCACGCGCGGTCGCGCCCCTACCTGGACCGCTCCAGGCACCGCAAGGGCATGGCGTACGCGGGCGGCGTCCTCGTCCGCGCGTTCGCCAAGGCCGGCTGGAGCTGGGGCGGCACCTGGCCCGGCCCGACCGACTACCAGCACTTCTCGGCCAACGGCACCTAGTGCCGTGAGCACGACGAAGGGCGCCCCGCGAACGGGACGCCCTTCGGTGCAGCGGAACTGCGTGCGGGCGAGGAGCCCGCGGCCGAGCTACTTGACCTCGACGGAGGCGCCGGCCTCCTCGAGCTCCTGCTTGAGCTTGTCGGCCTCGTCGCGCTCGATGCCCTCCTTGACGGGCTTGGGAGCCTCGTCGACGAGCGCCTTGGCCTCCTTCAGGCCCAGGCCGGTCGCGGCACGCACGACCTTGATGACCTGGATCTTCTTGTCGCCGGCGCCCGTCAGGATGACGTCAACCGTGGAGGACTCCTCCTCGGCCGCGCCGGCGTCGCCGCCGCCACCGCCGGCCGGAGCGGCCGCGGCAACGGCCGTCGCGGACACGCCGAACTCCTCCTCGAGCGCCTTGATGCGCTCGGACAGCTCGAGCACGGAAATGCCCTTGAGCTCCTCGATCCACTCTGCGGTGCTGGTAGCCATAACTGTTTAGCCCTCCTGGGTCTCTTCGGTGTTGTCGGGACCCTCGGCGGGATCCTCCGAGTTGTTGGTGTCGTCGGCGGGCGCCTCGGCCTCGGCGGCCGGCTCCTCCGACGTGGCGGCGGCCGCGGGCGCGGGCGCGTCGCCGGACGGAATCTCTCCGCTCTCCTTCTTCTCCAGCACGCCGCCGAGCGCGATGGCCAGGCCCGAGACGAGCCCGTTGAGGCTCCGGGCCAGGCCGGTGATCGGCGAGGCGACGATGCCGACGAGCTGTCCGTAGAGGACGTCGCGCGACGGCAGCTTGGAGATGGCGGTGATCTGCGCCGCGTCGAGCGCGTCGCCGTTCATGAGCCCGCCCTTGAAGGGCAGGAGCTCGCCGCCGGTGGCCTTCTGGAAGTCGGCGATCGCCTTCGCGGCGCCGGCCGCGTCACCGCGGACGAACGTCAGGGCCGTCGGGCCCTCGAGGATGCTCTTCAGCGCCTCGGCGTCGGCGGCGTCGGCCGCACGCTCGGTGAGCGTGTTCTTGACGACGCGGAACGTCGCGTCGGAATCGCGAAGCTTGGTCCGCAGCTCGGCGACCTGCGCGACGGTGATGCCGCGGTAGTCGACGGCGAAGACCGCCTCTGACTCCTTGATCTGATCAGCGATCTCGGCGACCGCTGCAGCTTTCTGGTCCCTGTTCACGGGCCTCCTCTGCCGGGCTTGCGCGCACGCGATCCGCGATCACGTGCGCCGCCGGCGGTCTCAGGACGGCCTCGGATGTGAGCTATGAGCTACGCCGCGGCAGCGGCGCTCTCACCACTCTCCAGTCCGAGGATGTCGCGGGTACGGGACGGGTCGACCTTGATGCCCGGGCCCATCGTCGAGGCGATGGTGACCGTGCGCAGGTAGCGACCCTTGGCCGCCGAGGGCTTCGCGCGGACAAGCTCCTCGATCACGGCGGCGTAGTTCTCGAGCAACTGGCGCTCGTCGAAGCTGGTCTTGCCGATGTTCAGGTGGACGATCGCGGTCCGGTCGGTGCGGTACTCGACCTTGCCGGACTTCGACTCCTCGACGGCCTTGGCCACGTCCATCGTGACCGTGCCGACCTTCGGGTTCGGCATCTTGCCCGAGGGGCCGAGGATGCGGCCGAGGCGGCCGACGATCGGCATCATGTCCGGCGTCGCGATGGCGACGTCGAAGTCCATGAAGCCCTCCTCGATGCGCTTGGCGAGGTCCTCGGCGCCGACGACGTCCGCGCCGGCGGCGGTCGCCTCGTCGGCCTTCGGGCCGCGGGCGAAGACGGCGATCTTGACGTCCTTGCCGAGGCCGTTGGGCAGCGCGATCGTGCCGCGCAGCTGCTCGTCGGCGTGGCGGACGTTCAGGCCCGTGCGCACGTGGATCTCGACGGACTCGTCGAACTTCGCGCGCTTGAGGGACTTGACCAGCGCGATCGCCTCGGCGGGCGCGTACTCGCGCTCGCGGTCGACCTGCGCCTTGGTCTCGTTGTAGGTCTTGCCGTGCTTGGCCATGACTAGACGACCTCCACGCCCATGCTGCGGGCGGTGCCCTCGATGATCTTCCCGGCCTGATCGAGATCGTTCGCGTTCAGGTCGTTGAACTTCTTCTCGGCGATCGCGCGGATCTGGTCCTTGGTGATCTGGCCGACCTTGTTGCGGTGCGGCTCGCCCGACCCCTTCTCGAGGTTGATCGCCTGCTTGATGAGCACCGCGGCGGGCGGCGTCTTCGTGACGAACGTGAACGAGCGGTCCTCGTAGACCGTGATCACGACCGGGATGACCGTGCCGGAGTCCTGCTGGGTCTGGGCGTTGAACGCCTTGCAGAACTCCATGATGTTGATGCCGTGCTGACCGAGCGCGGGGCCGACCGGCGGTGCCGGGGACGCCTGGCCGCCTACGGCCTGCAGCTTGATCTGGGTGAGGACCTTCTTGGCCATGTCTCTTCCTTCCGCCTCCCGCCTCCGCTGGCCACGGCGCGGTTCATGTGGCGTTGTGTGTGACTAGATCTTCTTCACCTGGTCGAAGCCCACCTCGACGGGGGTCTCTCGACCGAAGATGGATACCAGGACCTTCAGCTTCTGCGCGTCCTGGTTGATCTCCGAGATCTCGCCCGAGAAGTCGGAGAGCGGGCCCGAGATCACCTTGACGGACTCGCCGATGGAGAACTGGGCCTTGGTGGCGACCTTCTGCGCGACCTCGCGGTGCAGCAGGCGGTCGACCTCGGGCTGGGTGAGCGGGACCGGCTCGTTGGAGGCGCCGACGAAGCCGGTGACCCCGGGCGTGCCCTTGACGAGCTGCCACGAGTCCTCGTTGAGGTCCATGTTCACCAGCACGTAGCCGGGCATCGTCCGCTTCTCCTTGGTCTCCTTCTGACCGTCCTTCATCTCGGAGACGGTCTCGGTGGGGACGACCACGGAGCGGATCGCGCGGCGCTGCCCCAAGGAGGAGGCGCGGTGCTCAAGGTTCGACTTGACCTTGTTCTCGTGCCCTGAATAGGTGTTGACGACGTACCAGCGATACATGAAGTGAGAGAGGGGTCCGCCCGCGGGCTAGATGATGAAGTCGACGACCTTGCGCGCGACCCAGTCGGCCAGGCCCAGGTAGGCGCCGGCGACGATCACGAAGCCGATGACGACGGACGTGGCCTGGGCGACCTGACGGCGGTCCGGCCACTGCACGCGCTGCAGCTCGGCCCACGACGCGCGCAGGAACTGGATGAAGCGCGGGCCACCGCGCTTGTCCGGGTGCGCCGTCTCGCGGCCGCCGGTGCGAGCGAGGGCGCGATCGTCCTCGTCGATGTCACCGTCGTCGTCGAGGTCGCCGACCGGCTCCGCCATGCGGCGCTCCAGCTCGGCGTCGACGTCGTCGTCGGAGCCGTTCGTGCCGTTGGCGCCCGCCGCCACCGTCGCCTCGAACTCGTCGACCTCGCCGGAGGCGTGCTCCAGCGCGCCCGGGACGTGGTCCTCGGGGCGGGGGTCGTTCGACGACGGCGTCGTCGGGTCGTTCTGTCGGTCAGAGGCCATGCGGAGGCTCCCAGGGACCTAGCGGGTCTCCCGGTGGCTGGTCTGGCAACGGCACCACTTGCAGTACTTCCGCAGCGTGATGCGATCCGGCGTGTTGCGCTTGCTCTTGTTGGTCTGGTAGTTGCGCCGCTTGCAGTCCTCGCAGGCGAGGGTCACAGCGATGCGCACGTCTCCGCGGGCCATAAAGGGCTCCCGTGCAAAGGTCTGATGAAGATGATCGAACCCGCTCCGTACCGGGGCAAAATTAAGACTCGCCCCGGAGCGAGTCGACCTCGAAGGATAGCGCTTGGCGACGCGCGACGGCGGCCGATGGTTCGGGGGTTGCACCGTGAGCCGGTGCCGAGGCGGCAAGGGCGGGTCCGGAAGCGCGCCGGACGGCCATGCGACAGTCGGTAGCGTGACGCTATCCACGGGCGCTAGAATCGAACACCGATGCTCGGCCGCACGTATGAGTCGCAGACCTGCTCGGTCGCCCGCACGCTGGAGCTGGTGGGCGAGCGCTGGACCCTGCTGATCATCCGCGACGCGTTCCTCGGCATCCGTCGCTTCGGCGACTTCGCCGCGCGCCTGGGCATCGCGCGCAACGTCCTGCAGGACCGGCTCGAGCGCCTGGTCGAGGCCGGAATCCTCGAGAAGGTCCCCTACCAGGAGCGCCCGCTGCGCCACGAGTACCGGCTGACGGCGATGGGCCGCGACCTGTGGCCGTCGATCGTCGCGCTCCTGCAGTTCGGCGACAAGCACCTCGCCGGCCCTGCCGGCCCCCCGATGCTGCTCCTGCACCGCGGCTGCGGCGGCGAGCTGGACGACCGTCGCTTCTGCAAGACCTGCGGCGCCGCCGTCGAGCCGCGCGAGGTCGAGCCGACGCCCGGCCCCGGCGGCGCGAAGGTGCCTGAGGCCACGGCCGCCGCGTGAGCGCCGCGACGCGGCCCGCGCTCGTCCTCGAGCACGAGGCCGACGCCCCGGCGGGGCTGCTCGCCGACTGGGCCGCCGAGCGCGGGATCGACCTGGAGGTCTTCGCGTGGCACGCCGACGGCGACGGCGACGGCGCCCCGGACGTCGCGGGCCGCCCGTTCGTCGTCGTGCTCGGCTCGGAGGCCAGCGCGTTCGACGACACGGTCCCGTGGCTGGCGCGCGAGCGCGCGCTGCTGGACCGCGCGCTGGCGCTCGACGTCCCGATCCTCGGCATCTGCTTCGGCGGCCAGCACCTCGCCCGCGCGCTCGGCGGGACCGTCAGCCCGGCGTCGCGGCCGGAGGTCGGCTGGCTGGAGGTCGAGTCGCTGGACCCCGAGACCGTCCCGCCCGGCCGCTACCTGCAGTGGCACCGCGACGCGTTCACCCCGCCGCCGGGCGCCGAGCTGCTCGCGCGCTCACCGGTCAGCGCGCAGGCGTTCCGCCACGGCCGCCACCTCGGCGTGCAGTTCCACCCCGAGGTCACGCCGGCCATCGCGCTGGGCTGGGCGACCAACTACCCCGACTCGGTCCGCCGGGCCGGGACCACCGTCGCGGACGTCCGCGCGGGCGGCGAGGAGCACGCCGCCGATGCGCGCCGTCGTGCCTACGCGCTGTTCGACATGTTCCGGTCGCGGATCTCCGGGTAGCCCCCGGAGACGATGACCACCGACAACCACCTGCGGGACCGTCCCACCGGCGAGCTGGTCAAGGACCTGTCGACCCAGGTCTCGACGCTCGTCCGCCAGGAGCTGGAGCTCGCCAAGGTCGAGCTGACCGCCAAGGGCAAGCAGGCCGGGATCGGGGCCGGCATGTTCGGCGGCGCCGGCCTCTTCGCCCTCTACGGCGTCGGCGCGCTGGTCGCGACCGCGATCATCGCGCTGTCGACCGCGCTCGCCGCCTGGCTGGCCGCCCTGATCGTCGGCGTCGCGCTGCTCGCCATCGCGGGCGTGATGGCGCTGATGGGCCGGGCGCGGGCCAAGCGGGCCGTGCCGCCGATGCCCGAGCAGACCGTGGCGACGGTCAAGGAGGACGTGCGCTTCACCAGGGAGCACGTCGCCGAGGCCCGCCACCACCGCCACGAGGAGGCCGCCCGATGAACGGCAACGGCGCCCGCACGCCCGAGGAGATCCGGGCCGCGATCGAGCACACGCGCGAGGAGCTCGCCGACACCGCCGCCGCGCTGGCCGAGAAGGCCGACGTCAAGACGCGCGCGCACGAGAAGGTCGAGGAGACCCGGGCCCGCTTCAACCACAAGGTCGAGGAGACCCGCGCGAGGGTGACCGCCGGGGCCGGCTCCGCCCGGAGCCGGGCCTCCGGAGCCACGCCGGAGTCGGTCGCCGACGGCGCCCAGCAGGCGGCGGGCACCGCGACGACCAAGGCCAAGGAGAACCCGATCCCGGTGGCCTTGGCCGCGGGCTTCGCCGCCGGGCTCGTCATCGGCCGGGCCGCCGGGGCGCGCCGCCGCTAGGGCGCTCAGCGACGCCCATCGGACACGTCCTCCACACGTGGGTCGCGCGGACCACTAGGTTCGCGCGACACCACCAACCAGGAGGACTTCATGCGTGCTGTCCCTCGCGGGCGGACGGTCGCCGCGCTTCTCGCCGCGACCGCCTCGCTGACCCTGGGCCTGACGGGCGCGGCCGGCGCCGCGCAGCTCGTCGGGCTCGGCGACTCCTACGCGGCCGGGCCGTTGATCCCGAGCCAGTCGCTCAACCCGCTCGGCTGCCTGCGCTCCGACCACAACTACGCGCACCTCGCGGCCGCGCAGCTGGGCAAGTCGCTCAGCGACGTGTCGTGCAGCGGCGCGACGACCGCCGACATGACGGCCGCCCAGGACGTCACGCCCGGGCCCGCCAACCCGCCGCAGCTCGACGCGCTGAGCGCGGCGACGCAGACCGTGACGCTGTCGATCGGCGGCAACGACATCGGCTTCACGTCGATCATCGAGAACTGCGCCTCGGCGTCGCCGTTCGGCACGCCGTGCAAGGACCGCTACGACAGCGGCGGCGTCGATCAGCTGGCCGCGCGGATCGACGCGACCGCGCCGAAGGTCGCCGCGGTGCTCCAGGGCATCCACGCGCGGGCGCCGAGCGCGCGCGTGCTGGTCATCGCCTACGAGCCGATCCTGCCCGAGACCGGCAGCGGCTGCTGGCCGCAGGTCCCGCTGGCCTGGAACGACGTGCCGTACCTGCGCGCGACCGAGAAGCGGTTGAACACCATGTTGGCGACCGTCGCCGCCGCCAACGGCGCGCGCTACGTCGACACCTACAGCGCCGCGATCGGCCACGACGCGTGCAAGTCGTCGTCGGTGCGGTGGGTCGAGCCGCTGGTCCCGGGCAACACGGCCGCGCCGTTCCACCCCAACGCGCGCGGGATGGCGGGCGTGACGCCGACGATCGTCGCGGCGGCGAGCTGAAGGTGATGATGAGGGCCTAGCCGTCGTCGGCCAGGCCTTCCAGCGGGCCGAGCAGCCGGCGCGACCGCTTCGAGACGCCCGGGAGGGCGATCAGGCGGTGCGTCGGCGGCTCCCCCGCCTCGCGGCGGCGCAGCTGGGCCATCGCGATCGCCCGCCAGCGCTCGTCGACGACCGCGTGCGGCGGGCGTCCCGCGACGTCCTGGAGGTCGACCTCGAGGTGCTCGGCCCACAGGCGCTCGCGCGTCGCCCGCGCCTGCGCGGCGTCGTCGGTGACGACGTTCAGCTCGGTGTCGTTGAGCAGGGAGTGGGCGTTGAGGTTGGCCGAGCCGATCGTCATCCAGCGGTCGTCGACGATCCCGACCTTGGCGTGCACGTAGAGCGGGTCGGCGCGGTGGCCGGTGCGCGAGCGGATCGTCGCCGCGAGGAAGTGCGGGTTCCCGTGGTCGTCGGCGTCGGCCAGCACCGCGAGCTGGCCCCTGGTGTCGTCCTGGCCGTTGTTGGCCTTGGCGGGCAGCAGGACGACCAACCTGAAGTCCTCGCTCGGCGGGCGCCGGAGCTTGTCCACCAGGATCTCGGTGATCTCCGGCGCCCACAGGAACTGGTTCTCCAGGTAGATGATGCTCTTGGCCGACCGCAGCGCGCGCACGTAGGACTCCAGGATGCGGAAGTCGCCCTTGGGGACCAGGTCGTACATGTCCTCGGAGACCGTCCGGACGACCTGGATCGTGCTCGTGCCCGGCCCCGCGATCGGCGCCGGGACGGCCGGCGACGGCAGCGCCTCGCCGGCGACCTCGCGCCAGCGCATGGCGAAGTGCGCGGCGACGTCGGCGACCGCCGGGCCCTCGATCCGCGTGCCGACGTCGTGCCAGCCGAGCTTGCGGCGCGCCGCGTGGTCGGAGGTGTCGAAGCGGTCGCCGGCCTGGTCGGTCAGGTCGATGCCGTTGACGAACGCGACCTCGTCGTCGACCACGATCGTCTTCTCGTGGTGGCAGTGGACCGGGTGCTCGCGCGGGTCGCGGTAGGCCTGGATCTCGGTGTCGCGCACGAGGCGCCGGACCTCGGCCGCGACCTCCTTGCGCGTCGGGTGGAAGAGCGGGACCGGCGAGCCCGCCCAGACGATCACGCGGACGTCGACGCGCTCGGCCAGCTCGGCGAGCAGCGGGCCGATCGCCAGCGGGTCCTCGCCCCGGACCAGCTCGAAGTGCGCCGCGAGGTGCCAGCCGGTGAGGTGGACGTGCGACCGCGCGCCGCGCAGCGCCTCGGCGATCCGGGGCAGCGCGGCGGCGCCGTCGATCAAGACCTCCATCTTGCATCCGGCACGCGGCGGCGGGTCGCCGCCGGCCCACAGCGCGCCGTCGGCGCGGGGCGACGGATCGAGCACGCCGCTGTGCCCGAGACGACGGAGCCGGCGGCGGTGATGGTGCTTGACGGTGGCCTCGACGGCGTCGCCCATCAGGGCGTCGACGCGGGCGAGGAGGGCGGGCGGCATCCCCCTCGGGTGTGCCCGCCGGACGGCGATGCCTCACTCAGCCCAGCCAGGCCTGGAGCAGCAGCGCGAGGCCCGTCAGCGCGGCGACGCCGACGACGATCGCGTTGACCAGCAGCAGGCGCGAGCGGCGTGGGCGGGGCGTGGCCAACGACGCCGCCAGCGCGGTCGTGATGTAGGTGTTGAGCGGGACGCCCTCGCGCTCGGCGGCGCGCGCGAGGTCGCCGTGCAGCGTGCGCGGCAGGCGCAGGAGCAGGCGGCCGCTGCGGGCGTCGCGCGGCGGCTCGCCGGCCGCGTCGCCCTCGCCGCCCGGCGCCAGCTCGGCGCGCAGGCGGTGCAGCGTCGCGCGCAGCAGACGCGAGACGTGGGCCTGCGAGAGCCCCAGCTCGCGCGCGATCTCCGACTGGCTGCGGTCCTCGTGGTAGCGCAGGGTCAGCAGGCGGCGCTCGCGCTCGTCGAGCGACGCCCAGCCGGTCTCGAGCAGGACGCGCGCCTCGGTCGCGGCGGCGTCGGCATCGGCGTCCTCGCGCGCGATCTCCGGCAGCGGCTCGGTCGGCCGGCCGGCGGCGTCGGCGGCCAGCGCCCGCGTCACCCGCTCGGCCTCGGCGCCCGTGGCGGCGGCCAGCTCCTCGACGGTCGGCGCGCGGCGCAGGCGCGCGGTGAGGTCGGCGGAGACCGTGCGCACGCGCGTGGCCAGCTCGCGGTCCAGACGGCCGACGCGCGGGCCGGGCGACCCGTCGCGCAGGTGGTGGCGGATCTCGCCCTCGATCGACGGGCGCGCGAGCGCGGCGAGGTCGCGGTGGCGCTCGGGGTCGTAGCGGTCGACGGCCTTGATGAGCCCGACCGTGCCCGCCTGGACGAGGTCCTCCAGCGGCTCGCCGCGCCCGGCGTAGCGGCGGGCGATCGACCGCACGAGCGGCAGGTGGGCCTCGATGGCGGTGTCGCGGTGGCTGAGCCCCGTGGGCTCCATGGGCCGAAGCTACCGGCTGGACGGGCCCACAGGGCGCGACGAACGTCCAGGTCGGCCATGCATGCGCGCGCGATACCGCGCATCCCGCCCATGCGCATGGATCGTGCATGGGCATCGGTGGCATCGGGCCTGTGGATGAGGAAGATCCCGGCGATCCTGCTGGCGCTGATGGCGACGCTCCCGCTCGCGGGGGTCGCGCGCGCCGACGACGTCAGCGTGACCGTGAACGTCGCGCCGCCCGCGGGGTCGGCGCCGTCCAACGTGACCGTCCAGGTGATCGTCGACAGCCCGGGCGCGAGCGCGACCGCGGGGCAGGCCAACCTGGTGGCCAACGGCGGGACGGCCGCGCCGGATCCGGCGCCCGCGCAGCCCGCGGCGCCGCAGGTGACGCCGCCGACCGCGCCCTCCGTCACGCCACCGGCGCCGCCCGCGCGCCCGGACGTCGCCGCGCCCGCGCAGCCCGCGGCGCCGCAGGCGACGACGCCGACCACGACCACGCCCGCCGCCGACCACGCCGCGAGCGGTTCGGGCGGCGCGGCCGCGCCGGCCGATGCCGGCTCCGCGCCGCCCGCGGGCACCTCCCCCACCGTCCCGGCGCCGGTCGCGGCCGCCGCGCCCGCATCGCCGGCGCCGGCACCTCAGCCGGCCGCCACCGGCGCCCGGGGCGCCCACCACCGCACGGGCGGCACGCTCGCGCGGACGCGGCGCCAGCGCGCCGCGGACCCGACGCCGCCACGTCCCCGCCCGGTCGCCTCCGCGGCGCCGCCGGTCCTGGCCGCGGTCTCCCCCGCGCCCGTCCCGGCGCGCGTCGCGGCCGCCACCGGCGCCGGCGCCCGTCGCGGCCACGCGCGCCCGTCGCCGTCGCGTCGCCGCCCGGCCGACGCCACCGCCGCGCGGGCCGCGCGCCCGGCGCCCGCGCTCCCGGTCGACCCGGCCGCGCCCGCCGCCGCGTCGGCCACCGGCGGCGCGGCCGGTCCCGGCGGCACCATGCTCGCCCTCGCGCTCGTCGCGGCGCTCCTCCTCGGCGGTTCGGCGGGACCGTTCGAGCTGGTCGCGCACGCACGGCGGCGCGTCCCTCCGATCGCGGGAGGTCGCATCGACCGCCCGGGCTAGTTCCTGTCGTCGTACCTCAAGTCCATCAACTACGACAACAAGGAACCACCCATGCGCAAGACCATGATGGTGTGGTCGGCGTGCGCCGCGGCTCTCGTGCCCGCGCTCGCCGCCTCCACCGCCGCGGCGGACGGGACGCCCGTCCAGGCCGTCGGCCAGCAGGCCACCAGCACGCAGGCCGCCAACTCGTCGGCGACCTCCACCCAGAACAGCCCGTCCAACACGGCGATCCACGTCGCGATCCTGAGCCCCGGCGCGGCCTCCGGCGCGACCAGCCAGGCCAACGCCTCGGCGGCCAACTCGTCGGCGGCCAACGGCAACGGGACCACGCAGAACGCCCAGCAGAACGCGGGCGGCGGCAGCGCGGCCCAGGAGATCGGCCAGGCGGCCGCCAACGCGCAGTCCGCCACCTCGGCGGCGACCTCCACGCAGACCAACCCCACCAACACGGCGATCCACGTCGCCATCCTCAGCCCGGGCGCCTCCAGCGGGGCGACGAGCCAGGCCAACGGCTCGACGGCCAACTCGTCGGCGGACAACGGCAACGGCACCACCCAGAACGCCCAGCAGAACGCGGGCGGCGGCGGTGGCGGCGGCGGCGGCGCGGTGCAGGCCGTCGGCCAGGACGCCGCGAGCCATCAGGCGGCCGACTCGGCCGGCACCTCCACGCAGTCGGGCGCGAGCAACACCGCGGTCGACGTGGCGATCCTGAGCCCGGGCGCGTCGAGCGGCCCGGTCTCGCAGGCCAACGCCTCGACCGCCAACTCGTCGGCGGCCAACCACAACGGCACGACGCAGAACGCGCAGCAGAACGCCGGCGGCCCGACCGCCGAGCCGCCGGTGCGCGAGCAGGACGGCGGCGGCTGCGGCTCCTGCCACTCGGCGCCGAGCGTGCCGGGCGTGCAGGGGATCGGCCAGCAGGCCGTCAACGACCAGTCGGCCGACTCGGCGGCGACGTCGACGCAGACCAACCCCACCAACACGGCGATCAGCCTGGCCATCCTGAGCCCGGGCGCCTCCAGCGGCCCGGTCTCGCAGGCCAACGCCTCGACCGCCAACTCGTCGGCGGCCAACCGCAACGGCACGACGCAGAACGCCCAGCAGACGCTCGGCGGCTGGGGCGGCGGCGTGCAGGCGATCGGCCAGCTGGCCGCCAACCGGCAGTCGGCCGACTCGGCGGCGACGTCGACCCAGTGGTGCCCGGCGAACCTCGCGCTCGGCGGGTTCGGCGGCGTGTCGCAGGCCAACGGCTCGACCGCCAACTCGTCGGCCGGCAACGGCAACGGGACGACCCAGAACGCGCTGCAGGCGCTCGCCGGCTTCCCCTGGCCGGTGACGCTCGTGTAGCGATCGACGCCTCGGCATGGGCCGCCGGCCGCCGCCGCGGCCGGCGGCCGTGCCGTTGACGGAAGGACGAGCGCGCGCGTACGTTCCTTGGACAGACCGTGAGCCCTCGCCACCGACGCGCAGCCCTGCTGACCGTCCTGGCCCTCGCGACGATCCCGGCCCCGGCGACCGCGCAGACGCTCTCGCCGGATCCGGCGCCCTCGACGCCGAGGCCGGACCCGGCACCGGCGCGGCCACAGGCCAGGGTCCAGAAGGCGGTGCGTCCCGCGCCGGCGGCGGCGGTGCCCGCGACGCGGCCGACCGCCCAGCGATCCTCCGCGGCGACGACCGCGACCGCGACGGAGACGACGACGCGCGCGGCCACCCCTCACGCCGCCACGCCGACGACCCGTGGCCGCGCCGCCGCCCGTCGTCCCACCCGCTGCGCCTCCGGCGGCGGCGGACCCGCGCCGTGCATCACGCCGCGGCCCGCGTCCCGTCGCGCGGTCACGGCGACCGTCGCCACGCCGAGCCGCCTCGCCTCCGCGCACGCGACGGCCGCGGCCGCGCCGGGCTCGTCCGGCGACCGCGCCCGCGACGCGATCGCCGGCGCCGCGCTGCTCGCCGTCGCGCTGGCGGGCTCGCTCACGCTGCGCCGCGCGCGAAGGACGATCGCGTGAGGCGCGCGCTCGCGCTGCTCGTCGCGACCGCCGCGGCCGTCGTCGCTCCCGCGGCCGCGCCCGCCGCGCCGCCCACCGTCGCCAACGCGCTCAGCGGCACCGCGGGCGACGACGGGTGGTACGTCGGCCCGGTCACGATCACGTGGACGGTCACCGGCGCGACCGACAGCGACTGCCCGGCCGTGCAGACGCTGCGCGACGACACGACCGGCGTCAGCCGCTCATGCTCGGCGAGCAACGCCGACGGCACGACGACCGTCCAGACCAAGACCATCAAGATCGACCAGACCCCGCCAGCCTCGGTCGCCGGCGCCGCCGCGCGAACGCCCGACCACGGCCTCTTCTACACCGCGCCGGTCGCCGTCGCGTTCTCCGGCACCGACGCGACCTCGGGCATCGCGTCCTGCACCACGGCCACCTACGCCGGCCCCGACGCGCCGAGCGCGGCCGTCCCCGGCACCTGCCGCGACCGCGCCGGCAACACGTCGGCGCCGGTGCCGTTCACCTTCGCCTACGACGCCACCGCCCCGGCGCTGACCGGCGTCGCGGCCACCGTCGGCGCCGACCGCCGCGCGACCGTCGTCTGGACCGCCGCGCCCGACGCCCAGACCGTGACCGTCGTGCGCGACGCGCCCGCCGCCACCCTGCTGGACCACGTCCCGGCGGCCTCGGCGCGCTCGGTCGTCGACGGCCCCCTGGCGGCCGGCGCCACGACCGCCTACACGGTCACGATCGCCGACGCGGCCGGCAACGCCGCGAGCGCCACGGCCACCGCCACGGTGCCGAAGGCGACGGCCAAGGACGCGTCGACGGCGGCCCGGCGGCCCACGCTGCGCTGGCGCGCCCGCCCCGGCGCCGAGTACTACAACTTCCAGCTCTACCGCGACGGGCGCAAGGTCCTCAGCGCCTGGCCGCGCGGCACCCACTACACGCTGCGCGCCCGCTGGCGCTTCCACCGCAAGACCTACAAGCTGGCCGCCGGGCGCTACCGCTGGTACGTCTGGCCCGGCTACGGCCCGCGCGCCCGCCACCGCTACGGGCGGCTGCACGCCAAGGGCGCGCTGACCTACCCGGCGCCGCCGATCCGCGACGGCGGCCAGTAGGTCGCGAACGCCTCGCCGATCACCCAGCTGTCGGGCACCGGGCCCCAGAAGCGCGAGTCGTCGGAGTTGCCGCGGTTGTCGCCCATCATGAACACGTAGCCCTTCGGCACCGTGATCGGGTTGGGGAAGTCGCAGGCGCCGGAGGCCGGGTCGCACGCGGCGGCGAACGGCTCGTTGGCCTTCTTGCCGTTGAGGTAGACCGACCCGCCGCGGATCGAGATCGAGTCGCCGCCGACGGCCACGACGCGCTTGATGAACGACTGCTTGGACTTCCGCGGGGTGGGCCGGGAGCACGGCGTCCCCGTCCCCTGCCCCTGGTCGGCCGCGCCGCAGATCGGGCTGCTCGGATCGGCGCCCGCGGGCGGGTTGAAGACGACGATGTCGCCGATCTTCGGGTCGTGGCCGAGGATCCGGTGCGCGAAGCGGTTGACGAGCACGCGGTCGCCGACGTGCAGCGTCGGCTCCATCGACCCGCTCGGGATCTTGTAGGGCTTGACGACGAACGCCTGGAGCCCCACGGCCAACACGATGGCGATGACGAGGAACAGCGCGGTCTCGACCAGCTTGTTCTCGCGAGCCTGCTTCAACACGGGCGGCATCTCCGCTCATCCTAGGGCCGGCGAGCCCGCCAGTCGCCACATCCGTAATGCCAGATGGGCACGGAGGCGGTCGTCGCCGCTGCCGAGCGCCAATCCGGTCAGCTCCTGGGCCCGCGCCAGGCGGCGGTAGAGCGTGGCGCGATGGACGTGCAGCGCGCGTGCCGCGGCGGCCACGTCGCCCGCCGCGTCCAGCGTCGCCTCCAGCGCCCGCGCCAGCTCCGGACCCGATCGCGCGCCCAGCAGCGCGGGCAGCGGCGCCGGGACCGCGGGGCGCCCGGCGGCGTCCCACAGCCGTGCCGCGAAGACCCACGAGCCGAGCGCCTCGACCGTCGCCGCCGGGCCCAGCGCCGGGAGCTGCTGGACGGCGATCAGGCCGGCGGCGGCCGCGCCCAGCGCCTCGCGCGCGGCCGCGAGCTCCGCGAACGGCGCCGAGGCGACCGCGTGCGGCGCGCCCGCGTCGGCCAGCGCCCGCGCGAGCGCGCCGGACGTGTCGGCGCCGCCGTGCGCGACGGCCGTCGCGACCGTCCCGCGCACGCGCCAGACGAGGTCGTCGGCCTGCCAGCGCCGCCGCGCGCGCTCGGCGACCTCGGCGGCGGTCCCGGCGTCGTCCAGCTCGGCCAGCGCGACCGCGTAGGGCGTCGCCCGCGCGCGCGAGAGCGACCAGCCCTGGCGGACCGCCAGCTCGCCCGCGGCCCGCGCGCGCACCGCCGCGTCGGGGTCGTCGAGCAGCTCGGCCAGCAGCGCCGCGATCCGCGCGTGCGCCGCGCCGCCGCCCGCGCGCTGGGCCCACAGCGTCGCGCCCGCCGCCCGCGCGGTCGTCGCGAGCGTCGCGCGCTGCCCGGCGTCGAGCCCGACCGGTCCCGGGATCACCCACAGGAAGCCCAGCAGCGCGCCGTCGTGGCGGACCGGCGCGCAGGTGCGCGGGCCCATCCCGATCGCCGCGTTCTCGGGCGTGTCGACGACCTCGCCGGCGTGCTCCAGGGCGAGCGTGTCGAGCCACGCGACGACGTCGGGCGGCGCGGCCCGGGCGAGGATCGAGGCCTGCCGGACGCGATCGCCTGGGCCGACGTGCGCGCTGAAGGCCAGCAGCCGCCAGCGGCGGTCCTCGAGCGCGACCGGACGGCCGAGCGCGTCGGCGAGGTCGTCCACCAGGTCCTGCACGTCGGCCGCCATCGAGTCGCACCGCACGATACGGGCTCCTGCGACAGATGTCGCACGTCCTCGCGCGGGATCGAGACGACCGGGCGCTGTTGCGCACCCCGCGCGCGGGGAACCATCCCGATCATGTTGATGAACGCCGCCGATGCGGAGGCGGGACCGGACCTCGAGCCGCGGATCGCGACGATCGGCCGCGAGCTGGTCGCCAAGATGCCGACCGCGCGGCGCACGCCGCGCGCGGCGGTCGAGCGCCGCGTGATGGGCGCGATGGTCGCCGACCCCGAGCTGCGCGCCGCGGTCTTCCGGTTCGTCGACGTGCGCCCGGCGTGCGACGACCCGCGCGAGCTGGCGCGCCATCTCGGCGAGCTGCTGGCCGAGGCCGACGACTCGCCGCTGGCGCGCCGCGGCGCCGCGCTGGCCGACGGCCCGCTCACCCGGCGGGCGACCGCCAAGGCCGCGGCGCTCGGCGTCGAGCAGATGGCCCAGCGGTTCATCATCGGCGCCGACGCGCGCGACGCGCTGCCGGCGATCGAGCAGCTGTGGCGCGCCGGCGCCGCGACGACGGTCGACCTGCTCGGCGAGGCGACGGTCACCGAGGAGGAGGCCGAGTCCTACGCGCGCCGCTGCGAGGAGACGCTGCTGACGCTGCACGAGGCGTCGCGGGCGTGGCCGTCGCGCGAGCGGCTGGAGCGCGACGCGCTCGGGCCGCTGCCGCGGGTCAACCTGTCGGTGAAGGTCTCGGCGCTCACGCCGCTGCTGCGTCCGGCGGCGCCCGAGCGTGGGATCGCCGGCGCGCGGGCGCGCCTGCGCCGCCTGCTGGCCGTCGCGCGCGACACCGGCGCGCACCTGCACGTCGACATGGAGTCCTTCGACACGCGCGAGGCGATCGCCGAGCTGACGCTGGCGCTGCTGAGCGAGCCCGAGTTCGCCGACAGGCCGTCCGCCGGGATCGTGCTGCAGGCCTACCTGACCGAGTCGCCCCGGCACCTCGACCGCCTGCTGGCGTGGACGCGCGAGCATCCGCGCGCGCAGCCGTTGACCATCAGGTTGGTCAAGGGCGCCTACTGGGACCACGAGACCGTCGAGGCGCTCCAGCACGGCTGGACGCCGCCGGTCTTCCAGGACCGCCGGGCGTGCGACCGCAACTACGAGGCGTTGACGCGGCGCCTGATCGACGCGCAGGCCGACGGCCGCGTGCGCGCCGCGATCGCCTCGCACAACCTGCGGTCGATCGCCCACGCCGCCGCCTACGCCGACGCGCGCGGGCTCGACGTCGAGCTGCAGGTCCTGCGCGGCCTGGGCGACGAGACGCAGGCCGCGCTGCTGGCCGCCGGGCGCCGCGTCCGCGCGTACTGCCCGATCGGCGACCTCGTGGCGGGCATGGCCTACCTCGTCCGCCGCCTGCTGGAGAACACCAGCAACGACTCGTTCCTGCGCGCCCAGGCCGAGGGCGTCGACCTCACGACCCTGCTGGAGCAGCCATGAGCGCCACCGTCCCGTCCCCGTCCACGCCGGCGTCGCCGCGCGCGTTCGCCAACGAGCCGGTGCTGGAGCTGCGCCGCGCCGAGGTGCGCGCCGCCGCGCTGGAGGCGCTGGCCAAGCTCGACGCGACGCTGCCGATCGAGGTCCCGATGCTGATCGGCGACGAGCTGGTCCGCGGCGAGGCGTTCGCCTCGGTGGACCCGTCGGCGCCCGAGCGCGTCGTGGCGCGGGCGCACGCCGCGACCGCCGCGCACGTCGACGCGGCGATCGGACGCGCGACCGAGGCCCAGCGCGCGTGGGGCGCGACGAGCGCGCCCGAGCGCGCGGCGCTCCTGCGCCGCGCCGCCGAGCTGATGCGCGGGCAGCGGACGGCGCTCGCCGCGCTGGCCGTGCGCGAGTGCGGCAAGCCATGGCCGGAGGCCGACGGCGACGTCTGCGAGGCCATCGACTTCTTGGAGTACTACGCCACGGGCGCCGAGGCGCTGGGGCGCGGGCGCGCGCTGATCCAGCTGCCGGGCGAGCGCAACACGATGACCTACGTCCCGCGCGGCGTGACCGGCGTGATCGCCCCGTGGAACTTCCCGCTGGCGATCCTCTGCGGCATGACGTCGGCCGCGCTGGCGACCGGCAACGCGGTCGTCGTCAAGCCCGCCGAGCAGGCGCCCGCGTGCGCCAAGGCCGTCGTGGACGCGCTGCACGCCGCGGGCGTCCCGCACGGCGCGCTGTCGCTGCTGCCCGGCGGCGACGAGCCCGGCAAGGCGCTGGTCGCCGACCCGCGCGTGCACACGATCGTCTTCACCGGCTCGTGCGCGGCCGGGCTGTCGATCCTCGAGCGCGCGGCCAAGGTGGAGGACAACCAGTTCCACATCAAGAAGGTCGTCGCCGAGATGGGCGGCAAGAACGTGATCATCGTCGACGCCGACGCGGACCTCGACGACGTCGTCCCGGCGGTGCTGTCGTCGGCGTTCGGCTTCGCGGGCCAGAAGTGCAGCGCGGCGTCGCGCGTGCTCGTCCACGAGCACGTCGCCGACGCGCTGGCGCAGCGGCTGATCGGCGCGGTGGCCACGCTGAAGGTCGGGCCGGCCGAGGACTTCGCGACCGACGTGCCGCCGGTGATCGACGCGGCCGCGCGAGAGCGCGTGCGGGACTACACCGCTCAGGGCGCGGCGGCGGCCGCGCGCGCCGCGGTGGCGACCGACGCGGTGCCGGACGCCGACGGCTTCTACGTCGCGCCGGCGTTGTTGATCGGGTTGCCCGACGAGCACCCGGTGATCGCCGACGAGATCTTCGGCCCGGTGCTGGCGATGCAGGCCGTGCGGTCGATCGGCGAGGCCTGCGACAGGGTCGACGCGGCGCGCTTCGCGCTCACCGGCGGGCTGTTCTCGCGCTCGCCGCGGACCGTCGAGGAGGTCGCGGCCCGCACACCGGTCGGCAACCTGTACGTCAACCGCGAGATCACGGGGGCGATGGTCGGCCGCCAGCCCTTCGGCGGCGGCCGGCTCAGCGGGACCGGCCCGAAGGCCGGAGGCCCCGACTACCTGACGCAGTTCGTCGAGGCGCGCGCGGTCACCGAGAACACCGTTCGGCACGGCCTCGTCGTCTGACCGGCCCGCGCGGGACGCTCGGCCCCCGGTGACGTTCGGACGCGGTCGGGTATCCCCTTCGGCATGCCGCCCGACGACGATCCCGTCCCACCCCCGCCCAAGCTGCCCGACGTCGAGACCGAGTCGACCGACGACATCCTCGCCCGCGCCCCGTCGCCCGAGGAGATCGTGGAGGCCGCCGAGCCCGCCGAGGACGTGATCGCCTCGCAGCCCGGCGTCGACGAGCTGCTCGGCCGCGACCGCGACGACTCGCGCCGCGCCCCTAAGGGCGACGACGGCGCGTGACGAGCCCGAAGACCGCGTAGTCGGCGCCGGCCGAGAACGGCCAGCGCCACAGGCGCGTGGTCTCGACGTGCGCGCCCGCGCGGCGCGTCGCCACCCACGGATCGCACCCGTAGGGCAGCGAGCCCGTCCGGGCGAGCGCCGGCGCCTCGTCGGCCGGGAGCGCCAGCAGGCGCTCGAGCGCGAACGGCTGCGGGTGGCCGTCCCACCAGCCGAGCAGGTCGTGCAGGACGACGACGGCGCCGCCCGGGCGCGTGGCCGCCCAGGCCCGCGCGACGACGCCATCGGTGAGCCGCTGGCCGTGGCGCAGCAGCAGCGCGTCGATCGCCCGGCCGTTCATGGTGCCCTTGAGCGCCGGGTAGAGCAGCTGGGTGAGCACGAGGTCGAGCACGACCACGTCGTAGGGACCGCCGTCGCCCAGCGGCGTGCCCGGGACGGCGGCGGTGGCCCGCGGGCCGTCGGCGAGCACGGCGTCGGCGGCGCCGCCGGTCACGTCCTGCTCGATCGCCCGGACCCGCCGCCGCGCCCGCACGCCCACGCGCCGCCGCGCGCCGTCGGTCGCGCGCGCGTCGAGGTCGACGAGGTCCACGCGCTCGGCGCGGCGGGCGAGCCGCCCGAGCGGCAGGTCGTCCGCGTTGCCCGCGCCGACGACCGCCACGCGCGCGCCCTCGGCCACGACCGGGTCCAGCAGCGCCCACGCCGCGTCGCGCGCGACGGCCCACCGGCGCCGCCGCGCGCCGGTCGACTTCGCGTTGTTGACGGCGTTGGCCGCCGCGACCCGGGCGCGGCTCGACGACGGGTCCGGGTCATGCGGCACGGGGCATCAGGGTAGGTCCCCGAGGGATGGATCGTCCTCACGCCTTCGGGTCCTCCGCCCCGTTCTCGCTCGGCGTCGAGGAGGAGCTGTTCCTCGTCGATCCCGTCACCGGCGTGCAGATCGGCGCTTCGCGAGCCGTGCTGGACCGGCTCGGCCCGGTCGTCGGCCAGGTCGAGCGGGAGCTGCACGCCTGCCAGGTCGAGCTCATCACCGAGGTCTGCGCGACCGCCGACGAGGCCGTGTCCGGGCTGAGGGCCCTCCGCGCGGCGGTGACCGCGACCGGCGCCGGCCTGCTCGGCGCCGGCATGCACCCGGCCGCCCCGGAGGGCGCGGCCGAGATCACCGACAAGGAGCGCTACGAGCACATCCGCCACCTGCTCGCCGACGCGGTGGCCGACCCGACCGGCGGCCTGCACGTCCACGTCGGGATGCCCGACGCCGAGACCGCGATCAAGGCCTTCAACTCGCTGCGCCGCCGTCTGCCGCTGTTGCAGGCGCTCGGCGCCAACTCGCCGTTTCGCCACGGCCGCGACACCGGCCTGGCCTCGGCGCGCGAGGTCACGATGCGCGGCTGGCCGCGCTCGGGCGTCCCGCGCGCGATGCGCGACTTCGAGGACTTCTGCACGACCACCGCGCTGCTCTGCCGCGCGGCCGACGTCGAGGACTACACGTGGTTCTGGTGGAAGCTGCGGCCGCACCCGCGGCTGGGCACGGTCGAGATCCGGGCGCTCGACGCCCAGACCTCGCTCGGCGACCTCGCGGGGCTGGTCGCGCTGACCCACTGCCTGGCCCGGCACGCCGCCACCGCGCCCGCCGAGCCCGACCCGGTGCCCGAGCTGCTGGACGAGGCCGCCTTCCGCGCCGCCCGCTTCGGCGTCCACGCCGAGCTGCCGGGGGTCGACGGCCACCGCCGTCCGGTCGCCGCGCTGCTGGAGGAGGTCCTGGCCGAGGTCCGCCCGCAGGCCCGCGAGCTGGGCTGCGAGGACGAGCTGGACAGCGTCCGCCGGCTGCTGGAGCACGGCGGCGGCGCCGGGCGGCAGCGCGCCGCGCACGCGATCGGCGGCCTCGGCGCGCTGCTGCGCGACGCGGTGGCGCGGACGTCCGGTCGGACCGCGTGACCGATCTCACCGTCAAGCGCCGGGCGCGAGCGGTCGATGGTGCTCTGAGCCACGATGTCCCCCGTCGTCCCCGAACCGCTCCCGTTCCCGAAGCGCTGGCCGTGGCTGGCGCTCGGGCTCGTCGTCGGCCTCGCCGCCCTGGCGGTGATCGGGCTGCTGCACCAGCGCGAGGAGACCGCGCGGCGCGCCGAGGGCCAGGCGACGCTGTTCGCCAACGAGCTGCGCGACGCCGTGCGCGAGATCACGACCTTCGGCGCGACCGTGCCGCACGGCGACCTCGCGCGGGCGCTGCGCCCGGTGATCCGCTCCACCGCCACCACGGCCGGCGCCCGCCTGGACCGGCTGCGGGCCACGCTGGGCGGCGACCGCCGCGCCGACGAGCTGCGCCTGCAGCTCGACGCGGTCCGCTTCGCGGCGGCCTCCGACCAGGACGACGCGACCGCCTACGCCGCGCGGCTCACGGCGAGCGCCAACCGCATGGCCGCCACCGCCGAGGCCATCGCCGACGACCAGCACGCCCGCGCCACGGTCACCGGCCGCGAGACGCTCGCGGGCGCGACGATCGCGGTGCTGGCGGGCATGACGCTGCTCGGGCTCGCGCTCCAGCGCGCCCACCGCCTGCTGGTCGCCTTCGGCCGCCGCCTGGCGGCCGCGATCGGCGACGACGGCCGGGTCTACCGGCTCGGCGGCGACGAGTTCTGCGTGCTCTCGCGCCCCGGGCTGGACGTCGCGCCGCGCGTCCGCCGCGCGGTCGCCGGCGGCGACGACCCGCGCGACCCGGTCCGCGGCTCGTGCGGCCTGGCGCTCTGGCCGGGCGACGCGCCGACCGCGCGCGAGGCGATGCGGCTGGCCGACGAGCGGATGTACGCCGCCAAGGGCGCGTCCGGCCGCCGGACCGCGGCGTAGTCGGGCGCTCGCGCCCTAGGTGGTTGATGCGAAATCGACCGTGGTCGTGATCGTGCGTCGTGTGGATGCTGGGCGACGCACGATCTCGCAGCCGATCCTGGTTGGATCGGCAAGGGATCGAGTGGCGATCCAGCGCCGCACGACGTGCGAGCACGGCCGCGGGAACTTCGCATCAACCATCTAGAGCGCGTCGGCGACCGCGCGCAGGAACGCGCCGGCCTCGGCCGGGGCGACGATCCGCGCGTCGGCCGACAGCGTCAGCGCGCCGTCGCCGACGGCCAGCGCCGCGGCGTGCCCGGGCTGGATGATCGCCGTCCACGCGCTCACGCCCTCCACGCGCGCGACCGTGAACGTCGAGCCGCTCTGCGCCGCGCCCGGCAGCGTGCCGGCGGCGACCTGCTCGGCGGCGGCGTCCAGCTCGGCGGCGATCGCCTCGGCGTCCTTGGCGTCGGCGTCGACGACCACCGGGACCGCGCCCTCCAGCACGACGCCCACGTTGGCGCGCGTGTAGTGCTGGAACTTGGCGTCGGCGTAGGCGCCGTTGACGTTCGCGTGGGCCTTCAGGGCCCGGCCCGCGGCGGCGGCGACGGCGCCGAGCGACACGCCGGCGAGGTCGGCCGCGATCGACACCTGGAAGTCGGGGATCGTCGCCTTGGCCTCGGCGACGCGGCGCGCGTGCGTGCGCTGCGCGGCGGTCGGCTCGATCGGGTCCAGGGCGCCCTTGGCGCCCGTGGCGCCGCCGGCGGTCGCGCTCGTCTCGGCGCTCATTCGCTCTCCTCGAAGTAGTCGGGGTGGACCTCGCGGATGTGCGGCACGCTGGACAGCACCATGCGCAGATGGTGGCGCAGCGTCGCCTCCGCGTGATCGGGGTCGCGGTCGGCGACGGCCGCGACCACCTGCCGGTGCTCGGCGACCATCTCGCCGAGGTAGCCGGGCTCCGGCAACGACAGCCGCCGGACGCGATCGAGGTGGCCGTTGGCCCGGCGGCTGAGCTGCCAGGCGATCTCGCGCCCGCTCAGCTCGCACAGCCGTCGATGCAGCGCGTCGTCCAGCCGGTCGAAGGTATCGGCGTCGCCGGCCTCCTGGGCGCGGTCCTGGGCCACGAGGTTGGCTTGCAACTCGGCCAGGTCCTCCTCGCGGGCGCGCTCGGTGGCCAGCCGGATGGCCGCGCACTCCAGCGCCTCGCGGACGAACGCGGCGTCCTCGATCGCCTCGGAGGAGATCAGCGTCACGAACGTCCCGAGCTGCGGGACGATCGCGACCAGCCGCTCGTCGCGCAGCCGCACCAGCGCCTCGCGGACCGGCGTGCGGCTGACGCCGAGGCGCTCGGCCAGCTCGTTCTCCGACAGCCGCCGGCCGGGCTGAAGCTCGGCGCTGACGATCGCCTCGCGCAGCGCGAGGTAGACCTGATCGCGCGCCGAGACCCCCGACGCACGCTCGCCGAGGGCGATCCGCATGGCAGGAGGTATATCGCGGCCGATCGGGCGGGGCCGTGCCGGGGCGTCGCACGCTGCCCGGCCGGGGGGAGCGGGCCGCGGGCGCCGGGCGCAGATCCTGCCGGCGACGCACCCGGACGTGTCGGTCCCGCGTTGACGTCCCACCCGTACGGGTGGGGATCGGTCGACTTCAGGGTCACGTTCAGGGTCCGGTGAGTGTACGTTCGCGTTCGCCATGGGACTTCTGGGTGAGATCGGCGACATGATGATCTTGACGGGCAAGACGCTCGTCTCCGCGATCCGACCTCCGTACACGTACGGGAACGAGTTCGCGATCCAGTTCATGTTCGCGCTGCGGCTGTGCTGGCTGCCGCTGGTGATCACGTCGCTGTGCGTCAACTACGCGGTGCCGGGGATCCAGGGCGGCGGGTTCCTGGGGATGCTCGGCTCGCTGGACCGCCTCGGCGGGTTCTACAGCCTCGCCGACATCCGCGAGTTCGCGCCGCTGGTCTGCGTGATCATCGTCTCCGGGGTCGCGGGCACCGCGATCACCGCCGACCTCGGCGCCCGCAAGATCCGCGAGGAGCTCGACGCCCTCCAGGTCCTCGGCGTCGACCCCATCAAGAACCTCGTCGTCCCCCGCTTCCTCGCGCTGATGCTCGCGACCGCGCTGTTCGACATCTTCGCGATCGCCACCGGCCTGGCCGGCGGCGTGCTCGCCACGTGGACCAAGCACGCGCAGATCGGCCCGTTCTTCGCGACGTTCTGGGCCAACGGCTCGACGACCGACGTCTGGGGCTCGCTGCTGAAGTGCACGCTGTTCGGCGCGATCACCGCGATCGTCTGCTGCTACAAGGGCATGACGACGTCGGGTGGCGCCGAGGGCGTCGGCCGGGCGGTCAACCAGGCGGTCGTGATCTGCCTGCTGGCCGTCGGCGCGTTCAACTACGTCTTCACCCAGACGCTGCTGGCGACGCACCCCGACATGATGATCTTGAAGTAGGCGGCCGGCTCACCAGGAGCGCGTCAGGCCACCGTCCACGCGCACCGACTGCCCGGTGACGTAGCTCGCGCGGTCCGACGCCAGGAAGGCCGCGACCGCCGCGATCTCGGCGACGTCGCCGAGCCGTCCGGCCGGGACCTCGGTGCGCGCCGCCTCCTGCGCGGCCTCGGCGCCGCCGCTGTTGCCGATGATCCGGTCGGTCAGGATCCGCCCCGGCAGCACCGCGTTGAACGTGACGCCCGCGTCCGCGTTCTCGCGCGCGAGGTGCTTGAAGGCCGCCAGCAGCCCGGGCCGATGGGCGTTGGAGAGCTGCAGCCCCGGCAGCGGCTCGACGGCCGCGCTGGAGGACACGGCGACGACGCGGCCCCAGCCGCGCTCGCGCATCCCGGGCAGCACGCGCGCGACGATCGCCATCGGCGAGACGATCAGCGTCCGGTGCGCGGTGCTCCACTGCTCCTCGGTGAACGACAGCGGATCGCCCGCGACCGGCGGGCCGCCGGTGTTGGCGACGTAGACGTCGACCGGCCCCAGGTCGCGCTCGACCGCGCGCACGAGGCCGTCGACCGCGCCGAGGTCCTCGCTGTCGAAGACGTAGGCCTTGCCGCCGATCGTGCCCGCGACCGCCGCGCCGGCGTCCGCGTTGCGCGACGTCACCGCGACCCGCGCGCCCTCGGCGGCCAGCGCCTCGGCGATGCCGCGGCCGATCCCGCGCGACGCGCCGGTCACCAGCGCCACGCGGCCCGTCAACCCGAGGTCCATGGCCTCACCCTACGCCGCGGCCCGCACCAGCGCGGCCAGTCCCTCGACCAGCGCGCGGCCCGCGCCGGGGCCCGCGTCGGCGCCGGAGACCAGCCGCCGCAGCTCGTAGCCGTCGACCAGCGCGATCAGCGCCGGCACCAGCGGCTCGGGGTCCGCGACGCCGAGCGCCTCGAGCATCCGGCGCGCCGCGCCGTCGTAGGCCGCGAACGCGCGCGCGGCGACCGCCTGCAGCTCGGGGTCGCGACCGGCCTGCAGGTACAGCTCCATCTGCGCGAGCACCGCACGCCGGTCGGCGCCCTCGACGATCTCCTGGACCGCCGCCGCCAGCGGGTCCAGCTCCGCCGAGCCGTCGGCCAGCGCCTCCAGCCGCTCGGCCTCGCCGCTGACGAACCGCATCAGCGCCTCGCGCAGCAGCTCGGTCTGCGACGGGAAGTGATAGGACAACGAGCCCGGCGAGACGCCCGCCCGCGCGGCGACCGCGCGGTTGGTCACGCCGCCGACGCCCTGCTCGCCGATCAGCTCCAGCGTCGCGTCGAGCATCCGCGCCCGCGCGTCGCTCACCCGCCGCGGCCCCCGGGGACGTAGGGCGGGCGCGCCTCCTGCCAGCGCTCGACCGCCTCCAGCTGCGCGGCCAGCCCGATCAGCCGGTGCTCGGTGGAGTCCGGGCCCAGCAGCTGCGCACCGATCGGCAGGCCCTCGGGCGTCAGGCCCGCGGGCACGTTGACGCCCGGCCAGCCGAGCACGTTCCACGGCCACGCGTACGGGCACGCGCCGACGATGACCTTGTCGGTCGCCCAGCCGCCGAGCCCGTCGATCGACCCGATCGGCAGCGGCGGCTGCGCGGTCGTCGGCGCGAGCACGACGTCGGCGCGCTCGAAGATCCGCCCGACCCGCCGCCGGAACGGCTGCTCCAGCGCGCGCGCCGCGGTCAGCAGCGGCCCGCCGACCCAGCGGCCCAGCGCGACGTTGTGGCGGGTGCGCTCGTCCAGCAGCGCGACGTCGGGCACGCGGTGCGACCAGTCGCGCAGGCCCGCCATCGAGCGTGGGATGAACGTCGCGCCGATCAGCCCGTAGCGCGGGTCGGCCTCGACGACGTCGTGTCCGAGGCCCTCGAGCACGCCCGCCAGGCGCTGGACCGCCGCCCGCACGCGCGGGTCGAGCGTCGCGGGCGCGCCGCTGAACGGGATCCGGAACGAGAGCGCGATCCGCAGGCGCCCGGGGTCGGCGCGGCGCGCGATCTCCGCGAACGGCTCCTCGTGCGGGTCGGGGACGTGGCGGTCGCCCGGGTGCGCGCCGGCCACCGCGTCCAGCAGCAGCGCCGCGTCGCCGACCGTGCGCGCCAGCGGCCCGTTGCACGTCAGCCCGTGGAACGCCTCGGCGTCGGGCCACGTCGAGACGCGCCCGCGCTGCGGCTTGATCCCGACCAGGTGCGTCCACGCCGCCGGGATCCGGACCGAGCCGGCGCCGTCGGAGCCCATCGCGGCGGGCACCAGCCCCGCGGCGACGGCCGCCGCGCTGCCGCCCGACGACCCGCCGGGCGTGTGGTTCAGCGACCACGGGTTGCGCGTCTGGCCGAACGCCGGGCCCTCGGTGATCGGCCACTGCCCGAACTCGGGCGAGGTCGTCTTGCCGACGATGACCGCGCCCGCCGCCCGCAGCCGCCGCGCGACCTCGCCGTCGTCGGCCTTGCCGGTGAACGTGCCTGCGCAGCCGAACGCGGTCGTCTCGCCCGCGAGGTCCATGTCGTCCTTGATCGCCACGGGAACGCCGAGCAGTGGGCTCTCCTCGCCGGCGGCGCGGCGCCGATCGGCCTCGGCGGCCTGCTCGCGCGCGGCCTCGTCGCAGACGATCCGGAACGCGTTGAGGTCGCCCTGAGCGGCGTCGATGCGCGCCAGCGCGCCCTCGACGAGGTCGACCGACGACGCCTCGCCACGCGCCAGCAGCGCCGCCTGCGTCCCCAGCCCGGCGAACGCGAGATCGTCCCCGGCGGGCGTGGACGGGGCGGGCGGCGTGGAGGTCATGGACGCGAGGCTACGCGGCCCCGCGCCGATCCGGTAGCTCGTGGTCGTCGCCTTGGGCCAGCCGGCCGGCCTTCTCGCGCGACTTCAGCCAGGCGTGGAAGACCTCGGCGCGAGCGGCGCGCAGCTGCGCGGTGACCAGCTCGGCGAGGACCGCGCCGTGGGTGTCGCGCGGCGGCTGCCTGGGGGACGGATCGCTCACCGCGGGACTCGATACCGCGGTGGCCGAGACCGAAACACGCGTCGTCAGCGCGATGCCCAGCGACGTCTCAGCGCGAGCCCAGCGGGCCCCCAGCGTGCCCGCCCAAGGTGGCGGACATGAACCCCCGAATCCGCAAGCTCGCCGTCCTGGTCGGCACGACGACCCTCTTCGGCGGCGCCGTCGCCGGCTGCGGCAGCGGCTCCTCCAGTGGCTCGACGTCGTCCAATGGCGCGTCGGCGAGCACCGGTCAGCAGAGCGGCGCGCCCGACGGCCAGAGCGGCGGCGGCCCCGGCGGCATGATGTCGTCGGCGACGCTCGAGACGCTGGCCACCAAGCTCGGCGTGTCGACGACCGCGCTGCAGAACGCGATGCGGTCGTCGCGCCCCTCCGGCGCGCGGCCCGACGCCGCGAGCAGCTCGGCGCCGCCGTCGTCCTCGTCCTCGTCGAGCGATCCGCGCACGCGGATGGCCGCCGCGATCGCCAAGGCGCTGAACCTGTCGGAGTCCAAGGTCACCGCGGCGCTGAAGGACGCCATGCCCTCCGCGCCGTCGCCGCCGGGCCCCGCGACGACGCGGTCCAGCTAGTGTCGTGAGCCTACTCCCGCTCCGAGCCTCCCGGACGGGTGCTGCGCCGCCGCGGCTCGCGGCCGGGCGGCTGGGCCGGGCGCTCGCGGTCGGGCGCCGGCGGGATCTCCCGGCGCTGGGTCTCGCCGGCCACCAGCTCCAGCTCCTCGCCGAAGTGCGTCAGCCGGACGCGGTGGCCGTCCTCCAGCGCGTAGTTGGCGCCGTCGCGGTCGACCTCGACGAAGACGCGACCGTCGGCGACCGTGATCCGGAAGGCCAGGCGCCCGAGGCCCGGCGGCAGGCGCGGCGCGAACGTCAGCTTGCCGTCGTGGTCGCGGAAGCCGCCGAAGCCGGACACGAGCGCCAGCCACGAGCCGGCCAGCGACGCGATGTGCAGGCCGTCGCGCGTGTTGTGCTCGAGGTCGTGGAGGTCCATGAACGCGGCCTCGCCGAGGTAGTCATAGGCCAACTCCAGGTGGCCGGTCTCGGCGGCGACGATCGCCTGGACGCTCGCGCTCAGCGACGAGTCGCGGACGGTCAGCCGCTCGTAGTAGGCGAACGCCCGCCGCTTCTCCTCGTCGGTGAAGCGGTCGCCGCACGTGAACAGCGCCATCACGAGGTCGGCCTGCTTGACGACCTGGCGGCGGTAGAGGTCGAAGTAGGGGTAGTTGAGCAACAAGGGGTACTTGTCGTCCGGCGTGTTGGCGAAGTCCCACTTGTCGAGGTGCGTGAAGCCCTCGGCCTGCATGTGCACCTCGAGGATCCCGTCGTAGGGGACGTGCATCGTCTCGGCGGCCGCGCGCCAGGCGCCGATCTCGTCGGGGTGCACGCCGAGCGCCTCGGCGTCCTTGGCGTGGTGGTCGGCGGCGTCGGCGGCGCCGACCAGGTTCCGGCGCGCCATCAGGTTGGTGTAGATGTTGTCGTCGGCCAGCGCCGAGTACTCGTCCGGACCGGTGACGCCGGGCAGCCGGAAGCGGCCCTTGCGGTCGTGGTGGCCGAGCGACGCCCACAGCCGCGCGGTCTCGACCAGCAGCGGCAGGCCGACCTCGCGCTCGAAGGCCTCGTCCCGCACCGCGCGCTGGTAGCGCAGCACCGCGTCGGCGATGTCGGCGCCGATGTGCACCGCGGCCGTGCCCGCCGGCCAGTAGCCCGAGCACTCGCGGCCGGCGATCGTCCGCCACGGGAACGCGGCGCCGCCGTGGCCGAGCTGCCGCGCCCGCTCCTGGGCCAGCGGCAGCGTCGCGTGGCGCCAGCGCAGCGCGTCGCCCGCCGCGTCGGGCGCGGTGTAGGTCAACACCGGCAACACGTAGGACTCGGTGTCCCAGAACGCGTGGCCGTCGTAGCCGGAGCCGGTCAGGCCCTTGGCGGGGATCGCGCGGCGCTCGGCGCGGGCGCCGGCCTGCAGGACGTGGAAGAGCCCGAAGCGCACGGCCTGCTGCAGCTCGGGGTCGCCGTCGACCTCGACGTCGGCGCGCTCCCAGAACGCGTCGAGGTACGCGCGCTGGTCGCGGCACAGACCCTCCCAGCCGGTGTGCTTGGCCTCGGCCAGCGCGCCGCGGGCCTGGGCGCGCAGCGACGGCAGCGCGCGGTGGCCCGACCAGGCGTAGGACAGGAACTTGAGGACCCGCAGCGTCGCGCCCGCCGGGACGTCGGCCGCGACGATCACGCGGCCCTCGTCGTGCGCGGCCTCGACGGTCGTCCCGCAGCCGTCGGGCCCTTCGATGACGTGGTCCATCGTCGCGCAGAGCCGGTGGCCGGAGCGCTCGAGGCGGTGCACGAGCGAGACGCGCAGGTCGTCGTGGTAGGCCTCCTCGCTCTTGAGCGGGGCGAGCATCGGCGCGGCGGCGCGCGGGTCCGGGTGGTCGCCGTGGGGCTGGCCGTTCTCGTTGGCCACCAACTCGGACTGGATCACCAGCCGCGTGCCGTCGCTCAGCGGCTGGACCTCGTAGAGGATCGCCGCGGCGCCGCGCTGGGTCAGCGAGATCAGGCGCTGGGAGGCGATCTTGACCTCGCCGCCGGCGGGCGAGCGCCAGTGCACCGTGCGGCGCAGCACGCCGGCGCGGAAGTCGAGCACGCGCTCGTGGTGCAGCAGCTCGCCGTAGCGGACGTCGAACAGCTCGTCGTCGACGTGCAGGCGGAAGAGCTTGCCGTCGGTGACGTTGACGACGGTCTCCCCCGCCTCCGGGTTGCCGTAGGCCGACTCCGCGTAGGGCAGCGGCCGGATCTCGTGCAGGCCGTTGAGGTAGGTGCCCATCAGGCCGGCGGGCTCGCCCTCGTCGAGGTTGCCGCGCATCCCGATGTGGCCGTTGGAGAGCGCGAAGACCGACTCGGACTGCGCGAGCATGTCGAGGTCCAGCGACGTCTCCCGGATCGCCCACGGGTCGACGGAGAAGTTGGTGTGGTCGATCACGCCAGCTCGCTCAGGTCGGAGACGACGACGCTCGCGCCGTGCTCTCGGAGGGCCTGGGCCTGGCCGACGCGATCCACGCCGACCACGTACCCGAACTTGCCGGCGCGCCCCGCCTCCACCCCGGCCAGCGCGTCCTCGAAGACCACGGCCCGCGCGGGCTCGGCGGCCAGCCGCCGTGCGCCCTCCAGGAACGTGTCGGGCGCGGGCTTGCCCTTCAGCCCGCCCTCGGCGACCGCGTGCCCGTCGACGACGTCGTCGAACAGGTCCAGGATGCCGACCGACCGCAGCACGGGCTTGGCGTTGGCGCTGCTGGAGACCACCGCCAGCTTGAAGTCGGCCGCCTTGGCCTTGCGGACGTAGTCCACCGACCCCTCGTAGACCTCCACCCCGTCGCGCTCGATCACCTGCTGGACCAGGTCGTTCTTCTCGTCCCCCAGCCGCTGGACCAGCGCCGCGTCGGCGTCGATGCCGCGCGACTTCAGGAAGTCCTTGACCCCGTCCTGGCGTGGCTTGCCGTCCACATACTCGTCGTAGTCCCGGTGCACGTCGAACGGGGTGTACCCATCTCCGTCACGCTCCTTCAGGAAGGCGTCGAACATCTCCTTCCACGCCTTCGCGTGCACCGTCGCGGTCTTCGTCAGCACGCCGTCGAGGTCGAACAGCAGCGCGTTGACGCCATCAGGAAGCCCGAGCACGCCGACCATCGTGACACGGCGGCCCGGACATCCGTGCACGTCGCGGGTCAGCCCGACGAGGGCGCCTGTGCCGCGACCTCGCCGCGCGACAGCTCCGGCGCGCGCGCCGCGGTGAGCGGCGCCGCGACGAGCTGGCCGCCGGGGCAGTCCTCGCAGTGGATGTCGCGGCGCGGGTTGACGATCCCGACGAGGCCGAGCAGGCCGCCGCAGGCGACCAGCACGGCGGACAGGCCCATGCCGAGGTGGAAGGCGTCGACCGAGGCGTCGGTGACGGCCGTGGCGACCGGCGCGCGCTCGGCCGCGGGCAGGTTGGAGGTGTCGGCCATCGCGAGCGTCTGCCGCTTGGCGTGGGCGACCGCCGCGCGCGACGCCGGGCTCAGCGGGCGGTCGCCGAGGCTGTGGTCGATCGCGCCGGAGAACGACGCGCTGACGACCGCGCCGAGCGTCGCGACCGCCATCAGCGACGCGACGCGCGCGACCGCGTTGTTGACGCCCGAGGCGATGCCCGCGTTCTGCTCGTCGGCGTCGGCCAGCACCGTCGCGGTCAGCGGCGCGACGGTCGCCGAGAGCCCGAGCGAGAACACCAACAACGCGGGCAGGACGTCGGCCGCGTAGCTCGGGTGCGCGCCGACGCGCTGCATGAGCGCCAGCCCCACGGCGGCCACCAGCGGGCCGCAGCCCATGAACCAGCGCGGCCCGTAGCGGTCGGCGAGCTTCCCGGCGCGCTTGGACAGCAAGAACATGATGATGGTCGTCGGCAGCGTCGCCAGCCCGGCCTGCAGCGCGTCGTAGCCCGCGACCTGCTGCAGGAACAGCACCAAGAAGAAGAACGTGATGCCCAGGCCGCCGTACATCGCGAACGTCTGCGCGTTGCCGACCGCGAAGTTGCGTCGCGTGAACAGCCCGAGCGGCAGCATCGGGTCGCGCACGATCCGCTCCCAGACCAGGAACGCGGCCAGCAGCGCGATCCCGACGACCGCGGGGACGATCACCCCCGGGGAGCCCCAGCCGAGATCCGGCTGGCGGATCAGCGCGAAGACCGGGCCCGCCAGGCCCAGCGCGCACAGCGCCGCGCCGAGCCAGTCGATCCGCGCCCGGCGCGCGTCCCGCGCCCGCTTGGGCACGGCCACGACGATCAACATCAACGTGAAGAGCACGAACGGCACGTTGACGGCGAAGATCCACCGCCACGACGTCGCGTCGATCAGGTAGCCGCCGGCCAGCGGCCCGATCACCGTCGAGATCCCCGACCACGCCGTCCACGAGCCGACCGCCATCCCGCGCTCGTCGGGCGGGAACGTGCTGACGATCACCGCCAGCGCGCTCGGCGTCAGCAGCGCCCCGAACACGCCCTGCAGCGCGCGGCCCGCGACCAGCACCTCGATCGACGGCGCCAGCGCGCACACCATCGACACCACGCCGAAGCCCGCGACGCCGAACGCGAAGACGCGTCGCTCGCCGAGCAGGTCGCCCAGCGAGCCGCCGATGAGGATCAGCGACCCGAGCGCCAACATGTAGGCGTTGACGACCCACTGCTGGCCCGCCAGCCCGCCGCCCAGGTCCCGGGCCACGGACGGCAGCGCGACGTTGACGACCGTCGAGTCCAGCCCGACGACGAACGACCCCATGATCGCGGCCAGCAGGCTGAGGCGCTTGGGGTCTCGCAACGCGGCGAACACCCGATCCAGCCTACCCGCCTAGGAGGTGATCGCCCGGTCCTTTCCGGCGGCCTTGGCGGCCAGCAGGCGGTCGTCGGCGGCCCGGAACAGCGTCGCGACCGTGTCGCCCTCGACGGGCGCGATCGCCAGCCCGACCGACGCGGTCAGCGTCCCGCCCGGCCCGATCCGCGCCGCGCGGATCGCGGCCACGACGCGGTGGGCGGCGGCGACCGCCTCGCCCGCGTCGGCGTCCGGCAGGATCACGGCGAACTCCTCGCCGCCGGTCCGGCAGACGACGTCGGCGCCGCGCACGGTCTCGCTCATCAGCGCCGCGAAGGCGCGCAGGACCGCGTCGCCGACCGGATGCCCGTCGCCGTCGTTGACGGCCTTGAAGTCGTCGACGTCGAGCAGCATCAGCCCGACCGGCGCGCCCGAGCGCCGCGCCCGCGCCAGCTCGGACCCGAGCCGCTCGTGGAAGTGGCGGCGGTTGTAGAGGCCGGTCAGCTCGTCGGTCCGCGCCTGATGGCTGAGCCGCTCGCGCTGGCGCGCGTTGTCATAGGCCAACGCCGCGAGCGTCGCGAAGCGCTGGATCAGCTCGACCTCGTGGTCGGCGAACTCCGCGACCGCGCCCTCGCGCCAGACGTTCAGCGTCCCCAGCACGCGCGACCCGGCGATCAGCGGCGTGCAGACCAGCGCCTCGGGCTCGTCGTCGGGGGTGCCCGGGACGACGTAGACGCTGTCGCGCTCGGCGGCCGCCTCGTAGTGGACGAGCGTGCGCGTCAGCACGACGCGCCCGGCGATCGACCCCTGCAGCGGCGGCCGGCCCGCGAGCGTCTCCTCGACGTAGCGTCCGACCGCGTAGACCGGCGTCAGCACCGGCGCGCCGTCCTGGGTCGAGTAGACGGCCAGCGACGTGAACGGGACGATCGTCTCCAGCGCCCGCGCCATCTCGTCGAACGTCTCCTCCAGCGACCCCTCCGCGAGGATCGACGCGGCCGCGTCGATGATCGACTCGAGCCCTCGCGTCAGGCGTGTGGGATCGTCCTGGTCCATCGGCTCCACTCTCCCGCATGATCGGTGCGAACCATGTTCGGTTGAGGGCGAGGTGGACGAGCGTCTCAGTCGCGCGCGGACGCCGCCGTGCGCAGCGACCACCGCAGGGCCTCGGCGTAGCACGCGCCGACCGCGTCGTGCAGGTCCGGGTCGGCGGGCGCCGTCCCCCACTCGAAGTCCAGGACGGCGGTCAGCGCGGCCCCGTCGGGGCCCTCGCGGTCCAGGAGCGCCGCGACGACCGCGTCGTCGAGCGGCAGGCCGTCCAGCGCGTCGGCCATCGGGACGCCGAGCAGCGCGTCGGCGACCGACAGCAGCCCGACCGAGAACGCGACGTCGGTGTCGTCCCCGCGCCGCTGCGCCAGCCGCGACAGCGTGTGGGCGCGGCTGAGCGCGGTCGGCACCAGCTCGTCGCAGTCGACGGAGATCCCGCCCAGGACGAGCAGCATCGCCCACTGCCGGACGGTCCGCGCGCCGAGCATCGTGACCGCGTCGTGCACCGAGGTGATCCGGCGCCGCAGCGAGTAGGCGGCGGAGTTCAACAACCTCAACAACCGCAGGGTCAGGCCGGGGTCGCGGGCCACGACCGCCGCGATCTCCTCGAACGTGGCGTCCGCGCGCGACAGCACGGCCATGTCGCCCAGCGACGAGGACACCGACGTCGGGATCTCTCGGCCCCGGACGATCTCGGGCTTGCAGAAGAAGTAGCCCTGGAACAGCTCGTAGCCGAGCGCGCGACAGGCCTCGAACGTCTCGCGGTCCTCGACCTTCTCGGCCAGCAGCGTGACCCCGAAGGGCTTGAGCAGCTCGGCCTGGCGCGCCGCGTGCGGCACGCCGCCGTCGAGCACGTCGACCTTGACGATCGAGGCCAGCGCCAGCAGGTCCTCGACCTCGGGCGCGTAGGTGAAGTCGTCGAGCGCGATCGTGAAGCCCGCGACGTGCAGCTCCTGGAGCTTGCCGAGCAGCTCGTCGTCGACGTTCTGGTCCTCGAGCAGCTCGAGGACGACGTCGTCGGGCGCCAGCGGCAGCGGGTCGACGTCGAGCAGGAAGCGGCGCGAGACGTTGATCCACGCGCGCCGGCCGCCGACCAGCCCGCGGATGCCGATGTCGCCGTAGGCGGCGACCAGCACCTGCGCGGTGGCCTGCTCGCCGTAGGCGGCCACGCCGCGGTGCAGCAGCTCGTAGCCGACGAGCCGCTGACGCGCCGTCAGGATCGGCTGCCGGGCGACCGCGACGGAACTGGCGACGGCGACGTCCATGACCATCCACAGAGGTCGTCCAGCTTTGAGCGGCTTTCATCCCCCGATCGAGGGAGAGCGCCGTGTCAACCGTTCAGATGTCCAGCGCGGAGGGGCTGCGCGAGCGCGAGCGTCTCGTCGCCGAGCGTCCCGGCGGTCAGCCGCTCGCGCGCGGCCAGCGCGGCGATCAGCGTGCGCTCGGCGTCGGCGGCGGTCAGCGAGCGCACGATGTCGTCGGCCGCGGCGGCGGTCGCGGGGCGCCACGCGATCTCCAGCTGCGCGTACACGTCGGTCAGCGCGGCGCGCAGCCGGTCGCCGCCGGAGACGATCAGCATCGCGGTCGCCAGCGACGCGCCCTTGATCGTCCGCTGCGCGGTGCCGGCGAGCTTGACGCCGGCCGCGTTGACCGAGTGGTCGCCCGCGCAGTACTCGCCGGGCAGGACGCCGACGCGCGCGGCGATCCCGAGGTGCGCGAGCGTCTGCACCAGCAGGTCGGTCAGCCACGCGAAGCGCTCCTGGAGGCCCTCGGCGATCGTCGGGACCGGCCGGATCACCTCGACCAGCAGCGAGCCCTCGTCGTAGCCCGCGGCGTGGCCGCCGCCGAGGCGCAGCAGCGGCACGTAGCCGTGCTCGCGGGCGGCGGCGCGGGCGGCCGCGTAGCCGGGAGCGAACGCGTCGAGGCGGCCGAAGGCCATCGTCGGGCCGGGCCGGAAGACGCGCGCGACCGGCCCGCGCTCGCCCGCGCCGACCTGGCGCAGCAGGGCGTGCGTGATCGCGGCGTCGAGCGCCGGATCGTCCGGGAAGCGATCGCGCAGCAGCTCCACGAGAAGGCCTATATGAAGACGTCGGTCAGGGCGAACGCGTCGACGTCGACGAGCCCGTGGTCGGTCAGCTTCAGCGAGGGGATCACCGGCAGCGCGAGGAAGCTCAGCGCCATGAACGGCGCGCCGACGCGGCAGCCGAGGTCGCGCGCCGCGGTCTCCGCGCGCTGGACCTCCGCGGCGACCGCGTGGGGCGAGCGGTCGGCCATCAGCCCGGCGATCTCCAGCGGGACGGTCGCGCGGACCTCGCCGCCGGCGGCGACGACCAGGCCGCCGCCGAGGTCGGCCACCGCGCGGGCGGCGACCATCGCGTCGCGGTCGTCGGCGGCGACCGTGACGATGTTGTGGGAGTCGTGGGCGACCGAGGAGGCCAGCGCGCCCGCGCGCAGCCCGAAGCCGGTGACGAAGCCGTGGCCGACGTTGCCGGTGGCGCGGTGGCGCTCGACCACGCTGAGGCGCAGGAGGTCCTCGTCGGGCTGGGGCGCGGCGATGCCGTTCGCGGCGCCGCCGGCGCCGGCGCCGCTCGCGAGGTCGCGCGGCTCGGCCGTGGTCACCAGCTGGTCGGCGATCAGCCCGATGGCCTTGACCCGGTCGCCGGCGCGGGCCAGCTCCAGCGTGTCGCGCCAGGCGACGTCCATCGTCGGCCCGACGCCGCCGGGCGCGGGCGCCTGGTCGCCGAGGTGCTCGCCGCCGCGCGCGACGACGCGCCCGCCCGCCAGCACCGTGTCGGGCCGCGGCGCGCGGAGGTCGTCGAAGAGGACGAGGTCGGCGCGGCGTCCGGGCGCGACCGCGCCGCGGTCGCGCAGGTTGTAGTGCTCGGCCGCGTTCAGCGTGGCCATGGTGATCGCGGTGACCGGGTCCAGGCCCGCGTCGACGGCCATGCGCACCATCGCGTCGATCGAGCCGTCGTCCAGCAGCTCGCCGGGCACGCGGTCGTCGGTGCAGAACGCGAAGCGCCGGGCGTTGGCGGTCGTGACCGCCGGGAGCACGTCGAGCAGGTTGCGGGCGTTGGTGGCCTCGCGCAGGAAGACCGTCATGCCGTGGGCGACCTTCTCGCGCGCCTCGTCGGCGGTCAGGCACTCGTGGTCGGAGGCGACGCCCGCGGCCAGGTAGGCCTGCAGGTCGGTGGCCACGACGCCCGGCGCGTGGCCGTCGATCGGGCGTCCGGCGAAGGCCACCAGCTTGGCCAGCTCGTCGGGGTCGGCGGCCAGGACGCCCGGGTAGTTCATCATCTCGGCGAGGCCGAGCACGCGCGCGTGGCGGTCGGCGAGGCCGATGAGGTCGGCGGCGGTCAGCCGCGCGCCGGCGGTCTCCAGCGGCGAGGCGGGCACGCAGGCCGGCGCCATCATCAGCACCGAGAGGTCCAGGCCCGACGAGGCGGCGAGCATCCACTCGATGCCGGCGACCCCGAGCACGTTGGCGATCTCGTGCGGGTCGGACACGATCGTCGTCGTGCCGTGCGGGAGGACCGCCTCGGCGAACCGGCCCGGCGCGACCAGCGACGACTCGATGTGCACGTGCGCGTCGATGAAGCCGGGCGCGACGTACGCGCCCCGCGCCTCGACGGTCTCGCGGCCGCGCAGGTCGTGGCCGAGCGCCACGATCCGCTCACCCACGACCGCCACGTCGCACGGCTCCGTGACCCGCTGGCTCAGGACGTCCACGACGCGCCCACCACGCACGACGAGATCCGCCGGCTCCGCCCCGCGGGCGACCCGAACGGCGTGCGCGAGGACGTCGGTCATGCCGACAGTCTCGCGCACGCGGCCGCACCACCGCCGACCGGCCCGCCACAAGCCTCACACGCGGCCGCGCGCGCCAAGTAACGCGCGCGCGGACCTACGCGAGGGCGCCCTCGGCCCGCCGCTCGCGGGCCTGCGCGAGCCCCTGCGCGACCGCGGCGGCCAGCGCCGGGACGGTCGCGTCCGCGATGCGCACGGCGCGTTCGACGAAGCCCACGCGGGCCAGGACGTCGGCGCCCTGCTGCTGCTCGGCGACGAACGCGCCGCCGATCGGGTTGACGGTCCAGGGGATCGACGACAGGAACGCCTCCCACGCGTCGGCCGAGCCGCCCTCCTCGCGGGCGTACAGCTCGGCGGCCGCGCGCGGGTTGGCCTGGACCCAGGCGCCCGCGTCCTCCAACGCGCCCGCCACCGCCGCCAGCTCGTCGGCGCGGGTCTCCGCGACGTCGCGGCGGGTGAACCAGACCGACGGGTTGGCGATCAGGTCGCTCGCGGGCACCAGCTCGACCGCCGCGCCCGAGCGCGTGGCCTCGACGTGGTGCGGGCCCTGGCCGATCCACGCGCCCAGCTCGCCGGAGCGCAGCCGCTCCAGCGAGTCCTCGCCGGACGGCACCGCGATCACCTCGTCGAAGCCCACGCCCGCGCGGTCCAGCGCGGTGGCCAGCAGCAGCGTCTGCCAGGAGCCGATGCCCAGCGCGACCTTGCGGCCGCGCAGGTCGGCGACGCTCCGGACGTCGGAGTCCGGCGTGACCAGCAGCGTGCCGTGCGCGGGGCGCGGGTCGGACGCCGCCAGGTAGACGATGTCCTTGCCCGACGCCTGGTCGGAGATCGGCGGCGTCGCGCCGGTGCCGCCGACGTCGATCGTCCCGTCGACCAGCAGCGCGCCGGTCGTCGTGCCGCCGGCGTAGCGATGCCACGCGGCGTCGATCAGGTCCAGGTGTGAGAGGAAGAACAGCGCCGGGTTGTTGGGGTGGACGCCGATCTTGATGGTGCTCATGATGTTCTTGATGTCCTTGGGTTGACGGCGGTTCAGCCCGCGGTGACGGGCACGTCGACGATCGCCTGGTGGTCGCGCGCCCGCACGGCCGCCTCGGGACGCACGCCGAGCTTCGGCAGCACGGTCTCCGAGACCCGGTAGGCCTCCTCCAGCAGCGGGTTGCCGCTCAAGATGAAGGTGTCGACCCCGAGCGCCTCGAACTCCTGGATCCGCTCCACGACCTGCTCGGTGGAGCCGACCAGCGCGGTGCCCGGGCCGGGGCGCAAGAGGCTCATCCCCGGCCAGACGTTGGGGTAGACCTCGAGGTCCTTGGCGCGATCGGGGACCTGGCCCTGGTGATTGGCGAACTGCCGCTGCATCCCGACGCTGTCGCTACCCGCGTTGGACTTCGCCATGCGGTCGTAGGTGGCCCGCGACGTCGCGCGCAGGATCCGGTCGACGTGGTCCCAGGCCTCCCGCTCGGTGTCGCGGACGACCAGGTGCAGGCGCATGCCGAAGCTGACCGTGCGCTCGTGCTCCTCGGCCAGCTCGTTCAGCCGCGCGATCTTCTCGGCGACCTGGGCCGGCGGCTCGCCCCACGACAGGTAGCGGTCGATGTGCTGGGCGGCCATCCGCAGCCCGGCCTCGCTGGAGCCGCCGAACCACAGCGGGACGTGCGGCTTCTGGACGACCGGCAGGCCGAAGCTCGACCCCGCGCCGCGGACCGAGAAGTGGCGGCCCTCGAAGTCCACGGTCTCGCCGGCGGTCAGGCGCCGGAAGATCTCCCAGTACTCGCCGGCCAGCGCGTAGCGCTCGTCGTGCTCGACGTCGAGGCCGTACTGGCGCAGCGTCCGCGTCTCGCCGTTGACCACGTTGATCCGCAGGCGGCCGTCGAAGAGGTCGTCGAAGGTCAGCGCCATCTTGGCCAGCAGCGTCGGCGAGATCAGCCCCGGGTGGACGGCCAGCAGCGGCCGCAGCTTCTTCGTGTGGGCGGCGAGCGCGCTGCCCAGCACCCAGACGTCGTGGATGTCGGTGGCCAGCAGCGCGCCGCTGAAGCCGAGCCGGTCCACGCCGGTCGCCAGGTGCTTGAGGTAGTCGAAGTCGACCGCGCGGGTTCCCTCCGGCTCCCACGGGTAGGCGCCGTCGCGAGGGATGATGTACCACAAGTAGTCCGAGGCCATGATGTTCTAGATCAGCTCCTTCGTGCGGCGCTCCCGAGCCGCGTCCAAGATGGTGTGGTCGGCCCAGGCCGCCACGTCGACGTCGGCCTCCAGGAAGCCGTTGGCGTACAGGAAGTCCTTCTGGCGCCCCAGCAGCGCCAGGCGCTCGTCGCCGAGGTCGAGGTGCAGCGAGCGGTGGAAGTCGTCGCGGTAGGCGCCGGCCACGTAGGTGGCGTCGGCGTAGGTCTCGCGCGCCAGCGCGCCCGCGACCTCGTCGGGGTGCTCCGCCGCCCAGTCGGCGGCCCGCAGCAGCGTGGCGACGAAGGCCACCACGTCGTCGGGCCGCTCCTCCAGCAGCCGGGCGTGGACGGTGATCGGGCGCGGCGTGCCGTTGTTGACGCGGGTCGTGCGATCGGGCACGTCGTCGAGGTCGATCCCGACGACCAGGCCCGCGCGGGCGGCGGCCTCCAGGCCGGGCGCGCCCTTGACGTAGGCGGCGTCCGCGCGCCCCGCCGCCACCGCGTCGACCTCGGGCGCGAAGCCGTCGGGCCCACGGCCGTCCGGCGCGGACTCGACGTCCACCAGCGCGACCGCGCCCAGCGTCTCGCCCTCCAGCGCCAGCGCGCCGGCGAAGCCCGCCAGGGCCATCGCGCGCCAGAAGTCGATCCGCTCCGCCGGCCGCCGCGGCACCGCGACCCGGAGGCCGGCCAGCGAGATCCGGTCCCCACCCGCCCCGTCCTCCGGCCGCACCACGATCGCCTGGCGCTCGTCGATCCACGTCAGCCCGATCAGCCGCGTGTCCGCGCCACGTGAGCGCGCCCACAGCGCCGGGACGTTGCCGCCCTCGCGGATCAGCGACGTCAGCTCGTGGGTGAAGTGCTCGGCGCGCAGCGCGGTGGAGACCGCGCCGTCCTGCAGCGACCGCGCGTCCGCGGGCAGCCAGCCCAGCCCGGCGGCGATCCCGGTCGCCGTCGGGACCGGGCAGCGGGTGTAGAACAGCTCGGCCACCTCCGTCAGCCTCCGAGCGTCGTCGCGTCGACGGTGAACGTCGCCGGGTCGAGCTTGGTCGGGATGACCTTCTGGGCGGCGAAGAACGCCGAGACGTCGCCGAAGCGCCGCTGGAACGTCGCGTCGATCTTGGCGACCGGGTCCTGGTCGCGGTAGTTGTCGGCCAGGATCGCCGCCGCCTTGTCGTCCAACTTGATCGCGCCGGTGTTCTCCTGGGCGACCGCGCCCTCCGGGTCGGCGTGCTCCTCCTGGGAGTGGCGGACCTGGTTCTCGTACAGCGCCTTGACCGTCGCCGGGTGCGCCTTCAGGAACGTGTCGGAGATCACCCAGATCGTGTCGTTCTCGGAGCCGACCTGGTCGCCGTCGGCCAGCAGCCGCGCGCCCTTGGCCTTGGCGGTGGCCACGAAATCGCCCCACGCGGCCCACGCGTCGACCTTGCCGGAGGAGAACGCGGTCGCGCCGTCGGCGGCGCCCAGGTACACGCGCTCGACCTTGGCCGGGTCGACGCCGTTCTTCTCCAGGGCCTTCAACAACAGGTACTCACCGGTGCCCTTGGGGTTGACCGCGACCTTCTTGCCCACCAGGTCGGCGACGCTCTTGATGTTGGGGTCCTTGACCAGGATCCCCTCCGACTTGGCGTTGTCGAGCTGCGCGGCGTAGATCTTGAAGCTCGGCTTCTGGGCCAGCGCGCCGACCGCGGAGGAGATCGACCCCTGCGCGGCGTCCAGCGCGCCCGCGTTGATCGCCTCGGCGGCGGGCGCGAAGGCCGGGAACTGGCCGGTGAACTGGACCTTGGCGCCGACCTTGGCGAGGTCCTTGGCCAGCGACCCGTCGTTCTTGGCCGCGGCGGTCGGGCCGGTCGTGCCGATCAGCGCGATGCGGACCGTGCCTCCGCCGCCCGCGACGGCGCCCGCGCCGCTCGCGGACGACGCGGCGGTCGCGGCGCCGTCGTCGCCGCTGCCGCAGGCCGTCGTCGTCAGGGCGGCGGCGGCGAGCACGCTCGCGGTCAGCGCGAGCGTGCGGGTTCGGTGGCGCGAGAACGTCATGCGGGGATCCTTGTTGGGGTGGTTGACTCGTGAACGCCCAGTTGGGCGAGGAGGTCGGCGCGCAGCCGCTCGAACCAGGGGTCCGTGCGGTCGCGCGGATGGTCGGCGTCGATGCGCTCGTGGTGGGCGATGCGGCCGTCGGCCATGACGATCACCCGGTCGGCGAGCAGCAGCGCCTCGTCGACGTCGTGGGTGACCAGCAGGACCGCCGGGCGGTGCGCGCGCCAGAGGTCGCCGACCAAGGCGTGCATCTTGATCCGGGTCAGCGCGTCGAGCGCGGCGAAGGGCTCGTCGAGCAGCAGCAGGCGCGGCTCGCGCACCAGCGCGCGGGCCAGCGCGACGCGCTGGGCCTCGCCGCCCGACAGCGTCAGCGGCCAGGCGCCGGCGTGGGCCTCCAGGCCGACCTCGCGCAGCGCGTCGCGGGCCCGGTCCTGGGCGCCCGAGAGCCCGAGCGTCACGTTGTCCAGTACGCGCTTCCAGGGCAGCAGGCGCGGCTCCTGGAAGACGACGGCGGGACGGCCCGGCGCCTGCACGGTCCCGGCCGTGGCGGGGTCCAGGCCGGCGAGGACGCGCAGGAGCGTGGTCTTGCCGCAGCCGGTCTGGCCGAGCAGCGCCACGAACTCGCCGTCGGCGACGTCGAGGTCCAGGTCGCGCAGGACCGTGCGCTCGCCGTAGGCGCGGCGCAGGCCGCGGACGGTCACCGAGTTGTTGGTGGTCATGGTCGCCTACGCCCCGCGATAGGTCCGGCGCCAGGCGAGCAGGCGGCGTTCGAGGGAGCGGGCGATCAGGTCGCCGGTGAGGCCCAGCGCGGCGTAGATCCCGATGCACACCAGCACGATGTCCGCGCGCAGGAACTCGCGCGCCTGGCCGAGGATGAACCCGATGCCGCTGGAGGCGTTGAGCTGCTCGGCGGCGACGAGCGCGACGACCGAGATCGCCAGCGACTGGCGCAGCGCGACGAGCGCGGGCTGCGCGGCCGACGGCAGGATCACGTGCCGGATCAGCGCGGGCTTGGAGAGCCCGAAGACCTTGGCGGCCTCGACGAGCTTGATGTCCGTGTTGCGGATCGCGCCGTAGACGTTCAGGTACATCGGGAACGCCGCGCCGAAGGCGATGATGAGGATCTTGGGCAGCTCGCCGATCCCGAACCACACGATGAACAGCGGGACGACCGCCGTGAACGGGACGGCCTGCAGCATCTGGACGGGCGCGTCGACGAGGTCCTCCCCCAGCCGCCAGAGGCCGGAGACGGCACCGAGCGTGGCGCCGACCGAGACCCCGAGCGCCGCGCCGAGCGCGGCGCGCCGGATCGACGTGCCGACCTGGCCGATCAGGTCACCGTCCTTGACCAGGTCCCGGAACGTGGCGACGACCGTGCTGGGCGACGGCAGCACGTTGGGCTCGAAGAGGCCGAGCACGGCGGTGCTCAGCTCCCAGAGGACGAGGATCAGCAGGACGCCGCTGCCGCGGCGGGCGAGCCCCAGCAGCGAGCGGCGCGAGGGCGTGCGCGGGCGGCGGCGCCGGGCGACGGCGGCGGGCGCGATGGGTACGGGCGTGACGGCGGACATGGAGGAAGGGCGGAGGCCGATGTAAACTCGACAAAGTCAGTCGAGATTAAAGACATTGATAGCAGATCGATGGCTGCTGTCAATCATCGGTAGATGCCGATGATCTGCGGGCGACCACCGTCCGGTAGGCTCGCCGCGCGATGACCAGCCGCCGCCTGACGCCCGAGACGCGGTTCACCCAGCCGGGCTTCCTGTTGAACAAGGTGGGCTTCGTGGCGCGCCGGTGGATCGCCGACGCGCTCGCGCCGCTGGGGCTCAACGGGCGCGAGGCGGAGATCCTGCTGCGGCTGCGGGCGACCGGTCCACTCAGCCAGCGGCAGCTGATCGACCAGCTCGCGGTCGACCCCAGCAACCTGGTGACGATGCTCAACCGGCTGGAGGCGGCCGGCCTGCTGGAGCGCACGCGCGACGCGGCCGACCGCCGCCGTCACATCGTCTCGATCACCGCCGCGGGCCGCGCCAAGCGCGACGCGGTCGACGCGGCGGTGCGCTCCGCCGAGGAGCGCCTGTTGTCCGGGTTGACGGGCCCCGAGCGCACGACCCTCCAGCGGCTGCTGCTGAAGGTCGACGAGCGCACCGGCCCGGCGTGGGCCGACGAGGACTAGGGCCGGTCGGGCTTGATCACCGACAGGATGTTGCCCGCCGGATCGGTGAACCAGGCGATGTCCGGGCCGTTGCCGCGCATCACGCCGTCGTCGTCCTGGGGCATGCCGTCGTAGCGGATGACCTCGACGCCGCGCTCGGCCAGCTCGCGGACCGCCGCGCCGACGTCCTCGACCGGGAAGTTGAGGATCGTGTAGGTCGCCGGGACGTGGTCGGGCTTGGGGTAGACGATCGTCGGCCGGGCGCCGCCGTCGAGGTGCAGCGTGAGCAGCCCGTGGTCGTTGGTGACGCGGAGGCCGAGCGTCTCGCCGTAGAACGCCTCGGCCGCGTCGACGTCGGGCACCGCGAAGCCGCTGAAGGCCTTGCTGTCGGAGAACATGTCAGCTGGGACGGCTCGCGCCGCCCGCGCTCATCGGTCCCGGTGCGTCAGCACGTTGACCACCGCGCCCGAGGCCGGCTCGCGCACGAAGAACCGCCGCACGCCCCACGGCTCGTCGGTCAGCGGGTGCACGATCTCGTGGCCGGCGGCCTGGGCGGCCGCGTAGGCGGCGTCGACGTCGTCGACCTCGACCGAGACGTGCGGCGCGACCGGCGCCGACGCGTCGTGGCTGAGGAACGTCAGCTGCGCGCCGAGGTTCCCCGGCGCGGCGTAGGTGACGACCCAGCCCTGGTCCATCACCGGCTCCAGGCCCAGCACGTCCTCGCAGAACGCCTTGGCCTGCCCGGGCTCGGGCGCCTGCAGGTTGGGCACGACGCGGCGAACGCCCATCAGCCGCGGCTCCCGCCGCCGAAGACGCGCACCAGACCGGAACTCACGACGACAACGGCGGGCATGGCAAGACCCTAACGACTCCCACCCCGCCGACCGATGGCGCCTTGGTGTCGTCATAGAACACGAAGACGCCATCGGTTCCGGAGCGGACGCCTGGACGGTCCGCTCGCGCGGTCGTCGAGCGTGCGCATGCCCGGCACGAAGAGGGCGGCGAAGGTGACGAGGGCGCCGAGGAGGCCGGCGGCGATCAGGGTCGTCCGCGCGCCGATGGCGCCGGAGACCGGGCCGGTGAGCGCGAAGGAGAGCGGGAGCAGGCCGACGGAGATGAGCCAGTCCAGCGACGAGACGCGGCCCAGCAGCGCCGCCGGGACGTGGCGCTGCTTGGTCGTCGCCCAGACGATCGTGCCCGCGGTCTCCAGCCCGTTGAACAGCGCGCTCGCGAGCATGAGCTGCCAGATCGCGGTCGCCGCGCCGTAGCCGGCGACGGCCACGGTCGCCAGCGTCCAGGCCAGCAGCATCCACGTGATCCCGCGGCGCGGCAGGCCGAAGCGGCCGAGCGCGACCGCGCAGGCCATCGAGGCCAGGCCGCCGGCGGCGAACACCAGCCCGAGGTCGAACGCGCTGCCGCCCATCCCCTCCTTGACGATCCACGGCAGCAGGACCTCGACCGGCCCCATGAAGAGCAGGTAGGCGACCGCGGCGGACGCGAACGTCGCCCACAGCCACGCGTGGGAGCGCACGAAGCGCCAGCCGGTGCGCAGGTCCGCCAACAACGACCCGCCCTCGGCGCGCGCGCGATCGCCGCGCGCGGGCGACATCATCAACACGGTCCCGGCGGCCATCAGGAACGTCGCGCAGTCCAGCAGGAAGACCCCGCCCGCGCCGGCGACGCCGACCAGGACGCCGCCCAGCGCCGGGCCGGCCAGCCGCAGCGCCAGCGGCCGCACGAGCTGGTCCAGCGCGTTGGCCTGCGTGAGGCGCTCGCCCGCCAGGATCTCGGGCACCAGCGCGTCGAAGGCCGGCGCGTGGAACGCGCTGCCGGTCCCGTACAGCGCGCTCAGCACGACCACGTGCCACAGCGCGAGCTGCCCGCCGATCGCCAGCCCGGCCAGCAAGGCCACCGACAACGCCCGCAGCAGGTCGGCGCCGACCAGCAGCCACCGGCGCTCCAGCCGGTCGCTGGCCACGCCGCCGATCAGCAGGAACGCGATCGTCGGGACCGTCATCGCGATGCCGACCAGCGACATGCCGGTCGGCCCGCCGCCGGCCATGGCGTACACCTGCCAGGCCAAGGCCACCAAGAACGCGCCGTCGCCCAGCAGCGACGCGGTCGCGCCCGTCCACAGCAGGCGGAAGTCGCGCTCGCGCAGCGGCGTCAGGAGCGAGCCGCCGTCCCGGCCGGCGCCGGCCGGTCCGGCGCCGAGGCCGTCCAGGCCCTCGTAACTATGGTGCATCGTCGCCCGCGGGCACGCCGGCGGGAGGTGTCCCGGCGGCGCCCTGGGCGAGGAACGTGCGCGCCGACTCGGCGTCCATCGGCTTGGCGAAGTAGAAGCCCTGCCCGAGGTCGCACCCGAGCGCGCGCAGCGTGTTCCACTGCTCCCGCAGCTCGATGCCCTCGGCGACGACCTCCAGCGACAGCGTCGACCCGAGCGCCACGACCGCGTTGGCCAGGTCGGTCGCCTGCGGCGACGCGCCGTCGCGCAGGAACGACCGGTCCATCTTCAGCACGTCGACCGGGAACCGCGACAGGTAGGACAGCGACGAGTAGCCCGTGCCGAAGTCGTCCAGCGCGAGCTTGACGCCCAGGCCCTTCAGGTCGGCCAGCCGCTGCACGGCCAGGTCGGTGTCGGCCATCAGCACGCTCTCGGTGATCTCCAGCGTCAGCCGCCGCGGCTCCAGCCCGGACTCCTCCAGCGCGTCGCGCACGTCGGCCACCACGTCGGAGTGCTGCAGCTGCTTCAACGACAGGTTGATCGCCAGCGACGCCGGCTTGTCGCCCGGCAGGCCGTCCAGCAGGCGCCGCCCCTCGCGGCAGCCCTGGCGCAGGACCCAGCGGCCGATCGGCACGATCAGCCCGGTCTCCTCGGCCAGCGGGATGAACTGGTCGGGCCCGACCATCCCCCGCTCCGGGTGGTTCCAGCGCAGCAGCGCCTCGACGCCGGACACCGTGCCGTCCTCCAGTCGGACGACCGGCTGGTAGTAGAGCTCGAGCTGGCCCTCGGCCAGCGCGCGCTGCAGGTCGGTGCGCAGCTCCAGGCGCTGCAGGACGCCCTCGTGCATCTCGGGCTCGAACAGCCGGTAGCCGCCCTTGCCGTCGCGCTTGGCGATGTACATCGCCGCGTCGGCGTCGCGGATCAACTCGTCGGCGTCGGAGGTTCCGTCCTCGGCCGCGATCGCGATGCCCAGCGAGCAGCGCAGCGCGACCTCCTTGTGCGCCGCGGTCAGCGGCGCGCCGATGGCCTCCATGATGCGCTCGGCCGCGTCGGCCGCCTCCTGGACGCCCTCGATGTCCTCCAGCAGCACGGCGAACTCGTCGCCGCCGAACCGCGCCGCGGTGTCGCTGGCGCGGATGCTCAGCGCCAGGCGCTGGGCGACCTGGGTCAGGACCTCGTCGCCGGCCGCGTGGCCGAGCGAGTCGTTGATGATCTTGAAGTCGTCGAGGTCGATGAAGACGATCCCGAGCCCGCGGTGCTCGCGCCGCGACCGGGCGATCGCGTGGCGCACGCGCTCCACGAACAGCGCCCGGTTCGGCAGGCCGGTGACCGGGTCGTGGAAGGCCTGGTGGGCGAGCTGGCGCTCGAAGGCCTTGCGCTCGCTGACGTCGCGCGAGTTCAACACGATCCCGCCCACGGCCGGGTCGTGCGTCAAGTTGGTGAACAGCACCTCGAACTGCCGGGTGGTGCCGTCCTTGTGGGTCAGCGTGGTCTCCAGCGTCTGCGACGCCACCGGCGCGGTGGCGCCGTCGGCGATCAACCGCAACAACCTGGACCCCTCGCCCTGCTCCATCAGGTCGTCGATGCGCCGCCCGACGACCTCCTCGGGCGCCCAGCCGAGGACCCGCTCGATCGCCGGCGACTGGTAGGCGATCGTCGCGTCCGACGCGAGCACCGTGATGAGGTCGCTGGAGTGCTGCACCAGCGAGGCGAAGCGCGCCTCGCTCTGGCGGCGCACCAGCTCCTCGGTGAGCGCCGCGCGCTCGAAGGCGAGCACGACCTGCGTGCCCAAGGCGTTCAGGATCTCGCGCACCGCGCGCTCGGCCACCGCGGGCCCCGACGCGATCAGCACCGACGCCGCGCCCTCGCGCGGCGCCAGGTCGACGACCACGGCGTCGTGCCGGGTCAACGCCAGGCGGTCGACCGACGTGAAGCGCTCGGCGTCGCGCAGCTCGACCGCCGTGCCCGCGCCCGCCAGCTCGCGCGCCGCGGTGACCGCGACCGCCTCCAGCTCCTCGCGGGTGCCGGCGGCGACCAGCGCCGCGCCGGCGCGGGCCAGCGCGCGCTCGCGCTCCATCGAGCGCTCCTGGTGGCGCATCAGCCCGCGCATGCGGACGACGACCAGCCCGAACAGCACGATCGCGGCACCGGTGACGACCGCCATGTCCCAGTCGCGGCGGTGGAAGTCGTGCAGCAGCTCGACGGCCGGGGCGATCAGCGACGCGACGGTCAGCAGCGCCAGCCGCGTCCGCGTCAGCACCGAGCGGGCCGGGCGGCCGTGGTCGAGGATCCGCATCGACGGGTGCAGCGCCGCCGTGCCCCACAGCACGTAGAAGCCGTCCCAGCCGAGGTCGAGCCACAGCTGGTTGTTGTAGGTGCCGTGCAGCAGCTTGATGCCGTAGACGAAGTCGGTGAGCAGCAGCAGGACGATCGCCGAGGCCATCAGGTGGAAGGCCATGCCGCGCTTGCCGCCGTCGAGCGCCAGGCGCAGCGCGGCGGCCAGCAGCAACACGTCGCCGAACGGGTAGGCGATCGACACCAGCTTGGCCAGCGTGCCGAGCTCGTCGACGTGCAGGTTGGGCGCCATCAGCACGATCCACTGCGGGACCGCCAGGCCGATGGTCAAGATCATGGCGTCGGTCGCGCCGCGGTCGGTCGAGCGCTCGGCGCGCCGCCGGACGAGCAGCAGCAACCCCACCATCAACGCCGGGTAGACCGCGATGTAGGACGCGTCGCCGATCGACGGGAACGGCGTGACCTCGTTGCCCGTGATCTTCGGGTAGCTGTAGGTGTAGAGGTCGCCGAGCCAGAAGAGCAGGAACCCGAGGGCGAACCACAGCCACGGGGCCTTGGTCTCCGGCTTGTGCAGCTTGATCGCCGCGAGGATGCCGACGACCGGCGCGAAGCCGATGGCCGACATCACGTAGAAGTCGCCCTTCAGCGGCGGCACCGCGAGGTGCAGCAGCGACAGGACGAGGCCGAACGCCAGGAAGCCGGCCCACGCCCAGCGACGCAGCCCTCCTCCTCGCTCGATGGTCATGCGGCGCTCCTGGTGGGCGTGGGCAGCTCGCCGGCCGGGCGCAGCACGCCGCGGCCCGCCAGCTCCTCCAGCGCGCCGAGCAGCGTGTCGACCTCGGCGTCGGTGTTGGCCGCGGTCAGCTGGACGCGGAACCCGACCTCGTCCTTGGGGACCAGCGGGTAGGCGGCGAGCGTCACGTAGACGCCGCGCTCGAAGAGGAAGCGCCCGACGGAGTCGATCTGCTCGTGGTCGCGCAGCGGGATCTCGACGATCGGCAGCCCGGAGCGGTTGGGCGTGTGGATGTCCAGGCGCTCCAGGCCTTCGAGCGTCCGGCGCGTCAGGCGCCGCAGCTCGTCGCGCAGCGCGTCCCCGCGCTCGCGGTTGACCTTCAGCCCGGCCAGCACCGTGGCCAGCGACGCGACCGGCGAGGGGCCGGAGTAGAGATACGGCGGCGCCGCGACCTTCAGCAGGTCCTTGACCGGCGTCGGGCAGGCGATGAACGCCAGCAGCGAGCTGTAGGACTTGGAGAACCCGCCGACGAGGATCAGGTTGTCGTAGGACTCGCCGAAGTGGCGGACGATCGAGTTGCCCTTCGACCCGTAGGGGTTGGCGATCCCCGCCCCGCGCTCGCCGATGACGCCGAAGCCGTGCGCGTCGTCGACGTACAGCAGCGCGCCGTGCCTGCGCGCGACCTCGGCGAAGGCCGGGAGGTCCGGCGGGTTGCCGGTCATCGAGTTCACGCCGTCCATGCAGACCAGGCGCGTGGGGTCGCGCTCGGCGCCCAGCAGCTCGTCGAGGTGGTCGGGGTCCTCGAAGCGGAAGCGGCGCACCGCGGCGCCCCGGGCGCGGGCGGCCTGGCAGCCGTCGTAGATCGTCTTGTGCGCGCGGGCGTCGAGGAAGATCGTGCCCGAGGCGGCCAGCAGCGGGATCACCGACAGGTGGATGTGGGTGATCGTCGGCAGGACCAGCGTGTCCTCGCAGCCCAGCAGCTCGGTCAGCTCGGTCTCGATCCGCTCGTAGAGCACCGGCGAGCCGAGCAGGCGCGACCAGCTCGGGTGCGTGCCCCACGCGTCGAGGTAGGCCGGGACCGCGTCGATGATCTCGCGGTCGAGGTCGAAGCCCAGGTAGTTGCACGACGCGAAGTCGGCGAGCCACTGGTCGCCGACGCGGATCATGCGGCCGTCGATCTCGTCGATGACGGCGTCGACCATCGGGTGCGAGGCCTTCAGCTCGGCGAGGTCGCGGCAGCTCTCCAGCCAGTGGTCCAACCACGGTCGCCGGGCGACGGGGCTCGCGCCGGTGGACGGAACGACGGGGGATGTCGACGGAGGACGCATGCTCGGTCCCGTGATCGTCGGCTGCATCCCCTGTTTGAGGGATGTCCAGGAAAGTGGACATCTTTCTGCAGGTTTGCTGCGTGAAGGCTGCGCAGCGCCGCGTCAGGCGCCCCAGACGTCCTCCGCGACCTCGACCACGCGGCGCAGCTTGGCGACCTCCTGCTCATAGGTGAGGGCGTTGCCCTCGACGGTGGAGGAGAAGCCGCACTGCGGCGACAGGCAGAGCTGGTCGACGTCCACGAACCGCGACGCCTCCTCGATGCGGCGCTTGAGCTCGTCGGCGCTCTCCAGCTCGCCGCGCTTGGTCGTCACCAGGCCGAGGACGACGACCTTGCCCTTGGGGACGAAGCGCAGCGGTTCGAAGCCGCCGCTGCGCGCGTCGTCCCACTCCATGAAGAACCCGTCGACCTCCAGCTGGTCGAACAGCGCCTCGGCGACGAAGTCGTAGCCGCCCTCGGCCACCCACGAGGAGCGGAAGTTGCCGCGGCACATGTGCGTGGTGACGCTCATGCCCTCGGGCCGCGCCGCCAGGGCCTCGTTGATGTGCTTGATGTAGGCCTCGTGCTGGTGCTCGGCGTCGCCGCCGATCGCGGCGACGTGCTTGCGCTGCTCGGGGTCGTTGAGGTAGGCCAGCGAGGTGTCGTCGAACTGCAGGTACGTGCAGCCCGCGTCGCCCAGGCGCCGGACCTGCTCGGCGTAGGCCGCGGTCAGGTCGCCCCAGAAGGCCTCCATGTCGGGGTAGACCGACGCGTCGATCGACGCGCGCCCGCCGCGGTAGTGGACCATCGACGGCGACGGGATCGTGAGCTTCGGCGTCAGCCCGGGCGCGAGCTGCGCCGCGGTCTGGCGCAGGAACGCGAAGGCGTCGCCGAAGATCGTCTCCGACACGCCGAGGCGGCCGTCGATGCGCATCGCCGCCGGCGTGAACTCGATGTCGCCCTCGGCGTTGTGGAACCGGACCTTCAGGTCGCCCGGCGCCTTGGTGACGCCGTCCAGCTCGTAGATGAAGTCCATGTGCCACGACGCGCGGCGGAACTCGCCGTCGGTGACGCTGCGCAGGCCGACCTCCTTCTGCATCGCGACGACGTCGCGGATCGCGTCGTCCTCGCGCGCCCGCAGCTCGGCGTCGTCGATCCGGCCGGCGGCGTGCTCGGCGCGGGCGTCGAGCAGCGCGGGCGGGCGCAGCAGGCTCCCGACGTGGTCGGCGCGGAACGGAGGCGATGTGCGCTGGGCCATGACCGCCTTCCTACCCCACCCGACCTGGTGGGACGCGCTCGTCCGAGCGGGCGCGTTCGCGCTCCAGCCCGGGGCCCGCGCGGCCGACCATGCGGATGAGCCGGTCGGCCCAGGCCCCGACCGTCCCGCTCCCGTCACCTTCATGGCCACAACCGAACTTCCCGTCTCCCGGTCCGCGCGCCGGCTCCTGCTCCCGTACGGAGCGGCGCTGGTCGTCGTGGTCGGGCTGCTGCCGCTGGAGCAGCACCTCGACCCGGCGGAGGTCGCGTCCGCGCTCGTCCTCCTGGTGGCCGCGGGCGCCGGCCTGGCCGCGTCCGCCTTCGGCCGCCAGCGCCGCGGCACGACGCTCGCGTCGCTGTTCGCGATGCTCGCCGCGACGTTCCTGCTGCGCGAGGGCGTCGGGCCCAGCGCGGGCTTCGGGCCGCTGCTGCTGATGCCCGTGATGTGGGCGGCGCTCGCCCGCCACCGCACCCAGCTCGTGCTCGTCCTGGTCGGCGTCGCGGTCGTCTTCTTCGTCCCGATCCTCGTCGCGTCGGACACGCACCCGTCCAGCGGCTGGCGCGCGGGCGCGCTGATGCTCGTCGTCGCCGCCGCGCTGGGCTTCTCGGTGCTGTCGCTGGTCGAGCACCTGCGCTCGGTCGTCGGCCGGTCGGGGGCGATCCTCGGCGCGATGTCGGAGGGCTTCGCGCTCACGCGCGACGGCGCGATCATCCAGGTCAACCCGGCGCTCACCGCGATCACCGGCTTCGCCGAGCACCAGCTCGTCGGCGCGACCGTGCCGTTCCCGTTCTGGCCCGCGGACTCCTGGGAGCGCAACGCCGAGCTGGTGGCGCGGGTTGTCGCCGACGGCGGCGGCGCGTTCGACATCGAGCTGGTGCGTGCCGACGGCACGCGCTTCCCGGCCGTGATCTCGTGCGTGCCGACGGACCTGGGCGACGGCAGCCGCTCGTTCCTCAACACGGTCCGCGACGTCACCGAGCTGCGCGCCCACGAGGCCGCGCAGCGCCATCACGCCGAGCGGCTGGCGACGATCGCCGACGTCGTGCGCGAGATCGGGCACTGCGACCCGCTCGAGGCGCGCCCGGCGATCTGCCGCACCGCGCTGGCGCTGCTCGACGGCGCCGACGCCGCGTGCCTGTGGGAGAGCGGTCGCGACGCCGACCTGACGTCGACCGCGGCGCGCCCCGAGGCCGGCACGCCCTACCGGGTCGCCGCCGACGCGCACGAGCACGGCGCGCGCGTGACGATGGACAGCGGGCAGCCGCTGTTCGTCGCCGACGCCGCGTCCTCCCCGCACTGCGACCGGCGGCTGGTCTCGCAGCTGGGCGCCGCCTCCGTGCTCTTCCATCCGATCGCCGACTCCGGCGGCGTCCGCGGCGTCCTGGCGATCTCCTGGCCGCGACGGCGCGAGGCGATCGACGACGGCGAGATGATGATGATCGGCGTGCTGGCCGGCGAGGCGGCGCTGGCGATGCAGCGCGCCGACCTGCTCGGGCGCCTGGACGAGCTGACGCGCACCGACGACCTGACCGGCCTGCCCAACCGCCGCGCGTGGGACGAGCTGCTGCGCCAGGAGCTGGCGGTCGCCGAGCGCCAGGGCCAGCCGTTGTCGGTGGCCATGCTCGACCTCGACCACTTCAAGGCCTACAACGACCGCCACGGCCACCTGGCCGGCGACCGGCTGCTGCGCGCGGCGGCCGCGGTGTGGAGCGGCTCGCTGCGGGCGACCGACGTGCTGGCGCGCTGGGGCGGCGAGGAGTTCGCGCTGCTGCTGCCCGCCTGCGACACCGTCGGCGCGACCGCGCTGATCGAGCGGCTGCGCGGGACGCTGCCCGACGGCGTGACGTTCTCGGCCGGCCTGGTGACCTCGCCGGGCGGCGAGGAGCCGGGCGCGCTGATGGACGCCGCCGACCGCGCGCTCTACCAGGCCAAAGCCGCGGGACGCGACCGCGTGGTTTCGGCCTAGGCGCCGGGCGGTTCCCCTACTTGTAGGTGCGCAGCAGCTCGACGACGGTCTCCCCCACCGCGTCGATCGCGCGCTCCGACAGCTGGTCGTAGGTGTCGCGGATGGTGTCCTTGACGGGATAGGACCAGTCGATGAAGTCGACGGCCGGGGTCCCGGCGGCCAGGAACGGCGAGTGGTCGTCGATGATCGACGTCTCCGGGACGTTGGGGAAGACCGCCCCGACGCCGACGCGGCGGGCCGCCACGCGGACGGTCGACCAGAGCCGGGCGTTGGACGTGGCCTCGCGCGGCAGGCGGACGCCGCGGTTGCCCATGTAGTCGAGCAGGAGCATCGCGCGCGTCTGCCCCGGATGGGCGTTCACGTAGGCCTTGGATCCGCGCAGCGCGTCGCGGTAGAAGTCGTTGGTGGGAAACGGCTCCTCCTCGCCGTCGAAGAGCACGAAGTCGATCTCGGGCGCGTCCTTGGGACGCTTCATGGCCTTCAGGTCGCGCGCGACCTCGATCACCGTGCCGACCGCGGCGGCCGCGTCGTTGGCGCCGACGAAGCCCTTGGGGTGGTACTCGGTGTCGTAGTGCGCGCCGAGCACGATCGCGGGCTGCGTCCCGGGCAGCCGGCCGACGATGTTCCTCAGCGGGTGGGTCGGATCGGCGACCGGGACGTCCTCGAAGTGGGCGTCGGGCAGCTTGGCGCGCAGCTTCTCGGCGACGCGGCGCAGCTGCGGCGAGCCCGCGGGCCGCTGGCCGGCGGCGAGCTGGAGGCGGACGGTCGCCAGCGCCCGGCCGGCGTCGAAGCGGTCGACCGTCGGGGTCGGCGTCGGCGAGCGCGCGATCGCCTCATGGCCGTGGCCGTGACGGGTGAAGAGGAACGCCAGGATGGCGACCTGGAGCACCGCGAGGACCACCACGCGGCGAAGCGAGATGTAGGCCACCGGCGCATTCTGCCCGCTCGGCGCCGACGGCGCGACGGTCGGCGGCGACCGGCGCGGCCGGGTCAGCCCTGGCGGCCGGCGTCGTCGAGCCGCGCGAGCCGCACGGCGACCTCCGCCCATCCCCGACCGGTGGTGGCCAGCGCGCCGCGGCGCGTGCCGGCGGCGACGAGGCCGACGTCGTGCAGGACGGCCAGCGCCTGCTCGACCTCGGGCTCGGTCACGCCGGTCGCGGCGGCCAGCTCGGCGGGCGTGCCCTCGCGGGCCTCGAGCGCGACGAGCAGCGCGAGCCGGAGCGGGTGGGCGATCGCGGCGAGCACGCGCGCCGGGACCGGCTCAGCCATCGCACTGCGCGAGCACTCGGAGTTCTCGTCCACACCGCATGTCGAGGTGGTCGACCGCCGGACGGCGTAGGGTCGGACGACGCCGCCCATGCTCGACCCCGACTTCCTGGCCGCGATCGGCCATCCCGTGCGTCTGCGCGCGCTCGTCCTGTTCGAGCGCGCGCCGGGCAGCGCGAGCGACCTCGCGGCGCTGTCGGGGCTCACGACCAGCGCGACCGCCTACCACGTGCGCCGTCTCGCCGACGCCGGTCTGATCGTGGAGGCCGGGACCCGCGGGGCCGGGGCCGGCGCCGAGCGCCTGTGGCGCACGCGCGCGACGGGATGGTCCGGGCTGGAGGACCTGCTGGTCGAGGCGGTCCGCGAGCCGCCATCCGGCGACGGTTGAGATCGCCGCTTCTGTCGAGGACGAACAGGAATGGCCGGAATATAGCCAGTAGGCACAAAGCTGTCAACTCCTGACCGATTCTGTCCCCGTACGGTCAAGAGCTCCACGTGCTCGAGCAGGACGAGATCCGGCGGCGCATCCGCGCCGCGATGGCGCTGGCCGACATCAACTCCTGGGAGGAGCTGGCGGCGCGCACGCCGCTGAGCCGCTCCACGCTGAAGGACCTCGGGACGGTCCGCGGCCGCGCCGAGGAGACGCACCTGCGCGTGATCGCCGCCGCGTGCCACCTGCCCTACGCCTGGTTCACCGTCCCCGACATCGGCGACGCGGTCGAGCGCGAGGACGAGGACCCGACGGTGGCCGAGCGCATCGAGGCGCTCGAGCGGACGGTCGCCGCGCTCGTGCGTCGCGACGCCGCGGGACCACCGCCGGGCCCGGCGGCGACCTAACCCTGTCGCCGCGCGTCGGCGCGCGCGAGCGCCTCGGCCACGATCTGCTGCACCTCGGGGGACAGCTGCGCGATGATCGCCGTCAACCGCTCACGGGCGACGTCGTCGATCACGGCCGGCCGCGGATAGCCGCCATCGGGGTCGGGCAGGGTCAACGCGCCGCAGAGTCCGAGCAGCTGCGTGACCGGGTCGGTGAGCCGGATGTCCCCCTGGCTGCCGGGGACGAGCGCGTAGAAGTGCTCGACCGCGCCACGGACGCGGCCCTCGTCGGCCAACTCGACGAGCCCGGCGGAGACCAAGGTGCGGACGTGATAGGCCGTCGAGCCCAGCGTGGTGCCCGTGATCCGGGCCAGCTGGGTCGGACTGATCGGCTGCCCGTAGCTGCGCATCACGTCCAGGATCTGATCCCGGGCGGGATGGGGTCGCAGCGACGCGCGGCGTTCGGCCTTTTCCTTCTTGGTCGCCATGGACCGGCAAAGTAGCTTCGCGTTCGCGACCGGGCAAACGCTACTTCACAGTCAAATTCGGTCAGCGATCACCGTCGCGGCGACGGCTGACCAGCCGGTCGAGCGCGGCGACGACCCACGTGCCGAGAGCGACGATCGTCGCGAGCCCCATCAGGCGCCGGTGTCGCCGGACCAAGTCATCAAGTGCTGACTTTAGCATCGGCAGGATCGCCCCTCAACTCGAGGCGCCCACCGACGGCGACGGCGACGGCGACGTCGCGGCGCCGAGCGGCTAGAAGTCGTCGGGGTCCGGCTCGTCCTCGGTGAAGATCGTCTTCAGCGGGTGGCGGAGCAGGACCCCGAGCTTGCCGCGGTCCTCGGCATCGAGCGTGAAGTACACGCCGATGCCGCCGACGACGATCGCGAACGCGCCCGCGCCGGTGGCCAGGAGGATCTGCGTCGTGCCCGACGCGAGGATCGTGGTCATGGGCCGACGGTAGAGCAGACGCGCCGTCGGTGCTCGCGCGGGTGCCCGTTCGCGGGCCCGCGCGGCGCCCTACCCCGCGGTCGTCGCGCGCGAGCGCTCGAACAGGTCCGCGAGCCGCACGAGCTTGACGCGCGGCCGACCGTGGGGCTCGCCGCTGGCCTTCTCGTGGGCGTCGATCGCCTGCCAGCCCGCCCACGTCACGGCGTCCGGCGCGCGCTCGGCGTAGAAGGCGGCGATCGCGTCGGGGTCGGTGATCGCCGGCGCGTTCAGCTTGCCCGCGTCGCGGTCCTCGACGATCTTGGCGACCGTGTCGGCGGCGTCCTTCTTGTTGGTGCCGATGACGCCGGACGGCCCGCGCTTGATCCAGCCGACGACGTACTCGCCGGAGTGCGCGTCGCCGGACGCGTCGCAGACGCGGCCGCCGTCGTTGCGGATCAGCCCGCGGCGGTCGTCGAAGGGCACGTCGTCGACGGGCCTGCCGCGGTAGCCGATCGAGCGCAGGACCAGCCCGCACTCGATGACCTCCTCGTCGCCGGTGGCGACCGCGCTGAGGCGCCCGCCCTCCCCCGCCTGGATCTCGTTGCGCACCACCTTGATGCCGGTGACCGCGCCGTCCTGGCCCTCGCCGAGGATCTCCACCGGCGAGCGCAGGAACTTCAACACGATCCTGTGCGACGCGTCCTTGGGCGAGGCGGCCGCGTACTCGCGCAGCACCTCGACGTTGCGCTGCGCGGTCGGGTCGGCCTCCTCCTGAAGCCACTTCGCCGACGCCGCGTCCAGCTCCAGGTCGGTGATGTCGACCTCGACGCCCGCGCGCTCCAGGTCGGCCAGCTCGCGCAGCTCGGGGTTGGTGAACGCGGCCTGCGCCGGGCCGCGGCGGCCCAGCAGCACGACCTCGGTGACCTTCGACGCGGCCAGCACCTCGATCGCGTGGTCGGCGGTGTCGGTCGGCGCCAGCTCGTCGGGATGCAGCACGAGCATGCGCGCGACGTCCATCGCGACGTTGCCGTTGCCGATGACCACCGCGCGCTCGACGTCCAGGTTGTAGTCGTAGTCGGCGGCGTCCGGGTGGCCGTTGTACCAGGCGACGAACTGCGTGGCGCCGTGGACGCCCGGGCGGTCCTCGCCGGGGATCCCGAGGCGGTTGTCGTCGCTGGTGCCCAGCGCGTAGAGCACGACGTCGTAGCGCTCCAGCAGCTCGGCGCGCCGGATGTGCTCGCCGAGCCTGATCCCGCCGAAGAACCGGAAGCCGTCCTTCTTGGCCGTCTTCTCGTAGACGCGCGTGACCGACTTGATCTTCGGGTGGTCGGGCGCGACGCCCGCGCGCACGAGGCCGAACGGCGTCGGCAGCGCGTCGAGCACGTCGACCTCGAAGCCCGCGCCCAGAAGCTGGTCGGCGGCGTAGAAGCCGGACGGGCCGGCGCCGACGATCACGGCGCGCGGCGAGGGGGCGGAATCAGGGGCGATGTCGGTCATGGCGATAGGTGATCCGGAAGAAGGGATTTAGCCGGATCCCCGACTCTAGCGATCGGATATGGGAGCACGCTGTGCGCCTCCTGTCGACACGGCAGGAGGTCGTCCGGGCCGGCGGGCGACACGGAGCCCCCGGTGCTCGCGCGCCACGCCATGAGGGCACGCGGGGCACCGGAGGTTCCGCGGGGGAATCCGCCACCTTGGGCCGGGACCCAAGCGGGAGAGGGGTCAGAGGGGGTCGAGGGACGGGCCGGCCGCCGGCGCGGACGCGCCGCGCGACCGGCCCGACACCTAGGACTTGATCGAGCGCTGGTACTGCACGACGGCCAGCGGCGCGCACACCACGACGATCGCGATCGCCCAGATGAACGTGTACGCGACCGGATGCTGCAGCGACCACGCGCCGGAGGTCGGCAGCGTGCCGCCGGGGTTGTCGAACAGGTGGCGCAGCGCGTTGGCCAGCGACGACGTCGGGTTCCACTCGGCGATCGTCTTCAGCACGCCCGGCAGCGTCGAGGTCGGCACGAACGTCGAGGCGATGAACGTGATCGGGAAGATCACGACGAACGCGACGCCCTGCACGCCCTCCGGCGTCCGCACGAGCGAGCCGAGCAGCACGCCGATCCAGATCATCGCGAACGAGAACAGGACCATCAGCCCGTAGGCGCCGAGCGCGTCCAGCACGCCGGAGTGGATCCGCCAGCCGACCACGAGGCCGGTGAGCGTCATGAACGTGATCGGCAGGAACGAGCGGATCAGGTTCGCCACCGCGTGCCCGGCGAGCACGCTCGCGCGCGGGATCGGCAGCGAGTGGAAGCGGTCGATCGCGCCGTTGTTGCGGTCGTTGGACAGCGCCAACGCGACGCCGAAGCAGCCGAACACGATCGTCTGGGCGAAGATTCCGCCCATCAGGAACTCCTTGTAGCTCCCGCCGCCCGGCACGCTGATCGCCCCGCCGAAGACGTAGGCGAACAGCAGCACGAACATGACCGGCTGGATCGTCGCGTCCGACAGCGCCTCCGGCTGGCGGCGCATGTGGAGGATCCCGCGCCGGGCGATAACCCAGGTGTCGGAGAGGAACGTGGCCCGGGCGCTCTCGCGGCGGGCGGGGGCGGGCGCGGGCGCGGAGCCCGCGGTGGCGGCCTGGGTGCTCATCGTGCGGCCTCCTCGGCGACGGGAACGGATGGGTCGGCGGCGCCGTCGGCGGACTGGTCCTCCGCGGGCTTGCCGGTCAGGGTCAGGAAGACGTCGTCGAGCGTCGGCTGGGCCAGGCCGAGGTCCTCGACCGCGATGCCCGCCTCGCCGAGCGCGTCGGCCAGCGCGCCGAGGGCGGTGACGCCGCGGCCCGCGCCATCGCCGTCGGCGCCCGCGCCGTCGGCCTCGACCGCCGCCGCGACGACCGAGCGCGCGCCCGGGTCGACGACCGGCGCGGCGCCCACGACGCGCTCGACGATCCGCGCGACCTCGCCGACGTCGTCGCGCCGGGCGACGATCACGCGCAGCTGGTCGCCGCCGACCTGGCGCTTGAGCGAGCGCGCGTCGCCGCGCGCGATCACGCGCCCGTGGTCGACGACCACGATGTCGTCGGCCAGGCGGTCGGCCTCTTCGAGGTACTGCGTGGTCAGCAGCAGCGTGGCGCCGCCGGCGACGAGCTGGTCCAGCACGTCCCACAGCTCGTTGCGCGCACGCGGGTCCAGGCCGGTCGTCGGCTCGTCGAGGAACAGCACCTCGGGCTCGGCGACGAGCGTCGCCGCGAGGTCCAGGCGCCGGCGCATGCCGCCCGAGTACTCCTTGGCGAGCTTGCCGGCGGCGTCGGTCAGCGAGAACTGCTCCAGCAGCTCGGTCGCGCGCGCCTTGGCGTGCTTGCGCCCGAGGTGGTGCAGCTCGCCGATCATCACCAGGTTCTCGTGGCCGGTGAGCAGCTCGTCGACCGTCGCGTCCTGCGCGGCCAGGCCGAGGCGGCGACGGACGGCGACGGGGTCGGCGACCACGTCGTGGCCGGCCACGCGCGCGGTGCCGGCGTCGGGGAGGGTGAGGGTGGTGAGGACGCGGACGGCCGTCGTCTTGCCGGCGCCGTTGGGGCCGAGCAGGGCGCACACCGCGCCGCGCGCGACGTCGAGGTCGACGCCATCCAGCGCGCGCTTTTCGCCGTAGCGCTTCACGAGCCCGTGGGCTTCGATGGCAGGGGGAGGGGTCACGCGCAGGAGGGTGCCACGCTGGACGGAAGATTTCAATGGGTGTAAATTTGCCCCCGTGGGATCTTCTTCGACCGGCCATAATGGAGTGGGCGTCCCGCCGGCCGGCCTGCGCGCGTGGAAGAAGGCGCGCACGCGCACCACGATCTCCGACGTCGCGACCGGCCTCTTCATGCGCGACAGCTTCGAGCAGGTCACGGTCGCCCAGATCGCCGCGGCGGCCGAGGTGTCGGTCAAGACGGTGTTCAACTACTTCCCGTCGAAGGAGGACCTCTTCTTCGACCGCGCCGACGACGTCATCGGCGCGCTGGCCGACGCGATCGTCGAGCGGCCCGCGGGCGAGACGATCGTCGGCGCGCTGCACCGGCTGCTCGCCGACCGCCGCGTGCCCTTCGACGCGTCGGGCTGGCGGGCGCTGCGCGACCCGGAGGCCTACGAGGGGTTCCGGCGCTACCTGGAGACCGAGGAGCGGTCGCCCGCGCTGCGGACGCGGCGGCTGGTGATCTCCGAGCTGTGGACGGCGCGCCTGGCCCAGCTGATCGCCCACCAGCTCGGGCTGCCGGCCGGCGATCCGCGGGCGACGACGCTGGCGACGATGGTCATCGCGGCGATGACGCTGCGGGCGCGGACGCTGGCGGCGGCGATGATGGCGCGCCTCAGCGCGCGGACGGTGGAGAAGCGTGTGCGCGCGGTGGTCGACGAGGCCTTCGAGCGGCTCGCGGTCGCCTTCGCCGACGTCGACCTGCCGCGCGAGGCCGACGCCGCGGCGCGGAGCGCGCCCTGAATCCGGGCGGTTCCGGGCGCCCGGCCGCTATACCGATCGGCATGGCCGAACCTGCCGCATTCCCCGCCCCGCCCCGCCGCGACCGCTCGCCGCGCCTGGCGCACGTCGTCTCGACCGCGCGCGTGTCGCCCCACCTCGTCCGGGTCGTCCTCGGCGGTGAGGGCCTGGCCGGCTTCGGCGCGGGCGAGTTCACCGACCACTACGTCAAGCTGCACCTCCCGCCCCAGGGCGCCGACTACCGGGCGCCGTTCGACGCCGAGGTCGTCAAGGCGTCGCACCCGCGCGAGCACTGGCCGCGCACGCGCACCTACACCGTGCGCGCGTGGGACGCCGAGCGCGGCGAGCTGACGATCGACTTCGTCGTCCACGGCGACGAGGGCGTCGCGGGCCCGTGGGCGCTGGCCGCCCAGCCGGGCGACCCGATCCAGCTCAACGGGCCCGGCGGCGCCTACGCGCCCGATCCCGACGCCGACTGGCACCTGCTCGTCGGCGACCTCGCGGTCCTGCCCGCGATCTCGGCGGCGCTGCCGCGCATCCCGGCCGGCGTGCCCGCGCACGTGCTGATCGAGGCCGCGCCGGAGGACCGCGCCGAGCTGGAGTCCCCCGCCGACCTGCGCGTCACCTGGGTGGAGCCGGGCGGGCTGCCCGCCGCCGTGGAGGCGCTGGCGTTCCCCGCGGGCCGCGTCCACCCGTTCGTGCACGGCGAGGCGAGCGACGTGCGCGCCATCCGCCGCCATCTGCTCGTCGACCGCGGCGTGGCCAAGGAGGGGATCTCGATCTCCGGCTACTGGAAGCGCACCCGCACCGAGGAGGGTTGGCGCGAGGACAAGCAGGAGTGGAACCGCCAGGTCGAGGCGGACCTGACGGCCGGCTGAGCGGCGACGCGACCGGCGGCGCCTGACGCCGGCGGCCTGCCGATCACCACAGGACGTCGAGCAGCGCCTCGCGGTCGTAGAACCCCGTGTAGCGCTCGCCGTCGAGGAACAGGCCGGGCGTGCCGGTGACGCCCTGCGCGAGCCCGGCCTGGCGGTCCTCCTCGACGGCGGCGGCGAGCGCCGGGTCGGCGACGTCGGCGGCGAAGCGCGCCACGTCCAGCCCCAGCTCCGAGGCGTAGGCCTCGAGGTCTTCGTCGGTCACGGCGTCGAAGCGCGCGAAGAGGAGGTCGTGCATCTCCCAGAAACGGCCCTGGCGCCCGGCGGCCTCGGCGGCGCGGGCGGTCGCCTCGGCGCGCGGGTGCTTCTCGCGGATCGGGAAGTGGCGGACGCGCAGCCGCACGCGGCCGGCCAGGTCGTCCAACACCACCGACTTGATCGCGCCGTGCGCGGCGCGGCAGTAGGGGCACTGGAAGTCCAGGTACTCCAACAGCTCGCGGTCGCCGGTCCCCCGCACCCAGTCGGTCATGCCGCCAGCCTCGCCCTCAGACGCTCTTCCTCGAGATCCAGCTCGCGATCGACGGCGAGCTTGACGCTGTTGTCGATCGACCCGTCGTTGCGCGCGTCGGCCAGCGCCGAGCGCTCGACCGCCAGCAGGTGGACGCGGAAGCGCAGCCACGCCGCGACGTCGGACTGCTCGTCGGCCACGCCCAGCCGGCAGGCGCCCGCGAGCTGCTGCGCGCGCGTCGAGTACAGCTCGCGCGCCCGCTCGACCAGCGCGGGCGAGATCTCGCTGTCGGCCGGGATGTCGGCGATCCGGTCGAGCACGGTCGTGACGGTCTCGAAGCGCGCCATCGCCGAGGCGCGCTCGCTCGGCACGGCCGCGTCGGGCGGCAGCAGCCACCGCGCGAGGAACCCGAGCGAGAGGCCCTGGCCGACGAGCGTCACCGCGATCACGATGAACGTGATCGCCAGGATCTCGTCGCGGACCGGGAACGGACCGCCCCCGTCGACGGTCAGCGGGATCGACAGCGCGGCGGCCAGCGAGATCGCGCCCCGCATCCCCGACCAGCCGACCACCAGCCGCTCGCGCACCGGCAGGCGGCGCAGGACCAAGGACACCAGGACGCGCACGACCGTGACCGCGGCGACGACGGCGAGCGCGGCCACGACGACGTCGCCGACCGAGCCGGTCAGCGCCTCGAACGTGTCGCGCGCCTGGAAGCCGACGAGCACGAACAGCGCCGACTCCATCAAGAACGTCAGGATCTCCCAGAACGTCCGGCCCTCCAGCCGCACGCTCGACGACGCGAGCCGCGAGTCGTGGGCGGCGACGAAGAAGCCGGTCGCGACGACCGCGAGCACGCCGGAGACGTGCAGCTCCTCGGCGGCGACGTAGCCGACGTAGGGCGTCAGCAGCGTCACGGTGATCTCGATCAGCGAGTCGTCGATCCGGCGCCGCAGCCAGCCGGTCACCCAGCCGACGAGCGAGCCGACCGCGACGCCCGCGATCGACACCCAGAAGAACTCGCCGACGCCGTGCCAGACGCTGAACGTCCCGGCGACGCCGGCGGCGATGGCCAGGCGCAGCGTGACCAGGCCGGTCGCGTCGTTGACCAGCGACTCGCCCTCGACGACGGCCAGCACGCGCTCGGGCGCACCGAGCCGGCGGAAGACCGCGGTCGCGGCGATGGCGTCGGTCGGCGCGATCGCGGCGCCGAGCGCGAAGGCGCCCGGCCACGTCATGCCGCTCACCAACGCGTGGGCGACCACGGCCGCGACGGCGATCGTCACCGCGACCAGCCCGATCGCCAGGATCCCCAGCTCCTCGACGCGGTCGACGACCCGCTTGTGCCCGGCGCGGTAGGCCGCCGCGTGGATCAGCGGCGGCACGAAGATCAAGAACACGATGTCGGGGTCGAGCTTGACGTCGGGCGCGCCGGGCACGAACGCCAGCGCCGCCCCGCCGAGCACCTGCACGACCGGGTACGGCACGCCGATCGCCCGCGCGCCCCAGGCCAGCAGGGCGACCGCGACGAGCACGGCGATGAGGGCCTGGGTCAGCTCCAAGGCGCTACGAGGCTACGCGAGCATCGGCGACGGCGGGATGCGCGTCGACCCGGTGATCTGCGGGATGCGGAAGCCGATCTCGTCGACGAAGCACCAGCACCAGTCCTCGCCGGGCTCCAGCGAGCGGATGATCGGGTGCTCGGCCGAGCGGGCGTGGGCCGTGGCGTGCTTGTGCGGCGAGTCGTCGCAGCAGCCGACGTGGCCGCAGGTCAGGCAGATCCGCAGGTGCAGCCAGACCCCGCCGGAGGCCAGGCAGTCCTCGCAGCCCGCCACCTCCTCCGGCAGCTCGGTGATCTCGATGCTGTCCAGGTGCGTGCAGCTGCTGCTCATGGCGTGGGCTCCTGTTCTGCGTTCGTGGCGGTGGCAGTGGCGGCGGCGGGCGCGGCGATCGGCAGCCAGACGTGGAACGTCGTCCCGTTCGGGCCGGTGTCGAAGGCGAGGCTGCCGTCGTGGCGCTCCTCGACGATACGCCGGACCGTGTCCAACCCGAGGCCGGTCCCGCGCCCGACCTCCTTGGTGGTGTAGAACGGCTCCAGCACGCGACGGCGCGCCTCCTCCGGGATGCCGGGGCCGTCGTCGGCGACGTCCACGCGGACGCACGGGCCGTCGCGACGGGTCGTGATCGTGATCGTCCCGCGGCCGTCGAGCGCGTCGACCGCGTTGTCGATGAGGTTGGTCCACACCTGGTTCAGCTCGGACCCGTGGACGGCCAGCCGCGGCAGGTCCTCCGCGAAGTCCTTGCGCACCTCGATCCGGGTGTGCTTGAGCTTGTGCCCCATCACCTTGATGGTGGCGACGATCCCCTCGCGGACGTCGGCCTGCACGAGCGCGCCCCGGTCCATGTAGGAGTAGGTCTTGATCGCGCCGACCAGGTCGGACATCCGCGTGGCGGACTCCTGCAGCTCGTCGGCCAGGCCGCGCGCGCTGAGCGTCGCGCTGACCCAGGCCAGCGCCTTGGTCAGCGCCGGCCCGGCGGCGTCGGCGACCTCGTCCAGCCAGGCGTCGTCGACGCCGGCGGCGGCCAGCGTCTCGGCGAAGCGCCACGGCTCCTCGACGCCGAGGTCCTCGAGCTTGTCCAACATGTCGTCCTCGGCGTCGGCGGCGTCGACGGTCGAGAGCGCGGGACGGTCGGCGGCCGCCCGCGCCGCGCGCTGCTGGAGCGCGACGAGCCGCTCGGCGTCCTCGCGCTCGATGCCCGCCGCGACGAACGCCTTGATCACGTGCATGACGACGTCGAGCGTGTCGGCCAGCTGCGCGGCGGCGCGCTTGACCGCGGCCGCGGGGTTGTTCAGCTCGTGGGCCAGCCCGGCGGCCATCGTGCCCAGCGAGGCCAGGCGCTCGCGGTCGTTGTCGATCTGCGCCAGCCGCGCGGTGACCGGCCCGATCGCCCGCATGATCCGCCGGTGCACGGCGCGGTCGGTGAGCGCCAGGTCGATGAACTGCTCGGAGGGCACGAGGCCGACGACGCAGTCGGTCTCGCTGACGATGCGCACGCCGATCGGCGACTCGGTGAGCGCGGAGATCGCCTGCGCCCAGGTCGGCGCCTCCTGGTGGCCGATCGGCTCGTAGCGGTCCTCGCCGGCGGCCTTGTACATGCGGAAGCGCCCGTCGAAGAGCAGCAGCAGGCCGCGCGGCGACGTGTCGGCCTCGGCGATGACCTCGTCGGCGGCGACGGCGAACGCGACCGTGGCGTCGGCCCAGCGCGCCAGCGCCTCGTCGTCCAGGTCGTCGAAGAGGTCGACGCGCCGCAGGTCGGCGACGGTGACCGGCACCAGCGGGGTCATGCGGCGGCCAGGTACTCGTGGATGAGCGAGACGGCCATCGAGCCCTCCCCCACCGCGCTGGCGACGCGCTTGATCGAGCGGGCGCGGACGTCGCCGGCGACGAAGACGCCGGGGACGCTGGTCTCCAGGATGTAGGGGTCGCGCTTCAGCGGCCAGCCGGCGGCGCGCGCGTCGGCGCCCGCGAGGATGAAGCCGCGGTCGTCGCGCGCGACGACGTCCTCCAGCCAGGAGGTGCGCGGCGCGGCGCCGACGAAGACGAAGCAGGCGTCGACGCGCTCGGTCGCCTCGGCCCCGTCCGGCCCGCGGGTCGTCAGCTCCTCCAGGCGGCCGTCGGCGCCATGGGCGGCGGTGGCCTGCGTGTTGGTGCGGACCTCGATGTTCGGCAGCCCGGCGATCTGCTCGATCAGGTAGTTGGACATCGACTTGGCCAGGCTGTCGGCCCGGACCAGCATGATGACCTTGGTCGCGAAGTTGGAGAAGTAGACCGCGGCCTGGCCGGCGGAGTTGGCGCCGCCGATGATCACGACGGTCTGGCGCGCGCACGACCGGGCCTCGGTGAGCGCCGCGCCGTAGTACACCCCGGCGCCGGTCAGCGCGTCGAAGCCGGGCGTGTCGAGCTTGCGGTAGGAGACGCCGGAGGCGATCAGCACGGTGTTGGCCGACAGCGCGCCGCCGCCGCTGAGGCGCACGAGGCGGCCGGTGCCCTCGACGTCCAGCGCGACCGCGTCCTGGACGGTCAGCAGCTCGGCGCCCAGGCGGCGGGCCTGGTCGGTGGCGCGGCGCGCGAGGTCGGAGCCGCTCAGCCCGGTCGGGAAGCCCAGGTAGTTCTCGATGCGCGAGGACGTGCCCGCCTGCCCGCCCGGCGCCTCGCGCTCGACCATCACGGTGGACAACCCCTCGGAGGCGCCGTAGACCGCGGCGGCCAGCCCGGCCGGGCCGCCGCCGACGATGACCAGGTCGTAGTGGTCGGTCGCCGGCTGGGCGGCGACGCCGAGGCGCTCGGCCAGCTCCAGCACGGTCGGGCGCTCCAGCACGCTGCCGTCCTCCAGCAGCGCGACCGGCAGGCCGCCCTCGTCCACGCCCGCGACCTTCAGCAGCTCGCGCGCCTCGCCGTCGCGCTCGATGTCCAGCCAGCGGCCGGGGACGCGGTTGCGCGCCAGGAAGTCGCGCAGGTCGTGGGCGGGCTTGGAGAAGCGGTGGCCGACGACGCGCACGCCGCCGGACTCCAGCGCGGCGCCGGACTCCCAGGTCTCCAGCAGGTCGGAGACGACCGGGTACAGCTCCTCCTCGGGCGGATCCCACGGCTTGAGCAGGTAGTAGTCCAACGCGACCTCGTTGATGGCCTTGATCGCCGCGTCGGTGTCGGCGTAGGCGGTCAGCAGGACGCGCTTGGCGTCGGGCGCGAGCTTGCGGGCCTCGACGAGGTACTCGGTCCCGCTGAGGCCGGGCATGCGCTGGTCGGCGATCAGCAGCGCGATCTGGTCGCCGCGGGCGACCAGCTCCTTGACGACGTCCAGCGCCTCCTCGCCCGAGCCCGCGCGCAGGACGCGATAGCGCTCTCCGAACCGGCGGCGCAGGTCGCGGGCGACGGCGGCGAGGACCGCGGGCTCGTCGTCGACGGCGACGATCGCGGGCCGGCGGGTGCGTTCGGGAGCGTCGGAGGACATCTGCCCGGCAGCTTCTCATGCCCGTCCACGCCCGGTGAGGCGCGGACGGGCGGGCAGGCCCGATCGGTCGACCGGGCGCCGCGGCCTAGGCGGAGGGCGCGGCGGCGGCGGTGGCGGTGGCGTCGTCCGCGGTGGCGGCGGCGCTCGCCTCGCGGCGGGCGACCTCGGCGCGGACGACCGGCGCGACCTCGGTGCCGAAGCGCTCCATCGCCGCCAGGACGTCGGCGTGGGCGACCGAGCCCAGCGAGATGTGGCCGAGGTAGCGCTGGTTGCCGAACAGCTCGTGGCCGTGGAGGATCTTCTCGGCGACCTGCTCGGAGGACCCGGCGTGCAGCGCACCCCGCGGCGAGCGCATGGCCCGGAACTCCTCCAGGCCCGACGGCGGCCAGCCGCGCTCGCGGCCGATGCGGTTCATCGACTCCAGGTAGCCGGGCGCGAAGCGCTGGTCGGCCTCCTGCTCGTCGGCGCCGACGTAGGTATGGGTGTTGATCGCGATGCGGGCGTCGGCGGGGTCGTGGCCGACCGCCTCCCAGGCCTCGCGGTACAACTCGACCAGCGGCCGGAAGCGCTCCAGCTGTCCGCCGATGATCGCGATCGTCAGCGGCAGGCCCAGCGACGCGGCGCGGACCACCGACTGCGGCGAGCCGCCGACGGCGACCCAGACCGGCAGCGGGTCCTGGACCGGGCGCGGGTAGATGGAGGCGTTGTCGAGCGCCGGGCGGAACTTGCCCGACCAGGTGACCGGGTTGCCGTCGCGCAGCGCGAGCAGCAGCTCGAGGTTCTCGAGGTAGAGGTCGTCGTAGTCGTCCAGGCTCTTGCCGAACAGCGGGAAGGACTCGATGAACGAGCCGCGGCCGGCCATGATCTCGGCGCGGCCGCCGGAGATCAGGTCGATCTCGGCGAACTGCTGGAAGACGCGGACGGGATCCTCGGAGCTGAGGACCGTGACGGCGGAGGAGAGGCGGATCTTCTCGGTGATGGCGGCCGCGGCGCCGAGGGCGACCGACGGCGAGGAGATCAGGTAGTCGGGGCGGTGATGCTCCCCGATGGCGAAGACGTCGAGCCCCAGCTCGTCGGCGAGCTTGACCTCCTCCAAGAGGTCGCGCATCCGCTGCTGGGGGCTCATGCCGGCCGGGAGGTCGGCGAAGGTGGCGAGGCCGAGTTCCATGATGCGACCCATTGTAGCGCAGTTAGTTGCGCGCGCAACCACCTGATCCGGCGGTCGTCGCCCCGGACAGCACGAGCACCTGCAGGCACGTCGCGACCAGCCGCGTCGTGGCGTGGCCGAGGCGCTCGACGAGCGTGGCGCCGTGCTCGGCGTGCAGCGCCAACAGCGGGACCGGCGGCTGGTGCAGCGCCACGGCGCAGTCCTCCACGACCGTGACCGCGCCGGTCAACACGTACATCAACCATTCCGACCAGTCGGCGTCGCCGGGGCGCGACCACAACCGCTCGGCGGTCGCCACCGCGTGGGCCTCGGCCAGGACGCGGGCGCGCTCGAACGCCAGCTCGCCGTCGCTCGCCGGGTCGTGGACGACGGCGCCCGCGGTCAGCGCCACGGCGGCCAGGTCCGACAGCGCGGCGAGCACCACGGCCGGCGGGTGCTCGTCGCCGACCGGGTCCTCCCCCGCCGCCACGCAGACGCGCCCGAGCGCGGCGCCGACGAGCAGGGCGTCGTCCACCGCGCTGAGGGCCGGCGCGGCGGGCAGGCGCACGGGCTCGCGCGCGACGCGACCGGCGGCGACCGCCAGCGCGCCGGGCGACAGCGGCACGCCCTCACCGCCGAGCGCGAGGCCCTCCAGGAGCGGCGGGTCGTCGCCGCCCGCGGGCGCGAACGGCAGGCGCTCGAGCACGGTGGTCTCGGCGCCCCGCAGGACGAGGTGGTCGAGCGTCGCGCCGAGGTCGGCGAAGCGCTCGACGCCGACCGCCGCCTCCGGGTGGCGCGCGCAGATCGCCGACAGCGGCGACGGCTCCGGCGTCGTCCACGTCAGGCGCGGTGGGCCGGGCACCGCCTCCGGGACGGGCGCCGCGCCCGCCGCGACCAGGGCGCGGGCGAGGGCGGCGACGGCGCGGGGCGGACCGTTGAGGACCAGTCGATGATGGTGCATGTCGACAGGGTCGGGACGCCGGCCGCGGGGATCGCCGGTCCGGGCGCCCCCGGCGCGGAGGCTGCACAGGTTCCGCGCGTTCGGTGCGCAGGCTCGGGGCCGCCCGGAGGACGCGATGCGCGGGCCCCGTGGTCCGTTCCCCAACACGTCGCGTCAACCCCCTTCACCCCGGCGGTCGCCGGGTCTATCTTCGACGAAGGCAGCGGGAGGCAGGAAGGACCTATGAGGACCCAGACGCTCCCTGTCCCAACCCCGAACGCCGTCCCGGCGCTCGGCTTCGCGGCCGATCCTCGAGCCACCGGCGAGCTTGCCGCCGCGTGTGCCCGGTTCGGCATCGACCTGCTCGCGGTCACCGACGACGATCCGCTGGACGCGCTCGATGCCGACGCGGTCGGTTGCCTGGTCGTCGGCTCGCTCGGCGACCTGCCCGACGTGACCGCGGTGCTGGAGCGCGTCGATGCCGACGGCCTGCGGCTGATCGCGCTCGACATCGGCCTGGACACCGCCGCCGACACCGGCCGCGTCGCGCTGCGACGCCGGTCGCGGCCGCTTCCACCGTGGCTGGTCCCGGCGCGCGACGAGCCCGACGACGAGCCCGGCGAGGGGACGCCGGACGCCGCCGCCGAGCCGATCGCGCCGGAGCCCGAGCCCGAGCCGGAGATCGAGCCCGAGCCCGAGCAGGACCCCGAGCCCGAGCCCGAGGAGGAACCCGAGCCCGAGCGAGAGCCCGAGCCGGTCGCCGCGCCGGCGCCCGCGCCCGTCCGCGCCACGCGCGCGATCGGGTACGCCTCGGCCGCCGGCTCGCGCGACCACGCCGCGCTCGACATGCGCCGCCAGCGCGCGGCGATCGAGTCGTGCTGCGGTCGTCCCGACCTCGACCTCGTCGAGCTGGTCGGCGACCGCGAGTCCCGCGAGGGCAAGGCGCTGGACCGGCCCGGCCTCTCGCACGTGCTGCAGCGCATCGCCGCGGGCGAGGCGTCGTGCGTGGTCGTCACCGGCCTCGACCACCTCTCGCGGTCGGTGGCCGAGCTGGGCCGCCTGATCGACTGGCTGGACCGCATGGAGGTCCGGCTGGTGGCGCTCGACCTGGACCTGGACACCTCCACCCCGCACGGCCGGACCGCCGCCCGCGCGCTCGCCTCGGTCGGCGCGTGGGAGCGCGAGCGGCTCTCCGAGCGGACCCGCGCCGGCCTGGCCGCCGCGCGCGCCAAGCGGCACAAGCCGACGGGCGCCGCGGCCCAGCGCACGGCCGAGCTGCACCGCCGGATCGCGGCCATGCGCGCCGACGGCATGACGCTGCAGGCGATCGCCGATGTCCTCAACGGCGAGGGCGTCCCGACGCTGCGCGGCGGCGCGAAGTGGCGGCCGTCCAGCGTCCAGAGCGCGGCGGGCTACAAGCGGCCCAAGCGCACGCGCCTGCCTGAGAGCGACACCTAGGCATTTCCGCAGGCGGTCGGGTTGCGTAAAGCCCGGCCGCCTTGCGCGGCTCGCCCGTTGACGCCGATACTGGCCAGCGAGCATTCGGGCACGATCAGATGCCCCCGGCGAAGTCGGAGACCGGGGGACCGTGTCGGGCCCGAGCCCCCGCAGACGCACCGGGGGCGTCGTCTTTCGATGAGCCGAGCGGACGCCGTCCGCCCGGCGGGCGCGCACCGCTGCCCGCAACAGCTGCAGACCATCGAAAGGAGCTAGATGAGCGCTCGACGCTTCATCGCTCTGGGTGCCAGCGTGGCAGCGCTGGTGATCGGTGGACCGATCGCAAACGCGTACGCGTCCAGCTCAGCCGGTCAGACGAACGCCTCGTCGTCCTCCTCCCAGGGCTCCAACACCGGGACCACGTCCCAGGGTGCGAGCCAGACGCAGTCCGCTGCCTCGCCGTCGTGCACGGCGGGTTGTGGCGGGTCCGGCCAGACCCAGCAGCTCTCGCAGTCCTCCGACACCGCGCAGAGCGCAAGCTCCAGCGCCAACGCCACCCAGAACGGCGTCAACGCGAACGTCCCCGTGACGGTCAGCGGTGACGGCGTGTCCGTCGGTTCCCTGCAGATCGGGAACCAGGCCCCGAGCGGCTCGAGCTCTGCCTCGCAGAACCTGAGCAACTCGGCCTCCTCGTCCGCGTCCAACACGGCGACCACCACCCAGAGCGGAACCCAGTCGCAGACCAGCAGCTCCAGCTGCCAGGTCGGCTGCGGCGGCTCCGGGCAGGCGCAGTCGTCGTCTCAGGACGCGTCCACGAAGCAGGCCGCGAGCTCGACGGCCAACGCGACGCAGAAGGGTGTGAACGCCAACGTGCCGGTCATCGTGGCCGGCGGGAGCGTCTCCGGCGGCTCGAGTTCTGCCACGCAGGACAACAGCAACTCGGCGACCTCCTCGGCGTCCAACACGGCGTCCACGACCCAGTCCTCCAACCAGTCGCAGGCAGCCGACAACAGCTGCACCGCGGGCTGCGGAGGCTCGGGCCAGGCGCAGGACAGCAGTCAGAAGGCGAGCACCGGGCAGTCCGCGGACAGCACGGCGACCGCCACGCAGAACGGCGTCAACGCGAACGTCCCGGTCGTCGTGGCCGGTGGCAACGTCACCGGTGGGGACACCTCCGCCGACCAGACGCTCAGCAACTCGGCGAGCTCGGAGGCGTCCAACTCCGCCGACACCACCCAGAACGGCCCGCAGACGCAGACCAGCAGCTCCAGCTGCCAGGTCGGCTGCGGCGGCCCCGGTCAGGCCCAGTCGTCTGACCAGAGCGCCGACACCACGCAGGGCGCCACCTCGACGGCCACGGCCGACCAGAACGGCGTCAACGCGAACACACCGGTGTCCGTGAACGGTGGGGACTACGCCGGGGGCAGCAGCTCTGCCTCGCAGGACAACGGCAACTCGGCGAAGTCCAGCGCCACCAACAGCGCCGCGACCACACAGACCTCCGACCAGACCCAGTCCAGCAGCGGCAGCTGCGCGGCCGGGTGTGGCGGAAGCGGTCAGGCGCAGTCGGCGACGCAGTCCGCGTCGACGGATCAGACCGCGGACTCCAAGGGCGACGCGACGCAGACCGGAACGAACGCCAATTCCCCGGTCACGCTCGTCGACCCGCCCAGCTCTGCCTCGCAGACGCTGAGCAACACCGCCGACTCGTCGGCGACCAACACCGCGTCCACGGACCAGTCCGCCGCCCAGCACCAGTCCAGCAGCGACAGCTGCATGGCCGGGTGTGGCGGGTCGGGCCAGGCCCAGGACGCGACGCAGCACAGCACCACGTCGCAGGACGCGACGTCGGGTGCCACCGCCGACCAGAAGGGCACGAACGCCAACGCCGCGGGCGCGGGCGATCAGACCCTCGACAACACGGCCACCTCGAAGGCGTCCAACGGCGCCTCGACCTCCCAGGATCCCGACCAGACCCAGTCCAGCAGCGATCGCTGCGAGGCCGGGTGCGGCGGCTCCGGGCAGGCGCAGTCGTCCGACCAGAAGGCGTCCACGGACCAGTCCGCGGGCTCCTCGGCCGACGCGACGCAGGCGGGGACCAACGCGGTCGGCGTGCAGGACAACTCCAACACCGCGGACTCGTCGGCGAAGAACACCGCGTCGACGGACCAGGGCACGACGCAGAAGCAGTCGAGCAGCGACAGCTGCACGGCCGGCTGCGGCGGCTCGGGTCAGGCCCAGGACGCGACGCAGACCGCGTCCACGAGCCAGAACGCGAAGTCGGAGGGCACCGCGGACCAGACCGGCACGAACACGGCCGGTGAGCAGACGCTGGACAACTCGGCGAAGTCCGACGCGTCCAACAGCGCGAGCACGACCCAGGATCCCGACCAGACCCAGTCGAGCAGCGACAGCTGCATGGTGGGCTGCGGCGGCTCCGGGCAGGCGCAGTCCGCGGACCAGACGGCCGGCACCGATCAGTCGGCCGCCTCGGCGGCGAACGGCACGCAGAAGGCCGACAACACCGCCGGGACGCAGACCGCCTCGAACACCGCCGACTCGTCGTCCACCAACGGCGCGTCGACGGACCAGACCACGTCGCAGGACCAGTCGAGCAGCGACAGCTGCATGGCCGGCTGCGGCGGGAGCGGACAGGCCCAGAAGTCGTCTCAGGACGCCTCCACGGGCCAGTGCGCGACGTCCGAGGCCAATGCCGATCAGGCCGGCACGAACATGGCCGGCTCGCAGATGTTGGACAACTCGGGCTCGTCCGCCGCGTCCAACACCGCCGGCACCACCCAGGATCCCGACCAGACCCAGTCCAGCAGCGGCAGCAGCGGGGCAGGGTCCGGCGGCTCCGGGCAGGCGCAGGCCGCGGACCAGTCGGCCTCGACCGACCAGTCCGCCGACTCCGTCGGCACCGCGACCCAGAAGGGCACGAACGCCGGTGGTGAGCAGGGCCTGAAGAACACGGCGGACTCGTCCGCCACCAACAAGGCGACCACGGACCAGGGCCTCAAGCAGGGCCAGTCCGCCGGTGCGGCCGATCCGGCGACGGCCCCCTGGGCCCCGTCGGGCGGCTCGTCCGGCGGGGCGGCCGGCAACGGCGGCCCCGGCCAGGCGCAGGACGCGTCGCAGCACGCGACCACGCGCCAGGACGCCCGCTCCAAGGCGACGGCCGATCAGACCGGCACGAACGCCTCGGTTCCCGACCCGGGCGCGGAGGATGTCCTCGCGCGCGCATAGGGAGGCATGAGCGTGAACCCGCGCTCGGCGTCGCTCGCCGGTCGGCCCTTCCCGGGCCGGCCGGCGGTGGCGTGCTGCTCCTCGTTGTTGATGATCTTGATTCTGGCGCTGCCGGCGCGCGCGGACGCCGCCGCCAACGCGAGCGTCACGATCCAGCTGCTGTGGCAGGTCCAGCAGGGGTGCGCGACGCAGTGCGTCGGCACCAGCCAGACCCAGACCGCGGTGCAGACGGCGACCGTGCTGCAGATCGCGGCCACGTCGCAAGCCGGCGGCACCGCTCAGAACTCCAACGCGGTGATCCAGCTGATCGTGCAGTCGCAGCTCGGGTGCGTGGCCTTCTGCACCCAGACCACGCGCGTGCAGAGCGCGACCCAGTCCACCGACGTGACGCAGCTGGCGGCGGCGATCGCCGACGCGGTGGCGTCCAACCGCTCGACGATCTCCCAGATCGTCTGGCAGTACCAGGACGGCTGCCTGCAGGCGTGCGACGACGTGTCGGCCACGCAGGTCGTCCAGCAGGCGGCGGCGACCGTGCAGGACGCGGGGTCCGGCGCGGACACCGCCCCGACCGTCGCCGACGGGCCGCCGCTGCCACCGCAGCTGCAGAGCTTCATGACGTGGCTGGCGTCGGTCGCCGGCGGGGCGGTGGTGGACGTCGCGCAGGAGCAGGACGTCGCCGCCTGCCTGAAGGACTGCGACGGCGGCGTGCAGGTGCAGATCAGCGTCCAGCAGGCGGTCGTGGGGCAGGCGAGCGTGGACGGCGACGCCGGGACGGCGGTCGTCACGCGGACGCCGGCGACGACCGCGAGCGCGACCGTGCCCGTGGCGGCGTCGGCGCCGGCGAGCACGCCGACGCCCGCGGCGCCGGCCGCCCACCGCGGCACGCGAAGGAAGGCGCATCGGCCGGGGCACCGGGGCCGATGGTTCGTCATCAGGCACCGGCGACCGCCTAGAGGAGGGATCCAGCGTGTGCGGTAGGCGAAGCGGGTTGATGGCCTTGGTGGCGTTGTTGGTGTTGACGTTCGGCGTGGGCACGGCGAGAGCGGCGCCGTCGGTGAGCCTCAACGCGTCCCCCTCGACCGCGCGGGTCGGCGCCGCCGTCTCGTTCACGGCGACCGCGTCGCCCGACAGCGGCGCGACGATCACCGGCCTGGCCTGGAACTTCGGCGACGGCACCACGGGCTCCGGCGCGTCGGTCTCGCACGCCTACGGCAGCGCGGGCACCAAGAGCGTGACGGTGACCGCCACCGAGAGCACCGGCGCCACCGCCTCGGCGAGCGGCACGGTGAAGGTGGTCGGCAACCCGGTCGCCGCGTTCTCCTTCTCGCCCGCCGTGCCGAACATCGGCGACGCCGTGAGCTTCGACGCCGGCGCCTCCAGCGACCCGGGCGGCGCGATCTCCTCCTACCGGTGGAGCTTCGGCGACGGCGCGACCGGCAGCGGCGCGCAGACGTCGCACGCCTACTCGACCTCGGGCGACAAGACCGTCACGCTGACGATCACCGCGGCGCTGGACGGCGCCACCGCCAGCGTCACCCACACGGTCCACGTCAACATCCCGCCGACGGCGGCGTTCGTCTACGCGGCCGTCAACGCGCCCGCGGGCCAGGACCCGTTCACGCCGGTGGTCGGCCAGCAGGTCGCGTTCAGCGCCCAGCAGTCCACGGACCCGGACGGCTCGATCGTCAGCTACGCCTGGGACCTGGGCACCGGGACGTTCGGCGCGCCCCAGAGCGTGCCGTGGCTGGTGACGACGTTCTCGACCGCCGGCACCAAGACCATCAGGTTGAAGGTCACCGACAACGACGGCGCGACCGGCGTCGCGCAGACGACGTTCCGCGTCGACGCGCCGCCGGTGCCCGGGTTCACCTACAGCCCGCCCGACCCGCGGACCGGCCAGACGATCACGTTCACCTCGACCGCCACCGACCCCGACGGCGCGGGCGACATCGCGTCGATCACCTGGGACCTCAACGGCGACGGCAACTTCGGCGACGCGAGCGGGCCGACCGCGCAGGTGGTCTTCCTGAACCCCGGCACGTACACGATCTCCCAGAAGGTGACCGACCAGAGCGGCACCTCGCGGGTCGCGAGCGAGCAGGTCACGGTCACCGGCGCGCCGGCGGCCGCGTCCAACTCGCAGACGCCGACCGTCTCGTCGCCGGGCGGGAAGCTGACCACGCCGTTCATCGTCGGCGGCAGCGGGTCGAAGGGCGGCAAGATCGCGTCGGACGCGATCGTGGTGCGCGCCCTGCGCGGCGTGCGCGTCCAGCTGACGGGCAGCGTCACCGGCACGGAGACCGACATCACCAGCATGGTCGTGTTCGGCCCGGCCGGCGCGCGGATCGTCGCGACCTGCCACGGCAGAGGGTGCCCGAGGAAGGCCGTGCGCGCGAAGCTGCCGAAGTCCGGGCACGTGCGCCTGCGGGTCCTGCAGCGCCACCTGGGCGTCGGCGCCAAGGTGGTGGTGTCGGTCTCCAAGTCCGGCTACGCGACGCACCGCACGACGCTGACGATGCGTCGCGGCCGCGCGCCGCAGCGCCTCGAGGCCTGCGTCGTCCCGGTCGCGGGCGCCAAGCCGAAGGTCGGAGCGTGCCCGTCATGACCGGCCCGCGCACCGCGCTCGCCGTGCTCGCCGGGGCGGGCGTCTGCTTCGGCGCCGCCTACGCGGGCGGCCTGGCGATCGACGGCGGCGGCGGACGCCCCGCCGCCGACTCGGCCACCGCGGCCGAGCGGGACGGGTCGGCGGCGGTCGTGCCGATCGCGCGGCCTTCCCTGTCCCCGGCCGCCGAGCTGCCGGCGCTGAAGGCGCAGACGCAGGCCACGCCGCCGGCGTCGACGCCGGGGCAGGCGCGGACGCCGTCGTCGACGCGGGCGTCGGCGTCCGGGACGCCGACCGTCCCGGTCGTGCGCACCGCCGCGGTCGCGCCCGCGCACGGGACGACGACGTCGGCGGCGCCCACGCGGACCGCCGCCCCCGCGCCGACCCAGAAGGCGCCGGCGCGGCAGACGCCGGCGTCGCAGGCACCGGCCCAGCGGACGCCGGCGCGGCAGACGCCGGCCCAGTCGGCGCCGGTGCAGTCGGCGCCGGTCCAGTCGGCGCCGACGACGCCGGTCTCGCGCCCCGCGCCGACCCCGACGCCGGCGCCCAAGGCCAACCCGTCGCCGTCCCCGACCGTCACGTTCTTCGACGACGGGGGGTGAGCCATGCTGCTCCGCGAGGACATCGGCGGCGTGACGCTCCTGCTCGGCGGCGAGCAGGCGCCGCTGCAGGGCACGCTGGCCCAGCGCCTGGACGACGGGCCGCTGCCGCCCGCCGAGGCGCTGCGGCTGCTCAGCGAGGTCGCGGGCGCGCTGGGGACGCTCGACGCCTTCGGACAGCCCCATGGACACGTCGCGCCCGACCGGATCCTGCTGACCCGCACGCGACCGCAGCGCGCGCTGCTGCGCGCCGACGGCAAGGATCCGGAGCCGGGGGTCGCGGCCACGCGCCGCGACCTGCTGCTGATCGCCGACTACCTGGCACCGGAGGTCGCGGCGGGCGGCCCGCGCACGACCGCGACCGACGTGTACGCCTTGGCCTGCGTCCTGGTCGAGGCGCTCACCGGCGCGCCGCCGTTCGCCTACGACCGCCCGGCGCTGGTGCTCGCCGCCCACCGCCACGCGCCGCCGCCGCCCGTGGCCGCCGCGACCGGGCTGCCGATCGCCCTGGACCGCGTCCTGCGGACCGCGCTGTCCAAGGATCCCGAGCAGCGCCAGCGCAGCACCGCCAACCTGATGCGCGGCGCGCAGCGCGCGCTGGGATCGCAGCGCCACCCCATCCTCTTGGCCCAGCCCTCGCCGCGCGCTGCCGCGGCGACGCCTCCGTCCGCGGCCGCCTCACCGCGGACGGAGCGCACCACCGGGCGGCGCCGGACCGAGCCCTCCCGCCGGCCGGCGCCGTCCGCGTCCTCCACACGGCGCGAGCCCGCGCGCGGCTCGCGCCGCCGCCTGGCCCGCCGCGCACGGGACGGCTCCACGCCGCGCCGCCTGCGCCTGCGGCGGCTGTCGGCGACCGGCGTCGGCGCCGCCGTGCTGCTGGCGGTGTCGGCGACCGCGGGCTTCGCCACCGCGCTGCGCCGCACGCCGGATCCCGCCCGGCCGACCGCGGGCGGGGCGGCGCTCGCGCTCGCCCGTCCCGACGCCGGCCGCCGGACCGAGGCGGTCGACGCCATCGCCCGCGCGATGGGCCCGCTCGGGGCCGCACGCGCCGCCGCCCGCCAGGAGCTGGTCACCGCCGAGGCCCCGTCCGCGCAGGCGTCCGCCGCCGACCGGCTGGCGGCCGACTACCAGGAGGCGCTGCAGGCGCTGCCCGGGCCCGCCGTGCTCGCGGCCGCCCCCGGCGCGGTCCAGCTGCCCGCCGCGCTGACCGCCGTCGAGCGCGGCTACGACCAGCTCGCGCAGGCCGCCCAGCAAGGCGATGTCCAGGCCTACTCGACCGCCGTCCGGACGATCCGCGCGCGTGAGGCGCGGCTGGACGGGACGCTGGCGCGCCTGACCTGACGCCCGCTCAGCCGGCGGGCGCGGGCGTCGGCGCGGGCGTGTCGGCGCCCGCGGCGATCCACGCCGTGCACGCGGTGATGATCGCGTCGGCGGCCGCCACCGCCTCGGTGGCCTCGGCGACCGGCGGCTCGCCGAGCGCCTGGACGGCGGTCGCGCGGTCCTCGTAGAGCCGACGCAGGGCGCGCGCGTGCTCGGGCGCCAGCTCCTCCCCGACGACCAGCCGATGGTTGAACGCGGCGACGATCCCCGCGGGCGTCGCGGGCGCGCCGTCCAGCGCGACGAGCGCCGCCTCGGCCGCCGCCAGCGCGGCCTCCGTCGCGCAGCCGACCGCCGGGCCCGCCAGGCCGTGGTCCGCCAACAGGTGCGCCGCCGCGGACTCGGTGCGAGCGCGGTCCAGCCACGCGCCCGGGCGCGGCGGCGCGCCCTCCTCGGGCAGCGGCCCCTCGACGGGCCGCGCGCCGTCGTCGCGCGTCTCGCGCACGGCGCTCAGCTCCCGCGCCAGGATCGGCAGCGCGATGACGACCGCGTCGTTGCGCACCGAGTGGCGCCACAGCGTGCGCTCCATCCGCCGCCGCTCGGCCCAGCGGTCGGCGAACGAGTCCAAGACCACCAACAGCTCGACGGCGGCCTCGGGGTGCGCCTCGCCACGTGCCCAGGAGCCCGTGAGCAGCACGGCGCGCAGGCGCCGCTTGTAGACGCGGCGCAGGTCCATCGCCACGCGTCGGGCCAGGCCCTCGGCGTCGAGCAGGCCCGGCAGGTCGCCGGGCTCGGGGTCGCTGCGCGTGGCCAGCTCGGCCCGCGCGGTCACGTCGTCGATCAGCCGCCGCTCGGCCAGCCACTCGATCGCGCGTCGCTCGCCGCGCGCGTCGTGGAAGGCGAACCAGGCGCGCCGCAGCTCGGGGAAGGCCGAGAGCGCGTCCTTGAAGCGCCGGAACGCGCCGCGGCCGACGATCGCGCGCTCCAGCAGGTCCCGCGCGCGGACGTCGCGCACGCAGGCGACGAAGTCCTCCATGTCGCCGTAGCCGACCGCGACCGGCAGCGGGTCGATCGTCAGCGCGCCGTCGCGGTCCTCGGGCAGGGACCCGAAGCGCGGCTCGATCACGCCGCTCGCCGGATCCAGCAGCCACACGTGGTCGGGCGAGTGGTCCTCCAGGGCCAGCGCGAGGTCCGCCAGATCGACATGGGCGATCTCCAACACGACGCACCGATCGTAGGCCGATCGCCATGTCCGGACAACCCGACAGGCGAGGTGGGGCGCACGGGTCTCGGTTCGGCCGCGCCCCGGACCGGAGACGCGGCGCGGGCGCGCCACAATCGATGGCGTGCCCCGCTTCCTGTTCTCCCTCCGCTACGTCGTCCCGGCGGCCGTCTGCCTGGCCGGGGTCATCATCCTGCTCGTCGCCGGTGGCGGCGGCTACGGCCCCGACGCGCTCGCCGGCCTGTTCGGCGCGGGCGGCGCGATCTACCTGATGAACAAGTTCATGCGGATGGGGATCGAGGGCGACGCCGACCGCGACGTGGAGGAGGCCCGCCGGATGTTCCTGGACCGCTACGGCATGTGGCCCGACGAGGTCCCGGCCGGGTGGGTCCCGCCGGACGGCCAGCCCGACGCGCAGACCGCGATGCGCGCGCTGGTCGAGGTGCGCCGGCGCCAGACCACGGCGGCCTGAGCCCCCGATGGCCCGCGTCCTGATCGCCGACGACAGCGCGACGTTCCGCGCGCTGGCCGCGCGGCTGCTGCGCCACGTCGGCCACCAGGTCGTCGGCGAGGCGGCCGACGGCCCGACGACCCTGCTGCTCGCCGAGCGCCTGGCGCCCGACGCCGTCCTGCTCGACGTCCACCTCGGCGACGACGACGGCCACGCGGTCGCCCGCGCGCTGCGCGGCCCCCGGGCGATCATGGTCTCCAGCGACCCGGACGCCGGCGCGATCGCCAAGGAGGAGCTGGCCGCGCGCGTCCTGGCCGACGGGTTGTTCCGCGACCCGGTCGTCTAACGTCCGCCTCCGTGGCGCCGCTGCGGATCGTCATCGCCGAGGACCAGGTCCTGCTGCGCGCCGGCCTGGCGCGGCTGCTGACCGACGCCGGGATGGAAGTTGTAGGAGAGTCCGGCGACGCGCCCGACCTGCTGCGCAAGGTCGCCGCCCACGCGCCCGACGTCGCGGTCGTCGACGTCCAGATGCCGCCCGACCGCACCGACGACGGGCTGCGCGCGGCGATCGCGATCCGGCGCGACCACCCGGAGGTCGGCGTGCTCGTGCTGTCGCAGTTCTCCGACGAGCGCTATGCCCTGGACCTGATCGGCGACGACGCGACCGGCGTCGGGTACCTGCTGAAGGACCGGGTGGCGGACCTCGACGCGTTCGCCGACGCCGTGCGGCGCGTGGCCGCGGGCGGCAGCGCGCTCGATCCCGAGATCGTGGGGTTGATGGTCGGGCGCCGGCGCAAGGACGATCCGCTGGAGGCGCTGACCCCGCGCGAGCGCGACGTCCTGGCGCTGATGGCCGAGGGCAAGTCCAACCAAGGCATAGCGGATGCCTTGTCCGTGACGCTCGCCGCGGTCGAGAAGCACGTCACGCGGATCTTCTCCAAGCTCCAGCTCGGCCACGAGCCGGGCGAGCACCGGCGCGTGCTGGCCGTGCTCGCGTTGTTGAAGGCCTCGTAGCGCGCCCGGCGCGCGTCAGATCGGCAGGACCGCGCGCAGGCGCGTGCCGCCGCCGGTCGGCGAGTCGACCGTGAGCGTGCCGTCCAGCGCGGCGACGCGGTCGGCCAGGCCGGCGAGGCCCGAGCCGCCCGCGTCGCCTCCGACGCGGGCGCCGCCGCGGCCGTCGTCGCCGACCTCGACGACCAACAGGTCGTCCTCGGTCGCGATCCGCACGCGCGCCTCGGTCGCGCCCGCGTGCTTGGCGACGTTGGCCAGCGCCTCGGCGGCGACGAAGTAGGCGGTGGCCTCGACCAGCTCGTCGAAGCGCGTGTCCGGGACGTCGAGGGCGACCGGCAGCGGCGCGCGGGCGGTCAGCGACTCCAGCGCGCCGCGCAGGCCGCGGTGGGTCAGCACCGACGGGTGCAGCCCGGCGGCCAGCTCGCGCAGGTCGGCGATCGCGGCCTGGGTCTCGGCCAGCGCGCCGTCCAGCAGTTCGCGGGTCTCGGCGTCGTCGGCGGGGACGGCACGCGCGGCGAGCTGCACGCCCAGGGCGACGTTGACCAGCCGCTGCTGGGCGCCGTCGTGCAGGTCCCGGCCGAGGCGGCGGCGCTCGTCCAGCGTGGCCTCGACGATCCGCGCGCGCGAGGCGTGGACCGCGCGCTCGCGGACGAGCGCGTCCTGCGCGGCACGGCGCTCGGTGATGTCCTGGAAGACGACGACGGCGCCGCGACGGCCGTCGGCGGTCGGCACCGGCGCCGACGAGTAGGCGACCGGGACGAACGTCCCGTCGGCGCGGATGAACCAGTCCTCCTCGACGCGGACGACCTCGCCGGTGATGCGCGGGCGCAGCAGCGGGCAGGCGTCCTCGGGGAACGGCGTGCCGTCGGGATGGCTGTGGTGGATCGTCGCGTGCGACGACCGGCCGAGCAGCTGCGCCTCGTCGTCGTAGCCGAGCATCGCGAGCCCGGCGCGGTTGACGAACTGCACGCGGCCCTCGGGGTCGACGGCGTAGATCGCGTCGGCGATCGACTCCACGAACGCGGCGAGGACCGCGGCCGCGCCGGACCCGAGGCGCTCGGTGACGTCCATGCGGTGGGAGCCTACGGGGCCTGCGCGGCGGCCAGCCGGTGGCCGTGCTCGACGACGAACGCGCGGAACGCGGCGACGACCGGCGTCGCCGGGCGGTCCGGATCCCACACCAGGCCCAGCGGGCGCTCGCAGCCGGGGTCGCGGACGCGCAGGTGCGGCGTCGCGGTGGTGACGGCCTCGGCGGCGACGCGCTGCGTGGTGACCAGGCCGACGCCGAGGCCGGCGGCGATCAGCCCGCGCAGCGTCGCGATCTCGTCGCCCTCGAAGGCGATGCGGGGCTCGAAGCCGGCGGCGTGGCAGAGGTCGTCGGCCAGGCGGCGCAGCGCGTTGCCGGGGCGCATCGCGATGAACGGATCGTCGGCGATCTCGTGGAGCTTGACCGACTTGCGGGCGGCGAGCCGGTGGTCCGGCGGGACCGCGAGCAGGACGGGCTCGGTGATGAGGTGGTGCCAGCCGAGCGCGCGCCCGGCGGGACGCGGGCCCATGACGATGAGGTCGGCCGCGCCGTCGTCGAAGGCGTCGATGAGCCCGACGGTCCCGCGCTGGGTGAGGCGGAAGCGGACGCCGGGGTGCTCCTCGCGGTAGGCGCCGACGAGCGCGGGGACCAGCCACGAGCCGAGCGTGTGCGAGAACCACAGGCGGATCTCGCCGTGCTCGGCGTCGGCGACGTCGGCCAGCGCGGCGGCGCCCGCGTCGAGCTGCTCCAGCGCGTGGCGGGCGTAGGGCAGGTAGCGGCGGCCGTGGTGGTTGAGGCGCAGGACGCGTCCGCGCCGGTCGAAGAGCGCGACGCCGAGCTGCTGCTCGAGGCGGTGGATCGCGCGCGACAGCGCGGGCTGGCTGATGTGCAGCTCGCGGGCGACCGAGGTCATGTGCTCACGCTCGGCCAGCGCGGCGAACCAGCGCAGCTCGTCGGTGTTCATGGCTCATGATGATGACGCATCGGTCACCACGAAAAGATGCATTGGACGTATCAGGGTGGTCGGCCGATCCTGAGAGGAGATGGGGTATCGCTCAGGAGACGCCGGGTTCAAACGCCTCGCCGCCGCGCTGTTCGCGGCGGGCCTGGGCACGTTCGCGTTGTTGTACGCCACGCAGGCGCTGCTGCCGGTGCTCGCGCGCGACTTCGACGTCTCCCCCGCGATGAGCGCGCTGACGCTGGCGGTGACCACCGGCGCGGTCGGGATCGGGCTGCTGCCGGCGGCGTGGCTGAGCGACGCGGTCGGCCGCACGAAGGTGATGGGGTGGTCGCTGGCGTTGTCCTCCTCCTTGGGGTTGTTGGGGGCCTTGGCGCCGTCGTTCGGCGTGCTGCTGGTCCTGCGCGCGCTGGAGGGCCTGGCGCTGGCCGGGCTCCCGGCCGTGGCGATGGCGTACCTGACCGAGGAGGTCCACCCGGAGGCGCTGGGCGGCGCGGTCGGCCTGTACATCGGCGGCAACGCGATCGGCGGGATGTCCGGGCGCCTGATCGCCGGCGGCCTGGCCGACGTCGGCGGCTGGCGCGTGGCCGTCGGCGGCGTCGGCCTGATGGGCGTCGCGTGCGCGGTCACGTTGTTGTGGCTGTTGCCCGCTTCCCGGAACTTCACGCCGCGGCCGCTGCGCGGGCGCGCCGCGCTGGCGCGACTGCGCGCGCCGCTGGCCGATCCCGGGCTGCTGCGGCTGAACGCGATGGGCGCGTTGTTGATGGGGACGTTCGTCGCCGTCTACAACGGCCTCGGCTTCCGCCTGGCGGCCGAGCCCTTCCACCTCTCCCCGGCCCTGCTGTCACTCGTGTTCCTGGTCTACCCGGTCGGCAGCGCCTCCTCGGCGTCCGCCGGCCGGCTCGCCGACCGCATCGGGCGCCGAACCGTGCTGCCGCTCGGCGTGCTGATGACCCTCGGCGGCCTCGTCCTGACCGCGACCGCCTCGCTGCCGCTGATCGTCCTGGGCATCGCCACCCTGACCGCCGGGTTCTTCGCGGGGCACTCCGTGGCCTCGTCCTGGGTCGGCCGCCGCGCCGCGGGCGCCGCCGGCCAGGCCAGCGCGCTCTACCTGTTGGCCTACTACGCCGGCTCCTCGATCGCCGGGCCGCTGGCGGGCACCGCGTGGACGTTGGACCACTGGAACGGCGTGCTGCTGATGGGCGGGCTGCTGCTCGGCGCGGCGTTGTTGGTGTCCCTACGGCTGCGGCGCACGCCGCCGCTGAGGGTCGGGGTGGGCGTGGCCTAGGCGTTGGCGTTGGCGTTGGCGTCTGCGGCGTCCGGCGCGGTTTGTGGTTGGTGGTGCGGGGCGTTGGTGGGTTTTGCATTGAGAGCGGCGAGCAGGGGTTGGTGGTGCCGGCGTTCGTTCGTCTGCCGTTGTTGTGTGGGGCGGGTGCCTGCGCCGCTGCGGGGCCTGGTGCAGGGACTCGCATCCAGACCTGAACCCGGGCCAGGGTGGCGCACCCTCCACCCCGCATCGATGGCAGCCTGGGGGCGCCCGGCGCCCCCGGAGTGCCATCGATCCGCCGCAGCGGGCGCCCTTGGGCGACCAGCGGCGCCTTCGTGTTCCTCGGCGACATCAAGACGCCGTCGGTGGGATCGAAGGCGAGGCCGCCCCCCCCCGGAGATCGATGGCAGTTTGGGGGCGCCCGGCGACCCCAAAGTGCCATCGATCCGCCGAGGCCAGCGCCCCTGGGCGACCAACGGCGTCTTCGTGCTCCTCGACGGCACGAAGACGCCGTCGGTGGGATCGAAGGCGAGGCCGCCCCCCCCCCCCGGAGATCGATGGCAGATTGGGGGCGCCTGGCGCCCCCGGAGTGCCATTGATCTGCTGAGGTCGGCGTCCCTGGGCGACTAACGGCGTCTTCGTGTTCCTGGGCAACACGAAGACGCCGTCGGTGGGATCGAGGGCGAGACCGGCGCTCCCCCGGAGACCGATTGCAGCTTGGGGTTGCCCGGCGCCCCCGGAGTGCCATCGATCCGCCGAGGCCGGCGCCCCCGGGCGACCAACGGCGTCTTCGTGTTCCTGGGCGACATGAAGGCGCCGTCGGTCGGTCCATGGCGGGGCTCGATGGCCGCCGGGTGCCTGCGGCGACCCCGAGGCACCGCTGGTCGGCGGCTCGCAGGGAACCCGCGCATGTCGCGGGTTAGACGCGACGCGTGACGCTTCGGGCCCGAACGGCGCCCCGAGAGCTGCCAGACACGCCCGAACCCTCGTGGCTCACGGAGATCGCCCTAGCCGGGTCTGATGTCTGGGTGCGAGTCCCTACGCCAGACCACGAAGCGGCGCAGGCACCCGCCCCACACAACAACGGCAGACCAACCCACGCCGGCACCACCAACCCCTGCTCGCCGCTCTCAATGCAAAACCCACCAGCGCCCCGCGCCACAGACCACAGCCCGCACCGGACGCCACAAACGCCAGCCAGCGCCAACGCCAAACCGCCCCACCCCCACCTCACGCCGGCGCGGCCGGGCTCACCGCCTGGGTCTCCCCGAAGGCCACCGAGAAGGCCCCGCCGGTCACGTCGAGCGCGCCCGGCGTCGCGCCGCCCGCGGTCGCGTTGGGCGGCGGTCCGCCGTGGCCGTTCAAGAAGCCGGGACCGCCGCGTGCCTGGGCGCGGAGGACGATCGCCACGGTCGTCCACGTCGGGTCGGCGACCGTGCCGGTGTGCCCGGCCGACGTCGTCGCGCGCGCCGCGCTGAAGCCGGTCGTGCCGAAGTTCGCCAGCGCCGTCTGGCGGCAGTTCGCGTCGCCGATGGTGTCGCCGCTGCAGATCGACGGCGCCTCGACGATCCACTCCGCCGAGGTCTGGTCGACCGTGTCGGCGCGCACGACCCGCGTCTGGCTCGTCCCGCGCGCGAGGTCCGCCAGCTTCATCGTCACCAGCGTGCCGCGGACCTGGACGCTCGCGCGCACCGTGTCACCGGGCGTGACCGTGAGCCGCGACGTCGTCGCCGAGTCGGGCACGACCTCGAACCAGGCCGAGTAGACCTCGCGGCCGCCGCGCGTGCAGTCGGACTCGGTGCCGAGCTGCTCCAGCGCCCGGGCGGTCGGCGAGTAGCCGCCGATCCCGACCCAGTTGGCCGAGGAGCGGCTGACGCCGTCGGAGCAGTCGACCCGCGGCACGGTCCAGGTGCCGCTGACCGTGCGGAACCTGACGCCCGTGCGCCGGACCGCGTAGCCGGCCCAGTTGGCGCTGGTGGTCTGGACGGTCGCCGCCGCGGCCTGCGCGGGGGCGACGAGGGCGGTGCCGGCGGCGCCGCTCGCCGTCAAGGTCAGGGCGGAGACCAGGAGCGCGACGCCGCGACGCGGCGCCAGGGGGCGGGTGCGTTGCATCATCACCCATGGAACACCTCAGGCGCCCGGAAGTCAGCATCTATAAGGGTTCTCTCAGGATCCCGCGCAGCACGTCCAGCGCCCGCTCGCGGTGCGCGTGCAGCTCGACCACGAGCGCGTCGGCGTCGCGCGCGGTCGCCGCGGCGAGGATCGCGTCGTGCGCATCCAGCGACGCGCGGCGTTCCTCCGGAGAGTTGTAGTACATCGCCCGGTAGGCCTCGGTCGAGTCCCACAGCAGCCGGATGACCCGCAGCGTGTGCGGCTGGTCGGGCGCTTCCAGCAGCCCGAAGTGGAAGCGGCGGTTGGCGGCCAACTCGGCCGCGACGTCGCCGCCGGCCGCCGCGTCGACGCACTCGCGCGCGGCGTCGCGCACGCGCTCCAGCGCCTCGTCGTCCAACGCCGGCAGCGCGTGGCGCGCGGCGCGCTCCTCGAGCACCGCGCGCAGAGCGTAGATCTCGGTCAGGTCGGTGACGTTCAGCTCGGTGACGAAGTACCCGCGCCGCGGCAGGTAGGTCAGCTGACCCTCCTGCTCCAGAACGCGCAGGGCCTCGCGGATCGGCGCCACGCTGAGGCCGAGGTCGGCCGCCAGGTCCTCCTGGTTGACGCGCGCGCCCGGCCGCAGCGCGCCGCCGACGATCAGCCCACGGAGGGCGTCGACGGCGTGCTGCTGCGCGGTCGCGACCGGGCTCACCGGAAGGCCTGGATCCCCGTCAGCGCGCCGCCGACGACGAGCGCGTGGACGTCGGCGGTGCCCTCGTAGGTCACGACCGACTCCAGGTTGTTCATGTGGCGGATGACCGGGTACTCGAGCGTGACGCCGTTGGCGCCGAGGACCTGCCGGGCCGTGCGGGCGACGCGCAGCGCGGCGTCGACGTTGGCCAGCTTGCCCATCGAGACGTGCTCGTTGCGCAGCAGGTTGTCGTCCTTCATCCGGCCGAGGTGCAGGGCCAGCAGCGTGCCCTGGTTGACGTCCACGGCCATCGAGGCGAGCTTGGACTGCTGGATCTGCGTGGCGGCGATCGGGCGGCCGAAGGCCTCGCGCGAGAGCGCGTAGTCCAGCGCGGCCTCCAAGCACGCGCGCGCCGCGCCGATCGCGCCGAAGACGATGCCGAAGCGCGCCTCGTTGAGGCACGAGAGCGGGCCGCGCAGCGACGAGACCTCGGGCAGGCGCGCCGAGTCCGGGACGCGGACGTCGTCGAGCAGCAGCTCGCTGGTCACCGACGCGCGCAGCGACAGCTTCTTGTGGATGTCCTGCGTCGTGAAGCCCGGCGTGCCCCGCTCCACCAGGAAGCCCTTGACGCCCTCGTCGGTCATCGCCCACACGACGGCGACGTCGGACTGCGAGCCGTTGGTGATCCACATCTTCTGGCCGTGCAGGATCCAGTCGTCGCCGTCGCGGCGCGCGGTGGTACGCATCGCGCCCGGGTCCGAGCCGGCGTCGGGCTCGGTCAGGCCGAAGCAGCCGATCGCCTCGCCGGCGGCCATCCGCGGCAGCCACTGCTGCTTCTGCTCCTCGCTGCCCCAGCGCCAGATCGCGAACATCGCCAGCGAGCCCTGGACCGAGACCAGCGAGCGGATGCCGGAGTCGCCGGCCTCCAGCTCCAGGCAGGCCAGGCCGTAGGCGGTCGCCGACGCGCCCGCGCAGCCGTAGCCCTCCAGGTGCATGCCCAGGACGCCGAGCTTGCCCAGGCGCGGCGCCAGCTCGCGGACCGGCACCTCGCCCTCCTCGAACCAGTCGCCGACGTGCGGGACGATCTCCTTGGTGACGAACGCGCGCACGCTGTCGCGCATGTCGCGCTCCTCGTCGGAGAGGAGGTGGTCGACGTTGAGGAAGTCGTTGGGCTTGATCGCGGGCGGCGCGGCGGCGGTGCTGCTCATGGCGGCGGAGGCTCCTGACAGATGAATCTTCGAAGATCTAAGATCTTCGCACATGTCGGACGCACTGGACGGCCTCGTCATCCTCGACTTCTCCCGCGTGCTCGCGGGACCGCTGGCCACGATGGTCCTCGCCGACCTCGGCGCCGAGGTCATCAAGGTCGAGCGGCCGGGCGTCGGCGACGACACCCGCGCCTGGGGCCCGCCCTACGACGAGCGCGGCGAGGCCACGTACTTCCAGTCGGTCAACCGCAACAAGTCGAGCGTGGCGATCGACCTGGCTACCGCCGACGGCGCGGCGCACGCCCGTGCGCTGGCCGCGCGCGCCGACGTCGTCGTCGAGAACTTCCGCCCCGGCGTGATGGACAAGGTCGGCCTCGGGTGGGACGCGCTCCGGGCCGAGCGTCCCGAGTTGGTGTACTGCTCGATCACCGGCTTCGGCGGGTCCGGCGCGGGCGCGGCGATGCCGGGCTACGACCTGCTCGTGCAGGCGCTCGGCGGGCTGATGTCGATCACCGGCGAGCGCGACGGCGAGCCGCAGAAGGTCGGCGTCGCGCTGGTCGACGTCATCACCGGCCTGTTCGCGGCGGTCGGGATCCTCGCGGCAGTGCGCCACCGCGAGCGCACCGGCGAGGGCCAGCGCGTGGAGGTCGACCTGTTGTCGTCGTTGCTCGCCGCGCTGGTCAACCAGGGCAGCGCCTACACCTTGGCCGGCGCGGTCGGCGGGCGGATGGGCAACGCGCATCCGTCGATCGCGCCGTACGAGCTGTACCCGACCGGCGACGGCGACCTCGTCCTGGCGGTCGGCAACGACAAGCAGTTCGCGGCGCTGCGCGGGGTGGTCGGGCTGGCGGAGGACCCGCGCTTCGCGACCAACGCGTCGCGCGTGGAGCACCGCGACGCGCTGCGCGACGCGCTGATCGCGGCGCTCGCGACCCGTCCGGCCGCCGAGTGGGTCGACGCGCTGACCGCCGTGCGCGTGCCCGCCGGCGTCGTCAACGACGTCGCGGGCGCCTTCGCGCTGGCCGAGCGCCTGGGCCTGGCGCCGATCGTCGAGGTGCCGCGCGAGGACGGGTCCAGCGCCCGCCTGACGCGCAACCCCATCACCTTGAGCGCGACGCCGCCGCGCTACCGCACCGCGCCGCCGCCCTTGGCCGCCTCGTAGCGCGGCAGGCCGTCGTCGGGGACCGGCAGCCAGGACGGCGCGTCGGCGGCGTAGTTGTGGAACTGCGGGGCGATGCCCGGGTCGTCGTCCAGCGTGCCGAGCCGGATCGAGACCTCCGGTCCGTCGGGCCACGAGCCGCCGAAGAGGCTGGATCCGCAGGCCGCGCAGAAGACCTTCACCATGCCTTGGTCGGGCCGGTAGACCCGGATCAGGTTGGCGCCGGAGAGCAGGCGGAAGGCCTCGCGCGGGACGCGGCCCTGCGGCGAGGCGGCGGCACCGGAGTGCTTGCGACAGCGCGAGCAGTGGCAGAAGTTCGCGCGCAGGAACGGCGCGGTGACCTCGTAGCGGACGCCGCCGCAGAGGCAGCGGCCGCGCACGGGCGCGGCGGGAGACGGTCCGGTCATACCCGGATTCTCCCGCCGCGCCGCGCTCCGCGCGACCGCTAGGCCGACAGCTCGTACAGCGTGCCGCCGGTCGACGACACCCCGCTGACCGCCGTGCCGTGCTGCTCCACCCAGGCGCTGATCGCCGCGGACGAGCCGCCGCCCGGCCCGCCGCCGCTGCCGGAGAGCAGGATGTACTTCAACTCGCCGCTCCTGACCATCGCCGCCAGCCCGCTGACGGTCGGCGCGTCGTCGGAGCCCGAGAAGCCGCCGATCGTCACCACCGCCTTGCCGGTCTGCAGGATGATCGGCGCGGACTGCTGCGAGCCGGTCACGGCGACGAGGTACTTCGCCGAGCCCTGGTGGGCTTCGAGGTAGCTGATGAGCGAGCCGCTGACGGAGCCGCCGCCCATGGCGCCCATGCCGCCGCCGGAGGGCCGCGTGCCGGAGGGACGCGTGCCGCCCGACGCGCCGTTCGGGGCGGAGCCGCCGGGCATCGCGCCGCCGCCGGGGGCCGAGCCGCTCGGCGGGCCGCCGGCGCCGCCGGTGCCGCCGCGCATCGCGCCGCTGCCACCGCCACCGAAGCCGCCCATCCCGCCCTGGCCGACCGACGACGGCCCGGCCAGCACGTTGTTGCCGTTGAGCGAGTGCCCGACGTTGGCGATCGCGTAGGACGCCGGCGCGGCGCCGAGCGCGAAGGCGCCCACGACCGCCGCCAGGGCGGCGAGGCGCCGGCCGCCGGCGCGGACCGCGACGAGCAGCGCGATCGCCACCGCCGCGGCGACCGGGATCGCCACGCGCAGCCACGGCGCGAAGTCCGGCGTGCGGTCCAGCAGGTCGACCGCCAGCCACGCGGTCCCGGCGATCGTCGCGCCGAGCACCGCCACGCCCGCCCACGCCCGCGTCGCCCACCGTCCCATCAGCACGACGCCGATGCCGCTCAGCGCCGCGATCGCGGGCGCCAGCGCGCTCGTGTAGTACGGGTGGAACGTGCCCTTGGCCGTGCTGAAGATCAGGACGTGCACGATCGCCCAGAGGCCGAAGAGCACCAGCGACGCGCGCCGGACGTCGGTGCGCGGGCCGCGGCGCGTCAGCCACAGGCCCGCCACGAGCGACACCGCCGCCAGCGGCAGCAGCCACGCGATCTGCGCGCCGACCTGCTCGTTGAACAGCCGCCCGATCCCGGGCAGGCCGCCGAAGCTCGCGCCCCCGCCGCCGCCCATGCCGTTCTCGTTGCCGGTCAGCCGGCCGAGGCCGTTGTAGCCGAGGATCAGGTTCCAGACCGAGCCGTCGGTCGAGCCGCCGATGTAGGGCTTGCTTCCCGGCCACAGCGTCACCGCGACCGGCCACGCGGCGCTGACGACGACCATCGTCACGCCGGCGACCGCCAGCTGCCACAGGCGCCGGCCCAGCGCGGGCTTGCCCGCCAGCAGGTAGGCGGCGGCGAGCGCGGGCACGACCATCCAGCCCTGGAGCATCTTGGTCATGAACGCCAGGCCGACCATCGCCCCGGCCCAGGCCAGGTGCTTGGTCTTGCCCGACTCGATGGCCTTCTGCGTGAAGAACGCCGAGGCCACCAACAACAGGATCAGCAGCGCGTCGGGGTTGTTGACGCGGGCGATCGCGACGGTGATCGGCGTGGTCGCCAGCACGAGCGCCGCGGCGATCCCGGCGGCCGGGCCGAACGCGCGCTTGACCGTCGCATACAACAACCCGACCGCGGCGACCGTGCACAGCGCGTCGGGCAGGAGCATCGAGGCGCTGCCGAACCCGAAGATGCGCGCCGACAGGCCCATCAGCCAGATCGACAGCGGCGGCTTGTCCACCGTGATGAAGCTGCCGGGATCCAAGGACCCGAAGAACCAGGCCTTCCAGTCCTCGCTCGCGGACTTCACCGCCGCGGCGTAGTAGGTGTTGGAGTTGCCGCTGATCGCGATGTCCCAGCAGCACAGGACGGCGGCGAGCAGCAGGACGCCGATCAGGGCGGGTCGCGCCCAGGCGGGCTCGCCGGCGCGGGGGCGCAGCAGCGCCGCCGGGCGGAGGGCCCGGCGGCGTTGGGACGACGCGGGAGGTCGTGCGGTCGTGGTGGCCATGACCTCAGCATCGGCGGGCCTTCGGGGAGCGCCGTGGGAGGCTGCTGGGAACCTCCTGTGGCGCACGGCCCCAGGGGGGCCGACGGGCTAGCGAAGCTCGCCCACGGCGTCCTGGACCGCCGCGACGATCGTCCCGTCGCGGACGATCCGCTCGGCCGTGCGCAGGTCCGGCGAGAGGTAGCGGTCGTCGCCCGGGCCCGCGACGCCGGCGGCGCGCAGCGCGTCGCGCGCGGCGGCCGTGCCCGCGCCGGGCTCCAGCGGCGCGCGCAGGTCGATGCCGTGCGCGGCGCAGGTCAGCTCGACGCCCAGGATCCGCGTCAGGTTGTCGATCGCGGTGCGCAGCTTGCGCGCCGCGCCCCAGCCCATCGAGACGTGGTCCTCCTGCATCGCGCTGGTCGGCAGCGAGTCGACCGACGCGGGCGCGGCCAGGCGGCGGTTCTCGGCGACCATCGCGGCCTGCGTGTACTGAGCGATCATGAACCCGGAGTTGACGCCCGGGTCGGCCGTGAGGAACGCCGGCAGCCCGTGCGAGCGGGTCGGGTCCAGCAGCCGGTCGGTCCGGCGCTCGGCGATCGCGCCGACCTCGGCGGCGGCGATCGCCAGGAAGTCGCAGGCGAAGCCGACCGGCGCGCCGTGGAAGTTGCCGCACGACTCGACGCGGCCGTCGGGCAACACCATGGGGTTGTCGATGGCCGACAACAACTCGTTGCCCGCCACGCCCCGCGCGTGCTCGACGGTGTCGCGCGCGGCGCCCGTGACCATCGGCGCGCAGCGCAGGCTGTAGGCGTCCTGGACGCGGTCGTCGTCGTAGCGGTGGGAGGCGACGATCGGCGAGCCGGCGAGGATCGTCCGCAGGTTGGCGGCGCTCATCGCCTGGCCGGGCTGCGGGCGCAGGCCGACGAGGTCGTCGGCGAAGACGCGGTCGGTGCCCAGCAGCGCCTCGACCGACATCGCGGTCGTGACGTCGGCGACCTTGAGCAGGTTGTCGAGGTCGGCCAGCGCGAGGACCAACATCCCCAACATGCCGTCGGTGCCGTTGATGAGCGCCAGCCCCTCCTTGGCCTGGAGCGTGAGCGGCGCGATGCCGGCGGCGTCGAGCGCCTCGCCCGCGGGGACGGTGGCGCCGGAGGCGTCGACGACCTCGCCCTCGCCGAGCAGCGCCAGCGCGCAGTGGGCCAGCGGCGCGAGGTCGCCGGAGGCGCCGAGCGAGCCGTGCTCGCGGACGACCGGCGTGATCTGCGCGTTGAGCAGCGCGAGGATCGTCTCGGCGACGACCGGCCGCGGGCCGCTGCGGCCCATCGACAGCGTGCGAGCGCGCAGGAGCATCATCGCGCGGACGACCTCGCGCTCGACCGGCGCGCCGAGCCCGGCGGCGTGCGAGCGGACCAGCGCGCGCTGCAGCTCCTCGCGGCGGTCGGCGGGGATGACGACGTTGGCCAGCGACCCGAAGCCGGTCGAGACGCCGTAGGACGGCTCCGGCGCGTCCAGCAGCCCAGCCACGACCGCGGCGCTCGCGGCCATCGCGCTCCGCGCCTCCTCGGCCAGCTCCACGCGCGCGCCCGCGCGCGCGACGGCGACGACGTCGTCAGGGCGCACGCCCGTCCCGGTCAGCTCCACGGTGCTCATCGCCGCAGAGCGTAGGCCGCGGACGCGGGCGAACGCGAGGGCGTCTCGGATCTCAGACGCAGCGGCCCCACGGCGATGCGGGTCACTGCGGACGTCGCATGGACGTTCGCAGTGACCCGCGTTCGCGTGCCGACGCGCGCTTCGGTACATCCGTACCGGTTTTGGTACATTCGTACCGATGCCGTCCGCCGCCACCACGCGCGCCCGCAACGACGCCCGCCCGCCCCGGGGCGAGGCGCGCCGTGCCGCGATCACGGAGGCGGCGCTGACGGTCATCGCGCGGGTCGGGCCCGACAACCTCACCCACCGCGCCGTCGCCGCCGAGGCGGGGCTGCCGCTGGCGGCCACCACGTACTGGTTCTCCAACAAGGAGGACATGGTCCGCGCCGCGCTCGAGCACGCCGCCGAGCGCGACATCGCCTACTGGGAGCGGCTGCGCGACGCGTCGCGCGGCTGGACCGCCGACACGCTCGCCGACGAGCTGACGACCGTGATCGAGGACTCCTGCACGACCCGCCGCGAGTGCGCGGTCGTCGACTGCGCGCTGTGGCTGGAGGCCGTCCGCCGCCCCGAGCTGCGCGACGTCGCGCAGCGCTGGCTGGACGCCTACGCCGAGATCATGGCCTCGATCCTCGACCACGTCGGCGCGCCGTCCACGCCCGACGACGCCGACCTGCTCGGCAGCGTCGTCGACGGGCTCATCGGCCACCAGCTCGGCGCCACCGGCCCGTTCGACCGCGCGCTGGTGACCTCCCGACTGCGGCGGCTCGTCACCGCTCTGGCGGCGTGATCGCGTGTCGCCCGCCGCTGCCGTCCGGGCCCCTGGGGTCCCGCGCACCCTCGCCCTCGCGCTGCTCAGCCGCGTCCCGCTGAGCGCGATCGGGCTGCTGCTCGTCCTCCAGGTCCGCCACCTCGGCCACTCCTACACCTTGGCCGGCGCCTGCAGCGGCGCCTGCGCGCTGGGCATGGCGATCGGCTCGCCGGTGCTCGGCCGGATGATCGACCGCGCCGGCCAGGCCGCCGTGCTGTCGGTGACCGGCGGCGCCGTGGTCGCGGCCATGGCGCTCTTCACGATCATCCCCGCCGGCGCGCCCGCGCCGCTGTTCCTCCTCGTCGCGCTGCTGGTCGGCGCCTGCCAGCCGCCGGTCGGCTCGTGCGTGCGCGTGCTCTGGCGGCGGATGCTCGACGGCCCCGGCTTCTCCGCGCTGGTCACGCTCGACGCCTCGCTGCAGGAGCTCGCGTTCCTCAGCGGCCCGCTGCTGCTGATCGGCCTGGCCTCCGGGATCGGCGCGGCGGGCGCGCTGGCCGTGACCGCCGCGATCACCGGCGTCGTCGCCGCGCTCTTCGCGCTGCTGCCCGAGACGCGCCGCCTCGGCGGCGTCGAGCCGCGCGACGCGCACGCCACGGAGGCGGCCGAGCGCGCGCTGCACTCCGGCGGCGTGCGCCTGCTGCTGCTCGTCGCCGCGCTGATGGGCATCGCGTTCGGCGCGACCGAGCTGGGCCTCGTCACGACCGCCGACCACCACGGCGCGCGCGGCGCGTCCGGCATCCTCTTCGCGCTCTGGGGCGTGGGCAGCTTCATCGGCGGGATCGTCTGGACCCGCAGCGTCGCGAGCCGCGACCAGGCCGCCGCGATGCCGTGGCTGCTGCTGGTCCTCGGGATCACCTCGGCGCTGATCGGCGCGCTGCCGACGATGGTGCTCGTCGGCGTCGGCATCGCGCTCGCGGGCGCCGCGGTCGCGCCGCTGTTCGGCGTCCTCTACTCGACGATGGGCGACGTCTCGCCGCCCGGCGCGCTGACCGAGGCCTTCACGCTGGAGACCTCAGCGATCACCGCGGGCATCGCGCTCGGCTCGGCCGTCGCGGGCGCGGCGGCCAGCGCGTTCGGCGCGCCCGCGACGTTCGTCTTCGCGGGCGCGGCGTTCCTGGTGGCCTGCGCGGCCGTGCGGCTGCTGGGTCCCGGCGTCAGTCGCGCAACGGCCTGAGGACCGCGAACATGCGCTCGGCGCCGGCGATCGCCGCCAGGCGCCGGGTCCGGCGGCCCGAGAGCCTGCCCGCGCCGACGAGCACGGTCGAGTAGCGGCCCGTGCCGAGCACGCGGCCCAGCCAGACCTCGGCGCGGCCGTGACGGCAGACGACCGTGCACTCCGCGTCGTCGGTCAGCGCGCCGACCTTCTCGCGCAGCAGCAGCTCGGAGCGCTGGCGCGAGTCCTCGGCCCACGGCCGCGGCACCATCATCCAGCCGCTGGCCGCGACCGCCCACCAGAACGGCATCTTCGCCGGTCCCGCCACGGTCACCCGCGCGCCGAGCGCGGCCGCGCGCGCGTAGGCGATCGGCAGCGCCTCCGCCAGGCCGGCGTCGTCCATCGCGACGACGAGCACGCCCGCGCTTCCGCGGTCGGACTGCTCGCCGACCGACCCCCTCTCGGGCGCCCTTACGTTGATCACCAGGTCTCCTCCTCCTCGCTGATCAGGGGCCGAATGTACACCCGCACGCCGAGCGTTGCCTGAGTTTTTCGTCCAGACGTCAAGGTTCCGACGCTCCCGGGGTGAGGCGATCCGGATCCCCCGAACACGGGTCTGCCGGGGGCCGGCGCCACTCCGCTGTCCCTTTGAGCCTCCCCGCTCCCGGGGCCAGTTATGCGGGCGCCGCGGGAGCGCGCCGCCGGCGCCCGTAGACGAGCTGGTCGCCGGCGATCACCGCGACCAGCACCGCCAGCACCAGCAGCGCGAGCACGAGCGCGTCGGCGCCGGGCAGCGCGATGCCGATCAGCACGCAGAGCGCCGCGCCCAGCGGCCGCCGCCACGCCGTGCGCCCGGTCAGCCGCAGGCGGAAGAGCACGTGCGCGAAGAGGTAGAGCGCCGGACCGCCGACGACCGCGGCGACCTCCGCCGAGCCCGCCAGCGGCTCGGTCGGGTGCGCGATGACCAGCTCGTCGCCGACCGCCGAGAGCACGATCGCGCCGACCAGCACGACGTGCAGGTAGGTGTAGGCGTCGCGCGCCACCGACGTGCGATCGGTCGTCAGCTCGTGCAGCCGCCGCTCGGCCAGCTGCGCGACCGCCGTGAAGTACAACCACCACAGCGCCGCCGACGTCAGGAACGCGGTGCCGAACGCGACCGCGGTCTTCGACGTCAGCCCCAGCTCGGAGGTCGTCGCGCCGGTCACCACGATCGACTCGCCCAGCGCGATGATGATGAACAACCCGAAGCGCTCGCTGAAGTGCGCGGTCTCGACCATCCACGTCGACCCCGGCAGGCGCCGCCACCCGGGGACCCAGTAGACGCCCAGCGGCGCGCCGTAGTCCACCATCAGCGCGACCAGCCACAGGATCGTGCGCGTCGCCCCGCCGTCGACCAGCGCGCCGGCCAGCCAGAAGACGCCCGCCAGCAGGAACCAGATCAGGATCCGCGCGGCGCGCTCGCGCTCCACCGAGCCGTCCGGCCAGGACCAGACCAGGAACCCGTGGCGCCCGACCTGGATCGCCAGGTAGGAGCAGATGAACAACAACGCCTGGTCGCCGAACGCGTGCGGGATCGCCACCGCCATCATCAGGCTCGCGAGCATCAGCGCGATCATCAGCAGCCGCACGACCGGCGACTCGGGGTCCAGCTCGTTGGTGACCCACGCCGTGTAGTTCCACGACCACCAGACGACGAGCAGGAGCAGCGCGGACTGCCCGGAGCCCTCCCACGTCAGGTGGCCGAGCAGGTGATGGCTGATCTGCGTGATCGCGAAGACGAAGACCAGGTCGTAGAACAGCTCCAGCGACGTGGTGCGCTGCTCCTCCTCCCCCCGCGGGCGCGCGAACCGGCTGCTCATCGCCGCCAGAGCCTAATGAGCCGGTCCGTCGACGAGGGCGTGGCGGCGCGCCATCGTCACGAACGCGCGCGCGGCGGGGCTCGACGGCCGCTGCGCGGGCGCGGCGATCGCGACCGCCAGGCGCGGGCCGCGCCGGATCGGCACGCGCGCCAGCGGCACGCCGGGCGCCAGCATCATCTCCAGCGTGATCGTGATCGCCAGCCCGTGCGCGACGAAGTCCGCGATGGTCGCGAGGTCGTTGATCTCATAGGCCAACTCGTGCGGCAGGCCGGCGGCGGCGAACGCGCGGTCGTTGGCCACCCGCACGCCCCACGCGGGCGGCAGGTCGCAGAACGGCTCGCCGGCCAGGTCCTTCAGCTCGACCGCCCCGCGCTCGGCGAGCCGGTGGCCGACATGGCAGACCAGCACCATGGCGGGCTCGGCCAGGACCGTGACGTCCAGCCCCGGCAGGTCGCGGTCGGGCAGGCCGAGGAACGACAGGTCCAGCTCACCGGTGCGCACGCGCTCGGCCTGGTCGGCGCTGCCGCCCTGGCGGACCTCGACGGTCACGCCCGGATGCTCGGCGGCGAACGCGGCGATCGTCGCCGCGACGCTGATCCCGCCCGCGCCCTGCGTGGCCTGCATGATCCCCAGCCGGATCGTGCCGCGCAGGCCGCCGCGGACCTCGTCGACCGCGTGGCCGACCGCGGCCGCGGCCTGGAGCGCGGCGCGCGCCGAGGGCAGCAGCGCGCGGCCCTCGGGGCTCAGCTCGACGCGGTGGGTGGTGCGGTGGAAGAGCGTGACGCCCCACTCGCGCTCGAGGTTGCGGATCGTCGCCGACACCGCGGACTGGACGACGTGCAGGCGGTCGGCCGCGCGCGAGAAGCTCGACTCCTCGGCGACGGCGACGAAGCTGTCCAGGTGGCGCAGGTCCATGGCGGTCCGGTCATCACTTTGACAGATGACCATCAGCGCGAACAAGCGTGGTAACAGATCACCCCGCACGCGAGACTGAGAGGTCATGGACCTCTCTCCCCGCCGCCATCGCCTCGGCTTCTGGGCCGTCGCCTTCGCCTTCCTGGCGGTCATGGCGTTCTCCACCCTCCCCAGCCCGCTGTACGGCCTCTACCAGGCGCGCGACGGGTTCTCGTCGTTCACGGTGACCGTGATCTACGGCGCCTACGCGATCGGCGTCGTCGCCGCGCTGCTGCTGGCCGGCCACGTCTCCGACTGGCACGGCCGCCGCCGCGTGCTCGTGCCCGCGATCTCGATCTCGATCCTGAGCGCGATCGTCTTCCTGGTCTGGCGCGACGTCCCGGGCCTGATCGTGGCGCGCATCATCAACGGCCTGTCGGTCGGCGTCGTGGCCGCGACCGCGACCGCGTGGCTGACCGAGCTGCACGCCAAGGCCCGGCCGCACGCCTCCCCGCTGCGCGCGCAGCTGACCGCCATCGGCGTGAACATCGGCGGCCTCGGCCTCGGGCCGGTGATCTCCGGCGCGCTGGCGCAGTGGGTCGGCGCGCCGCTGACCGTGCCCTACGTCGTGTTGTTGGTGGCCTTGGCCGTCGCGGTCGCGCTCGTCGCGCTGACGCCCGAGACGCGCGACCGCCCCGACCCGATGCCCGCCTACCGCGTCCAGCGCGTGTCGGTCCCCGACGAGGCGCGCGGCGCCTTCTGGAACGCGGCCTGGGGCGCGTTCATCGCCTTCGGCGCGCAGGGCCTGTTCACCGGCCTGACCGCGACGTTCCTGGTCGGCACGCTGCACGAGACCTCGCACCTGCTGGCCGGGGTGACCGTGTTCGCCGTGTTCGGCGCGGGCGTCCTCGCGCAGCTCACGCTGGCGACGGCGCCGCCGCGGCGGCTGCTGGTGACCGGCACGTCGCTGATGGTGGCCGGGCTCGTCGTCACGCCGATCGCCGTGTGGCTGTCGTCGCCGAGCTACGCGCTGTTTTTGATCGGCGGCGCGCTGACCGGCGGCGGCGCGGGCGCGGTCTTCAAGGGCTCGATCGGCTCGGTCATCGCGATCACCGAGCCCCATCAGCGCGCCGAGGCGCTGGCGGGCATCTTCCTGGCGGGCTACGTCGGGCTGTCGCTGCCGGTCGTCGGCGCGGGCGTCGCGCTGCAGTTCACCGACGCGCGCAACACGCTGCTGGGCTTCGCGGTGATCGAGATCGTGGCGATCGTGCTCGTCGCGCGGCGGATGCTCGCGCGCGACGCGGCCGCCGCGGCCGCCGACGCCGGCGAGACGCGGCGGGAGCCCGTCACGGCCTGAGCGCGCTCCAATATGCTGTGCGCTCCCATGTATTCGCAGAGAGTGTGCAGCAAGTGACGTCCGCCGACGCGATCGTGGTCGGCGGTGGCCTGGCCGGACTGGTCGCCACCGCCGAGCTGGTGCACGCGGGCAAGCGCGTGATCCTGGTCGACCAGGAGCCGGAGGCGTCGCTGGGCGGCCAGGCGTTCTGGTCGTTCGGCGGGATCTTCCTGGTGGACTCGCCCGAGCAGCGGCGGATGGGCGTCAAGGACTCCTACGAGCTGGCCTGGCAGGACTGGCAGGGCACGGCGGGCTTCGACCGTCCCGAGGACCTCTGGCCCGCGCGGTGGGCCGAGGCCTACGTGCAGTTCGCGGCGGGCGAGAAGCGCTCGTGGCTGCGCAGGCACGGCGTGCGCTTCCTGCCCAACCCGGGCTGGGCGGAGCGCGGCGGCTACGGCGCGATCGGCCACGGCAACTCGGTCCCGCGCTTCCACGTGACGTGGGGCACGGGCCCGGGCGTGGTCGCGCCGTTCGAGAAGATCGTCCGCGACGGCGCCGCGCGCGGGCTGGTCGACCTGCGCTTCCGCCATCGGGTCGACGCGCTGTCGGTGACCGACGGCCACGTCGACGGGATCTCGGGGTCCGTGCTCGCGCCGAGCCCGGTCGGCCGCGGCGAGGCGTCGTCGCGCGAGGTCGTCGGCGAGTTCGCGCTGTCGGCGCCCGCGGTGGTCCTGGCCACCGGCGGCATCGGCGGCAACCACGAGTTGGTGCGGTCGGTCTGGCCGGAGCGCCTGGGCACGCCGCCCGCGCGCATGATCTCGGGCGTGCCCGCGCACGTCGACGGGCGGATGCTGAAGATCGCCCAGGACGCGGGCGCGCGGTCGATCAACCCCGACCGCATGTGGCACTACGTCGAGGGCATCCAGAACTGGAGCCCGATCTGGCCGATGCACGGCATCCGGATCCTGCCGGGGCCGTCGTCGCTGTGGCTGGACGCGACCGGCCGCCGGCTGCCGGTGCCGCTGTTCCCGGGCTACGACACGCTCGGCACGCTCGACCACATCATGAAGACGGGCCACGACCACACGTGGTTCATCCTCACGCAGAAGATCGTGGAGAAGGAGTTCGCGCTGTCGGGCTCCGAGCAGAACCCGGACATCACGAGCAAGTCCATCAAGGCGGTCCTCCAGACCCGCGTGGCCTCGGGCGCGCCCGGACCGGTCGACGCGTTCCTCAAGCACGGCGCGGACTTCGTGGTGGAGCCGACGCTGGAGCGGCTGGTGGAGGGCATGCGGCGGCTGGAGCCCGGCACCGAGCTGACGTTCGCGCAGGTCCAGCAGGAGGTCGTCGCGCGCGACCGCGAGATGGACAACAAGTACACCAAGGACCTGCAGGTGGCCGCGATCCGCGAGGCGCGCCGCTACGTGCCCGACCGCATCGCGCGGGTCGCGTCGCCGCACCGGCTGCTGGACCCGAAGGCCGGGCCGCTGATCGCGGTGCGGCTGTCGATCCTGACGCGCAAGTCGCTCGGTGGTCTGGAGACGGACCTGGCCGCGCGCGTGCTCGGGGACGACGGCAAGCCGCTCGGTGGGCTCTACGCGGCCGGTGAGGTCGCGGGATTCGGCGGCGGCGGCATGCACGGCTACCGGTCGCTGGAGGGCACGTTCCTCGGCGGCTGCCTGTTCAGCGGGCGCGCCGCGGGAAGGGCTGTCGCGCAAGGATAGGCCCGTGCCCGAGATCGACCCCGACCTGGTCGGCCACGCCCTGGAGGAGATCGAGTGGACGTGGACCGACCGCGACGCGATGTTGTACGCGTTGAGCGTCGGGGCGCGATTGCCCGAGGACCTGCCGTTCTTGTATGAGTCGTTCGGGCCGCGCGTGGCGGCGCCGTTCCCGTTGGCGGGCACGACGCTCGCGCTGCCGCCGCTGGTCGACGCGCTCGGGATCGACCTGAGGAACCTGCTGCACGTCTCCCAGGCGGTCGACCTGCCGAGGGTCGTGCCGCCGGCGGGCCGGGCGGTCGTGCGCCGACGTGTGACCGGCGTGTGGGACAAGCAGCGCGCGGCGATCGTGGACGTCGAGGACGTCCTCGCCGACGACGCCGGCGTGCTCGCGGTGGCGCGTTCGTCCTGGTGGGTCGCGGGCGCCGGCGGCTTCGGCGGCGAGCGCGGCGTCCGGGGCGGGACCGCCGCGCCGCCGGCCCACCGACCCGCCGACCTGCGCGTGACGATCCCGACCTCGCCCGAGCAGGCCGCGCTGCATCGCCTCGCCGGCGACCGCAACCCCGTGCACATCGACCCCGAGCTGGCCCGCGCCGCCGGCCAGCCCCGCCCGTTCCTCCACGGGCTCTGCACCCTGGGCGCCGTCGGCCACGCGCTGGACCGGGCGGCCGGGATCCACCGGAGGCTGGTCGGCCTGTCCGGGCGGTTCGTCGCACCGGTCTTCCCGGGGGACACGCTGTTCGTGGAGGCCTGGCAGGACGGGGACGGCGGGACCACGGCGCGGGTGCGGGTGCGGGATGGGGTTGTGGTGGACGGAGTGCGGGCGCGGTATGGGGAGGGGCTGGTGTAGGGGCTGGCGCTGGTGTTTGTGGCGTCCGGTGCGGGGTGTTGGTGGTGGTGCGGGGTGTTGGTGGGTTTGGCATTGAGAGCGGCGAGCAGGGGTTGGCGGTGCCGGCGTGGGCTCGTCTGCCGTTGGCGTGGGGCGGCGGGTGCCTGCGCCGCCGCGGAGCCTGGTGCAGGGACTCGCACCCAGACATCAGACCGGGCAGCAGTGGTCTCCGCGAGCCACGAGGGTTCGGGCGTGTCTGGCAGCGCGCGGGGCGCCGTTCGGGCCCGAAGCGCCACAACGCGGGCTTAGCCCGCGACATCCGCGGGTTCCCGGCGAACCGTCGCCCAGCGACGCCCCTCGGGTCGCCGCAGGCGCCCGGCGGCCATCGAGCCCCGCCATGGGCCGACCGATGGCGCCTTGGTGTCGCCCAGGAACACCAAGACGCCACCGGTCACCCAGCGGCGCCGACCTCGGCGGATCGATGGCACTCCGGGGTCGCCAGGCGCCCCCAAGCTGCCATCGATCTCCGGAGAAGCGCCGGCCTCGCCCTCGACCCCACCAACGGCGTCTTCGTGGTCCCCAGGAGCACGAAGACGCCGTTGGTCGCCCAGGGGCGCCGGCCTCGGCGGATCAGTGGCACTTCGGGGTCGCCGGAAGCCCTCAGGCTGCCATCGATCTCCGGAGGAGCGCCGGCCTCGCCTTCGACCCCACCGACGGCGCCTTCGTGTCGCCGAGGAACACGAAGACGCCGTTGGTCGCCCAAGGGCGCCCGCCGCGGCGGATCGATGGCACTTCAGGGGCGCCGGGCGCCCTCGGGCTGCCATCGATGCGGGGTGGAGGGTGCGCCACCCTGGCCCGGATTCAGGTCTGGATGCGAGTCCCTGCACCAGGCCCCGCAGCGGCGCAGGCACCCGCCCCAAACCACCACGGCAGACCAACCCACGCCGGCACCACCAACCCCTGCCCGCCGCTCTCAATGCAAAACCCACCAACGCCCCGCACCACCAACCCCAACCCCGCGCCGGACGCCACAGACGCCTAGGACTCCCCGTCCCCTGGTCCCCGCGCACGCGACCCGCCAAGATCCCGCGCCATGGACGTCTCCACCACGGTCAGCCGGCGGATCGACGAGCCGCGGGAGCAGGTGTTCGCCCGGTTCATCCCCGTCAGGCTCGAGGACATCCTCCATCGCTATGGCCCCGTGCCGGCCGTCACCGGGACCAGTGGGCAGACCGGGCCGTGGGATGTCGTGGGCTCTTCGCGGACCGTCCACCTCGCCGACGGCAGCCAGGCGACCGAGCGGGTGACGCGGTGTGAGACGCCGAGGGTGTTCGGCTACACGGTCAGCGGGTTCACGAACCCGATCCGGCTGCTCGCCCGGGAGGCCCGAGGGGTGTGGGTCTTCGACCCGGGTGGCGAGGTCCGGTGGACCTACACGTTCGTGGCGCGGTCGCCGGCGCACGCGGTGGTGCTCGTGCCGATCGTCCGCGTGTTCTGGCGTGGCTTCATGCGCCGGGCGCTCAAAGCGCTGGCCGACGGCTGAACGCGCTGACCGCCGCGCCCAGCGCCACGAGCGCGACGGCGGCGATCGCGCCGCCGACGATCCAGTTGTGCAAGGGGTCGGTCAGCACGTCCCAGACCGCGACGCGCAGCGCGCCGTCGGTGCCCGCGTCGTCCAGCGCGCCGCGCCCCACCGCCAGCGCGCCGAGCAGCAGCAGCGCCGAGACGCCGACGCACACGCCGAGGCGGACGAGCCCGCGCGCCAGGCCGCCCGCGGTCAGCAGCACCCCGAGCAGCGCGAGCACCGCGCCTGGGATCGCGATGCCGCGCACGATCCGCACGCGGGCGACCGCGTCATGGGCGTCGCGGACCTCGGAGCGGTCGAGGATCACCACCGGCGCCGGGTCGGCGATCGCGTCGGCCACCACCCCCAGCCCGGCCGCCCGCACCCGCGCGCGCAGCTCGGCCGCCAGCGGCGCCAGGTCGAGCGTCAGCGGGGTCGGCACGTCGCCGGTCAGCCGGTTGGCGAGCTGGCCGTGCGCGGTGCGCTGGACGCGCAACCACACGCGCTTGTAGGCCTCGGTCGCCACCAGCGCCCGCGCGGCCTGGCGGATCCGGGCGCGGTAGGCCTCGGTTCCGCCGGGCAGGCCCGCCGACTCCAGCCGCGCGCTGGCGACGCTCACCAGCTCGTCGACGACCGCGTTCTGCACGGTCGCGTCGGAGGCCAGCGGCGTGGCGGTCCTCATGAAGCGATCGGTGTCGGTCGCGTTCCCGTACGCCCACCACGACCCGACCGCCACCGCGGGCAGCACGCAGCCCAGCACGACGCAGACGATGGCCAGAGCCCGACGCATCCCTACCCGTCGATGCCGGACGCCCGGCCGATCCCCGATGTCGAACCGCTGACAAACGCGCTTCGGCCACGTAGGTTCCCGATACCCGTGCTCACGACGCACCACGGTAGGCGACGTCGACCCCGTCCTCCAGGAACCTCTCCATGCGCATCCTCCGCCCCGCTCTCCTCGGCACGCTGGTCCTCGGGCTGACCGCGGCCACCGCCCTCGCCGGCACCAGCCACAAGGGCTGGCCGCAGATCGACGGCGTCCTGATCATGAACAAGCAGGACCAGAGCCGCCCGATCGACGCCCGTCCCGGGAAGGACCTCTTCGCGAACACCGACCCGTCGTACTCCTGCGACGGCGTGCACGAGAAGCGCTGCGCCGACGCGTCCGGCTCGGTCATCCGCGCCGGCCACAACGAGCTGCTCGGCGGCCACGGCAGCGACACGATCCACGCCGGACCGCGGGGCGACGTGCTCTGGGGCGACTACAAGCCCTCCGGCCAGCCGAGCAAGCAGGTCGACCGCCTCGACGGCGGCGCCGGACGCGACTTCATCTACGCCTCGCACGGCACGAACATCATCCACGCCGGCGGCGGCAACGACTTCATCAAGGCCCACTACGGCAAGGGCATCATCGATTGCGGTGGCGGCGACGACGTGCTGTACGTGTCGCGTCGCGCGCAGAAGTCCTACAAGATCTCGCACTGCGAGACCATCTCGCACAAGTCGGTCGGCTACTGACAGGATGAGGCGATGGCCCAGCGTCGTCGCCCCTCCGAGCAGCGCGCCTGGCTGGAGGGCGACCCGCCCCTGGCCGAGGTCCGCGCGGCGTTCCCGCGCGAGTGGGCCGACGTCCAGCGCGAGCTCGCCGAGGTCGTCGACGGCGACGACGTGGCCGCCGTGCAGGCCTACGCCACCCGCGTCGCCCGGCCGCCCGCCGTGCGCGACGAGCGCGCGGCCCTCTCGGCGCTGGCCAAGCAGCGCATGGCCGCCGCCGCGCTGCGCCAGATGGGCGTCGCGGCGGCCACCGGCGTGTCCTCCGGGACGCTGCGCTTCGGCCTGGTCTCCGGCCGGCTGACCCAGCGGCTGCTGTTCGCCGGAAGCGGGCTGGAGCGCAAGCCGGTGTCGATGGGCGCCTTCCGGACGATCTGGCCGCTGGTGCGTCAGAAGTCCTACCTGATGCCCTTGGTCCAGCCACGCGGCATCTACTGCTTCTACTCCAAGCCGCTCGTGGCCGAGCTCGCGCGGCGGATCGGCGACCGCCCCTGCCTGGAGATCGCCGCCGGCGACGGCACGCTGGCGCGCTTCCTGCGCGACGCGGGCGCCGACGTCGTCGCCACCGACGACTTCTCGTGGACGCAGACGCGACCCAAGGCCGACGCGCCGACCGACGTCGTTCGCCAGGACGCCCACGACGCGCTGCGCGCCCGCCGGCCCGAGGTCGTCCTGTGCTCGTGGCCGCCCGCGGGCAACGGCTTCGAGAAGTGGGTGTTCAAGACGCCGAGCGTGAAGACCTACATCATGATCGGCTCGCGCTCGGAGGCCGGCGCGGGCAACTTCGCCGACTACCGCGCGGGCGGCGGCGGCGACGACGGCGGCGCGTTCTCCATGACGCTCGACGAGGAGCTGTCCAAGCTCGTCCTGCCGCCCGAGATCGAGCCCGCCGTGTACGTCTTCGAGCGACGGGATACAGCCAGGGCATGAGCGACTACGCCATCGTGAACCCCGACGAGGCCGACGACGCCTACGCCGGCTCCGACGTCCCAGGCGAGTTCCGCAGCCTCACCGGCGCGCTGGGCTGCGAGCAGCTCGGGGCGACGCTGATCCGCGTCCCGCCGCACTCGGACTTCGAGCAGGGCACCGGCCACACCCACGACGAGATCGAGGAGCTCTACCTCGTGACGCGCGGCACGCTGACGATGCGCTTCGGCGACGAGGTCGAGCGGGTCTCCGCCCCCGCCGCGGTGCGCGTGGCGGCGAGCACGCCGCGGTCGCACCGCAACGAGGGCGACGAGCCCGTCGACCTCTGGGCGATCTCGCCGCGGTCCGACGGCGACCGCGGCCACAAGATCGACGGCTTCTGGGAGGCCTCGGCCGACGCCGCGCAGCGGCGCTGACCGACGCCTCCGCGGCGGGCCGGCGATCAGGCCGTGCCGGACACCGCTTCGCTTCCGACCATCCCGGCCGCGGCGGCGGACCGGCGCCGGCGGCCGTAGGCCGCCGCCAGCGGCAGCGCCGCGAGGATCGCTCCGATCGCGATCAGGACGATGCCCGCGATCGTCGCCACGGTCGCGACGACGCTCCACCCCCACACGCTGAGCAGCAGGCCGCGCAGCGTCTCGCCCTGGAAGAGCGTGGCCTTCTGCGCCGCCAGCGTCTCGTTCTTGGGATCGGCCATCGCCTGCGCGCTGACCTGGGCGTAGGTCTTGCCCCCGGCGACCTCGGCCAGGTGGCGGTTGATGTACTTGTCGGCGTAGGCCTTGGCCTTGGTCCCGTTGTCCACCGTCTGGCCCGCGTACTGCTTCAGGTCGTCGAACAGGCCGGCCTGCTTGGTGGCGGGGAAGGTGATCTTCTGCGGGGCGAGCTGGTCGTGGACGACCGACCGGGCGTACCCGCCGCCCACGAGGGCGAGGGCGCCCGCGACGACCATGCCGAGCGCGAGGCCGACGGCGATGGCGGTCAGCGAGGTGATGCGGTCGAGGAAGCTGTTCATGATGGTCTCGACGCTATGCCTTCGCCGTGCCGCTGCCAGCCGCAGGAAGCCGCGCGCCGTGACCGGGAGAACTACTGAAGTCGCCGGCGCGTTTGTCCGGCCGTTCGCGCGGAGACCACCCCGCCATGAAGGGCAAGGTCCAGACCGGAACCGTAGAGACCGACATCCCCGCCCGGCTGGATCGGCTGCCGTGGTCGGGCTGGCACTGGCTGATCGTGATCGGTCTGGGCACCGTCTGGATCCTCGACGGCCTCGAGGTCACGATCGTCGGCAACGTCGGCGGCCGGATCGCCCAGCCCGGCAGCGGCCTGGACCTCTCGGCCGGCGAGATCACGGGCCTGGCGGCGTCGCTGTACGTCGCGGGCGCCTGCGTCGGCGCGCTGTTCTTCGGGTGGTTGACCGACCGCTTCGGCCGCAAGAAGCTGTTCCTCATCACCTTGGCCGTCTACCTGGTGGCCACGGCGCTGACCGCGGTGTCGATGACCCCGGTGTGGTTCTTCGCCTGCCGCTTCCTGACCGGCTTCGGGATCGGCGGCGAGTACGCGGCGATCAACTCGGCGATCGACGAGCTGATCCCGTCCAAGCACCGCGGCCGCGTCGACCTGGCGATCAACGGGTCGTTCTGGTTCGGCGCGATGCTCGGCGCGCTGCTGTCGATCGCCGCGCTCAACGAGTCCTGGTTCCCCGGCGACGTCGGCTGGCGCCTGTCCTTCGGCCTCGGCGTCGTGCTCGGGCTGGTGATCCTGCTCGTCCGCCGCAACGTGCCGGAGTCGCCGCGCTGGCTGATCATCCACGGCCGCGAGGACGAGGCCGAGGCGATCGTGTCGGGCATCGAGGAGCGCGTGCGGCGCGAGACCGGCGCGGAGCTGCCCGAGCCCGACAAGGCCATCAAGATCCGCCAGCGCCGCGTGATCGGCTTCGGCGAGATCGCCTCGACGATGGCCAAGATGTACCCCAAGCGCACCGTCCTCGGGATGTCGCTGTTCATCGGCCAGGCGTTCCTCTACAACGCCATCACCTTCGGCTACGCGACGATCCTCATCGACTTCTTCGACGTGCCGTCGGGGCACACGGGCTACTACTACGCGGTGATCGCGGTCGGCAACTTCGTCGGCCCGCTCGTGCTCGGCCCGCTGTTCGACACGGTCGGCCGCCGCCCGATGATCGCCGGCACCTACATCTTGAGCGGCCTCCTGCTGCTGGTCACCGCCGCGCTCTTCCGGGGCGGCACGCTGAACGCGACGACCACGACGCTGTGCTGGACGGTCGTGCTGTTCTTCGCCTCGACCGGAGCCTCGTCGGCCTACCTGACGGTCAGCGAGGTCTTCCCGATGGAGACCCGCGCGCTGGCGATCGCGTTCTTCTACGCCATCGGCACGGCGATCGGCGGCATCACCGGCCCGCAGCTGTTCTCGCGGCTGATCGAGACCGGCAGCACCGGCAACGTGGCCTTGGCCTTCGCGATCGGCGCGGCGCTGATGATCGTCGCCGGCGTCGTGGCGATGTTCTACGGCGTCGACGCCGAGCGCCAGAGCCTGGAGGACATCGCCAAGCCGCTCACGGCGCGCGACGCCGAGCAGGCGGAGGGCGACGACGACGACGGTGGCGACCGGCACGACGGCGGCGCGCCGAAGCGCGCCGACCGGTTCGTGCGGCGCCCGAGCCCTAGCCCGGCGTCACCGCGTCCTTGAGCTTCTGGAAGCGCGAGCCGTCGGACGCGACGTCGCCCGTCGGCGCGTCGGGCAGCCCCGCCTGCTTGCGCAGCCGCTGGGCGATCTCGGCGATGTCCTCGGGCATGTGGTCGGGCGCGAAATGGTCGAGCACCCGGCGGCGCGCGCGCTGACCGGCTGCCTGCTCGTCCGCGGGCCCGCCGGATTGATCGCCGCTCGGCGGCTCGACGCCCAGACGATCGATGCGGGTGATCATGGGCGTCGGGCTCGCCGAAGGCCGGGCGGATGCGGCGTCCTCCGCGCGACGTCCGCGCGACGTCACAGGCCGCCGCTCACGTCGCAGGCTCGCTGCGCGGCGGCGGCGTGGAGCTTGTCGAGGATCTGCCGCAGGAGCCGTGACACGTGCATCTGCGACAGGCCCACCCGCTCGCCGATCTCGCTCTGCGTGAGGTCGTCCTCCATGCGCAGCCGGAGGATCTCGCGCTCGCGGTGGGTCAGCGTGCGCAGCAGCGCGTCGACGGTGGCGCGGTCGTCGGCGCGCGCGAAGCCGTCGTCCTCGACGCCGAGCAGGTCGCCCAGCTCGCCGCCGTCCTCCTCGTCGCCGACGCGTGCCGACAGCGACGTCGCGCCGTGCGCCGCCGCCGCCTCGCGCGCCTCCAGCACCTCCTCGTGCGTCATGCCGGTCTCGATCGCCAGCTCGTCGATCGTCGGCGAGCGGCCGAGCGACCGCTGCAGGTCGGCGGTCATGCGCTCGACCTGCAGCGCGTGCTCCTGGAGCGTGCGCGGCGGGCGCACCGCCCAGCCGCGGTCGCGGAAGTGACGGCGCAGCTCGCCGAGCATCGTCGGCAGCGCGTAGCTGCTGAACGTCGCGCCGTTGGCGGGGTCGAAGCGGTCGATGGCCTTCAACAACCCGAGGCTGGCGACCTGGACCAGGTCCTCGAAGGGCTCGCTGCGCCGGGCGTAATGGTTGGCCGCGTAGCGGGCCAGCGGCAGGTAGCGCTCGACGAGCTGCTCCCGCGTCTGGAGGTCCCGGGTGCTGGCGAAGCGACGCAGCAGGCGGACGTCGGCGGGGGCGTCGCGTGCCGGGCTGAAGACGGCGGTGGTCACGGATGACCTCCTTTGACAGGGGTTCGGAGGGTCGCATGGGCCCCTGTGATGTGGCGTGCTCGCACGCCACATCCTCGTCCGGTTCCCACACGCAGCTCCGACGAGGTGGCCTGCCGGAGGAAAGACCTGCCGCGGCGCCGGTTCGTTCTTCTTCTAACGATCCCCCCGAACCGCCCCAAAGCGAGGCCGGATGTCTGCCCGCTGACGGTCAGGTGCCTGGCGCGCCGCGCCCGGCCCGGCCCGCGACCCCGGGCGGGAGCACGCCGGCCGTGACCACCAACGCGGTCGGCGGCGGGTCGAGCGGGATCGGCGCGGCGACCGCGCCGGCCCTTGACGCGCAAGGGATCGACGGGCCCGCGGGGTGCTCGACGCCGACGGCGACACGGCGCCGCGCGGGGCCTCGCCAGGCCTCCGTCGGGGACCGCCGGACGGCCCCGACGAGGCCGCGTCGCGGCAGCGCCGGACGGCGTCCGGACGCGCCAGAGGTTGGTTGGCAACCTCGGCCCCACCGCCGTGAGGACGTCAGCCCTCCGGCTGCTGGGCCCCGGACTCCGCCCGGAACCCGACCGCCTTGTGCATGCCGTCGCAGAACGGCTTGCGCCGCGAGCGCCCGCAGCGGCAGAGCGCGATCGTGCCCTGGTGGACCTCGATGTCGTGGCCGTCCTGGTCGGTCAGCGTGAACGGCCCGCGGACCAGCAGCGGGCCGTCGCGGTAGGGCGTGATGCGCGCCGCCGGAGGGGCGGAGCCGTGCTCGCTCATGCCCCGACGAGGTCGGCGTGCAGGGCGGTGCGGTCGGCCGCCCAGGCGTCCAGCAGCGCGGTCGCCCAACGGCCGTCGAGCTCGACCAGCGCGCGGGCGCCGAACAGGATGTCGTCGATCAGCCGCGGCTCGGCGCGCGCCAGGCCGCCCGCGAGGTCGACGGCGGCGATGTTCTCGTGCACGGCGTCGGCGGTGACGTGCTCGTCGAAGAACGTCGTCGCGTCGGCGTCGTGGTGGCCGAGGCGGCGCAGGCCGGTCGCGTAGCGCCGGTTGGGGATCGACGAGGTCATCTCGAACAGCGCGAGGTGGCCGACGATCCGGCCGCGGTGGCGGCGGTGGAGCCCGAAGTAGGACATCAGGTTGACGGTGGCCAGCGTGACGCCGGGCAGCTTGTCCAGGTACGCGCCGTAGGTGTCGTCCAGCCCGAGCGCCCGCATCGCGCGCGCGAACAGGACGGCGTGGACGCGGTCCGGGTCGCCGCCGCCGTACTCGTCGGCTTGGACCTCGACGAGCGCGGCCTTCGGCGGCCCGGCGAGGCGGGCGATCGCCCACGAGTGCGGGTCGGCCTCCTTGAGCTGGTAGGCCGAGCGGTGCGTCAGGAACTCGCGGAACCGCGCCTCGGTGCCCTGCGTCTCGAGGTGGCGGCTCAGCGACGGGGCGTCGTCGGCGTCGGCGATCGCGCGCAGCGCTAGGTCCATCGTCTCGGCGGTCGCGGACGGCGGCGTCCAGCCCGCCAGCGCGTCGGCCAGCGCGCCCTCGAAGACGTCCTCCAGCCGCGCGCGCACGGCCAGCAGGCCCGGGTCCCACTCCCAGCGCTCGTCGACGTCGTCGAAGCCGCGGTAGTGCAGCTCGTAGCAGCAGTACAGGGCGAGCTGGAAGTCGTCGTCGGCCAGCGGAGCGGCGACGTCGAGCGGCGGGAGGTCGGCGGGCGAGAGCGCGCCGGGGGAGCTGTGGAGGGCCGCGAGGACGGCGCCGGACAGGGGGCCTCGCGGGCAAGGAGCGTGCGACATGGCGACGTCGATACCCGACTCGGGGAGTCCTCATGTCGCCAGGAAGCGCTCGGCCGCGGCGGCCGCCATGCCGTGCGGCCCCAGGGCACGCGCCGACTCGGCGCGTGGGCGCTCCAGGAGGTCGCGCGCGGAGGCCAGCTCGGCGTCGCAGCGCAGCCGCCGCGCGGCGGGCGCCAGCGCGTCGAGCAGGTCGGCGAGGTGCTCGGCGGTCGGCCGTCGGGCGCCGCCGCGCGCGTCGCTCCAGACGCCGCGGACGCCGTGGCGGCACGCGCTCCAGCGGTTCTCGGCGATGCGCCACGACGGCGCGGGCGCGGGCAGGTCCCCGGCGTCGTGGCGGTCGGCCAGCGTGGCGAGCAGCGCGTGGACGACGGCGGCGATCGCCGCGGTGTCGGCGACCGTCGCCTGCGTGTCGGCGACGCGGACCTCCAGCGTGCCGTGCACCGGATGCGGCCGCGCCTCCCACCACCACCCGGCGTCGGCGAAGCGCCGCTCCGGCCAGCGCAGCGCGGCCGCGTAGGCCGCCCACGACGGCAGCTCGGGCGGGACGCCCTGGCGCGGCAGCAGGTCGCAGAGCTTGGGCCGGACCGAGGCCAGCGCGGTGTCGGCGCCCTCGTAGAACGGCGCGCCGGCGCCGAGCGCCGCGATCGCCGGCAGCTCCTCGCGCAGCGCGTTGTAGACCGCCAGCGCGCGGCGGGCGCCGCCGACGGCGACGTGGACGTGCAGGCCGAAGACCAGCTGGCGGCGCAGCACCGGCCCGTGCTCCGCCAACAACGCGGCGTAGCGCGCGCCCGCGGTGAGCACGCCGACGCCGGACGCGAACGGGTGCACCCCGGCGCCGGCGGGACGGGCCAACCCCGCGGCGGCCCGCGCCAGCTCGGCGCGCGCGGCGGCCAGCGCGCGGGCGCTCTCGGCGACCGTCGCGGTCGGCGGCACGACGATCTCCGCCTGCGCGGCCGGCAGCTCGGGCACGAAGCGGCCGTCGCCGTCCAGCCGCGCCAACACCGGGGCCGCGCACGGCGCGAGGTCGAGCGTCGCGGCGTCCAGCAGCATCAGCTCCTCCTCCAGCCCGACGGTCAGCGGCCGGTCGTCCGAGCCGAAGGCGTTTGCGATGTCGTCCACGTCGGTGATGTCCCCCGTGATGCGCGTCGTCACGCCGCCGGGCGTGTTCCACCCGATCTCGGACTCCTGGCTGCCAGACGCAGGCCGAGGAGCTGGTCGTCGTGATCGGCGGTCGCGCGCCGCTCACGCCATCGAGCCCTCCTCCTGCACGCGATCCTCGCTTCCGGACATCGACGCCCCCGCGAACGTCCCGGGATCCAGCTGCGGCGAGTAGTAGCGGCGCAGCCACGCCGCCAGCCCGTCGAGCCCCGGCATGAGGCTGCGCTCGGTGATCTGCGACTGATCCAGCCGGCGCCGGACGTCGTGCTTCAGCGCCGCCGGAATCCGCCACACGCGCCCGATCCCCGGGTGCTGCGCCAGCCACGCCTCCAGCTCGCACGTCGGATCCGACATGGTGGACAACACGGCCGCCTGGCCGGCGATCCGCTCGTCGAACGTCGGCGGCTCGAAGAACAGCCCGAACGGCCGGCCGTCGTGCTGGAGCTCCTGGAGGTCGGCGACCTCGGGCGCCACGAGCGCGATCTGCTCGGTCGTGAAGACCAGCGCGCCCTCCTCGTCGAGCAGGTCGCGCAGCAGCGGCGGCAGCACGTGGTGGACGCGCGCGCAGTCGACCGACCACAGCAGCGCGTCGCTCTCCGGCCACGACGCGGTCGCGAAGTGCAGCGCGACCAGCGGCGAGAACGTCCAGTCCAGCAGGCGCGTCGGGAGGCCGTGGTGCTGCCCGAGCGCCACCCAGTCCCAGGTGGTCGGACCGGGCGCGGCGCGGTGCGCGTACTTGCGGAAGTTGCGCAGCAGGTGACGCTCCAGCGCCGCGTAGTCGCCGGTCAGCCGCGCGAGGCTCGTGACGTTGGTGTAGTCGGCGCGCGCCAGGCCGCGGAAGACGACGGTCGGCCGCGCCTGCTCGGGATGGCTGCCCCACGACCGGTCGTTGATCGCCTCGTCCAGGGCGCGCCAGGTCTCGAGCGTCTGGATCTCCATGTCGCCGAGGCGCTGCCCGCGCCCGTCCACGGCTAAGCGTCCGGGCCCTTGCCGGCGCGCCGTCGGTCCCCTACGCGGCGCACGGACCGCGGCGCGCGTTGTCCGCGTCAAGCTGCTGACGTCAAGGTACGATTGCCTGACCTTGTCGCTGCGCGCGAACGACCAGCCGGACGGCACCGCGACCGCGACGCTCCGCGCCGGTGGACGCGTCGGCACCGACCTTCTCGCCGTCGACTGGGAGGCCACGCCGCTCGGCTCGCCGGACCGGTGGCCGCAGAGCCTGACCAGCGTCGTCGGCATCGTCCTGGGCTCGCGCTTCGCGATGTGGATGGCGTGGGGTCCGGAGCTGACGTTCTTCTGCAACGACGCCTACCGCCGCGACACGCTCGGCGCCAAGTACCCGCGGGCGCTCGGCCGCCCGGCCGCGGAGGTCTGGGCCGAGATCTGGCCCGACATCGGCCCGCGCATCGAGCGGGTCATCAGCACCGGCGAGGCCACCTGGGACGAGGCGCTGCTGCTCTTCCTGGAGCGGAGCGGCTTCCCCGAGGAGACCTACCACACGTTCTCCTACAGCCCGCTGGCCGACGACGACGGCCGGATCGTCGGGATGCTGTGCGTCGTCAGCGAGGAGACCGAGCGCGTCGTCGCCGAGCGCCGGCTGGAGACGCTGCGCGGCCTGGGCTCGGGGACGGCGTCGCCCGACAGCGAGGCCGAGGCGCTGGCGGCCGCCGCCGCGCGGCTGCGGGAGGGCGCGCGCGACCTGCCGTTCACGCTGACCTACCTGGCCGACGCCGACGGCGTCCCGCGCCTGGCGGCGACCAGCGGCGTGGCGCCCGGCCATCCGGTCGCGCCGGAGGTCGCCCCCGAGGCCTACATCTTGGCCGACGACGACGCGACCGGGACGGCGATCGCGCTGGACGCGCCGGACCTGCCGACCGGCGGCTGGCCGCAGGGGCCGACGACCGCGGCGGTCGTGCCGCTGCTGGCGCGCGGCGGCGACCGTCCCTACGGCGTCCTGGTCGCCGGGCTGAACCGCTACCGGCCCTACGACGAGCGCTACCGCACGTTCGTCGGCCTGGTCGCCGACCAGCTCTCGGCGACGATCGCCGGGGCCCGGACGCTGGAGGCCGAGCGCGAGCGCGCCGAGCAGCTCGCCGAGCTGGACCGCGCCAAGACCGCGTTCTTCACGAACGTCAGCCACGAGCTGCGCACGCCGCTGACGCTGCTGCTCGGCCCGGCCGAGGACGCGCTGAGCGACGCCGCCGAGCCGCTCGGCGACGCGCAGCGCCGACGCGTCGAGGTCATCGACCGCAACGCGCAGCGCCTGCTGAAGCTCGTCAACACGCTGCTGGACTTCTCGCGGCTGGAGTCCGGACCCACCGACGCCGCCTTCGAGCCCGTCGAGCTGGGCGCCTACACGGCCGAGCTGGCGTCGATGTTCGAGTCGGCGGTGCAGCGCGCCGGGCTGGCGATGACGATCGACTGCCCGCCCACGCCGACGCCGGTCCACGTCGACCGCGAGATGTGGGCCAAGATCGTGCTCAACCTGATGTCCAACGCCTTGAAGTTCACCTTCGACGGCGAGATCGGCGTCGCGCTGCGCGCCGACGACGGGCACGTGACGCTGACGGTCTCCGACACCGGCGTCGGCATCCCCGACGACGAGCAGGCGCGGCTGTTCGACCGCTTCCACCGCGTCGCCGGCGCGGCGGCGCGCACCCACGAGGGCTCGGGCATCGGCCTGGCGCTGGTCGCCGAGCTGGCCGCGCTGCACGGCGGCGCGGCGAGCGTCGAGTCGGTGCCGGGCGACGGCAGCCGCTTCCGCGTGACGCTCCCGCTCGGGACCGCGCACCTGCCCGCCGAGCGCGTGGTGCGGGACGCCGACGACGGAACCGCCGTGGCCGACCGCCAGGCGCGGGCGTTCGTCGCCGAGGCGCTGCGGTGGCTGGAGGAGCACGCCGAGGACGACGAGGCGCCCGCGCGCACCGGCCGCCCCCGCGTCCTGGTCGCCGACGACAACGCCGACATGCGCCGCTACGTCAGCGACCTGCTGACGTCCGAGTATGACGTCGTCACCGCGCCCGACGGCGCCGCGGCGCTGCGGCAGGCGATCGCCGACCCGCCCGACCTCGTCCTGACCGACGTGATGATGCCCGGCCTCGACGGCTTCGGGTTGTTGAAGGCCTTGCGCGAGGATCCGGCGACCATGGCGATCCCGGTCGTGATGCTGTCCGCGCGCGCCGGCGAGGACGGGACGGTCGAGGGCCTGGAGGCGGGCGCCGACGACTACCTCGTCAAGCCGTTCACCGCCCGAGAGCTTCGCGCGCGCGTGCGCGCGAACCTGGAGCTGGACCGCGTGCGTCGCGCGCGCGACCAGCTGGACCGCAGCCAGACGCTGCTCGACCAGGCCCAGCGCCTGGCGGCCGTCGGCTCGTGGGAGGTCGACGTCGAGACCGGCGCGATCGACGCGTCGACCCAGTACCTCGACATGCTCGGCCTGACCGCCGACGAGTACCGCGCGCTGGGCCGCGACCAGGCCGCGGCCCAGTTCATCCACCCCGAGGACGCCCCGCGCCTGCGCGACGCGCTGGCCGCCGGCGCGGAGGGCACGCCGCTGGACCTCGAGGTCCGCCTGCTGCCGCGCGGCGGCGGCGAGATCCTGGCGCGCGTGATGGGCGAGCTGTCGCGCGACGAGGCGGGCCGCCCGCTGGTGCTGCGCGGATCGGTCCAGGACATCACGCGCCAGCGCGAGGGCGAGCTGGCGCTGGCCGAGGCGACCGCCCAGCGCGAGGCCGCCGCCCGCGAGCACCGGATCGCCGACGAGCTGCAGCGGAGCCTGCTGCCGCCACGGGCGTTCACGCCCGACGGCCTGGAGGTCGCGACGGTCTACCGCGCGGGCGCCGAGGGCACGCAGGTCGGCGGCGACTGGTACGACGTGATCGAGCTGCCGCGGGGCCGCGCGGCGCTGGTCGTCGGCGACGTCATGGGCCGCGGCGTCCACGCCGCCGCGGTGATGGGCCAGCTGCGCGCCGCGGTGCGCGCCTACGCGCCGCTCGACCTGCCGCCCGACGCGGTCCTGCGCCATCTCGACGGCGTCGTGCAGGGCCTGGAGGCCGACCAGATCGTCACCTGCGTGCACGCGATCTACGACCCCGCCACCGGTGAGCTGTGCTACGCCAACGCCGGCCACCTGCCGCCGGTGGCGCTGCGGCCGGACGGGACGGTCGAGACGCTCGACGGCGGCGGCGGGCCCCCGCTGGGCACCGGCGGCGGGAGCGAGATCGCGGTCGGGCGCCTGGAGGTCACGCCCGGGACGCTGCTGGCGCTCTACACCGACGGCCTGGTCGAGCGCCGCGACGAGGAGATCACCGCGGGCATCGCCCGGCTCGGGCGGACGCTGCGGACCGCGGCGCGGGCCGACGACGACCTGGCGACGCTGCCCGCGCGGCTGGTCGCCGAGCTGTCGCCGGGCCGGCCGACCGACGACGTCGCGATCCTGCTCGCCCGCGCGCGGTAGGACGCGCGCCCCCGCCGCGCGGCGCGCGGCGGTCTACGCCGCGTGCGGCAGCGGCGTGGCCGAGGCGACGCGGTCGCGGCCGGTCGCCTTGGCGTGGTAGAGCGCGGCGTCGGCGCGGCGCAGCAGCGCGTCGACGCTCGCGCCGTCGGCGCCGAGCGTGGCGACGCCGACGCTGACGGTCAGCCGCAGGTCCTCGGCGACGTCCTCGGCGCGCAGCGCGTCCATGACGCGACCGGCGTAGGCCCGCGCGCCGTGGCCGTCGGAGCCGGTCAAGGCCACCGTGAACTCCTCGCCGCCGAAGCGGGCGACGCGATCGTCGGGGCCGGCGGCCGCGGTCAGCACGCCCGCCACGCGCCGCAGCGCCTCGTCGCCGACGAGGTGGCCGTGGCGGTCGTTGTAGCGCTTGAAGTGGTCGAGGTCGACCATGACGATCGACAGCCGCCCGCCGGCCAGCAGCCGCTCCAGCTCGGGCTCGATGCCGCGGCGGTTGAGCAGGCCGGTCAGCGCGTCGGTGTTGGCCGCGTCGGCGAGCGCCCGGCGCAGGATCAGCTCGCGCTCGGACATCAGGCGCACGAGCACGACCATCAGCCCGACGCTCACGACCGTGCCGACGAACAGGTCGGCGCGGTTGACCTCGAACGGGTTGACCGCCGAGGCGACGCCGGTCACCGCGACCATGAGCACGAGCCCGGCGGCCGTCCTCGCGCGCGTGGAGAAGTAGGCGAGGTGCACCAGCGGCCACAGCAGGAAGAACGCGGTCGGCCCCAGCGCGTTGGAGGTCGCGAGCATCAGCCCCAGCAGCGCCACCGAGGTCAGCGCGGCGCCGTGGATCGGCGTCCGCCGCCCCGGCGTGGCCAGCACCAGCACGCCGAGCAGCGCCAGCCCGCCGGACGCCGCGAGCTGCACCGTCCGCGCGCCGTCGGTCAGGTCCGGCTTGAGCAGGCCGCCCACGCCGCAGACCACGCTGCCCACGAAGAACAGCGCCAGCGCGACCCGCCGTTCGAGCAGCGGATCGTCTCGTTCCGGGAACCGCGATCCCATCCTCATCCCGGGCCGGTGATCGACCCCGCTCAGCGGCGCTTGAGCGCCGGCGGACGAACGTTATTTCATATAATCCCGGTCAGGATTTCCCCAAGCTCGCTACCGTGTCCCAGAATTCCTGATCACCGAAGGAGAAACGATGGCTCTGACGATCGGCGACGACGCACCCGACTTCGAGGCTGACACCACCGAAGGCCGGATCAACTTCCACGACTGGATCGGAGACAGCTGGGCCGTGCTGTTCTCCCACCCGCGCAACTTCACCCCGATCTGCACGACCGAGCTCGGCTACCTGGCGTCGATCAAGGACCAGTTCGACGCCCGCGGCGTGAAGATCATCGGCCTCTCCGTCGATCCGCTGGACAACCACGAGAAGTGGGCCCAGGACATCGAGGAGACCCAGGGCGCGGCGCTGAACTACCCGCTGATCTCCGACACGGACTTCAACGTGTCCAAGGCCTACGGGATGCTGCCCAACGACGTCGACGGCGACCCCACGCAGCGCACGGCCGCCCAGAACGCGACGCTGCGCAACGTGTTCGTGATCGGGCCGGACAAGAAGGTCAAGCTCGTGCTCATCTACCCGATGACCACCGGCCGCAACTTCGACGAGGTCCTGCGCGTGATCGACTCGCTGCAGCTGACGGCCGGCCACGCGGTCGCCACGCCGGCGCAGTGGCAGCCCGGCGAGGACGTGATCATCGCCGGGTCGGTCTCCGACGAGCAGGCCAAGGAGAAGTACCCGGACGGCTGGGAGGCCCCGCGCCCCTGGCTGCGCATCGTCCCCGCCCCGTAGTCAGGCGGCCAGCGCTCGGGTCGATGCCGGCGGCGTGTGCGTCGCCGGCATCTCCGGGCCGGGCCGTCCGAGCCCGAAGCCCTGCGCGCCGTCCACGCGGACCGTCCCGCTCAGCGCGCGGACGAGCTCCAGCGCCGCGTCGTCCTCGACGCCCTCGGCGATCACGTAGGCCCCGGTCTGCGTCGCGAACGCCGCGATCGCCAGCAGCGTGGCCCGCGCCCCGGCGTCGGCGTCGGCGGCCGCGACCACCGAGCGGTCGACCTTGACGAAGTCCGGGTGCGTGCGGCGCAGCATCTCCAGGCCGCCGGTGCCCGAGCCGACGTCGTCGATCGCCACGCGCAGCCCGTGGGCGCGCAGGCGCTCGATCGCCGCCGCGACCGCCGCGCCGCGGGCGCCGACGCGCTCGGTCACCTCGATCACGACGCGGTCGGCGCCGACGCCCGACGCCCGCAGCTCGGCCAGCAGCCAGTCGCCGCCGCGGGCCTCGCGGTCCAGCGTCTGGGGCGCGACGTTCAAAAACAGCAGCGCGTCCGCCGGCAGCTCGGGCGCCGCGCGGCGCAGCGCCTCGCGGGTGCAGAGCACGTCGAGGTCGTGGACGCGGCCGATCCGCTGGGCGACGTCGAACGCCTCGGCCGGGCCCTCGAAGCCGTAGCCGGCGGGGAACCGCGCGAGCGCCTCGACCCCGAGCAGGCGGCCGCGGCGCAGGTCCCAGATCGGCTGGAAGACGCACTCGGCGTCGCCGAGGTCCAGCAGCGTGCGCAGCGCGAGCGCGGCCTCGGCGCTGGTCACCGACGTCTCGTCGGCGATCTCGTCGAACGTCACGACCCGGTGGCCGCCGCGGCGCTTGGCCTCGTACAGCGCGGCGTCGCTCTGCTGGCGCAGGGCCTCGTGGTCGTCGCCGGGACGGAGGTCCGCCAGGCCGGCGCTGATCCGCACGCCGGCGGCGTCCAGGCGCTCCAGCAGCTTGGCGCACACCGCCTGCGCGCCGGCCTCGGCCGTGCGCGGCAGCAGCACCATGAACTCGTCGCCGCCGATCCGGAACGCGCGGTCGCCCGCGCGGCCGTCGGCCAGGACGGTGGCGACGTCGCGCAGCAGCGTGTCGCCGCGACGATGGCCGTGGCGGTCGTTGACGAACTTGAAGTCGTCGACGTCGAGCGCGACCAGCGTCAGCTGCTCGCCGTGGCGGCGCGCGCGGCCGACGGCGGCGCGCAGGTCCGAGCCGAACGCCCGCGCGTTGGGCAGGTGCGTCAGCCCGTCGAGCGTCGCGTTCTGCAGCGCCCGGCGGTGCTCGCGCACGAGCGTCCCGCCGAGCGGCAGGAACACGAGCGCGCCGGCCAGCAGGCCCAGCAGCGCGACCTCCAGGACCGTGCGGTCGGCGCGGCGCAGCTGGTCGTCCAGCGCCGACGACGTGCGCGTGATCTCGTAGGCGAAGCGCTCGCCGTCCAGCGTCAGCGGCTCGAGGTACTCCAGGCCGGAGCGGTCGGCGCGCACGTCGGACTCGCGGCCCGCGTACGAGCGGCCTTCGAGGATCGCGTCCTCGACCGCCGGGTCGCGGTCCAGCTCGCCGACCGTCTCGGGATCGCCCGCCGCGACCACCCGGAAGTCGGCGTCGATCACCATCGCCTCCGTGACCCCGGGCCGCGCCCGGACCGCGCGCAGGATCGCCGCGATCTCGCGCAGCGCCTCGGCGTGGTCGGACGCGCTGGCCCCGACGCGCTCGAACGTGCGCGCGTCGGCGGCGACCATCCGCGCGTCGCCGCGGATCTGCTCGTCGCGCAGCCGGTGGTGCAGCAGCACGTAGGCGCAGACGACCGTGACGCCGAGCCCGATGGCCAGCGAGAGCGCCAGCCGCGCCGCGAACGGCAGCCGTCCGCGGGCGCGGCGGCGAAGGTGGTCGGGCAACGAGAACGGCATACGTCACCCTCAGGGTTCGGCAGGTCCGCCCGCTCGGGCCATCCCCATTTCCGGGGGTGGGGCGTCCGAGCGGACGGACGTCCGAGTCGTGCCTTACGCCACGTGCTCGGCGGCCTCCGTCGGCGTGCGCTCGCCGATGTCCTGGTAGACGTCGGGGCGGACCGACCTCAGGATCGCCGCGACCGCCATCCCCACGAACGCGCTGGCGAACAGGGCGATCAGCAGGATGTAGGTCATGCTGTCGGTCTTGGCGCCGATCGTCGACGTGATCAACACGTTGAAGTTGCTCACGCCCAGGACGAGGATCACGACCAGCGCGATGCCCGACAGCAGCGGCGCGAGCAGCGACGCCCAGCGGCCGACGTCGTGATCGGGCTTGTTGTGGAAGAACGCCACGACCGCGAACGACGTGACCGCCATCAGCAGCAGGACGCCGAGCGCGCCGAGGTTCGTCAGCCACGTGAACAGCTTCAGCACGGGGTCGGCGCCGGCGATCGCGAACGTGCCGACGACCACGAGCGCCAGCAGCGACTGCGCCAGCGAGCCGACGTACGGCGCGCCGGTCTTCGGGTGCGTGCGGGCGAACGCGCGCGGGAAGACGCCCTCGCGGCCCAGCGCGAACAGGTAGCGCGCGACCGCGTTGTGGAAGGCCAGCAGCGCGGCGAACAGCGACGTGCAGAACAGCAGCTGCGCGCAGTCGCCCCAGAACAGGCCGAGCGTGCTCGTGCCCTGGCCGATCAGGACCGTCGTCGGGTCCGGCGCCTGGCCGGACGGGTCGGTGAAGCCGAGCTTGACCAGGGCCTCCGGGTTGACCATGTTGCTCGGGCCGATCGAGTTGGCCAGCAGCCACGACGACAAGGCGTAGAACACGCCGATCAAGGCCACCGCGATGAACGTCGCGCGCGCGACCGTCTTCTTGGGGTCCTTGCACTCCTCCGAGTAGATCGCCGCCGACTCGAAGCCGACGAACGACGCCACGCAGAACGTCAGCGACGCGCCCAGCGCCGTGCCGGTCGCCTCCGACGGGCTGAAGCCGACGGTCGACAGGCCCTCCGGCCCCGGCGACGCGATCACGCCGAAGTCGAAGATCGCGACGACGATGACCTCGAGGATCAGCGCGACGCCGAGCACGCGCGCGTTGAGGTCGATCTGCAGGACGCCGAGCGTCGCGATGATCGCGCCGCCGATCAGGCACCACCACTGCCAGTCCAGCGTGATCCCGATCTTGTCGGCCATGAACGCGCTGGTCGCCACGCCGAACAGGCCGTAGATCCCCAACTGCATCGCGTTGTAGGAGATGAGCGCGACGAACGCCGCGCCCACGCCGGGGATCCGGCCCAGACCACGAACGACGTAGGTGTAGAACGCGCCGGCGTCGGCGACGTGGCGGCTCATCGCCGCGTAGCCCACGGCGAAGACGCCGAGGACGATCGCCAGCGGGATGAACAGGAACGGGATGCCCTTGTTGCCCGTGACGAGGTAGGTCGCGGCCTGGCCGCCGGCGACCGCGGTCAGCGGCGCGGACGCCGCGACGATGAAGAACACCAGGTCGGGCACCCCGAGGGCGCGCCGGTGGAGCCCGCCCGCGCCGGACGCGCCGGTCGGGATCGGTGACGGCGCGTTGGCCGCCGGCTCAGCGATGGACATGACTGCTCTCTCCTCCGTGAGCCGCCGACACGGGCGGCCCCTTGTCGTTTGACTCCCCACACCACGCGACCAGGAAGCGCGCGAGCACGCGCGCCACCTCCCCCACCGACGGCAGCGACACGCGCTCGTCGATGCCGTGGATGTCCTCGGCCTCCGGTCCGAAGCAGATGGCCGGGATGCCGCGGGCCACGAAGTGGCGCGCATCCGTGGTGGCCGTGGTCGCACGCAGCGCGGCGGGCGCGCGATGGACCGACCGGTAGGCGTCGCCGAGGACGCGGACGACGGGCTCGTCGGCGTCGACCTGGCAGCCCTCGCAGCGGAAGCCGCTGTAGCGGACGGTCGCGCCGAACGGCACGCGGGCGACGGCCGCCTCGACGCGGCGCTGGAGGTCCGCCGGGTCCTGGCCCGGGTAGAGCGCCAGGCGGCAGGAGAGCGTCGCCTCGGCGGGCACGGTCGAGGCCCAGTCGCCGCCGTGCAGGATCCCCGGGTTGAGGTTGATCGGGTGCTCGTGGTCGGCGTACCACGCGTGGCCGGCGCGCTCGGCGTTCAGCTCGGCCTCCAGGGCGCGCAGCTCGGCCAGCACGCGGTGCACGGCGTCCAGCGCGTTGAACCCCGACGTGCTGGCGCGCGCCGCGTGGGCCGGGACGCCCCTGACGTCGACGTGGAACCACAGGACACCAACCTGGGCCAAGGTGAAGTGGTCGTGGTGGGGCTCGGTGAGGACCGCGGCGTCGGCGCCGGCGCCGCTGCCCGCCAGCAGGCACTGCAGCGCGCCGTTGCCCGTGCACTCCTCCTCGACGACGGACTGGAGCGTGACGTCGCCGCGCAGGGAGATGCCGGCGTCGCGCAGGGCCTTGACCGCGCCGACCATCGCGACCAGCCCGGCCTTCATGTCGCCCGCGCCGCGCCCGTAGAGCCAGTCGCCGTCGCGGCGGGCGACGAAGGGCGGCGAGGTCCAGAGCGTCTCGGAGGCCGGCGGCACCACGTCGACGTGGCCGTTGAGCACCACCGACCGGCCGCCGCCCACGCCGCCGCCTTCGCCCCGCCACGTGGCGACCACGTTGCGCTTGCCCGCGACGTCCCAGGAGAACGGCGAGTGGCGCGGGTCGGCGCGGATCGCCGCCGCGTCCATCGCGATCGACTCCACCTCCAGCCCGCAGTCGGCGAAGGCGCGCGCCATCAGCGCCTGGCCGCCCTCCTCGGCGCCCAGGACGGTGGGCTGCTCGACCAACGCGACGAGCAGGTCCTCCATCCAGGAGGCCTGCTCGGCCACCGCGCGGTCGATGGCGGCCTGGCTCACCCGACGGTGCCCTCCAGGATCTGGAGGGTCTTCAGGTCGGAGTAGAAGTCCAGCGCGTAGTCGCCGCCCTCGCGTCCGATGCCGCTGAGGCCCATGCCGCCGAACGGCGCGGTGAGGTCGCGGACCAGGAACGTGTTGACCCACACCGTGCCCGCGCGCAGCGCCCGGCCGACGCGGTCGGCGCGGCCCAGCGACGAGGTGTAGAGGATCGCCGAGAGCCCGTAGTTGGTGGAGTTGGCCAAGGCGATGGCCTCGTCCTCGGTCGCGAACGCCTGGTAGGTCAGGACCGGCCCGAAGACCTCGTTCTGGACGATCTCGGCGTCGTTGGACGTCGGCGCGATGAGCGTCGGCTCGTAGAACAACCCCGCGCCGCGCGCGCCGCCGCGCACGATCCGCTGCCCGTCCTCGCGCGCCCGCTCCACGAAGCCCTCGACCCGCGCGAGGTGGTCGGGGTGGATCAGCGGCGAGATCGTGGTGGCGTCGTCGCGCGGGTCGCCGAGGACGTGCGCGTCGGTCGCGGCGTGGAACCTGGTGAGGAACGCGTCCAGCACCGGCTCCTCCACCAGCAGGCGCGTGCCCGAGAGGCAGACCTGGCCGGCGTCGTCGTACTGGCCGGCGGCCTTGGCCGCCGCCGCGTCGAGGTCGGCGTCGGCGAAGACGATCAGCGGGTTCTTGCCGCCCAGCTCGGCGGTGAACGGCACGACGTTGGCCGCCGCCGCGCCGCCGATGTGGCGCGCGGTCTCGGTCGAGCCGGTGAACGACACGCGCCGGATCAGCGGGTGGGCGACCAGCGCGGCGCCGGCCTCCTCGCCGATGCCCTGGACCACGTTGAAGACGCCGGGCGGCAGCCCGGCCTCGTCGGCCAGCGACGCCAGCAGCGAGCAGCTCAGGGGCGACCACTCGGCGGGCTTGAGGACGACCGTGCAGCCGGCGGCCAGCGCGGGCGCGGTCTTCCACGTGGACAGCATGAACGGCGCGTTCCACGGCGTGATCACCGCCGCCGGGCCGGCGGGCATCCGCTGGACGCGGTTCCACGTGCCCTTGGAGCGCCAGTCGCGCTCCTCGTAGGCGACGGCGAGGTCGGCGTAGTTGCGGTAGTTGAGCGCGCCGCGCGCGATCACGCGGGCGCGCAGCGAGCGCAGCAGCATCGCCATGTCGGCGCACTCGACCGCCGCCAGCGCCTCGACGTTGGCGTCGATCAGGTCGGCGAGCCGGTGCAGGTGCGCGGCGCGCCCGACCGGGCCGAGCGCGGCCCAGGCCGGGAACGCGTCGTGCGCCGCGCGCACCGCCAGGTCCACCTCGCGCGCGCCCGCGCGCGCGACCTCGGCCAGCGGCTCGCCGTCGATCGGCGAGATGGTGGTGAACGTCCGCTCGCTGCCGACGCGCTCGCCGTTGATGTAGTGGTCGGTGGGGACGTCCACCCCGGCCACCGGGCTCATGCCCCTCCCTCCGCCGCGGAAGCGAGCCCCTGGGCGAGCTTCCGCCCGGAAGCCGAGCCGTCAGGCGAGGCTTTCGCAAGCTCCTTCACGGTCTCCAGGTCGTCCACCGTGTAGCCGAAGGTGAAGCGGTAGCCGCGCGCCACGTCGACCGGGCTCAGGAGCGTGTGCTCCTCGCCCGGCGCCGCGAGCAGCTCCAGCTCCGCGTCGCCCTCCCAGATCTCCGACACCGCGCGGTCGCGCGAGCGCGACCGCACCAGCTCGTGCACCTGCGGGTCGTCGTGGCGGCCGGCGGCCAGGCGCGGGAAGTGGCGCACGTTGACGATCGGCGGGTCGGTGTGGAGCGAGCCGCTGTCGCTCTTGGCCTCCAACGTCACCCGCGCCCGCGCGACCTGGCGGCCACGCGCGTGGCAGGTCGCGCCGAAGGCCGACCCGGCGCCCGTGCCGACGGCGGCGGGCACGTCCAGGTTGTAGGCCCTGGTCATCCAGACCTGCCCGAGCTTCTTCGGGAAGCCCTGGATCCAGCCGCGCGCCATCGCGAAGTCCTGGTCGACCCAGATGAACGTGCAGTAGGTGACCGGCGCGCCGTCCAGCAGCGCGTTGACCACGAGGTAGAACTCCTTGTACTGCGAGCGCGCCGGGTCGGTCAGCTCGTCGCCGCCCTCGCTGAAGGACTGCCAGTCGGCGAAGACCGCCGCGCAGCGGCCCGGGTCGTCGGCGAACGGCTCCAGGCCCTCGGGCAGCAGCGAGGTCGCGGCGTCCGGGTCGGCGTGGAAGTCGACGACCAGGAAGTCGCCGACGTAGTGCCACGGCGGCGGCGGCACGAGGCCGGCGCGGCCCGCCCGGGTGCGGGGCGTGGTGTAGCCGTTCAAGCTCACGCGGTCACCTCCGTGGAGGCGGGCGCCGGCGGGAGCGGGATCCCCTGCATCTCCAGCGAGTCGCGCTCGCTGGCCACCGCCGCGTCGTCGAAGCGGAAGTAGGAGCGCGGCGGCAGCGGCCCCCACGTGTTGGACGAGTAGCGGTCGTCGGGCCACACGCGCGGCTCGTGGTCGGCCTGGAGCTGCTCCATGTCGCAGTACAGCTCCACGAAGCAGGACTCCTCGACGATCCGCACGTAGGACGCGATGTTGCCGCCGACGCCGTGACGGGTCGGGCCCCAGCCCAGCCAGCGGCCGTGACGGCCGAGGTGGTCCAACATGTCGCGCATCTGGCCGATGTCCACCGTGTCGAAGGCGAGATGGTGGAAGTGGCTGTGGCCCTTGTCCACGAAGGCCATGACGTGGTGGTCGCTGTTGACGTGCAGCCAGACGCCGCCGTCGCCGAGCCAGTCGGTCAGCCGCATACCGAGGACGTCGACGTAGAAGTCCTTCTGCTCCTGGATGGCGCCGGTGAGGAAGTTGACGTGGCCGAGCTTGCGCGGGTGGCCGACCGGCAGCCGCGGGCCCGCCGGCCGGGCGTGCGCGACCAGGCGCGAGACCGACTCCCGGTAGGGCAGCAGGTGAAGGACATTGCCTTCGCGGTCCTCCAAGGCGAGCGACTCGCCCTCGCGCGTGAACGGCACGCCGTGCGCCTCCAGGTGCGCGGCCGCGTCGTCGGTCGTGCACCCGCGCGCCAGCTCCCAGCCGACGCGGGCGAAGCCGGGCTCCACCGCGCCCTCCCCTTCGCTCGCGGCGAGGAGGACGAGCGCGCGCGGCTCGTCGTCGCAGCTCAACGTCACCGACGCGTCGTCGCGGCCGCGCTCGGTCAGCCCGAACTGGAGCGCCCACCGCATCGCGGCCTCCTCCAGGTCCGCGACGCGCAGCGCGACGTGGTCCAGCCGGTGCAGCGCGATCACGACGCCACCCGCACCGGCAGGCGCTTGATCCCGTTGAAGAAGTTGGAGCGCAGCCGCTCGGGCGGCCCGGCCAACTCCAGCACCTCGGGCCGGGCCAGCAGCTCCTCGAAGGCGATCCGGATCTCCAGCTTGGCCAGGTGCGCGCCCATGCAGTGGTGGATGCCGCCGGGCCCGAAGGCCATGTGCGGGTTGGGCGAGCGCGTGATGTCGAAGACGTCGGGGCGCTCGAAGACCGTCTCGTCGCGGTTGCCGGAGACGAACCAGGTCGTGACCTTGTCCCCCGCCTTGATCGGCGTGCCCGCCAGCTCGGTGTCGACGGCGGCCGTGCGGCGGAAGTGGTGCACGGGCGTGGCCCAGCGCAGCATCTCCTCGGCGGCGGTCTTGCGCAGCGCGAGGTCGTCGCCCGCCCCGCGCAGCCTCTCCAGCTCCTCGGGGTGCTCCATCAGCGCGAGGAACCCGTGGGTGATCGTGTGGCGCGTGGTCTCGTTGCCCGCCGTGGCCAGCAGGACGAAGTACACGTCGAACTCCTGCTGGGTCAGCGGCTCGAAGGCCAGCTGGGTGATGATGTCGTCCTTGGGGTGCTTGCGCCGCTCCGCGGCCAGGCGGCGGCCGAACTCGAACATCTCCAGCGCGGCGGGCGAGGAGAACGGCAGGTGGCGGTGCGCGTCGTCGTCGGCGACCTTGTATTCCGGGTCCTGGTTGCCGAGCAGGCGGTCGCCGATGTCGATGATCACGCGCCGCTCGTCGTGCGGGATGCCGAGGATCTCGGCGAAGACCTGCATCGGGATCTCCGAGGCGATCTCGCGCACGAAGTCGAAGTCGCCGCCCTCGGCCAAGGCGAGGTCCAGCACTTCCCGCGTGACCGTCCGGACCTGGTCCTCCCACACGTTGACCGCGCGCGGCGTGAAGCGGCGGTTGATGAGCCCGCGCAGCTGGTCGTGGCGCGGCGGGTCCATGTCGATCATCGACTTGCGCGCCTCGACGTGCTCGGGCGCGAGGTCCTCCAGCGAGGTCCCGCCCAGCTCCGAGGAGTAGATGTCCACGTTGCGATGGACGAAGCGGATGTCCTCGTAGCGCGTGACCGCCCAGAAGCCGGGGCCGTCGGGCTCGGGGTTCCAGTGGACGGGGTCGTCGCGGCGCAGCTCCGCGAAGGCCTCGTGCGGCACGGCCTCGAGGAAGGCGTCGTGGTCGGAGAGGTCGATGTGGCTGAGGGTCTTCGACATGATGTTGTACGCCTCGCTCTACAGGTGGTGCAGGTACTCGTCGATCTCCCAGTCCGAGACCCACGCCCGGTGGCGCTCGATCTCGAACCGCTTGACCGCCAGGAACGTGTCGACGATCTCCGGGCCCAGCGCGCCGCGCAGGACCGCGTCGGCGTCCAGCGCGTCCAGCGCGGCCTCCAGCGTGCTCGGCAGCGCCGGCCCGGCCTCGGCGGCGCGGTAGGCGTCGCCGGAGATCGGCGCGGGCGGCGTCAGCTCGCGGCGCAGGCCGTCCTCGCCGGCGGCCAGCACGGCGGCGATGGCCAGGTACGGGTTGGCCGCGCCGTCGCCGACGCGGATCTCCAGGCGCGTCGCGCCGCCGCGCTCGGGCGGGATCCGGATGAACGTCGAGCGGTTGTCCCAGCCCCAGTTGGCGTGCGTCGGCGCCAGCGAGTCGGGCTGGATCCGGCGGTAGGCGTTGATGGTGGGGTTGAGCAGCGCCATCAGCGCGGGCGCGTGCTCCAGGACGCCCGCGTTGAAGCGGTGCAGCGCCGGGCTGACGCCGTCGGGCTCGCCGGGCGCGTCGAACGCGTTGGCGCCGTCGCGGTTCAGCGAGACGTGCAGGTGCGTGCCGCTGCCGCCCTGGTCGTTGAAGGGCTTGCCCATGAACGTCGCGACCAGCCCGTTGAGCGCGGCGATGTCCTTGACCGCCGACTTCAGGCGGAACGCGCGGTCGGCGGCGGTGACCGCGTCGGCGTGGCGCAGGTTGATCTCGTACTGCGAGTTCATGAACTCGTGGTTGACCGCGAAGACCTCCAGGCCGAGCGTCGCCAGGTCCTCGGTCATGCGGCGCACCAGCCCGCCGGGGTCGGCCTGCGGGCCGACGGTGTAGACCATCGAGAGGTGGTCCAGATGGCGCTTGACGCCGTGGGGCGCGCTCTCGTCGCGCGCCACCAGGAAGAACTCCAGCTCGGGGCCGACGATCGGCGCGTACCCAAGGGCCTTGAGTCGCTCCTGGGCCGCGCGGACCGCGCCGCGCGGGTCGGCGATCGGCGCGCCGCCCGCGGCGGGCTCCAGGTCGCTGAGGCACGCGGCGACGCCGGGCTCCCACGGCAGCGGCGCCATCGTCGCGAGGTCGGGGCGCGCGATCAGGTCCGGGTAGCCCTCGTCGCCGCCGACGACCGGCGTGTGGCGCAGGTCGGTGCCCATCACGGCCGAGCAGAAGCAGAGGCCCTTCTCGATGGCGTGGTCGAACTCGCCGATCGGGACGTCCTTGCCGCGCGCGACCCCGTGCAGGTCGGGGTACATCACGCGCACGGAGGTGATCGGCACGCCGCCGGCGACCGCGTCGCCGGGCGCCGGCGCCTGCGTCTCGATGGGCTTGGTCTGCATGGTGGGTCGGGTCTCCTGCCTCATGTGCGCGTCCTCTGCCAGAAGGCGTCGAACAGGTGAAACGCGGCCGCCACGGCGGCCTCCGCATGGCGGCGTCCGCGCTCCAGGCGCGCCTCGCCGTCGTCGATGCCCAGCGCGGCCAGCCGCTCGCGGTCGGCGCGCGCCCAGGCGCTCACGATCTCGATCGTGGACTCGGGGTGGAACTGGACGCCGAGGTGGCGTCCGTGGGCGAAGGCCTGGGGGCCGACCGGCGACGAGGCCAGCGCCCGCGCGCCGTCCGGCACGCTGAAGCGGTGGAAGTGCCACTGCAGCCACGGGCCGCCGCGCACGATCGTGTCGTCCTCGGTCCGCACGTCGTGCCAGCCCAGCTCGGGCTCGGGCGCGGCGTCGATCGCGCCGCCGAGGACCGACGAGAGCATCTGGCCGCCGAAGCACAGGCCCAGCACGGGGACGTCGCGCGCGAGCGCGTCGGCGAGGTAGGCGCGCTCGGCGGCGACCTCGGCGAGGTGCGTGTCGTCGGGGTTGTGCTTGGAGCCGAGCGAGGCGACGAACGGCTGGCCGTTCAGCTCGGGCAGCGGCCCGCGGCCCGCGTGGTGGACGACGTACGGGATGCCGCGCGCGGCGCACCAGCGCGCCAGCAGGCCGGGCGGGCCGGTCTCGCCGTGCTGGAGGATCACCGCGGTGCCGCTCACGCGGCCACCCCGGCGCTCGCCAGCTCGCGCCGGTAGGCGGCGAGCTTCTTGGCGTTGTTGAAGGCGATGGCGCCGACCAGGCGGCCGTCGGCGTCGCGCGCCTCGGCGACCAGGCGCGGCCCGTCCTCCTCGACGACCTCCAGCGTGGCCGCGCGGGCCGGGAAGCCGACGGCCTGGATCTTGACGTCGTACTGGTCCGACCAGAAGTACGGGGGCGCGACGTGGGCGGTGCGCTCGCCGGCGTCGGCCAGGGCGTTGCGTCCGGCCAGCGCGCCGTGCTCGGCGGCGACCGTCCAGTGCTCGACGCGCACGACCTCGCCGGCGGCCAGCGGGTGCGGCCAGGAGACGACGTCGCCGGCGGCCAAGATGTCGTCGTCGGTGACGCTGGTCAGCGTGCCGTCGCAGACGATGCCGCCGCGCTCGTCGAGCGCCAGGCCGGAGGAGGCCAGCCACTCGGTGTTGGGGATCGCGCCCAAGGCCACCAACACGACGTCGGCGTCCACGCGCGCGCCGCCGTCCAGCGTCACGCCGCCCGCGTCCACGGCGGCGACCGCCGTGCCGAGCCGCAGGTCCACCCCGTGCGCGCGGTGCAGCTCCGCCGCGCGCTCGCCCAGCTCCGCGCCGAGCGGCAGCAGCGGGCGCGGCGCGACGTCGATCAGCGTCACGTCGATCCCCGCCTTGCGCGCGGTCGCCGCGACCTCGCAGCCGACGAAGCCCGCGCCGACGATCGCGACGCGCCCGGGCCGCGCGTCGAGCGCCGCCCGCAGCGCCAGCGCGTCGTCGACGTCGCGCAGCGTGTGGACGCCGTCGACCTGGTCGGGCCACCTGCGCGCGCGGGCGCCGGTGGCGACGATCAGGCGGTCGTATCCGACCTCGGCGCCGTCGGCCAAGGCAAGGACCTTGCGTTCGCGATCCAGCGCGACCGCGGCGGCGCCCAGGCGCCACTCCGCGTCCAGCGTCTCGGGCACCGGGAACGCGCAGTCGGCGTGCTCCTGCTCGCCGGCCAGCAGCTGCTTGGACAGCGGCGGGCGCGTGTAGGGCGCGTGGCGCTCGTCGCCGACGACGACCAGCGCGCCCGCGTGGCCCGCGCTCCGGACGGCCTGCGCCGCGCGCAGCCCGGCCAGCGAGGCGCCCACGACGACCACGCGCTCGGGCACCGTCGTCAGCCCTCGATGCGGATGGCCATCATCGGGCACGCGTTGACGGCCGCCTCGACCGCCTCGCGCCGGGACTCGTCGACGTCCTCCTTCCAGACCAGGACGTCGTCGTCCCCCAGCTCGAAGACGTCGGGCGCCGGGAAGACGCACTCGCCGTGGCTCTGGCAGAGGTTCATGTCGACGTGGACCTTCATCGGGTGCGGCTCCCTTCGACCGTGCGCTCGGCCTCGTCCTCGGGGATGGCCAGCGCGACGTGCAACGTGTTCGCGGAGGTCGCCATCTGCTCGCCGGCCTCGGAGAGGTCGACGTCCCAGTCGACGACGGTGCTCTCGACGCGGCCCAGGCCGCTGATCTCGACGGCGACGACGTCGCCGGGCGCCATCGGCCGCGAGTTGGCCGGCGTCCCGGTGAGCACGACGTCGCCGGGCTCGAGCGTGATGAGCCGGCTCAGGTCGGCCAGCTGGTAGGCGACGCCCCAGATCAGGTCGTCGGCCGTCGCTTGCTGGACGACCTCCCCGTTCAAGGTGGTGGTCAACGTGTAGTTGGTGGGGTCGAACTCGCTCGCGGGCACGACCTCGGGCCCGATCGGCAGGAAGCCGTCCTGGCCCTTGACGCGCAGCATCGAGCCGCGGTCGGCGTGGCGGAAGTCGTGCAGCCCGACGTCGTTGGCGGGCGCGTAGCCGGCGACGTGGGACAGCGCGTCGGCGATCGACACGCCCTTCATGCGGCGACCGATCACGACGGCCAGCTCGCCCTCGTAGTTGAGGAACTCGGCGCCGTGCGGGCGGTCGATCGTGCCGCGGTGGCCGTTGAGCGTCGTCGGCGGCTTCATGAAGTACGACGGCGCCGGCGGCGTGTTGGCCCGGTACTCCTCGATCCGGCTGCGGTAGGTCAGGTGGACCGCGAGGATCTTCGACGGCTCCACCGGCGCCAGGTAGCGCGCGGACGCCTCGTCGATGCGCCGGCCGTCCTCCAGCACGATCTCGTCGCCGGCGCGACGGCCCCACACGGGGATGCCGTCGACCGCGACCCGGACTCTCCTCACCTCGGTCACGGCGGGGCAGTTTGGACCTGACCATTTGGTCGATACAACGCCGATTGGCGCACGATTGTGCGCGTGAGGCGATAAATTGCGCACATGGAGCTGCGCCAGCTGCGCTATTTCGTCGCGGTCGCCGAGGAGCTGCACTTCTCGCGCGCGGCCGGGCGCCTGAGCCTCGCGCAGTCGGCGCTGAGCTCGCAGATCCGCCAGCTGGAGCGCGAGCTGGGCGGGCCGCTGCTGGTGCGCTCGACGCGGCGCGTCGAGCTGACGCCGGCGGGCGAGTCGCTGCTGCACGACGCCCGCGAGATCCTGGCCGCCACCGACGACGCGCTGCACCGCACGCGGGCGCTGGCGCGCGGCGAGGCGGGCCGGCTGACGATCGGGTCGCTGGGCCCGCCGCCCGGCGAGCTGCTGGCGCCGCTGCTGACGCGGCTGGGCTCCCAGCACCCCGACGTGCGCGTCGAGATCCGCGCGTTCGACTTCACCGACACGGTCGACGGCCTGCTCGACCGCCACGCCGACCTGGCGTTCGTCTACCTGCCGCTGCACCACCCCGACCTCGTGGTGACGCCGATCGCGTCCGAGCGCCGCGTCGTGGTGCTGCCGAGGTCGCACCGGCTGGCCCGGCGCAAGCGGCTGGCCCCGCGCGACCTGCGCGGGGAGGTCTTCATCACCCAGCCGCCGGAGGTGCCGCAGGAGTGGCGCGACTTCTGGCTGCTGGTCGACGAGAACGACGGCCACCGGCCGCCGATCTCACCGCACATCGGCGACAAGCTGGAGGACTGGCTCCAGCTCATCGCGCGCGGCGAGGGCGTCGACACGGCGCCCGCGATCATCTCCCGGTACTACGCGTGGCCGGAGTTGTCCTACATCCCGCTCCACGACGCCGCGCCGGCCACCCTGGCGCTGGCCCGCCGCCGCGACGCCGAGCATCCGCTGACCGAGGAGGTCACCGCGCTGACGCTCGACATCGCGGCGCAGGCGGGCCTGCGCGCGTCGCTCCCGATCGAGGCCTAGGCCTTGGTCGTCCGCCTCAGGACGACCGTCGGCGGGTCGCCCGGGCCGGGCGTGGTGGCGCACGTCCGGTAGACGCGCGTCGTGGCCAGCGCGGCGCCGACGGCCTTGACCTGGACCTTGACGGTCGCGGCCGGGCGGCCGGCCAGCGACACCTTGGCGGCGCGGGCCTTGGCCGAGACCGAGCGGACGACCTTGCCGTCCACGACGATCTTGAAGCCCTTGACCTTGGCGCCCTTGGGCAGCGCCCAGTGCACGCTCACGGCGCGGCGGCTGACGCACGGCCACGGCGTGATCGTCGCGGCGGGCGCGGGCGCGGGCGCGGCGGCCGGGGCCGGGGCCGGGGCCGGAGCCGCGGTCTCCTTCGTGCCCGTCGGCGCCGGGGTCTCGACGACCGGCGCGGCCGGGGCCTTGACGTCCCAGGTCACCGTGCGGGCGGCGCCGGCCGTGCCCGCGGCGTTGACCATGCGCAGCGCCAGCGTGTGACGGCCGACGGCCAGGCCCGCGACGTCGACCGGCGAGGCGCACGCCTCGTACGGCGCGCCGTCCAGCGAGCACTCGGCGGTCAGGCCCGCGGGCGTGGCGAACCGCAGCGTGGCGACCGTGGCCGTCGAGTCGACCGGCTCGTCCTCGGTGTCCGGGACGTCCGGGACCGACGTGTCGACGGTCCACGAGCGCGTCGTGACGTCGGTGCCGACGTTGCCGGCGGCGTCGACCTGCTTGACCGCGACGGTGTGCGCGCCGTCCGCCAGGCCCGTGAGGCTCAGCGGGCCGGCGCAGGCGGCGTACGGGCCCTCGTCGACCGAGCACTCGAACGACGCGTCGGCCTCGCCGCCGAGCGTCAGCGTCGCGCTGTCGGAGGCGACGACGCCGGACGGCGCGCCGGTCACCGTCGGGGCGTCGGGCGGCGTCGTGTCGACCGTCCAGGTCTTCTCGGTGGCCGGGCCCGCGACGCCCGCCGAGTTCGTGGCGCGGACGTCGTAGGCGTGCGGGCCGTCGGCCAGGCCGGTGAGGCTCGCCGGGGACGTGCACGCCGTCCAGGCGCCGCCGTCCAGCGCGCACTGGTAGCCGACGACCCGCGTGTCGCCGGGAGCCGGCGCGAAGTGCGGGGCCGCGGCGTTGGTGGTGACCGTGCCCGACGGCGTGTTCGTCACCTGCGGCGCCTGCGGGGCGGGCGGGGCGGTGAAGTACCACTGGACCGACAGCGTCTTGGTGGCGCCCGCGGCGAGGGCGAAGTCCCACTCCACGCCCTCGCCCGAGTCCTGGTTGGTCGGGTCGATGATGTCGGGCAGCGACCCATAGCTCTTGTTGCCGGTCGAGCCGTAGTACGGCTCGTTCATGCCGCTGAAGTAGTGCGACCAGGGCGAGACGGCCTGCTCGACGAGGTAGCCGGTGGTGCCGTCGGAGGCGACCGAGCCGATCATGCGGTTCGGGCTGGAGCCCGACATGACGCCGTTGCCGTTGTCGTTCTGGTTGACGTACATGTCGGCGCCCTCGAAGGCCTGGAAGGCCTCGGAGGAGCCGGTGCCGTTGTGGACCGCCCAGGTCGTCGTGAAGCGCGTCGTCCCGGAGACGTGCGTGACCGTCTGCGTGATGTCGACGCCGGCGTGGGCGCGGAACTGGCTGGTGACGACGTAGGGATCGCCGGGCGTGCCGGTGCCGGTCAGCACGGGCGCCGAGGTCTGGGTGAACGGCACGTTGTTGGTGCCCAGCTGCTGGGACGAGTACAGGCCGCTCGTCGTGTTCAGCGCGAAGTTCGCGGCCGTGCCGTCGTTCATCGTGCTGGTGTCGATGCCCCAGTAGAGCGGGCTGTCGACGGCGCTGAAGCGCGCCTCGACGGCGCCGGCCGTGTCGGGCGCGCCGGAGACGCCGATGGCCATGGCGCTGCCGGGGATCACCACGCCGCCGGGGTCGAGGCTGTCGGCCGCCGAGGCGCCCGCGGGCAGGGCGAGCGCGATCGCCGCGACGAGGGCGGGCGACAGGGAACGGCGCAGCCTGGACGCGGCGCCGGGAAGATCAAGAGGCAAAGAGGGTCCTTTTCGGTGATGCGGTACGACACCACCGACATCGGTCGCGGCGGCCGTCGCTTGACCGTCGCCGTCGGTCTCCGCACGGGCGACCGACCCGTCCCGACGCTCCGGCAAGCGGCGCGCCGATGCACCGCCGGGCCTGCTGTCCGATCGGGGGGTCGCGCGCGATCGCCGTTTGCCACGCGCCGTGGGATGGAACGCTGATGTCTACCGCGGGACGACCTCACCCCTGCCAGGTACGTCCCGCCGCGCCGGAGCGGGTCACGTGCGCTCTATGCGGCGCACGCCCCGTTCCGGCGTCCACACCTCGACGATCAGCCGCTTGGCCACCTCGTCGACCTGGACGGTCGACGCCTCGGCGACGTCCAGGCGAAAGAGGTGCGACGGGCCGCCCTGGGCGGCCTCGCCGTTGAGGCGCTCGACCAGCTCGGGGTCGGTGACCTCCTCCACGGTGCCCGCGACCTTGGCGTCGCCGGTCCACGCGGGCGGGTCGTCGCTGCCGGAGTGCAGCGCGTAGCGCGGGTCGCGCCGCAGGTCGTGGGCCTTGAGCGCCTGCCACATCGAGCCGATCCACAGCTCGCCGTCCGCGAACGTGCACTCGGTGCCCGAGACGCGCGGGGCGCCGTCGGCGCGCAGCGTGGCGAGCGTGAGGTGGGTGTGCGCGGTCAGGCGCGCGCGGACGGCGGCGGCCAGCTCGGGGGCGGCGGCCTCGAAGGCGGAGAAGGAGGGCATCGACGGGCGAGCATCGCGCGCCGGTCGGCCGAGCGCCGGCAAGACGTCGAACGCGATCAAGCCCCGGTCGCGGCGGGTCGGCGAAGATGTCGTGGTTGCCCGCCGCGCCCGACCGTCTCCGCGACCTGCTGGACCTCGTCGTCGGCTCGCTCGACGAGCCCGGCGCCGACGGGCGCGCGCTGGCCGCCCGCGCCCACTTCTCGCGCGACCACCTCGACCGGCTGCTGTCGGGCGCGACGGGCGAGTCGCCGGTCGCGCTGCGCCGGCGGCTGCTGCTGGAGCGGGCGGCGTGGGAGCTGCGCGCGCGGGGCGCGACGCCGACGGAGGTCGCCGCGCGCGCCGGGTACCGCTCGCCGGCCGCGTTCTCGCGCGCGTTCGTGAAGGCCTACGGCGTGGTGCCGAGCGCGTTCGCGGACGCCGCGCACGTGGCGGTGTCGCTGCCGGCGCCCAACGGCGTCCGGTTCCACCCGCCGGGCGCGGTGGCGTTCGACGCGCGCGGCGGCGACGGCGGCGGCGGCGCGCGAGCGAGCGGCGGCAACGACGGGCTCGTCGAGCGCCTGGTCGGCCATCATCTCGACCGCGCGCGACAACTGCTGGAGCGCGCCGCGACGCTGCCGGCGGAGGCGCTCGCGCGGCCGCTGCGCCCCGGGTTCGTCGCCCATCCGCTGGAGGGCGAGGAGCCCAGCGCCGAGCTGATGGCCGAGCGCCTCGTCGCGACGCTCGAGGTCTGGAACGCGGCGATCGGCGGCGAGGTGCGCGACGGTCCGGCGTCCGGGACGCGCGTCGAGCGGCTGGACCGCGCGGGCCGCGTCTTCGCGGCGACCGTGCGCGCGCTGCGCGACCGCGGAGCCTGGGACGCGGGCTTCGTCGACGCGCTCTGCGAGCCGCCGCGGTCGTTCACCTACGGGTCGGTCGTCGCGCACGTCATCGAGTACGGCGCGATCCGCCGCGAGATGCTCGCCTCCGTCCTGGCCGAGCTGGGCGCGGGCGACGCCGAGGCGGCCGAGGGCGACCCGATCGCGTGGGAGCTGGAGCGCGGCCACGCGATCCGCCGGCCACGCCGCTGAGCGCGGCCGGCGGGCGCGGGACCGAGGGTCAGCCGTTCCAGAGCGCCGTCGGGTCGCGCGGACGGCGCGGGTCGCGGCCGGCCCAGAGCGGGCCGTCGGTCGGCGCGACCGGGCCGGTGGGCGGCGGCGCGGGGACGGGCGCGTCCGGCGCGCGCGGCGCCTCGGGCGGGGGTGGCGACGCGGAGGCCGTGGCGAGCTGCTCGGGCACGCGCGCGAAGCGCAGCACGACCGCGCCGACGGCGAGCACGACGACCAGCGCGAACGCCAGGCCGCTCCCGTCGCCCGCGGCCGCCAGCGCGAGCGTGTGGACGCCGAGCGCGACCAGCGCCCAACTGCTCAGCGGCCGCAGGTAGGTCCGCGCGAGGCGCACGGTGTCGGCGTCGTCGAGCTGCGCGGCCAGCGCGCCCCAGGCGCCCAGCGCCAGCGCGACCAGGCCGATGGCGACCGGCAGCGAGGCGACGGCGACGTGCTGCATCGCGTCGGTCATGTCGTGCTCCCGTCGAGGCCCGAGCCGGCGCTGGGCGCGGAGGGCGCCGCGCCGGTGCCGCCGTCGTCGTTCATGCCGCCGCCGGCGCCGGCGCCGTCTCCGCGGTGGTGCCAGAAGCCGCCGCCGTCGGGCGTGCCGGGCGTGCTCGGCGTCGACGAGCGCGGTTGCACCGGTTGTTGTCGCTGTTGCTGCGGGCTCGGGCTCAGCGCCGGACCCGGCGTCGCCGGGGTGCCGGTGTCCGCGTCGGCGGGCTGGTGCAGCGCCCCCAGCGCCAACAGCGCCAGGAACGCCGTGACGGCCGCCGCGCCCACGCGGCGGTGGGCGATGCGGCGCGCGTCAGGGGTGGTCGTGTCCGTGTTCATGTCCTTGATCTCTCAGGTCAGGGTGGAGCGGAAGCGGACGCCGGTGCCGAAGCCGCCGAGCAGCAGGACCAGGCCGCCGGCGACGAACGCCATGGTCATCTCCCGCTTGACGGGCTTGGTGCCGATCTTCGAGCCGAGCGTCCGGTAGATCGCGTCGAGCGTGTCGGCGTCATCGGTGTTGTAGGCCTTCCCGGCCGAGGTCGAGGCGATCTCCGACAGCGTCTGCGGATCCGGCGGGACCGAGACCTGCCGCCCGTCGTCGAGCTGCAGCACGCCGTCCCGCGTGCCCAGGGCCACCGTGTAGATCGGGATCCCGAGCTGCTTGGCGCGCCGCGCGGCGGCCACCGGGTCCGAGCCGTCGGTCGTCTGGCCGTCGGAGAGCAGCACGATCGCGGCGGGCGCGGTCTTGCCGTCGGAGCCCTTGCGGGCCGCGAGCTGGTCGAGCGCCGCCTGCAGCGCGTCGCCGGTCGCGGTGCCGCCGTCGGCGTTCTCGGCGGCGATCGCGCTCTGGATCGCGTCGCGGTCGGTCGTCGGCGCGACGTTGGTCTCCACGCCCGAGGAGTAGCCGGCGAAGCCCACCAACAACGACTTCGGCGCGGACTTCAGGAACGACTTGGCGGCCGACCGCGACGCCTCCAGCCGCGAGGGCGAGACGTCGGTCGCGGCCATCGAGCCGGACTCGTCGCTGACCAGCACGACCGACGCCTTCTCGATCGGGACGTTGACCGTGCGCTGCGGCTTGGCGTAGGCGCCGGCCAGCGAGACGGCCGAGGCGCCGACCAGCGCGGCGGGCAGCACGCGCCGCCAGCGCCCGCGCCCCGCCGCGACGTCCTTCATCGCCGACACACCCGGCAGCCGCACGGCGAACCTCCGCCGCCGCGCGCGCGAGGCCATCCACACCAGCACGACCAGCGGGATCGCCGCCAGCGCGGCGAGATGGAGCGGATCGTGGAAGCTCATCGCAGCACCCGCCCCAGCTCGCGCAGCCAGTCCTCGTCGGTGCGCAGCGTCACGTGCCGCGCGCCCGCCGACCGCAGCGTCGCCGCCACGCGGTCGCGCCGCTCGGCCTCGGCCCGCTCCAGCAGCGCGCGCAGCCGCCGGTCCGACGTGTCCAGGTCCACCATGTCGCCCGTCTCGGGGTCGACGAACGCGACGACGCCCGCGTCGGGCAGCGCGTCCTCCATCGGGTCGCGGACCTCGACGGCGATCAGCGAGTGCCGGGCGGCCAGCGCGCGCAGCGCCGACTCCCAGCCCTCGTCGCGGAAGTCGCTGACCACCGCGACCACGCCGGGCGTCCGCGCCAGGCGGCCGACGCGCGTCAGCCCGGCGCCGAGGTCGCCGCGCACGCCGTCGGCGGCGACGCCGGCCTCCAGCGCGCGGCGCAGCGCGGCCAACGCGTGCTTGCCGCCCTTGGGCGGCAGGATCGGCGCCTCGTCGCCGGCGGCGATCGTCAGCGACACCGAGCCGCCGTGGGCCGTGGCCAGGCGGGCGATGACGTCGGCGGCGCCCTCGGCGACGTCGCTCTTGAGGCGCGTCGTCGTGCCGAAGGCCATCGACGGCGAGACGTCGACCACGACCCACGTCGTGATCGCGCGCTCGGGCACCATGCGGCGCACGTGCGGCTCGCCGGTGCGGGCGCTCGCCGCCGGGTCCATCCGGCGCACGTCGTCGCCCGGGACGTACGGCCGCAACTGCGCCAGCTCGGTCCCGTCGCCGGCCGTCCCGCGGGTCGGCTGGTCGCCGGGCAGGCGTCCGGCGACCTTGCGACGGAGCGTGAGCCCCAGGCGCCGCAGCGCCTGCGTGGGGATCGGGCCGGGCCCCTGTCGGGCCGGCGAGGGGCGCCGCATCAGGCCGCGACCTCGACCAGGTGCGACGCGCGCGGCGCGGCGACGGTCTCGACGATCCGCTCCAGCAGCGCGTCGGCGGTGGCGCCGTCGGCCAGCGCGTCGTAGGACAGGACCAGGCGATGGCGCAGCACGTCCTTGGCGAGGTCGGCGACGTCCTCGACCGTGATGTAGGTGCGGTCGCGCAGCAGCGCGAGCGCCTGCGCGGCCCGCACGAGGCCGATCGACGCGCGCGGCGAGCCGCCGAACAGGATCGAGGACCCCAACTCGGGCAGGCCGTGACGCGCCGGGTGGCGCGTGGCGTCGACGAGCTGCACCGCGTAGCGCGCGACCGCGCGGTCGACCAGCACCTGGCGGGCGCGGGCGCGGTGGGCCTCCAGCGCCTCCATCGTCAGCACCTGGCGGACCTCCGACGTCGACGTGACGCCGCGCGCGATCGCGACCTCGTCCTCGACGTCGGGGTAGTCGACCTTCAACTTGAACAGGAACCGGTCGACCTGGGCCTCGGGCAGCGAGTAGGTGCCCTCGGACTCGATCGGGTTCTGGGTGGCCAGCACGAGGAACGGCTGGGGCACGGTGTAGGCCTTGCCGCCGATCGTGACCTGGTGCTCCTGCATGACCTCCAACAACGCGGACTGCACCTTGGCGGGCGCGCGGTTGATCTCGTCGGCCAGCAGCAGGTTGGCGAAGACCGGGCCCAGCTCGGTGGCGAACGCGCCGTGGTCGGGCTGCCAGATGCGGGTGCCGACGATGTCGGCCGGGACCAGGTCGGGCGTGAACTGCACGCGGGAGAACGAGCCGCCGAGCGCCTGGGCGAGCGTGCGGACGGTCAGCGTCTTGGCCAGGCCGGGGACGCCTTCGAGCAGGACGTGGCCGCCGGCCAGCAGCGCGACGAGCACGCGCTCGAGCATCGCGTCCTGGCCGACGACGACGCGCTTGGCCTGCGCGAGCACGGCCGACAGCGCGTGGCGCGCCTCGGCGTCGGGGTCGACCTCGGTCGGTCGATCGGGGAAGAGGGTGCGGTCGTCTGACATGGTCCGCGAGGGTGCCGGGCGGCCCGTCACCTGCCCGTCACCTCGTCGCGACGGGCAGCGCGAGGCGCGCGACCAGGCCGCCCTCGGCGGGCGCGTCGAGCCGCAGCGCGCCGCCGTGGGACTCCGCGATCGCCTGGACGATCGAGAGCCCGAGGCCGGAGCCCGACGCGGTCCCGCGGCGCAGGCGCTCGAAGGGCTCGGCCAGGCGTCGGAGGTCATCGGGCGCGATCGGCGCGCCCGCGTTGGCGACGGTCAGCTGCCCTGAGCGCAGCTCGACGCGCACCCGTCCCCCGGTCCGCCCGTGGCGCAGCGCGTTGTCCACCAGGTTGGCCGCGGCGCGCCGCAGCAGCGCGGCGTCGCCGCGGACGGTCGTGGGCTCCAGGTGCGCGTCGACGCGCGCGCCCGGCGGCAGGACGCCGCGCACGAGCGCCGACAGCTCGACCGGCTCGTCGGCGCGCGTGCCGTCGGTCGCGGTGGCCAGCGCCAGCAGCGAGGACATCAGCCGGTCGGTCTCCTCGGTCGCCGCGACCGTGTCGCGCAGCACCTCGCGCAGGTCCTCGACCGTGACGTCCGGGTCGTCCAGCGCGACCTCGGCCCCGAGCCGGATCGCGGTCATCGGCGTGCGCAGCTCGTGCGAGGCGTTGGCCACGAAGCGCCGCTGCGCGGCGATCGCGCGCGCCAGCGGCGCGAGCACCTCGCCGGAGACCAGCCAGCCGCCGCCCGCCGCCAGCAGCACCACCGCGACGATCGCGACCAGGTACTGCGAGCCCAGCGACGCGACCGCCGCGTGCGCGGTCGGCGCGTCGAGCGTGGCGTCGAGGTGGTTGCGAACGAGGACGTAGGAGGCCAGCAGCACGAGGCCGCTGGCCAGCGCCAGCAGCCCCGCGTAGAAGAGCGTGAGGCGCAGCCGGACCGCGCTCACATGCGGTACCCGACGCCGGGGACGGTCTCGATGACGTTCGGCGCGCCGAGCTTGCGGCGCAGCTTCATGACCGTCATCCGCACGATGTTGGAGAACGGGTCGACGTTGGCGTCCCACACGCTCGCCAGCAACTCCTCGGTGGAGACGACGTCGCCGTCGGCGCCCATCAGCTCGGCCAGGACGCCGAACTCCTTGCGGGCCAGCTCGACCTCGGCGCCGTCGCGGGTCACCGCGCGCCGGGCCGGATCGAGGCGTACGCCTTGGCGTTCGAGGACCGCGGGGCGCGCGCTGCCGGCGCGCCGCGACAGCGCCTCGACACGCGCGACCAGCTCGGCGAAGCGGAAGGGCTTGAGCAGGTAGTCGTCGGCGCCGAGGCCGAGGCCTTCGACGATGTCGTCGGTGCCGCGCGCCGCGGTCAACATGAGGACCTTGGTGTCGGGCCGCTCGGAGTTCAGCGCGCGGCAGACGTCGTCGCCGTGGACCTCGGGCAGGTCGCGGTCGAGCACGACCACGTCATAGGGATGGACGCGGGCGAGGTACAGCGCCCGGCCGCCGTCGGGCGCGACGTCGACCGCCGCGCCGTGGCGGCGCAGGCCGGTCGCGATCGACGTGGCGACGCCGGGATGGTCCTCGGCCAGCAGCACGCGCACCGCGCTCAGACCCCCGGGCGGCCATGCGCGCGGCCGTGGTCGTGGCGCCGCTCGTCGGGCGTGAGGTCGACCTGCTGCTGGGTGATCGCGGGCTCGGTCGAGCGCGCGGGCCCCCGCGGCAGGCCGGAGCCGATCGCGGCCACGCCCGCCGTCGCCCAGCCGAGCAGGGCGCAGCCGACGGCGACGGACAGGAACGCCAGGCGGTTGGAGGGCATGGACCTCAGCCAACCGCATGGAGCTGAAGCCGGCCTTCGCGGAACCTGAGCGGAACCTGAGGAGCCTGCCAGTCCGGTCAGACGAGCCGACCGGTCATCCGCACTCCGGCCAGCGAGCCGAGCAGCAGCACGAGCAGCGCGCCGCCGGCGAACTCGTTGGCGACGTCCTGCTTCTTGTCCTTCTTGGTCAGCTTGGAGCCGAGCCGCTGGTAGACCTGCGACAGCTCCTCGGCGTCGGAGATCATGTAGGCCTTGCCGCCGGTGATCGCGGCGACCTGCCGCATCGTCGCGGTGTCCGGCGGGACCGGGCTGGTGCCCGACTTGGTGGTGATGGTCCCGCTCGCCGTGCCCAGCGACACGGTGTAGACGGGGATCTTGGCGGCCTTGGCCTGGCGGGCGACGGTCAGCACGTCCGAGCCGCGGACCGACTTGCCGTCGGAGAGCAGCACGATCGCCGACGGCGCCTTGCCCCCGCCCTGGAGCAGCTTGATCGCCTGGGCCAGCGCGTCGCCGGTGGCCGTCGTGCCCGCCGCCTCGATGGACCCGATCGCGTCCTTGACGTCCTGCTTGTCGTCGGTCGGGGAGGTCAGGACGGTCGGCGCCTGGTTGAAGGCGATCGCGCCGATCTTGACGCCGTCGGGGACCGAGTCCACGAAGTCGATCGCCGCGTCGCGCGCGGCGGTGAGGCGGTCGGGCGCGACGTCCTTGGCCTGCATCGACCCGGAGCGGTCGGTGGCGATCACCACGCGCGCCTGCTCGACGGGGACGGCGACGGTCGTCTGCGGCCGGGCCAGCGACGTCAGCAGGATCGCCAGCGCGGTCAGCCCGCCGAGGACGGGGACGTGGCGGCGCCAGCCCGCCCGGCGCGGCGTGACCGCCGCGGCCAACGCGGGCGCGACGAGCGCGCGGCCCCGCGCCCGAACCCGCCGCTCGTGGACCACGTAGGCGCCGAGGAGGATCGGGACGAGCGCCAGGCCGGCGAGCAGCGTGGGTGATCCGAAGGTCATGCCCCGCAGGGTGAGGCCGGGGCCGTCACCTGAGCGTCACCGCCGCGGCCGGGGACGACGGCCCGGCCGCGGCAGCGCGCGGAGCGGCGCGCGCTAGGCGCGCTTGAGCCGGCGAGGGCGGTGTCCGGTACCGGGCACCTGGACGGATGGGCGAGCGCGGCGGTCCTCAGGGATCCGCGCGGCGATCGCTGCCCGCCACGCCGTCCCAGATGACCTGGGCGTGGCCGAGCCACTCGGAGTCGCGCGGCTCCTCGACGATCGGGACGCCGGCGTCGGCCAGCGCCGCGTGGGTCGTCAGCGGCACGCCGTCCTCGACCCGGACCGTGTCGTCGCGCTCGCCGAGGTCCATGCCGCCGACGATGAAGCGGGGCGCGTCGACGGCGGCCTGCGGGTCCTCGCCGCCGAGCAGGCGCAGCAGGACCTGGGTGAGGATCTGCGCGTGGACGCGGCCGCCCATCGTGCCCAGCGCGCCGCGCGGCGCGTTGTTGGTGGGGTCGGTCACCAGGACCGGCATCAGCGTGTGCGCGGGACGGCGGCCGGGCGCCAGCTCGTTGGGGTGGCCGGGCGTGAGGCTGAAGAACGCGCCGCGGTTGTGCAGCAGGACGCCGGTCGACGGCTCCAGGATCCCCGCGCCGAAGCCGTGGAACAGGCTCTGGATGAGCGAGACCGCGCGGCCGTCGGGGTCGGTGGCGACGACCGCGACGGTGTCGCCGGTCGGCCGCGGGTGGCGCTGGACGCCGACCGGGGTGCGCTCGGTCACGGCGCGGTCGGCGAGGTCGGCCAGGTGCGAGTCCTCCAAGAACGCGTCGGCGGCGGGCGCGCCCGCGCGCGGGTCGCCGAGCAGCCGGTCGCGATCGGCGGCGCCGAGGCGGAACAGCTCGGCCAGCGCCCGCGCCGGCACGTCGAGGCCGCCGAGCCGGTCGATCGCGCGCAGCGCCTGCGACAGCAGGAGGCCCGAGGAGTTGGGCGGGCTGGTGTGGACGTCGAGGCCCAGCGCCCGGACGGTCAGCGGCCGCGTGACCTCGGCCGCGAACGCGCCGAGGTCGGCGGCGGTGAACGCGACGCCGGGCACCGCCGCCAGCGCCGCGGCGACCGGGCCCTCGTAGAACGCGCGGGCGCCGCCCGCGGCCAGCGTGCGCAGCGTGGCGGCCAGCGCGGGTTGTTGGAGGACGTCGCCCACGGCCAGGCGCCGGCCGCCGGGCGCGAAGACCGCCGCCATGCCCGCGTCGGCCATCGGCGCGTCGGCGATCGCGTCGCCCAGCGAGCGCGCGATCGGCACGCCGCCCTCGGCGTAGGCGATCGCGTCGCGCAGCGCGTCGTCCCAGCCGCGCGCCGCGCCGCGCGCGTGCAGCGCCGCCCACCCCGCGACCAGGCCGGGCACGGTGACGGTGTCGGGGCCGGTGACCGGCATCGACGTCGCCCCGGCCGCCCGCAGCGCGTCGGCGGCGACGTCCGCCCCGCTCCCCGCCGGGCCGCTGCCGTTGACGGACTCGATCGTCCCGTCCGGATGGCGGACCAGGGCGAACAGGTCGCCGCCCAGCGCGCAGTTGTGCGGGTAGACGACGGTCAGCACCGCCGCGGCGGCCAGCGCGGCGTCGACCGCCGTGCCGCCGCAGGCCAGCGCGCGCTCGCCGGCGGCGGTCGCCGCGCGGTGCGGCGTCGCGACGCTCATGGCCGGAGCGCCTCGCGGTCGGCGCGGAACGCCGCGGGCACCGGCGCGCGATCCAGCAGCGCGTCGGCGGCGATGCGGCCGGACGCCGGGCCGAGCGAGATCCCGTAGGCGCCGTGCCCGGCGGCGACATGGAGGCCTTGAACGCCCGGCACCGGCCCCAGCAGCGGCAGGCCGTCGGGCGTGAGCGGGCGCGCGCAGGCGCGCACCGCGACCGTCGTCGCCTCGGCGACCACCGGCAGGAAGCGCGCGGCGCGGGCGAGGATCTCCGCCGCCAGCGCGTCCTCGTCGGGCGTCGCGGTGCTCCGCGACGCGCCGAGCACGACGACGTCGTCCAGCGGCGTGGCCTCGAACTGCACGCCGGACGCAAACGGCCCGTCCCACTCCTCGACGCGGTGCGCGACGCGCCGCCCGGGCGGCAGCGCGACCTGCACGGTCACGCCCCACAGCGCGCCGACCGGCGTCCACGCCCCGCCGGGATCGATCAGCGTCGACGACCACGGCCCGGCCGCGACCAGGACGCGGTCCGACGCATGGTCCTTGCCATCGGCGCCGCGCGCGCCCACGGCGCGGCCGTCACGGACCTCGACCGTGGCGCGCACGCCCTCGACGATCTCCGCGCCGCGCGCCCGCGCCTCCTCGGCCAGCCGCCGCGTCGCGGCCGCCGGGTGCGCCGGGAAGCCGGTGCCGTGCAGCAGCACGCCGCTCAGGCCCTCCGCGGCCTCCGGCTCGATCGCCCGCAGCGCGTCGGAGTCCAGCGCCTCGGCGCGCAGCCCCGCGAAGGCCGCGACCTCGGCCTCGGCGGCGTCGGGCCCGACCGCGAGCAGCCCCGCGGCCCGCTCGCCGATCACGCCGAAGCGCCGGTGGATCGCCACCGACTCCTCGTACAACTCGGCGCGCGCCGCGTCGAGCGGGTGCTGGATCGACCCGGCGTTGCGACCGCTGGCGGCCGCCGCCACGGCCTCGGCCTCCAGCAGCGTCACCGACGCGCCCGCCTCGGCGAGGAACAGCGCCGCCGCCGTCCCGACGATCCCGCCGCCGATGACGACGACGTCGCTCATGCCACCCGCGCGGGCTCGGCCGCCAGCAGCGCCAGCGCGTGCCGCGCGCTCGCCCGGCCCGAGGCGACGGCGCCCGCGATCCAGCCGGCGTGCTCGGCGGCCACGTCGGAGCCCGCCATCAGCACGCGGCCGTGCGGCGCGGCCAGCGCGTCGAGCACGCCCGCCGACTCCCAGCCGGCGGGGGCGGTGGCCCAGGCGCCGTCGGAGAACGGGTCCGCGTTCCAGTTGTAGGTGTCGATCGCCCGCACGCGCGCCTGCGGAGCATAGACCCGCAGCGCGGCCTCGACGGCGTCCCGGTCGGTCGGGTCGATCGCGTCCTCCAACGCGAAGCCGACGACGAGCTGGCCGTCGCCGTGGGGCTTGCCGACCGCGTTGAGCCAGTGCAGCGGCGTCCCCCACCCCGCGCCGATCAGCCCGTCCGGCACGCCGGTGGCCGACATCCACAGCTTGTGCGGGCGGCACGGGTGGCCGGCCTCCAGCGCGACGCTGCGCGGCCGGGTGAAGCCGGGACGCACGTCGATCGAGGCCATGACGTTGATCGGGACCGCCAGCACGCAGAGCCGCGCGCTCAGCGCGGCGCCGTCGGCCGTGCGCACCACGACGCCGCCGTCGCCCTGCTCGATCGCGACGACCGGCCGCGAGCGGTCGGCCGGGCAGCCGAGGTCGGCGGCCAGCGCGGCGGTCAGCGCGTTGGTGCCGTCGGCGAAGACGTGCTTGAGGTGCGTGGCCATCGACCAGACGCCCTCGCCCTCGGCGACCAGCCCCAGCAGCGCGCTGACCGGCGTGACGTCCATCGACGCCCCGCACATCAGCCCGACCCAGCCGTAGATGAAGTCCCTGGTCGCGGCCGTCGGCGCCAGGCCGTCCAGCCACGCGGCGGTGCTCACGTCGGCGGCCGCGCGCTGGGCCGCGTCGGCCTCGGCGTAGCGCCGCCCGGCCGCGTTGATCGCGACGACCACGCGCTCGAGGTCGCCGCCGTCGGCGACCGGCACCGGCAGCCCGGGCCGCAGCGCGCCGTCGGTGAACCAGCGCGGCGCCGCGTAGGGCTCGGCGTCGTCGACGCCGATGTTGTAGCGGTCGATCTCGTCGCGCAGCGGCCGCTGCAGGTCGGCGTCGAACCAGCCGCCGCCCAGCTCCACCAGCGGCCCGTCGCCGGCGAACGGCGCCGCCCAGGCGCGCCCGCCGAAGCGCTCGCGCGCCTCCAGCAGCCGCACGGACCGTCCCGCCGCCGCCAGGTCCCGCGCGGCGACCAGCCCCGCCACGCCGCCGCCCACCACGATCACGTCCTCGGTCATGCCGCCTCCGTCGTCGCCGTCGCTCGCGCGCCGGCTGCCCACCACTGCGACGCCACGTCGCAGGGTCCGTTCCTGCGCACCCACAGCTCGCCCGCGTGGACGTCCAGCGACACCGTCGCCAGCGTCGCCCAGCGGTCGCCCAACTCGGCGCCCTCCTCCGGGTGGCAGCAGACCGCGCCGCTGCCGCCGGTGTGGTTGGCCATCAGCGCCCGCAGCGCCTCGCGGGTGGCCGGCGTGCGCCCGTAGAGCGCGCGGCTGAGCACGTCGTGGCGCAGGTAGCTGTCGGGGCCGACGCGCGGCGCGCGGTCGCCGAGCGCCGTCGCCGGGTCCAAGCAGTGGTTGGTGCGGATCAGCAGCCCGGTCGGCGCGGGCGCCACGAAGCGCGGGCCCTCGGGCACCAGGTCGGCCGAGATCGCGGACTTGCCCGCGTTGCCGGAGGCCACGAGCGTCAGCGCCGAGGACGCCGACACCTCGGCCGCGCCGAGCATCGCCAGCGCGCCGGAGGCGTCCTCGGCCCGGTCCAGCGTCGCGCGCGCGAGCACGTGCAGCGGCACGCCGATCGCCGGCGTGGCCGCGTCGGCGCGGTGGTGCAGGATGTTGAAGTGCAACCCGAAGCCGCGGGAGCTGACGCCGATCTTGCCCAGCATCCCGTACTCGGTCAGCACGTGCACGACGCGGCCGTCGTCGTGCTCGACGGTCCAGATCATCCAGCCGTCGGCGAAGTGGTCGTGCCAGTCCCAGGTCTGCAGCGTCAGCGGCGGCTGGTCGCCGGGGCCGAGCACGACGACCGTCGAGCACTCGCCGCGGCCGCCCGCGCCGAGCAGGGCCAGGATCTCGGTCCGCGCGTTGAGCGCCGCGACGTGCTCGGGCGCCGCGCCCGCCCCGAGCGCGATGCCGCGCACCTCGGCGCCCGCGGCGGGCGAGAACGCGTCGATCGCGCGCAGCGCCTCGCCCCCGAGCACGCCGAGGTCGACCGCGCCGCCGGCCACCGTCCGGAACAGGCGCTCGTAGCCCTCGATCGTCCGCCGCACCCCCTCGGCGTGCGCGGCGCCCAGCTCCTCGCCGCGGTCCCCGGGCGCCATCGGGGCGGAGCGGTGGACGACGAGGCCGTCGGGCGGTGTCTGAGGCATGTTCATGAACATCGACTACGATCGGTCGGCATGGACGGGGAGACGATCTGCTGGATGCCCGCGCGGGCGATGGCGGCGGCGATCGCCGCCGGCGACCTCACCGCGACCGCGGTGCTGGAGGCCCACCTCGATCGGATCGCGCGGGTCAACCCGATGGTCAACGCGATCGTCACGCTCGACGCCGACGGCGCGCGGGCGCGGGCGCGCGCGGCCGACGCGGCCGTGGCGCGCGGCGACGCGCTCGGCCCGCTGCACGGGCTGCCGGTCGCGGTCAAGGACCTCGAGGACGCCGCCGGGATGCGCACGACCTACGGCTCGGCGATCTTCGCCGACCACGTGCCGGACGCCGACTCGCTGATGGTCGCGCGGCTGCGCGCGGCGGGCGCGATCGTGATCGGCAAGACCAACACGCCCGAGCTCGGCGCGGGCTCGCAGACCTTCAACCCGGTCTTCGGCGCCACGCGCAACCCCTACGACCTGGACCGCACGTGCGGCGGCAGCAGCGGCGGCGCCGCGGTCGCCGTCGCGTGCGGGATGGTGCCGATCGCCGACGGCTCGGACCTCGGCGGCAGCGTCCGCAACCCGCCGGCGTTCTGCTCGGTCGTCGGCCTGCGGCCCTCGCCGGGCGCGATCGCCGCCGACGTCGAGGGCGGCGACCCGTGGGAGTCGCTGTCGGTCTACGGCCCGATCGCCCGCACGGTCGACGACGCCGCGCTGCTGTTCGGCGCGCTGGCCGGCGACGACCCGCGCGACCCGCGCTCGGTCCCCGCCCCGGCCGACGCCCTGGACCCGATCGGCGAGGGCCGCGCCGTCGGCGACCTCCGCGTCGGCTGGAGCGAGCGCCTGGGCGACCTGCCCGTCGAGGGCGCGATCCGCGACGTCCTGCGCGCCGCCCGCGCGCGGCTGGCCGACGCGGGCGCGCGGGTCGAGGACGCCGAGCCCGACCTGCGCGACGCCGACGAGGCCTTCGACGTCCTGCGCGCGCTCGGCTTCGCCACGGGCATCGCGCCGCTCGCCGCCGAGCACCCCGGCCGCCTGAAGGACACCATCATCTACAACCTGGAGAAGGGCCTCGCGCTGACCGGCGCGCGGATCGGCAGCGCCCAGCGCGCCCGCGAGCGCGCGTTCACGGCCATGCGCGCGTTCCTGGCCGGCGACGGCTTCGACGTCCTCGCCCTGCCCGTCACCCAGGCCCTGCCGTTCTCCGTCGACGTCCCCTACCCCACCGCCATCGACGGCGTCGAGATGGAGGACTACGTCGCCTGGATGCGCTCCTGCTCGCGGATCACGGTCACCGGCCACCCGGCGATCTCCGTCCCGGCCGGCTTCACGACCGACGGGCTGCCCGTGGGGCTGCAGCTCGTCGGCCGCCACCGGGGCGAGCGCGACCTGCTGGCGGTCGCGCGAGCGGTCGAGCGGACGCTCGATGCCGCCCGCCGACCGCCGCTGGTCGACCGCCGCGCTCAGGACCGGAACAGCGAGTAGTACTTGGACTGGATCGCGGTCAGCTCGGGCGTGTTGATGCCCGAGCTGTACTTGTCCAGCACGTCGTCGGGGATGTCGGTCATCGGGTTCTTGGCGACCGCCGCCGGGACGTAGTCCAGCGCGCCCTGCACCGGGATGTTGTAGCCGACCCAGGTCTGCTCCCCGCCCGCGACCTTGGGGTCCAGCATGTAGTTGATCCACGCGTGCGCGGCGACCGGGTTCTTGCCCGCGGCCGGGATCAGCCACTCGTCGGTCCAGTACCAGCCGCGGTCCTGCGGGACGAAGAACCCGATGTCGATGCCCTTCTTCTTGGCGTCGGTCGCCGCGCGGGCGACGTCGCCGTTCCAGCCGATGCCGAGGTCGATGTCGCCGCGACCCAGGCGCTCGATGTAGGTCGAGTTGATGTTGGAGATCGCGGGCTTGGCCGCGTTCATCAGCTTCATCGCCTGCTGGTAGTCGGCGTCCTTGGTCGACGACGCGTCGAGGCCGAGCGCCAGCAGCGCGAGCGGGATCGTCTCCGCCGAGCCCTCGATGAAGTTGATCGACTTGCCCTTGAGCTTGGGGATGAGCTGCCACCAGCCCTCCAGCGTCGTCGGCGGGTCGGGCACCACGTCCTTGCGGTAGTAGAACGAGGTGATGCCGTAGTCCTTGGTGACCGCGTGCTTGTTGCCCGGGTCCCAGGGGTTCTTGGTGAACTTGGGCTGCAGGTTCTTCAGGTTGGGCAGCAGCGCGTGGTCCAGCGGCCGCGCCAGGCCCTTCTCCACGATCTCGGGGATGTAGCCGCCCGAGGGGACGACGATGTCGTAGTCCGACCCGCCGGCCGACAGCTTGGCGATCAGCTCGTCGTTGGAGCCGTAGCCCTCGACCTTGGTCTTGGGGCCGAACTTCGCGGTGTAGCGCTTGTAGTCGGCCGGGTCGACGTAGTCGGCCCAGTTGGCCATCAACAGCGGCCCGGCCTCGACCTTCGTGCCGAGCTTCTCGGCCCCCGACGCGGCGGCGCTGTTGCCCCCACCGCCGGCGCCGGACTTGCCGCCGCAGGCGGCCAGCAGCAGCGAGGCCATGCCGCCGGCGCCGGCCATGAGCGCCTTGCGCCGGGTCATCGGACCCATGGGGGCGAGGATCCTGATCTCGTCGTCCTTCATGTGTGCGTGCTCTCCTCGGGGGTTCAGGTGATGGAGGTGGTGAAGTCGGAGGCCGACGCCTGCCGACCGCCGAGGCGCAGCGCGAGCGCCGCCAGCAGCAGGCCGACGAGCGTCACGCCGATCATCAGCGTGGCCGCGGCGTTGAGCGTCGGCGTGAGGCCGAAGCGCAGCGCCGAGAGGATGTGCAGCGGCCAGGTCTCGTGGCCGGCACCGGACGTGAAGTTCGAGATCACGACGTCGTCGAACGAGAACGTGAAGGCCAGCAGGCCGCCCGCGAGGATCGCGGGCGCCAGCCGCGGCAGCGTGACCTGCCAGAACGTCGAGATCGGCCCGGCGCCGAGGTCGCGCGCGGCCTCCTCCAACGTGTCGCCCATCGACAGGAAGCGGGCGCGCACGATCAGGATGACCAACGACATGTTGAACACGCAGTGGGCCAGGAACATCGTCAGCTCGCCCAGGTCGAAGCCGACGTTGACGAAGAAGATCAGCGTCGCGATCGCGATGACGACCTCCGGCACGACGACCGTCAGCAGGATCACGACCTCCGCGGGCGTGCGGACGCCGGCCTTGGCGCGGGACAGCGCGAGCGCCGCCGCGGTCCCCAGCAGCGTCGAGACGATCGCCGTCGACAGGCCGATCCGGAACGAGCGCAGGATCGAGCTCGTGATGCCGTCGTCGTGCAGGGCCTTGGAGAACGCCGACGTCGAGAACCCGTCCCAGACCGTGACGTAGCGCCCGCCGTTGAAGGCGTAGATGACGACGATCACGATCGGCAGGAAGAGCCCGACGTAGACGAGCGCGCTGTAGCCGCCCAGCAGCGACGGGACCGCCACCAGCCGCGTCGCGCCGTAGACCAGCCCGACGCCGACCAGCGCGGCGATCAGGCTGCCCACGCCCAGGTCGCCCTTGAGCAGGTCGGCCAGGAAGGCGACGACCGCGACCAGGCCCCCGACCAGCGCCAGCGCGCCGACGAAGGACGACACCTTGCCCAGCACGTCACGCATCGCGGATCTCCGTCGCCCGGGTCGAGAGCCAGATGTACAAGATGAGGAACAGCGACAGCGCGGCCATCAGCACCATCGCGATCGCGGCGCCCAGGGGGTAGTTCTGCTGCTCCAGGAACGCCCGCTGGATGATGTTGCCCATCAGGTCGACCTTGCCGCCGCCGAGGATCTGCGGGATGACGTACTCCCCCATCATCGGGATGAACACCAACAAGGTGCCGGTGGCCAGGCCGGGGACCGCGAGCGGCAGCGTCACCCGGCGCAGCGCCGCGAAGGCGTTCGAGCCGAGGTCGTTGGCCGCGTCCAGCAGCTTCCAGTCCAGCCGGTCCAGCGAGGCGTAGACCGGCAGCACGAAGAGCGGCAGGTAGTTGTAGACGATGCCGATCTGGACCGAGGTGTTGGTGTAGAGGATGTGCAGGGGCTTGTCGATCAGCCCGACGTCCTGCAGCCCCTTGGACAGCACGAAGTGCGGGTCCAGCACGATCAAGAAGCTGTAGGTGCGGATCAAAAACGAGGTCCAGAACGGCACGATCAGCAGGCCGAGCAGCAGGTTCTTGCGGTTGGCGGGCGCGTAGCGGGCCAGCCAGTAGGCCATCGGGAACCCGACGAGGATCACCAGCAGCGTCCCGATCGCGGCGAAGCGCAGCGTGCGGGTGAAGACCTTGATGTAGACCGGGTCGAAGGCCTGCGAGAAGTTCTGGGTGTCGAAGCCGTAGGAGACGTCGCCGTAGCCCAGCGGGGTGGCGACCGAGAAGGCCACCAGGAACCCGAGCGGGACGAGGAAGAACGCGGCGTAGTAGGCCAGCGACGGGCCGAGCAGCGTCAGCGGGTAGCCGGCGGGACGCGGGATCAGGCCCAGGCGCGCGAGCAGCACGCCGCCGCCGACGAAGACCGGCAGCGCGACGACGATCAGCAGCGCGCCGGGCGCCAGGCCGGTGACGAAGCCGCCGAGCTGCGTGTAGAGCGCCGCGGCCAGCGCGACGCCGGCCAGGCCGATGAGCGCGCTCAGCAGGCGGCGGCCGCGCGTCGGCGCCGACGGGACCGCCACGACCTCCTCGTCGCGGGGCGCGGTGACGGTGGCGGCTATGAGATCACCGCCGCCGGGTCGGCGTCCTCGAAGCCCGTGGCCGCGATGGCCCGGTCCTCCCCGCCGTGCGGCGCCAGCAGCAGGCCCGCGCCGGGATGGAAGTCGATGACCAGCGGGTCGCCGGGGCGCAGCGCGGCGGCCGCGTCGTCGGACGGCGTGCGCGCCTGGCGCAGCAGCACCTCGTCGCCGTCGCCGACCTTGGCGATCACCTGCAGGCGGTCGCCGAGGACCATCGCGGTGGCGACGGTCGCGTTGCCGTCGGCGCCGGCGGTCGGACGGAACGTGCCGCACTCGGGCCGCAGCCCGACGCGCACCCGCGCGCCGTTGGCGCACTCGGTCAGCCGGCGGCCGAGCGGGACCTTCATCCCTCCGGGCAGCTCGGCGACGTCGCCGGAGACCGTGCCGTTGACGGTGGACATGTCGCCGATGAACCCGGCGACGAAGCTCGTGGCGGGCTCGTCGTACAGCTCGCGCGGGTTGGCGAGCTGCTCGATGCGGCCCTGGTCCATGACCGCGATGCGGTCGGCCATCGCCAGCGCCTCCTCCTGGTCGTGCGTGACGAACACGAACGTGATGCCGACGTCGGCCTGCAACCGCTTCAACTCGATCTGCATGGCCTTGCGCAGCTTCTGGTCCAGCGCGCCGAGCGGCTCGTCGAGGAGCAGCACCTTCGGCCGCATGACCAGCGCGCGGGCCAGCGCGACGCGCTGCTGCTGGCCGCCGGAGAGCTGCGCGGGCTTGGCGTTCTCGCGGCCCGAGAGGCGCACCATCCCGAGCGCCTCGGCGGCCTGCCTGCGGCGCTCGGCCTTCTTGACGCCGCGCTGCTTGAGGCCGAACGCGACGTTGTCGATGATGTCGAGGTGCGGGAACAGCGCGTACTGCTGGAAGACCGTGTTGACCTCCCGCTTGTGCGCCGGGACCCCGACCACCGGCTCCCCGCCGATGTGGATCTCGCCCTCGGTCGGCTGCTCGAACCCCGCGATCATCCGCAAGGTGGTGGTCTTGCCGCATCCCGACGGGCCGAGGAGGGCGAGGAACTCGCCGTCCTGGATGTCCAGATCCAGCCGGTCGACCGCGGCGACGTCGTCGAACCGCTTGGTGACGCCCCGCAGGGACACCACCGGCTGCGTGTGCTCCATGGAGCGAATCTACGGGCGCCTTCCGGCGATGGCATCGACCGTTGTGTCCCGGACTTCGCGCCAGAGAGTCACACAGTGTCACGTGTGCCGACCGGGGGTCCGAGGCACCTCCGACACGCGGTCGTGCGACGGACGCCGATCAGCGTCCGGCGATGATCCCGGCGAGCTTGGCCGCCAGCGACGGACGGCCGGTGCGGGCCTCGCGCTCGTCGGCGCGGCGGTAGAGGCCGTAGACGGCGTGGACGCCCGCGAAGCGCAGCGGCTCGGGCTCCCACGGGCGCGCGAAGGGGCCGACCCAGGGCAGCCGCGTGAGGTCGGAGTCGATCCCCAGGATGAGGTCCTTGAGGGTCCGGCCGGCGAGGTTGGCGGCCGCCACGCCCTCGCCGACGTACCCGCCCGCGTGCGCCAGACCGGTCGTTCGGTCGAGCCCCACGGCGGGCGCCCAGTCGCGCGGAACGCCCAGGACGCCGTGCCACGCGGCGTCGATGCGGACACTCCGCAGGGGCGCGAACAGCTGGCCCAGCCGGGCGCGCAGCTCGGTGACCGTGCGCTGCGGGACCGGGCCCTCGCGGTCGGTCTTGGAGCCGAAGCGGTAGGGCACGCCGCGGCCGCCGATCGCGATGCGGCCGTCGACCGTGCGCTGGGCGTAGATGTAGCGGTGGCGGCCGTCCAGCAGCGTCTCGGCGTCGTTCCAGCGGATGGCCTCCCAGGTGGCGGCGTCCAGCGGCTCGGTGACGAGCATCGACGAGGTCATCGGCAGCAGGTCGCGGTGGTGGCCGGGCAGGTCGGCGGTATAGCCCTCGGTCGCGCGGACGACGTGCCGGGCGTCGACCTGCCCCTGCGGCGTCGTCGCCCGCCCGGGGGCGATCCCGGTCACCGGCGACTGCTCGTGGATCGTCACGCCGAGGCGCTCGGCCGCCTCGGCCAGGCCGTGGACGAGCTGGGCGGGCTGGACGCGGGCGCAGCACGGCGTGTACCTCGCGCCGACGACGCCCTTCACGGCGACCCGCTCCGCCGCCGCCCGCGCGTCGAGGAGCTGGTTGTCGTCGTCGCTCCAGCCCCACGCCCGGTCGTGCGCGACGCGCGCCCTGACCTCCTCCAGCTCCAGCGCGGTCTGCGCGACGTGGATCGAGCCGCCCTTGCGCAAGCCGCACTCGATGCCCTCGCGCGCGACGACTTCGCCGACCTCGTCGACGGTGTCGCGGATCGCCTGGCCGAGCGCGACGACCGCGTCGCGGCCGGACCGGGCCGCCCACCGGTCGCGGTCGCCCGCCAGCTCGCCGACGACCCAGCCGCCGTTGCGGCCCGAGGCGCCGAACCCGACGGTCCGGGCCTCGAGGACCACGACCTCCTGGGACGGGTCGGCGCGCTTGATCTCATAGGCCGTCCACAGGCCGGTGTAGCCGGCGCCGACGACGCAGACGTCGGCGTCGCGGACACCGGCGAGCGCCGGGCGCGGCGGCGCGGTGCGACCCGAGGTGACGTCCCAGAACGAGATCGTGGTCATGGCCATCACCTTGTCAGGCGCGCGGGCGGGGGTCTGCCGACAGGACGTCACACGGTGGGCGCGAGAAGGCGACGGCCTGTCCGTTGTGGGCGCGCCGCGCGCTCGCGATGGTTGGGGCATGAGCGGCAACGCAGACGGAGCCATCCTCGGCGCGTCGATCCGGACGATGGACCCCGGCGCTCCGATCGCGAGCGCGATCGCGTGGCGCGACGGGACGATCGTGGCGGTGGGCGACGACGCGGCGGTGCGGTCGACGGTCGGGCCGGGCACGGTCGTGCTCGACGGGTCCGGCGCGCACGTGACGCCCGGGCTGGTCGACGCGCACATCCACCCGTTCCACGGGACGATCGCCACGCGCGGCGTGGACCTGCGCGAGGCGACGACGCTGGAGGAGGTCAACGCGCTGCTCGCGCGGGAGCGCGCGCGGTGCGGCCCGGACGCGTGGGTGCTCGGGCACAGCGTGCGCTACGAGCCGTTCCACGCGTCGGGGATCACGGCGGACGCGATCGCGGCGGCGGTCGGCGACGTCCCGGCCGTGTTGGGGTTCTACGACGGGCACACGTCGCTGGCCTCGCGGCCGGCGCTGGCGCTGGCGGGGATCGACGGGCCGCGCGCGTTCGCGGAGTTCGCCGAGATCGTCTGCGACGCGGACGGCAGGCCGACGGGCGCGCTGCTGGAGAACGGGGCGCAGGACCTGGTGCGGGCGGTGACGCCGGCGCTGACGCGCGACGAGGCGCTGGACGCGTACGCCGAGACGCTGCGGGCGTTCAACCGCGTGGGGTTGACCGGCGCGCACGCGATGCTCGGCGACCCGGACCTGCTCGACGTGGTGCGGGCGCTGGAGGCGCGCGGTGACCTCGGCGTCCGGTTGTTGATGCCCATGCATCAGCCGCCGGGGATCACCGACGAGGAGGTCGCGTGGCATCTGGGCGCCGTGGGCGAGCGCGGGCGCCGCTGGCGGGCCGGGACCGCGAAGTTCTTCCTGGACGGCGTGCTGGACAGCGGGACGGCGTGGCTGGTCGACCCGGGCCCGGGCGGGCTGAACGCCGATCCGTTCTGGCCGTCGTTGGCACGGTACGAGGAGCTGGTGGCGCGGTTCACCGCGGCCGGGTTCTCGTGCATCACGCACGCGGTCGGCGACGGCGCGGTGCGCGGCGCGCTCGACGCCTACGAGCGGGCGGGCGCGCCGACGCGCGGGCGGATGCACCGGATCGAGCACCTGGAGACCGTGATGGACGAGGACCTGCCGCGCTTCGCGTCGTTGAACGTGGCCGCGTCGATGCAGCCGCTGCACATGGAGGGGCTGGACGATCCGTCGACCCCATCGTCCTGGTCGGACGGGCTGTCGGCCGGCCGCCTGGAGCGCGGCTTCCGCGCGGCGGACCTGGCCGCGGCGGGCGCGCTGATCCCGCTGGGGTCGGACTGGATGGTCGCGGACTTCGACCCGCGCGTGGGGATGGCGTGGGCGCGGCTGCGGCGCAAGCCGGGCCGGCGAGATCTGGTGCCCTACCGGCCCGAGCAGGCGCTGAGCGCCGAGCAGACGTTGTTGGGGTACACGGTCTGGGCGGCGGCGGTCGAGGGGCCGGAGGCGGGCTACGGGCGGCTGGCCGTCGGGATGGCCGCCGACGTCTCGGTCTTCGGCGCCGACCTCGTGGCCTACGACGCCGACGAGCTGCCCGACGTGCCGGTGCTGGCGACGATCGTCGACGGGGAGGTCGTCCACCGCTCGGCGGAGGTCCGGTCGTGAGCTGACGTGTCACAGCGGCGGTCGCCGTCTTGTCATGGAGGGAGGCAGGGTCGATCCTTCGAGCGAGGCGGTGATGATGCGGGTCTTCGTAGCGGGCGCGACGGGCGCGATCGGGCGGCAGCTGGTGCCCCGGCTGGTGGCGGCCGGGCACGAGGTGCACGGCATGACGCGCGGCGAGGCCAAGCGGGAGCTGCTGTTCGAGCTGGGCGCGACGCCGGTCGTCGCCGACGCGCTGGACGCCGAGCAGGTCGCCGAGGCCGTCGGGCGCGCGCGGCCGGACGTGATCGTCCACCAGCTGACGGCGATCCCGGCGTCGATCGACACGCGGCACATGGAGCGCGACTTCGCGGCGACCAACCGGCTGCGGACCGAGGGCACCGACCACCTGCTCTCCGCCGGGCAGGCGGTCGGCGTGCAGCGGTTCGTGGCGCAGGGGCACGTGGCGGCCTACGCGCGCGTCGGCGGCGCGGTCAAGGGCGAGGAGGACGCGTGGGACGCGGCGCCGCCGCGGGCGATGCGCCCCAACCTGGAGGCGATGCGCCACCTGGAGGACGCGGTGCTCGGCGCGTCCTGGACCGAGGGGATCGTGCTGCGCTACGGCTGGTTCTACGGGCCCGGGACGTCGCTGGCGCCGGGGAGCGAGATGGTGGACATGATCCGCCGGCGCAGGTTCCCGCAGGTGGCCGACGGCGGTGGCGTGTGGTCGTTCGTCCACGTGGCCGACGCGGCGGACGCGACGGTGGCGGCCGTGGAGCACGGCGAGCGCGGGCGCTACAACGTGGTCGACGACGATCCGGCCGCCGTGGCCGACTGGCTGCCCGCCCTGGCGTCCCAGCTCGGCGTCAAGCGGCCGATGCGCGTGCCGCGGGTGGTCGGGCGGCTGTTCGCGGGCGAGGCGGGCGTGGTGATGATGACCGAGCTGCGCGGGGCGTCCAACGACAAGGCCAAGCGCGAGCTGGGCTGGGCGCCGGCGCACCCGACGTGGCGCGGCGTCCTGGCGACGGCATGACCGAGCACGAGCACCTGCTGGACGAGCTGCGCCCGGTCGCGTTCGGGATCGCCTACCGGATGCTCGGCAGCGTCTCGGAGGCCGAGGACGTCATGCAGGAGGCGTTGTTGAAGGTCCACCAGGCGCTGCGGGGCGGCGAGCGGATCGCGTCGCCGCGCGCGTTCGTGGCGACCGTGACCACGCGGCTGGCGATCAACGAGCTGCGCTCGGCGCGGGCGCGACGCGAGCGCTACGTCGGCGACTGGCTGCCCGAGCCGATCATCACCGACGGCGACCCGGCCGAGATCGCCGAGACCGCCGACGCGCTGTCGCTGGCCATGTTGGTGGTCTTGGAGAGCCTGTCGCCCGAGCAGCGCGCGGCGCTGCTGCTGCACGACGTGTTCGACTACGGCTACGGCGAGATCGCCTCGATCGTCGGCAAGAGCGAGGACAACGTGCGCCAGCTCGCCACCCGCGCGCGGCGCCACGTCCAGGAGCGCCGGCCCCGCTTTGCCACCACCCGCGAGCAGCGCGACGAGCTGGCGCGCCGGTTCTTCGCGGCAATCGAGCAGGGCGACGTGGCCGGGCTGGAGGCGCTGCTGACCGCCGACGTCCAGCTGACCGGCGACGGCGGCGGGAAGGTCCCCGCCCTGCGGCGGTCGCTACGGGGCCGTGCGGTGGTCGGCGAGATGCTGGCGTGGTGGCTGTCCAACATGCGCCGCGCGCCCGGCGTCACGCTGTCCGCCGCGTCGGTCAACGGCGACCCGGGCGCGGTGTTCCGCGACGCCGAGCAGCGCCTGCTGGCCGTGTGGTCGCTGGAGATCGAGGACGGCGCGATCCGCGGAATCCGCTCGGTGGTGAACCCGGACAAGTTGGGGCACTTGGGGCTGGTGGGGGACTTCGCGTCCGCGGTGCGGGCGGGGGTTTCGTAGGGCGCCTGTGGCGTCCGGTGCGGGGTGTTGGTGGTGGTGCGGGGCGTTGGTGGGTTTTGCATTGAGAGCGGCGAGCAGGGGTGGGTGGTGCCGGCGTGGGCTCGTCTGCCGTCGTGGTCTGGGGCGGGTGCCTGCGCCGCTTCGTGGTCTGGCGCAGGGACTCGCACCCAGACATCAGACCCGGCCAGGGCGGTCGCTGTGGACCCAGGGCTGCCGTGGGCGTTGGTCGGCGGCACGCGGGGCATCGTTCGGGCCCGAAGTGCCATGCGAACCGTCCTTCGTGCGCCGACCGATGGCGTCTTGATGTCGCCCAGGAACACCAAGGCGCCATTGGTTGCCCAGGGGCGCCGGCCTCGGCAGATCAGTGGCACTTCGGGGTCGCCAGGCGACCCCGAGCTGCCATCGGTCTCCGGGGAGCGCCGGCCTCGCCTTCGATCCCACCGACGGCGTCTTCGTGTCGCCGAGGAACACGAAGACGCCGTTGGTCGCCCAGGGGCGCCCGCCGCGGCAGATCAGTGGCACTTCGAGGTCGCCAGGCGCCCCCAAGCTGCCATCGATGCGGGGTGGAGGGTGCGCCACCCTGGCCCGGATTCAGGTCTGGATGCGAGTCCCTGCACCAGGCCCCGCAGCGGCGCAGGCACCCGCCCCAGACCACGACGGCAGACGAGCCCACGCCGGCACCACCAACCCCTGCCCGCCGCTCTCAATGCAAAACCCACAGCGCCCCGCACCACCAACCCCAACCCGCGCCGGACGCCACCAACGCCGCCCCTCACTCAGCCGGCCCGCAACCGTCCATCATCCGCTTCGCCCGCAGCGCCAGGTGGAACCCGAGGCGCGTGTCCTCGTCGTACAGCGACGTGTCCAGCAGCTCCTCGAGCCGCGAGATGCGGTGGTAGACGGACTGGCGCTCCAAGTGCAGCGCACGTGCCATCCCCGTCTTCTGCCCGCACTCCACGACGAAGGCCTCGAGGGTTGGCAGCAGCTTCAGGGACCGACCGCGGTCGTGGGACAGGATCGGCTCCAGCCGGCGTTGGACGAAGGCGCGCACGTCCGGGTGGTCGCGGAGCTGCCAGAGGAGGCGGTCGAGGTCGGGGATCGAGGCGTCGCGCCAGCCGCCGTCGGGCGCGTCGCGGCGGAAGGCGGCGGCGTCGACGACCTCGCGCAGCTCGTCGGCGACCTTTGTCCAGGAGGCGATCGAGGCGCCGACGTGGAGGGTTCCGGCGTCGGCGGTGCCGAGGTGGCGGCGGCAGGCCGCGGCGAAGACCCGCGCCAGCTCGTCGGCGCGCGCCGGGCGCTGGTCCACGGAGGCCAGGCCGACCACGCAGGCGATCTCGTGCCCGCCGGGCAGCAGCCCGCCGATCGCCGGCACGACCTGCGCGGTCAGGTGCTGGCGGACCTCCTGCCAGACCATCGTCCACGCGATCTCGTCGGGCCCGTGCTCGGCCCCGGTCGGTGCGCTGGGCACCATCACGCACGGCAGCAGCTGCGCCACGCCGGCCGGGAAGCCGAGGATCGTCAGCTGCCGCGCGATCTCGGCCTCGCTCAGCTCGCACGACATCAGGTTGGCCAACAGGTCGCCGCGGGCCCGCGCCTGCAGCACCTCCTCCTGGCGCGCCTGCCGCGTCGCCAGCGCGACCAGCCCCGCCGCGCGCTCCAGCGCCGGGCGGGTGATCTCCCGCAGCGGCCCGTCGATCGCCAAGGCCACCAACCTGCCCTGCGCGCGCTCGCGCCCGGTCGGGACCGAGACGGCGCACGACGGCGGCGCGCTCGGCAGCCCGCGGCGCACGGCGTCCCACTCCCCCACGACCGCCGCGCGATCCCGCGCGTGCACGGCCTGGTAGAGCAGCTGCCCGTCCTCGCGCTCCAACACCACCGGGTTGCGGATCTCGTCGGCGAGCAGCTTCATCAACTCGGGGATCCCGCCGCCGTCGACCATGATGTCCGTGAAGAGACGGTGCAGCTCGTCGACCCGGCGCAGCAGCTCCAGGTGCCCGGCCTGCAGCTGCGAGTTGATCCGCTGGGTCGCGTCGACGAACGGGACCTCGCGATGCAGCGCGATCACCGGCAGCCCGTGCTCGTCGGCGACCCGCGCCAGCGCGTCGGGCACGCGGTCGATCGCGGTCCCCAGCTCGATCACCAGCGCCGCGACGCCGCGCTCGGCGAGCCCCAGCCCGAAGCGGCGCAGCCCCGCCGCGTCGGTCGGCATCCGGACGCCGGTCGTCATCACCAGCTCGCCGCCCCGCAGCAGCGCCGCGATGTTCGGCACCTCCGACGCGTGCGCCCAGCGCACGGGCGCGGTCAGCCCGGCCCGGCCGGCGACGACCTCGGGCGCGCCCGCCCGCAGCTCGTCGAACCGCAGCACGGCGGCGACCGTGAGCGCTCCCGAACCCCCATCAGGGCGTACAACATCGTCCGCCGGGCGTGAGGCCAGGCGGCGCACCGCATCGATCGGGGCCAAGGAAAACTCCTCCTCCGAACAAGACTTCCGACGACCCGCGCCTACGCTACGCGGCGACGCCCATCGGCGTCAACCACCGCACGGGCCATGCCGCGGTCCCGCGGATCCACCCGCCGGTCAGGGCGGTGAGAACCCCTCAGCTCTCGCGCGAGCGCGCCAGCCGCAGAGCGTCGGCCGCCGCCGGGATCTCGCGCTCGAGGTCCAGCTCGACCGGCCGCCCGTCGGGCTGCGGCAGCCGGTCGCCCAGCTCCTCGGCCTGGTCGAGCTCGGCCAAGAACGGCGACAGGTAGCGGCCGGCGACCTTCGTCGGCGGCCAGAACAGCGCGTGCCGCGCGGTCGTGCCCTCCGGGTCCTGCGCCGGGTCGTGGCGCAGCCAGCGCTGTCCGCGGCCGGTCAGCACGACGCCGCGCAGCACCGGTCGGAACGGCTCGGGCGTCACGTCGGCGCCCGCCCACGCCGCGATCGCCTCCGCGGCCGCGTCGGCCTGCTGGGCCGCCAGCCCGCCCTGCTTGACCGGGAACGCGATCGCGTCGCCCGCCGCCCACACGCCCGGCGTGTGCGCGACGCGCCCGTGCTGGTCGGTGAGCACGAAGCCCAGGCGGTCGCTCGGCAGGCCCGCGACGCGCGGCCCGGCCGCGGTCGGCAGCGCGACCGTGCGGCCGGCCTGCAGCGGCGTGCCGTCGGGCAGCAGCGTCAGGCGCCCGTCGACCTCGCTGGCGTACGCGCCGGTCTCGATCGTCACGCCGGCCTCGTCGAGGTCGGAGCGGATCCCCTCGCCCGCGGCCGTGCCGAAGTTCGCCAGCGGCGCCGCCTCCGGCGTGTAGATGGTGATCGCGACGTCGTCGATCCCCATCCCCCGCGCGTCGTAGGCGGTCATCAGCGCCAGCTCGTAGGCGGGCAGCGGCCACGTGTTGGCGGGCGGCACCACGAAGGCCACCGACTTGGTGTAGCCCTCTTCCAAGTCCCTCAACAACCCGCCGAAGACCTCCGGGTCGCGCTCGGGCGTCCAGGTCGTCGCGCTCGGGAACGCGGTCGCGCTCTCCGCGCCGATCGCCACGATCAGCGCGTCGTAGGACAGGCGGTCGCCCTCGGCGGTCACGACCACGTTCGCGCCCGGCTCGACCGACACCAGCGCGTCGCGGCGCAGCGTGATCCCGATGCGGTTGGTCAGCGCGGCCAGCGGGTGCTTGCGCGCGTGTCCGCGGCCGAACGGCTCGGCGACCGCCATCGGCCGGTAGGAGAACTCCGCCTCGGGGCTGATCATGGTGATGTCCACCAGGTCGCCCGCGAGGTCGCGCAGCGCCAGCGCGGCCTCCAGCCCGGCGACGCCGCCCCCTGCGATCAGGACCTGCTTGCGCTCTGCCATGTCGCTGACCTTAGGTGATCGTCGCTCGGCTCGCCGATCGTCAACCGGTCGGCAACACCCGCCCTGGCGAGGACGTCGAGCACCGGCGGGCGCACGCCGACGAGCACGAACGCCACCGAGCGGGCGCGCAGCGCGTCGGCGATCTCGCCGAGGACGTCGGCGGCCTGCACGTCGAGCTGCGTGTTGAGCGACAGGTCGAGGACCACGCGCCGCGGGCGGACGGCCGGCGCGGGCCGCTCCACGAGCCCCACCACGTGGTCCTGGACGCGCTGGACGTTGGCGTAGAACAACGGCCCGTCGGGGCGCAGCTCCAGCGTGCCGTCCGCGCGCGTGGAGGCCGTGACGTCCACCCCGGCCAGCATCCGGATGATGTACACCAACGCCAGCCCCGCGGCGACGATGAGCCCCTGCAGGACGCCCAGCCCGAGCACGCCCACCAGGGCCAGACCGGTGAAGACGGCCGCGCTGCGGCGCACGCGCGCGATCCGCGCGACCTCGCGCCAGTCCCAGAACCCGGAGACCGCGACGATGACGACCGCGGCCAGCGTCGCCTGCGGCAGGTCGGTGAACGCGCCGCCCAGGAACGCGCCCGTCAAGGCCACCAACACGGCGCAGACGACGGCGGTCAGCGGCGTCCGCGCGCCCGCCTCCTCGGCCGCCGCGGTCTGCGACGCGCCGCCGGACTGCACGAACCCCGACGACAGCCCGCCCAGCAGGTTCGACGCGCCGAGCGCGAAGAGGTCGCGGCTGGCGTCGACGCGCTCGTCGTGCTTGGTCCCCAGCGCGCGCGAGACGCCGATCGACTCGGCGGTCAGCAGCAGGATGCCGAAGGACGGCGCGACCAGCGCGGCGAGCTGGCCCGCCGACACGTCCGGCCAGGCCGGGTCGGGCAGCGCCTGCGGGATCCGGCCGACGGTCCCCACGCCGTGGCCGTGGAGGTCCAGCAGCGCGGAGGCGACGATCGCGCCGACCAGGACGACCAGCGGCGCGGGCGCGCGCGGGACCCAGCGGCGCAGCGCGACCAGCGCCCCCAGGCACGCCGCCGCGACCGCGGCGGTCGCCGCGTGGACGTCGCCGAGGTGCCGCGCCAGCGCGCCGAGCCGGTCGACGAACGTCCCCTCCGCCGCGGGCAGGCCGAGCGCCGACGGCAGCTGCTCCATCGCGATCGTCAGCCCCAGGCCGAACGTGAAGCCGACCATCACGGGCTTGCTGATGAGGTCGGCGATCGCGCCCATGCGCAGCGCGCCCGCGACCATCAGCACGACCGCCGCGACGATCGCCAGCGCCGCCGACAGCGCGGCGAACCGCGCCGCGTCGCCGTCGGCCAGCGGTCCGACCGAGGCGGCCGACACCGCCGACGTCGCCGTGGTCGCGCTGACGATCAAGAAGCGCGACGTGCCCAGCGCCGCGTAGGCCAGCAGCGCGCCCGGCGCCGCCATCAGCCCGGCCGCCGGCGGCAGGCCGGCGATCTGCGCGTAGGCCACGGCCTGCGGCGCGACGACCGACCACACCACGATGCCCGCGACCAGGTCGGCGCGCAGCCACGCGCGGTCGTAGGCGCGCAGCCACGACGGGACCAAGGAGGACGCGGACGCGCCGCTCACGGCCGCACGACGCAGCGGAAGCCGAGGTGCGACGTGGACGTGTCGACGGTCTCGCCCTGGCGCGCCGCGGGCCGGTAGCGCAGGCAGTAGCTCGGCGCGCAGAGGTGCGACCCGCCCTTGATGACGCGCCGCTCGAAGCGCTCGCCCGGCAGCCGCTCGGGCGCGCAGCACGGGTGCGTGCCGCCGGTCGCCCAGCGGTCGGCCGTCCACTCCCAGACGTTGCCGCAGACGTCGTACAACCCATAGGCATTGGGTGGGAACGCGCTCACCGGCGACGTCCCCTCGTAGCCGTCCCGCAGCGTGTTCTCATAGGGGAACCGCCCCTGCCAGGTGTTGGCCATCGTCCGGCCGCCCGGCGTCGGCTCGTCGCCCCAGGCGTACACCTTGCCCTCCAGCCCGCCGCGCGCGGCGCGCTCCCACTCGGCCTCGGTCGGCAGCGCCTTGCCCGCCCATGCCGCGTAGGCCTCCGCGTCCTCGCAGGCGACGTGCGTGACCGGGTGGCGGTGCAGGCCGCGGACGCCGGACCCCGGACCGCGCGGCGCCCGCCACGTCGTCCCCGGCACGTAGGCCCACCACGCGCCCGGACGGCGCAGGTCGACCGGCCCGGCCGTGCGCCGGAAGACCAGCGACCCGGGCACCAGCGCGGACGGGTCCGCGTCGGGGTAGTCGGCGGCGTCCAGCGGGCGCTCGGCGACCGTCACGTAACCGGTCTCGTCGACGAAGCGGCGGAACTCCGCGACCGTCACCGGGTGGCGGTCCATGAAGAGCCCGGCGGCCAGCGTCATCGCGCGGACCGGCGCCTCCTCCTCGTAGAAGCGGTCGCAGCCCATCGTGAACGTCCCGGGCGGGATCCAGGCCATGCCCGGCGGCGCGGCGATCTCGGTGCTCGGCATGCCGCCACCCTCGCGCGCCCGGGCGTGAGCGGGGATCACCCGCGCGGGGTGAACCACCGTCACCCGAGCGCCCCCGACCATCCGGGCACGATGGCGTTCCTCTCGCTGCACGGCTACCGCCGCGCCTGGCTGGCCGGCGACGTCCTGGCCGGCCTGACGGTCTGGGCGGTGCTCGTGCCGGAGGCGTTGGCCTATGCCTCGATCGCCGGCGTCTCGCCGGTCGTCGGCCTCTACGCCGCGCCGGGCGCGCTGATCCTCTACGCCGCGCTGGGCAGCTCGCGCCAGCTCATCACCGGGCCGATGTCGGCGACCGCCGCGCTGAGCGCCGCGACCGTCGCCGCGCTCGTGCCCGCCGCGGGCGGCGACCGCTTCGTGGCGATGACCGCGACGCTGGCGATCGCCACCGGCCTCTGCGCGCTGGTCGCGGGCCTGCTGCGCCTGGGCTTCCTGGCGAGCTTCATCTCCGAGCCGGTGATCAAGGGCTTCATCATCGGCCTGGCGCTGACGATCATCATCGGCCAGGTCCCCAAGCTGCTGGGCGTCGGCAAGACCGACGGCGACTTCTTCGAGAAGCTCGTCGGCGTCGTCCGCCACCTCGGGGACCTCGACGTGCTCACCACCGTCGTCGGGATCCTGTCGCTGGTCGTCGTGCTCGGCCTGCGCCGGGCCGCGCCGCCCGTGCCGGGATCGCTGGTCGCCGTGGTGCTCGGCGTCGCCGCGGTCGACCTGCTGGGCCTCGACCACCACGGCGTCGAGATCGTCGGCCACATCGCCCGCGGGCTGCCGTCGCTCGGGTTCCCCGACGTGCGCTTCCACGACCTCGGGACGCTCATCCCGGGCGCGCTGGGCGTGATGCTCGTCGGCTTCGCCGAGGGCCTCGGCGCGGCGAAGACCTACGCGGCGCGCGAGCACCAGGAGATCGACGCGGGCCGCGAGCTGCTGGGCCTGGGCGGCGCCAACCTCGCCGCCGGCCTGTCCAGCGGCATGGTGGTCAACGGCAGCCTCTCCAAGACCGCGGTCAACGGCTCGGCCGGCGCGCGCTCGCAGCTGTCGGGCCTCGTCGTCGCGGCGCTGACGATCCTGACGCTGCTGCTGCTCACCGGGCTCTTCGAGCACCTCCCGGAGGCGACGCTGGCCGCGGTCGTCATCGCCGCGGTGGTCGAGCTGGTCGACGTCGAGGCGCTGCGGCGCCTCTACGAGCTGGGCTCGCCACCGGACTTCCTGGCGTCGGTCGCGGCGCTGTTGGGCGTGCTGGTCTTCGACACGCTGCCGGGCCTGTTCATCGGCATCGGCGTCTCGCTGTTGTTGTTGCTCTACCGCGCGTCGCGGCCGCACGTGGCGCGGCTCGGGCGTCTGCGCGGCGGCGCCTACGTCGACCTCGCGCGCGAGCCCGAGGCCCGGGCGCCCGCGGGCGTGGCGGTGCTGCGCGTCGAGGGCCCGCTGTTCTTCGCCAACGCCGACGCGGTCCGCCACGAGCTGCTGGCCGCCGGACGCGAGGCGGGCGTGCACGCGGTCGTGCTCGACGCCGAGACGACGCCGTCGATCGACGCGACCGCCGCCGAGATGCTCCGCCAGGTCGCCGGCGACCTGCGCCGCGGCGGCTGCCGGCTGCTGCTGGCGCGCGACGTCGCGGGCGTCCGCGACCTGCTCACGCGGGCCGGCGACGACGACCTGACGGCCATCCACCGCTCGGTCCGGGAGGCCGTCGCCGCCACATCACCCTTGGAGGGTGACGTTCGACCACGCGACCATGCGGGAGCGTCCACGCATGACGTCGTATGAGATCAGCGTGCTCGGCTTCCTCGATCCCGGCATGCTGGAGGAGCTGGGCGTCCGCTCGGTGGAGGAGCGCCCCGCGAGCACGGTCGTGCGCGCCGAGGTCGGCGACGACGGCGGGCTGGACGGCGTGCTCCAGCAGCTGTCCGCGCTGGGGATCGAGTTCCTGGAGGCGCGACAGGTCGGCGACGACCGCGCGCCGGGGTAGGCGGCGATGGGCCGTTCGAGCGTCGAGATCCGGATCCGCGGGCGGCTCGACGACGACGGCCTGCGCCGCCTGCAGGACGCGTTCGGGCGGCTGAGCATCGCGCAGACGGTCATGGTCGGCGACGTCGCCGACCAGGCCGAGCTGCAGGCGGCGCTGGCGCTGCTGCGCGACGCGGGAGCGCAGGTCGTCGAGGTGCGACGCGTCGGCGGCCACGGCGGCCACGGCGGCGGCGGGCGCTAGGAGCGCCCGATCGTCCCGGGGGCCAACAACCCCAACTCGCGCCCGCGCCGGACGGCCTCGCGGCGGCCGTTGACGCCGAGCTTGCGGTACAGGTTGCGCAGGTGGCTCTTGACGGTGTTGAGCGTCACGTACAACTCGCCCGCGACCTCCTGGGCGGAGAGCATCGTCGGCAGGAACCGCAGGACCGCCAGCTCGCGCTCGGTCAGCGGCTCGCGCAGCGGCTCGACCGGCTCGCGGACCGGCTGGGCGGTGCCGGTCGCCGTCAGCTCCAGGACGTCGCCGACCAGCGCGCGGTGCCCGGTGCCGTTGCGCAGCACGCGCTCCAGCAGCGGCGCCGTGTCGCCGGTGGCCAGCGCGAGGCGCAGGCCGTCGGCCTCGGCGAGGTCGAGCCCGCGGCCGATCAGCCGCAGCGCCGCGGGCCGGTCGCCGGAGGCCTCGGCGGCGCGCGCCGCGATCGACAGCGCGCTGACGACCAGCGGCAGCGGCAGGCCCGGCCGGTCGGCCACGGCCTCGGCGAGCGTGCGCGCCGCGTCGGGCTCGCCCAGCGCCAGCGCGGCCTCGGCGCGGCCGGCGTCCATCAGCGGCACGGCGGCGGCGCCCGCCGCGGCGGCCGCGTCGTCCAGCAGCGCGCGCGCCTCGCCGGGGCGGCCCAGCGCGACCAGCGCCTCGGCCCGCAGGACGAGCGCGAGCCGCCCGAGGCGGCGCGGCGGCACCCAGCCGGCGGTCGCGCGCGTCAGCCCGCCGAGCACCGCCTGGCGCTCGGCCGGCGTCGCGGCGGCCATCGCGACGCGGCCGCGGACGACCTCCAGCGCGAGCGTCGCGAGGCGTCCGCCGGGCCGCGCCGCGAGGGCGGCCGCGGCCCGGCGGGAGGCCGCCGCGGCTCCGACGACGTCGCCGCGCTCGGCGGCGACGATGGCGCGGGCCAGCTCGGCGTCCGGCTCGGCCGGGGCGTCGACCGACAGGTCCGCCGCGGCGAGCGCGGCCTGACGCACGTGTCCGTCCAACGCGTAGCACCAGGCGCGCAGCGCGTCGGCGCGGCGGGCCAGCGGCACCAGGCCCGCTCGCCTCGCCTCGACCGCGGCGGCACGGAGGCGGCGCTCGGCGTCGGGGTCGCCGTCGGCGACCCCGGCCTCTCCGAGCGCCAGAAGGGCGACGGCGCGGGCCGCCAACGCGGAGCGGTCCAGCGCGTCGGCCGCGCGCAGGACGACCGCGGCGTGGTGGCGGACGCCGGCGACGTCGCCGTCGCGCAGCGCCAGCAGCGCGCGGACCTGCGCGACCTCGACGCTCAGCCGCCCGCGGCGCTCGCCGGCGGGCAGCGCGTCGTGGCCCTCGGCCTGGCCGACGAGCGCGCGCGCCGCCTCGGGGCGGCCGTCGTCCAGCGCCCGCGCGGCGGCGAACGCCGCCACGAACGGGCGCCGCGCGAGCACGCCCGGCGGGAGGTCGCGCAGCGCCTCGTCCAGCACGGCGGCGTCGTCGGAGGCGCGCAGCAGCGCTCCGTGGTCGCGCAGGAGCGCGTCGACGAGGTCCCAGGCGCCGGCGCGCGCCGCGTGGCGCAGCGCGTCGGTCGGATCGCCCGCCTCGCGGAAGAAGCGCGCCGCGCGCCGGTCCTGCCCGGCGACGGCGTCGCCGCCCTGGCGGCGCAGCTGCGCGCGCAGCAGGTCGCGGAACAGCGGGTGGTAGCGGTACCAGCGCCCGCGCCGGTCCAGCGGCTCGACGAGCGCGTTGCGCCGGACCAGGTCCTCCAGCATGTTCTCGCCGCCGCTGCCCTCGGTGAGCGCGTCGGCCAGCGGGCCGGAGACGCGGTCGAGCACCGAGGTCCGCATGAGCATCTCGCGGACCTCGACCGGCAGGCGGTCGAGCACCTCGTGGACGAGGAACGCGACGACCGCGCGGTCGTCGCCGGCGAACTCGCGCACCGCCTCGCCGGGACGCGGGTGGTCGGTCAGCAGCAGCGCCGCGAGGCGCAGGCCGGCGGCCCACCCCTCGGTGCGGCGCACCAGCAGCGCCAGCTCGTCGTCGGCGAGGACGACGTCGTGGTGCGCGAGCATCGCCCGCGCCTCGTCGGCGGTGAACGCCAGGTCGTCACCGCGGACCTCGCTCAGACGGCCCTCGAGGCGCAGGCGATGCAGGGGCTGGCGCGGGTCGACGCGGGTGCTGACGACGAGGCGCGCCGAGCGGTGCTCGAGCAGCGGAGCCAGCAGCGCGCCCAGCGCGTCGTCGTCGGCCTCCTGGGCGTCGTCGACCACGATCGCCAGCGGGCGGGTTCGGGCGTCGAGCGCACGCACGACCTCGGCCTGCCCGCCGCGGGCCGACGCGCGGCCGGGAAGGGCGGCGGCGAGCCGGCGCCAGAGCGCGCCGGCGTCGCCTTCGTCGCACGGGGGAAGCGCGACCCACGCGAGGTCCGCCCGGGGGTGGGCGGCCGCCCACTGGCGCAGGGCGACGGTCTTGCCCGATCCGGGCGCCGCCGCCACCAGCGTGAGCCCGCCGGAGACCGCGCGGTCGAGCGACGCGGTCACGCGCGCCCGCGGGACCAGGGCGGCCCCTGGGGGAGGGCCGGTGACGCCCCGGGTCCGGCTCGTCCCGCCACGCCGGCGTCCGGCCGGGCGGGACGGCGCCCCTGTGGAGGGTCGGCTCACGGCCGATATTCAGTCAGAACGGGCCCGCGCGCGCCTCAACCGAACCGGATGATCCTCACTCCGGAAAATTGACGCTGCTCAGAGTTGCTGCGCGGTGAGCATGCGCAGCACCCGCGCGCGAACCACCGCATCCCGGCGCGACGAGACGCCCAGCTTCTCATAGATGTTGTGCAGATGCGTGCGCACGGTGGCCTCGGAGACGTGCAGGGCCTCCGCGATCTGCGCGGCCGACAGCTCCGTGGGCAGGTGTCCGAGCACCGTGCGTTCCCGATCGGTGAGCGGGCGGAGGATCTCGCCTTCGGGCACCGGCCGCCCGTCGGAGACGTGCTCGCGCAGCTCCCGCACGAACGCCGCGTGCGACGTCCCGCGCTCCAGGTGGGCGTCCAGCAGCTCGCGCAGGCGGATGCCGTCCTCCAGGAACGGCCGCATCAGGCCCTCGGGCGCGGCGAGGTCCAGCGCGCGCTCCAGCGCCGCGTGGGCGGCGCCGTCGTCGCCCAGGCGCGCGGTCGCCAGCGCGTAGCAGGCCAGGTGCCAGGCCTCCAGGCCCGGGACCGGCGTCCGGACCGCCCACGGGTGCAGCCGGCGCGACGCCGCGTCGGGCGCGCCGCGGGCCACGGCGTGGCGCGCGAGCACGAGGTCGACCAGCGGGCCGGACACCGGATCCGCGCCGTCGGCCAGGCGCGCCAGCAGCGCGTCGGCCTCGGCGTCGCGCCCGGCGCGGCTCAGCAGCCGCGCGCGCAGCAGCTCGATCGTGCGTCCGTGCGCCGGCGGCGACGGGCACTGGTCGCGAACGGCGACCGCCTCGGCGAGGCGCTCGAACGCGCGGTCGTCGTCGCCTTCCAGCTCGAGCAGCAGCGCGTCGAGGAACAGCGCGTGGAACCAGATCTCGGGGCTGCGCGAGACCTCCGCCGCGAGGCGGGCGACCGTCGCCTGCTCGCGCGCGGTCGCGAGGTCGTCGCGGTCGTAGGCGACGTGGCCGAGCGCCAGCGCGCGCCGCGCCCGCGTCTCGGCGCGCGGATCGTCGGCGCCGACCGAGCGCGCCAGCCGCTCGGCCTCGCGCAGGCGCCCGGCGCCCGCGGCCAGCGCCGCGCGGCCGACGCGGGCGCGGGCGAAGACCGCGATCGCGCCGCAGCGCTCGGCCAGCCCGGCCGCGTGCCCCAGGCGCTCGTCGGCGTCGGCGTTCCGGCCCTCGGCGAGGTCGAGCCGGCCGAGCTGCAGCAACGCGTAGGCCTCGAGGCCGACGGCCTCGGGATCGGCGCGCCGCCGCGCGCGCTCGGCGATCTCCTCCAACGCCGCGTGCGCCGCCGCCCGGTTGCCCGCGGCGCGCGCCGAGGCGACCGCCAGCGCCAGCGCCACGCCCTCGTCGACGTCCTCCCCGCGCGCGTCCTCCGGCGCGATCAGCGCTCGGGCGGTCTCGGCGTCGCCGCCGTCGACCAGCGCGAGCGCCGCGGCGGCACGGCCCGCGCGCGACGGCGGCGCGGAGGCCGCCAACGCCTCGGGCGCGGGCGCGACCAGCCGTCCGGCCAGCAGCAGGCTCACCGCGCGACCGGCGAGCACGCGGTCCTCCAGCAGCGCCGCGCCCAGGCCCGGGACCGCGGCGCCGTCGACCGACGGCCGCGCGGCCAGCTCCTGGCGCAGCGCGCGCAGCATCGGCCGCGCCAGACGCCACGTGCCCGCGCGCGCCCCGCGGCGCAGGAAGACGCGCGCGGCGACCAGCGCGCGCAGCCGCGGCGCGGCCTCCTCGGCACTGAGGCCGAGCGCCGCCGCGACGCCGCCCGCGTCGATCTCGTCCAGCGCCGAGAGCAGCAGCAGCTGCTCGACGGTCGCCTCGTCGGCCACGTCGCGCAGGACGTCCAGCGCGTAGCCGCCGCGCAGGCCGGAGCGGCCCGTGGCGGCCGTCAGCCGGACGGCCGCGCACCAGCCGTCGGTCTCGTGGGCGACCGCGCGCGCCTCGGCGGGCCCGACGTCGTCCCAGCCGCCGTCGGCCAGCGCCACGCCGACCTCCTCGGGCTCCAGCGCGAGGTCGTCGGCGTCCAGCAGCAGCAGCGGCCCGGTGCGCTCGAGCTCGATCGCGCACAGGCCGAGGTCGGCGCGCGCGGCGATCACCGCGGCGACGCCCTCGGGCCGGCGGGCCAGCGCGGCGCCGAGCGCGACGCGCCCGGCGCCGTCCAGCGTCTCGGCGCCGTCGGCGACCACCAGCGGCTCGGTGCCCGCGCGCAGCCGCGCGGCCGCGGCGCCCGCGGGGCAGGGCGTCACCGGCGCGCCGCGCAGCGCCAGCCACTGGCGCAGCAGGACGGTCTTGCCGGTGCCCGGCTCGGCGGCGATCAGCGCGACGCCGCCCGCGTCGGCGACGTCGTCCAGGCGCGCGCGCAGGTCCTCGCGGCTCCCGGGCCGGCCCGGCGGGATCGACGTCGTGCTACCACTGCCCGGCTGCTCCTTGATCGCCGCCTCCCTCGTCGTCGCGGAGTCTCGCCCGCCAAGGGTGATGCGATCTCGTCCAAAAGGCAATGAGCATCGCCGACCACGATGCCGCGCACGACCGACGCCACCGACCCGAACGTCGCCAGGGGCTTGGACTCCGCCGCGGCCTGGAGCTGGCGCGTCCTCGTCGTGGCCGGCGCCGCGGCGCTCGGCGTCTTCCTCTTCTGGCAGCTGCGCGCGTTCGCGATCCCGCTGTTCATCGCGGTCCTGTTCAGCACGCAGATGCTTCCCGCGACGCGCTGGCTGGCCGGCCGCGGGCTGCCGCGCGCCGCCGCGATGGTGGTGGTCATGCTCGGGCTGGTCGTCTCGCTCGCGCTGCTGACCGTGGTGATCATCGGGTCGTTCGTCGGGGAGCTGGACGAGATCGGCGCGTTCGTCTCGCAGGCCGGCGACGACATCGCCGACTGGGCCAAGGACCACGACGGCCCGCTGCACCTGGACAGCGGCTCGGTCGACCACGCCGCCGGCCAGGTCGGCCCGGCGCTGGCCGACGCCGGCAAGGTCCTCTTCGGCGGCGTGCTCGGCGGCGCGTCGCTGCTGGTCGAGCTGATCAGCGGCACGGTCCTCGCGCTCGCGTTCCTGATCTACCTGCTGACCGACGGCGAGCGCGTCGGCGCGTGGCTGGTGCGCCGCTTCGCGCCCGAGCGCCGCCCGAACGTCGAGCGGATGGCGCTGCGCGGCTGGCAGGCGCTGGGCGGGTACGTCCGCGGCGTCACGCTCGTCGCGCTGTTCGACGCGGTGCTCATCGGCGCCGGGCTCGTCGTCCTCGGCGTGCCGATCGCCGGGTCGCTGACCGCGCTGGTCTTCCTCGCCGCGTTCGTGCCGATCGCCGGCGCCTGGGTGTCGGGCGCGGTCTGCGTCGCGGTCGCGCTGGCCGGCAACGGCGTCGGCACCGCGGTCGCCGTGCTCGTGATCGTGCTCGCCGTGCAGGAGATCGAGAGCCTCGTCCTCGACCCCATCATCTACCGGCGCAGCGTCAACCTGCACCCCTTGGCGACGCTGGCGGCGGTCACGGCGGGCGGCATCGTCGCCGGGATCATCGGGGCGTTGATCGCCGTGCCGGTCGTGGCGTTCTTCTGGGCGCTGCTGGACGAGCACGACCGGATCGCCGAGGAGCGGTGAGGGCCCCGGCCGACGCCGGTCGGCGCGCCTGCCTCACCCGCCGCGGACGGGGCGGGCTCACCCTCGCGCGGCCGAGGATCGGCGTGGTCCACCCACGACACGCATCGGAGCCATCATCCTCATGAGCGATCTCATCGCCATCGCCTACCCCGACGTCGCCACCGCCCGGCAGGTCGCCGGCCGCATCGGCGAGGCCGCGAAGGGCAAGCTGCTGGACGTCGACGACCTCGTGATCATCGAGCGCCGCGAAGACGGCAAGATCAAGCTGCATCAGCCGTCGCTGGCGGGCGTCGGCGCGCTGGGCGGCGCCGCGTGGGGCGGCCTCATCGGCCTGCTCTTCCTCGTCCCGGTCTTCGGCATGGCGGTCGGCGCGGCGACGGGCGCCGTGGCCGGCGCGCTGAGCGACGCCGGCGTCGACGACAACTTCATGAAGGAGCTGGGCAACGAGCTGCAGCCGGGCACGGCCGCGCTCGTCGGCCTGGTCCGCAACGTCAACAAGGACAAGATCCTGGACGAGATCCACGTGCCCGGCACGCTGATCCACTCCTCGCTGTCCGACGACGCCGACACGCAGCTGCGCGAGGCGTTGGAGAGCGCGGGCGCCAAGCAGCCGGCGTAGGCGTCACCGGTCCTGTCCGTCGAGGTGTCCCAGGCCGACGGCGACGACGCGTCGGCCTGGGCGGCGTCGGAGGGCGGGCGCGCGGGCCCCGACGGCGCCCCCTCACTGGGCGTCGTCGAAGCCGTCCTTGACGCCGTCCCAGAAGCTGTTGGTCACCGAGTCGTTGGTCTTGCTGAACGACTGGGCGCGGGAGCGCAGGTCCTGGATGTCGGACTGCAGCTCGACGCGCGCGTTGCTCTGCGCGGTGGCGTTGTCGGAGGTGATCGCGGTGCGCAGGTTGCCGACCACCGAGTTGAGGCTGTCGCGCTGCGCGTCGACCTGGCCGCGCACGCGCGAGCTCACGTCGTCGCTGACGTCGGAGACCGCGTTGCGGACCGCCGTGACGCCGGAGGTCAGCTCCTGGGCGTTGGTCGCGTTGCTGAGCTGGGCCATCGCCTTGCCGACCGCCTTGCCGTCGCTGTGCGCGGTGTCCTCGGGCGAGGTGCCGCAGCCGGCCAGCGCGCCGCCGCCCAGCAGCGCCGTGACCGCCAGCGTCGCCGTCGTCGTGTGCCGGATGTTCATCGTCCACCTCCGAAGGCCACCATCAACTCGAGCAGGCCCTGGACGATGAGGCTGATCCCCACGACCAGGACGAGCGTGCCCAGCGCGATCTCCGGCGAGGCCAGGATGATGATCCCGGCGGCCGCCCCGATGATCCCCCAGATGACGTTCCACACCCGGGCGGCAGGGTCGACCACGCCGTGGACCAACTGCATCACGCCGAGGAACAGCCACCAGAACCCGAGCAGCAGCGCCGCCGTCGCCACCGAGGCGCCCGGCCGGACGATCAGCGTCAGCCCGAGCAGCAGCCCGATGACCGACACGATGATGTCGAGGAGGCGCAGCCCCACCGGCAGCTCGTGGGCGCCGATCGCGCGCACCAGCGCCGAGACCGCCCAGATCGTGAAGTAGATGCCGAACAGCAGGCCGACGGCCAGCAGCGTCGGTCCCGGCCAGATCAGCGCGGCGACGCCGATGACCACCGACAGGGCGCCGGCGATCGCGGCCAGCCACCGCGGCGGCCCGGAGGGCGTGTCGCCGACGCCGCCGAACGGGTCGGCCGACGGGTAGGCCGCGCTCATCGCACCGGCGCGGGGAGTGAGAGGTGGACGTGCATGGCGCCACCGTGCCAACGGCGGGGGTGACCGGCCATCACACGGACGGGGTGAGGCGTCCTCACCCACGGCGCGCGCAGGCTGGCGACATGAGACGCGCGCTGCCCGTTCTCGCCACCTTCCTGCTGGTGATCGCCGCGCTCGGGGCGTGGGCCGAGCGCCAGCTGCTCGACGCCGACCAGTTCACCAAGGCCGGCGTGCAGCTCCTGCAGCAGCCCGCGATCCAGAACACGACCGCCGCCTACCTCTCCGACCAGCTGACCCAGGGCGACACGGTCTCCAACGAGCTGCGCGCCGCGCTGCCGCCGCGGCTGGCGCCGCTGGCCGGGCCGCTGACCGCCGGCGCCGGCGAGCTGGCCGACCGGGCGACCAAGCGCATCATGCGCTCGGGCGCGTTCCAGTCGCTGTGGGAGAAGAGCGTGCGGCTGCTGCACAACCAGCTGGTCGCGGTCATCGAGCACGGCGACGGACCGTTGGCCAAGCGCGGCGTGACCCTCGACCTGCGCCCCCAGCTCGGCGTGCTCGCCCAGCGCCTCGGCGTCCGCGGGGCGGCGACGGGCCACAAGGCCACGGTCAAGATCCTCGACGGCCACCAGATCGCCACGGCGCGCAAGGCGGTCAACCTGCTGAAGGCCGTGCGCTGGATCAGCGCGGCGCTGTCGGTCGTCGCGCTCGTGGCGATCGTCGCGGTCTGGCCCGACCGGGCGCGCGGGCTGCTCGTCGCCGGGCTGACGCTCATCGTCGCCGCGCTGATCGTCCTCGTCGTCCGGCGCGTCGCGGGCCGCGAGCTGGTCACGGAGGTCACCCAGAACGGCACCGCGGCCCCGGCGGCGACCGCGACCTGGAACGTGCTCACGTCGCTGCTGCGCGAGATCGCCGGCACCGGCATCGTCCTGGGCGCGCTGTGCGCGATCGGCGGCTGGCTGGCCGGCGGCACCGCGTGGGCGGCGAGCGTCCGGCGGTTCGTCGCCCCGGTCGTCGTCGTCCATCCCGAGATCCCCTACATCGTGGTCCTCGGCGCGATCGTCGCGCTGCTGGCCGCGGGCCTGCTGCCCGCGTCGACGCGGCCGCTGGGGATCGTCCTGTACCTGGTCCTCGCCGGCGCGGGCGTGTGGGCGCTGCGGCGCCAGATCGCGCGGGAGACCGAGGCGCGGGCCGCCCCGCCCCCGACGCCGGCCACCCCCAAGGCCGTCACGTGAGGGTGCCGTCGACCACGGCGCGCGCCACGGCCGAGGGCCGCGCGATGGTCGACCGCCTGATCGCCTTCGAGATCGTCGACCGCTCGCTGGTCATCGGCGCGCAGGCGTTCAGCGCGCTGATCCCGATGCTGATCGTGTTCGCGAGCTGGGGCGCGCGCGACGGCGGCTCGATGGCCGACGGCGTCATCCACCGCTTCGACCTCAGCGGCGACGGCGCGACCGCGGTCCGGCGCGCGTTCGCCGCCCCCGCCGAGGGGACGTCGATCACGATCGTCGGCCTGCTGCTGGTCGTCGTCTCGGCGCTGTCGTTCACGCGCCGCGTGCAGTCGCTGTTCGAGCGCAGCTGGGACCAGGACCGCCGCGGGATGCGCGCCACGTCCTGGGGCCTGGGCTGGCTGGCGCTGTTCGCGTTGTACTGGACCCTGTTCCCGCTGGTCAGCGACACGCTGGACGGCGTCGTGCGCTGGGTGATCTCGCTGGCCGGGACGTTCGCGTTCTGGCTGGCGACGCCCTACGTGCTGCTCGGGCGGCGCGTGCCCTGGAAGCACCTCCTGCTGCAGGCCGGCCTGACCGCGGTGGGGATGACCGCGCTGACGGCGGGCGCCGCGATCTACGCGCCGCGCGCGGTCACGTCGTCGGCCGAGCAGTTCGGCGCGATCGGCGTGGCGTTCTCGTTGTTGTCGCTGTTGTGGGCGGGCGGCTTCGTGGTCGTCGTCGCGGCGGCGCTGGGCTCGTACCCGTTCATCTCGCGCGGGGGCGTCACCTCGTGATCCGCCGCGCGCTGGGCACGATCGTCGTCGCGGCGGCGGGGCTGCTGCTGGCCGCCTGGATCCTGCCCGGCTTCGTCGTCGCCTCGGCCGGCGCCGCGGTCCTGGCGGTGATCGTCGCCGCGCTGCTCAACGCGCTGCTGTGGCCGCTGCTGATCCGGATCACGCTGCCGCTGACGGTCGCGACGATCGGCCTCGGCGCGCTGCTGCTCAACGCCATCGTGCTGCTGGCCGCCGCGGCGATCGTGCCGGGCGTCTCGATCGCCACGGTGCTCGACGCCGTGCTGGCGATCGTCCTGGTGACCGTGCTGACGTCGATCGCCGCGTCGCTGCTGTCGATCGACGACGAGGACCGCTTCCGCGGCCACCTCGCGCGGCGGCCCAGGCCGCGCGACCGGATCGAGACCGACGTCCCCGGCCTGCTGATGCTGGAGATCGACGGCCTCGCCCACGACGTCCTGCGGCGCGCGCTACGCGACGGCACGGTCCCGGCGCTGGCGCGCTGGGTCCACGAGGGCCGCCACCGGCTCGTGCGCTGGGAGACCGACTGGTCGTCGCAGACCGGCGCCTGCCAGGCCGGGATCCTGCACGGCGACAACCACGACCTGCCCGCGTTCCGCTGGTGGGAGAAGGACGGCGAGCGCGCGATCGTCACCAACCACCCACGCGACGCGGCGGAGATCGAGGCGCGCGTCTCCGACGGGCGCGGGCTGCTGCACGACGACGGCGCGTCGCGCGCGAACATCCTCTCCGGCGACGCGCCGCACTCGCTGCTGACGATGAGCACCGTGCTCGACGTCCGCCGCGACCGGCTCGGGCGCGACTACTTCACCTACTTCGCCGACCCCTACAACATGGTCCGCACGCTGGTGCTGGCCGTCGGCGACATGCTCGTCGAGCGCCGCGAGGCGGGCCGCCAGCGCCGGCGCGACGTCGTGCCGCGGATCGCGCGCGACTGGTCCTACGCGGCCGTGCGCGCGTTCGCGACCGCCGTCCAGCTCGACCTCCAGGTCGAGACCGTGATCGGCGACCTGGAGGCCGGGCGGCCGACGATCTACACCACGTTCCTGGCCTACGACGAGGTCGCCCACCACTCCGGCCTGGAGCGGCGCGACACGCTGGCGGTGCTCGCCCGCGTCGACCGCCGCATCGCGCGGATCGCCGCCGCCGCGGCGCGCGCCCCACGGCCCTACGAGATCGTCGTGCTCAGCGACCACGGCCAGTCGCAGGGCGCGACGTTCCGCCAGCGCCACGGCGTGACGCTCGAGGAGGTCGTCATGGAGGCCTGCGGGCGCGGTGCCGTCGCGGCCCAGACGGCGGCCGAGGACGAGGCCCTCGGGCGCCTCGGCGCCGGCCTCGCCGAGGCCGCCGCGGGCACCTCGTCGCGCGCCGGCGGCCGGGCGCTGGTGCGGGCCGAGCGCGCGGTGACGCACGCCCCCGATCCGGGTCACTCCGAACGTCACATCGACGTCGGGAGTGACCCGGATCGGGGGCGGCGGGACGCTGAGCGGGCCGAGGCCCCGCCGGAGGTCGTCGTGATGGCGTCGGGCAACCTCGGGCTGATCAGCTTCCCGCGCCGCGCGGGCCGGGTCACGCGGGAGGACGTCGACGCGGCGTACCCGCAGCTGCTGGACCGCCTGCGCCACCATCCCGGCGTCGGCTTCGTGCTCGTGCGCGACGCCTCCGGCGAGGACGTCGTGCTCGGCGCCCGAGGCGAGCGCCGGCTGGGCGACGGCCTCGTCGTCGGGGTCGATCCGCTGGCGCCGTTCGGCCCGCGCGCCGCGCGGCACGTCGCGCGCTCGTCGGCCTTCCCGCACTGCCCCGACATCATGGTCAACGGCGCCTACGACCCGCAGACGGGCGAGGTCGGCGCGTTCGAGGAGCTGGTCGGCTCCCACGGCGGCCTCGGCGGGACGCAGAGCTTCCCGTTCCTGCTGGCGCCCACGTCGCTGCCGCTGCCCGACGAGGACCTCGTCGGCGCCGAGGCCGTCCATCGGCTGCTGCGCGCATGGCTGGCGCGGCTCGGGCACGGGGCGTTCCGCGACGACGACGCGCTCCCGACACCTTCGGCCCCGGCGGCGCCATGAACGACCGGCTGCGCTGGATCGGGCACGCCACCGTCGAGCTGTCGCTCGGCGGGACGGTCGTGCTCACCGACCCGGTCCTGCGCACGCGCGTCGGCCACCTGCGCCGCGCGGCGCCCGCCGTCGTCCCGGACGCCGGCACGACCGACGTCGTCGTCCTCTCCCATCTGCACCGCGACCACGCCGACCTGCCGAGCCTGCGGCGCGTGGGCGGCCACCCGGCCGTGGTCGTGCCGCGCGGCGCCGGGCGCTTCCTGCCCATGGCGCTGCGCGCGCGGGCGGTCGAGCTGGCCGTCGGCGACGGCGTCACGGTCGACGGCGTCGGCGTCCGCGCGGTCCCGGCCCGCCACGACGGCCGCCGCCATCCGCTCGCGCGCTCCGCGTCGTCGCCCGACGCGCTCGGCTACGTGGTGACCCGCAACGGCAAGCGGATCTACTTCGCCGGCGACACCGACCTCTTCGACGGCATGGCGCACATCGGCGAGAGCGGCCTGCACGTCGCGCTGCTGCCGATCGCGGGCTGGGGCCCGAAGCTCGGGCCCGGCCACCTCGACCCCGAGCGCGCCGCGAAGGCCGCCGCGCTCCTGCGCCCCGCGGTCGTCGTCCCGATCCACTGGGGCACGTTCGTCCCCGCGCAGCTGGTGCGCGGCCGCGAGGCGCTGCTCAGCGAGCCGATGCCCGCGTTCGCGAAGGCGCTGGCCGCGCACGCGCCGGACGTTCGCCTGGCGGCGCTGGCGCCGGGCGAGACGCTCCCGCTCCCCGCCGTCTGACGCCGCGGACGACGCCGAGCACGATGCGCAGGGTCTTGCCGTCCTCGTCGGGGTCCCCGAGCGCCTCGCAGAGCGCGATCGCCCACCAGGGCGCGACGATGAGCGGTCGGTCGCCGGCGGCTATGACGTCACCTTGGCCCACGCGCGGATGACCGGGCCTCAGCCGCGTCGGGTGAGCCCGCGCCGCCGGAAGCCGGCCCCCGAGCGGCGGCCCAGCGCCTACCATCGCCTGGACATGGGCCTGTCCCCGACCGCCGGGCTGTGCGAGGACGACGCGGACCTGCGCGGGGTCGTGCGCGACGTGCTCGCGCGCGAGGGCTTCGCGGTCCGCACGACCGCGACCGGCTCCGAGGCGGTCGCGGCCTTCGGCGCCGACCCGCCCGACGTGCTGATCCTCGACGTCGGCCTGCCCGACGCCGACGGGCGCGACGTCTGCCAGGCGCTGCGGGCGCGCGGGGTCGGCACGCCGGTGCTGTTCCTGACCGCGCGCGACGCGCTGCCCGACCGGCTCAGCGGCTTCCACGCCGGCGGCGACGACTACCTCACCAAGCCGTTCGCGATCGCCGAGCTGGTCGTCCGCGTCCAGGCGCTCGTGCGCCGGGGCGCCGCCGGGACGACCGCCGCCGTCGCCGAGGCCGCCTCCGACGCGGCGGCGATGCGCCTGGACCCGGCCGCCCACGCGATCGTCCTCGGCGACCGCTCGGTCCCGCTGACCCCGACCGAGTTCCGGCTGCTGGCGCGGCTGGCCGCCAAGCCCGGCGAGGTCGTCCGGCGGCCAGCGCTGGTGGCCGCGGCCTGGCCCGACGGCGCGATCGTCCACGACAACACGCTCGACACCTACGTCGCGCGCCTGCGCCGCAAGCTGCGCGAGGCCGGGACCGAGGACACGATCCAGACCGCGCGTGGCGTCGGCTACCGCTTCGGGTGAGCTTCCGCAACCGCATCCTGCTGACGTCGCTGGTCATCCTGGCCGCCGGCCTCGGCGCGCTGGTCGTCGCCGGCAACGTCCTGCTCGACGTCCGCGTGCACTCCGAGGCCTCCAGCGAGCTGCGCACGCAGGCCGAGGCGGTGCTGGCGACGATCGACGTGCGCGACGGCCGCGTCACCGTGCGCGCGACGCCGACCGAGGCGTCGCTGGACCGCCACGCCTGGGTGCTGGAGGGCGCGACCGTGATCGAGCAGCCCGACGTCGTCGGCGACGCGCTCGACACGGCGGCGATCGACCTCGGCCGCCGCCAGGCGTTCGGCGAGCACGACGGGCCCCACGACGTCGCGCTGCGGGCCGAGCCGATCGTCGCGCCGGGGCGGGCCGAGCCGATCGGCGCGGTCGTCGTCGCGCTGTCGACCGAGGGGCTGGAGACGCTGCAGCAGCAGGTGGTCGTCGGGTCGCTGGTCGTCGCGCTGCTCGTGCTGGTCGCGGGCGGCCTGGCGCTGCGGCGCGCGATCGACCGCGCGCTGGCGCCGGTCGTCGCGATGACCGACGCCGCCGAGACGTGGGGCGCGCAGGACCTCGACCAGCGCTTCGGCCTCGGGCCGCCCCGCGACGAGCTGACCGGCCTGGCCGCCACGCTCGACGGGCTGCTGGCGCGGATCGCGGCGTCGCGCCGTCACGAGCAGCGCTTCGCGGCCGAGGTCGCCCACGAGCTGCGCACGCCGCTGGCCGGCGTGATGGGCCGCGCGGAGCTGGCGCTGGACGCCTCCGGGCCGGAGGCCGACGCCGAGCGCGAGGCCGCGCTGCGCGTGGTCATCGCGCAGGGACGGCGGCTGACCGAGACGGTCGACACGCTGCTGGCCGTCGCGCGCCGCGAGCTCGACCCCGGCGCCGGGTCGGTCGACCTCGAGGCCCTGGCGCACGAGGTGCCGGGCGCGCGCGTGACCGTGCCCGAGGGCGGCGTGCCCGCGGCCGAGGGCGATCCGGACGTCCTGCGCCGGGCGCTCGCGCCGCTGGTCGACAACGCCCGCCGCCACGCGGCGTCCGCGATCACGCTGGAGCTCTCCTCCGTGCCCGGGCACGTGCGGCTCGCGGTCCGCGACGACGGGCCGGGGGTCGACGCGGCGCTCGGCGAGCGCGTCTTCGAGCCGGGCGTCAGCGGCGCGGGCGGCGGCGGCGCCGGCCTCGGCCTGCCGCTCGCGCGGCGCCTGGCGCGCTCGTGCGGCGGCGACGTCGTGCTCGCCGGCGACGGCCCGGGCGGCTGCTTCGTGCTCGACCTGCCGGTGGCGCTCAGCGCCGGCCCGCGAGCCACGCCGCCCCCAGCACCGCGCTGACGGCCGAGCCGAAGAGGATCCCGATCTTGGCGGTGGCGATCCGCGCCGGGTCGTCGAAGGCGAGCTGGGTGATGAACAGCGAGACGGTGAACCCGATGCCGCCGAGGATCGCGAGGCCGACGACGTGCCGTGTCGTCACGCCCTCGGGCAGCACGCCCCACCCCAGCCGCCGGCCCAGCAGCGTGCCGCCGGTGATGCCGAGCGTCTTGCCGACCAGCAGGCCGACGGCGATCGCCCACGCCAGGCGCTCGCCCGCCGCGGCCGACAGCACGCCGCCGGTCAGGTCCACGCCCGCGTTGGCCAGCGCGAAGACCGGCACGATCACCAGCGCGCTGAGCGGATGCAGCCGGTGCTCCAGCGTGGCCAGGACCTCGCGGCCGCGCACGGGCCGGGCGGGCGTCATCAGGCCCAGCGCGACGCCCGCGATCGTCGCGTGCACGCCGGACTCGTGCACCTCGACCCACGCCAGCGCGCCGATCAACACGTACACGGTGATCCACGGCACGCGGTCGCGGATGGCGTAGGTGATGCCCAGCGTGGCGATCGCGGCCAGCAGCCAGCCCAGCGCGATCGACTCGGTGTAGAAGATCGCGATGATCGCGATCGCGGCGATGTCGTCGACGATCGCGATCGTCAGCAGGAACAGCTTGGCCCCGGACGGGACGCGGCGGCCCAGCAGCGACAGGACGCCGACGGCGAAGGCGATGTCGGTCGCGGCCGGGATCGCCCAGCCCTTGGTGTCGGGCGTGCCGACCGTGAAGGCCACGAAGATCAGCGCGGGCAGCGCGACGCCGCCGGCCGCGGCGACCACGGGCAGCAGCGCGGCGCGGCGGTCGCGCAGCTCGCCGATGACCAGCTCGCGCTTGATCTCCAGGCCGACGACGAAGAAGAACACCACCATCAACGCGTCGTTGACCCAGTGGCGCAGGTCGAGGTGCAGGCCGAGGACGTCGAGCTCGCGGTGCCACGTGCGCTCGTAGCCGCCGACGTCCACGTTGGCCCAGATCAGCGCGACGACCACGCCGACCAGCAGCGCGATCCCGCCGACGGCCTCGTCGTGCAGGTACTCGCGCAGGGCGCCAAGGCGGTCCGGGCGGTCGTCGTCCACCGCCCGCACGCTAGCGGCGCGGGCGGAGACCGTGAGGCGACCCATGGCGTAGGCCTTGGTCCCGCACCAGCTCGCCGAGTAGATGACGTGCACGCGATCGCCGCAGCGCAGGACCTCCGGGCCCTCGTCGATCGCGAAGACGCCCTGCTCCCAGCTCAGCGTCGGGGCTGGAGATCGGGACGGAACGCGGGGCCCGCCGGAGGAGATGAGGTGGTCGCGCCCGCCGACGCTCGGTCGCGACCAGGTTGACGGTGGTGAAGCGCTTGTCCTTCAGCTTGGTCTGGACGAGCGCGCGGATCGCGCTCGGCGCGCGCTTCAGCGCGCGGCTCGCCGCCGCCGGGATCTCGACGTTCCCGTGCAGCGCGCGCGGCCGCGCGTCGAGGAACGGCGTGCGGCGTCAATCTGTCAAGAGGTCTTTCCAGAATGCGAGCGGCGGACCGCTCGGAGACTCCGCCCCGATGCCCGCGGGTCAGCGATACGGCGGCCGCACCGCCGACGAGCGCCGCGCCGAGCGGCGCGAGCGCCTGCTGGACGCGGGCCTGGAGCTGTTCGGCACGCAGGGCTACGCCAACACGTCGATCGAGGCGCTCTGCTCGGCCACGCGGCTGAACCCGCGCTACTTCTACGAGTCGCTCAAGACGCGCGAGGAGCTGCTGCGCGCGGTCTACGACCGCCACACCCGCCTCGCCACGGCCGTCGGCGTCAGCCTCGAGCTGGAGCGCCACCGCCGCGACGTCCTGCGCGGCTTCGCCGAGCTGGTCGAGCGCGAGGCCGACGCGCTGGCCGCCCAGGGCCTGCTGCCCGCGCGCGACCACCGCCCGACCGCGCTCGCGATCGTCGACACGCTCGTCGACCTCTTCCTCGCGGCGTTCCTGACGCCGCCTCAGCCGTAGATCGAGCGCCCGGCGAGCACGGAGGCGTTGGGCGGGTACGGCACGAGGTCGTTCATGTACGCCGGCCGTGACGCGACGCGCCCCAGCCAGCCGACGACCGCGGGGTAGGGCTCCAGCGCGAGGCCCGCGTCGGACGCCACGTGCGCGTAGCCGTAGACCGCGACGTCCGCGATGGTGTAGGCGTCGCCCACCAGGAACGGCCGGTCGCGCAGATGGTCGTCCAACAGCGCCAGCACCTCCAGCGCGGCCGCGTGCCGGGCGCGCGCGGCGGGCTCCTCCGGCGTCAGGCGGCCGGTCATCAGGCGGAAGCGCAGGCCGGCGATCGCGTGGACCAGGTCGGCCTGCTCCCACAGCAGCCAGCGCAGGACCTGGGCGCGGTCGAGGCGATCGTCGGGCAGCAGCGGCGTGCCCTCGGCCAGATGCCACAGGATCGCGCCGGACTCCGGCAGCGTCCGGCCGTCGTCCAGCTCCAGGACCGGCACGGTCCGCGACGGGTTCAGCGCGACGTAGCCGTCGGTCAGCGTCGCGCCGTCGAAGATGTCGACCGCGACGCGCTCGACGTCGTCGCGGCCCAGCTCGGCGAGCAGGAGCCGGACCTTGTAGGCGTTGGCGGAGGCGGCGTAGTCGTAGAGGCGCACGACGATGCAACGCGCCGACGGGGCGCGACGTGAGATCCGTCCCGCGCCATACGCCACCGTATTGACAGCGCGCGCGCCATACGCCACCGTATGGCGCATGCTCGACCTCGCACCGGACCTGCGCCTGCTGCCGTCGCGTCCCGCCTACGCGTTCAACGTCTACGTCGCGGGCGGCACGATCGTCGACGCCGCCACGCGCCACGCGCTGCGCCGGATCCTGCGCGACACCGCGAGCCTGCGGATCACCGCCCACGCCGTCACCCACGGCCACTCCGACCACCAGGGCTCCAGCGCGGCGCTCGTGCGACAGCTCGGGATCCCGTTCTGGGCGCCGGCCGGCGAGGCCGAGGCGCTGCGCTCCGGCCGCGACGACGCGCTGACGCCCCAGAACCCGATCACCCGCTGGCAGGCGCGCCACTGGCGCGGCCCGGCGGTCGCCGTCGACCGCGAGCTGGTCGAGGGCGACGAGCTGGACGCGGGCTTCGTGGCGCTGGAGACGCCCGGCCACTCGCCGGGCCATCTCAGCTACTGGCGCGAGGAGGACCGCACGCTGATCGCCGGCGACGTGCTCTTCGGCCGCCATCCGATCACCGGCCGCCCGGGCCTGCACGAGCCGCCGTCCCGCTTCACGATCGATCCGGCGCGCAACCGCGCGTCGATCCGCCGCGTCGCCGAGCTGCGCCCGGCGCTCGTCGTCTTCGGCCACGGCCGCCCCCACCGCGACCCCGAGGCCCTGCTGCGCTTCGCCGCCGCGCTGCCCGACGACGCGCCCGCGGCGCCGCCCACGCCCGCCCGCGTCTGACACGCAAGTTCCCCCGCTCGGGGGATGCTCGGCGTTGAAGGGATCTGAGCATGATGCCGAACACCGAAAGGTCGGGGCCGAACTCACGGCCCCGCCGCCCGGACGCCCATGCCGCTGACGACCCTCTCCACCGCCGCCTCCGCCCTCGCCCAGCTGGGCGACGTGCACGCCCACTTCCAGCCGATCGTCGACCTGACGACCGGTCGGGCGGTCGCCTACGAGGCCCTGGCCCGCTTCAGCTCGGGGTCCCGTCCCGACGTCGCGTTCGCCCTCGCTCGCGAGCACGGCGTCGGCCCTGAGCTGGAGGCGGCGGCCCTGGACGCGGCGTTCCGCGACCGCGACGGCGGCGACGACCCCGACGTGCCGATCTCGGTCAACGTCAGCGCCTCCGCGCTCGACCATCCCGACGTGCGTCGCGCGCTGCCGCGCGATCTCTCGAACGTCATCGTCGAGATCACCGAGAACGAGCTGGTCACCACCGAGTCGGCGATCGCCGAGTCGCTGGCCGCGCTGCGCGCCCGCGGCGCGCGCGTCGCGGTCGACGACGCCGGCGCGGGCTACGCGAGCCTGCGCCAGGTGCTCGCGCTGGCGCCCGACATCATCAAGCTGGACCGCACGCTGGTCGCCGGCGTCGATCGCGACCCGGCCAAGGCCGCGCTCGTCCGCGCGCTGGTCGCGCTCGGCCGCGACCTCGACGCGCGCGTCTGCGCCGAGGGCATCGAGGAGCTCGGCGAGCTGCTCGCGCTCGCCGACCTCGACGTCGCGCTCGGCCAGGGCTTCCACCTCGCCCCGCCCGGGCCCGGCCGTCCGGCCGTCGACCCGCTGGCCGCCACCGCCGCCCGCTACAGCCAGAGCGCCGCGTTGCGGCCCGCCGACCCGCTGGGCATGGACATCGACGCGGTCGCCCAGGCGCTGGCCGACGCCACCACCGACGACGACTTCGAGGACGCGATCGCGGGCCTGCAGGGCCTGCTCGGCGTCGACGACGTCTACGTCTCGCGCGTCGTCGAGGGCGACGACGGCCCGATGGTCCTGGCCACCGCGGGGCGCCTCTGGCGCGAGGAGCCGGTCCACCGCCTCGCCGACTTCCCCGCCACCGCCGCCGCGCTGGACACCGGCGAGGCCGTGCAGGTCCTCGTCGGCGACCACCTCGACGACCCGTCCGAGCGCGCGCTGATGGAGCGCCAGGGCTTCGGGAGCATGTTGATGGTCCCGCTGCGCTGCCGCGGCCGGGCGGTCGGCATCCTGGAGATCTACCGCCACGAGCGCCACGCCTGGTCGCGCCGGCACATCGTCCGGGCGCGCACGGTCGCCGCGCCGCTCGCGCTGGCGCTCGCCCGGGTCGACGATCCGCCGCGCCACTAGGAGGCGCTGACCGTCGACAGGAGCCACAGGCCCAGCGACGTGAAGCCCACCATGATCGCCAGCATCCAGTACTGCGACCGCACCGCCGCGCGGCCGCGGAAGAGCACGAGCGCGCGGTCGTGCGAGAGCACCAGGCCGCCGACGTGGCCGAGGATCAGCGCGGCGACCTGGACGTACCAGATCGCGTGCGAGGAGATCAGGTTGTAGTCGACGGTCGAGCGCGCGGTGCCGAGCAGGTCGGAGCCGTCGCCGAGCGGGTCGGAGACCAGCGCGGCCATCGCCTGGCCCTGGAAGACGACCAGCGAGAAGTAGTGCGCGACGACGTAGGCCAGCGCGATCGGCGCCATCGTGTGCGCGAAGCGCTCCGGGCGCACCGGCCGCCGCACCGCGTTGGCCATGCCGCGCACGCCGAGCAGGTAGGCGGCGGTGACGGCCGCCACCGCGACCAGCAGGCCGAAGGTCCCCGCCAGCTCGGTGGCCGCGTCGGGCCCGGCGCCGAGGTCGCCGAAGAAGCGCGTGACCGACGGGCCGGCCTGCTTCCAGAGGCCCATGGCCGCGCCGTCGAAGCTCGTCGTCCCGATCAGCACGCAGACGATCGCCACCGTGCCGGGCAGCGCGGGCAGGCTCGTCAGCCCGGTCAGCGGCGGGCGCACGCGCAGCGTGCGCGCCCGGACCTCCAGCGGCGCCAGGCGACCCGCGAGGCCGAAGTAGACGCCGAACGGGTCGGCGCGCTCGCACCACGTCGCGATCCCGAACAAGGCCATGCCTATGAGTTGCGTCACGGCGTAGGCGATGGCCAGCCAGGCCAGCGTCGAGGGGTCGTCGCGGTCGACGAGCACCAGCTCGACCCAGGCGAAGGCCAGCAGGCCGAGCGCCGCGGGCCGGCGCCCCAGCCACGCCGGATAGGCCAGCGGCGCGCGCCGGTCGGGCCGCCCCGCGCGTCGGACGCACCACGCCGCCGCGCGCGCGGTCGCCCGCCACGGGTTCAGCGGCGCGAAGAAGTCCCCGAAGATCGCGCTGAGCACCGGCACCGCCACCCAGAAGACGACGAAGACGAACGTCGGCAGGATGTTGGCCAGCGGCTCCTGCGTGCCGGCGAGGCCCGCGTGGACGAGGCCGACGAAGGCCGCGATCCCGACCGCGCCGGCCAGCGGCTCGACCACGCGCGGGATCCGGAGCACCGGGCGCGAGCGGACCCCCTCCAGCAGCGGCCGCTGCCACAGGACGCTCAGCGCGACGAACGACAGCACGAGCACGACGCCCGCCGCCCAGGCGAAGATCCAGCCGGGGACCGGCAGGTCGGTGCGGCCGGCCAGGCCGTGGGCGGCGGCGACCGGCGGCAGGGCCAGCGGGGCGAGCGCGAGCGACAGCGCGGCGGCCCCCGCGCGGCGGCGGCGGTGGTGTGGGCGGAGCAAGGGTCCTCCTCGGGACGGGTCGGTCAGGCGGCGATGGCGGCGGCACGGCGCGCCGGCGGCGCCCGTCCGGCCAGCCGCCGCGCGACCAGCAGCCCGCCGCCGGCCGTCGCGGCCGCGGCACGGCGCCGGGGCGCCGCGACGGCGTCCCGGTCCCGGCGGCGCCGCGTCGCGCGCCGTCGTCGGCCCCGCGCCAGCGTGGCGATCCGCTCCTCGCCGAGGTAGCGACCCGCCAGCAGCGGCACCATCACCACCAGGAACGGCAGGAGGCCCAGCGTCGTCTCGGCGTCCACGGCCATGCCCGCGCCGGCGATCGCGGCGGCCGCCAGCGAGGCGACCAGGATGCGCGCGACACGGAGGACCATGACCGCGGAGGCTAGAGCCCCGTGGCCCTGCCGCGCGGCACGCTCCCGGTCGTCGGCCCCGGCGGGGTCGACTACTATCCCGTGGCAATGCCCCGTCGAGCCGCGCGTTCGCTGCTGCTCGCCGCGCTCCTGGTGACCGCGTGGCTGCTCTGCCACGCCACGTTCGCCGAGCTCGACGTGGTCTGGCTCTCGCTGGTCCCGGTCTTCGCGCTGGTCCTGCCGCTGATGGCGGGCCGCTACGTCGGCGAGCGGACGATCGCCCGGCTGGCCGACGCCCGCCGCGCCGCGCTCCGGCCCCGCGCCGCCGCCGCGCCCCCGGCGCGCCGACCGCCCGCCGCGCACCACGGCTCCGGCGGCCTGCTGCTCGCCCGCCGCCTGGCCGGGCGCGCGCCGCCGCGCGCCCTCGCCGCGCGCTGAGCCCGCGCCTGCCCGCCGCCGCAGTCCGCCTTCCACGGCAGCACGCATCGCTGCCCCGAACCAGGGAACCCACCCACCCATATGCGTCGCCACCTCGTCCCGCCGCTCGGCGTCCTCGCCGCGCTGGCCCTCGCCGTCCCGGTCGCCTCCGCGCACCAGGGCAACCCCAACATGGAGTCGATCGTCACCGGCGTCACGCCCAAGACGCCGGGGGTCACGCTGCAGGTCCTCAACCGCGACGACCGCTTCGAGCTGACCAACCACTCCAAGCAGGACATCCTGATCTACGGCTACCAGGACGAGCCCTACGCGCGGGTCAAGGCCGACGGCACCGTCGAGCAGAACCTCAACTCGCCCGCCTACTACCTCAACAACGACCGGTACGCCAACGTCAAGGTGCCGTCCAACGCGACGTCCAAGGCGACGCCGAGCTGGAAGGTCCTGGACCGCACCGGCAGCTTCCAGTGGCACGACCACCGGATGCACTACATGGGCAAGGGGACGCCGCCGTCGGTCAAGGACAAGAGCGCGCGCCAGAAGATCCAGGACTACACGATCCCGATCTCGATCGGGTCGTCCAAGGGCGCGATCACCGGCGCCTACTGGTGGTCGCCGCAGAAGGACGGCGGCCCGCCGACGGGCGCGATCGTCGCGCTGGTCGTGCTGGTGGTGGCGGGCGGCGCCGCGATCGTCGTCACCCGCCGGCGGCGGGCGGGCGGCACGCCGACCGACGGCGAGCCGGCGGAGGCCTGGTGAGGCGCGCCCTCGCGGTCCTCGTCGCGGCGCTCGCCGCGCTGCTGGCCGGCGCCGCGGGCGCGTCGGCGCACGCGACGCTGGAGGGCAGTGTCCCCGCGCGCGGCGCGACGGTCGCCCAGGCGCCGTCGCAGGTGGTCTTCCGCTTCGACGAGGCCGTCGAGGGCAACTTCGGCGCCGTCCGGGTCTTCGACGCCAAGGGCGACCGCGTCGACCAGGGCGACGCGTTCCACCCCAACGGCATCGGCAAGCAGCTCGCCGTCCACCTCAAGCCCAACCTGGCGGACGGCACCTACACCGCGACCTACCGCGTGGTGTCGGCCGACAGCCACATCGTCTCCAGCGGCGTCGTCTTCAACGTCGGCCACGCGAGCGCCGGCGGCGGCAAGTCGGTCGAGGACCTGCTGAGCAGCTCGAAGGCCGGCACGGTCACGAGCGTCGCGTTCTCGACCGCGCGCGCGGTGCAGTACGCGGCGATCGCCGTCGGCGCGGGCGCGCTGCTGTTCCTGCTGGTCGTCTGGACCGGCGCGCTGGCGGCGGTCGGGGGCGGCGGCGACGGCTGGCGCGCGGCGTCGGAGGCGTTCGCGGCGCGGACGCGGCGGCTGCTGCTGATCGCCGCGGCGGCCGGCGTGCTGAGCGCCGCGGCCGCGCTGGCGCTCGAGGCCGCCGAGGGCGCGGGCGTCACGTTCTGGTCGGCGCTGAAGCCGCGCCTCGTCGGCGACGTGATCGGCACGCGCTTCGGCACGGTCTGGCTGATCGCCGGGCTGTGCTGGGTGCTGGTCGGCGCGCTGGTCGCGATCCGGCCGCCGGCGCCGGTCCTGCGCGCCGCGACGGTCGGCGCCACCGGCCTGGCGCTGCCGCGCATGCGCGCGGGCCGCTGGCCGGCGCTGGTGCTCGCGGTGCCGCTCGTCTACCTCATCCTGGTTCCGGCGCTGTCGGGCCACGGCTCCACGCAGGATCCCGTCGCGGTGCTGTTCCCGGCCAACGCGATCCACGTCGCGTCGGTCAGCGCGTGGGTCGGCGGGATCGCCGCGCTGCTGGTCTGCCTGCCCGCCGCCACGCGCGCGCTGGAGGCCGGCGAGCGCGGGCCGCTGCTGGCCGCGACCGTCGAGCGCTTCTCGACGATCGCGCTGGCGGGCATCGTCGGGCTGCTGATCACCGGCCTGCTGCAGGCCGTCGTGGAGATCCGCCACCTCGACCTCGTGTTCTCGACCGCCTTCGGCCGCGCGACGTTCATCAAGGTGATGGTCCTGCTCGGGATCGTCGTGCTCGGCGCGGTCAACCGGCAGCGCACGATCCCGCGCCTGCGCGCGGCGGCCGACGCCGGGCGCACCCCGGGCGCCGACGGCCTCGTCCTGCGCCGCACGCTGCGCGCCGAGGCGCTGCTGATCGTCGCCGCGCTGGCGGCGACCGGCGCGCTGGCCGGCTACGCGCCCCCGACCGCGATCGGCAGCGGCCCCTACAACACGGTCACGCACGTCGGCCCGCAGGAGCTGCAGCTGACGATCGACCCGGCGCGGGTCGGCGTCAACGAGCTGCACCTGTACCTGACCGACCCGAAGACCGGCACCCAGCTCGACACGGCCAAGGAGGTCCGGGTCGCCGCGGCGCTGCCGTCCAAGGACATCGGGGCCAGCGAGGTCGCCGCCGACAAGGCGGGCCCGGGCCACTACCTCGTGCCCGCGCTGACGCTCGGCGTGCCGGGGACGTGGACGGTGACGATCACCGTGCGCGTCAGCGCCTTCGACGAGTACACCAAGAAGCTGGAGGTCAAGATCCGATGAGCCGCTCGCCGGTCGTCGCCACCGCCGCCGCCGTGCTGGCGTGCGCCGCCGCCGTCCCCGCGGTCGCCGACGCGCACGTGACGCTCCAGCCCGACACGGCGCCCGCGGGCGCGTTCACGCTGGAGGCGGTGCGCGTCCCCAACGAGCAGGACGCCGCGGTCACCACGAAGGTCGACGTCCAGCTCCCGCACGGCTTCGCCTCCGCCTCCTACGAGGCGGTGCCCGGGTGGTCGGCCAAGATCACCAAGTCGAAGCTCGCCAAGCCGATCCAGACCGACGACGGCCCGATCGACGAGGAGGTCAGCCGGATCACGTTCACGGCCGAGAGCCGCGCCGACGGGATCCAGCCCGGCCAGTTCCGCGACTTCCCGCTGTCGGTGCAGATCCCCGGCAAGCCCGGCGACCAGCTGACGTTCAAGGCGCTGCAGACCTACAGCAACGGCCAGGTCGTCCGCTGGATCGGCCCGCCGGACGCCGACACCCCGGCGCCGCGGATCACGGTCACCAAGGCCGCCGGCGCCGCGGCGCCCGCGGCCGCCGCGACCACGACCGTCGTCAAGCAGGGCGGCGACGGCGCGTCGAAGGGCCTGGGCGTCGCCGCGCTGATCGTCGGCGTCATCGGCTGCGCGCTGGGCGCCGGCGCGCTGATGGCCCGGAGGCGGCCATGAGGCGGGCGCCGCTCGTGGCCGCCGCGGGCGCCGTGGCGCTGGCGGTCGCCGGCTGCGGGGGCGGCGGGTCGTCCACAAGGACCTCCACCGCGACGACCACCTCGTCGGCGGTCGCCACCGGCAAGCAGCTCTTCACGAGCGTCGGCTGCTCGAGCTGCCACACGCTCGCCGACGCGGGCGCCAAGGGCCAGGTCGGGCCCAACCTCGACACCCTCAGGCCGTCGGACGCGGCGGTCGTCCGCCAGGTCACCCACGGCGGCGGCGGGATGCCCGCCTTCGACGACCAGCTGTCAGCCCAGCAGATCCAGGCGGTCGCGCGCTACGTCTCGTCGGTCGCCGGCCACTGACCCAACCCCTCCACCATCAGGAGCACCATCATCATGTTCAAGCCGTCCCGTCCCGTCGCCGCGCTGGCCGTCGCCGGCGCGCTCGCGCTGGCCGCCACCGCCGCGCCCGCCTTCGCCCACGCGCCGGTCAAGTCCCGCACGCCCGCCCCGGGCACGACCCGCGGCGACGTCAAGCGCGTCGCGGTCACCTTCGGCGAGGCGGTCCTCGCCGGCAAGATCGCGGTGACCAAGGACGGCAAGGCGGTCCGCGCCACGTCCTCCGGGCTCAACGCCAAGAAGACGGTGCTCAGCGCGTCGTTCGCCAAGAAGCTCGCCGCGGGCCGGTACAAGGTCAGCTGGCGCGTCCGGGCCGACGACGGCGACAGCGAGACCGGCAGCTGGACCTTCACCGCGCGCTAGCGCCGCACGCGGTGATCCGGCGGAGGGACCGGCACGGTCCGCTTGAGCTTCGCGCCGTTCTGGGCGACGAACGTCACGGTCGCGGACTCCCCGCGGCACGTCGGCCTGTCGGTCTCGAGGATCGAGCGCCGGTCGTGCGGGAGGTCGAGGTCGAACGTCGTGTCGCCCATGAGCGGGATCGTGACGCCCGCGCCCTGCAGGACCACGAACAGCTTGGGCAGCTTCGCCTTCGCCTGCACGAGGTGGACCGGCCCCTTCAGCGGCTGGTCGAGCAGCGGCGTCCGGGCGCGCGCGCCGCCGACCTTCGACGCCGCCGGGCAGGTCAGCGCCTCGGCCTGCGCCGGCGTGCACCGCGTCCCGAGCGTCTTCAACTTGATGAGGAACGCGTACGGGAGCTTCACAGAGACCGACTTCAGGTTCGCCCCGCCCGTCGGCATCCTCAGCGCGACGTGCAGGCCGGCGCCCTTGGCCTTCGTGCTGACCTGGGCCTTGATCGCGATCTTCGGCGCGAACGTCAGGCGCGAGCAGCCGCCCATCGCGAAGCGCGACGACACCCGGCTTGTCGCGCCGGACACCGAGGTGACCGTCGCCTGCACCGCGCTGGGCGCGCAGCTCGTCGGCGGCGCCATGAAGCCCGGACGGTCGAGGATCAGCCCGACCGTCCGCAGCCGCAGCGGGATCCCGTCGAGGACCCGCGGAGCGGGGTCGGTCCGGACCGTGACGCGCGCGTCGCGCCCGACGTCGATCGCCGAGCGGATGACGACCGTGCCGAGGTCGTAGGGGCCGGCCAGCGTGTGGACGACGAGGCTGAGCCCGAACGGCGCGCCGCGGTAGCCCTGCGTGAGGTAGGCCGTGCCGGTGAGGTGGAACGGGTGCGCCCCGGCGCCCGCCACGACGACCACCTGGCCGACACGGGACTCCGGCTGGCAGGTACCCGCCGCCGCGCGGTCGGCGTCGCAGCGCGGAACCGACCCGACGTGCGCGGTCAGGCCGGGCGACAGCGTCACCGAGCTGATCGCTCCGAGCTGCTGCGTGCGGTCGTCGCGCGCGAGCGTCAGCGTGAACGGCGAGTCGCTCCCGGCCGCGCTGGTCGCCAGGCCCGCGCTGAGCACGGGCGCGAAGGGCAGCGCCGCCGGGCAGGCGCCGCCGCCGAGCGTGACCGGGACGTCGAGCTGGGTCGCCGGACGGCCCGACCACGGGTACAGCGTGGCGTGCGCGCTGGTCGTCCCGCACGCGTCGGGCGTCGCCAGGACCGCGCGCGGGCCGGCGTCGAAGTGCAGGCGGAACGCGGTGAACGGCTGCTGCGGCGTCTGGTCGAACGTCGCGGTGATCTGCCCCGTGGTCAGATCGGCCGCGATGTCCCAGGCAGCTTGAGCCGGACGCCCGAGCCCTCGGCCACCGCGAAGATCTCGTAGTGGCGGGGCGACGGCGATCCGCCGAGGTAGATCGTGCCGGCCAGCGGCTTGGCCAGCAGCGGCGTGTCGATCGCGACGCTGCCGATCTTCGACGCGTCCGGGCAGGTCGCCGGCACGGCGTCGCAGCCGGTGATGGCGGGCGCCGTCGCGGTGGCCCGGACGTAGGTGTCCGGGTCGGTCCACGAGGAGACGTCGAGCGTCGTCCGCAGCTCCGCGCCGCAGGACGTCGGGTTGCGCAGCAGCGGCACGCGCGGCACCGCGACCGGGCAGCGCGTGTCGGGCAGCGGCGTGCTCGGATCGCCGTCGTCGGTGGTGTTGGTCAGCAGGCAGCCGCCGCGCTGCCCGTCGTGCGACGCGTCGGCCGGGATGCCCCAGAGCGTCATCGACTGCGCGAAGATCCGCGCGGGCTGGTTGATCCCCGTCAGCTGCGCGGTCAGGCCGGCGTCGCCCTCGGTCCGCACGCGGAAGCCGATCGGGACGTTCGGGATGCTCACCGAGAAGCCGAACACGGCGGGCTGGTCGCCCGGCGGCGCGATGTCGTAGACGGGGTACCACTCGTCCCCGACCAGGCCGCCGAAGCCGAGGTCGACCTTGAGCCGGACGACGCCGACCTGGGTCTCGGGATCGCAGCCCGCGCCGAAGCCGCCCTGGCCGAAGCTCGACTCCGGGCACTGCGGGATGTGGGTCGGGTCGCCGATGAGGCCGGGGGGCAGCGCCAGCCGGACGTTGCGCAGGGTCGGCGTAGATCGGGTCGTCGTCGGTGCCGATGTTGGGCGGCATCGGATCGTCGGCCGGCGCGTCGATGGTGTTGAGGGCGAAGCTCGTCGTGAGGTCGGGGTGCCCGCCCGCCTGCGTGGTCGTCAACGTCATCGTGAAGTCGTGCGGGCCGAACGGCAGGCTCGCCGCCTGGGCGGGCGCCGCGCCGGCGGCGACGAGCACCGCGGCGGGCAGCGCGAGGGCGAGCGCGGCCACGGCGGCGCGCGCGGTGCGGAGGACGTGGCTCATCGGGCGGCCTTCTTCTTGGTGGTCTTGGTCGCGTGCCTGAGCACGAGCGTCGTGCGGGAGACGCGCGGGCTGTCGCCGCAGGCGATCGCCAGGCGGACGGTGAGGCGCCCGCTGCGCGCGAGCGCCCTTGCGCGCGACCGAGGTCGGCCGCACGGTCAGCGTCACGCTCCCGGCGCCGAACCGGTGCGTGCGACCGGAGGCGACCGTCCGGCGCTTCTTGCCCACCTGGCCGCGGCCGGTGGCCGTCAGCACGGCGGTGTCGCTGACGCGCACGCGGACGGCCAGCGTGCCGGTGCGCGCGAAGCGGCGCCGGGCGGCGGCGCCGATCGACGACACCTTGAACGTCGGCGCCTTCAGGTGGGCGCTGCCCGGCGCCTGGTCGTCCGCCGTCGTCGTGCCGGACGCGGGCGGTCCGGGCGGGGTCGGCGACTCGGAGCCGCGGCAGGCGACGCCCGCGCACGGGGCGGGCGCCTCCGGGAAGCCGCCGCCGACGCGAACGGCGTACATGTCGGTGTTGCCGCCGTCGACGTCGGCGGGCACGAGGCCGTCGCGCGTGAGCACGAAGACCGTGTCGCCGTCGGCGCTGTTGTCGATGAAGTGCGTGTCGGTCGCGGTCCCCGGCGTCACGAGGCGCGGGCCGTCGGGGCCCAGCTCGTAGACGTCGGACCGGTCGTCGTCCTGGGCGACGAGCGCCTGGGGCGTCTCTCGAAGAACAGGCGGCCGTCGGTCGTGAAGTTTCGCGGCGCGGTCGGGATCGAGCTCTCGGGGTTGTGCAGCGACGCCATGCCCGCCGCGGGCACGCCGACCGGCGGGCAGGACGCGCAGATGACCTTCCGGGTGGCGTCGTCGTAGACGTACACCTGCTGGACGCCGCCACTTTCGTAGTCGGTGAGGTCGGCCACGCTGCCGAAGGCCAGCCGGAGGCCGTCGGGCGAGACGGCGACCAGGTTGTAGTTCTCGCCGTGGTTCCAGAGCGTGGAGTCGCCGGGGTCGACCGCGCCGACGAGGTGCAGGTCGCTGCCGTCGGTGCGGGCGACCCAGAGGGTCCGCGCCGGTGGGGCCGCCCACGCCGCCGATGGCGGTGCCGGTCTCGAAGTAGACGCGCGCCCCGTCGGGCGTGGTCTTCATGTCGTTGATGTCCGACGACGGCGTGTCGGCGAGCAGGCGCAGGCGGCCGTCGCGCAGGTTGTAGCCGTAGAGCCCGCCGCCCGAGGAGGCGTCGTCGGTCAGCGCCGCGGGGCTGGTGAAGGTGACGACGACGTGGCCGTCGTCGGCGGCGCCCTCGAACTGCGCGAAGCCGGACGGCTCGCCCTCGTGGCCGGCCCGCTGGAAGGCCGAGACCATCACGGTGCGGGTGCCGTCGACGCGGACGTAGAGCTCGCCGTCGACGGTGAAGAAGACGTGCGAGCCGTCGGCCGACACCGCGCGGCGGTTGGGCGCGATCGCGAACCAGGTCGCGCCGCGCCCGGCGCCGAGGCGCGCGTTGGCCGTCGCCGGCGCGCCGCCGACGACCGAGACCAGGCGCGTCGCGCCGTCGACGATCTCGTAGACTTGGTCGGTCCCGCCGGGCACGTCCGGGAGGATCTGCTTGTAGGACTCGAAGACGACGTGGCGGCCGTCGTCGGAGCGCCCGCCGTAGAGCGAGTCGCCGTCCGCCGCCGGGTCGACGCCGCGCGAATGCCACGTCACCCGGCCGCCGACCGTGCTCGCGTAGACGTCGGCGGACGCGTTGGCGTCCTCGGGACCAGCGGCTTGCTGGGAACAGCGGGACGACCCACATCGTCCGCAGGTCGGCCGAGAAGTCCTGCGGCCCGGGCGACGAGGACAGCGACGTGTCGACCGCGTCGGTCTGCGTCGGTCTGCGTCGGTCTGCGTCGGCGACAGCGTCGACGTCGTCCATTCCGTCGCGGTGCGCTCGCTGCGGTAGAACGCCGTGAAGTTGACGCTCGGCGCGCCGCCGAACGTCCCGTAGCTGTTGTAGACGATCGCGACAGCGCGAAGGCGCCGCCGGGACAGACAGCGCGAATGGAGCCTGAGCAACTCTTCCTCCTGCTGGACGGGGAGCTCCGGACGACCGTAAGGGGATCGCCGAAACGGAACGACGCCGTACCGTAAACCTAGACGTTCCTGTTTGGCAGGTGCGAGGCGCAGATTTCTCCCAGGCGCCTCACGGGCGTCCCCAGATGGCCGCCCGGTGGGCCGGCCGCGCGCGTCGCCTCAGGACCGGGCGGCGACCTTCGCCGCCCGGATCTTCGCCCGCACCTGCTGGCCGACCTTCGCGCCGCCGGCCTTGACCGTCACGGTGAACGCCACGGTCGCGGTGCGGCCTCGGAGCCGGCTCAGCGCGGCCTTCGGCAGCGCGATGCGGATCGTCGCCTTCCGGCCGGCGGCGAGGCGCTTGGGCGCGGCGATCGTGATGGTGTAGGACTTGCCCGCGATCCTGATCTTCGCCTTGCTCGGAGCGGTCAGCGCGCAGGTGGTCTTGGCCGCGCAGGTCACGGTCGCCACGGTGGCGGTGCGGGTCGTGCCCAGCGTGTGCACGGCCGTGCCGATCGAGAACCGCGCCGGACGCGCCGTGAGCCGGGTCCCCTCGCCGGCGATCGGGACCGGCGTGACGCCCGGGTCGATCGTGGACGCGGGCGGCGCGACCGGCGCGACCGGCGACGCCGGGACGATCGGCTGCTCGATCACGGGGGTCTCGGGCGCCGAGTCGTCGGCCTGCGGCGTGCCGAAGCGCAGCGCCATCGACACCGGGTCGAACGGCTCGCCGGCCGGGTAGCTGCCGAACGCCTCGGCGCCCTCGGCGGTGAGCTTCGTGGTCGCGTCGCTCCAGCTCAGGCCGACGTCGCCGTCGGGCGTCGGTCCGGCCTGGTCGAGGTCGACGGTGGCGATCGGGACGGCGACGCGCGTCACCGGCTCCGGGTGCTCCATGGTCGCCCCGACGACGTCGGCGTAGATCGTGCCGGTCGTGCCCTGCGCGACGAGCCGCAGGCGCGAGAACGTGGTGTCGAGCTGCGGCGTGGCGTCGCCGGGCACGTGGTGGGCGTGGCCCCAAAACCGCACGGTCCCGCCGAGGCGCACCTCGAGCCGGCCGGTGGTCGGGTCATAGCCCTGGCCGAGCACCGGGAAGCGCAACGCCCGCGAGCCCTCCCCCGCGCCCGGGCACAGGCTGCCCGTGGCCTCGGTGCCGGGCACGCGCGTGACGCCACCGCTGACGTCGATGCCGCCGCGGGCGACCGACCCCACGACGTAGCAGCGCCAGCGGTTGGCGAAGCCCCAGTCGAACGTGCCGGAGCCGAACGTCACCGGCTCGGTGACCGGCGCCCTGACCGTGAGCGTCGCGGCGCGCGTCGTGGCGGTGCCGACCGCGTTGCGGACCAGCGCGCGGAACCGCGTGCCGTCCATGTCGCGGTTGACGGCCCTGACCGTGAGCTTGTTGTCGTCGACGGCGACGTCCCCGTCCGCGGCGTCGACCGCCTGCCAGAAGCCGCCGACGCGGCGCTGCCAGGTGATCTCCGGCGTGGGCGAGCCGTTGGCCAGCACGTCGAAGGTCACGTCGTCGCCCTCGACGCCGCCGCGGTCGACGACATCGTAGGTGACCGTCGGGCGGTAGCGGACCTCGAGCCTGGCCGGGTCGGTCGCCAGCTCGCCCGCGGCGTTCTTGGCGACCGCGCGGTAGGCCGCGCCGTTGTCGGCGGCCGCCGCCTGGACGGTCAGCGACGCGCCGACCTGGCCGGCGAGATCGGCGAAGCGTCCCGAGCCGGGGGCGCGGCGCTGCCAGCGCAGCTCGGGCGCCGGCGTGCCGGTGCTCGCCGCCGTGAACGTGACCGCGCCGGCGGCGCCCGGCTCGACGGTCACGGACGCGTCATCGGGCTGCGCCGTCACGCTCGGCGCGTAGCCGAGGTGCGCGAACGTCGCGATGCCGGTGTCCACGCCGAAGATCCCGGCCGGGCTGCCGGCGCTGGAGGTGAACCACAGCGTCTGGTCGCCGAGCACGCCGATGTCGCGGATGGCGTTGACCGTGTTGACGATCGTGGGCTTGAGGTCGGCGACGACGCGGCCGTCGCGCACGGCCATCAACCGCTGGGCCTTGCTGTCGTTCTGCCAGACCGTGCCGTCGACCGGATCCATCGCGTAGGCGGCGAGGAACGTGACGGGCATCTCGCCGATCCGCGCGTCGGGCTCCAGGACGCCGTCGGCGTAGCCGTAGTGCAGGACCTTGGTCGGGAGCGCGCCGCTGCCGGCCGTCACGAGCGCCAGGTGGCGCTCGCTGACGAACGCGGACCGCCACCCCTTCAGCCCCGAGAAGGTGGTCCACGGCACGGCGGAGCCGGGCACGTCGGCGACGGTCGCGGTGTCCGTGCCGTCGTCGAGCGTCACGCGCGGCAGGGCGATCGTGGCCGGCGGCGTCGCGCCGTCCTGACCGGCGATCGGCTGGCGCAGGTCCACGAACGAGCCGTCGGGCAACACCTTCAACTCGCCCGCGTACCAGTCGGCGTTGAACCCGGCCGGGCCGTCCGGGAGCGCGTAGGTGCGCTCGGCGAACGCCTCGTCGTCGCCGCGCGTGAAGGTGTGGACGGTCCAGCGGTAGTGCTCGTAGTCGGCCTCGGCGACGTCGTCGGGGCGCTCGCGGACGAGCTGGATCAGGCGGCCGCGCCGCGCGTCCCACCCGTTGGCGCGGGCGCGGGCGTTGTCGACGATCGTGAACGGATGCGCCAGCGCGCGCCGCTCGTAGCCGGTCTGGCGTCTGAAGCTCAGCGCCGTGTCGACCGCGCCGTTGCGCACCGACTGGTAGTACAACGTGCTCGTCTTGGGGTCGTTGACGATCGCGTTCTGCATCTCGGTGGTCAGCGGGATCGGGTCCTCGACGTTCCGGCCGGCGACCAGGTCGAAGGCCTGCGTGACGGTGGCGCCGGCCTCCGTGCGGGCGGTGTGGTGGACCAGCCCGTTGGCCTCGTCCTTCCACCAGTCCTTCCAGGCGTTGGTCTCGCCGTAGGTCTCGTTGGTGGCCTGGGCGACGCCGGTCCCGCCGGGGATCGACCAGCGCTCGGCGAAGTCCGGCGCGCCGCCGGGGCCGACGTAGGTGAGCGAGACGGGGTCGACGGAGACGCCGGCCTCGTACATCGTGGGCATCTGGTCGCTCCACGCGACCGGGAGCTTGGTCCAGGTCGTCCGGTCGCCGGCGACGGTCGGCGTGCCCGCCGACGCGTCGACCTCCCCGATGACGATGCGGCCGTAGTCGATCATCTCCCACGTCGCCAGCAGCCGCGACACGACCTCCACGGTGAGCACCGAGCGGTCGCGGCCGATCGTCAGCTCGGGGTCCTTGAACGTGACGTCGAGCTGGAAGATGTCGCGCGAGCCGGTCCAGCCCGGCGGCACCGGCATGTGCTGCTCGAGCATCCACGGATGGCCCTGCCAGTGGACCGAGCCGCTGCCGCGCACGACCGTCGTGCGCGCGTCGGGGTCGTAGGTCCCCGACGCGATCGGGAAGTTGTAGGCCCCGTCCTCGCCCTGGGTCACCCCCGGGGACATCGTCCCGCCGCCGATGTAGGTGCGCCACGTGCCCTTCACGCCCCAGGACAGCGTGCCCTCGGCGATCGGGACCGGCTCCGCGGCCCGCGCGGACCCGGGCGTCGCGACGAACCACAAGCACGACATCAGCGCGGCGCCGAGCAGCGCGATGGACGGACGAGACGGACGAGACGGACGAGCGCAGCGCAACAGGGACGGCATGCCGACGGGACCTCGCGGGATGAGTTGGGAGAGCGCCGGAGTTAGGGTGCCCTAACACCGGGAGTCGCGACTCTAGCGGCCGGCCGGCCACGATGCGTCGCGGATGCGACCGAGCCCTCGACCGCCGCCCGGCCGCATGTGCCCCAACAACGAGAAAGCCCCGCTCGGAGGCGGGGCACAGGACCTACATCTTGGCTTGGGGATCGGGGCCGGCGCGCGACTCCCCGCCCCTCAAGAGTATCCCCACCAGGGGGCCTTGTTTCAAGCCCCCGGGCATGCCCCATAATCGCCCGCCGCACAGCGACGACGGGAGCGACACGATGGGCAGCGGGCAACACATGGTGATTGGGTTGGACGAGGTCGACGAGCGGCAGGTGGCGCTCGTCGGCGGCAAGGGCGCGGGCCTGGGAGCGCTGGCCCGGATCGACGGCATCGAGGTGCCGCCGGGCTTCTGCGTGACGACCGACGCCTTCCGGCAGGCCAGGGCGCGGATCCCGGAGATCGGCCGCCGGCTCGACGAGCTGGCGCGCCTGGGCGCCGACGATCGCGACGCGATCCGCGTCCACGGCGCGGCGCTGCGGACGGCGCTGGAGCGCGTCGCGATCCCCGACGCCGTCGCGGCGGCGATCGTCGCCGCACTGGCGCGCCTGGGCGAGGACGCGGCCTACGCGGTGCGCTCCAGCGCGACCGCCGAGGACACGCCGACGGCCTCGTTCGCCGGCCAGCACGACTCCTACCTCGACGTCGTCGGGCGGGACGCCGTCCTCGAGCACGTCCGCCGGGCGTGGGGCTCGCTGTTCACCGAGCGGGCGATCGCCTACCGCCTGCGCAACGGGATCGACCACCGCGCGGTCGACATGGCGGTCGTCGTGCAGCGGATGGTCGACGCGCGGGCCGCCGGCGTCCTCTTCACCGCCGATCCGGTGACCGGCAACCGCCGGGTCGCCGCGGTCGAGGCGGTCGCGGGCCTCGGCGAGGCGCTCGTCTCCGGCGCGGCCGACCCGGACCGCTTCGCGGTGCGCGACGACGCGGTCGTCGCCCGCGCCGCGCGGCAGGACCGACCGGTGCTGACCGACGCGCAGGCGCTCGCGCTCACGCGGCTGGGCCGGACGATCGAGGCGCGCCTCGGCCGCCCGCAGGACATCGAGTGGTGTCTGGCCGACGACGGGTTCGCGTTCGTCCAGAGCCGGCCGATCACGACGCTGTTCCCGATCCCCACGGCCCCCGACGCGTCGCCCCGCGTCTACGTCTCCGTCGGCCACGGGCAGATGATGACCGACGCCATGGCGCCGCTGGGCCTCTCGGTCTTCCAGCTCACGGCCAAGCCCGTCATGCACGAGGCCGGCAGCCGGCTGTTCGTGGAGGTCACCGACCGCCTGGCCTCCCCCGCGACGGCCGCGGCCACGGTGGCGGCGCTCGGACGCTCCGATCCGCTGATCGGTGACGCGCTGCGGACGGTCGTCGACCGCGGCTTCGTGCCGACGATCGCCGACGACGACAGCGACGACGGCCCGGCGCACCGTTCGCCCGGCCCGCCGCCCGCGCTCCCGGAGCCCGATCCGGCGCTCATCGCCGAGCTGGTGGCCGGCGCCGAGGCGTCGCTGGCCGACCTCGCGCGCGCCGTCGCGCCGCTGTCGGGCCCCGCGGTGCTCGACCTCATCCGCGACGACATCGTCGAGCTGCGGCGCGTGACGTTCGACCCGCGTGGCATCCCGCTGATCCTGGCGGGCATGGAGGCGGCCTGGTGGCTGAGCGAGCACCTCGGGTCCTGGCTGGGCGACAGGGGCGCGGCCGACACGCTCGCCCAGTCGGTGCCCGGCGACGTCACCGCCGAGATGGGGCTCGCGCTGCTGGACGTCGCCGACGCGATCCGCCCCCATCCCGAGGTGGTGGCCTTCCTGCGGGAGACCGAGGACGAGAACTTCCTCGCCGCGCTGCCCACGCTGCCCGGGGGACCCGAGGCGCGGGCGGCGATCGAGGCCTTCCTCGACCGGTACGGGATGCGCTGCGTCGGCGAGATCGACCTCACGCGGCCGCGCTGGAGCGAGCGCCCCCGCGCGCTCGTGCCGCTGATCCTGGGCAACATCGGGAACTTCGCGCCCGGCGAGGGCGCGCGGCGCTTCGAGCGGGGACGCCAGGAGGCCGCCGACAAGGAGCGGGAGGTGCTCGAGCGCCTGCGCGCGCTGCCCGACGGAGCGCGCAAGGCCGACGAGGCCAAGCGGATGATCGATCGCGTCCGGACGCTCAGCGGCTACCGCGAGTACCCGAAGTACCACATCATCTGCCGCTACTTCATCTACAAGAACGCCCTGCTGGCCGAGGCGCGCCGGCTCGTCGCCGCCGGCGTGCTCCACGAGGCCGACGAGGCGTTCTTCCTGACGTTCCAGGAGCTTCGCGAGGCCGCGCGCACGCACGCCGTCGACCACGCGCTGACCGCCCGCCGCCGGCGGGCGCTGACCGCCGACGCGACGCTGACCCCGCCGCGCGTGCTGACCTCCGAGGGCGAGGCGATCGCCGGGTCCTACCGGCGCGACGACCTGCCCGACGGCGCGCTGGTCGGCCTGCCGGTCTCGGCGGGCACCGTCGAGGGCCGCGCCCGCGTGATCAGGGACATGGCCGACGCCGAGGTGCGCCCCGGCGACATCCTCGTCACCGCGCACACCGACCCGAGCTGGTCGCCGCTGTTCGTCGCGGTCGCGGGCCTGGTGACCGAGGTCGGGGGCCGGATGACCCACGGCGCCGTGATCGCCCGCGAGTACGGGCTGCCCGCGGTCGTCGGCCTCGACCGGGCGACCGAGCTCATCCGCGACGGCCAGCGGATCCGCGTGCACGGGACCGACGGCTACGTCGAGCTGCTGTCCTGAGCGGCTGCCCCGCCGCCGTGGGCGGCGGCGGGGCATCGCCCTTGGGGTGTGTGGGTCCTACTTCTTCTTGGTCTTGATCGTCACCGTCTTGGTGACGCGCTGGGCCTTGTTCGCGCCCTTGGGGGTGAACGTGGCGGTCAGCTTGACCGTCAGCTTGCCCTTGCGGGCCAGCGTCTTGCGCGCGGTCGCGGTGAGCCGGGCGGTCAGCGAGGCGCCGTGGGCGCTGGCGATCGTCCGGGACACGGCGGTCACGCCG
>NZ_DASRZV010000038.1:0-199748 GCF_035685985.1 Baekduia sp.
CCGGCCCCGGGGGGTGGGCGCCGCGCGGCGCCCACCACCCACCTGTTTCACCACGCTTCGAAGGACCGATCGATGATCATCACGTTGCATCCGACACGACTCCGCGCGGCCCTGCCGGCGCTGGGCGCCCTCTGGCTGCTCGGCGCGATCGCCCGGCCCGCGGTCGCGGCCGCGGCGGGCGACGGCGCCCGCTGGACGGTCGAGACCGCCGCCAACCGCTTCGGTGCCGATCGCAAGGACTTCGGCTACACCCTGAGCCCCGGCGGCAGCGTGCGCGACGCGCTCGTGATCGCCAACCAGGGCGACGCGACGCTGCGCCTCGCGGTGCGCCCGGCCGCGGGCGTGCTCACGCCCGCGGGCCGGATCGCGCTCGTCGACCGCGGCGCGGGGGCCGCGGGGATCGCCGCCTGGGTGCGGCCGGCGCGCGCCGTCGTCAGCGTCGCGCCGGGCGCGTCGGTGGCGGTGCCGTTCACGGTGTCGCCGCCCCGGGGCGCCGCGGCGGGCGACCACGTCGGCGGGATCGTCGCCACGCCGGTCGGCACGGCCGCCGGGAGCGGCGCCGCGCGGCGCGGCGTGCGGATCCGCCTGCGGGTGTCCGGGCCGCTGAAGCCCAGGCTCGCGGTCGGCGACGTGCACGTGCGCTACGGGGGCACCGCGAGCCCGCTCGGCCGGGGCGAGGCGACCGTGTCCTACACCATCCGCAACACCGGCAACGCGATTCTCACCGCCCGCCAGGCCGTGTCGGCGTCGGGCCCGTTCGGGACCTGGTCCCGGCACGCGGGACGGGTCGCCGACTCGCCGCCGCTGCTGCCCGGGAGCACGTGGAAGGCGTCGGCGTCGCTGCGCGACGTGGCGCCGGCGCTGCGGCTGAGGGCGACCGTCACGCTCACGCCGCTGCTCGCGGACGCGGCCGGCTCGATCGCGCCGCTGCCCGCCACCAAGGCGGCCGGGCACGCGTGGGCGGTGCCGTGGACGCTGCTGCTCGTCGTGGTCGTCGTCCTCGGCCTCGGCGCCGTGGCGCTGCGCTCCGGGCTGCGCCGCCGGCGGCGGCAGGCGGGCGCCGCCGCGCCGCCGCGGGTGGACGGGGCGGTCGCATGACCACCAGGTCGATCGCGCGCGGGGCGACGGGCGTCCTGGCCGGGCTCGCGCTCGGCGGCGCGCTCGCGACCGCGACCGCGGACGCCGCGCCGCGCGGCGCGGTGGGCGGCATCTCCAGCCCGGCGTCCGGCACGCTGACGCTGAGCGTGCGAGCGGTCGACGACGGCGTCGGCCTGGCGCGCGCCGAGGCGCGCGTGGACGGCGCGGTGGTCGACGCGGTCGCGCTCGGCGACGCCGGGTGCGCCGACGGCGCGGGCTGCCCGTCGTCGGTGGACGACGTCCCGCTGGCGGTCCCGACCGCGCGGTTCGGCGACGGCGTCCACCGGCTCGAGGTCAGCGTGACCGACGCGGCGGGCGACCGCGCGGTGCTGGTCGACCAGGCGTTGGTCTTCAACAACACGCCGCCCGAGCAGCACAGCACGGCGGTGCTGACGCTCGGCAGCGGCGACGCTTCGACGCCGGGCGCCCCGGACGGGCAGGGCGCCGGCGGCACGGGCGCCGGCGGCGCCGGCGCGGTCGGCGGTGCCGGGAGCGGCGGCGCCACCGGCTCCGGCACCCGACCCGTGTGCCTGGCGCCGCGGCTGTCGATGTTCCTGAAGGACAAGCCGCTGCGGGTCGCCAAGGGCGTCCCGGTGCTGCGCCGCGGCGGGCGCTACCGCTACGGCGGCACGCTGACCTGCGCGGTCGCCGGCCGCCGCGTCCACGCGCCGTCCGGCGTCGTGATCGGGGTGCGCGCCCAGCTCGGCGGGCGCACGGTCGCCAAGAACGGCGTCGCGACCCGGTCCGACGGCGGCGCCACGGTCATCCTGGCCGCCCCGAGCGCGCGCGTGCTCGAGTTCCGCTACACGTCGGTCGACGGCACCACCACGCGCGTGCGCCTGCGGATCGCGGTCGCGGCCAAGACCACCAAGACCGCCAAGACCACCAAGAAGAAGGCGCGCTGATGCGACGCTCCCTCATGACGCTCGCCGCGCTGCTGGCCGGCGCGCCGGGCCTGTCCCTCGCGACGTCCCCGGCGCGGGCCGACGAGCAGGGCGGCGGCACGCGGATCGGCGGCTCGGTCGCGAGCACGCTGTCGCTCGACCTCCGGCAGACCGGCGCGACCGTGCGCGCGGTCGTGACCACCACCGAGCCGGACTCGCGGCTGAGCGTCGCGCCCTCCGACGGCCGCTCCGGGCTCAGCGCGACGGTGTCCGGCCCGTACGCGCCGCTCGACCCGGCGTTCGGCCTGACGCTCGTCGCCTGGGACGACGTGCTCGCCGGCCGGGCGACGACGCTGCGCCTGAGGTCCGCCTCGCGCGCGGCGTCGACCGTCCTGATCACCCTCTCCGCCACGACCCCCTGAGATGTCCATGAGCCAGCTGTCCCGCGTCGCCCTCGCCGCCGTCGCGTCCGCGGTGCTGTCGAACGCGTCCTCGGTCGCCGCCGACGCCGCCGGCGGCCTGTCGGTCACCCCGGCCGTCATCGAGCGCACCGCCGTTCGCGGCGACGCGACGTCCGTCCAGCTCGTCAACAGCACGAGCCGTCCGCTGAAGATCACCGTCACGCCGCGCCCGTGGACGCAGTCGCGCGGCGGGGCGGTGGCGCCCAACCGCCACAAGACGCTGCTCGCGCGCGTGGGCGTGGACGCCCGCTCGTTCACGCTGGCCGCCGGCGGCCGGCGCGTGGTGACGCTGAAGGTCAAGAGCCTGCCGTCGTCGGGCTCGCTGTACGGCGCGATCGAGACGATCGGGCTCCCGACCGCAGCGGCCAAGAAGAACGGCATCACGGCCGCCTACCGCCTGGTCAGCACCCTGCGCCTGAACCCGCCGCGGTCGCGGCGTCGCCTCGCCCTGCGCGCGTCGGCGCCGCGCGTGAGCGGCCGGTCGATCGTCGTGCCGGTCAGGAACGCCGGCAACACGGTCGCGCCGATCACCGGCGACGTGCGCATCAAGGGCGCCCTGGGCAGCCGCACCGGGACCGTGCGCGCGACCGCGGTCCTGCCGGGCTCGACGGTCGACCTCGGCCTGGGCTCCGTCAAGGGCCTGCCGTCCGGGACCTACACGGTGACGGTCTCGCTCGTGCAGGACGGCAAGCGGGTGCTGCGCTCCAGCCGGAGGCTGCGCGTGAGGTGACATAGCCTTGGGGCCCGATGAGCGCGCTCGCCCCGACCGACCTCCTCGCCTGGCTGGAGGGCGAATGGTCGGTCGACCGCGCGATCAACGGCCGCGAGCACGCGTTCACCGGGACCGCGCGCTTCACGCGCGAGGACGCGTCGCGCATGCGCTGGGCCGAGACCGGCCACCTCGTGCTGGACGCCTACTCCGGCCCGGCCTCGCGCACGCTCTTCCTCGTCCGCGACGGGGCGGGCGGCCTCGACGTCCGCTTCGTCGACGACCGCCCGTTCCACACGCTCCAGCTGACCTCCGGCCACTGCGACGCGACCCACCCCTGCGGCGAGGACCTCTACCGCGGCACCTACGCCGTCGAGTCCGACGACGCGCTGCGCGTGGTCTGGCACGTCGACGGCCCGCGCAAGCGGGACGTCATCGAGTCGCTGTATCGCCGCCGGGCCTGATCTGAGCCGGGTAGCGTCCGCGCCGGATGTGGGACGGCACGCTCTTCCTCGGCGACTTCATGGTGGTCTACCTCGGGCCGGCCGGGCCGGCGGCGCCGCACGCGCATCCCGCCGTCCAGCTCGCCGTCGCGTGGGACGCGCCCCTGACCGTCGAGCTCCCGGACCGGACGCTGCGCGGCCCGCGCGTGATCGTCCCCAGCGGCGTCCGCCACACGCTCGACTCGCGCGCGCGGCAGCTCGCGGTGGTCTTCGTCGACCACGTCAGCGCGGCGGGGCGCGCGCTGGACCAGCGCGCCCGTGACGCCGCCGCCGCGCCGCCGCCGACGCCGACCGCGCCGCCCGCACCCCCGCCGCGCCCGCCCGCCGACGCCGCCGACGTCGACCGCTTCGCCGCCGAGGCGATGGGCGCGCTGCCGGTGCCGGCGCCGCTCTCGCCGCCCGTGGCCGCGGCGCTGGCCTACGTCGACGCCGCGCTGGACGCCCGCCCGACGCTCGCGGGCGCGGCCGCCGCCGCGCACCTGTCGCCCTCGCGCCTGACCCACGTCTTCACGCCCGCGGTCGGGCTGCCGTTCAAGCGCTACGTGGCGTGGCGCCGCCTGCGTCGGGTCGTCGAGGAGGTCGCGGAGGGCGCGACGCTCACCTGGGCGGCCGCCGCGGCCGGCTTCAGCGACTCCGCGCACCTGAGCCGCACGTTCCAGCGCAGCTTCGGGCTGCCGCCGTCGGCGCTGCGGCGCATGCGGCTGCTGCGTTCAAGCCCCTGAGCCGGCCCGGCCGTAGCGTGCGGCCGCATGCCCGACTTCCTCCCCGCCGCCGGTCGCTTCCTCCCGCTGGCCGCCTACGACACCGCCGCGCGGCTGACGATGCGCGAGCGCCGCTGGCGGCCGGACCTCGCCGCCCGTGTCGCGGCCGTCACGCCACCGCACGGCGCGGTCGTCGAGCTCGGCGCGGGCACCGGATCGCTGACCCACCTGCTGCGCGCCGCGCTGCCCGGCACCGTCACGCTCACCGCCGTCGACCCCGACGAGCGCGCGCTGGCGATCGCGCGGCGGCGCGCGCCCGCTCCGGCGTCCGCGGCGTCCGCGAAGGCGGCGGACATCGCCTGGCGCCCCGGCCGCGCCGAGGCGCTGCCGCTGCCCGACGCCACGCAGGACGCCGTCGTCACCGCGCTGGTCCTCCACCACCTGCCGACCGACGCCAAGCGCGCGGCGCTGGCCGAGGCCCGCCGCGTCCTGCGCCCCGGCGGCCTGCTGCTCGTCGCCGACTTCGGCCCGCCGCAGGACCCCGCGATGGCGCTGGCCTTCCGGATCATCCGGTTGGTCGACGGCCCCACGACCGCCGGGCACGCCGACGGCATCGTCGCCGACCTCGTCGCCCAGACCGGCTTCACCGCGCCCGCGACGGTCCGCCGCGTCCGCACGGCGGCCGGAACGCTGGAGCTGCTGGAGGCGCGCGCGGCCTGACGCGTACGATCGGGGACGTGTCCAGCCCCACGCCCGCCGACGAGCAGCGGCTGCGCGACCTCGCGCTCCTGCGCCGGGTGCGCGACCGGATCGACCGCGAGTACGACCAGCCGCTGGACGTGGACGCGCTGGCTCGCGACGCGCACATGTCGTCCGGGCACTTCAGCCGCTCGTTCCGCGCCGCCTACGGCGAGACGCCGTACTCCTACTTGATGACCCGGCGCATCGAGCGCGCGATGGCGCTGCTGCGCCGCGGCGACCTCAACGTCACCGAGGTCTGCTTCGCGGTCGGGTGCGCGTCGCTGGGCACGTTCAGCAGCCGCTTCACCGAGCTGGTCGGCGTGTCGCCCAGCGCCTACCGCAAGCGGAACGCGGACGCCGCCGCCGGCGCGATCCCCGCCTGCCTGGAGAAGCAGGTGACCAGGCCGGTCAGGAATCGAGAAGCGCGGACCACCGCGCCGGAGCTAGCGTGACCGACATGGACATCAGCATTCACTCGAGCATGCTTCCGCATGACGATCCGGACGCCGCGCTGGCGTTCTACCGCGACACCCTCGGCTTCGAGGTCCGCGGCGACGTCGGCCAGGACCAGATCCGCTGGATCACCGTCGGGCCGCCCGGCCAGCCCAACACGTCGATCGTCCTCTTCCCGCCCGCGGGCAACCCGGGCCTCACCGACGAGGAGCGCCGGACGGTCGCCGAGATGATGGCCAAGGGCACCTTCGGCCAGGTCAACCTCGCCACGCACGACCTCGACCAGGTCTTCGAGCGCGTCCAGGCGGGCGACGCGGGCGAGGTCGTCCAGGAGCCGACCGACCAGCCCTACGGCGTCCGCGACTGCGCCTTCCGCGACCCCGCGGGCAACATGGTGCGGATCCAGCAGCTCGCCTGATCCGTGGCCGCCGCTCCCGCCGCCGCGGACCAGCACGACGTCATCCGCGTCGTCGGGGCCCGCGCCAACAACCTGAAGGACATCAGCGTCGAGATCCCCAAGCGCCGGCTGACCGTGTTCACCGGCGTGTCGGGCTCCGGCAAGAGCTCGCTGGTCTTCGGCACGATCGCCGCCGAGTCGCAGCGGTTGATCAACGAGACCTACAGCGCCTTCGTCCAGGGCTTCATGCCGACGCTGGCGCGGCCCGAGGTCGACGTGCTCGACGGCCTGACGACCGCGATCCTCGTCGACCAGCAGCGGCTGGGGGCCAACCCTCGCTCGACGGTCGGCACGGTCACCGACGCCGACACGATGCTGCGGATCCTCTTCAGCCGGCTCGCCCGTCCGCACATCGGCTCGCCGGGCGCGTACTCGTTCAACGTGGCGTCGGCCCACGGCAGCGGCGGGATCACGGTGCAGCGCGGCGACAAGACGATCACCAAGAGCGCGAGCTTCAGCCGGGTCGGCGGCATGTGCCCCCGCTGCGAGGGGCGCGGGGCGGTCAGCGACTTCGACCTCACCGCGCTCTACGACGAGGACAAGTCGCTCAACGACGGCGCGCTGACGATCCCCGGCTTCAGCATGGACGGGTGGTACGGCCGCATCTTCCGCGGCGCCGGCTACTTCGACCCCGACAAGCCGATCAAGAAGTACAACAAGCGCGAGCGCAACGACCTGCTCTACCGCGAGCCGACCAAGATCAAGGTCGACGGCATCAACCTCACCTACGAGGGGCTGATCCCGAAGATCCAGAAGTCGATGCTGTCCAAGGACGTCGACGCGCTGCAGCCGCACATCCGCGCGTTCGTGGAGCGCGCGGTGGTGTTCACGACCTGCCCGGACTGCGATGGCACGCGCCTCAGCGAGGCCGCGCGCTCGTCGAAGATCGACGGGGTCAGCATCGCCGACGTCTCGGCGATGGAGATCCGCGCGGTCGCCGACTGGGTCGGCGGCCTGGAGGCGCCGGAGGTCGCGCCGTTGTTGGAGGCGTTGGGCCAGACGCTCGACTCGTTCGTCGAGATCGGGCTCGGCTACCTGTCGCTGGACCGGGCGTCCGGGACGCTGTCGGGCGGCGAGGCCCAGCGCGTGAAGATGGTCCGCCACCTCGGGTCCTCGCTGACCGACGTCACCTACGTCTTCGACGAGCCGACGACCGGCCTGCACCCGCACGACGTCCAGCGGATGAACGACCTGCTGCTGGCGCTGCGCGACAAGGGCAACACGGTGCTGGTCGTCGAGCACGAGCCGCAGGTGATGGCGATCGCCGACCACGTCGTCGACCTCGGCCCCGGCGCGGGCCGGTCGGGCGGCACGGTCTGCTTCGAGGGGTCGGTCGACGGCCTGCGCGCCGCCGGGACGGTCACCGGGCGCCACCTCGACGACCGCGCCGCGCTGAAGGACCAGGTGCGCGAGCGCGCCGGCGTCCTGGAGATCCGCGGCGCCGACACCCACAACCTGCAGGGCGTCGACGTCGACGTCCCGCTCGGCGTGCTGGTGGTCGTCACCGGCGTGGCCGGCTCGGGCAAGTCCTCGCTGATCCACGGGTCGCTGGCCGACCGCGACGGCGTGGTGGCCATCGACCAGACGCCGATCCGCGGCTCGCGCCGCAGCAACCCGGCGACCTACACGGGGGTGCTGGACCCGATCCGCAAGGCCTTCGCGAAGGCCAACGGCGTCAAGCCCGCGCTGTTCAGCGCGAACTCCGAGGGCGCGTGCCCGGCCTGCAACGGCGCCGGCGTGATCTACACCGACCTGGCGATGATGGCCGGCGTCGCGACCCCGTGCGAGGAGTGCGAGGGCAAGCGCTTCGACGCGGCCGTGCTGGAGTACCGGCTCGGCGGCCGCGACATCAGCGAGGTGCTGGCGATGCCGGTCGCCGAGGCGGTGGGCTTCTTCGCCGACGGCGAGGCCAAGACCCCCGCCGCGCACAGGATCCTCCAGCGCCTGGCCGACATCGGCCTCGGCTACCTCGCGCTCGGCCAGCCGCTGACGACGCTGTCGGGCGGCGAGCGCCAGCGCCTCAAGCTCGCCGCGCAGATGGCGGAGAAGAGCGACGTGTTGATCCTCGACGAGCCGACGACGGGCCTGCACCTGGCCGACGTCGAGCAGCTGCTCGGCCTGCTGGACCGGCTCGTGGAGTCCGGCAAGTCGGTGATCGTCATCGAGCACGACCTCGCGGTCATGGCCCACGCCGACTGGATCGTCGACCTCGGCCCGGGCGCCGGCCACGACGGCGGCCGCGTGGTCTTCGAGGGCACGCCGGCGGACCTGGCCGCGGCGCGCTCGACGCTGACCGGCGAGCACCTCGCGGACTACGCGGCCGTGGCCGGCTGATCGACGCACGCGGGACGCTCCGATACCGTCTGCCGCGTCCAGCGGCAAGCGGTGAGGGAGACCACGTTGTTCATCAAGAAGCTGTGCGCGGCGATCGCGTGCGCGCTCGTGCTCGTGCTCGCGCCCGCGGCGTCGGCCGCGTCCTCGGGATGGGCGCCGACCGGCGCGATGGCGCTCGGGCGCAGCGCCGCCCAGGCCGCGCTGCTCGCGGACGGCCGCGTGCTCGTCGCCGGCGGGTCCAGCGGCCCCGGCGAGGTCGCGGACGCCGAGATCTACGACCCGGCGACCGGCACGTGGGCCGTGGCCGCGCCGCCGCTGGCCGGCCGCCACTACGCGTCGCTGACCCGCTTGGCCGACGGCCGCGTGCTGCTCGCCGGCGGCTACACCGCGGGCGGCCCCAGCCGCGGCGCTGAGCTGTACGACCCGAGCGCCGACACCTGGACGGCGACCGGCGCGATGGCCGACGTGCGCACCGGGCACGGCGCGACGCTGCTGCCCAACGGGAAGGTGCTGGTCGCCGGCGGCGACGCCGGGCTGAGGGCGCCGGTCGACACGGCCGAGCTGTACGACCCGGCCACCGGCACGTGGTCGTCGGCGGGCACCATGGCCACGGCGCGCGAGAACCACGTCGAGGAGCTTCTGGCCGACGGCCGGGTGCTCGTGGCCGGCGGCGACTACAGCGACTCGTCGACCCACTTCGTCGCCGGCGCGGAGCTCTACGACCCCGCGTCCAACAGCTGGTCGCCGACCGGGTCGCTGGCCACCGCGCGCGCCCAGATGGCGTCCGTCGCGCTGGGCGACGGCACCGTGCTGGCGGCCGGCGGCATCAGCCACGCCGGCTTCGTGCGATCGGTCGAGCGCTACGACCCGGCCGGCGGCACCTGGTCGCCGGCGGGCACCACGGCCGCCGACAGCGACGTCTCCATGGGCGCCGCGCTGCCCGACGGGCGCGGGCTGGTCGTCAACGCGGGCGGCGGGACGGACGCCGCGGTGTTCGACCCGGCGGGCGGGACGCTCCGCGCTGCCGGGAGCACGGCCGCGCAGCGCTACCTGCCGACGCTGACCGCGCTGCCCGACGGCCATGTGCTGATCGCGGGCGGCGTCGTCGGTGGCGTGCGCACGGCGACCGCCGAGCTGTGGACGCCGCCGACCGAGCGGACCGTCGCCGACGCCGACTTCGGCGCGCTGCGCGTCGGCGCCACGTCCGAGCGCGACCTGACCGTCACCAACAGCGGCACGCTTCCGCTGTGGGTGGACGGCGTCGCGTTGGCCGGGGCCGACGCGGGCGCCTTCGCGATCGTCGCCGACGGCTGCGACGGGCAGACGGTCGCGGTGGGCGCGTCGTGCGTCGTGCGCGTGCGCTTCACCGCGAGCGGTGCCGCCGGGCCCCGCGCCGCGCGGCTGGCGATCGACGACAACGCCGACGGCGCCACCGCGCCGGCGCTGCGCGCGACGGTCGCGCCGGAGCCCGACCCGGATCCCGACCCGCCCGCGCCGATGCCGGAGCAGCCCGCGCCCGCGCCGCCAGCGCCCACGCCCGCGCAGCCGACCCCGCCCGCCGCGCCCGCGCCGCCCGCCGCGACCGCGAAGCCCACGCCGCAGGCCTGCTCCTCCCGGCGCAAGCTCACCGTGTCGAAGAGCCTCACGCGCGCGATCCGCTCCGGCACCGCCAAGCTCAACGGCAAGGTCATCGGGCACCTCTCGCCGCGCCGGCGCACGATCACCGTCGACCTGCGCGGCCGGAGCGCCGGCACCTACACCCTGCGCGTGACGATCAAGACCAAGCAGGGGCACACGATCAGGATCGCGCGCCGGTACACGACCTGCGCCTCGCGCGGGTAGCGGAGGACCACGCGGCCCGTCGGACCCCGGGCCCGCCGGCGAGATCGCCTACGCCTCGACCCCCGCGTCAGTGCGCGTAGAACCCGCGCGCCGCGCGGTCGGGCAGCTGCGCGAGCGGCACGCCGGCGTCGCGGAATGCCTGGCGCACGAGGTCGTCGCGCACCGAGCCGCTGGTGCTGAAGACCGCCGCGATCCCGGCGTCGATCAGCGTCTGGGGCGCGTCGGGGAACGGGAAGAAGCTGTCGCTGTAGGCGACCGCGCCCGCGATCGCGTGGCCGGCGTCGGTCGCGCGGGTGATCGCCAGCGCGCAGCAGCTGACGCGGTCCTGCTGGCCGACGCCGTTGCCGATCAGCGCGCCGTCGCGAACCAAGGTGATGGTGTTGGAGTTGCTCGTGGCGCCGACCGCCCAGGCCAGCAGCAGGTCGTGGCGCTGGGCGTCGCTCAGCGGGGCGGTGGCCTCGACCTCGGGCGCGTCGAGGTCGAGCACGAACGTGTAGTTGGGCTGCTCCAGCACGCCGCCGCGGACCGGGCGCGTGCGCGGCGCGGCGTCCAGCGAGGAGCGGTCCAGCGCGCCCAGCGCCGGGTTGGCCAGCAGGCGGCACTTGCCGTGCTTGCGCGCGAGCAGCTCGACGGCCTCGTCGCTGAACGACGCGGCGGTGACGAGGTCCAGCAGGCGCCGGCCGCCCTCGACGGCGTGGCTCAGCAGCAGCTCGGCCTCCTCGGCGCCGACCGAGAACCCCAACATCACGCAGCCGCCGAAGATCGCGCGCAGGTCGCCCTCCAGCATGCGCCGGATCGCGTCGGCGGGCGTCGCCGCGGCGGCCGCGCCGCAGGCGTTGCCGTGCTTGGTGCCCAGCGCGAGCGCCGGTGCCGCGCCCGCGCCCGCCGCCGCGCCCGGCCGGTCGTAGGCCGCCGCCATGTGCGTGATCGTCTGCAGCTGGCGGTCCAGCTCGGCGAGGTTGTTGTAGCTCAACGCCGCGCCCTCGACCTGCGTGAAGCTCCCGAGCGCGAGCGGGTCGTCGAGGTCGGTGACCAGGAGGGCGGCCGGGGCCTGCGCGGCGTTCTCGCCGTAGGCGCACGACAGCCGTCCGTCGAGGGGAGCGAGCATGCACGCCAACCTAGATGGTCGGCGCGCGGGGCGCGGTGCCGGCGGAGGCTGTTCTGGACTCATTCAAGATTTCCTGTCAGACTGCCCCGCGGTGCCGGCCAGTCCAGAACTCGAGCGCATGCTGCGCGGGGCGTCCCTGCGCGTCACGCGTCCGCGCGTCGCGGTCCTGGGCGTGGTCGCCGACCACCCGCACGCCGACACCGGCACGATCATCGACCACGTGCGCGCCGACCTCGGCGACGTCTCCCACCAGGCCGTCTACGACGTCCTGCGGGCGCTCGACGAGGCGGGCCTGGTACGGCGGATCCAGCCGCCGGGCTCGCTCGCGCGCTACGAGTCGCGGGTCGGCGACAACCACCATCACCTGGTCTGTCGCGTGTGCGGCGCGATCGAGGACGTGGACTGCGCCGTCGGCGCCGCGCCCTGCCTCGAGGCCGCCGACGACCACGGCTACGTCATCGAAGAGGCCGAGGTCGTGTACCGCGGCCTCTGCCCCGACTGCGCGGCGACGACGGCCGCGCACCCCTCCTGATCACCACCCACGCACAAGAGGTTCCCCTTGTCCGAGCATCACCAGCACCCTGACGCCGTCGTCGGCGAGATGAACGTCGACTCGCCCGAGGCCAACGACGGCTGCCCGTTCGCCCACGGCGTCGCGCCTCATCCGACGGCCGGCGACGCCAACCGCGAGTGGTGGCCCAACAGCCTCAACCTGAAGATCCTCGCCAAGAACCCCGCGGTCGCCAACCCGCTGGGCGAGGACTTCGACTACGCCGAGGCCTTCAACTCGCTCGACCTGGCCGCGGTCAAGGCCGACATCGAGGAGGTCCTGACGACCTCGCAGGACTGGTGGCCCGCCGACTTCGGCCACTACGGCCCGCTGATCATCCGCATGGCCTGGCACAGCGCCGGCACCTATCGCATCACCGACGGCCGCGGCGGCGCGGGCGCCGGCCAGCAGCGCTTCGCGCCGCTGAACTCCTGGCCCGACAACGCCAACCTCGACAAGGCTCGCCGCCTGCTGTGGCCGGTCAAGAAGAAGTACGGCCAGTCGCTGTCCTGGGCCGACCTGCTGGTCCTGTCGGGCAACGTCGCGCTGGAGTCGATGGGCTTCGAGACGTTCGGCTTCGCCGGCGGCCGCGAGGACGTCTGGGAGCCGGACGGCGACGTCTACTGGGGCCCGGAGACCACGTGGCTGGGCGACGAGCGCTACACCGGCGAGCGCAAGCTCGACACGCCGCTGGGCGCCGTCCAGATGGGCCTGATCTACGTCAACCCGGAGGGCCCCAACGGCCACCCGGACCCGGTGGCCGCCGCGCACGACATCCGCGAGACGTTCGGCCGCATGGCGATGAACGACGAGGAGACGGTCGCGCTGATCGCGGGCGGCCACTCGTTCGGCAAGACGCACGGCGCCGCCGACCCTGACGACCACGTCGGCCCCGAGCCCGAGGGCGCCTCGCTGGAGGAGCAGGGCCTGGGCTGGAGCAACTCCTACAAGTCGGGCCGGGGTGAGGACGCGATCACGTCCGGCCTGGAGGTCACCTGGACCACCACGCCGACGAAGTGGTCCAACAACTTCTTCGAGAACCTGTTCAAGTACGAGTGGGAGCTCGAGGAGTCGCCGGCCGGCGCCAAGCAGTGGGTCGCCAAGGACAGCGAGGCCGTCGTCCCGGGCCCCGCGGCCGACTCGCCCGCACGTCGCCCGACGATGCTGACGACCGACCTCTCGCTGCGCGTGGACCCGGCCTACGAGAAGATCTCGCGCCGCTTCCTGGAGAACCCGGACGAGCTGGCCGACGCGTTCGCCCGCGCCTGGTTCAAGCTGACGCACCGCGACATGGGGCCGCGTGAGCGCTACCTCGGCCCCGAGGTCCCCGAGGAGGTGCTGATCTGGCAGGACCCGCTGCCCGCGGCGCCCGCCGAGACGATCGGCGCGGAGGACGTCGTGGCGCTGAAGGCCAAGATCCTGGCCTCGGGCCTGACGGTGTCCCAGCTGGTCAAGGCGGCGTGGGCCTCGGCGTCCACGTTCCGCGGCGGCGACAAGCGCGGCGGCGCCAACGGCGCGCGCGTCCGCCTCGCCCCGCAGAAGGACTGGGAGGCCAACGACCCGGCCGAGCTGGCGACGGTCCTGGCCACGTTGGAGGAGATCCAGCAGGCCTATGACAAGCCGGTCTCGCTGGCGGACCTGATCGTGCTCGGCGGCAACGCCGCGATCGAGCAGGCCGCGCGCGACGCGGGCCAGGAGGTCGTCGTGCCGTTCTCGCCCGGCCGCGTCGACGCGACCGACGAGCAGACCGACGCCGAGTCCTTCGAGTGGCTCGAGCCCGCGGCCGACGGCTTCCGCAACTACGCCAAGCCGGGCCACCGCCTGCCGGCCGAGTACCTGCTGCTGGACCGGGCCAACCTGCTGACGCTGAGCGCGCCGGAGATGACCGTCCTGGTCGGCGGCCTGCGCGTGCTGGGCGCCAACGCCGGCGGCTCGACGCACGGCGTCCTGACCGAGCGCCCGGGCGTGCTGACGAACGACTTCTTCGTCAACCTGCTCGACCTCGGCACCGACTGGAAGCCGGCGGGCGACGGCACCTACGAGGCCCGCCTCGACGGCCAGGTCACGTGGACCGGCACCCGCGCCGACCTCGTCTTCGGCTCGAACTCCGAGCTGCGCGCGCTGGCCGAGGTGTACGCCGGCGACGACGCCGCCGACAAGTTCGTGGCCGACTTCGTGGCCGCCTGGGCCAAGGTCATGGACCTGGATCGCTTCGACCTGAAGGCGTAGCGATCGCGACGCGCATGGCGGGGATCGGCGAGGATCCCCGCCATGCCGAACTACGGGGACTTCCAGCTGGAGATCTACCTCCAGGGCCTGGCCGGCGTGCGGCCGTCGCTGCCGATGACCTACGCGGAGCTGGCCCGGCGCGCCGAGGCGAGCCTCAGCCAGGAGGTGTTCTCCTACGTCGCGGGCGGCGCCGGCGACGAGCACACGCAGGACCTCAACGTGGCGGCGTTCGACCGCTATGGGTTGATCCCGCGCATGCTCGCCGGCGCCGCCGAGCGGGACCTGTCGGTCGAGCTGCTGGGGTTGTCGTTGGCCTCGCCGCTGATGCTCGCGCCGGTCGGCGTGATCGGCCTGTGCGCGCAGGACGGCCACGGCGACCTGGCGACCGCGCGCGCCGCCGCGCGGACCGGCGTGCCGATGATCGCCTCGACGCTCTCGGCCGACCCGCTGGAGGACGTCGCCGCCGCGCTCGGCGACACGCCCGGCTGGTTCCAGCTCTACACGCCGGCCGACCGCGAGCTGGCCGCGAGCTTCGTCCGGCGCGCGGAGGCCGCGGGCTTCCAGGGCATCGTCGTCACGCTCGACACGCAGATCCTCGGCTGGCGCCCGCGCGACCTCGCGCTCGCGTCGTTCCCGCAGCTGCAGGGCAAGTGCTTGGCCAACTACTTCAGCGACGAGGTCTTCCGGGCCAAGTTGGACAAGACGCCCGAGGAGGACCCGCGCGCGGCCGCGCTGGCCTGGGCGCTCGGGTTCTCCGACCCGGCGCTGAGCTGGGACGACCTCGCGTGGCTGCGCTCGCTCACCGACCTGCCGCTGCTGTTGAAGGGCATCGGCCACCCCGAGGACGTGCGCCGCGCGGTCGACGGCGGCGTGGACGGCATCTACTGCTCCAACCACGGCGGCCGCCAGGCCAACGGCGGCGCGGCGGCGATCGACCTGCTCCCCGCGGTCGTCGCGGCGGCCGGCGACGTCCCGGTCGTCTTCGACTCCGGCGTGCGCGGCGGCGAGCACGTCGTCAAGGCCTTGGCCTTGGGCGCGCGGGCCGTCGGCGTCGGCCGTCCGTACGCCTACGGGTTGGCCGTCGGTGGGGAGGACGGGATCGTCCACGTCCTGCGCTCGCTGCTGGCCGAGGCCGACCTGCTGATGGCCGTCGACGGCTACGCGTCGATCGCCGACCTCACGCCCGAGGCGCTGTCGGCGCGCTGACGATCCCCCGCCGGGGGTGACGTGCGGTCATCCTCGCGCGCGCCACCCTGGGCGCCGCGATGCGTCGAGCGGTCGTCGCCGGGACGTTGATGATGGGGTTGCCGTGGGCGCTGCCCGGCGGCGCGGCGGGCAGCGCGAGCGCGGGCGCGCCCGCCGCCTGCCCGCGGCACGCCGCGCCGTCGCGGGCCTCCGCGCTGCGCGTCTGGGTGCCGGGCGGGACGCCGGTGCGCACCCGCCTCGCCGAGCCCGTCGACCGGGCGCCGGCGACCCTCTACGGCTCGTGGCGCCTGGTCCTGCGCGCCCATCCGACCGCGCACGGCTGCCTGCTGCGCGTGCGCCTGGATCGCCGTCCCAACACCGCGCACGGCTGGGTCGCCGCGGAACGCGTGGTCGTCCGGCGCACCCGCTGGCGGATCGAGGTCGCGCGCGCCGAGCGCCGCGCCACGCTGCTGCGAGACGGCCGCGCGGTCGGGCGCTGGCGGGTCGTCGTCGGCAAGCCGTCGACCCCGACGCCGCGCGGGCTGTTCGCGATCCAGGCGGGCTACCGCACGCCCGCGTCGAGCTTCGCCGGCGCGTGGATCCTCGCGCTCAGCGCCCACAGCGAGGTGCTGACGACGTTCGAGGGCGGCGACGGCCAGGTCGCGCTGCACGGCCGTGGCGGCGCGTCGCTGAGCGACCCGCTCGGCACCGCGGCCAGCCACGGCTGCGTCCGCTTCGACAACCGCGCGATCGGCGCGATCGTCCGGCGCGTCGGGCGGGCGAACCTGCCCGGCACGCCGGTGGCGATCGGCTGACCGGCCATCGCCGGCCGGCCGCCGCTACGTGCCGCAGTAGGTGACGTAGATGTCGTCCTCGGGGCCGGGCGCGGCGAGGTCGGCGAGGTCGGCGCGCTCGACGAACGGGTGCGTGACGGCGTCGACCAGGCGCGTCAGCGGCGCGAGGTCGCCGACGGTCGCGGCGGTCAGCGCGTCCTCGACGGCGTGGTTGCGCGGGATGTACACCGGGTTGATCGCGTCCATCGCGTCGGCGGTGGCCGCGGCGCCCGCGTCGGAGCGGCCCGCCTCGCCGAGCCGCTCGCGCCAGCGCGCCTCCCACGCGTCCCAGGCCGGGAGGCTGAGGAGCAGGCCGCGCGCGTCGCGCGCGCGGTCGCCGCGCAGGGTCGCGGCGGCGGCGCGGAAGAACGTGGTGAAGTCGACGCGGTCGGCGCGCAGCAGGCCGAGCAGGTCGGCGACGAGCGTCGCGTCCAGCTCGTCGTCGCCGCCATCGTCGCCCCCGAGCCCGAGCTTGGCGCGCAGGCGGTCCAAGAACGCCGCGTCGTAGCGCGTCCACCACGACTCGAGGACCGGAGTGACGGCGGCGACGGCCGACTCCTGGTCGTCGGCGACCAGCGGCAGCAGCGTCTCGGCCAGCCGCGCGAGGTTCCACTGCGCCAGCGCCGGCTGCATCCCGTAGGCGTAGCGGCCGCCGTGGTCGATCGAGCTGAACGTCGCCGCCGGGTCGAAGGCCTCCATGAACGCGCACGGGCCGTAGTCGATGGTCTCGCCCGAGATCGTCATGTTGTCGCTGTTCATCACGCCGTGGACGAAGGCCACCGACATCCAGCGGGCGATCAGCGCGGCCTGGACGTCGACGACCGACGCCAGGAGCGACAGGTACGGGTTGTCCGCGGCGGCCGCGTCCGGGTGGTGGCGGGCGATCGCGTAGTCGGCCAGCCGCCGGACCAGCTCGACGTTCCCCGTCAGCGAGGCGTACTGGAACGTCCCGACGCGCAGGTGGCTCGCGGCGATGCGCGCGAGGACCGCGCCGGGCAGCGAGGTCTCGCGCCGGACGCGCTCGCCGGTGGCGACGACCGCCAGCGCGCGCGTCGTCGGGATCCCGAGCGCGTGCATCGCCTCGCCGACCACGTGCTCGCGCAGCATCGGCCCGACGACCGCCTTGCCGTCCCCGCCGCGCGCGAACGGCGTGCGCCCCGAGCCCTTCAGGTGCAGGTCGCGGCGGCGCCCTTCGACATCCAGCACCTCGCCGAGCAGCAGCGCGCGCCCGTCGCCCAGGCGCGGCGACAGCGAGCCGAACTGGTGGCCGGAGTAGGCCATCGCGATCGGCCGCGACCCGGCCGGGGCGACCGAGCCCGCCAGCGCGGCGACGCCCTCCGGCGCCCGCAGCGCCTCGGGGTCGGCGCCCAGCTCGCGCGCCAGCGCGTCGTTGAGCACCAACAACCGCGGCTCGGGCGCGACCGCGCCCTGCCAGGGGACGTAGAGCCCCTCCAAGGCGTCGGCGTAGGTGTGCTGGAAGTCCAGGAGCTGCGGCGCGGCGGCAACGCTCATGCCCTTCAGGCTAGAGCGACCGCCCGCAGCTCCCGCGCCGTCCGCTCGATCAGCGCGCCGAAGTCCCGCTGCTCCTCGCCGCCGACCCACTGCCCGAAGGCCACGTGGAAGATCGTCACGCCAGCGCGCGCGGCCAGCGAGGCCGCGGGCTCGGCGACGCCGCGCTCGCCCAGCGCGGCGGCGATCGACGTCGACAGCCGCTCCATCTTGATCAGCTCGCGCTCCCGCAGGTCCGGGTTGGCGTCGACGATCGCCGCCCGCCGCCGCGCGTAGGGGAGGCGTTCGGCGTCGAACACCTCCGCCGTGGCGGCCAGCCCGGCGACGACCGCGTCCAGCGGCGCCTCGGTGGCCGGCGCGGCGGCGATCCCGTCGACGATCAGCCGCTCCAGCTCGTCGGTGCCCGAGAACAGCACCTCGCGCTTGTCGGCGAAGTGGCGGAAGAACGTGCGCTTGGTCAGCCCGGCCCGCTCCGCGATCTCGGCCACGGTCGTGCCCTCGAAGCCGCGCTCCTCGTAGAGGTCGAGCGCGGCGGCGGCGAGGCGGTTGCGTGCGTCGGGTTGCCAGCGGGCCATCGGGCCGGACATGTTAAGCGATGTCACCAGGTGTCATCGCGGGTGCTACCGTGACGGCACCAAGTGTCATCACTCCTCCCGGAGGTTCTCCCCATGAAGGTCTTCGTCACCGGCGCGTCCGGTCACATCGGCTCCGCCGTCGTCCCCGAGCTGCTGGGCCACGGCCACACGGTCCTCGGCCTCGCTCGCTCCGACGCCTCCGCCGCCCAGCTCGAGGCGGCCGGCGCGGAGGTCGTGCGCGGCGACCTCGACGACCTCGACGTCCTGCGCGCGGCCGCCGCCGAGTCCGACGGCGTCATCCACCTCGCCTACCGCCACGACCTGATGGCGGCGGGCGACATGGACCGGTCGGTGGCCGTCGACCGCGCCGCCATCGACGCGATCGGCGACGCGCTCGCCGACAGCGGCAAGCCGCTGGTCGGCACCACGGGCACGTTGATGCTGGCGATGCTCGGCATCACCGGGCGGGCCGGCACCGAGGACGACCACGGCGACGGCGGCGGGCGCGTCGCCAACGAGAACGCGGTCATCGCGCTGGCCGACCGCGGCGTGCGCTCCTCGGTCGTCCGGCTCGCGCCGACCGTCCACAGCGAGGCCGACCGGCACGGCTTCGTCCCGACGCTGATCCAGATCGCGCGCGAGACCGGCGCCTCCGGCTACGTCGGCGACGGCGCGAACCACTGGCCCGCCGGCCACACGCTCGACTCCGCGCGCCTGTTCCGGCTCGCGCTGGAGTCCGCGCCCGCCGGGCAGCGCCTGCACGCCAACGACGAGGAGGGCATCCCGTTCCGCGACATCGCGGCGGCGATCGGCGAGCAGCTCGACGTGCCCGTCGAGTCGCGTGAGCCCGAGCACTTCCGCTTCCTCGGGCGGCTCGTGAGCCTCGACAACCGCGCGTCGTCGGCCAAGACCCGCGCGCTGCTGGGCTGGGAGCCGACGCACCCCGGGTTGTTGGAGGACCTGCGCGCCGGGTTCTACTTCGACACGGAGCGGTAGCGCCCGAGCAGCAGCGGCGTCAGCAGCAGCAGCCCGCCCGCGACCGCCACGGCGGCGCGGGCGGACGTCAGCGCCGCCAGGACGCCCCACAGCGCGGTCGTCGCCGCGCGGGTCGCGTTGCTCGACAGGTTCCAGGCCGCGAGCACCCGCGCCACGCGGTCGTCGGGCGTGCGCTGGAGGCGCTCGGTGGCCAGCACGGGGTTGAAGACGCCCATGCACGTGACCAGGCCGAGCTGCAGCGCGATGACCAGCGCCAGCCCGCCCGCGCCGGCCGTCACGAGCGCCAGCCCGATCGGCCAGCACGCGCGCAGCGTGCCGAAGACGAGCAGGACGCGGCGCGTCCCGAGCCGAGCGACGGCCCGGCGCGACAGCCGCGCGCCCGCCAGCCCGCCGACGCACGGGGCGCCGAAGGCCAGGGCGTACTGCCACGGCGCGAAGTCCAGCTCGCCGAGCATGAGGACCGCCAGCGCCGGGCCCGGCGCCAGGATCAGCGCGCTGACCAGCGCGTTGTTGACGAACAGGGTGCGCAGGTCGGCGTCGGCGCGGATCGTCCGCCAGCCGACGAGCAGGTCGCCGCGGCGCAGGCGCGCGGGCGGCGCCGGGCCTGCGGCCTCGTCCTCGCCGCCCGGCCCGATCGCCCGCAGCGCCAGCGCCGACGCCCCGAAGCTCACCGCGTTGGCGACCACGGTCGTCGCCGCGCCCAGCACGCCGATCGCCGCGCCGCCCAGCGGCGGGCCGAGCGCGGTCGCCGTCCACGTCGTCGACTCGAAGCGCCCGTTGGCCGCCAGCAGGCCCTCGCGTGCGACCAAGGCCTTCAGGAACGCGCCGGACGCCGAGCGGAACGCGATGTCCGCCGCGCCGACGACCACCGACACCACCACCAACTGCGCGAACGTCAGCCCGCCCAGCGCGTAGGCGACCGGCACGGTCAGCAGCGCCACGAGCCGGACGAGGTCCATCGCCATCATCACCGGGCGCTTGGGCCGTCGCTCGACCCACGGGCCGAGCGGCACGGCGATCAGCGCGGCGACCGCCATCCCCGCCACGGCCAGCGCCGACACCGCCGCCGGGCCGACGTGCAGCTGGGTGATCGCGAGGATCGGGAACGCGTCGAAGGCGACCCAGGTGCCGAACGTGCTGACCGCGTAGGCCGCCCACAGCCACGTGAAGGACCGCCCCAGCGCGGTGGCGTCGCGGGGTGGGGCGGAGACCGACACGGCGGGCGACGCTAGCGGGTGGCCGAGACGGTGGCGCGCTTAGCCCGCGTCGGCCCCGCGCCGCAGGCGGCGGTAGACCAGGACGACCACGATCCCGGCCAGGACGCCGCCCGGATCGACGTCACCGAGGAGCGCGCCGAGCCCCCAGCGTGGTCACGCCGACGCCGATCGGCGCCGCCGCCGCGGCGGACGCCGGGATCAGGAAGCGCGCCGGCAGCGGGTAGCCGAGGACCAAGAGCATCAGGTCGATCGCGATCCACGCCGGCGCGGCCGCGGCCAGGCCCGCGACGAGCCGGTCGCCGGCCCGCGCCAGCGCGCCGCCGCGCAGCGGGTCGCCGGAGCCGAGCCAGTCGCCGCCACCGCGCCGGCGAGCAGCAGGGCGCATCCGGACAGCACGAGGGCCTGCCGCACGGGCGCCAGGATCCCGGAGCCGCAAGGCGATGATGTTGCGGTGGCGTGACCGTGGCGCTCAGGTGGACAGCCCGGCGATCCCGTCGCCGACGAGCTTGGCGGCGATCACCAGGCAGACCACGGCCATGATCGCGACGTTGTTGGTGGCCATCCACGTCTTCAGCTCGTCCAGGACGTGGGCGGCGCGGTCGCCCATCGAGAAGAAGATCGCCACCGGCGCGCCGACCCCGATCGACGCGACGATCGTGAAGACGACCCACGCGACGACCTGGTCGCCGGACGACGCGCCGGTCTGCGCGACCGCCGCCGCGCCGGCGACGATCAACAGCAGGTTCTTGGGGTTGACGGCGGCCAGCGCCGCGGCGACCGCCAACGAGCGCGCCGGCGTGAACGTGTCCAGCGCGGACATCCACTTCGGCGCGGCGACGTCGTCGCCGGCGTGCGGACGGTGCTGCCACTGGCGCACGGCGACGGCGAGCAGCAGCAGGCCGAGCCCGAGCTCGACCCAGCTGACCCACGTCGCGGGCGCGCCGTGGTGGCTGGCCCCGGCCGGGTCGGCGACGACCAGCAGGATCGCGCCCAGGATCCCGACGCCGGCCAGCCAGCCGATCAGGAACGCCGGGCCGTTGGTCCGCGCCCGCGGCGTGACCAGCATCAGCACGACCGCCACGATCGGCATCGGGCTGATCGCCACGCCGATCGCCAGCGGCAACGACTGACCGATCGCCTCACCCATGGGCGGACCGTAGGCGCCGCGCGGGTGACGGCGGATCGCCCGCGCGGGGTGACGCGCCGCCGCCGCGGCGGCCGCCGCCGTCTCACGGATCGCCCAGGAACCACCCAGGCCGCTCCCGGTCGCCGGCCGGAAGATCCTCGCCATGACCTCCAACCTCCTCTTCGCCAAGTCCTCCATCGCGCTCTCGGCGCTGGTCCCCGCCACCGCGACCGCCGACGCCGGCCATCCCCATCACGCCACGCCCGCGCTCACGCCGGTCCACCACGTCGTGCCCGCGACGCCGTTGGTCTCGCTGACGCCCTCCTCGGTCCGGCTGCGCGCGGAGCGCACCGACGGCGGCGTGAGCCTGACGTTGGCCTAGCCGGTCGCGTCCGCGGTCGGCTCGGCGAGCATCCGCGCGAGCCGCTCGCCGTCCTCGCCCGCGTCCTCGATCGCCCGCTCGATCCGCGCTCCCGCACGGTCGGCGTCGGTCGTGGCGATCGCGTCGGCGAGCCGCCGCAGCGCGGCGACGGCCTTGGGATGGGTGGGGCCGTGCTTGGCCGCCGCCCGCTCGTGGACCTGCTCGAGGGACAGGATCGCGGCCGCGACGTCGCCACGGGCCAGGGCGAGGTCGGCCAGGCCCTCGACGACGCTGATCCTCAGCGGCGAGCCCTGCGGCGCGCTCGGCCCGTCGACCATCTCCAGCGCCCGCCGCAGGAGCGCCTCGCCCTCGTCGATCCGGCCGAGGTCGCCGGCCATCACGCCCGCTCGGACCACCGCGTACCGGTGGGCCTCCGCCACCACCGCCGCCGCGGCCTGCGGATCGGGCGTGGCGTCGGCCAGGAACCGCGCCAGGCGGGCGCCCTCGGCCTCGACCCGCGCGTCGCTCGTCGGAGACGACCAGATCTCCACCTGGAGCAGCGGCAGGCGCGAACCGCGCGGGGTCGTCCCGTCGGACAGCCGGACGAGCAGCGTCAGCACGGTGGCCAGGTGGTCGACCAGCTCGGCCTTCTCCGCCTCGAGCGTCGCGCGGAGGAGCCAGCTCCGCAGCAGGTCGCCACCGTCGTCCGGCGCGTCGTCGTCGACCGGCAGCAGGTCGGTGGCCGCGCGCCGGACAAGCGATGAGATCTTCTCGACGGTGAGCCAGACGATCCGCTCGTGATCGTCGGTCCGCTCGCCCGCCTGCGAGCCGTAGGTCGCGAGGATCGCCTCGTTGCCCGCCGTCTCGGCGACGTTCAGCAGGGCGCTCGCGAAGCGCGGCAGCCGCGGGTCCGTGGGGCGGAAGGCGCCTGCCGCGGCGAGGGCCAGCTCGGCCGAGGGGGTGACCGGCGCGGTGGCGGGCGGCTCCGGCGAGCGGGTCGCGATCGCCTGGCGCAGCGCGGCGCGCACGGCCTCGTCGAGGTGGTCGTCCGCCAGCGCGGCGGCACGCTCCCGCTCGCCGGTGTCGACCAGCAGCTGGACCTCGAGCTCCCGCAGCCGCTGCCTCGGACCGGCCTCGCCGGCGGCGTCGGCCTCGGCGAGCAAGGCCTTCAGGAAGGCGGACGCCCGGTCGGGGTCGTGCCGGGCCGCGAGCTGGATCAGCCTGCGGACGACGCTCGCGGCGCGCGTGTCCGCGAGGACCTCGAGGGAGGCCATGGACTCGGCGGAGCGCCACAGGCGCTCGAGCTCCTCGGCCTCGTCGCCGCGCTGGAACGACAGGCCCGCGAGCCTGCTCCAGGTGGCGCTCGTCGAGGTGGAACGCTCGGGGCTCAGGGCGATGACCTCCAGCCACAGCCGCTCGGCGCGCGCGAGGTCCTCGCGGCCGTGCGCGCGCTCCGCGGCGCCGGCGACCGCGTGCCGATGCGCGGCCCGCGCGAGCTCGTCGGCCTGTCGCGCGTCGACGGAGCCGGTCGCGAGGAGGTCCGCGGCCAGGAGGCGGACCGCCGGGGCGGCGGCGTCGGCGCTGCGCTCGTCGAGCCAGACCTCGTCGTCGTCGACCAGCTCGTTGCCGTACCCGAGCGCGTCGGCGACGTACAGCGTCAGGATCGGCGCCGCCTGAGCGCCGATGTCCTGGGTCCCGTCCCACTTCGAGCAGAGGAGCCCGACGAGCCAGTTCCGGCTCCCGACGTCGTCGCGAACGTCGGGCGTGCCGCTCGGCGGGGACGCCAGCGGCACCATCATCGGCTCGGCCATGACCTGCGCGACGGCGTCGGCGATCCGCGCGTCCGCCTCGACGATGAACGACCCGTAGTCGGGTACCAGCGTCTCGATCTCGTCCCGCAGCCGGGCGACCTCGGGGAACCGGTTCGGGTCCGGGACGTTCGAGGAGGCCCGCATGGCCTCGTCGATGCTGGTCTCCGCGAGGCTGAGCTTCGAGATGATCAGCGAGCCGACGGTCTGCGCGAGCGTCACCGCGAGCCGCGCGCCCAACGCGGGCAGCCGCGGGTCGCCGCTGCCGAACGCGCGGCGGGCCAGCCGCAGCCCGTCGATCGCGATCGAGACCGAGTTCACCTCGTCGACGATCGGGTCGGCGCTGACGTCCAGGATCGCCTGGCGCACCTCGTGGGTGACGAACGAGTCCTGGATCTCCCGGGCGACCTCGATGGCCTGGTCGTGTCGGTGATGCTCCGAGAGGAGGTCGGCTTCGAGGTACCGGAGGCGCAGCTGCAGGTCGAGCGGCGCGTCGGCCGCGATCCGCTGCCCGCGGTCGGCCAGCAGCGCGAGCGCGGCGTCGAGATCCTCCTCGGCGATCGTCTGCACCAGGAGCGTCAGCGTGTTGACCGTGTCCTCGTCGGGCGCGCCGGCGAGCCGCGCCTTGCCCTCCAGCGCCCGCTCGTAGAGCTTCTTCGCCGCGGACCGCTCACCGGCGGCCCGTGCGACGTCGCCGAGGTCGCGGAGCAAGATGTAGGTCAGCGGATCGTCGGCGCCACGCCCGCGCGCCTCCATCTCGCGCAGGCCGCGCTCGTAGAGGTCCTTGGCCTCCGCGAGGCGATCCTCCCGCTCCGCCTGACGACCCGCCACCAGCATGAGGTCCGGCACGAAGTCGCGCAGGCGGGCCGGCTGCTCCTCCGGCTCGCCGGCGATGGACTCCTCGCCGCGGCGGAGCAGGTCGCGCGCGGCCTCCACGTCGCGCTTGGCCAGGAGGCGGGCGATCGCGAGCAAGGTGGTGATCGTGCTCTCGTCGCCGACGCCGGCGACCCGCTGCTTGCCCTTCCAGGCCGTCTCGTAGCGCGTCATCGCCTCGTCGAGGTCCCCGCGCGCGCTCGCGATGTCCCCGAGGTCGTGCCACACGACGTAGGCCAGGTGCGTGTCCTGCTCGCCGAGCGCGGTCAGCTCGGCCAGGGCGCGCTGGTAGCACGCCTCGGCCGCGTCGAGGTGCCGAGCCGTCTCGAGCCGGCGTCCGGAGCGGAGGTTGATGTGCGCGAGCAGCAGGTCCGGTCTCGGCACGATCCGCGCCAGCTCGTCGATCCGCGCCAGCGCGAGCTGGTCGAGGCCGGAGCGCAGGTCGAGGTCCACCGTCCAGGCCATCACGACGAGGTACCTGTCGACGGTCCAGCGACCGTCGCGGTACTCGCGCTCGGCGATGCGCTCGATCTGGCGGCGCACGATCTGCATCGCGGCCGCGCGCGCGGCGATGCCCGGGTCGTCGGTGACACGGCGACGGCGCTCGTGGCCCTGGCCGAGGTCCGGCGTGACCAGCTCGAGCTTGTCCGCGGCCACGACCGCCGACGCGACCGTGGCCGCCAACGACTCGCCGGCGCGCCCTTCGTGGTGGTGGAGCTCGACCTGCGACCGGTCGAGCGCGCCCGGCAGGAACTCGTCGAGGTGCCGGCTGAGGACCTCGCTCAGCACGGCGCGCGCGGTCCGCACGCCCGCGGTGTCCTCGCTGGCCGCGATGCGCGTGAGCACGTGCAGGATCCGCTGACGGCCGGAGAGCGACGCCGTGGCGACCAGCGCGGTCAACCGCTCGGGCGGCCACGACCCGCCGAGCTGGTCGCGCGGCCCGTGGGGCTCGGTGAGCGCCCGGACGATCTGGTACTCGCCGACGATGTCCGGCTCGATCCCCCGGACGTTGCCGGAGCTCGTCGCGTACACCGCGCACCACCAGTCGGCGACCCGCCGGCGCTGGCCGGGATCCTGGAGCCACTCGAGGGCCGCGAGCGCGCGCTCGAAGGCCGGCCGCGGGACGCCGCCGACGAGCGTGGCGGCGATCGCGACGTCGTTCATCTCGCGCTCGTCGAGGCGGAGGTCGAGCTCGCGCCGGGCCTCGGTCCAGTACTTGCGCTCGTGGCGGAGCACGCGGTCGAGCAGCTGCTGCGCCGTCGGCGCGACGTCGCCCACCTCGTCGCCGTCCTCCAGCACCATCTCCTGGGAGGCGTCGAGCAGCACGTACAGCGGGCGTTCGAACAGCGGCCCGGCGAGGTGCTCGGGCGGTTCGCCGGGGCGGCCGAGCACCTCGCGCGCCGAGGACCAGAGCGCCTGGCGATCGTCGACCTCCGGGAGGCTCTCCTCCAGCGACACCGACCAGATCGCGTCCTCGTCGAGCAGCTCGCCGGCCCGGCGTCCGAGGTCCGCCGGCCCGGCGAGGCGGCCGAGCCAGCTCTCGCGCTGCATCTTGCCCTCGCGGACGACGAGGATCACGCGCAGCGGGGCGTCGGCGGCGCGCCCGATCGGCGCCTCCTGGAGCAGGTGCTGCAGGTCGCCGCGCCGCGCCTCCGCGTAGTCGACGGCGACCGCCAGCGGGAACTGGGGGTGCGAGAGCGCCGCCCAGTCCACCCGGCCGGCGTCCTGCGGGCCGAGGAAGCCGCCGACCCAGCCCGCGGTCTGGGCGAGGTGCAGCGCCTCCGCGGCCAGACGCGTCTTGCCCGCCCCGCCCGGTCCGTGGATGACCATCACACGGTGGTCGGGCCGGCCCGCGCCCGGCGGCGGCGTGCTCAGCCACTCCGCCACCTCGTCCATGACGTCGCCACGGCCGACGAGCGGGAACCGCTGCTCGGACGAGCGCAGGACCTCCAGCAGCGAGGCGTGCGACGTGACCTCGATCGGGCCGGCGCCGGGCGAGAACGGCGGCAGCAGCGGGAGGCCGGGCGGGACGGCTCCTCGGTCGCGGCCCTCCAGCGCCTCGGCCACCTTGCGCGTCATGCGCTCGACCTGCTCGCGCGTCTCCTTGGCGTCGACGTGCGCCGCGGCGCGGTCGGTCGCCTTGACGGCGTTGACCGACGCGCGCGCGTGCTCGGCGACGAGCGCGCCGAACCGCCGGGCGTCGAAGGCGTCGGGCCAGTCGACCTCGTCCGCCACGAGTCGGGCGGTGATCTGCGCCAGCGCCGCGGCGGCCTCGGGGACGTCCTCGCCGTCGAGCAGGAGCGAGAGCGCGCCCTGCGCGTCCGGGCTCGTCTCCAGCTTCTTCTGGACGACCTTCGCGAGCGGCAGCCGAACGGCGTGGTGGACGTCGGCGTCGGCCTTGACGGCGGCGGCGATCCGCTCGAGCAGGCGATGGCCTTCTCGCTCCTCGCGCCAGAAGTCCCGCCCGCGACGCGACGCCGCACCGGCCAGCTTGCCGCCGACCTTCGTCGCGGCACCCGTCAGCAGGGGTTCGGCCATCCGTGGATCTGGTCAGTGAGGTCCGCTAAGTGATCCGATCGCGGTGATCCTAACCGAGCGCCATCGCGGCCGCCAGCCGCGGTCTTCCCCGCGTGCGCGCCCGTTTCACGCCACCCACCCGGGGAACAGGTGCTCTGATGCCCGCGGCGCAGCCACCTTCCCGGTCGGTCGCCCTCGACGCGCTGGGGCGCGTCGTGACCGCCTGCCATGCCGGGATGCGGGCGCTGCCGGAGCTGCTGGACGAGCGCGAGCGCGTGGCGCAGGCCGAGCTGCGCGCGCGGATCGTCCCGCTGCTGGGCGCGCAGGCGGCGGCGCAGCGGCTGGCCTTCGAGGAGCGCCGGGCGCTGCGGGCGGCGCTGCCGTTCGAGGCGCAGGCCGACGTCGGCGCCGAGTACCTGCAGGGGATCGGCGAGGCGCTGGCGCTGCTGGCCGACGACGCGGGCGACCCGCTGGTGCCGACCGCCGAGGAGCTCGCGCGCTGGACCGCCGACCCGCAGGTCCTGCTGTGGCTGCAGCGGACGTCGGGCGCCGTGCCCCTCGACGTGCTGGCCTGGGCCGACGGCGCCCAGGACGAGCTGCGCCCCGATCCCGCGGACGCGGCGCGGACCGCGGCGGTGCGGCACGCGCTGCGCGCCGAGCTGGGCGAGCAGGCCGTCGGCTACCCCGCGCTGATCGAGGCCTACACCAACGAGCGCACGCGCCCGGTCGCCGCCGAGGCCGCGTGGGCGCGGCTGGCGGCGCTGGCCCGGACGCTGCGGGCGCTCAAGGGCCCGTCGTGCCGGCTGACGCCGTTCGACCCGGCGCCGGTGCGCGGCGCGTTCGGCGTCCTGCACCAGGTGTTCGCGTCGCTGGCGCTGGTCGTCGCGGGCGAGCATCCGGCCGGCCTGCTCCTGGCGCCCGACGCGCTCGCCGGCGCATGCGCCTGCTGATCCTCGCCGACGACCCGTCGTGGCTGTCGCTGCCCGCGCTGGTCCGCTCGCACGAGCCGGACGCGGTCGTCACGCTCGGCGACCTCGAGCCCGACGTCCTGGACCCGCTCGGCCGCTTCCCGGACCTTCCGGTGATCGGCGTCTACGGCAACCACGACGACGGCCGCTACCTCGACGCGGCCAACACCACCAACCTGCACCTGCGCGCGCTGACGCTGGCCGGCGTGACGTTCGCGGGCTTCGAGGGCTGCGTCCGCTACACGCCCGGCGGCGCGCCGCTGCAGCACACCCAGCGCGCGGCGTCCAAGCTCGCCAAGCGCCTGCCGCCCGCCGACGTCCTGGTCTCCCACGCGCCGCCGCGCGGCGTCCACGACGAGCCCGGCGACCGCGCCCACGAGGGCTTCGACGCGCTGCGCGACTACGTCCTGCGCGTCGCGCCGCGCCTGCACCTGCACGGCCACACGCCGCCGCCGGCCCGTCGGGCACAGCGGCTGGGGGAGACCCAGGTGGTGCACGTGTGGGGCCACGCGGTGCTCAACCTGTAGGGGTCGGTCAACGCGTACGATCGGCCCGACATGGCCGGACGCGAGACCACCGCCACGCACGCCGCCGAGGCGGCGGGCATCACCTCCACGTCGCACGAGCACGACCCGCGCGACCCGCGCGACCCGCGCGGGCCGGAGGCCGAGCCGGCGCGGGCGTCGTCGTGAGCGGCCGCGTCTTCATCACGGGCGCGAGCGGCTTCATCGGCCGCGCGCTGGGCGACCGCTTCGCGCGCGACGGCTACGAGGTGCGCGGCGTGGACGTCGCCGCCGACCCGGCGCGCGGCGTCGTGGCCGGCGACGTCGGCGCGCCCGGCGCCTGGCAGGACCACGCCGCGGGCAGCGACCTCGTGATCCACACGGCGGCGATCGTCTCGATGAGCGGCGCCGACCCGCGCGCGGTCTGGCGCGTCAACGCGCTGGGGACCAAGCACGTGCTCGACGCGGCGACCCGCGCGGCCGGCGGCGCGACGCGCGTGGTGCACCTGTCGTCGGTGACGGTCTTCGGCTTCGCGTTCCCCGACGGCGTCGACGAGTCCTATCCGACCGAGCCCAACGGCGTGCCCTACGTCGACACGAAGATCGCCTCCGAGGCGCTCGTCCTGCGCGCGCACGCGGCGGGCGAGGTCCCGTGCGCGATCGTCCGGCCGGGCGACGTCTACGGCCCGCGCTCGCGCCCGTGGACGCTGCTGCCCGTGGAGGAGATCGAGCGGCGCCGGTTCGTCCTCCCGGCGCGCGGGCGCGGCGTGTTCTCGCCGGTGTTCATCGACAACCTGGTCGACGGGATCGTGCTCGCCGCGACGCACCCCGACGGCGCGGGCGGCGTCTTCACGCTGTCGGACGGCGTCGGCGTGACGACCGCCGAGTTCTTCGGGCACTACGCGCGGATGCTCGGGCGCCGGCTGGCGACGCTGCCCACCGGGCCGTCGCGCGCGCTGGCCTCGGCCGCTGCGCTCGGCGCGCGGGTCGCCCGCCAGGAGACCGAGATCAACGCGTCGGCCGCGCGCTACCTCGCGCGCACCGGGACCTACTCGATCGCCCGGGCGCGCGACGTGCTCGGCTACGCGCCCGCGGTCTCGCTGGAGGACGGGATGGCGAGGACCGAGGCCTGGCTTCGTGCGGAGGGACGCGTTCCGGCGAGCTAGGCTCGCCGCGATGCCCCACGCCGCCGCCGACCTCGACCGCACCCGCCTCCAGGCCCTGCTCGATCGCGAGCGGGCGCGCTTCGCCGCCGAGCACCCGCGCTCGGTCCAGCTCGCGCGGCGCGCGTCGCACGCGCTGCTGCACGGCGTCCCGATGCCGTGGATGGCCAAGTGGGCGGGCGGCACGCCGGTCTACCTCGCGGAGGCGCGCGGGGCGCGGGTGACCGACGTCGACGGCGTCGAGTACGTCGACGTCGCGCTGGGCGACACGGGGTCGCTGCCGGGCCACTCGCCGGAGCCGACGGTCGAGGCCATCGTCTCGCGCGCGCGGGACCGCGGCGGCATCACCACCATGATGCCCACCGAGGACGCGATCGCCGTCGGCGAGGAGCTCGGCCGCCGCTTCGGCGTGCCCGCGTGGCAGTTCGCGCTGAGCGCGACCGACGCCAACCGCTTCGCGCTGCGCATGTGCCGTCAGGTGCAGCGCCGGAGCAAGATCCTCATCTTCCTCCACGCCTACCACGGGACCGTCGACGAGACGGTGGCGACGCTCGACGCCTCGGGCCGCGTGGTCCCGCGCGAGGGCAACGTCGGCGCGCCGGTCGACCCGGCGCTGACGACCAAGGTGGTGCCCTTCAACGACCTCGACGCGGTGCGCGCCGCGCTGGCGCCGCGCGACGTCGCGGTCGTCCTCGCCGAGCCCGCGATGACCAACGTCGGCATGGTCCTGCCCGCCGACGGGTTCCTGAAGGGGTTGGAGGAGGCGTGCGCGGAGACCGACACCTTGTTGATCTACGACGAGACGCACACGATGTCGACCGGCCTGGGCGGCTGCGTGCGCGCGTGGGGCCTGAGCCCCGACGCGGTGACGCTCGGCAAGGCGCTGGCCGCCGGCGTCCCGATCGGGGCCTACGGGTTGAGCGCGGACCTGCGCGACCGCGTGCTGGCCGACACCGAGGGCGACTACCTGGACTGGGGCGGCGTCGGCGGGACGCTGGCGGGCAACGCCTTGTCCTTGGCCGCCGCGCGCGCGACGCTCCACCAGGTGCTGACCGAGGAGGCCTACACCTCCATGTTGCTCACCTGCCACCGCTACGTGGCGGGCGTGCGCGACGTCTTCGCCAAGCACGGCGCGCCGTGGCACGTCGTCGCGCTCGGGGCCCGCGCGGAGTTCGGCTACACGCCCGCGCCGCACGCGACCGGCGCCGACGCGCTGGCGGCGATCGACCACCTGCTCGACGACCTCATCCACGCCGCGCTGCTGAACCGCGGCGTGATGCTGACCCCGTTCCACAACATGGCCTTGATGAGCCCGGCGACCACGATCGAGGACGTCGACACGGTGGTCGGCGCCCTCGACGCGGTCGTCGGGGAGATCTTCGCGAACTAGATCTACAACTACGCGGTCGCCTGCAGGCGCGTCGTCTCCGACGTCGGCTGGCCGGCCGCGGCGGTCGCCTCCAGCTGGAGGGCCACGTCCAGGCCCTTCTTGCCCTTCAGCGCCTTCTTCAGCTTGGCCGCGTCGGCCTTGGAGACCGTCAGCCGCACGATCTTCGACGAGCCCGCCGGGATCGTCAGCTTGATCTGCTTGAGGTCGATCGACACGGGCTTGACCGTGTGCTTCTTCTTGCCCTTGCCGACCGTGCGCGGCGTGCCGCGCTGGACGATCGTCGCCGACGCGGTCAGCGCGCAGGTCGTGTCGCAGCCGACGCGGACCGGCAGGTTCCGCGCGCTCAGCAGCCCGGCCTTGCGGAGGACCTTCACGCTCAGCTGCGGGCCGAGGGGCTCGGGCAGCGTCGGGAACTTCAGCGCCGGCGGCGCGCCGATCGGGCCGAGCGGGCGGCAGGCCAGGCCGGGCGTCGGGGTCGTGAGCGTCAGCGTCGTCACGCGGTTGTTGTCGCTGTCGGTCACCGTGACCTTGCCGTTGCAGTCCGCGCTGACGCCGGTCGGGTGGATGAACTGCCCGTCGCCGATGCCGCGCTCGCCGATCGCCTGCAGGCGCTCGCCGTTGGGGCCGAACTCCTGGATGCGGTTGTTGCCGCGGTCGGCGACCCACAGGTTGCCGCCCTGGTCGAGGCTGAGCTGGGCCGGGGCGTTGAGCTTGCCGAGCTTGGAGCCGGTGCCGCCGAACTGGTCGAGCTGGGTGCCGCCGCCGTCGTAGACCGTGATGCGGTTGCGCGTGTCCGACACGTAGATCCGGCTGCCGTCGGGCGTGACCGCGATCCCGCGCGGCGCGTCGCTGACCGCGAAGGACCCCAGGTAGGAGCCGTCGGCCGCGAAGCGCGCGACGCGCAGGTTGCCGGTGTCGGCGACCGCGATGTTGCCGGAGGCGTCGAGGGCCAGCGCCTGCGGCGACTGCAGCTGGCCGGGGCCGGAGCCGAGGCTGCCGATCGAGCGGCTGGTCGTCGCCGTCGCGCGGTCGAAGACGACGATGCGGCCGCGCCGGCCGTCGAGCACGTAGCCGTTGCCGGCCTGGTCGAAGGCGACCGCGACCGGGTTGGGCAGGATCGTCGGGCCCGGGTTCGGCGAGCCCCAGACCGTGGCGAGCGACCCGTCCGGGTTGATGAGCTGCACGCGCCCGTTGAGCGCGTCGGTGACCGCGCGGACGCCCGAGGCGTCGGCGGCGACGCCGACCGGTGAGTCGAACTGGCCGGTCGCCCGGCCCGAGATGCCGAACGAGCGCTTCAACGTGCCGGAGACGTCGAAGACGTCGATGCGGTCGTTGCCGGTGTTGGCGACGTACAGCTCGCCGCTGCCGTTGGTCGCCAGGCCGCGCGGGTAGGCGAGGTTGTTGGGGCCGGTGCCGTAGGAGCCCCAGCGCGCCTTGTACTGGTACTTGGTCGCCGGCGTCGAGTAGCGCACGATGCGCTGGTTCATGTCGTCGGCGACGAACACGCGGCCCTGCGGGTCGATCGCGACGCCGTAGGGGAAGTTCAGCTGGCCGGGACCCGCGCCCTGGCCGGCGCCGATCGACGCCAGCAGGTGGCCGCCGGTGTCGAACGCGGCGACGCGGTGGTGCTGGTCGTCGGCGACGAGCATGCGCGTGCCGCGGACCGCGACGCCGCGCGGGTTCTGCAGCGTGCCGGGCGGGACGATCTCGGCGCCGTTGCCGCCCGCGGCGTTGAAGCGCACGACGCGGTCGTTGCCGGTGTCGACGATGTAGAGCGTCGAGCCCGACGCCGCCAGGCCGCCGCCCGCCGCCGCGTCGTTGCCGCCGCCGGCGCCGAAGTGGAACCGACCCAGCGCGGTGCCGTTGCCGCCCCACGAGTCGATCAGGTTGCCGGTGCTGTCGAAGCGGACGATGCGGTTGGAGGCGCCGTCGGCGACGACGACCTGGTTGTCGCCGGTGACCGCGACCGCGCCGATCGCGCTCAGCTCGCCCGGCCGCGTCCCGGCCGACCCGATGTCCCGCAGCCACTGGCCCTGGGGCGTGAACTGCTGGATCAGGTGCGATCCCTGGTCGACCACGTAGACCGCGCCGTCGGGGCCGACGGCGACGGCCTGCGGGAAGCGCAGCACGCCGCCGCCGCGCTGGCCGTTCTGGACGACCGACGTGTACGGGCAGGTGCCGGACGTGCCGGGGCAGTCGGCGCTCGCCGTGGCGGGGAGGGCCACCGCGGCGGTGGCCGCGGCGGCGAGGGCGGTGCTCAGCAGGGGGCGGAAGCGGGGCATCGTCATCTCGGAACAAGGCTAGGTACGAAGAGTCGCGGTGCTGCACGACCGCGCCCATCAGACCGGTGACGAGACCGGCGCCGATAAGGTTTCACGCGGTGTCCGGGATCGGCGTTCTGCGCGAGGGCCCGCTGCACGCGGCGGTCAAGGATCTGCTCGCGTCGCCGGGCGACCGGGCCGAGGTGAAGTTCGGTCGCTTCGTGATCGATCTCGTGCGCGCCGACGGCGAGCTGGTCGAGGTCCAGACCGGCGGCTTCTCGCCGCTGGGGCCGAAGCTCGACGCGCTGCTGGACGACCACCGGATGCGGATCGTGCACCCGGTCGCCGCGCGGCGGCGGATCGTGCGCGTCGACGCGCACGGCGAGGTGCTGTCGTCGCGCCGGTCGCCCCTGCGTGGCGGCGTGCTCGACGTCTTCGATCGCCTGGTGTCCTTCCCGTCGCTGCTGGCCCACCCGAACCTGACGGTCGAGGTGCTGCTGTGCGCCGAGGACCACATCCGCGCGCCCGAGGCGGGCCGCTCGCGGTCCGGGCGCCGACGGCGCGACCCGGGCGAGCGACGGCTCGTCGAGGTGGTCGGCTCCGAGGTGCTCTCGTCGCCGTCCGACGCGGCGGCGCTGCTGCCTCCGGCGCTCGTCGCCGCCGGCGCGTTCACCACGCGCGAGCTCTCCGCCGCCCTCGGCTGTCGGATGGTCCTGGCCCAGCGCGTCGCCTACTGCCTCCGCGGCATGGAGGTCCTCGTCGACGCCGGGAAGCGCGGCCGGGCGCCGCTCCACGCCTTGGCGCGAACCGCCTTGGCGTAGGTGCGCGACCGTTCGCGTGGGTGCGGGGCCGGCATGGCCAAGCTCATCAATGGCGGCAGGCGAGGGTGGCGGCGCCACCGGGGTCTTGTCTCCGCGGGCGTGCGTGGTGGACGGGCATCCAGACATGAATCCCGGCGTCGGGGTCGCTCTATGGCGAATAGTTCGTCATAGACCGCCCCGGATCCCGAACCGAGGATGCGGGTCGAGTTCTCCGCACATATCCCGGCAAACTCGCCCCGCACCCACGACCACCCCGCCGAGCCCCACCAACACGGCCCGGATTCATGTCTGGATGCCCGGAACCCGACACCCTCGCCCGCGGAGAGCGACCCCGGCCGCCACGCCACCCTCGCTCGCCGCCGTCGATGATCTCGGCCATGCCAGCCTCGCACCCACGGTGAACGCCCCGCGCTCAAACGCCAGGGCGGCTGGCGCGCCGCTACTTCTTCTTCGACGAGGACTTGGACGACGACGACTTCTTCGACGCCGCCAGCGCCACCGCGTCCTCGTCCTTCGCGGCCGCCGCCGCGTCCAGCGCCGTCCGCGCGGGCGCGCCCCAGGCGGCGTCCACGGCGTTCATCAACCCGCTGTCGGTCAGGCAGTTGATGCAGAACGACTTCTGCCCCCAGCCGATGGCGCGCGCCATGACCTCGTCGGCGTAGGACACGCCCGTGGCGTCGTGGCCGTAGTAGTCGTAGGCCGCCTGCCAGGCCGAGGCGTCCAGGTCCCGACCGGCGCCCGAGTCGCGCAGCAGCGCGGCGGCGGCCATGATCGAGTCGTAGTCGTCGTAGATCGACGGGTGCTTGGCGGTCTTGTGCGGGTAGTCGGCCGGACGCGTCCCGCGCGCGAAGGAGTCCTTGTAGCGCTTCCACGTCGACACCGGGCCGTTGGTGACGTTGAACTGCATCGGCCCGGCGCAGCAGTTGGCGAAGTTCAGGCCGTGGTAGGTCGTCGGGTGCGTGGAGAACGCGGTCTCCTGCTTGTGGACCGACGCGATCAGCAGCCAGTTGACGCCGTAGACCTTCTGGGCCTCGGCGTAGATCCCGTAGAACCCGGAGACCCAGTCGGCGGCCACGTGGGTGCGGTCGTTGATCGTGAAGCGCTTGGCGTCGGCCTTCTGCGTGGCCGGGCTCTGCTTGGCCTGCTGCTGGCCCTGCGCGGCGGTCGCGGGGCCGGTGACCGCGCTCGTGTCGACGGCGGCCGCCGCGCCGGGCGCGGGCGCCGGCGTCATCACGACGACGGCGGGCGCGGCCGGCGGCGCGGGCAGGCGCGCGTGGCTGTGCTTGGTGAAGACGCCGCCGAGCGCGACGCCGAGCAGGGCGGCGCCGGCGACGAGCGCGGCCAGCGCGACCGCCAGGGGCCAGCGCTCACGGGGCGGGGTGGGCAGGGAGGGCTCGTGCGACACGGGCTGACGTCGCAGCATAGAGGCGGCGTGCGGACCGCCGCCTCAGTGCGCTCACACCGCCAGCAGGGCGCCCTCATGTGTCAAGAGCGCCCGCTTGCGGTCCAGGCCGCCCGCGTAGCCGGTCAGCGCGCCGCGCGCCCCGATCACGCGATGGCACGGGACGACGATCGGCAGCGGGTTGGCGCCGTTGGCCGCGCCGACCGCGCGGGCGCCCGCGCCGCCGACCCCGAGCGCGTCGGCGATCTCGCCGTAGGTCGTCGTCGTCCCGTACGGCACGCGCGCGACGTGGTCCCACACCGCGCGCTGGAAGTCGGTGCCGAAGCGCGGCTTCAGCGGCAGGTCGAACGTCTCGCGCAGGCCCTCGGCGTAGTCACGCAGCTGGCGCGCGGCCTCGCGCAGGACCGGGTCGTCGTCGGCGCGCGGCGAGTCCGGCGGGACGTCGCTCACCGAGAAGCGGATCTCGCAGAGCCCGTCGCCGTCGGCCAGCAGCGCGATCTCGCCGATCGGGGACTCGACGGTGGTGTGGGTCAGCGGCACGGAACGGCGCTCCTTCCAGGTGGCGTGGGCGGCGGGCAGGCAGGTCGCGCACGGGCGGTAGCCCGCGGCGATCGCGGTGGGCTCGTCGGCGAAGAACACGCGCTCGGCGACGTAGCCGCCGCGGGCGATCGCGCGCAGCGCGCCCGGGCAGTCCAGGCGCCCGTAGACGCGCCCGCGGCGATGGCCGCCGAGCGTGCCGGGCGTCGACGACGCGTAGGGCCGGCCGTCGCGGCCGGTGAGCGTGTGCTGCTTCATGAGAGGTTCAACGTCCCGCGCGCCGTTGGCGTGAGATCGGTGCGTAGCATCGCGTGCGCCATGGACGACCTGCTCAAGCTCGCCGCCGACGCCGGCCACGAGATCTCCACCGCCGAGGAGGCGCTGGCCGAGGACGCGCACGACACCGCGCGCGACGCGCTGGACCGCGCCGCCGACCACCTCGCCGACCTGCGCGGCCGCTGGCCCGACATGAGCGCGCCCGAGCGGGCGATCGTCGGCCCGGCCGCCAAGGCGGTCCGCGAGCGCCTGGACGCCGCCGCGGCCCGCGTCCCGGCCCGTCGGACGCTCTCGGAGGGCACCGCCGAGGTCGACCCCGAGCAGGAGGCCGAGCCCGACGGCCCGACCGGTCCTTGACAAGGCGGCACATGCCCTTGCCCCGGGCTTCGGGGCCGGTCTACCCTCGGCCCTCCAGCGAGCGGAGGAGCGGAGGGAACCACTGTGAAGATCGGAGCGGTGTTCAACAGCGATCTCACGAACGTCCACCATCGGGTGGTCGTCCCCTTGAGAGAGCTGGCACGGCGCGGGCACCAGGTCGTCTGGGTCCAGCCCGACCACGGCGGCCACGTCGCTCCCGAGCGGCTCGCCGACTGCGACGTCGTGCACATCCATCGCCGGTCCGAGCGCGACCTGATCGCCTGCGTCGACGAGCTGCGCGCCCGCGGCGTCGGGATCACGTGGGACACCGACGACCCGGCGGCGCTGCTGCCGGCCGACGTCGACGGCCTGGCGCCGCTGGGCGGCTACCGCCGGGCGCGCGAGCTGCGCGGCCAGAAGGCGATGGCGGCCCGCGCCGACGTCGTCACCACCGGCTCGGAGGTGATCGCGGAGCGCTGCGCGGCGGTGACCGACGGCGCGGTCGTGGTCATCGAGGACTACCTCGGCGACGAGGAGTACGTCTGGCAGCCCAAGACTCACACCGGCGTGATCGTCGGCTGGGTCGGCGAGCCCGAGGACGCGCTGGACGCCGAGGCGCTCGGCATCGCCGACGTCCTGCGGCGCGTGATGGCGCGCGACCAGCGGATCAAGGTCGAGACCGTCGGCGTCGAGCTGGACCTGGCCGACGCGGGCGACCGCTACACCCATCACAAGTTCCTCCCGGTCGAGGAGCTGGCGTGGCACGTGCGCCAGTTCGACGTGGCGATCGCGCCGATGGCCGAGCTACCGACGACCGCGGCACGGACGCGCATCACCCTCAAGGAGTACGCGGCCTCCGGCGTCCCGTGGGTGGCGTCCGCGCGCGGCCCGTACCTGGGGCTCGGCGAAGAGGAAGGCGGCGTGCTGGTCTCCGACGACGGGTGGGAGCACGCCCTGCTGGCCATGGCCGGCGCCCGCTTCCGTCGCCGACAGCTGCGCCGCCGCGCCGAGGAGTGGGCCAAGTCCCACCACATCGCCGTTCACGCCGACCGCTGGGAGACGGTCTTCCGGACCGCGGCATCCTCGGTCCGGCAGGTGGCCTGAACGGCCAACGGCCCCGCCCGGCACGGGGCGGGCCCCCGGGCGCGCCGCCCACCCGGAGGCGGCGCGCCGCGGTCGTCAGCCCGCCCGCAGCGCGAAGCGCGGCAGCCGCGTCCCGCGCGCCGGGACCGACCAGCCGGGTGGCGCGTCGCGGCGCACGGCGTGGCGGCGCAGGAGCGCGAGGAGGTGCTCGGTGGGCGCGAAGGGGTCGGCGACGGCCTCGCCCGTCGTCGTCGCCAGCGCGGCGCGCAGGACGCCGTTCTCCTCGGCCAGCAGCAGCGGGCCGGCGGGCACGCGGCGGGAGTCCAGCGCGGCGAGGCGGGCGACGTCGGGGGCGTCGTCCGGGCGCGCGGCGCGGAGGGTCACGCCGGCGAGGTGGGGAGGGGAGATGGAGGTCATGGATCCAGTGTCCGCTCGCGAACGCCATCGCGCAATGCGAAGATGTGCGCACACCCATCGCCAAACGAGATGGAACTTCGCCAGCTTCGATACCTCGACGCGGTCGCCCGCGCGCGGTCCTTCACCGCCGCCGCGCTCGACCTCCACGTCGCCCAGTCCGCGCTCTCCCAGCAGGTCGCCAAGCTCGAGCGCGAGCTGGGCGTCGAGCTGCTGCGCCGCACGACCCGCCGCGTCGAGGTCACCGAGGCCGGCGAGCTGGTCCTGGCCCGCGGCCGCCGCGCGCTGGCCGAGGCCGACGCGATCGCGGCCGACCTCGACGCGCTGCACGGCCTCGTCCGCGGTCGCCTGCGCATCGGCGGCGTCCCGCCGATCGGCGGGCTGCACCCCGCGGCGCTGATCGCGGAGTTCGGCCGCGCGCATCCGGGCATCGACATCACGATCCGCGAGGAGGTCGCCGCGACGCTCCTCGACGAGCTGGCCGACGGCGCGCTGGACCTCGTGCTCGCGCTCGTCGACCCGGCCGACACCGCGCCGTCGCTGACCGGCCGCCACCTGCTGCACGAGGAGCTCGTGCTGATCTGCGCGCCCGACGACCCGCTGGCCGCGCGCAAGCGCGTCCCGCACGCGGCGCTCGCCGACCGCCCGCTGGTCGCCCACGTCGCGGGCTCGGCGCTGCGGCGCAACCTCGAGCGCGTCGCGCCGGATGGGCGCGTCATCGCCGAGGCCAACGAGCTGGAGACGCTGCGCGAGCTGGTCGCGCTCGGGCTCGGCGTCACGCTGATGCCCGCGTCGGTCGTCGGCGGGGTCCCCGCCGAGGTCCTGGCCGTCCGCCCGCTGCACCCGCGCGTGCGCGTCCCGGTCTCGATGCTGTGGCGCGACCACGAGGCGCCGACGCCCGCGGCGGCCGCGTTCCGCCACCATGTCCTTGCCGCGGTGACCGGTCGCCCTTGACAAGCCCCTCACCGGTGTGGTTAGGATCCCGGCGTCGCCAAAAACGTTTTCGGCGACAGACCGAGAGAGACCATGCCATCCGAGCGCACCACCATCCGCGAGCTGGCCCGCCTGAGCGGCGTGTCCATCGGCACCGTGTCGCGCGCGCTCAACGGCTACGCCGACGTGCGGCCCGAGACCCGCGAGCGGATCATCCGCCTCGCCGAGGAGCTGGACTACACGCCGTCGGCCTCGGCCCGCGCGCTGGTCACCCAGCGCTCGCACGTCGTCGGCGTGTTCCTCAACACGGGCGAGGGCCACCCCGACCTGCAGCACCCGTTCTTCCACGAGGTGCTCGCCGGCGTCCAGGAGACCGCGGGCGCGGCGGGCTACGACCTGCTGCTGTTCGCGACCGAGAACCCCGGCAACGGCTACGGCGCGCACTCCTACGTCAAGCGCTGCCGCCACCACAACGTCGACGGCGTCGTGCTGATGGGCGTCGAGCATCGCGACGAGGACGTCCGGCGCCTCTGCGCCTCGTCGATCCCGACGATCGGCGTCGACGTCGAGCTGACCGGCCGCGACACCGCGTTCGTCACCTCCGACAACGTCGCGGGCAGCCGCCAGGCCGTGGAGCACCTGGCGCGGCTCGGCCACACGCGGATCGCGACGATCCACGGCCCGGTCGAGACGGTCGCCGGCGCGCGGCGCCTGAAGGGCTACCGCGAGGGCCTGGCCGCGGCCGGCCTGGGCTTCCGCGACGAGTACGTCCTCGGCGGCGACTTCTACGTCGACTCCGGCCACGCCGCCGCCGCGCGGATGCTGGCGCTCGACGAGCCGCCGACGGCGATCGTCGCGGCCTCGGACTTCATGGCCGTCGGCGCGCTGCGCGCGGCGGCCGAGGCGGGCCTGAGCGTCCCCGGCGACCTCAGCGTCGTCGGCTTCGACGACATCATGCTCGCCGCCCATCTGCAGCCCGGGCTGACCACGCTCGCCCAGGACAAGCAGGGCCTCGGGGCGGCAGCGGCCCGGTGGCTGATGGCGCACATCGACGGCGACGCGGCCAACGCGCCTGCCGCCGTCACGCTGCCGATCGAGCTGGTCGTCCGCGGGACCACCGCGGCGCCTACGAGCCGGAGCTAGCGGAGGTGCTGCCACGACCGCCCTAGCCCCGCTTTGCCCGTCCGCAGGGTCGTAAACGTTTTCGTAAGAGTCACTTCGAGAGTCAAACTGTTGGGGAGCAGGAGGAGAGAGATGCGCAGGAGTCGCGTGACCGCTTTGCTGGCGGTCGCCCTGATGGCACTGACGTTCGTCCTCGCCGCGTGTGGCGGCGACGACGGCGACAGCAACGACAAGGCCCAGGCCAAGGACACCGCCTCGGGCACGCAGGCCAAGGACCTCAAGGGTCAGACGGTCCGCCTCTGGATCATGAACAACGGCCCCTCGCCGGTGGCCGACACGCAGCGGATCCTCAAGCCGTTCACGGCGCAGACCGGCATCAACGTCAAGGTCGAGCTCGTCGGCTGGGACGTCCAGCTGGACCGGATCCGCAACGCCGCGGTCAGCGGCGAGGGCCCGGACGTCACGCAGGCCGGCACGACGCAGGTCCCGTTCTTCGCCGCGCTCGGCGGCTTCGACGACCTCAGCGGCCGCGTCGACGACATCGGCGGCGCGTCCGCCTACGCGCCCGGCATCTGGAAGACCTCGCAGGTCGAGGGCCAGGACGGCGTGTGGGGCGTGCCGTGGTTCACCGAGGCCCGCACGATCTACTACCGCAAGGACGCGTTGAAGGCCGCGGGCGTCGACCCCAAGACCGCGTTCGCCTCGCAGGACGCGCTGAAGGCGACGCTGGAGAAGCTGAAGGCCGTCAAGGAGGTCGGCGGCAAGCCGATCTCGCCGTTCGGCGGCCCGGGCAAGAAGGCCTATGACCTGGTCCACAACCTGATGCCGTGGGTCTGGGACGCGGGCGGCACCGAGCTGAGCGACGACAACAAGACGTCGACGATCAACTCGCCGCAGGCCGTGCAGGGCGTCAAGTTCGCCACCGACCTCGTGGGCGAGGGCCTGTGGGACAAGTCGATGCTCGAGCGCGACGGCAACCAGGTCGAGGACCAGTTCAAGGGCGGCCGCCTGGCCGTCTTCATCGGCGGCCCGTGGGTCCTGCAGGCCTCCAAGCGCGCCGACGACGACACCTGGTCGGCCGCGGCCCGCAAGAACGTCGCGGTCGCGCCGATGCCCGGCGGCGAGGGCAACAAGGGCTACACGTTCATCGGCGGGTCCAACCTGATGATGTTCAAGTCCTCCCAGCACAAGGACGCGGCCTGGGAGCTGATCAAGTACCTGTCCCAGGACCAGGTCCAGACCGACTACGCCAACCTGATGGGGATGTTCCCCGCGCGGCTCAAGCCGCAGGAGGCGCTGGGCACCGCGGACGCCGACCACGAGGCGTTCTACGCGGCCATCAAGGACCAGGGTCGCTCCTACGCGCCGATCGCGCAGTGGGCCCAGGTCGAGAACGCCTACAAGAACCAGTTCGGGCAGATCCTCGACCAGGCGGCGAGCAAGGGCCAGCTGTCGGACGCCGACATCAAGTCCCAGCTCGACAAGGCCGCCAAGGAGGCCGACGGCCTCCTGTCCCAGGCGACGTCCTAGGTCGCAATCGCGCACCGGGTGCGAGACGGTCGGCGTCTCGCACCCGACGCTTCCCCACGCATGAGCACCGTCGTCAACCCCACCGAGGTCGGCTCCGCGCCCGAGGCCGAGCCCGCCCGACGCCGTCGCCGCCGCGGCGGACGCGGCCGCGGCCCGCGTGGCTCCGGCCACCGCCTGGCCTACTGGCTGATCGCGCCGGCCCTGGCCTTCATGGTCCTGGTCCACGTGATCCCGTCGCTGGCCGGGGTCGCGCTGTCCTTCAAGAACCTCAACACCTTCACGTTCCGCGAGCTGTTCGGCGCGCCGTGGAACGGGCTGCACAACTACAACGCGATCCTCTTCGACTCGGCCAACCCGCTGCACTCCGGGTTCGTCGACGCCGTCCGCAACACGGCGATCTACACGGTCGCGGTGAACGTCGGCACGCTGGCGGGCGGCCTGGGCATCGCGCTGCTGATGGCGCGCGAGTTCCCGGGGCGGCGCACCGTGCGCACGCTGATGCTCGCGCCCTACGTCGTGCCGAGCTTCGTCGTCGCGGTGCTGTGGGGCTTCATGTGGCAGTCGGACTCCGGGATCATCAACAAGATCCTGGTCGACTACACCGGGATCCTCCACGACCGGCCGACGTGGCTGCTGGGCCACAACTCGCTGCTGGCGATCATCATCCCGTCGATCTGGCGCGGGATCCCGCTGGCCATGCTGATCTTCCTGGCCGGGCTGGAGTCGATGCCCAAGGAGCTGCACGAGGCGGCCGCCATCGACGGCGCCGGCCCGTGGCGACGGTTCCGCTACATCACGCTGCCGCTGCTGCGGCCGCTGATCGCGATCCAGCTCCTGTTCGGCGTCATCTACTCCACCTACCAGTTCACGATCCCCTACGTGATGCTCGGGAGCAACCCGGGCAACGACGCGGACCTGATCATGACCTTGATCGTCCGGCAGTCGTTCTCCAACAACCTGTTCGGCTTCGGCGCCGCCGCGTCGGTGCTGCTCATGGTGGTGATGCTGATCTGGGTGGGCGTCTGGTTCCGGGCGTTCCGCCGCGACCTGCAGGGAGCTGAAGCCTGATGGCCTCGCGACGCACGCTGACCAACTGGTCGCTGAACGCGCTGACCTACGCGGTGCTGTTGATCATGCTCGCGCCGATCCTGTGGCTGGTGGCGTCCAGCCTGCAGACGCGCGGGCAGCTGGCCTCCGGCGACTACGACCTGCTGCACCCGACGGTCAAGGCGTTCTCGCAGATGTGGAAGTCGGTGGACTTCGGCAAGTACCTCAGGAACTCGCTGATCATCTGCACCGCGTCGGCCGGGCTGGCCACGGCGTTCGCCTCCAGCGCCGGCTACGCGCTGGCGCGCCTGCGGTTCCGCGGCGAGAGGGCGTTCGGCGGCGCGGTCGTCGGCACGCAGATCGTGCCCGGCTCGATGTTCCTGCTGCCGGTGTTCCTGGGGTTCATCTGGCTCAAGCAGAACACGCCGATCCACCTGCTCGACACGCAGCTCGGGATGATCCTCGTCTACACCGCGTTCTTCACGCCGGTGGCGATCTGGTTCATGAGGTACTTCTTCATGGCGATCCCGCCGGAGCTGGAGGAGGCCGCGATGGTCGACGGCTGCACGCGCTTCGGCGCGTTCTGGCGGATCGTCCTGCCGAGCGCGGCGCCCGGCCTGGTCGCGACGTTCGTGTACGCCTTCCTGCTCGCGTGGGACGAGCTGCTGTTCGCCACGGCGCTGACGCAGGACCGGGCCGAGACGATCCCCGTCGGGATCCACAACTTCATTGGCAACTACACCGAGGAGTACGCACAGCTCATGGCCGCCGGCGTCGTATCGACGATCCCCGTCATGCTCGCCTTCTTCGCCACCCAGCGGTGGCTCGTGCAGGGCCTGACGGCCGGGGCGGTGAAGGGATGACCGCAGTCGACGCGCGCGCCGGGACGACCGCGGAGGCCGGCGCCGAGCCGTTCGCGCCGCCGCCCGGGTTCCGCTTCGGCGTCGCGACGGCGGCCTACCAGATCGAGGGCTCCACGCTGGCCGACGGCCGCGGCGAGTCGATCTGGGATCGCTTCGCGCACACCCCGGGCAAGGTGGCCGACGGCGACACCGGCGACGTCGCCTGCGACCACTACCGCCGCTGGCGCTCCGACGTCGAGTTGATGGACTCGCTGCACGTCGAGTCCTACCGGTTCTCGATCGCCTGGCCGCGGATCCAGCCCACCGGCGTCGGGACGGTCAACCGGCGCGGCCTGGACTTCTACAAGCGCCTGGCCGAGTCCCTGCGCGAGCGCGGGATCGAGCCGGTCGCCACGCTCTACCACTGGGACCTGCCGCAGGCGCTGCAGAACGGCGGCGGCTGGGACCGGCGCGACACCGTCGAGCGCTTCGCGGAGTACGCGCGCGTCGTCGGCGACGAGCTGGGCGACGTGGTGGCGAGCTGGATCACCCAGAACGAGCCGTGGTGCACGGCGTTCCTGGGCAACGCGATCGGCCGCAAGGCGCCGGGCCTCACCGACTGGGCCACCGCGCTGCGCGTCAGCCACCACCTGCTGCTCTCCCACGGCCGCGCGACCGAGGCGCTGCGCTCGGTCCTGCCCGGCGGCGGCGAGGTCGGCATCGCGCTCAACCTCTTCCCGGTGCTGCCCGCCGTCGACGACGAGGCGCACCGCGAGGCGGCGCGCGTCCGCGACGGCTACGTCAACCGCTGGTTCCTGGACCCGGTCTTCAAGGGCGCCTACCCGGAGGACATGGTCGAGCGCTACGAGCGCGAGGTCGGCCCCTTGAACGCCGTGCGCGACGGCGACCTGGAGGCGATCGCCGCGCCGTGCGACTTCTTCGGGGTCAACTACTACAACCCGATGCGCGTCGAGCCGTCGCCCGACGGCCCGCTGCACGTGCGCGACGCCGAGTCGGTCGGGCCGGTCACCGGCATGGGCTGGGAGATCGACCCGGACGGGCTCAAGCAGATCCTCGCGCGCGTGCGCGAGGAGTACACGTCGCTGCCGATCATGATCACCGAGAACGGCTCGGCCTTCGAGGACGCCGAGCCCGCCGACGGCGTGGTCGAGGACCCGCAGCGGCGCGCCTACCTGGCCGGCCACCTGGCCGCGATCGGCGAGGCGCTGGCCGACGGCGCCGACGTCACGCGCTACTTCGTCTGGTCGCTGCTGGACAACTTCGAGTGGGAGGACGGCTACGCGCAGCGCTTCGGGATCGTCCACGTCGACTTCGAGACCCAGGCGCGCACGCCGAAGGCCAGCGCGCTGTTCTACAAGGACTACATCGACCGCGCGCGGAAGGGGTCGTAGACGACCATGGCGAGCATCGGCTTCAACGGGGTCACCAAGGCCTTCGACGACGGAACGGTCGCCGTGCGCGACCTCGACCTGGAGATCCGCGACGGCGAGTTCATGGTGCTGGTCGGTCCGTCGGGCTCGGGCAAGTCCACCGCCTTGCGGATGCTCGCCGGGCTGGAGGTCAACACCGACGGCCACATCACGATCGGCGATCGCGTGGTCGACGACCTCGACCCCAAGGACCGCGACCTGGCGATGGTCTTCCAGTCCTACGCGTTGTACCCGCACATGACGGTGGCCGAGAACATGGGCTTCGCGCTGAAGATGCAGAAGGCGCCGCGCGAGGAGATCGCCCGGCGCGTCCAGGCGGCGGCCGAGAAGCTCGGGATCGAGGCGCTGCTGGAGCGCCGCCCGCGGCAGCTCTCCGGCGGCCAGCGCCAGCGCGTCGCGCTCGGACGGGCGATCGTCCGCGACCCGGCGGCGTTCCTGATGGACGAGCCGTTGAGCAACCTCGACGCCAAGCTGCGCGTCGAGATGCGCGCCTACCTCGCGGGCCTGCACCACGAGCTGGGCACGACGACCGTCTACGTCACGCACGACCAGACCGAGGCGATGACGATGGGCGATCGCGTGGCGGTGATGCGCGACGGGCGCCTGGCGCAGTGCGGCGCGCCGCAGACCCTCTACGACGAGCCCGCCGACCTGTTCGTGGCCGGCTTCATGGGCTCGCCCGCGATGAACCTCCTCGAGGCGCGGCCGGCGCCGGCCGGCGACGGCTCCTTCGACGTCGTCGTCGGCCGGCAGCGCCTTCGCGTGCCCGACGCGCTGCTCGCGGCCCGGCCGGGGCTGCGCGCCTACGCCGACCGCCCGGTCGTGCTCGGGCTGCGGCCGGAGGCGATGGCGCTCGGCGGCACGGCGGGCGACGGCGCCACGCTGGACGTCACGGTCGCGCTGGTCGAGGCGCTGGGCTCCGACGTGCTCGTGCACGCCGACGTCGACGCGCACATGGTCCTGACCGCCGACCAGGAGGAGCTGGCCGCCGACGTCCCGCTGACCGCCACCGCGCGGATGACGCTGCGCCTGCCGCCCGGCACGCGCGTGCGGCCCGGCGAGCGCCTGAGCGCGGTCGTCCAGACCGAGCGGCTGCACCTCTTCGACCCCGAGACGGAGCGGGCGATTCGCTGAGCGATGAGCAGGATCGCGATCGCGCGGGTACACCGGCGGCCATGGTCGCGATCCTCATCATCATCGCCGTCCTGCTCGTGGTCGCCGCCGCGGCCGGCGTCTCCTCCCGGCGCAAGGCCGCCGAGCGGGCCCGCGTCGACCGCGAGCGCCAGATCATCGCCGGCGAGCTGGAGGGCCACCGGCAGGAGCAGGACGCGATCGTCGACCGCGCCGGCTCCGCGGCCTCCGAGGCCCGCGAGCACCGCGCGGCCGCCGAGGAGCACGCCGAGCAGGCACGACTCCACGAGCGCGAGGCCGCCCAGCACGAGCAGGCCGCCGACGCCGCCGAGGCCCGCTTCACGCGCGCCCAGGACGCCGCCGCCCGCCACGGCGAGCGCGCCGAGGACGCCCGGCAGCGCCTCGACGAGCTGGGCGGGCGTCGCTAGCGCCGCGCGCGTTGCACAACCCCGCCCGCACGGACATCTGGGCTGCACGGCGTTTCTTCCTCCGCAAGACTGGGTAGCGGCGCAAGGCCGTGCGTCTGGGCCCCGCCCGACCGCCCGGCGACCACCCACCCAAGGAGGATCGATGGCCGGGACCCTGGCTGCCGACGAGGGACGTTCGCGCAAGCGTGGAGACGACGAGCAGGGCGAGCTCGACCCGACGGCGCTGCGGCGCCTGCTCGAAGCGCTCAGCGCGGCGGCCGACGGCGACTTCTCCAAGCGGCTCCCCGCCAAGCGCAAGGGGCTGCTGGGCGAGCTGGAGGTCACGTTCAACCGCCTGGCCGAGCACAGCGAGGGCCAGACCGCGGAGTTCGGCCGGATCGCCCGCACGATCGGCCGCGAGGGTCGGATGACCGAGCGCGCGCGGGCGCCGCAGGACGCCAAGGGCGACTACCTGGCCCGCGTCCAGATCATCAACGGCCTGATCGACGACCTCGTGCGCCCGACCACGGAGGTCGCGCGCGTGATCGTCGCGGTGGCCGAGGGCGACCTGAGCCAGAAGATGGCGATGGAGATCGACGGCCAGCCGGTCAAGGGCGAGTTCGCCCGCATCGGCACGACGGTCAACGCGATGGTCGACCAGCTGTCGTCGTTCGCCGACGAGGTCACGCGCGTCGCGCGCGAGGTGGGCACCGACGGCAAGCTCGGCGGCCAGGCCGCGGTCCCCGGCGTGTCGGGCACGTGGGCCGACCTGACCGAGTCGGTGAACTCGATGGCCGACAACCTGACCGGCCAGGTCCGCAACATCGCCCAGGTCACGACGGCGGTCGCCAACGGCGACCTGACCCAGAAGATCACCGTGGACGCGCGCGGCGAGATCCTGGAGCTGAAGGACACCATCAACACGATGGTCGACCAGCTCGGCGGCTTCGCCGACGAGGTCACGCGCGTGGCGCGCGAGGTCGGCACGGACGGCAAGCTCGGCGGCCAGGCCGAGGTGCGCGGCGTCTCCGGGACGTGGCGCGACCTGACCGAGAACGTCAACTTCATGGCGCGCAACCTGACCGACCAGGTGCGCGGCATCGCCCAGGTCGCGGGCGCGGTCGCCAAGGGCGACCTGACGCAGAAGATCACGGTCGACGCCAAGGGCGAGGTCGCGGCGCTCGCCGACACGATCAACGCGATGACCGACACGCTGTCGGTCTTCGCCGAGCAGGTCACGCGCGTGGCGCGCGAGGTCGGCACCGAGGGCAAGCTCGGCGGCCAGGCCGAGGTGCCGGGCGTGTCGGGCACGTGGAAGGACCTGACCGAGTCGGTGAACTCGATGGCGGAGAACCTGACGGGTCAGGTACGCAACATCGCGCTCGTGACGACGGCGGTGGCCCAGGGCGACCTGTCGCAGAAGATCGAGGTCGACGCGCGCGGCGAGATCCTGTTGTTGAAGGACACCATCAACACGATGGTCGACCAGCTGCGCTCGTTCGCCGACGAGGTCACGCGCGTGGCGCGCGAGGTCGGCACGGAGGGCCGCCTGGGCGGCCAGGCGGTCGTGCCGGGCGTCGCGGGCACGTGGAAGGACCTCACGGACTCCGTCAACGTCATGGCGCGCAACCTGACCGACCAGGTCCGCGACATCGCGCGCGTGACGACGGCGGTGGCCAAGGGCGACCTGACCCAAGAGGTCACCGTGGACGTCAAGGGCGAGGTCCTCGAGCTGAAGCGGACCGTGAACACGATGGTCGACCAGCTGTCGTCGTTCGCCGACGAGGTCACGCGCGTCGCGCGCGAGGTCGGCACGGAGGGCAAGCTCGGCGGCCAGGCCGAGGTCAAGGGCGTCTCGGGCACGTGGCGCGACCTGACCGAGAACGTCAACTTCATGGCCGACAACTTGACCCACCAGGTGCGCAACATCGCCCAGGTGACGACGGCGGTGGCCCAGGGCGACCTGTCCAAGAAGATCACCGTGGACGCGCGCGGCGAGATCCTGGAGCTGAAGGACACCATCAACACGATGGTCGACCAGCTGCGGTCGTTCGCGGCCGAGGTGACGCGCGTGGCCAAGGAGGTCGGCACCGACGGCCGCCTCGGCGGCCAGGCCGAGGTCGAGGACGTCAGCGGCACGTGGCGCTCGCTGACCGAGTCGGTGAACTCGATGGCCGCCAACCTCACCGAGCAGGTGCGCGGGATCGCGACGGTGACGACGGCGGTGGCCAACGGCGACCTGTCCAAGAAGATCACGGTCGAGGCCAAGGGCGAGGTCGCCGCGCTGGCCGAGACGGTCAACGCGATGGTCGACCAGCTGCGGTCGTTCGCGGCGGAGGTCACGCGCGTGGCGCGCGAGGTCGGCACGGAGGGCAAGCTCGGCGGCCAGGCGCAGGTCGAGGGCGTGTCGGGCACGTGGCGGTCGCTGACCGAGTCGGTGAACTCGATGGCCGACAACCTGACCGGCCAGGTGCGCAACATCGCCCAGGTCACGACGGCGGTGGCCAACGGCGACCTGTCGCAGAAGATCACCGTCGACGCGCGCGGCGAGATCCTGGAGCTGAAGGACACGATCAACACGATGGTGTCGCAGCTGTCGTCCTTCGCCGACGAGGTGACCCGTGTCGCGCGCGAGGTGGGTACCGAGGGATCCCTCGGCGGTCAGGCCGAGGTCGAGGGCGTCCGGGGCCGCTGGCGCGACCTGACCGAGAACGTCAACCAGCTCGCGTCGACGCTGACGACGCAGCTGCGCGCGATCGCCGAGGTGTCCACGGCGGTGACGCAGGGTGACCTGACGCGGTCGATCACGGTCGAGGCCCAGGGCGAGGTCGCCGAGCTGAAGGACAACATCAACCAGATGATCGCCAACCTGCGCGAGACGACGCAGATCAACGTCGAGCAGGACTGGCTGAAGACGAACCTCGCGCGGATGGGCGGCATGCTCCAGGGCCAGGGCGACCTGGGCCAGGTCACGCGCCTGATCATGAGCGAGCTGACGCCGCTGGTCACCTCGCAGCACGGCGCGTTCTACCTGGTGGAGAACGGCGCGCCCGGCGACGAGCGCCGCGAGCTGCGGCTGGTCGCCTCCTACGGCGGCGACGGCGGCTCGATCCGCGACCAGCTCGCGCTCGGCCAGGGCCTCGTCGGGCAGGTGGCGGTCGAGGCCAAGCCGATCGTCGTCGAGGACGTACCCAAGGACTACATCAAGGTCTCCTCCGGCCTCGGCGACGCGCCGCCGCGCAACATCATCGTGTTGCCGGTCGTCTTCGAGGAGCAGGTGCTGGGCGTCATCGAGCTGGCGTCGCTGCAGTCGATCAGCGAGATCAACCGGGCGTTCCTGGAGCAGATCACCGAGACGATCGGCGTCGTCATCAACACGATCCGCGCGAACATGCGCACCGAGCAGCTGTTGGCCCAGTCGCAGTCGCTGGCCCGCGAGCTGCAGGCCAAGAACGCCGAGATCGAGTCGGCGCGCGCGGGCCTGGAGGAGAAGGCCACGCAGCTCGCGCTGTCCTCCAAGTACAAGTCCGAGTTCCTGGCCAACATGAGCCACGAGCTGCGCACGCCGCTGAACTCGCTGCTGATCCTGTCGCGGCTGCTGGCCGACAACGGCGACGGCAACCTCACCGAGCAGCAGGTCGAGTTCGCCGCGACGATCCACTCCGCGGGCAACGACCTGCTCGCGCTCATCAACGACATCCTGGACCTCTCCAAGGTCGAGGCGGGCAAGATGGAGCTGGACCTCGGCCCGGTCGCGCTGGCCGACGTCTGCGAGGACGTCGAGCGCTCGTTCCGCCCGATGGCCGAGGAGAAGTCGCTGGACTTCACGATCGACGTGGACGACGCGCTGCCGGCCTCGATCGTCACCGACGAGCAGCGCCTGCAGCAGGTGCTGCGCAACCTGTTGTCCAACGCGTTCAAGTTCACGCACAACGGCACCGTGGCGCTGAAGGTGGCGCGCGACGCCGACGAGCGGATCTCGTTCTCGGTGGCCGACACCGGCGTCGGCATCGCGGCCGACAAGCTGGCGTCGATCTTCGAGGCCTTCCAGCAGGCCGACGGCACGACGTCGCGCAAGTACGGCGGCACGGGCCTGGGCCTGTCGATCAGCCGCGAGATCTCGCGCCTGCTGGGCGGCGAGATCCGCGTGACGTCGCAGGTCGGCGAGGGCTCGTGCTTCACGCTCGTCCTGCCGCTGTCCCGGCGCACCGGCGAGGCGGCGCAGATCGAGGCGCCCGCCGAGCCGCCGCTGGCCGCGCCCGCCGAGGCGACGGCCGAGTCCGCGGCGCTGCTGCCCTACGACGGCGTCGAGGACGACCGCGGCTCGATCGTCGCCGGCGACCGCGTGCTGCTGGTCATCGCCCACGACGCCGACCACGCGGCCGGCGCGCTGGCCGTCGCGCGCGAGCACGGCTTCAAGGGCCTGGTCGCCCGGCGCACGCCGCTCGGGTTGGCGCTGGCGCGCGAGTACCGGCCCGACGTCGTCCTGCTGTTCGCCGGCGACGGGCGCGGCGAGCGCCTGCTGGCCCAGCTGAAGTCGCATCCGGAGACGCGCCACCGGCCGGTGGTCGTCGCGGGCCCGGCGGGCGGGCGGCTGGCCGCGCTGCGCGCGGGCGCCGCGGCCTACGTGGACGAGGCGACGACCGAGAAGCTCGGGCCCACGCACCCGGGCGGCGCCGCGCTGGCGGCGCTCAACGCGCTGGAGCGCCTGAGCGCGCGCAGCGTCAAGCGGCTGGCGATCGTCCAGGACGGCGACGGCCTGGACGACGAGACGCTGGAGCTGCTCGGCGCGGGGGACGACGTCGACGTGCTGATCGTCGGGCCCGACGACGCCGCGGCGCGCCTGCGCTCCGACGGCGCCGACTGCGCGGTCGTGGTCGTCCGCGGCGGGGCGAAGTGGCCGCTGGACGTGCTGCTGGCGCTGGAGGCCGACCCGGCGATGCGCGAGCTGCCGATCGTCCTGCACGTCCCCGAGCCGCCGGCGCCCGAGGAGCGCGTCGCGCTGGAGGCCGCGTCGTCGCGGCTGGTCGTCGGCACCGCCGCCTCGCCGGATCGCCTGATCGACGAGACCGCGCTGTTCCTGCACCGGCTGGAGACCCAGCTGCCGCAGCCGACGCGCAAGCTGCTGGCCAAGCTGCGGACGGCCGACCAGGTCTTCCACGGCAAGCGCGTGCTGATCGTCGACGACGACATCCGCAACGTGTTCGCGCTCGCGTCGGCCCTGGAGACGCGCGGGATGAAGGTGGCGTTCGCCGAGAACGGGCGCGAGGGGATCGAGCGGCTGCGCGAGCAGCCCGATACCGACCTCGTGCTCCTGGACGTCATGATGCCCGAGATGGACGGATACGAGACGGCCCGAGCGATCCGCGCGATGCCGCGGTTCGACGCGCTGCCGATCATCCAGCTCACCGCCAAGGCGATGAAGGGCGACCGCGACAAGTCGATCAGCGCGGGCGCGTCGGACTACGTCACCAAGCCGGTCGACGTCGAGCAGTTGTTGTCGCTGATGCGGGTCTGGCTGCATCGCTGATGGTCGAGGTCGATCCCGCACGCGTGCTGCTCGTCGACGACCGGCGTGAGAACCGGATCGCGCTCCAGGCCGTCCTGGAGCCGCTGCGCGTCGAGGTCGTGGAGGCCGACAGCGGCGAGCAGGCGCTGCGCGAGGTCCTGACCCAGGACTTCGCGGTGATCCTGCTCGACGTCCAGATGCCCGGCATGGACGGCATCGAGACGGCCGAGCTGATCAAGGCCCGCGACCGGTCGCGCGACGTGCCGATCATCTTCCTGACGGCGGCCGAGAGCGACCTGGCCGAGGTCTTCGCCGGCTACGAGGCGGGCGCGGTCGACTACCTGCTCAAGCCCTTCGACCCGCTGGTGCTGCGGTCCAAGGTGAAGGTCTTCGCCGACCTCGACCGCCACCGCCGCCAGCTGCGGCGCTCCGACGAGCTGGTGCGCAACGCGTTCGCGGCGGCGACGTCGGGGATGGCGCTGTGCGACCTCGACGGCCTGGCGCTCCAGGTCAACCCGGCGCTGGAGCGGCTGACCGGGCGGGGCGAGGCGGCGCTGGCGCGGACGCTCGTCCACGACGTCCTGCACGAGCGCGATCGCCCGCAGCTGGCCGAGCGCCTGCTGGCGGCGGCCACGCACGGCGACGGCGGCGAGCCGTGGACCGCGCACGTGATGGGCGACGACGGCACGCCGTTCCCGGTGACCGTCACGGTGGTGTCGGTGCGCGACGTGCACGGCACGCCGCAGCAGCTGCTGGTGCAGGTGGCCGACGAGCGCGACCGCCAGATCGCCGCGACGCTCCAGCGCGCGCTGCTGCCCGACCGGCTGCCGTCGATCGTCGGCGTCTCGCTGGCGGCGCACATCGCGCCGGGCGGCGGCGGCACCCGCGTGGGCGGCGACTGGTACGACGCGATCGCGCTGCCCGGCGGGCGCCTGGGCGTTGTTGTAGGAGATGTCGCGGGCCATGGGGTGGACGCCGCGGCGCGGATGGGCGAGCTGCGATCGGTCGCGCGCGCCTACGCGCTGGAGGGCCACGCGCCGGTGGCGCTGGTCGAGCGCATGAACGGCTACCACGTCGGCCTGGGCGCCGACCTCATGACCACCATGTTGTTCGCGATCCTGGAGATCGACTCCGGGACGCTGCGCTTCGTCAACGCGGGCCATCCGCCGCCGCTGATCGTGCGTCCGGACGGCGCGACCGAGATCGTCCACGGCGCCGGGCCGCCGCTGGGCGTGATGGACACGTGGCGCTACGAGGAGCGCGTCGCGTCGCTGCGGCCGGGGACGACCGCGCTGGTGTACACCGACGGGCTGGTCGAGCGGCGCGGCGAGCGCCTGGACGCGGGCCTGGAGCGGCTGCGCGAGGCGGTGGCGCGGGGCGGCAGCCCGGAGGCGATGGTCGCCGCGGCGCTGGCGGCCACCGAGGCCGACCGCGCCGACGACGACGTGACGCTCGTCGCGGTGCGCGGCGAGGCGCGGCTGGGTCCGGTCGCGCGGCTGAAGCTCTCGCCGGACGCCGACGCGCTGACGTCGCTGCGCCGGCTGACCGCGCGCTGGCTGCGGGAGACCGGCGCCGAGCCCGACGAGGTGCACGACCTGGTGATGGCCGCCAACGAGGCGTGGCAGAACGCGCTGGAGCACGGCACGAACTTCGCCCGCACGACCGTCGACGTCGACCTCGAGGTCGATCCCCACGGCGAGGTCTCGATCACCGTCCGCGACGCCGGCTCGCGCGACCGCTCGCCCTCGGACCCCGACCGCGGCCGCGGCATCGAGCTGATGCGCGCGCTGGCCGACGAGGTCACGCTGGAGCTGGCGCCGCACGGCTCGACCGTCCGGCTGCGCCGCGCGCTGCGGTCGCCGGCGCTCGACGGCGCGGCGCGCCCCGCGTCCGACCGGGCGGCGACGGGCTAGGGGGCCGGTGGCGGTACGGTTCGCGCCGTGACCGACCCCGTCTTCCGCCTCGTCGCCCCGGCCTCCGCGCTCGAAGCCGCTCCCGCCGGCTGGGCCGTCGACCTGCTGCGCCAGGGCGAGCTGGCCCTGTCCCTCGACGCGGGCGAGCTGACCGCGATCGACGCGGTCGCCCGCGCCCTGGACCAGCCCGCCGTCACCGTGCTGCGCCGCGAGGCGACGCCCGACGCCGCCGAGGCGACCGTCCGCGCGTTCGCCTCCGGCCTCGCCCTCGTCTGGGTCGCGCCGACCTTCGGCGACACCGCCCGCACCTGGGCCCACGACCGCGGCCCGATGACGCTCCTCGTCGAGCACGACGGCGCCCTGCCCGAGGCGGAGCGCCGCCGCATCGAGCGCTTCGTCGCGATCCTCGGCCGCCAGGCCGAGTAGCGGCGCCCACCGGGCGCGGCGCGCCGCGCCTAGAGCCCGACCGGGTGGCGGACCGTGAAGCCCGCGTAGGAGCGGGCGTTGGCGGGCTGCCAGCGGGTGCCGGTGTTCTGGCGGCCGGAGGTGTCGAAGCGGAGGCCGGCGACGACCATGAAGGTGTGGCCGGCGTTGGCGTAGATCGTCACCCACTTGCCGGGGCCGGGCTTGCCGAAGGACATCAGCGTGCCGGAGGTCTCGGGGCCCTTGAGGTAGCCGGCGGCGGCGAGCGCGTAGGAGACGCTGCCCGAGCAGTCGTAGGCGCTGTCGGTCCAGATCTCGCCCGCGACGCGGCCGTGGCCGCCGCCGTAGACGTAGGGCTTCTTGGCGACGTCGTTGGCGGCGTGCATCAAGGCCACCAGCTTGCGCGGCGCGGTGTCGGGGACGATCGCCAGGCCGTTGGCGTCGATCGCGGCCTGGTCGAGGTTCGTGCCGCCCTTGCCGCCGTAGGCCTCTCTCAGCTCGGCGGCGATCTGCGCGTCGCTGGGCGCGCCCATGGCGGGGGCGTCGTCGCCGCGCGCGACGGTCGGCGTGGACGTCGGCTCGGCCTCGGCCGCCGGCGCGTCCGTCTTCGCCTTGGCCAGCGTGGACGGATCCGGCGGCGGCAGGTAGGGATCCTCGACCTTCCACGCCCGCACGGTCCCGCTCGACGACGCGCTGCCGCACGCGCCGATGGGCAGCGCGGCGAGCACGAGCAGGCAGGGGAGGGCGCGAGGGGGCATCCAGTCGGGAGTATCGGCAACGGCGCGGGGGGACTCCAGTCCGAACCACGCGCGGCGTCCAGGGTTGCGGTGCGGGGTCGATAGCGTGCGCGCATGCTTCCCGCGCTCGCCGCCACCGCGGCCGCCGCCGCGCTGGCGATCGGCACGCCCGGCCCGGGGACGACGCTGGGCGGCTGCCCGGTCCTCCCGCGCGACAACGCGTTCAACCGCGACATCTCGCGCGCGCCGGTCGACCCGCGCTCCGACGCCTACGTCCGCTCGATCGGGCTCGCCGCGCACCTGCACCCGGACTTCGCCTCGCGCACCTACGGCATCCCGTTCCGGATCGTGCCGCGCACGCAGAAGCGGGTGCCGATCCGCTTCACCGACTACGGCGACGAGAGCGACAAGGGGCCGTACCCGATCCCGCCGACCGCGCCGGTCGAGGGCGGCTCGGACCGCCACGTGCTCGTCCTCCAGCAGGGCACGTGCACGCTCTACGAGCTGTTCGGCGCCCACCGCGACGGGCGCGGCTGGACCGCGGCCTCCGGCGCCAGGTTCGACCTCAGGACCGGCAGGCCGCGCCCCAAGGGCTGGACGTCGGCCGACGCCGCCGGCCTGCCGATCCTGCCCGGCCTCGCGCGTCCCGGCGCGATCGCCCACGCGCTGCGCGTCACCGTCCCGCGCACCCAGAAGGCCTACGTGTCGCCCGCGCGCCACTTCGCGTCCTCCGACAGCGACCCCGACCTCCCGCCGATGGGCCTGCGCCTGCGGCTGAAGGCGTCGTTCGACACCTCGCGCTTCCACGGCCAGGCGCTGGTCATCCTGAAGGCCTTGAAGCGCTACGGGATGATCGTCGCCGACCACGGCTCGCCCTGGTACGTCACCGGCGCGCCCGACCGCCGCTGGCACGACGACGACCTGCACACGCTCAACCAGGTCCCCGGATCCGCGTTCGAAGCTGTGCAAAGTGGTCCGCTGACGAAGGGCTGACGGGCCGGCGCGCCGAAACCGAGCTACCGTGAGCCGTGCAGTGGCGGGGTGGAACGAGGCACACGTGCGTCGTGCGCTGTGGCGCGCCGGGTTCGGCGCCACCGAGCACGAGGCCCGCAAGTGGGCGCATCGCGGTCGTGGCGACACGATCGACTGGCTGCTGTCCCCGAACGGGCGCAAGGCGCCGCTGGCGCCCGGGCCCAAGCCGATGAAGCTCGACCCGGTCAACGAGTACGGCCACGACATGTTGTGGTGGATGGACCGCATGGTCCGCACCACGCGGCCGCTGGAAGAGAAGATGGTGCTCTTCTGGCACGACCACTTCGCCACGCGCGACGTCGACACGCCGCTGATGCTGCGCCAGAACGCGCTCTTCCGCCGCCGCGCGCTGGGCACCTTCCCCGCGCTGCTGGGCGACGTGATGCAGGACCCCGCGATGGGGACGTTCCTCAACCTCATCGGCTCCTACAAGGACGAGCCCAACGAGAACTTCGCGCGCGAGCTGATGGAGCTGTTCACGCTCGGGGAGGGCAACGGCTACACGGAGACCGACGTCCGCGAGGCCGCCCGCGCGCTGACCGGCTACGTCGAGGGCCGCAAGGTCGGCGGCGTGCTGACCTCGGTGAAGTTCAACCCCGAGAACCACGACGGCGGCGTCAAGCGGATCTTCGGCCACAAGGGCCGCTTCGGCCCCCACGACGTCCTGCGCCTCGTCGTCCACCACCACCGCCACCCCGAGTTCCTGGTGCGCAAGCTGTGGGCCTACTTCGTCGACGAGCCGCTGGACGCGCGCACGCGCGTGCGCCTGCAGAACATCTACAAGAACTCGGGCTACCGGCTGAAGCCCCTGGTCGGCGCGATCCTCGGCCATCCCAAGCTGTACGCGAACCTCGGGGCGCCGACGCTGGTCAAGGCCCCGGTCGTCGCGGTCGCCGGGATGCTGCGCGCCACGGGCCTGGGGGTGAAGACCGACGACTGGGTCTGGGTCACGGCCTCGATGGGCCAGCGGCTGTTCTCGCCGCCGTCGGTCGCCGGCTGGGACTGGGGTCCGGCGTGGATGTCGTCCAACGGCATGCGGGCGCGCTTCACGGCCGCCAACGTCGCGCTCAGCCAGCATGGCCTCCAGGTCAAGGACGAGGAGACGCCGCTGGGCCTGAGCCCCAAGCGGCACCTCGACCGCGCGCTGGCCGCCACCGGACATCCGTGGGTCAGCCCGCGCACGCGCCGGGCGCTGCTCGCGCTGGCCTCCGGCTACGACCACATGGCCGGCCAGAAGTGGCAGCGCCAGGTCGCCGCCGACATGACCCAGCGCGCGATGCGCCACCTCCTGCTCTCCGGCCCCGACTACCACCTGCACTAGGACTCGTCACCCGTGCCCCGCTTCCGCGCCCACGCCGCCTGCCAGGACTTCCACCGCGCCTCCGAGGCCGCGCGCCGCGACGTGCTCACGCGCCGCCAGATGGTCAAGTACGGCATCGGCGCGGGCGTGACGGTCTACGCGGCCACGCGCCTGCCGACCGCGCACCTGCTCGACGCCGCCGCGGCCGAGGCCGCCGCCGCGCCCGACGCGCCCGTGCTCGTCTCGGTCTTCCTCCCCGGCGGCCTCGACCTGTTGGACACCTTGATGCCGCTCGACCAGGAGGGCGCGCTGCGCGACCTGCGCGGCGGCGTCTCCCCGGCGACGCCGCTGGCGCTGAAGGGCACGTCGCTGGGCCTGCACCCGGCGCTGGGCAAGGGCATCGACGGCGGCCTGCAGGGCCTGTACGACCGCGGGCAGATCGGCTTCCTGCCGGGCATCGACTACGCCAACCCCAACCTGTCGCACTTCGCCTCGCGCGCGTTCTGGGAGACCGGGATGGTCTCCCAGCAGTCGGTGTCCGGCTGGCTCGGGCGCTGGCTGGACCGCCACGGGAGCGCCGACAACCCGCTGCAGGGCCTGAGCTCCGGCTACGGCCTCTCGCCGACGCTGCGCTCGGCCGGCGCGCCGGTCGCGTCGGTGTCCGACCCCGGCGACGCGCGGTTGTCGATGTGGTCGGTCTGGGGCGACTGGGGCACGGCGGCGGTCGACGCCTACAACGCGCTCGCCCAGCCCGCGCCGAAGGCCGCCGGCCCGGCCGCGACGATGCGCGCCGCGCGCCTGGCGCACAAGGTCTCCGAGCAGCTCGCGCCGTACGCGGCGACCAAGGACAAGCCCGACCCGCTCGCCGGGCCCGTCGCCTACCCGGACAACAACGACACCGCCGACCGGCTGAAGGTCCTCGCGGGCCTGCTCTCCCAGCCGCTCGGGATCCGCGTGGCGACCGTCGACGCCGACGGCGAGTTCGACACCCACGAGGGCCAGGCCCAGACGCTGGAGCGCGACCTCGGCGCGGTCGGCGAGGCGCTGGCCGCCTTCCAGGCCGACCTCGAGGCGCGCGGGCTGGCCGACCGCGTCCTGACCTTCGTGTGGTCGGAGTTCGGCCGCCGCCCGCAGGCCAACAAGTCGCAGGGCACCGACCACGGCGCCGGCGGCGTCGCCTGGGTCCAGGGCCCGCGCGCGCTGGGCGGGATCCTGACCGAGTACCCCTCCTTGACCGCCCTCGATCCCGAGAAGAACCTCAAGGTGACCGTCGACTTCCGCAAGGTGTACGGGTCGCTCATCGGCCAGTGGCTGGGCACCGACCCGGCCGAGGTCATCCCCAACGCGCCGTCGTTCGGCTCGGTCCAGGTGGTGCGCTGATGGTCGCCGACGCGCCGCTGGCCACGGCGGCCGCGGCCGCGGCCACCCAGGCCGTCGGCATCGGCGAGCGCGAGTTCGCGATCGCCGTCTACCGCCCGAAGGTCAAGCGCGGCAAGGTCAAGCTCAACGTCCGCAACCTCGGCGAGGACGTCCACGACCTCGTGGTCGAGCGCGGCGGCAGGCGCGTCGGCGCGCTGGCGACGATCGTCAAGCCCGGCGCCACCGCCACGCTGCGGTTGAACCTCGAGCAGACCGGCACCTACCGGTTGATCTGCACGGTCGCCGACCACGAGGCGCGCGGCATGCGCGCCACCCTGCGCGTCGTCAGATAGCCGCTTCGCGCGCCCGCGTCAGCCGCGCGCTCTGCACGAGCCCCAGCAGCGACAGCGCCACCATCGGCGCCAGCGCGACCTGGAAGCGCGCCGCGGTCTCGCCGTGGCCGTCGCCGAGGATCGCCCCGGCGACCAGCAGGCACAGGATCGCCGACGAGAAGCCGCCGCAGTTGACCAGCGCGGTCGCGCTGCCGCCGGCCACCGGCGGGTTCTCGCGGCGGCCGATGTCGAAGGCCACCATCCCGCCCGACGTCGCCATGCCGCAGAGCACGAAGCCCGCCAGCAGCAGCGCGTGGGGGACCATGCCGCCCGGCCAGGCGAGGATCGCCAGCCAGGGGAGGGCGACGGCCAGGTTCAACACCAACACGGTCCGGTTCTGCGCGCGCACTCCGCGCCCCGCGATCGCGCCGACGACCGGCCCCGACGCGGCGAACGCGGCGGTCAACACCAACAGGTAGGTCGCCGCGGCCGACGCCGACAGGTGCTGGCCCTCCTGCAGGAACGGGCTGCCCCACAGCGCGCCGATCGTCAGGAACGGGCAGAAGAGCGCCATGTGCACCCAGAACCCGTGGCGGGTGCCGGGCCGCGACCAGGCGTCGCGCAGCGTCGCGAGGACCGGCGCGTGGGCGTGGCGCGCGGGCGCGGCCTGGTCGTCGGGCCGGTCCCGGATCGTCGCCAGCGCGACGAAGAACAACAGGATGGTCGCGACGCTGCTGGCGGCGAACGTCGCGGTCCAGCCGAAGGCGTCCAGCGCCGCCCGCAGCGGGATCGTCCCGAGCAGCTGGCCGAGCGCGCCGACCGCGCCGGTGGCCGTCGCCAGCAGCGAGCCCATGCGCGGCGGGAACCACGCCTGCGCCAGCCGCAGCACGTTCAGCAGCGTCAGCGCGTCGCCCATGCCGATCAGCGCGCGGGCGACCAGCGCGAGCGGCAGCGCGTGCGCGGCGGCGAACAGCGCCTCGCCGGCGGCCATGCAGGCCAGGCCCGCGGCCAGCGTGCGCCGCGGGCCGACGCGGTCGGCGGCCAGCCCGGCGGGGACCTGCATGACCAGGTACATGAAGAACTGCAGCGCGGTGAACGTCGCCAGCTGCCCGTGGCCGATGTGCAGCCGCTGCTCGGCGGTCAGCCCCGCCACCCCGAGCGCCATCCGGTGGAAGACCGCCACGAAGTAGAACGCGGCGCCGATCGCCCAGATCGTCCAGGCGCGGGCGGTGGGGCGGGACGGCGCGGCCGCGTGCGCGACCGCCACCGATGCCGCAGGCTTCCCGACAGCTTGCATGCAAGAAGTATCTATAGCATCGTCCCCCGTGTCCGACCGCCCGCCGACCGCCATGCGCCGCGCCTACGACCACGTCAAGCGCCGGCTGCTGGAGGGCGCCTACGCGGAGGGCCAGCTGCTCAGCGAGGGCGCGATCGCCTCCGAGCTGGGCATCTCGCGCACACCCGTGCGCGAGGCGTGCCTGCAGCTCGAGGCCGAGGGGCTGCTGCGGCTCTACCCCAAGCGCGGCGCGCTCGTCGTGCCGATCGGGCCGCGCGAGATCCGCGAGCTGTTCGACGCGCGCGAGCTGATCGAGCGCCACGCGCTGGCGCAGGCGCCGGACCCGGCGGCGCTCGCCGACGACCTCGACGCGCTCGTCGCCCGCCAGCGCGAGATCGCGAGCGCCCCGACGCCCGACCGCCTCGCCTTCGCCGAGGCCGACCGCGAGCTGCACCGCACCTGGGTCGAGGCCGCGGGCAACGCGATCCTGCTGTCGGTCTACGACGGGCTGCGCGACCGCCAGCAGCGCGTCGCGGCCGTGATGATCGCCGACGGCGTCACCCCGATGACCGCGCTCGCGGACGAGCACGCGGCGATCGCGCGGGCGCTGCGCGACGGCGACGTCGCGCTGGCCGACCGCCTGCTGGCCGACCACCTGGCGCTCGCGCGCGACCGCGCGGGCGCGGCGCCGCGCGCGGGCGCCGCCGTCGGCCTTCGAACGGCCCCGGTGGCATCCGACGATTGAGGCCGGGGTGTCCCGGTGACCCTTCTGTCACGGTCCGCGATTCCTCGCCTCCTCTCATGCCGGCCACACGCTCGAGCACCGACATCCTCCTGGCCTTCGCGCCCATCCCCGACGCGGTTCGGGCCGCCCGCCACGCGCTGCGCGAGCGCGGGCTGAGCGCGGACCTCGACCACACCGTGTCGCTGTTGACCTCCGAGCTGGTCGGCAACGCCGTCCGCCACGCCGGGCCTCTGAACCCGACCGAGCGGATCGTCTTCCACGCGCGCCTCAGCGACGACCACGTCCGCGTCGAGGTCGCCGACCACGGTCCGGGCTTCGACCCCGAGATCCGCCACGAGACGGCGGGCTTCGGCCTGCGCCTGGTCGACAAGCTGGCGTCGAAGTGGGGCGTCGAGCGGTCCGCGCGCGGGTGCCGCGTCTGGTTCGAGGTGGACCGCAGCCGCGGCCGCTTCGACCGGCGCGCTTAACACGGACTGGGCCGTCAGGCCCACCGGCCATCCGGCTTGATCTGCCGACATCCGGCGCGTGTTGCCGTACTGTTCACCGCGGAATGCCCGTACGCCGGGAACTTCGCCCGCTCCTCGCCGTCGCCGTCCTCGGCGTCGCGATCGCGCTTGCGGAGACGGTCGCGGGCGTGGGCACCGGCCTGTTGCTCCTGTCGCCGGCGTTGGTGCTCGTCCTTCCGCTCCTGGCGGGGCGCTACCTCGGCGAGGAGACGCTTGCGCGTCTCGTCACCCGTCGCGCCCCGTCAGGTCGCCGTACGCGGCCGGCGTCCTCGCTTCCGCCGCGCCGTCGTCCCCGCGCCGCCGCTTGGCGCGGGGGCCGGCTGATCGCGTCCGCGCTCGGTGAGCGCGGGCCGCCGTCGGCCACGGTCGTCTCCTGAGACCCGCCCGAGCGCGCGTGCCTGCCACGCGCGCTCGTGGCGTTGCCGTGTCCATCGCGAGCTAGAGAAGCCCTGGAGGTCCGATGACGAGCGTCCTGCTGTCGCTGTTGCCGTTGGCGCTGCTGGTCGGCGCGCTGCTGGCCGGCCGCTATCCCGGCGAGCGCACGCTGGCCGCGCGCCTGCGCGGCGCGCGCCATCGCCCGCGCCGCCGCGTCGCGCGCGCCGTGGACCGTCCGCGCCGCCGTCCGTTCGCGGCGGCGCCGCGCGGCGGGCGCCTGGTCGGCGCGGCGATCGCCTCCCGTCCTCCGCCCGGTGACGCTGACGTGACCAACCCGATGGCAATGTCAACCGAACCACATCAAGGACACCATGAACACCAAGCGCATCATCCTGTCGTCGTCGCTGGCCCTGGGCCTGGCGGGCGCGTCCGCGACCGCCGCCGACGCGCACGTCACGCTGCAGCCCAAGACCGCCGCCGCCGGCGCGTACACGGTCGAGGCCGTGCGCGTGCCCAACGAGACCGACGACGCGGTCACCACGAAGGTCGCCGTCCAGTTCCCCGAGGGCTTCGCCTCGGCCTCCTACCAGACCACCCCGGGCTGGTCGGTGAAGGTCGTCAAGGAGAAGCTCGCCACGCCGGTCAAGACCGACGACGGCGAGATCACCGAGGGCGTCAAGACCATCACCTGGACGGCGAGCTCGAAGGCCACCGGCATCGCGCCCGGTGAGTTCCGGGACTTCCCGATCTCGGTGCAGATCCCGGGCAAGGCGGGCGACACGCTGACGTTCAAGGCGCTGCAGACCTACAGCGACGGCGAGGTCGTGCGCTGGATCGGGGCGCCGGACGCCGACCGGCCCGCGCCGACGATCGCGGTCACCGCGCCCGCCGACGACCACGCGACGGCGGCGGCCGGCACGGCGACCACCCAGGACACCGCGGCGCCCGTCGCGACGCCCGCCGCGACGTCCACGTCCGACGACGACTCCAACACGCTGGCGGTCATCGCGCTGGTCGTCGGGGCCCTCGGCCTGCTGGCCGGCGGCGCCGGCCTGGCGTCCGCGAGGCGACGTCCGTAGCCACCTCCACGCGCGCCGCGGCACCTCACCGTCGCGGCGCGCGCCCGACGGTCCTACTCTTTCTAACCGGTAACCGACATGTCTCAGAACCCAAGCCCCAGCAAGCGCGAACGCAAGGAGGCCGCGCGCGCCGAGCGTCTCGAGCGCGAGCGCGCCGACGCGGCCGCGGCATCCCGACGCAAGCGCATGACCCTCCTCGGCGGCCTGCTGGTCGGCGCGATCGCGATCGTCGTCGTGGCGGTGGCGATCTCCTCGGGCGGGAGCAAGAAGTCCTCGGGCGGCGACGCGTCCTCGATCCAGGGCGCGGCCGACGCCAAGGCGATGCTCGCCGGCATCCCGCAGAGCGGCACCACGCTCGGCAAGCCCGACGCGCCGGTGACGATCCTCGAGTTCGCCGACCCGCAGTGCCCGTACTGCAAGGAGTACACGCTCAACGAGATGCCGAAGGTGATCCAGGACGACGTCCGCACCGGCAAGGCCAAGATGCAGCTGAACTACCTGACGTTCATCGGGCCGGACTCGGTCAAGGCGGCCTCGGTGCTCGAGGCGGCCGGGCTGCAGAACAAGCTGTGGACCGCGTCGGACGTCTTCTACCGCAACCAGGGCGAGGAGAACTCGGGCTACGTCACCGACGACTTCCTCACCGCGGTCCTGGACGCGGCGGGCGCCGACTCCGCCAAGGCGATCGCCGCGGCGGGCGACCCGAAGGTCACCGCGGCGCTGGGCGAGGCCAAGACGGGCGCGTCGCGCTACGGCGTCGACAGCACGCCGACGATCCTGGTCGGGCCGACCGGCGGCCAGATGACGCAGGTCCAGGGCACGCCGACCGCCGCCGCGATCAGCAAGCTCGTCGACCAGGCCGCCGCGAAGGCCGGGACGTGACCGATCGCCGCCTGCGCACCGCCGCCCTCGTGCTGGCGGTGCTGGGCATCGGCGTGGCCGGCTACCTGGTCTACGTCCACTACGCCCACATCAAGCCGGTGTGCAACATCGCGCACGGCTGCGAGACGGTGCAGAAGTCGGAGTACGCCAAGCTGGCCGGCGTCCCGGTCGCGCTGCTCGGCCTGCTCGGCTACATCATCATCTTCGCGTCGCTGCTGGTGCGCCAGGGCGAGGCCGCCCGGATGGTCGCGGCGTTCACCGCGCTCGTCGGCTTCGGGTTCTCGATGTACCTGACCTACCGCGAGCTGTTCACCATCGACGCGATCTGCCAGTGGTGCGTGGCCAGCGCGGTGCTCATGACCCTCCTGGCGATCGTGTGCACCTGGCGCGTCGTCCGCTTCGAGAGCGCGTCGCCCGCGCCCGTCGCTGCCACATCGGCAGAGTGACGGGCGCGGGCGTCGCGGGCATGGCATCGTGACGGCCTGATGCTCCGTCGCCTGCCCCTCGTGCTCGGCCTGCTCGGCGCCGCGCTGCTGATCGTCGTGATCGCGGCCGCGGTGTCCACTCACGACGCGAGCACGGCCACCAAGCCGAAGGCGTCGGCCAAGGCGCGGGGGCGCGACGTCACGCGGATCCTGCGCGGCATCCCGCAGGACGGCCTGTCGCTGGGCGATCCCAAGGCGCCGCTGGTGCTCGTCGAGTTCGCCGACCTGCAGTGCCCGTTCTGCAAGGAGTTCGCGGCGACGTCGTGGCCGAACATCGTCCAGCGCTACGTGCGCACCGGCAAGGTGCGGATGGAGCTGCGGCTGATCAGCGTGCTCGGCGAGGACTCGACGACCGCGGCCAAGGCGGTCATGGCCGCCTCGCTGCAGAACCGCATGTGGGACGCGTCGATGCGCTTCTACGACGTCCAGGGCCAGGAGAACTCGGGCTACGTCACCGACCGGTTCCTGCGCGGCGTGCTGGGCGGCGTCCACGGCCTGAACCTCGGTCAGGCCATGAAGGACCGCAGCTCCCCGCGGGTGCTCGACGCGCTGGCGGCCGAGCACTCGCTGCAGTCCCGCTACGCGGTCAACTCGACGCCGACGGTCATGATCGGCCCCGACGTCAACGACCTCGCGCTGGTCTCCGAGGGCGTGCCGAGCGAGCAGCAGCTCGCGCAGGCGATCAACGAGCAGCTGCTGAAGACCGTCTGACATCGCGGGTGGCATGGGTGGTACGTAGGGTGCTACCCTACGTGAGGCCATGCTGAAGAAGACCTCCATCTACCTCGACGAGGAGCTCGACCACGGCCTGGCTCGCCGGGCGGCGGAAGAGGGGATCACCAAGGCGGAGTACATCCGCCGGACCCTGTCGGGCGCCGTTCAGCGACCCAAGCGCCCGAAGCCGAAGGCCGTTGGCTTCGCCAACGTCGGCCCGACCGACGTCTCGTCCAACGTGGACAAGTACCTCGCGGAGACCGGCTTCGGCGAGTCGTGACGGTCGTCGTCGACACATCGTTCATCCTCGCGGTCGTCCTCGACCCCGAGGACAACCACGCGCGGGCGGTCGAGTGGATCAACGAGGTGGACGAGGAGCTCGTCACCTCCCCGCTCACGTTGGCCGAGCTCGATCACATGGTGCCCAAGTACGCCGGCGAGGCCGCCCAGCACGCGCTGTGGGAGGACTTCGACGCCGGCGTGTACGGCGTGCGTTGGTGGGCCGACGCCCTGACCGAGACGCTGGCGATCGCCCGCCGCCGCCCGTTCCTCGGCCTGACCGACGCCTCGCTGGTCGCGTTGTCGGGCCGTCTGCGCACGAACCGCATCGCGACCTTCGACCCGCACTTCCGCTCCGTCCTCACCCCCGACGGGGAGCCGTTCGCGATGCTCCCCGACGACCGCTAAGAACCAAAGGACCCCAACATGTCCGAACACCCCAACTCCTTCGACGCCCGCGGCACGCTGAAGGTCGGCGACCGCGAGCTGGAGATCTTCCGCCTCGACGCGCTGCAGTCGAAGTTCGACGTCGCCCGGCTGCCGTTCAGCCTCAAGATCCTGCTGGAGAACCTGCTGCGCACCGAGGGCAACGGCGCGGTGACCGCCGCCGACGTCGAGGCGCTCGCGACCTGGGACGCCAAGGCCGAGCCGAGCAAGGAGATCGCCTTCACGCCGGCGCGCGTCGTCATGCAGGACTTCACCGGCGTGCCGGCCGTCGTCGACCTCGCCGCGATGCGCGACGCGATGGCCGACCTCGGCGGCGACCCGGCCAAGATCGAGCCGCTGGTCCCGGCCGAGCTGGTCATCGACCACTCGGTGCAGGTCGACGAGTTCGGCACGCGCACCGCGTTCGCGTTCAACGCCGAGCGCGAGTTCGAGCGCAACCGCGAGCGCTACGAGTTCCTGAAGTGGGGCCAGGACGCGTTCGAGACCTTCAAGGTCGTCCCGCCGGACACCGGCATCGTCCACCAGGTCAACCTGGAGTACCTGGCGCGCACGGTCTTCGTCAACGACGCGACCGACCAGGCCTACCCGGACACCTTGGTCGGGACCGACTCGCACACGACGATGATCAACGGCCTCGGCGTGCTGGGCTGGGGCGTCGGCGGCATCGAGGCCGAGGCCGCGATGCTCGGCCAGCCGATGTCGATGCTGATCCCGCAGGTCATCGGCTTCAAGCTGCACGGCTCGCTGCCCGAGGGCGCGACCGCGACCGACCTCGTGCTGACGGTCACCGAGATCCTGCGCAAGAAGGGCGTCGTCGGCAAGTTCGTGGAGTTCTTCGGCCCGGGCGTCACCGCGCTGCCGCTGGCCGACCGCGCGACGATCGGCAACATGTCGCCGGAGTTCGGCTCGACCTGCGCGATCTTCCCGATCGACGCCGAGACGCTGCGCTACATGCTGTTCTCCGGTCGCCCGAAGGAGCAGGTCGACCTCGTCGAGGCCTACGCCAAGGCGCAGGGCCTCTGGCACGACGAGCACGCCGAGGAGCCGACGTTCACCGACGTCGTCGAGCTGGACCTGTCGACGGTCGAGCCGTCGCTGGCCGGCCCGAAGCGCCCGCAGGACCGCATCCCGCTGGACGGCGCCAAGGAGGGCTTCCGGTCCGCGCTGGGCGAGCTGCTCGGCGACGGCGCCGAGGAGGTCGCCCACGGCCACGACGAGGCGATCGCCGAGACGTTCCCGGCCTCCGACCCGGCCGCCGACAGCGCGCCCGGCTCGCGGCCCGACCCGCACGAGCCGGTGTCGGCGCCCGCCGTCGCCGCCGGCGCGGTGATCGCCGAGCGCAGCGCCTCCGCGGTCCACACGACGATGGACGGCGAGGAGTTCGACCTCGACCACGGCCACGTCGTGATCGCCGCGATCACCTCGTGCACCAACACCTCCAACCCGTCGGTCATGCTCGCCGCCGGCCTGCTGGCCCGCAACGCGGTGGCCAAGGGCCTGCAGCGCGCGCCGTGGGTCAAGACGTCGCTGGCCCCGGGCTCGAAGGTCGTCACCGAGTACTACGAGCGCGCCGGCCTCACCGAGGACCTCGAGGCGCTCGGGTTCAACCTGGTGGGCTACGGCTGCACGACGTGCATCGGCAACTCCGGCCCGCTGCCGGAGGAGATCTCCAAGGCCGTCAACGACGGCGACCTGGCGGTCTGCTCGGTGCTGTCGGGCAACCGCAACTTCGAGGGCCGCATCAACCCCGACGTCAAGATGAACTACCTGGCGTCGCCGCCGCTGGTCGTGGCCTACGCGATCGCCGGGACGATGGACATCGACCTGCACACCGAGCCGCTGGGCCTGGACGCCGAGGGCAACGAGGTCTTCCTGAAGGACATCTGGCCGTCGTCGAAGGAGGTCGCCCAGACGGTCGAGGAGGCCGTGCAGTCCGACATGTTCCGCGCCTCTTACGGCGAGGTCTTCGAGGGCGACGCGAACTGGCGCGGCCTCGACGTCCCGACCGGCGACCGCTTCGCCTGGGACGGCGAGTCGACCTACATCGCCAAGGCCCCGTACTTCGACGGGATGGAGCCCGAGCCGTCGCCGGTCACCGACATCGAGAACGCGCGCGTGCTCGCCAAGTTGGGGGACTCGGTCACGACCGACCACATCTCGCCCGCGGGCGCGATCAAGAAGGACGCTCCGGCGGGCCGGTACCTGCAGGAGAAGGGCGTCGAGGTCAAGGACTTCAACTCCTACGGGTCGCGGCGCGGCAACCACGAGGTGATGATCCGCGGCACGTTCGCGAACATCCGCCTGCGCAACCAGCTGGCGCCCGGGACGGAGGGCGGCGTGACGCGCCACCTGCCGGACGGCGAGGAGACCTCGATCTTCGAGGCGTCCGAGCGGTACATCGAGGACGGGGTCCCGCTGGTCGTCCTCGGCGGCGCCGAGTACGGCTCGGGCTCCTCGCGCGACTGGGCGGCCAAGGGCACCAACCTGCTCGGCGTCCGCGCCGTGATCGCGGTGTCCTTCGAGCGCATCCACCGCTCCAACCTGGTGGGCATGGGCGTGCTGCCGCTGCAGTTCCCCGAGGGCGAGACCGCCGAGTCGCTGGGCCTCACCGGCGAGGAGGAGTTCACGATCACCGGCCTGGCCGAGCCGCTCAACAACGGCGAGCTACCGCGCGAGGTCCAGGTCAAGGCGGACGACAAGGAGTTCACCGCCCGCGTGCGGATCGACACGCCCAAGGAGGCGGACTACTTCCGCCACGGCGGGATCCTGCGCTACGTGCTGCGCCAGCTCGCCGCCGCCGAGTAGCCGCGCGTCAGGCCACCGCCGCCTCGGGGGACCCGGACCCTCCCGGGCGGCGGCCGGCCAGCCGGATCGCGTCGAACAGCACGCCGACGTCGACCTGCTTGTCGACGATCCCCGCCGCGCCCGCCGCCGTCGCCGCGGCCTCCAACCGCGCCGAGGGGTCGGCCGTGTAGAGCAGCACCGACGGCGGCTCGGGCTCGGCGCGCAGCGCGCGGCACAGCTCGACGCCGTCCTCCTCGCCGAGGCGGTGGTCGAGCACGACGACGTCGGGCCGGTGGCGCTTCCACAGGCACCATGTCGCCGCGGCGTCCCCGGCGCCGCCCACGCAGCGGAAGCCCGGCTCGGCGCGTAGGACGGCCTCGAGCCCGGCTCGCAGAACGGGATGGTCGTCGACGACGAGGACGCGGATCATGGTGCGGCTGGGTTCAGCATGCTGACCGGCGAACGGCGCCGTGTCGATACGGGCTCCCCCCGGATAGGAACGCTGTCAGCGGCCGGACGTTTCGCCGGATCAGGCGGCTTCGCGCCGCATCGGCCGACGGGCGTCCAGCCAGCCGCCCAGTTGGTCGGCGCTCATCGGGCGCCCGACGACGTAGCCCTGGACCAGATCGCAGCCCATCGCGGCCAGCAGCTCGCGCTCCAGCGGCGTCTCGGCGCCCTCGGCGACGACGCGCAGGCCCATCTTGCGGCCGAGCGCGATCATCATCCGGACCATCTCCTCGTCGACCGGGTCGGCGGTCATGCCGCGGACGAAGCGCTGGTCGATCTTCAGCTCGTCGGCGGGCATGTGGCGCAGCTGGGCCATCGACGAGTGGCCGGTGCCGAAGTCGTCGATCGCGATCTCGACGCCGAGCGCGGCGATCCGGCCGAGCACGTCGCGGCAGTGGCGGTGGTCGCGCATCACGGCGTCCTCGGTGACCTCGATCACCAGCGCCTCGGGCGGGATCCGGTGGCGGACCAGCGCGGCCTCGATCCGCTCGGGCAGGCCGGCGTCGACGAGCGTGACGGCCGAGACGTTGACCGCGACGTGCAGGTCGTCGACCTCGGCGCGCAGCGCGGCGACCGCAGCCAGGGCGTGGTCCAGCACCCAGTCGGTCAGCTCGGACATCAGGCCGTCGCGCTCGGCGACCGGCAGCAGCTCGGCGGGGGAGACCGTGGCGCGCGTCGGGTGGCGCCAGCGGATCAGCGCCTCGACGCCCCGCAGCGCGTCGGTCCGGGGGTCGACCTGCGGCTGCAGCGCCAGCCAGAGCCCGCTGCCGTCCGGCGCGGTCGGGCTGCGCAGCGCGCGGCGCAGGTCGGCGGCGAGCGTCAGGCGGTCGCGCGAGTGCGTGTCGCGCGCGGGGTCGTAGGCGGCGACGCCGAGGCCCCGGTCGCGCGCGTCGCGGCGGGCCATGTCGGCGCGCCGCGCCAGGCCGGTGGGCGAGCGCGCGTCCTCCGGGAAGCGGGCGTACCCGAAGACGGGGCGAACGGAGACCGCCAGGCCGTCGGACTCCACCGGCGCGGCCAGCGCGGCCGACAGCAGCGCGGCGAGCGCCTCGGGGCCCATGTCCTCGGCGATCGTGGCGAACTCGCCGTTGTCCATGCGCGCCAGCGTCCCGGGCGCGGCGTCGATCAGGCGGGCGGTGACGCGGCGCAGGACGTCGCCCGCGACCTCGTGGCCGAGCGTGTCGGTCAGCTCGTCGAAGCCCTCGAGGTGGCCGATCAGCAGCGCGGCATGGCGGCCGTCGCTGCCGCCCTCGCGGGTCAGCAGCGTCAGCTCCCCGAACAGCGCGCGCTGGTTGGCGGCGCCGGTGGCCTCGTCGACCAGCGACTCGGCCCGGACGATCACCAGGCGCCGGACCTCGCGGGCGATGCGGGCGCTGCGCAGCGCGCCGAGCGCCAGCGCGGCGACGGCCAGCACGACGCTGGCGGTGGGCAGGTCGACGATCGTGGCGGCGACCAGGACGCCGGTGCCCGACACGATCCACGACAGCGTCGGCACGGTCTCCCACCACCCGCCGACGCGCAGCGACCCGGCGGTCGCGGGCCGCGCCCACGCGGCGGCGGCGACCAGCAGCATCGAGCACTCCCAGCCCAGGCGCGACCAGGGCTCGGTCCCGGTCAGCCAGCCCGCGCGGCCGAGCACGTCGGCGAAGTCGCCGCAGAACATCACCAGCAGCGCGGCGGCCAGCAGCCGGTCCTGGCGCCCGCGGGCGCGCCCGGTGAACGAGGCGACGGCCCAGATGATCGAGGCGATCGCGACGTCGGCGGCGGTGAAGACCAGCGTCGTCGCGGCGTCCAGCTCGGTCAGGCCCGCGTGCTCGGTCATCGGGCGCACGAGGACGGCCGAGCCGATCGCGCTGACGCTGAGGTAGACCGCGATGCCGAGCGCGTCGAAGGAGAACGTGAGCAGCGTGTCGCCGACGCGGCGGCGCAGGAAGAGGAAGAGCGCGACGCAGGTGGCGAGGTAGGCCAGCGCGTAGAGGGCGCCGGCCGCGCCTTCGGTGCCGCTGCCGGCGGCGGACACCGAGACGGCCTCGGCGACCGTGTTGACCGCGCAGCCGAGCGCGAAGAAGGCCCAGATCGCGCGACCGGACGGACGGTCGACGGCGCGCGCGGCCACGGTCGCGGCGGCGATCGCGAAGACCGCGACGTGGCGGACGTCGTCGACCCGGCCGTGGGCCTGGGCGAGCGCGGTGAGCAGGCCGAGGGCGACGAGCGCGGCGCCCGCGGCGCCGAGGGCGCGAGCGACCGTCGCCGCACCCGTGCGGCGGGTGCTGCGTCCAGCCTGCTTGCCCATCACCACCGGGGTAGTCGGAGCGTCCGGCCGCGACCGCATCCCCCAGCCGAGTGAGCTTGGGTGTCCGAGCGCGCGGTAGCCTCCGTCGCCGTGCCTCTGCCCGACGTCCTGCGCTCCCTGCTCACCGCGACCGGCCCGTCCGGCTACGAGGCCGCGCCCGCGCGCGCGTTCGCCGAGGCCTGCGCGCCGTTCGCCGAGGTCGAGACCGACGTCATGGGCACCGTCACGGCGCGCGTGAAAGGCACGGGCGACGGCCCGAGCGTCGCGATCGTCGGCCACATCGACGAGATCGGCCTGATCGTCACGCACGTCGACGACAAGGGCTACCTGAGCTTCATCGGCGTCGGCGGCTGGGATCCGGTGATCCTGGTCGGCCAGCGCGTCGAGATCACCACCAAGGACGGCGTCATCCCGGGCGTGGTCGGCAAGAAGCCGATCCACCTGCTCAAGGAGGACGAGCGCAAGCGCGCCGCCGAGCTGAAGGACCTGCACATCGACATCGGCGCCAAGGACGGCGACGAGGCCCGCGGCCTGGTGCGCATCGGCGACGTCGCGGTGATCGCGGGCGACCCGGTGGAGCTGCCCAACGACCGCGTGGTCGCGCGCGCGATGGACAACCGGCTCGGCTGCTTCGTGGCCTACGAGGCCGCGCGCCTGGTGGCCGAGGCGGGCGGCGCGCCCGGCGACGTCATCGCGGTCGCGGCCGTCCAGGAGGAGATCACGTTCGCGGGCGCGCGGACGTTCGCGCACAACGTGCGGCCGGACGTCGCGATCGCCGTCGACGTCACGCACGCGACCGACGCGCCGGGCATCGACGAGAAGGAGAACGGCTCGCACCCGATGGGCTCCGGCCCGGTGATCGAGCGCGGGTCGACGATCCACCCGGTGGTCAGCGAGCGGCTGCTGGCCGCCGCCGAGGCCGAGGGGATCGACCACACCATGTCGGCCAGCGCGCGCTTCACGGGCACCGACGCCGACGCGATCCACATCTCGCGCAACGGCATCCCGACCGGCCTGGTGTCGATCCCGCTGCGCTACATGCACTCGCCGGTCGAGCTGGTCCAGCTCGACGACGTGCGGCGCACGGCGCAGCTGATCGCGGCGTTCGCGCGCGGCCTGACGGCCGACACGTCGTTCGCGCGCTGAGCGGCCGCGTCGCGGCCGGCTAGGCCCGCGCGGTCGCCGACAGGCCGCGAGTGGCGGCCAGCGCGCGCAGGCCGCGCGAGACGCGGGCGCGCACGACGTCCTGGCTGACGCCCAGCTCGCGGGCGAGGTCGTCGTACTCGCGCTCGGCGACGATCCGCTGCAGGACGACGTAGGCCTGCTGCGGGTGCAGGCCCGCGATCGCGCCCTGCACGCGGCGGCGCAGCTCGGGCAGACCCGCCAGCTCCTCGATCCGCTCCAGCTCGGACTGCCCGACCGACGGCGGATCGAGCCCGACCTGCTGCAGCGCCTTGCGCTCGGCGACGCCGCGGCGCCAGAAGTGCGCGAGCTGGGTGCGGGCGATGGCGAACAGCCACGCCTCGGCCTCGGCGTCGGTGCGCCCGCGGAACTGGCGCCGGCGCTGGAGCGCGAGCGCGAAGGTCTCGCCGGTGAGGTCCAGGGCGACCTCGGCGTTGAGCGTCCGGCGCGTGAAGAACACCACGACGCGCTGCACGTTGGCGACGTAGAAGTCGCGGAACGCCTCGGCGTCGTCGCCGCCGGTGCCGAGCGCGCTGCCCCGGCGAACGCGCCATGGCGGCCGTTCCCTGACCCTTCCCATCCCGGTCTCCATCCGTGGGGCTACCCTCGCAGAAATCGCCGCCGCCAACAACGCTTGGCGGTCCCTTTTTTAAAAGGACATCCTGAGCATGGGCGCCGGGGCGGGCGTGGAGCGGGCCGACGTGGTCTACTTCGGGCCGGTGCTCCTCCTGTTCGACATCGACGGCACGCTGATGCTCAAGGCCTCGCGCGAGCACGCCGAGGCGCTGTACGCGGCGATCACGAAGATCCACAGCCTGCGCGAGCGGCCGGCGGGCCAGGTCGAGGCCGCGGGCCGCACCGACCAGGCGATAGCGCGCTCGATCCTGACGCTCGCCGGCGTCTCGGCCGAGCAGATCGACGCCCGCGCCCGCGACGTGCAGATGCTGACCTGCGAGGAGTACGACCGCCGCTGCCCGGCCGACCTGACCGAGCGCGTCGCGCCCGGCGTGCCGGAGGTCCTGGAGCTGCTGGCCGCCCGCGACGACGTCGAGCTCGCGCTGGTGACCGGCAACTACGAGTGCGTCGCGCGCCGCAAGCTCGACGCCGCCGGGCTCGGCCGGTACTTCCCGCGCGGCACCGGCGGCTACGGCAGCGACAGCGAGGACCGCACCGACCTGCCGGGCCTGGCCCGCGCCCGCTCCGGCGACGCGCCGGCGCTGGGCACCGTCGTCATCGGCGACACCCCGCGCGACATCGCCTGCGCCCGCGCCGACGGCTGCCACGTCATCGCGATCTCCACCGGCCCCTTCCGCGCCGCCGACCTCCACGGTGCCGACGTCGTCATCGACATGGCGCGGGAGATCCCGGCGGCGCTGAAGCGGATCCCCGGGCTCGGCTAGCGGCTAGCGGCTAGCCGTCGCGCCGGACGCCCGGCGCCGCGACCGTGTCCGCGTCGCCGTCCGGGATGACGTCCTTGGGCGCGCGCGACATCCGGGCGAACCCGCGCAGGACCTTCAGCAGCAGCACGACGCCGCGGGGCGACCTGAGGTCGATCCCGGAGAGCAGCTGGCGCAGGAACGACAGCTGGTCGAAGTAGATGCGCTCGCAGACCAACTCGTCCTCGCCGCGGAAGACGAAGTACGCGGTCATCCGGACCTTGAACGCCGCGCCGGTCGCCGGGACCGGCCCGAGCGGCCCGCGGTGCGTGCCCAACAGGTAGAACTCGGTGACGACCGCGTCGTCGGCGTGGCGCAGCGCGATCATCTCGTGGCGCTGGTCGGGGAACGCCCGCCGGGTCTCGTCGTAGTAGCCCCGCACCGCCGCGTCGCCGTCGTGCACCGTCTGCGTCGGCACGATCTCGTAGCGCGGATGCGGGAACGTCGACAGCACGTCGTCCCACTGCTGGGCGACCTCGTCGTGGAAGTGGTCGAGGACGAGCTGCTCGCGCTTGGCGCGGACGTCATCGGTGGGGGAGCCGGGCACGGCGCGAGCCTACGCGTACGCCTACGGCAGCGTCCAGAAGCCGTCGAAGCCCACGGGGTGCTCGACGGCCACGCGGCCGAGGTGCTCGCGGGCGTCCTCGAAGGAGATGTCCATCACGGTCGCGACCTCGATGGAGGCCAGGGGCGTGCCGGTCCAGGCGAGGACGTCCTCGACGGAGGTCGGCGGCTCGCGGCGCTCGAGGCCGGGGACGAGGTTGGCGGTGATGACGTCGTAGACGGCGAAGGGCTGGAAGCCGGGGACCGCGATGCGGACGCCGTCGACCTGGCGCTCGATCTCGTAGGAGGGGCAGGTGTAGCGGCGGCCGCCGGACCAGTTGGCGAGCTTGGCGTCGAGGACGCGCGCGGCGGGCATCGGCTGGCGGGCGGCGGCCATGTCCTCGTCCAGGGCGGACTGGGTGGCGGGGTCCTCGATCCAGCGGTGCAACGCCTCCACGTCGATCCCGGCGTCGCGCGCGGCGCCGTCGATCGTCTCGGGCGCGTCGAGCAGCTCGCCGGACATCGTCCGGACCCGCAGCCGCCGCAGCAGCGCGCGCGTCTGGTCGTAGGACGCGTTCAGCCGGGCCGCCACGACCGCGCGGCACGCCGGCACCGACGCGGCCATCCGCTCGCGCACGCGCGTGTCGATCGGCATCTTGTGCTCGCGCGAGATCTTCTTGTAGGCCTCGCTCAGCTTCTCGGGCGTGAAGTGCGAGGCTCCGTTGCCGTCGGAGAGCCCGACCATCCTGACCTCCCAGGCGAGCTGCTCGCCGTAGAGCCAGCTCAAACGGCGGCGGAACGGCTCGGCGCTGAACGCCCACGGGCAGGCGGGGTCGGTGTACTCGGTGATGACGACGTCGGCGGCCATGCATCGAAGGTAGCCGCACGGGTAGCCCTTCACGCATGGCCAGGAACCGCAAGCAGGAAGATCTGATCGACCGGTTGCACGCGGACGGCATCCGCAAGCGCGTCGCGACCACGATCGCGGGCGCGCGGGGCGGCCGCAAGAAGGGCGTCAAGGAGGCCCGGGCCCTGCTCGACCAGCTCGAGGACGCGACCGCGGCGATCCGCACCGACATCCTCGGCCCCAGCCGCAAGCGCAGCGCCGCGGCCAAGAAGGCGGCCGCGACGCGCAAGCGCAACGCCGCCAAGGCCAAGCGCAGCGCCGCCGCCAAGAAGGGCGCGGCGACGCGGCGCAAGGCGAAGCGCTAGGTGCGCGTCAGCTTCTTGTAGGTGATGCGGTGCGGGCGGTCGGCCTCGTCGCCGAGCGTCTCGTGCCGCCAGGCCTCGTAGGCCTCGAAGTTGCCCTCGAACCACGTGACCTTGGAGTCGCCCTCGAAGGCCAGGACGTGCGTGGCGATGCGGTCCAGGAACCAGCGATCGTGGGAGATCACCACGGCGCAGCCCGCGTAGTTCAGCAGCGCCTCTTCCAGCGCGCGCAGCGTGTCGGTGTCGAGGTCGTTGGTCGGCTCGTCCAGCAGCAGCAGGTTGCCGCCGGTGCGCAGCAGCTTCGCCAGGTGCACGCGGTTGCGCTCACCGCCCGACAGCATCTTGACCTTCTTCTGCTGGTCGGCCTTCTTGAAGTTGAACCCGCTCGTGTAGGCGCGGGAGTTCATCACCCGCGTGCCGACCGTGATCTGGTCCAGCCCGCCGGAGATCTCCTCCCAGACCGTCTTCTCGTCGTCGAGCGCGTCGCGCGACTGGTCGACGTAGGAGATCTGGACGGTCTCGCCGATCCGCAGCGTGCCCGCGTCCGGCTGCTCGCGCCCGGCGATCATCTTGAACAACGTGGTCTTGCCCGCGCCGTTGGGGCCGATGACGCCGACGATGCCGCCCGGCGGCAGGTCGAAGCTCAGGTCGTCGATCAGCAGCTTGTCCTCGAAGCCCTTGCGCAGGCCCTCGGCCTGGACGACCACGTTGCCCAGGTGCGTCGCCACCGGGATGTGGATCTGGACGTCGTCCAGCTTGATCGTCTTCTCCTCGGCGACCAAGGCCTCGTAGTTGGCGATGCGCGCCTTCTGCTTGGTCTGGCGGCCCTTCGGGTTCTTGCGGACCCACTCCAGCTCGGCCTTGATGACGCGCTCCTTGGCCAGGTCGCGCCGCTCCTGCATCTCCAGGCGCTTCTCCTTCTGCTCCAGCCAGGAGGAGTAGTTGCCCTCGTAGGGGATGCCGCGGCCGCGGTCCAGCTCGAGGATCCAGCCGGCGACGTTGTCGAGGAAGTAGCGATCGTGCGTCACGGCGACGACGGCGCCCTTGTAGTCGGCCAGGAAGCGCTCCAGCCACGAGACCGACTCGGCGTCGAGGTGGTTCGTGGGCTCGTCGAGCAGCAGCAGGTCGGGGGCGCTCAGCAGCAGCCGCGCCAGCGCGATGCGGCGCCGCTCGCCGCCGGAGAGGACCGCGACGTCCGCGTCGCCGGGCGGGCAGCGCAGCGCGTCCATCGCGTAGTCGACGTTGGTGTCGAGGTTCCAGCCGTCGGCCGCGTCGATCTTGGCCTGCAGCTCGGCGAACTCGTCGGCGGTCTCGTCGCTGTAGTTGGCCGCCAGCTCGTTGAAGCGGTCCATCATCGCCTTGATCTCGGCGACGCCGTCGATGACGTTCTCGCGCGCGGTCTTGGTCGGGTCCAGCTGCGGCTCCTGGGCCAGGTAGCCGACCGTCGCGCCCGGGGCGAGCGCCGCCTCGCCGGACCGGTAGTCGGTGTCGATCCCGGCCATGATCTTCAACAGCGTGGACTTGCCCGCGCCGTTGTAGCCGAGGACGCCGATCTTGGCGCCCGAGTAGAACGACAGCGAGACCTCGTTGAGGATCGGCTTCTCGGGCCCGTAGGCCTTGGTGAGCCGCTGCATCTGGAAGACGTACTGAGGAGCCATGAAGGCTCCATGGTACGAGGCTCACTGCGTCGTCGATTCCACGCGGGCCGAGACGAGCATGGCCGCCGCGAGGCCGCCCGCGATCCAGAGGATCAGCGCGAGGCCGAAGGAGCCGTTGCGCAGGAACTCCACGAGGCCGAGGTCGATGGCCAGGAACAGCAGCGCGGCGTAGAACGCGCGCAGGATCGCGACGCTCGCGCGGCCGCTGCCGGGCTCGCCCACGACGCTGACCGCGCCCGCCAGGATGCTCGCGATCGCGCCGACGATCGCGAGCGTCGCGATCGGGCCGTCGTCGAGGATCAGCACCGAGCCGACCAGGCCGCAGAAGAACCCGCCCATCACGGCGACGGTCAGCGGGATGATGGCGCGGTCGGGCACTCCCGCCGTGTGTACCCACGCGTTCGCGTGAGGACGCAAGCCCCTCAGGTCAGCACGAAGACCGGCTCGGGCTCCAGGCGGATGCCGTAGGCCGCCTCGACGCCGGCCTGGATCTCGCGCGCGAGATCCACGAGCTGCGCGGTCGTCCCGTGGCCGCGGTTGGTCAGCGCGAGCACGTGCTTGGTGGAGATCGCGATCCCGCGCGCGTCGCCGTAGCCCTTGGCGAACCCCGCGTGCTGGATCAGCCACGCCGCGCTGGTCTTCACGCGGCCGTCGGGCCCCGGAAACGACGGCGCCCCCTCGGGCAGCGCGTCGGGCGCCACGAAGGGGTTGGTGAAGAACGAGCCCGCGCTGCGCGTGTCGGGGTCGTCGGGGTCCAACACCATGCCCTTGCCCCGGCGCAGCGCGAGGACCGCGTCGCGGACGTCGGCCGGCGACGGGTCCTCGCCGACCGCGCCGGCCAGCTCGCCGTAGCGGATCGGGCGCGAGATCCCGTCGTCGCGCAAGGCGAACGACACCCGCAGCACGACGTAGGACCCCGGCGACCGCTTGAACATCGAGTCGCGGTAGCCGAACGCGCACCGCTCGGGCGTCAGGTCGACGATCGCGTCGCGCGCCCGGTCCCAGGCCCGGACCGAGACGATGGTGTCGCTGACCTCCTGGCCGTAGGCGCCGACGTTCTGGATCGGCGTCGCGCCCACGCTGCCCGGGATCCCGCTGAGGCACTCGACGCCGCTCAGCCCCTCCCGCACGGCCAGCGCGACGAGGTCGTCCCAGACCTCGCCGGCCGCGACGTGCAGGACCGCGCCGTCGCGCTCCACGCCGCGCGTGCGCACGAGCGCGACCGTCCCCGGCACGCCGTCGTCGCCGATCACGACGTTCGACCCGCCCGCCAGGACGAGCGCGTCCTCGTCGCGCACGGCGGCGATCAGCGCGTCGTCGTCGGTCGCCTCGACGAGCCGTCCCGCGGGGCCGCCGAGACGCAAGGTGGTGTAGTCGGACAGACGCAAATCGCCTAGGACCCTACGCAATGGGCCGATACCCTCGAAGGTCGTGCCGCAGGTCCTCGACATCGAACAGGCGCTGCTCCTGCTGGAGCTCGAGCCCCCGTTCGAGAAGCGCGACGTCCAGCTCGCGCGGCGCAAGCAGGCCAAGATCTGGCACCCGGACCTCGCGCCGCCCGGCAAGCAGATCGAGCACGAGCGCCACCTGAAGGCCATCAACGAGGCCGCCGACCAGCTGGAGTCCCTCGCCGAGGGCTCGCGCAACGGCCGCGTCAGCCGCAACGCCGTCAAGGTCAGCGCCGCCGCCGCGCGCGCCGCCCGCGCCGAGGCCGGCCGCCGCGCCTACGAGGAGGAGCAGGCGCGCCGCGCCCACGAGGCCGACGTCCGCCAGAACGACCCGTTCGGCGCGCGCGTCCCCGACCACTCGGTCGTCCACCGCTACGCGCGCTGCCTCTCCTACCCCGAGTGGGGCGTCGGCGAGGTCGCCGGCATCTACTTCACGGGTTCCGACGACGACGTCCAGCAGTGGGCGCGCGTGCGCTTCCAGCCGGGCGTCCGGACGGTGCCCGCCGGCTCGCTGCAGTTCGTGGACTTCTCCAAGCCCGACCCCGGCCACGAGCGCGTGCAGCGGTTCATGACCGCCGCCCAGCACGCGATGGCCGAGGGCGACTACCAGCTCGCGGCGCAGCGGCTGATCTACGCGCGCGACGCCGAGCCGGGCAACATCGCCGTGCTGCGGATGCTGACGCTCGCGTTCTGGCAGGCGGGCCAGCTCGCCGCCGCGGGGCGCAGCGTCCGCGACTGGATCCGCGCCGACCCGACGCGCCCGACCGCGCAGCGCTACGCGGCGCGCATCTACGAGGACATGCGCGCGATCGACCTGGCGGAGGCCGCGGCGGTGCGCGCCGCGCGGCTCGGCCCCGGCGACGCGAGCGCCTGGGAGCGCGTCGGCCGCCTGCGCCTGCGCCTCATGGACCGCGCCGGCGCGCTGGAGGCGCTGGAGCGCGCCCGGACGCTCGGCCCGACCGTCGAGGGCCTGCTCGACCTGGCGTTGGCCCATCACCTGGGCGGCGACCTCGGCGGCGAGGTCACCGCCACCGAGCAGGCGACGCTGCTGGACGGCGAGAGCGCGCAGGCCTGGTCGCGCCACGCCCACGCGCTGGCGCGCACCGACCGGATCAGCGACGCGGTCGCCGCCGCCGAGCGCGCGCTGCGCCTGGCGCCCGGCGACGAGGAGGTCGCCGACCTGCTCGACCGCCTGCGCGACGCCCAGCCCCGGGTGCTGCCCGCCGCATGAGCGACCGCGTCGTCGCCTACGTCCCGCAGCCCGCCGGCCGCGACCGGCTCGGCGTGGCGTCGGGCAGCGACGGCCGCGACCGGCTCGCCGCGTCGCTGCCCGAGAACGTGGAGCTCGTCGACGCGCCGCGCGAGGACGTGCGCTTCGCGGTCCCGGCCTACGGGGTCGAGATCGACCTGGAGGCCCTACCCGCGCTGGAGGTCGTCCAGCTGCTGTCGGCGGGCGCGGAGTGGATGATCGACCGCGTCCCGGAGGGCGTGACGCTCTGCAACGCCCGCGGCGCGCGCGACCGCGCGATGGCCGAGTGGATCGTCGCCGCGCTGCTGGCCGACCTCAAGCGGGTGCGCCCGTTCGCCGAGGCGCAGGCCGCGCGGCGCTGGAAGCGGCTCGACATCCACGACCTGAGCGACCTCAAGGTCGCGGTGCTCGGCCACGGCGCGTCGGGGCGCGAGCTGGAGCGGCTGCTGGCGCCGTTCGGCACGCCGGTGCGCGGGATCGCGCGGCGCGCGCGGCCGGACGAGGGCGTGGTCGCGCTGGAGGACGCCGGCGAGGTCCTGGCCTGGTGCGACGCGCTGGTCAACCTGCTGCCGCTGACGCCGGAGACCAAGCGCGTGGTCGACGCCAAGTTCTTGTCGTCCTTGCCCGACGACGCGCTGTACGTCAACCTCGGGCGCGGCCCGACGACCGACACCTACGCCTTGATCGAGGAGCTGCGCCGCGGCCGCCTGCGCGCGGTCCTCGACGTCGTCGATCCCGAGCCGCTGCCGCCCGAGCACCCGTTGTGGGAGGCTCCGGGCCTGATGCTCAGCCCGCACGTCGCCGGCGACACGCCCGGCAGCGACCGCGCCGCGTGGCGCCTGGTCGCCGAGCAGCTCGCCCGGTTCGCGCGCGGCGAGCGGCTGGTCAACGTCGTGTCCTCGTCGGCCGGGTACTGAGGGCCGGACCGACGATGGCGACGGGTGCCGACGCGCTGGTGGCCGGGCTGGAGCGCGCCGGGGTCGAGGTCGTCTTCGGGCTGCCGGGCGTCCACAACCTGCCGGCGTGGGAGGCGCTGCGGCGCTCGTCGATCCGGCTGGTCGGCGTGCGGCACGAGCAGGCCGCCGCCTACGCGGCCGACGGCTACGCGCGGGCGACCGGCAGGGTCGGCGTCGCGCTGGTGACGACCGGCCCGGGCGCGGCGAACACGCTCGGCGCGGTGGGGGAGGCGTGGGCGTCGCGGTCGCCGATCGTCGTCATCGCCACCGACATCCCGACGGCGCTGAAGCGGCGTGGGATCGTCGGCGGCGCGCTGCACGAGGCGGCCGACCAGCGCGCGCTGTTCGCGTCGGTGGTGAAGGAGGCGTTCCGCTTCGACGACCCGGCCGAGGTCGAGCGCGCGGTCGCCGTCGCGCGCGAGGCGCCGCGGCGGCCGGTGTTCGTGGAGATCCCGACCGACCGGCTGTCGGCCTCCGGCCCGCGCTGGGACGTCGGCGAGTTCGCGGTCGACGTCGTCGAGGAGGCGCCGTCCGGCGCCGACCAGGCGCTGGAGCTGCTGGCGTCCTGCTGGAAGCCGCTGGTCTGGGCGGGCGGCGGCGCGGTCGACGCGGGGCCGGAGGTGGCCGAGCTGGCGCGGCGCCTCGGCGCGCCGGTGCTGACGACCTATACGGCCAAGGGCCTGCTCGGCCGCGAGGACCCGCGCGCGGTCAACCTGCCGCCGCACCTGCCGGCGGTCGGCGAGCTGTGGGACACGTGCGACGTGCTGATCGCGATCGGCTCCGACCTCGACGGCATGAACACCATGAACTGGCGGCTGCCCCGGCCACCCAAGGTGATTGCCCTGAACGTCGATCCGGTCGACGCCACCAAGAACTACGTCGCCGACGTCGTCGTGGAGGGCGACGCGGCGGCGGGCGCGCACGCGCTGGCCCTCGGGCTGCCGCCGGTCGACGCGCCGGTGTGGGCCGACCTGACGACGGTCCGCCGCCGGGCGCGCGGGTCGGTGCGTGGCGACCACCCGAACGAGATGGTGTTCCTGGAGGCCTTCGCGCGGGTCGTCGGCGACGACGTCACGGTCGTCTGCGACATGTGCATCCCCGGCTACTGGCTGGCGGCGATGCACACGCCGGCGGGCCCGCGGCGCTTCCAGTACCCGATGGGGTGGGGGACGCTGGGCTACGCGTTCCCGGCCGCGCTGGGCGCCGCGACCGCGGGCCCGACGCTCAGCGTCTCGGGCGACGGCGGGTTCCTCTTCGCCTGCGGCGAGCTGGCGACCGCCAAGCAGGAGCACCTGCCGCTGACCGCGCTGGTCGTCGACGACGGCGGCTACGGGATGCTGCGCTTCGACCAGCGCCACTCCGGCGTGGAGACCTACGGCGTCGACCTCGCGACGCCCGACTTCGTGGCGCTCGCCGCCGCGTTCGGGATCCGCGCGACCGCCGTCGACGGCCTGAGCGACGACTTCGCCACCGCGCTCGCCGAGCACCTCGCCGACCCGGAGCCCTCGCTGCTGGTCGCGCGCGCCGCGCTCACGCCGCCGCCGACGACCTCGCCGCGCTGGACGCGCACCGGCCCGCCCGCGTGGGCCGACCCGCTCTAGGCCGGCGCGATCCGCGCCACGAGCGTCCGGGCCGCCGCGATGACCAGCGCGCGGTCGTAGACGGTCGCGAACGCGAAGCGGCGGTCGCCGTCGGGGCCGTCGCGGTCGCCGAGGTCGCGGCCGACCAGCGCGCCCGCGAAGTGCGGGCCGAGCACGATCACCGACCACTCGCCCGCCAGCGCGTCGTCCGGATCCAGCTCGGCGCCGCGGACGCCGTGCACCGGCTCCTCGGGCAGGCCGACGCCGAACGCCGCGACCAGCGACGCGCGGCGGGCCAGCGCCTCGTAGCGGCGGGCGGTCGCGGGCGTGAAATGCCGCGCCTCCTGGAAGGCCGCGAGGATCACCGCGCCCTCGCCGATCCGCCCCGCGCGGTGCTCGAGGTGATGGCTCATCGGCAACAGCAGGCGCTTGGTCGCCTCGCCGGTCTCGCGCACGCCCGCGACGACCGCGAACGGGGTCTCGCCCTCCGGCGCCGGCGCCGCCGCGACGCTGCGTCGCACGCGCGACGCCGGCAGCGGCGGGCTCAGCGGCTCGGGCCGCCCGTAGCGCCAGCCCTGCCCGAGCGTCGCGCCGAGCGTCCGGGCGATCGCCGCGTGCTCCTCGGTCTCGATCCCCTCGGCGAGCACCTGCGCGCCGGTCCGCTCGCGCTCGGCCGCCACGGCCGAGACGATCGCGGCCTGGTCGGTCGACGGCCGGTCCTGCACCAGGCGCAGGTCGAGCTTGATGACGTCGGGGGCGATCAGCGGCAGCAGCGCCAGCGACCGCACGTCGGCGCCGAGGTCGTCCAGCGCGATCACGTGCCCGGCCGCGCGCTGGTCGTTGAGCACCCGCGTCAGCTCGGCCGGCCGCCGCGTGATCGCGCGCTCGGTGACCTCGACGACCAGCGACAGCTCGGCGACGGCGCGCGCCCACAGCTCCGCGTGCTCGGGCGGGCACGGCGCGTCGATCGCCGCGGGCTCCGAGTTGAGGAACAACGACGCGCCGCGCCCCAGGCCCGCGTCCAGCGCCGCGCGCACGGCCGCGATCCGGCACGCCCAGTCGGCCTCGACGGTCCGGCCCGCCGCCGCGGCGGCCGCGAACAGCCGGTCGGGCCGGTGCAGCGCCGAGCCCTCCGGCCCGCGTGCCAGCGCCTCGTAACCGACGACCTCGCCGCCGGCCAGCTCCACGATCGGCTGGAAGACCGCGGTGATCGCGCCGTCCTGAAGCACCCGCGCCAGCTCGCGCCCGGCGCTCGCGGGATCGAACGCGTCGTCGGGGACCAGCACGGCCTCGCCGCTGGGCGTGCGGTGCACGCGGAGCGTGTCGCGGCCGGCCGCCTTGGCCGAGCGCGTCGCGGCGTCGGCGTCGTGCAGCAGGTCGGCCGAGGTCATCGTCGTGCCCTGGCGGTAGATCCCGACGCCGATCGACACGCGCGCCTCCAGCCGCAGGTCGCCGACGACGTGCGGCTCGTCGCGCACGACGGCGAGGATCCGGGCGCCCAGCTCGCGCGCCACGCGCTCGCCCTCGCCCGCGGGCAGGTCCTTCAACAACAACGCGAACTCGTCGTCGCCCAGGCGCGCCAGCAGGTCCTGCGGGCGGATGACCGACTTCAGCCGGTCGGCCGCCACCCGCAGCAGCGCGTCGCCCGCCGGATGGCCCCAGCGGTCGTTGACGGTGTGGAACTCGTCGAGGTCGATCTGCAGCAGCGCCAGCTCGCACTCCTGCACGCGCGCGCGGTGCATCGCGGAGCGCAGCTCGTCGTGCAGGGCGCTGCGGTTGGCCAGGCCGGTCAGGGCGTCGTAGTAGGCCAGCTCGTGCAGCCGCGCGCCGGCGCGCATCCGGTCGGTCACGTCGCGCTGCGTGCCCAGCCAGCGCACGATCCGCCCGCCGTCGTCGCGCTGCGGCGCGATCGCCACCTCGTTCCAGAACGGCGTGCCGTCGGCGCGGTAGTTCAGCAGCGTCACGTACGCGTCGCGTCCGGCGGCGATCGCCTCGGTCAGGACGCTCGTCGCGCGCGGGTCGGTGTGCGGGCCCTGCAGCAGCTTGGCGTTGCGTCCCAGCACCTCGGACGCGCCGTAGCCGGTGAGCAGCTCGAAGCCGGGGCTGACCCAGCGGATCGGCAGGCCGGGATCGGGGTCGACGACGACGATCGCCGCCAGCCCCTCGTGGTCGGGGACGGACATCCCGGGCGTTGTACCCGACCGCGCGGCCAAAAGCGTCCGAGGTGAGACGCCTGGGGTTCAAGAACGCCCGTCGCGCACCGATCCCAGAGGGGAGATCGGCATGCTTCGCCATGCCCAGGCCCGGCCGCTCCTCCCCCCCGAGATGAGACTCCACAAGATCTTCCTCCCGCTCGTCGGCGCGCTGCTCGCGCTGGCCCTGCCCGCCGCTGCCGACGCGGCCCAGCCGGGCGTCAACATCGCCGGCGCGCCGACGCCCGACCGCATCAGCGAGGCGCTGGCCACCGGCGCCAAGACCGTCCGGATCTTCGCGGTGTGGAAGGACTTCGAGCCCAACCGGGCGGGCGAGTACCCCTCCAACGAGTTCAGCCTCGCCAACCTCACCAAGACCTACGACGACGCGATCCGGCAGATCAACGCCGCCGGCGCGCAGCCGCTCTTCGTCGTCACCGAGGCCCCGACGTGGGCCAACGGCTCGACCGACCCGGCCGTCCCGCCGGCCAACCCCTGGGACCTGGGCAACTTCCTCAAGCGCTTCGCCGCCCACAACAAGGCCGTCGGCGCGGTCGCGGGCTACGAGGTCTGGAACGAGCCCGACGAGAACGAGTTCTGGCACCCGGCGCCGGACCCGATCAAGTACACGCAGATGCTCCAGGCGGCCTACGCGAGCATCAAGCAGGGCGACCCGTCGGCCACGGTGATCGCCGGCCCGATGACCGGCAACGACTACCAGTGGCTCAACAGCCTCTACGCGGCGGGCGCGGCCGGCAACTTCGACGTCGTCGCCGTCCACACCGACACGGCGTGCCTGGACCGCGGGCCGGACGAGTTCTACCGCGAGAACGGGGCGCTGGCGCGCTACACGTTCCTCGGCTACCGCACCGTGCACGACACGATGGTCGCCCACGGCGACGGCAACAAGCCGATCTGGATGACCGAGCTGGGCTGGTCGTCGACCGGCGGAAGCCTCAACTCCTGCACGCGCGGCCAGTGGGCCGGCCAGAAGCCGTCGGGCGTCAGCGAGGCGGCGCAGGCGGCGTACCTGACCAAGGCCTACGCCTGCCTGGCCAACGACCCCTACCTGGGCCTGGCCGACTGGTTCACGATGCGCGACACGACCGACCACCCGGTGGACGAGCTCAACCACTACGGCCTGCTGCGCACCGACGGCTCGGCCAAGCCGGCCCTGGGCGCCTTCAAGGCGGTGGCCGCCGCAGGCGGCGGCAGCGCGGGGCCCTGCGGGGACTTCGACGCGCCGTCGATCCGCGTGGTCAAGCCGACGCCGGGCCAGCAGTTCGTGGACAAGCTGGACCTGAGCGCGGCGGCGACCGACACCGGCGTCGGCCTCGCCCGGATCACGTTCTCCTACGACGCCGACGGCGACGTCCGCAACTTCACCGACGGCCTGGCCAACGACGTGCCGGTCGGGCTGGCGCCGTGGCAGGGCTCCGGCAAGCTCGGCCTCGGCCCGCACACGATCGTCGTCACCGCGCTGGACAAGAACGGCAACGCGTCGACGGTCCAGATCCCGGTGGTCAAGGTCTCGGCCTCGTCGCTGAAGTCGACGCTGCAGCCGACGATCAAGTTGAAGACCAAGAAGGTCAAGTGCACCAAGAAGCGTCAGTGCGCGGTCTCGGGCTCGATCTCGCGCGCCGCGGCCGTCAAGGCGCTGAAGGGCGCGGCGGTCCCGTCGCTGGGCGGCAAGGTCGCCGTCGAGTGGCAGTTCCGCAACAAGAAGGGCAAGTGGCGCAAGCTCGTCGGCGGCCTGAAGCCGGCCAACAAGCCCTTCACCTTCAAGGCCAAGCTCAAGAACAAGGGCGCGTGGCGCGTGCGCGTCGTCTACCAGGGCCAGGCGCCGTGGAAGAGGACGACGTCGAAGTACCTGACCTTCAAGGTCAAGTAGCCGCGAGGTAGTACGGTGGGCGGCGTCATGCCGCCCTCCGCCGTGGTGGTGGGCGCCGGGGTCCTCGGCTCCGCGCTCGCCGACCGTCTCGCCCGGTCCTCCTGGGACGTCCAGCACGTCGAGCAGTACGCGCCCGGCCACGTGCGGTCGGGCTCCGGGGACGAGTCGCGGCTGATCCGTGCCGCCCACGGCGCCGACGCGATGCACGCGCGGATGTCGCGCCGCGCGCTGGAGCTGTGGCGCGAGCTGGACCCGCGCCTGGTCTGCCCGAGCGGGGTCGCGTGGTTCGCGCGCCGCCCCGACGGCTGGGAGGCCGACGCCGAGCGCGTGCTGACGTCGCTCGGGATCCCGAACGAGCGCGTCGACCCGACCGAGCTGTTCCCGTCGGTGCGCACCGACGACCTCGCGTTCACGCTGCTGGAGCCCGAGGCCGGGCTGCTGCGGGCGCGCGACGGCGTGCGGGCGCTCGCCGACCGCGCGGTGCAGGCGGGCGCCGAGCGGATCGTCGCCGTCGCTCGGCCCGACGGCGAGCGCGTCGTGCTCGACGACGGGCGAGTGCTGGAGGCCGACCACGTGATCTGGGCCTGCGGCGCGTGGATGGCGCGGCTGTTCGGCGACGTGCTGGACCTGCGGATCACCCACCAGGACGTCTACTACTTCGGCGTGCCCGGCCGGTGGGCGGCGCCCGGCGTGCCCGGGTGGGTCGACTTCGACGGCGCGGTCTACGGCATGGGCGACCTCGACGGGCGCGGCGTGAAGGTCGGTCCCGACCAGGAGGGCCCGGCGATCGGCTCGCTGGACGCCGAGCGCCGCGCGGACCCGACGCTGGAGCGCACCGCGCGCGCGTACCTCGGCCACCGCTTCCCGGGGATCGCCGACGCGCCGCTGGTCGGCTCCCGCGTCTGCCAGTACGAGATGACGCCTGACGAGCACTTCGTCGTCGCGCCGCACCCGGCGTTCTCCGACGGTCGCGTCTGGCTGGTCGGCGGCGGCTCGGGCCACGCGTTCAAGCACGGCCCGGCGCTGGCCGAGCGGCTGGAGCGCTGGATCCTGGCCTCCGAGGCGCCCGAGCCGGCCTTCGGCCTCGGCCCCGAGCGCCACCACGACGTGCAGCTGCGCACCGGCGGCTCGCCGCTGTCGGGGTCGGGCGAGCCCTCGGGGTGACGACGCTCCGGAACCCGGACGTCATCGTGCGGACAAGCGCTTCAGGACCGCGCGCTCGCGGTCGATGGGAGAAGGAGAGGCAGGGCACGGAACGCCCCGGAACGGACGCCGCCGCCTTCTGGGCAAGAACGCCGTGCGCTTGACGGCCTCTGCTTCCCCTCCCGGGAGCAGGGGCCGCGAGCCGCGCGCGCTACGCCCCCGGCGCTTCGAGCGCCTCCAGCAGCGCGACCGCCGCCGGGAACGCCCGCGCGTCGCGCACCGCCGCCGGCGCGGTACGCGGCGGAGGCCGCCGCGTCCGCGGATCGTACGATGGCTCCATGAGCTCACCTTCGGAGTTGATCGACGGGCGCATCGCCGAGCTGGGCGACTGGCGCGGCGAGCTGCTGGCGCGCCTGCGCGGCCTGATCAAGGAGGTCGACCCGGACGTCGTCGAGGAGTGGAAGTGGCGCGGCGTGCCGGTCTGGTACCACGACGGCATGGTCGTCACCGGCGAGACCTACAAGAAGGTCGTGAAGATGACGTTCGCCAAGGGCGCGGCGCTGGACGACCCGGCCGGGCTCTTCAACTCCAGCCTCGACGGCAACACGCGCCGCGCGATCGACTTCCACGAGGGCGAGGCGATCGACGAGGCGGCGCTGAAGGACCTGCTGCGCGCGGCGATCGCGCTCAACGAGGCGGGCGCCAAGGGCTGAGCCGCGCGGGTCCGGGGGCCCGGGCTGTCACAGGACGGTCGGCTGCGCTGTCAGGGGAATGAGCAGCGCACCCGACCAGGAGACCCCTCTTGTCCTCCCCATCTGCCGTCCGGCCCTTCTCGGGCATCTTCCACGCCCAGCCCGCCGTCTCGACGTTCGCGTTCGCCGTCCGCCACTCCGGCGTGTTCTGGTTTCGCGGCGTGCTGACCGAGGTCACCGCGTCGCTGACGGCCGACGCCGACGGCGCCCTGTCGCTGGCGGGCTCCGCGGCCGTCGGCTCGATCTCGGTGACCGAGCCCGACGCGATGCGCGCCAGCGTCCTCGGCGCGGCGTTCTTCGACGCCGAGCGCCATCCCGAGCTGACGTTCCGCTCCACCGCGCTGCGCCTCGCCGACGACGGCGGTCTCGATCTCGACGGCGAGCTCACCATGCGCGGCGTCACCCGCGCCGTGACCGCCACCGGCGACTGGTCGCCGCCGCGCACCGCCGACTACGGCGAGGTCGCCGGCCTCCACCTCACCACGACCCTGGACCGCCGCGACTTCGGCCTCGACTGGCAGGCGCCGATGCCCGACGGCGGCGACGCGGTCGGCTGGGAGGTCCGGATCGACGTGGACCTGCTGCTGATCCGCGCGCACTAGAGCGCGAGGTGCAGGCGCAGCGCGTCGTCGAGCGCGGTCATGAGATCGCGCGGAACCGCGCCGACGCGCTGGACCAGCCGCCGCGCGTCGACCGAGCGGACCTGCTCGGCCAGCGCCTTGGAGTCGACGCGCAGCCCGGTCTCGTCGGCGGGCAGGAGGATCTGGAACGGGTGGACGCGGCGCAGGTTCGAGGACACGGGCACGACCGTGACCACGCCGCGCCCGAGGTGTTGCGCGGTGCTGTTGGCCGCGTCGTTGCTGACGACGATCGCGGGACGGTGCTTGTCGGCCTCCGACTCGCGGACGGGGTCGAGGTCGACCTGCCAGATCTCGCCGCGCCTCACGCGAGGCCGTCGCCGGTCGTCGCCTCCCAGGCCTCGGCGTCGCCGCCGTCGGCGTCCCAGTCGGACCAGGCCTCGGCGTAGCTGCCCGGCAGCGCGCTCACGCGCAGGGCGCGGACGGCGTGGTGCAGCGCCGCCGACCGGGATCCCAGCGCGTGCTCGGCCGCGTAGGCGTCCAGGAAGGCGACATCCTCCGAGGGGACGCTGACGCTCAGCTTCATACCCCAGATGCTACCACCGGTAGTACCCCGTGATGGTCTGTGGTGCGAAGGTCGGAACGCCGCGGCCGACGAGTTGTCCCACCTGCCGGCCGCGCGTTGGCCGAACTGCCGCCTGCGTCGCGTGGAACGCTCTGCCCATGGCTGACGCTGTCGCGAGCTGGCACACCAACGAGTTCCCCGAGCTGCGGTCGGCGCCGCCGTGGGTGATGCAGGAGATGATCGCCGCGCAGCCGGAGCTGGCCGCGCCGATCCTGGCCGACGGCTCGCCCACGGTCGCCGCGATCGCCGAGGACATCGCGAGCGCGCTGGACGCCGGACGGCCGGTGACGGTCGTCGGCTGCGGGACCTCGGAGCACGGCGCGCACGGCGTCGCCGCGCTGATCGCCGCCGCGGTCGCCCTCAAGCACCGGGCGCTCGTCCGCGCCCGACCCGCGTTCACCGCGGCGCTCGATCCGGCCCCGGGCTTCTGCCTGGCCGTCTCGCACGACGGCGGGACGCGCGCGACCGAGCTGGCCGTCGCCGCCGCCCGCGACGCCGGCGCGCGCACCGCGGCGATCACGCACGACCCGGCCGGGAGCGTCGCGACGGCGGCCGAGCTGGTGCTCGTCACCCCCAACCACGACGAGTCGTGGTGCCACACCGTCGCCTACACCTCGGCCCTGCTGGCGGGCGCCGCGATCGCCGCGCTGCTCGGCGGCTCCATCGTCGCCCGGCCGGCCGCGGCGCACGACCTGCTGCGCGCGGCCACCGCCGTCGAGGCCGACGCCGCGCCGATCGCCGAGCGCCTCGCCGACCGCCGCGTCGTCCTCTGCGCCGGCGCGGGCCTCGACCACGTCACCGCGCGCGAGCTGGCGCTGAAGATCGCCGAGGGCGCGCGTCAGCCCACGATCGCGCTGGAGCTGGAGACCGTCCTGCACGGCCAACTCGCCGGCCACGAGGCCGCCGACGGCCTGATCCTCGTGGCCGTCGACGACCGCGCGGACCGCGACCGCCTCGCCCGTCGCGCCGCCCACGTCGCCCGGGCGGCCGCCGCCATCGGCCTGCCCGTCGCCGCGCTGCTGTCCTCCGAGCACGACGCCGCGCTGCCCTCCGAGCTGACCCCCGCCGGCCGCCTGGTCGTCGACCTGCCCGACCCGACCGACCTCGACCGCGGCCTCGCGACCCTCCTCGCCGGCGCCGGCGCCCTCCAGACCCTCACGCTCCAACTCGCCCACGCCCGCGGCACCAACCCCGACCTCATCCGCCGCGAGCAGGCGCCCTACCGCGCCGCCGCCGCGGCGGGGGAGAGCTCGTCGGACTGGTAGGGGCCGGCGCCCGCGCCGTCAGGCGCGTCGCCGGAACGTCTCGACGTCGACCGACGCGGTCACGCGGATCGCGGCGGGGAGGCGAGCGAGATGTCGTCGAACCGCGGCGGTCTCGACGTGATGGGCGCTCGGGCCCATCGCGACCAGGGCGAGGACGTCCTGGTGGGTGAGCGTCATGTCGAAGGCGACGGCCCGGTGGTCGACCGCCTCGAAGCGCGCGGAGAGCGTGGCGTGCACGCGAGCCCGCTTGTCGGGCGCGACGCCGAGCATCCCGAGGACCGGCACCAGCTGGTGGAGGTGCCGCGGGGTGGGCGTCACCACGATGAGCGCGCCGTCCGGCGACAGCACGCGCGCGATCTCCGGCCCGTTGCGCGGCGCGAACACGTTGACGACCAGTCGGGCGGCGGCGTCCTGGATCGGCAACGGCTGCCAGACGTCGCAGGCGATCGCGGCGATCCGCGGGTGCGCGCGGACCGCGCGCCGGAGCGCGGGCGCGGAGGCGTCGAGCGCGACGCCCCACCACGCCCTCAGCTCCCGCAGCAGGGCGGCCAGGTAGTAGCCGGTGCTGGCGCCGAGGTCGACGACCGACGGCGCCGCGTCGGCGGTCCGGGCCGCGATCGGACGCGCGGCGGCCTGGACCGCCGCGGCGATCGGGGCGTAGTGGCCCGCGCGCAGGAACGTCTCGCGCGAGACGACCATGTCGGCCGCATCCCCGGCCGCGCGCTTGCGGCGCGGCGCGAGCAGCGCGACGTGGCCCTGGCGGGCGAGGTCGAAGCGGTGGCCGCGCGCGCACGCCAGCGCGCGATCGGCGGGGACGAGCGACCCCGCGCAGTTGGGGCAGCGGAGGCGCGCGGCCAGGACGGCGAGCGCCGTCGGACCGGTGGCGGGGATGGGCGACCGCGCGCGCCGACGCGCGCCCGGTCTGCTGGGGGATGACACGGAACCGCTCCTCTGAAGGCCGGCCGCCCGACGGCGGCGATCCACGACGAAGCCGGCGGCCGGCGGCCGTCGGAGCACTGCGGGGTCGTGGACGAGCGACTAGAGGTAGGCGTGCGCGGACGCGTGCATCGGCGCGGAGGATACGCGGGCACGCGGCCGCCGGCGGCGCCGGAGGCATCCGCTCGGCCCCGTACGATCCCTCCGATGCGCCTGATCGTCGCCCGCTGCGAAGTCCGCTACTCCGGCCGCCTCGACGCCCTGCTGCCCGAGGCGCTGCGGTTGGTGATGATCAAGTCCGACGGCAGCGTGATGGTCCACGCCGACACGGGTGGGTACAAGCCCCAGAACTGGAGCTTTACGACCGCCATAAGGGCCGTAAGCGCTGGACGCGCAATCGAAGATCTCGTCACCGCACAGAGCGCGCGATAGCTACACCGTAGGACCCGCCTCTGTTTCCTGGGGTTGTAGCCGTGTGAGCGCTGTTTCCCAGCCGTAGCCCGGCAGCACTCCGTTGGTGTCGAAGAGTGATCGAACAAACGCATTCTTTGCCCTTGACGTCGTACAGGTGAGCGCGGCAACAAGGAGCTGTGAAGCCTCGACTAAGCAGTGCTCTCGTGCTGTCGCGTACTTGAGCATTTGGTTGGGAAACGTGGGTTGGGTGCGCTTAGCCAATGGGGTTTCGCGCCAACCGTTCGTGACCAGGATGCCCTTAGGGCGCTCATCGTGACTTTCGATATATGAGCTGACCCACTTTTCGAGCTGTGCAGCATCAGCTTCCTTGGCGCTCTTGGTGAGTCCCTTGACTTCAATGACCGCGATCCTGTCGCGCCACTTGAGCACACGATCTGTGCGTCCAGGTTCGCCTTCTTCGACTTGGCAACCCAGTTCGACCAGTGCTTCATGAACGGCTCGCTCTAGGTCTTTGCCCGTGCCTGCGATGAGGATCTTTTGTTGCTGGAGTCGGGCTAGTGACGCATGAGACTCTTCGAGTTCTTGTTGGGCTTCAGCGACCTTCTCTTGCGCCTCGATCGTCAGGGCGACGGCCTCGGGCTCGCCCGGGAGGACATAGTCTGCGGCCCAGTTCGGAAGGGCGTTTCCGTCACTCGCACCAAGTGCCTTGTGTAATTCAACGAGAGCGTCGATGAACTTGCCGTGATGCAAGGCATCTAGTTCGGCTTGCTTTGCGGCCCAGCGCTCTGAGAAATCTGGGGCATTCCGGTCGAACTCGTTCGCGTTGGGCTGAGCGCTCCCGAGTTGTGGTAGTAGAAGGACTGTGCCGCCGGACATCTCCACCTTGGCTCCGACCGGTCGATCGGTGCCAGCCATGGACAACAACGTCTCGCCCGTGGCTTGCTTGAAGTAGGAGTTGAAATAGAACTGGTCGCCGACAGCTCGCCAGAAGGATGAGAACGGTGGTCCCGCGACGAGTCTGAATTCGTCGCCTGAGCCGGGAACAAGCTCCAAATCGACTGGGAGCACCCCGTCGCTTCGCGACTCCGCGACAATTCGTTTCAGTCGTGGTTTGGCCGGCGTGCCCTCATTCCGTGTCTCGCCCGTGGCGTAATACCAGCCGAACGACTGAGGCGTGAAGATGACCAGCAACTTGCTTAGGGCGAGAAAATCTCGGAACTCTTGAGAGCGGCGCCTTCGATCCGCAAGGTAGGCGACGGACGCGTTGTCTGTTAGGCAGGGCGCGTTTCGATACCGGGAACTTTGACTGTAGTTATCAAGGATCTCTTCTGGATCCCAGATCACTATGTCGTGCTGGAGGATCGTGCGGTCGTCGGAGTAGGTGAGGTTCTCAACCCGTGTGTCTTCTAGATACCTGTCGAGCGTGAGAATCTTCGGGGCCATCCATGGAGTCTGCCGTTGCGTCCAGACGCGACGCACACGCATCGAACGACGGCGGCGAATGGCGACCGATCGAGCCCGTACGTGACCGAGGTGCTGCTCGACTAGTGGCGCTACGACCATGGTGCTTCGCACCACGTGGATGTCTGGCGAAGCCATGACGTCGCTCGGCGCGGCGGGATCGGACGCGCGCATTTGGGTGCATCGTTGAGTACACCGACGTAAGCGCCGGATACGATGGCGCGCGTGCCTGACGAGGACGCGAAGGGAACGGAGAGCGCCAGCCCGGCCGGACGAGAACCGCGCGCGTCTGCGTCGATACGGGGACCGTTGGTGTTCATCAGCCATGACACCCGCGACGCGGAACTTGCCGAGGCGTTCAGCAAACTGCTGTCGAGCGTCAGCACCGGAATGCTCAAGAGCTTCCGGTCTTCGGACCGAAAGGGTGTCGAAGGAATCGCCTTCGGCGTTGACTGGTACCCAGAGCTCATGACCAAGCTCGACAGCGCCTGCGACGTCGTGTGCTTGCTGACCGCGCGCAGTCTCGATCGGCCGTGGATCCTCTTTGAGGCTGGCGTGGCCAAAGGGAAGCTCGACATCCCGGTTCACGGGCTGGCGCTCGGCGTGCCGCTCGGCAGCGCCAGCGGCGGGCCGTTCGCGCAGTTCCAGAACTGCGACGACAGCATCGACGCCCTGGCCAAGCTGGTCGAGCAACTCGTGCAGCGGCTGCCGAACGCCGATCCGGACCACGACATGGTGTTGGGTCAGGTAAAGGCGTTCAAGGCGAAGGTCGACGAAATCCTTGCGCGTGACGGCGAGGACATGCCTAACGAGGAGCCGCCGGGAGACGCCGCCAGCGCCAAGCTGTTCGAGGAGATCAAGGTGATGTTCCAGGATCTCCCGTCGCGGATCGACTCCGACGCCGAGCATCGCCGGTTCCGCGGTCGGCGGCGACTTCATCCCGGCATGATCGAAGAGTTCGTCATGTTTTCGACGAGAGGCGAACCAGATGTCGGGGTGGCCGCGCTCGTAATGACCTCGATGGTCAAGGACGAGCTTCCGTGGCTGTACACGATGGCGGTCGAGCTGTACCGCGCATCGCTCGGCGATGACCGCGCGGCGACGCGACAGGCCTACCGCTCGTTTGTTCGAACGGTCGAATCGCTCGAACGCGGGCCGTTCCTGCACGAGCTGATGGGCTCACGCAAAGAACTCAGACTGCTGGTGCACGAACTGCCGCGCATGCTGCATCACCTCGGGGTGGGGCAGTTCGAGCCAGAGCCAGACGAGTCGAACGACGAGGACTGAGGAGACTCGGACGCCCCGCGCCACCGCAGCGAGCACTACAACAACCTACGGACCTGCGCGCGGAGGCCGGGTGATGTTCCAGCAGCGAGCGGCGACTGAGTTGGGTCGCGTCATAGTCAGCAACCAGGGACGCAGCGCTTCTGCGTGCCTCGCTCGCTGATCGAGCCAGACGCTCTTCGAGTCCCAGGCGCCGAAGAGTGGTAGACACGCTGCGCGAGCGCGGAGCGCAGCAGGCGCCGGAGCCGTCCGCCTCATCATGTTCAAGACCGACGCGCGGTGGCGTCGCGAACTGGCACAGCCGGGGGCACCTGCTAGCCGCAGAGCGCTGATTGACATAGGCGGGTGCGGAATGCCGCTAGGTGCGAAAGTTGGCGTGTCCTTCCGCCCGCCTGGGCGCGTACCGTTCTTAGGGATGCGTCTCATTGTTGCTCGCTGCGCCGTCGACTACACCGGCCGTCTGACGACCCACCTGCCCATGGCCGTCCGCCTCCTCATGATCAAGAACGACGGCGGCGTGTCCATCTGGCACGACGGGGGGTCTGCTGTAAAGCCGCAGAACTGGATGACGCCGCCGACGGTCGTCGAGCTCCAGGAGGACGAGGCGACCGGCGCGCTGAAGCACATGGTCGTCCGCAAGCGGGCGGGGGCGACGGAGGATCGGCTGGACATCGCGATCGCCGAGGTCGTCTCGGACGTCACGCACGACATGGGCGAGGCGGCGGCGTTGGAGAAGGACGGCGTCGAGGCGCATCTGCAGGAGCTGCTGGCCGAGCAGCCGCACTGGTGCGGCGAGGGGTTCCGGCTGGTCAGGCGCGAGTGGGCGACCGACATCGGGCCGGTCGACCTGATGTGCCGGGATGCCGAGGACGGCTGGGTCGCGGTGGAGATCAAGCGTGTCGCGACGATCGAGGCCGTCGAGCAGCTCACGCGCTACCTGGAGCGGCTGCGGGCCGAGGATCCCGCGATGGCGGAGGTCAAGGGCGTCCTGGCCGCCCAGCAGATCAAGCCGCAGGCGCGGGTGCTCGCGGAGTCGCGGGGCATGCGCTGCGTCGAGGTCGACCTCGCCGTCCTGCGCGGCGAGCGCGAGCCCGACCTCACGCTGTTCATGGTTTAAACGCGCTCGTTCGGTCATGATGGGCCGATGAGCAGCGACCACGTCGACGTCCTCATCGTCGGCGCCGGGCTCTCGGGCATCGGCGCCGCCCACCACCTGCAGCACCGCTGCCCGGGCAAGTCCTATGCCATCTTGGAGGCGCGGGACGCGATCGGCGGCACGTGGGACCTGTTCCGCTATCCGGGCATCCGCAGCGACTCGGACATGTTCACGCTCGGCTACTCGTTCCGGCCGTGGACGGCCGCGAAGTCGATCGCCGACGGCCCGTCGATCCTCGAGTACGTCCGCGACGCCGCGCGCGACGGCGACATCGAGCGCCACATCCGCTTCCACCACCGGGTCATCGAAGCCTCCTGGTCCAGCGCCGACGCGCGCTGGACGGTGACCGCGGAACGCACCGACACCGGCGCCGACACCGACGACTCGGGCACCGGCGAGACCGTCACGCTGACCGCCAACTTCCTCTTCGGCTGCACCGGCTACTACCGCTACGACGCCGGCTACATGCCGGACTTCCCCAACGTCGACGACTACGCGGGCACGCTCGTCCACCCGCAGCACTGGCCGGACGACCTCGACCACACCAACAAGAAGATCGTGGTCATCGGCAGCGGCGCGACGGCGGTCACGCTCGTGCCGGCCCTCGCCCAGGACGGCGCCGCCCACGTCACGATGCTCCAGCGCTCGCCGACCTACATCATGACCTTGCCCGGCGAGGACCCGATCGCCAAGGTGATCCGCCGCGCGCTGCCCGAGAAGGCCGCCTACGCGGTCGTGCGCTGGAAGAACGTCGCGATGCAGGGCGTCTTCTTCCAGCTCAGCCGCCGCGCGCCGCGCCTGATCCGGCGCGTGGTCGCCGCGACCGTCAAGCGCCAGCTCCCCGACGACGTCCCGTTGGACCCGCACTTCACGCCGACCTACGACCCGTGGGACCAGCGCGTCTGCCTCGTCCCCGACGGCGACCTCTTCACCGCGCTGCGCGAGCGCAAGGCCTCGATCGTCACCGACCGCATCGCCACGTTCACGCGCGACGGCCTGCGCCTGGAGTCCGGGCACGAGCTTCAGGCCGACATCGTCATCTCGGCGACCGGCCTGCGCCTGCAGGCCCTCGGCGGCATCGGCTTCTCGGTCGACGGCCGCGCGATCGACCTGGCGAGCACGGTCGGCTACAAGGGCATGATGTTCAGCGGGATCCCGAACCTCGCGATCGCGCTCGGCTACACCAACGCCTCGTGGACGCTGAAGTGCGACCTGACCTGCGAGTACGTCTGCCGCCTGCTCAACCACATGGACTTCCACGGCTACCGCCGCGTCCTGCCGCGCGAGCTGCCGCCCGGCGAGGGCACGCGGCCGCTCATCGACCTCCAGTCCGGCTACGTCACGCGCGCGGTCGCCTCGTTCCCCAAGCAGGGCAACCGGGCACCCTGGCGCTTGTACCAGAACTACGCGCGCGACATCATGATGTTGCGCCGCGGGCCGCTGGAGGACGAGGGCATCGAGTTCTCGCGCGACGCCTCGGCGCCGGGCTCGTCCGCGGCCGCCGAACCCGTCGCGGCGTAGCCCCCGGGTGTGAGAGGCTGGCCCGCCATGGGTCGGTCTCTGGTGGTGGCAGCGCTGCTGCTCGCGGTGATGGCGAGCGGCGCGCAGGCGAAGCTGACGGTGCGCGGCAGCGCCGAGCAGGTGCAGATCACGGGCGCGCGGCCGCACGCCCAGGTGACGCTGCGCACGGCGCGCGGGCGCGCCGTCCAGCACCAGCGGGCGGGGTCGCTGGGCGGCATCGTCTTCCGCGACGTCACGCCCGGCACCTACCGCGTCGGCTCCACCAAGATCAAGGTCTTCTCCGACCGCGGCGCGCCGCCGTCGACCAAGACCTACCACCAGAAGATCCCGTCCTCGGGCTACGGCTACCTGACCACGCGCGACGGCACCGAGCTGGCCATCGCGGTCCGGCTGCCCGCCGGCGTCAAGCCGCCCTACCCGACGCTGATCGAGTACTCCGGCTACGGCTACGCGGACCCGGCCGGCGGCCAGTCGTCGATCGCCCCGATCGCGCAGTTGCTCGGCTACGCCGTCGTCGACGTCAACATGCGCGGCACCGGCTGCTCCGGTGGCGCGTTCGACTACTTCGAGCCGCTGCAGGGCCTCGACGGCTACGACGCGATCGAGACCGTCGCGCGCCAGCCCTGGGTCCTGCACCACAAGGTCGGGATGATGGGCATCTCCTACGGCGGCATCAGCCAGCTCTTCGTCGCCGCGACGCGGCCGCCGAGCCTGGCGGCGATCACGCCGCTGAGCGTGATCGACAACACCCAGACGACGCTCTACCCCGGCGGCATCCTCAACACGGGCTTCGCGCTGACCTGGGCCAAGGACCGCGTCCACGACGCGCGCGCCGCCACGGCGACCGCCGGCGGCCAGGCGTGGGCGCGCAAGCGGATCGCGGGCGGGGACCGGACGTGCAAGGCCAACCAGGCGCTGCACCCCGAGGCCGTCAACCTGCTCGAGAAGATCAAGGCCAACGACGTCTACGTGCCCAAGGTCGCCGACCCGCTGGCGCCGATCACGTTCGTGCGCAAGATCAAGGCCCCGACGTTCCTGGCCTGCCAGTTCACCGACGAGCAGACCGGCGGCCACTGCCCGGCGCTCGCCGACCGCTTCACCGGCACCTCCGACAGGTGGTTCACGTTCACCAACGGCACGCACATCGACGCGCTGGACCCGGCGACGTTCACCCGCTGGTTCGACTTCCTGGAGCTGTACGTGGCCCGGCGCGCGCCGCACCTCAGCGACGCGCTGAAGGGCCTGGCGCCCACGGTCTTCGCGACCGCGATGGGCGTCGGCGGGCTGACGCTGCCCGCCGACCCGGTCCAGCAGGCGCCGAGCTACGCCGCGGCGCTGGACGCCTGGCGCGCGCAACCGATGGTGAAGGTGTTGTTCGACAACGGCGCGGGCGGCCCCGCGCCCTACGCGCCCGGCCCGGGCTTCGAGCAGGACTTCGCGTCGTGGCCGGTCCCCGGCACGCGCGGGCAGACGTGGGATCTCGGCGGCGGCTCGTTCACCTGGTCGCGCACCTCGCGCCCGGCCACCGACTTCTCGGGCGACACCGGCGGCGGCCCGAACGGCCTGTGGACCGCGACGCCGTCCTACCGCTGGACCCAGCCGGCCGCCGGCGCCGTCGCCTCCTGGACGACCGATCCGCTGGCGCAGACCACGACGGTGATCGGCGCGGGCAAGTTGGAGGCCTCGATCGCGACGACCGTCCCCGACGCCGACCTCCAGGTCACCGTCAGCGAGATCCGGCCCGACGGCGGCGAGGTCTTCGTCCAGTCCGGCTGGCTGCGCGCGTCCATGCGCAAGCTCGACGCGAGCAAGTCCACCGCCTTGGCCCCGGTGCTGAGCCTGCGCGCCCGCGACCGCGCGCCGCTGAAGCCCAACGCCGCGACGCCGATCACGATCCCGCTCTACTACGAGGGCCACGCCTACCGCGCGGGCTCGCGGATCCGCGTCACGCTCGGCCCGCCGCGCGGCGACCAGCCGGTCTGGGCCTTCGGCGACACGGTCCCGCGCGCCGGCACGCCGACGATCGCCGTCACCGGCGCGCGCCTCACGCTCCCGGTGGTCGACGGCGTCTCGGTCCCGACGCCGCTGCCCGCCGCGTGCGCCGCGCTGCGCGGGGAGCCCTGCCGCTGACCGAAGGTCGATGCGAATAGGCTCCGCGCCATGTCCGAGGATCCGCAGCAGCCCGCCGTCCTGACCGAGCGTCGCGACGGCGTCCTGGTCATCACCATCAACCGTCCCGAGGTCCGCAACGCGGTCAACGGCGCGGTCGCGCAGGGGATCGCCGAGGCGCTGGACACGCTCGACGCCGACGACGAGCTGCGCGCCGGGATCCTCACCGGCGCGGGCGGCTTCTTCTGCGCGGGCATGGACCTCGGCGCGTTCGTCAAGGGCGAGTCGCCGTGGTACGGCGACCGCGGCTTCGCGGGCATCGCCCAGCGCGGCGCGCGCAAGCCGCTGATCGCCGCGATCGAGGGCTTCGCGGTCGCCGGCGGCTTCGAGATCGCGATCGCCTGCGACCTGATCGTCGCCGCCGAGGGTGCCAAGCTCGGCATCCCGGAGGCCAAGCGCTCGCTGGTCGCCGCGGGCGGCGCGCTGCTGCACCTGCCCAAGCGCATGCCCTACCACGTGGTCATGGAGCTGGCGCTGACCGGCGACCCGATGCCCGCCGAGCGCTTCCACGCCTACGGCGTCGTCAACCGCCTCGCGCCGGCCGGCGGCGCGCTGGACGCCGCGCTGGACCTCGCCGCCGCGATCGCCGAGAACGGCCCGCTCGCGCTCGCCGCGTCCAAGGAGATCGTGCAGCGGCAGTTCGACTGGACCGCCGACGAGCAGTGGGCCAAGCAGGGCGAGATCAGCGGTCCGGTGTTCGGCTCCGAGGACGCCAAGGAGGGCGCGTCGGCGTTCAAGGAGAAGCGCGACCCGGTGTGGCGCGGGCGCTGACGCCGCCGCGATCCCGCGCGCTCGGCAGGACCGCCGGTCGAGCGCGCTTCCGACCGTCCGTAGGAGCGATGCCCGCCGCCGCGCGGGCATCCTGGCGCCATGTCGATCCGGCCACCGCAGATCGTCGCGTTCGGCGGCGGAGGGTTCTCGATGGAGGCGGGCAACCCGCTCCTCGACGACTACGTGCTCGCCGCGACCGGCGCCGACCGTCCGAAGGTCTGCTTCGTCCCGACCGCCTCGGGCGACGCCGACCACTACGTCGTGCGCTTCTACCGCGCGTTCGCGGCCGTCGCCGAGTGCAGCCACGTGTCGCTGTTCCGCCGCGACAAGGGCGCGGGCGCGGTCGAGGGCGACCTCGAGCGGCACCTGCTCGACCAGGACCTGATCTACGTCGGCGGCGGCTCGGTGCTGAGCCTGCTCGGCGCGTGGCGCGCGCACGGGCTGGACCAGACGCTCAAGCGCGCGTGGCGCCGCGGCGTGCTGCTGTGCGGGCTCTCCGCCGGCTCGCTGTGCTGGTTCAGCGAGGCGGTCACCGCGTTCCACGGCCCGCCCGAGCCGGTGCGCGGGCTCGGCCTGCTGCCGCACTCCAACTGCGTGCACTACGACGGCGAGGCCGCGCGCGGCGAGGTCTTCCGCGACCTCATCGCCACCGGGCGGATGCGCGCGGGCTACGCGGCGCAGGACGGCGCCGCGCTGCACTTCGAGGGGCGCGAGCTGCTGCGCGCGGTCTCCTCGCGGCCCCAGGCGCGCGCGTTCCGGGTCTCGGCCGACGGCGAGCACGCGCTGGCGGTGGAGTACCTCGGCGCGCCGAAGCTCGCCGCGGCCGCGGCGGCGGCATGAGCACCACCAAGACGCCCACGATCCTCGCCATGGGCGGCGGCGGCTTCACGTCGCCGTCCGGCGATCCCGCGCTGGACGAGCTGGTCCTGGAGCTGTGCGGCCGCCGCGAGCCGCGCGTCCTGTTCCTGCCGACGGCCTCCGGCGACCCCAACGAGCAGATCGCCGCGTTCCACATGACCTACGGTCGCCGCGCCGCGCTGGCGACCGTCCTGTCGCTCTTCCGCCGCCACGGCGACGAGCGGTCGCTGCGCGAGATCGTCCTCGCCCACGACGTCGTCTACGTCGGCGGCGGCTCGATGCGCAACCTGCTGGCCATCTGGGCCGCGCACGGGCTCGACGTCGTGCTGCGCGACGCGTGGCGGCGCGGGATCGTGCTGGCCGGCCTGAGCGCGGGCGCGATGTGCTGGTTCGAGGGCGGCGTGACGAAGTCGTTCGGCCCGCCGGACGTCCACCGCGGGCTCGGCTTCCTGCCCGGCTCGCTGAGCGTGCACGCCGACGGCGAGCCCGAGCGCCTGCCGGTCTACCTCGACGCCGTGCGCGGCGGCGCGCTGCCCGGCGGGTGGGCGGCCGACGACGGCGTCGGGCTGGTCTTCGAGGGCACGGCACTGAGCCGCGTGGTCACCGCGCGGCCCGGGACGACCGCGCTGCGGGTGGACGCCGTCGGCGGCGAGCTGGTGCGCGAGCGCCTGACGCCGGAGCTGCTGGGCGCCGGCCCACTGGGCACGCGCCCGCTGCCCGACGACGTCAAGGAGTGGCGCAGGACCCGCTATGGCCCGGGCTGATCCGCCGGCGTCAGCGCCAACACGAACTGCAACGCGAACGCTTCGGGACACCGGCGTACGCACCGGTCGCGCACCGCGCCCAGCGCTGGGACCCGTGACTCCAGCGGCAGCGGGGCGGGCACCGGACGTTCCGCCAGGACGGCGAACCCCGCACGGCGCGCCAGCTCCGTCGCGCTCGCGCGCGTGAAGAAGCGCAGGTGCGTGCGGTCGAAGAGGCCGAAGTCCGCGTAGTCGAAGCGCCCGCGCAGCAGCGCCCGGCGGGCGGTCCAGTGCGCGACGTTCGGGACCGAGATCACCGCGCGACCCTGCCCGCCTGCCCCCAGCAGCGTGCGCAGCCAGGCCAGGACCGACCACGGGTCGCGGAGATGTTCCAGGACGTCGGCGCAGACGACGACGTCCGGGCCGCTCGCGCCGCTTCCGGCCATCGCCTCCACCGCCTCGCGCGTCAGCGGCGACTCGAGGTCGCCGACGACGACCTCGCGGCAGCGCCCGGGCTGCCGCGCCTGCTCGGCGGCGACCGGGTCGAACTCGACGCCGTCCACGACGCAGCCGCGTCGCGTCAGCTCGGCGGCCAGGTAGCCGGTCGCGCAGCCGACGTCGAGCACGCGCGCGCCGGCGGGCACCTCGGCGAGGACCAACCGATGGGACTCGCTCAGGCCGTGCTCCGCGACGAGCGCGGCGTAGGGACCGTGCGCGTCGCCGCTCAAGCGCCGTCGCCGTTGAGCGTCGCGATCAGCGAGCGCGCGCCGCCGCGGTCGCGGTGCTCGCACAGGTAGATGCCCTGCCACGTGCCGAGCGCCAGCCGCCCGCGTGCGACCGGCAGCGTCAGCGACGGCCCCATCAGCGCGGCCTTGACGTGGGCGGGCATGTCGTCGGCGCCCTCGTCGGTGTGCGTCCAGGGGAAGTCCTCGGGCACGTAGGCGTTGGCCCACGTCTCGAAGTCGCGCCGCACGTCGGGCGAGGCGTTCTCGTTGAGCGTCAGCGACGCCGACGTGTGCAGGATGTGCAGGTGCAGCAGGCCGACCTGGAAGTCCTTCAGCTCGGGCAGCCGCTGCACGACCTCGCGCGTGACGAGGTGGAAGCCGCGCGGCTTGGGGTCCAACGTCAGCTCACGCTGCGCCCACATCGGGCACCTCCGGACGCTCGATGCCCTCCCAGTAGTCCACCTGGTCGCCGATCTTGAAGTACATCTTGATCCCGTCGCTCTCGGTCAGGCGCTGGGCCGGGCTGACCTTGTCCTCGTCGGGGTAGATCACGACGTCCGGCGTGCCGTGCGTGGAGATGGCCAGGAACTTGACGTCGCCGTCGGTGTCGTTGACGAGCTGGTGGGCGCCCTGCGCGCCGGGCGGAAAGCGGACGACGTCGCCGTCGCGCAGCCGCCGCCAGCCCTCGGGCGTGCGCAGGACCGGCGAGCCCTCCAGCAGCACCAGCACCTCCTCCTCGGCGAGGTGGAAGTGATAGGGGTAGGCGACCTGGCCCGCCGGCAGCAGCCACTGGCTCACGCCGATGCGCTCGGTCCCGAGCTGGCGGCCGATCCGGGCGCGGTAGGCGACGAAGCCGTCGACGGCCTCGCGCGGCTCGTCGTAGTTGGGGTCGTTGAGGTTGGGCACGATGGACGACATGTTCACACGTCGTGCGGGATGCGTGCGACGCGCAGGTCGACCTTCCCGTTGCGCGTGAACGGCACGCCCTCGTCCCACAGCAGCTGCCGCTGGCGATCGCCCTTGGCCAGCGAGCCGTCGGCGCGCACGACGCGCCACCACGGGACCTCGGCGGTCTCGTGGATCCGCAGCACGGTCCCGGTCAGCCGCGGCGCGCCGGGGGAGAGGTCGCCGTAGGTCCGGACGAAGCCCTCGGGGATCGCGGCGATGGCGTCGAGGATCGCACGGTGATGCGATGCTTGGTCGATGGTCCGGCGTGGCACGTACTCGATCGTCGCACGCGACGAGCAGACCGGCGAGCTGGGGGCCGCGGTGGAGTCCCACTGGTTCTCGGTCGGCTCGATCGTGACCTGGGCGCGGCCCGGCGTCGGCGCGGTCTGCACGCAGTCGATCGCCGAGCCCGCCTACGGGTCGCGGCTGCTGGACGCGCTGGCGGGCGGGACCGCGCCGGCCGACGCGCTGCGCGCGCTGCTGGACGGCGACGACGCGGCGCGCTTCCGCCAGGTCGCGGCGATCGGCACCGACGGGCCGCCGGCGGTGTGGACCGGCGACGGCTGCATCGCGTTCGCCGGCCACGCGAGCGGCGACGACTTCAGCGCCCAGGCCAACATGATGGCCTCGGAGGACGTGTGGCCCGCGATGGCCGAGGCGTTCGCGCGCGCGACCGGCCCGCTGGCCCGGCGGCTGCTCGGCGCGCTGCGGGCGGCCGAGGGCGCCGGCGGCGACGCGCGCGGCAGGCAGTCGGCCGCGGTGGTGGTCGTCCCGGCGTCCGGCGAGCCGTGGGAGCGCACGGTCGACCTGCGCGTCGAGGACCACGACGAGCCGCTGGACGAGCTGGGGCGCCTGCTGACGCTGCACGACGCCTACACCTTGGCCACGCGCGGCGACGACCTCACCGGCGCGGGCCGCCACGCCGAGGCCGGCGAGGCCTACCGCGCCGCCGCGGCGCTGGCGCCCGGCAACCACGAGCTGCTGTTCTGGGCCGGGCTGGCCGAGTTCGACCACGGCGACCGCGCGACGGGGCTGCAGCAGCTGCGAACGGCGATCGCGATGCAGCCCGGGTGGCGCGAGCTGATGGCGCGCCTGGAGCCCGACGTCGCGCCGGCCGCCGCGCGGGCGCTGGCGGCGCTGGACCAGTAGCGCCGCCCTCAGCTGAGGCGATACCCCTCGGCCGTCTCGCTCAGGATCCGCGTGCCCGTCACCGCGGTGACGTTGAGCGGGCCGTAGATGTGCGGGAACTCGTCGCCGACGTCGGTGGCCTGCTCCCACTTCAGCGTCGCCGCGAGCCGGGCGACCGCGACCTCGAGCGCCAGCAGCTCGCCGCTGCCCGCGAAGACCCGGTCGGCGGTCGACTCGACCTGCGCGAACGTCGAGCAGTGGATGAACCCCTCCTCCCGCAGCGACGGCGCCGTCAGCTCGCCGACCTCCCGCGCCTTGGCCCACGCCTCGGCGGTGGTGATGTGCAGGATCGTCTCGTCGTCGCGGGGCATCGCCGCGGACGGTACCGCGCACGTCGGTTCACCGCGCGGGGCGGTGCGGGCAACCGGCCAACCGGCGCGGACCAGGGGTTCTCCCGATTGCGCGGGCCCAGGGCGGCCCGCAGCATGCCGGCCATGCGCTCGCTCCCCCTCGCCCTGGCCGCCGCGGCCTGCGCGGCCGTCGTCCCCATCGCCGCCGCCGACTCGATCTCCTACATCAAGGACGGCGACGTCCACCTGACGACCCCGGACGGCGCGCGGGACCACCGGGTGACCACGACCGGCGGCTACTCCTCGGCCTCGCAGGCCGACGACGGCCGCATCCTCGCGCTGCACGGCCGGCGCTTCCACCTGATGGACCGGTGGGGCCGCGTCCAGGCCGACTTCTCGCCGATCGCCGCGGGCACGGCCGGGACCGTGACGGTCGACGGCCCGTTCGACCCGGCGATCTCGCCCGACGGCACCCGCGTCGCCTACGGCCTGTACCTCCAGTACACGCACGGGGACCCGAGCTGCGGGCTGCCTGGCGGCTGCTGGGAGGGCCACCTGTACGCCGCGACCGGGTATTCGCCCGCGACCGGCCCCGGCGACTTCCACGACCCGCGGTACATGCCCAACTACGGGTGGATGGACCCCTCGTGGATCGACGACTCGCGGACGCTGCTGAGCGGGCCGTCCTCGGCCTACCTGTCGCACGTCGGCATCGACGTGCTCGGGGACGACCAGCACGAGGCGACGGAGTGGTTCTCGGACTTCAGCGACGGCACGCGGAACCTGTTCGACGGCGAGCTGAACCGCCAGGGCACGGGCGCCGCGTTCGTCGCCAACGCCTCCGGCGACGCGCTGCGCGTCTACCACGTCGACGGGCCGCCGCGGAAGGACGCGCCGCCCCAGCCGTGCCTCAACGCGCCCCAGCGCGCCGGCGCGTGGACGTCGCCGTCGTGGTCGCCGGACGGCAACCGCCTCGCGATGGCCGACGACTCGGGCCTGTACGTGGCCGACCTGCCGGGGATGCGGAGCGGCTGCCCGGACGCCTCCCAGGTCAAGGTGGTGTCGGTCGCCCCCGGCGGCTCGTCGCCCGACTGGGGCCCCGCCGACCTGCCCGAGCCCGCGACGCGACCGGTGCCGGTCGCGGATCCGGCGGCGCCCGCCGGGCCGACGACGCCGACCTCGGGCGCGGCGCCGACGTCCACGGGCGTCAAGGGCGGCACCGCGCCGTCGGACGCCAAGGGAGCGTCGCTCAGCGCGCGGGCGATGAAGGTCGGGGCCAAGGCCATCGTCTTGAGGGTCGCCGTCCCGGCGGCCGGTCGCCTCTCGGCCACCGCGACCCGCGGCGGCCGCACGCTGGCCATCGCGCCGGCGCGGTCGGTCAAGGCCGGCAGCGTGACGCTGACGCTCAAGGCCAAGCGGTCGCTGCCGCGCGCGGGCAAGCTCACGGTCCGCGTGACGCTGAAGCCGGGCGCCGGCGGCGCGGCGCGCACGACGACGCTGAAGATGGCGCGGCGCTAGGCGCGATCCAGCAGCGCGCGCTCGGCGGGCGCGTACCCGCGCGCCCGCGGCGCGAGCGTCGCGTCGCCCAGGCGCGGCGTCAGCGCGGCGGCCTCGGCGTCGAGCAGGTCGACGGCCTCGGCGCCGAGGTCCTCGAACAAGGTGTAGGTGATGTCCGCGCCGCCGCCGTCGCGGGTCCAGGCGCCGACGATGCGGCCGTCGGACCAGACGGTCGGCGCGACGTTGCCGTTGACGTCGAAGACGCGCTCGGCGTGGTCGCCGAGGTACCAGTCGCGGTGCTTCCAGCCCATCGGGGTCGCGTCGAGCGCGGGGAGGAAGGCGATCCACGGCGCGGCGCCGTCGGCGATCGGCTCGACGTCGTCGGCCGCCACGACGCCGGGCGCGTCGTCCTCCAGCAGGCACGCGACCACGTCGTCGCCCGCCAGCGCGCGCCGCGTCTGCGTCTTGGTCCAGCCCGCCCACCAGCGCAGGTCGTCCTCGCGCGCGGGCCCGTAGGCGCGCAGCCAGGCGCGGGCCAGCGCGCGCTCGGCGGCGTGGGGGTCCAGCTCCTCCAGCGGCGCGCCCAGCCAGGACTCCAGCGCCGTCCAGCGGAACTGCGTCGACGACCAGCTCCCGCGCGGTCGCGCGCGGATCGCCCGACCCTCGGCGGCCAACACCAACAACAACCGTGAGGCCAGCTTGACCTCCTGCGACCACTTGCCCGAGCCGGTCCGGACGCTCTCGGCCAGGCGCTCGTCCGCCGCGGCCAGCTCGGTCGCGGTCAGCTCGGCGCCGGACAGCGCCTCCAGCGCGATCGCCTCGGTCTCGCGCAGCCACGCCGGCGAGCGATCCAGCCCCTTGAGCAGCTTGGCCCGCTCGCGCGCCGCGACGCCCAGCGACGCGGCCGCGTGGATCACCGGCGCGGTCGCGCGGTCGACGACGAACATCGTCCGCCGCATCGCGAGCATCCGGATCAGCGTGCGCTCGTCGTACAGCGCGCGCTCGACCTCCTCCGGCCCGCACGCCCGGTCGGCCAGCCGCGCCCACGACGCGATCACCACCGACGCCGGGTCCGTCGAGTGGATCGCGACCACGGAGGCCGCGATCTCCTCGACCGACCCGGCGCGCGCATCGCCCGCCAGCCGATGACGCGCCCCGAGCCGGGCGCGCCGCTCGACGGCGGAGAACTTCAAGGCGTTCATGCTCTACGCGAGGCGCGCGAAGGAGCCTCTGGCGAGTTCGCGCGACTGAACCTCGCCCCCTGGGCGAGCGTTCAGCGCTCGCCCGGGGTCTTGATGGGGTACATGCTCACCGGCGTCGACAGGTCGAGTGCGGTGCGCAGGATCCGGGTCTGCTCGGCGGTGTGCGCGGCCGGGTAGCCCTCGCCCGGGCTGGCGCGCTCCGGGCGGCCGATGTACCCGAACGCGAGGTGGTCGGGCAGCACCTGCAGCAGGCGCGGCGACATGTGGGCGCGGGCGCCCATGTTGCGCGGCTCCTCCTGCACCCAGACGACTTCCTTCAAGTTGGGGTACGTGTTGATCAGCTCCAGCACCTGCCCCTCCGGGAACGGGTACAGCAGCTCGATCCGGCCCACGGCCACGCCCTCGTTGCCGGCGCGGTTGGGGTGGCTGACCAGGTCGTAGTAGATCTTGCCGGTGCAGAGCACCAGGCGCGTGACCTTCTCGATCGGCACGCGCGGCTCGCCCAGGACTGGGAAGAACTTCGACTCGGCGAGGTGCTCGATCCGGTTGGTGGCCTGCGGCAGGCGCAGCAGCGACTTCGGCGTGAAGATCACCAGCGGGCGCTGCTTGGTGATCCGCGCCTGGCGCCGCAGCAGGTGGAAGTACTGCGCCGGCGTCGTGAGGTTCGCGACGCGGATGCTGCCCTCGGCCGCCAGCTGCAGGAAGCGCTCGATGCGGGCGGAGGAGTGCTCCGGGCCCGAGCCCTCGTAGCCGTGCGGCAGCAGCAGCGTCAGCCGGGAGGTCTGGCCCCACTTGGCCAGGCCCGAGACGATGAACTGGTCGATGATGACCTGGGCGCCGTTGGCGAAGTCGCCGAACTGCGCCTCCCAGAGCACCAGCGACTCCGGCGCCTCGGCCGAGTACCCGTACTCGAAGCCCAGGCAGGCGATCTCGCTCAGCGGGGAGTTGTGCAGCTCGAACGGCGCCAGCGCGCCCGGCAGCGACTGGATCGGGCAGACGGTCTGGCCGGTCTTGGCGTCGTGCAGGACGAGGTGGCGCTGCGAGAACGTGCCGCGCTCGACGTCCTGGCCGGTGAGGCGGACGGGCGTGCCCTCGGTCAGCAGCGAGGCGTAGGCCAACTGCTCGGCGTGCGCCCAGTCGATGCCGCCGTCGGCGCCCAGCGCCACGCGGCGGCGCTCGAGCTGCTTGACGAGCTTGGGGTGGACGGTGAAGCCGTCGGGCGTCGTCAGCAGCTCCTCGTTGAGCTGGCGCAGGCGATCCGCGGCCACCGCGGTCGGCACGTCGGGCGACGGCGAGCGGTCCAGCTGGTACTCGCCGGTCTGCTGCGTGACGCCGCCGGCGGCCTCGGCCGCCTTGATCTTGCTCTTGAGGTCGGCGTGCAGCGCGGACAGGCGATCCCAGATCTCCTGGCGCTGGGCCTCGACCTCGGCCTGCGTGATGACGGTGTCGCCGACGAGCTTCTCGGCCCACAGCTCCGCCGCCCGCTTGTGGCCCTTGATCTTGGCGTACATCTCGGGCTGCGTGTAGGCGGGCTCGTCGGCCTCGTTGTGGCCGAAGCGGCGGTAGCCGATCAGGTCGATGACGACGTCGTGGCCGAACTCCTCGCGGTAGGCGAAGGCCAGGCGCACGGCGCTGATGCACGCCTGCACGTCGTCGGCGTTGACGTGGATGATCGGGACGTCGTAGCCCTTGGCCACGTCCGACGCCCAGCGCGTGGAGCGCGCGTCCTCCGGGTCGGTGGTGAAGCCGACCTGGTTGTTCTGGACGAGGTGCATCGCGCCGCCGACCTTGTAGCCGTCGATCGCCTGGAGGTTGAGGCCCTCCGCCACGACGCCCTGGCCCGGGAAGGCCGCGTCGCCGTGCAGGACGATCGGCATCGCCGCGTCGGTGTCGCGGTGGGCGTGCGGGCCCTGGCGCGTGGTCTGCGCGGCGCGCGTGGCGCCGAGCACGACCGGGTGCACGAACTCCAGGTGCGACGGGTTGGACTCCAGGTTGACCAGCACCGACTCGCCGTTGGGCAGCTGGTAGGAGCCCTGCGCGCCGTGGTGGTACTTGACGTCGCCGGTGCCGCCCTGCGGGATCGTCGTGACGGCCTCCAGCGTGGAGGCGCCCTCGAACTCGGCGAAGATCGTCTCGTAGGGACGGCCGAGGTTGTGGGCCAGGACGTTGAGCCGCCCGCGGTGCGCCATGCCGACGACGACCTCGCGCGCGCCGTGCGCGGCCGCGAGCTGGATCGCCTCGTCGATGATCGGCACCGTCATGTCGAGGCCCTCGATCGAGAACTGCTTCTGGCCGAGGTAGGCCTTGTGCATGAAGCGCTCGAACGCGTCGACCTCGATCAGGCGCGTCAGCAGCGCCTTCTGCTCCTCGTTGGTCAACGCCTTGCGGAACTCGCCGCCCTCGATCTTCTCCCGCAGCCAGGTGCGCTGGCGGTGGGAGGCGATGTGCTCGATCTCGTAGGCGATCGTGCCGCAGTAGGTCTCCTTGAGGTGCGGCAGCGCGTCGGCCAGCGTCGCGCCCGGCACGTGCATCCGCAGGATCCGCGCCGGGATCTTGGCCATCAGCTCGGGCGTCAGGCCGACCGTGTCCGGGTCCAGCGCCGGGTCGCCCTCGGGCTCGGTGCCCAGCGGGTCGAGCTTGGCCGCGAGGTGGCCGTGCGTGCGGTGGGCCTTCAGCAGCGACGTCGCCGCCTGGACGGCCTGCAGCAGCTCCTCGTCGATGTGGTTGGCGCGGCGCTCGACCGTGCGCGACTCGCGCGCGGCGGCCGCCGCGGCGGCGGGCGCGGGCGGCGTGGGCGCCGGGCCGAGGGCGGCGCCCAGCGACGCGAAGACGCCGTCGTAGAACCCGTTCTCGCCCTGCAGGTAGGCCTCGACGACCTGGAGGAACCGGCCCGACTCCGCCCCCTGGATGATGCGGTGGTCGTAGGTCGAGGTCATGGTCATGACCTTCTCGGCGCCGATCATGTCGCCGATGTTCCCGAGGCCGACCGGGTAGGCGATCGAGCCCGTGGCGACGATCGTGCCGTTGCCCTTCATCAGGCGCGGGACCGAGGCGATCGTGCCGATGCCGCCCGGGTTCGTGAGCTGGATGTTGGCCCCGACGAGGTCGTCGGCGCTGAGCTTGTTGTCGCGCGCCTTGGCGATCAGCGCGTCGAACGCGGCCTTGAAGTCCTTGAACGAGAGGCGGCCGGCGTCGCGGATGACCGGCACCATCAGCGTGCGCGAGCCGTCCTTCTTCTCGACGTCCACGGCGATGCCGAGGTTGACGGCCTCGTCGTCGATGCGCGTCGGCTTGCCGTCGATCGTGTCGAAGTGATGGGACATGACCGGCATGTCCTGCTGGGAGGCCAGCGAGATGGCGTACGCGATGAGATGCGTGAAGGACACCTTCTGGCCGGCGTCCTTGAGCTGCTTGCGCCGCGCGTCCATCGTCGTGACGGTGATCGTGCGGAACGACGTCGCGGTCGGGATCTCGCGCGACTCGTCCATGTAGCGGGCGAGCATCGCGGCGGCGCCCTTGATGACCGTGCGCTTGCCGGTCAGGGTCGCCGGATCGAAGCTCAGGACGTCGTCCTTGGTGACCTTGCCGCGTGGGCCGGTGCCGGGGACGTCGGCCACGTTGATGCCCTCGGCGGCGGCGACGCGCGCGGCGACCGGGGTCGCGTTGGCGGAGGTGTCGACGGCGGTCGCGCTCGGCGCGCTCGTCGCGGCCGCGGCGCCGTTGCCGCTCGGCGCGTCGGAGGCGGCGGGCTTCGCGGCACCCGCGCCGACCTGCATGCGCGCGATCACCTGGCCGACGGTGACCGTCGCGCCCTCCTCGGCGAGGATCTCGGTGATCGTGCCCGCGGCGGGGGCGGGCAGCTCCATGTCGACCTTGTCGGTGGAGATCTCGACGACCGTGTCGCCGTCGCCGACGCTGTCGCCGACCTTGACCGCCCACTCCAAGATGGTGCCCTCGGTCACCGACTCGCCGCCCGCGGGCGTCGTGATGTCGACGATCTCGCCGGTGCCGGCCTCGGCGGCCGGCGCCTCGGCGGTCGCGGACGCACCACCCCCGTTGGAGGACGCGCCGTTGTCCGATCCACCGCCCGACGGCGCGATCTCCGCGAGGACGGAGCCCACCTGCACGGTGTCACCCTCGGCGAAGTGGATCTTCACGATGGTCCCGCTCGCGGGCGAGGGCACCTCCGCGTCGACCTTGTCGGTCGAGACCTCGACGAGGATGTCGTCGGCCTCGATGGTGTCACCTTCCTGCTTGTGCCACTCCAGGATGGTGCCTTCCGTCACCGACTCGCCCATGGCGGGCAGGGTGACCTCGATCACTGCGGCTTCGACGGCCATGTCTCTTTTCTTGACTCTAGCGCTGATTCTTGTTAGCGACGGTTAGGTTGCGACGCCGCGTTTCGCGCACGAACTCGTAGCTCCCGACGAACGGCCCCACAGCACCTATTACGGCTACGGCCACCGCAAGTTGCAGTTGGATCACGCGTGCACGCAAAGCTTCGACGCAGAGCAGGCACATGAGGATCCATCCGACCCCGTGGGCCAGTCCGAAGATGAACTCCAAGGTATGGAGCCCCGGCACGATCCAGACGGTGAGCAAAATCGCGTAAACCGTCGAGTGGGCGAACGACAGCCGCTTGAGCGTCGTGAAGGAGGGCGTGAGGCGGTTGGCGGCGGTCACTGCAGGAGGCGCGCCATGAGGCGCAGCGGCTCGTCGGCCTCGTCGGGCCAGTCGTCGACGTCGGAGGGCCACCACGCGTGGGCGTCGTGCTCGTGGTCGGGCGTGACCTCGGCCCCGGCGGGCAGCCACGCCTGCCCGATGAACATGATGGCGTTGTGCGGCAGGCGGACGAGGGCCTCGCCGCGGACGCGCTCGGCGGTGACCGACCACTCCTCGCCGAGCTCGCGCGTGAGCGTGGTGAAGGGGGACTCGCCCTCGTCGACCGCGCCGCCGGCGCCCAGCGCCCAGCGGCCCGCCCACGACGCGAGCCAGGCGGCGCGCCGGCCGGCGAGCCAGCGCCCCTCGGAGTCCCGGATGACGCAGAGCGCCGACATCGACGCCGAGGCGTCGCCGTCGACCAGCCGCAGCGCCCAGCGCGTGCGCTGGAGCTCCATGCAGAGGCCGCCGTCGTCGGTGGTCGTGTAGTTGGCCAGGCGGGCGGCGGTGCCGTCGTGCGACGGCGAGCCGCGGTCGCGCAGGGCGGCGATCGCGGCGTCGGCGGCGTCGACCTTCGCGTCCTCGGCGATGAAGGTCTCGTCCAGCCAGACCGCGCGGACCTGCTCGGCGTCCCAGGGGCCGCGAGCGAGCAGCGCGGGTGCCTGCGCTTGCGTCATGCAGCGTGAAGGGTACGCTGGCGGCGCTTTGGAGCGCTCGCCCGCGGACGTCTATGCCGAGCACTGCCGCCGCCGGGAGCTGGCGTATCAGGTGGATGCGCAGGGTTCTCCGGTGTTCCGACCCCGCGTGGGCGATGACGTGCAATGGCGCGTCAGCGCCGGCCGCGGGACGCTCTACGCGGTCACGGCCGTCCATCCGCGCGACCGCGAGGCCTACAACATCGTGCTCGTCGACCTCGACGAGGGCTTCCGGATGATGTCGACGGTGGTGGGCGGTGGAGAGGTCGCCATCGGCGCGCGCGTGGCGGTGACCTGGCGCGAGGGCGACCACGCGCCGGTGCCGGTCTTCGAGGTCGTGGACGCGTGACGGTCCCGCCCACGCCGACCGCCCAGGTCGCGATCGCCGGCGCCGCCGAGGCGCAGTGGGGCACGGCGCTGCCCGGGCTGGGCGCCGCCGACGTGATGGCCGAGGCGGCGCTGGCCGCGCTCGCCGACGCGGGGCTCGACGTCCGCGACGTCGACGGCGTCTTCGCGGCGGCCACGCAGCTGCCGTGGGCGTCGGTGACGCTCAGCGAGGAGCTGGGGATCCGGCCGCGCTGGCAGGACTCCACGATGCTCGGCGGCGCGTCGCCGATGGCGCACGTCAACCACGCCCGCGCGGCGATCGCCGCGGGGCGGTGCGAGGTCGCGCTGATCGCCTACGGGTCGACCCAACGATCGGTCGGCCGCTCGCGGGCGTCGGTGCAGGAGGTCGACCCGTGGGAGGCGCCCTACGCGCCGGTGCTGCCGGTCACGGCCTACGCGCTGGCGGCGTCGCGGCACATGCACGAGCTCGGCACGACGCCCGAGCAGCTCGCGTGGGTGGCGGTGAGCGCGCGGCGGTGGGCGGCGCGGAGGGGCGCGCCGGCGTGGCACACCGACGACCTGACGATCGACGACGTGCTGGCCGCGCCGCGCGTCTGCGACCCGTTCGGCGTGCGCGACTGCTGCCTGGTGACCGACGGCGGCGCGGCGATCGTGGTCGTCTCCGCCGACCGCGCCCGCGTGCTGCGCCGACCGCCGGTCTTCGTGCTCGGCGCGGCGGAGGCGCAGACGCACCGGCACGTGTCGTCGATGCCGTCGCTGACGACCACGGCGGCGGTGGAGAGCGGGGCGCGGGCGTTCGCCGAGGCGGGGCTGCGACCGGCCGACGTCGAGAGCGCCCAGCTCTACGACGCGTTCACGATCACGCCGATCCTGTTCTTGGAGGACTTGGGGTTCTGCGGCAAGGGCGAGGGCGGCGCGTTCGTGGCGGACGGCGGGATCGCGCCCGGCGGTCGGCTGCGGGTCAACACGAGCGGCGGTGGGCTGTCGTACGGCCATCCGGGCATGAACGGCCTGCCGCTCCTGGTCGAGGCGGTGCGCGAGGTGCGCGAGGAGGGCAAGGACGTGGTCTTGGCACACGGCAACGGCGGCGTGCTGTCGACGCAGGCGACGGTCCTGCTCGGCAGCGAGGACGCGGCGAGCGAGCGACCGCGGGTCAAGGTGGCGCGCCTGCGCGAGCCCGCGGGCGCGGTGATGGGACGGAGGCGCCGTTCGAGCACGAGGGCGGCACGATGAGCCGCCGGCGCGCGTGGTGGGGCTGGGGGTTCGAGGACGCGAAGCTCGACGCCGCGTCGTTGGCGCCGCTGGTGCGCGACGTGCTCGGGTTCACGTTGAGCGGCGAGGTCGAGGCGCCGGCCGAGTTGTCGTCGATCTCGCTGCCCGCGCCGCGGTTCCCGCGGCCCGACGGGATCGAGGGGTGGTCGACCGACCCGCGCGATCGCGTCGAGCACGCCTACGGCCGCTCGTTCCCCGACACGGTGCGCGCGTTTCGCGGACGCGTCGACCATCCCCCGGACGCGGTGGTCTTCGCGGCGAGCGAGCGGGACGTCGAGGCCACGCTGGCGTGGGCGGCGCGCGAGGACGTCGCGGTCATCCCGTTCGGCGGCGGGACGAGCGTGGTCGGCGGCGTCGAGCCGCGGGTCCCGCGCGACCGGCTCGGCGTGATCTCGCTCGACCTGTCGCGGATGGACCGCGTGGTCGAGGTCGATCCGGTCTCGCGCGCGGCGCGGATCCAGGCCGGCGTCGCCGGGCCGGCGCTGGAGGCGCGGCTGGCCGGCCATGGCATGACGATGCGGTTCTTCCCGCAGTCGTTCGAGCTGTCGACGCTCGGCGGCTGGATCGCCACCCGCGCGGGCGGCCACTTCGCGACGGTCTGGACGCACGTCGACGACCTGGTGGAGTCGGTCCGCGCGATCACGCCGTCGGGCGCGTGGGCGTCGCGGCGGCTGCCGGGCAGCGGCGCGGGGCCGTCGCCGGACCGGATGCTGCTCGGGTCCGAGGGGATCCTCGGCGTGATCACCGAGGCGTGGGTGCGGGTGCAGCCCAAGCCGTCGCATCGTGCCGCCCGGGCCGTGCGGTTCAAGGACTTCATGAAGGGCAGTGACGCCGTCCGGGAGATCGCGCAGTCCGGGCTCAACCCCGCCAACTGCCGGCTGGTCGACGCGCTGGAGGCCCAGCAGACCGGCGCCGGCGACGGCACGCACGCGGTGCTCGTGCTCGGCTTCGAGTCGACCGACCACGACGTGTCGTCGATGCTCGACCGCGCGCTGGCCATCGCCCGCGCCCACGGCGGCGAGCACGACGAGGCCGGTCGGTCCGGCGCCGTCGGCGCCTGGCGCGAGGCGTTCCTGGCGATGCCCTACCTGCGCGACGCGCTCCTGCAGCTCGGCGTGCTCAGCGACACGTTCGAGACCGCGATCACCTGGGACCGCTGGCCGGCGTTCCACGCGGCGGTCGTGGGCGCGACGCGCGCGGCGCTCGGCGAGCCGTGCCGCGTCACCTGCCGCCTGACGCACGTGTACCCCGATGGACCGGCGCCGTACTTCACGGTCCTGGCGCCGGCCCGGCGCGGCGACGAAGTGGCACAGTGGGAGGAGATGAAGCGCGCAGCCTCCGACGCCATCCTCGCCGCCGGCGGGACGATCACCCACCACCACGCGGTCGGCCGCGACCACCGCGACTGGTACGACGTCCAGCGCCCGGACCTGTTCGCCGCCGCGCTGCGCGCCGCCAAGTCCGCCGTCGACCCGGCGGGCGTGCTGAACCCTGGCGTGCTGGTCGACGCTTGATGGGGGAGGGCGGGAGTCGGTTCGCGCGGGTCTGCGTCTACGCCGGATCGTCCGGCGGCGCGCGCCCGGCCTACGCGGACGTGTCGGGCGCGGCGATCGCCGAGCTGGTGCGGCGCGGCTCCGACGTCGTCTACGGCGGCGGCTCGCTGGGCCTGATGGGCGTGCTCGCCGACGCGGCGTTGCGGGGCGGCGGCCGGGTGACCGGCGTCATCCCGCGGTTCCTGGACAACCGCGAGATCGGCCACCACGGCGTGACCGACCTGCGCGTGGTCGAGACGATGCACGAGCGCAAGATGCTGATGGCCGAGCTGGCCGACGCGTTCCTCGTCCTGCCCGGCGGCATCGGCACGCTGGAGGAGGTCGTCGAGATGTTGTCGTGGTCGCAGCTCGGGCTGCACCGCAAGCCGATCGGGCTGCTCGACGTCGACGGCTTCTGGGAGCCGCTGGTCGCGCTGCTGGACCACATGACCGAGCAGCGCTTCGTCAGCGTCGACCACCGCCAGTTCATCCTCCACGACCGCGACCCCATCGCCTTGCTCGACGCGATGGAGGCCTGGGAGGCGCCCAAGGTCTCGCGCTGGATGACCGAGGAGGAGCAGACGTGAGCGGCGGTGTCGCGATCCTCGGCTCCGGCGCGGTCGGCGCGCTGATCGGCGCCGAGCTGACGCGCGCGGGGACGCCGATCGCGCTGGTCACCACCGAGGTGTCGGTGGGGGCGATCGCGCACGACGGCGTCCGCGTCGTCTCGCCCGCGTTCGGCGAGCACACCGAGCGCGTGCACGCGGTGCCCGCGCTGGAGGCGCCGCCCGGCGTCCTGCTCGTGGCGACCAAGGCCCCGCGCCTGGAGCGCGCGCTGGAGCGGATCGCCGGCGAGCCCGAGGTCGTCGTGCCGCTGCTCAACGGGGTCGACCACATGGCCGTGCTGCGGGAGCGCTTCGCCCACGTCGTGGCCGGGACCGTCCGCGTGCAGGCCCACCGCGAGGGGCGCACGACGGTGATCCACCGCGCGCCGTTTTTGACGGTCACGATCGCCGCGCCGGTCGCCGCGCTGGACGGCGCGCCGTTCGAGGTCGTCGTCGCCGACGACGAGGCGACCGTGCTGTGGGGCAAGCTGACGCGGCTGGCCGCGCTCGCGCTGGCGACCACGGCCGCCGACGCGCCGCTGGGCGCGGTGCGCGCCGACGCCGAGGCGGTCGCGCGCGAGGTCGCGCTGGTCGCTCGCGCCGAGGGCGCCGACGTGGACGCCGACGCGATCGTGGAGGAGCTGCGCGGCCTGCCCGACGGCGCGTCGTCGTCGCTGCGCGCGGACGTCGCCGCCGGTGCCTCCGACCACGAGCTGGACGCCATCGGCGGCGCGGTCCTGCGGGCGGCCGAGCGCCACGGTCTGCGCGCGGATCGCACCGCGACGCTGGTCGCGCGCATCGGTACCCTCTGACGCAGCGCATGTCGGACACGTCGAAGATCGCCAAGAACCTCCAGGCCTTCCAGATCGCGATCAACGCGCACGATCGCGAGAACCCCACGCACAACGCGTACGGGATCGGCCTGGCGCACTTCGACCTGGATCGCCTCGGCTTCGACGAGGGCGAGGAGATCCTCCCGGGCATCACGATCCACGCCGACAACGGCGTGACCGGCAACTTCCGCGTGCTCTGCGACGGCCAGCACGACGAGGACCTCGAGCGCGAGGCCGAGGAGGCCGACGTCGTCGAGGCGGTCGCGGCCGAGCGCGGGATCACGATCTCGCCCGGCGGCGGCTACGGCGACGACGAGCCGCGCCGCTTCGGCTGAGGGCGCCGGCGCTTGGGGCGCTTGCGCGCCCGGGCGTTGGTGGTTCGGCTCCGCGTTGGGGGCCGAGTCATCGAGGGGAAGGTGAGTGGTGATGCCGGCGCCTGGGGTCGTCCGTGGGGCGCGGTGCCGGGACGCAGGAGGGTGCGGGGCCGAACGGATAGGTCCGGGTCGGTCTATGACGACTATTTCGTCATAGACCGACCCGGATCTCCGAGAGGATGGATCCGGGTCGATTTCTCCCCAAATATTCCGGTGAAATCGACCCGCATCCGACGCTTCGGCCCCGAACCTCGCCCCGGGGACCAAACAAGGGCCGAAAGCCTGTCTGGACGACGTCCCGACACCGCCGGCCTCGCACCCTCCTGCGTCCCGGCACCGCGCCGAACGCTGAGCCGACGCGGGAACGCTCAAGTTCTCAGCTCATCGGGCCGACCACCGGGCCATGGGGACGTCCAAGGGGGACGTGGAGCGGTACTTCGACCGCTCCCCCGACCTGCTTGCCATCGCGGATAGACGCGGCTACTTCACCTGCCTGAACCCGGAGTGGGAGGCCGTTCTCGGCTGGTCTCGCGACGAGCTGACGGCCGAGCCGTACCTGAACTTCGTCCATCCCGAGGACGTCGAGCGCACCTGCCAGGAGATCGCCCGCGCGACCGGGCCCAACCCGTGCACGACGCGCTACGAGAACCGCCTGCGCACGCGCGACGGCGTCTGGCGCTGGCTGCTGTGGTCGGCGCGCTGGGACGGCACCGAGTGGCACGCCGCCGCCAAGGACATCACCACGCGCAAGGAGCTGGAGCGCCACACGCTCCACGACGCGCTGACCGGCGTCGCCAACCGCGCGCTGGCCACCGACCGCCTGGACGCCGCGATCGCCCGCCTGGGCCGCAGCGCCGGTGCCGCCGTCGCGCTCCTGGTCGACGTCGACGACCTCACCACGATCAACGACACCCACGGCCACACCGGCGGCGACATCGTCCTGCGCGCGATCGCCGACCGCCTGACCGAGCGCCTGCGCGCGGCCGACACCGTCGGGCGCTTCGGCGGCGACCGCTTCCTCGTCGTCGCCGAGGGCCTGGCCGACGGCGGCGCCCACGGCGTCGAGGCCGTGATCGAGCGCGTCCACGGCGCGTTCTCGCGCCCGATCCCGACGCGCAACGGCCTGGTCTCCGTGACCGGCTCGGTCGGCGTCGCGGTCGCCCGCCGGCCGGGCGTCGACGCCGAGGACCTGATCCGCGACGCCGACGTCGCGCTGCGCCGCGCGAAGTCCCTCGGCCGCGGCCACGCCGAGGTCTTCGACGCCGCGCTGGCCGAGGAGGTCAAGCACCGCCTGGAGCTGGCCGCCCAGCTGCGCGGCGCCCTGCAGCGCGGCGAGCTGCGCGTCGTCTTCCAGCCGCTGGTCTCGATGGCCGACGGCACCGTGATGGGCTGCGAGGCGCTGCTGCGCTGGAACCACCCCGACCGCGGCGAGCTCGCGCCGGGCGCGTTCCTGCGGATCGCCGAGGACGACGGCCTGATCGTCCCGATCGGCGCGTGGGTGCTGGAGGAGTCCTGCCGCCAGCTCGCCGCCTGGCGCGCCCAGGGCCGCGACCTGTGGGTGTCGGTCAACGTCTCCGCCCGCCAGCTCTCCCAGGTCGACTTCGTCGCGGTCGTCGAGCGCGCGCTGCGCGAGACCGGCGTGCCCGCGTCGGCGATCTGCCTGGAGGTCACCGAGACCGCCGTCCTGCGCCGGCCCGACGTCGCCCGCGACGCGCTGCTCGCGCTGCGCCGCCTCGGCATCCGCGTCGCGTTGGACGACTTCGGCCTCGGCTACTCGTCGCTGACCCACCTGAAGGCCCTGCCGGTCGACGTCGTCAAGGTCGACCGCTCGTTCGTCGCCGACCTCGTGTCCTGCACCCAGGACCGCGCGGTCGTCGAGGCCGTCCTGACGCTGGCCGACCGCATGGGGCTGACGGTCATCGCCGAGGGCGTCGAGACGACCGACCAGGACGAGCTGCTGCGCGAGATGGGCTGCCCGGTCGTGCAGGGCTACCTGTACGGGCGCCCGGCGCCGGCCGCCGAGGTCGTGCTGCCGGACCTAGACGGCGTCGTTGAAGCGGTTGGCTAGCTCGCTGCGCGAGCGCACGCCGAGCTTCCTGTAGGCCATGCGCAGGTGGTGCTCCACCGTGCGCGCGGAGAGGAACAGCGACGCCGCGACCTCGGCGTTGGTGGCGCCGCCGGCCACCAGGCGGCAGACCTCGCGCTCGCGCGGGGTGAGGTCGGCGTCGCCGTCGCTGTCCTGGTCGGTGCGTCGCCCGCCCGCCGCCGCCAGCTCCTGCGCGGCACGGCGCGCCCAGTGCGGCGCGCCGAGCGCCACGAACGTCTCGTGCGCGGCCGCCAGCAGCGGGCGCGCGTCGGCGCGGCGGCGCGCGCGGCGCAGGCGCTCGCCGAGGCACAGCCGCGTCCGGGCCTCCTCGAAGCGCAGCGGCACGCGCGCGTGGGCGGCCAACGCGTCCGCCAACTGCGCGTCGAGGTCGTCGTCGGGACCGGTGAGCGCCCGGCAGCGCGCGGTCGCCGCCGCGGCCCAGGCCCCACCGGTGCGCGCGGCGCCGTCGGCGAGCACGGCGGTCAGCGCGCGCGCCTCGTCGATCCGGCCCGCGCGCGAGTAGGCCTCCACGAGGTCGGCGTCGGTGTACAGGAACGACGGGTCGCGGTTGCCGAAGCGCGCGGTCAGCGCGCGGGCGCGCTCGAGGTGGCCGATCGCGCGTTCGGCGTCCCCCTCGCCGAGCGCCAGGAACCCGCGCGCCTGCTCGACGCAGGCCAGCGTCGAGGTCAGCTCCAGCCGCTCGGCGATCGCGCGCGCCTGCTCGCAGGCCTCCAGGCAGCGTCGCGCATCGCCTTGGTGAGCGGCGACGAACGCGACCGCGGTGACCGCCAGCGAGTGCACGAAGCCGCCGACGGCCTCCTCGCCCTGCGCCTGGCTCTCCTGGGCCAGCGCCATCGCCGCAGCGAACGAGCCGCGGCGCAGCAGCACGGTCGCCAGCACCGCCAGCGGGAAGGCCAGCGGGGCGGCGGCGCCGCGCGCGCGGGCGCTGTCGACCAACCACACCAACAAGCGCTCGGCGTCTTCGTAGTCCTCCATCCACAGCCGGCAGAGCGCGGCGACCGAGAGGATCTCGTGGCCGGGACCGGTCGGGTCGACGGCGTCCAGCGCGTCCTGGCGGGCGTCCAGCTGCGCCCGCGCCCGCGCGTGCTCGCCCTGGCTGACCAGCGCCTCGGCGTGCAGGACGGCGGGGACGAGGTCGGCGCCCTCGCCCGCCAGCGCCATCGCCCGCGCGGCCAGGGCCTCGATCCGGTCGACGGTGCCGTAGGCCATCAACGTGATCGACGCCTGGGTCAGCAGGCCCGCCGCGCGGAAGGGGTCGCGCTCGCGGACGGCCTCGGCCTCGCGCTCCAGCAGCGCCAGGGCGGCCAGCGGCCGGCCGGTCTGCTGCATCGCCATCCCGCGCAGGAGCTGGACGTCGGCGCGGGCCAGCGGGTCGTCGAGCGCGGGCAGCAGCGCGTCGAGCAGCGTCTGCGCGTGGGCGGGACGGCCGGCGAGGTTGGCCATCGCCGCGGCGGTCACCGTGCGGGCGACGACCGCCCGCGGCTCGGGGCTGAGCGCGGCGGCGCGCTCGAAGACCGTGGCCGCGGTGGCGACCGCGCCGCGCTCGCGCGCCTGGTGGCCCAGCGCCTCCAGCGCGGCGGCCAGCGTCTCGTCGGGCGCCTCGGCGGCGGCCGCCCGGTGCCAGGCGCGCGCGGGCCCGTCGGTCACCTCGGCCAGCGCGCGGTGCGCGGCCCGCAGCGCGGCCGGCCCGGCCTCCTGGACGACCGCGGTGCGCACGAGCGGATGGTGGAAGCGGACGTGGCGGGCGTCGCGCACGACCAGGCCGGCCCCCTCGGCGGCGGCGAGGCCGTCGTCGCGCAGCGCCGCCGCCAGCGGGGCGGCGTCCCCGTCGGAGGACGCCGCGAGCAGCAGCAGCGCGTGGCGGGCGGACGCGTCGAGCCCGTCGAGCCGCCGGCCGAACGCGCGCTGCAGGCGCTCGGCGACCGGCAGCGGATCGGGCAGCGCGGCGGCGCCCGCGCGCTGCGGCTCGCTGAGCGACGGCGGCGCCGAGGTCAAGGCCAAGGGGTTGCCCCCGAGCGTGTCGACCAGCCGCTCGGCGACGCCGTCGCCGACGCCCAGCGTCCGGGCCAGCGCGAGCGCGTCGGCGCGGCCCAGCTCGGCCAGCGCGACGCGCTCGACGCCCGGCCACGGGTCGTGGTCGGTGGGCAGCCCGCGCAGTGAGCGCACGACGACGAACCCGGTCCCCAGCCGCGGCGCGCGGCGCGCGGCGAACGCGACGACCTCGCGCGACGACGGGTCGAGCCACTGCACGTCGTCGACGTGGACGGCCAGCGGCCGCTCGCTCGCCACCGCGCGCAACAGGCCCGCGACCGCGTGCAGGACCAGGCCGCGGTCCTCGCCGGCGGGCGGCGGCGCGGCCAGCGCCAGCGCGCCGCGCAGCGCGGTGGCCTGCACGTCGGGCAGCGCGTCCACGCGGTCGAGGATCGGGTCCAGCAGCTCCGCGATCCCCGCGAACGGCAGGTCGATCTCGGTCTCGACGCCGGTCGCGCGCAGGACGAGGACGCCCGGCCAGTCGACGGCCTCCACCAGCGCGCTCTTGCCGACGCCCGGGCCGCCCTCGACCAGCAGCGCGCCGCCGCGCCCCGCGCGCACGGCGTCCGCCAGCAGCGCCAAGCGGGCCAGCTCCGCCCTGCGGCCGATGAGGTTCACGGGCCGGAAGCCTACGGGTGCGCGGGCGGATGTCTAGGCGGCGCCTACGCGGCGATCTCGAGCTCGCGGGCGAAGGCCCGCCGGAACAGCTCGCCCTCGCGCCCGGCCGCCCAGCGCGCGACGCGCGTGTCGCCGTCGGCCTGGAGCGTCAGGCGCACGGCGCCGTCGTGGCAGGCGACGTCGACCGCGCGCACGAGCTGGTCGCGCGAGCGCTCGAGGTCCTCGGCCAAGCGCAACAACAACGCGCAGCGGTCCAGGATCTCCTCGTCGCCGGGCTGGAGGATCTTCTCGAAGCCGCCGGGCGTCGGCATGCCCTTGCGGTGGAAGCGCACGGCCTGGCCGATGATCGCGACCTCGCGCTGGGTGAAGCCCGGCAGCCCGGAGTTCAACACGAGGTACTTGCTGTGCTTGTGATGGTCGTCGTAGTCGACGCTCATCCCGATGTCGTGCAGCACGCACGCCGACCACAGCAGCTCGCGCTCGCGCGCGTCGCCGGGGTGCAGGCCGGCGGCGGCGAGGTCGTCGAACAGCGTCAGCGCCAGGCGCGCGACGTGCTCGGTGTGGGCGTGGTCGTAGTGGTACTGCGAGGCCAGGTTGAGCACCGACGCGTGGCGGACGTCGTCGAACAGCGGCGGGTCGCCCTTGAGGTGGTTGGCGAAGAACACGCCCTCGCGCAGGCCGGCCTCGGTCGCCTCGATCGCCGGGAAGCCGCCGAGGTCCAGCACGGCCTCGACGACCGCGGCGCCCGCGAGGATCAGGTCGGCGCGCGAGAACTTGATGCCGGGGACCTTGGCGCGGTCGGCGGGCTCCAGCGCGGCCAGCCGGGCGACCAGCTCGGTCAGCGGCTCGTGCTCGATCACGAAGCCCTGGACGCCGAACTCCGGCACGCCGATCGCGCGCTGCACGGCGGCGGCGAGGTTGCGCACGGTGCCGCCGATGCCGACGATCCTCTGACCGGACTTCGGCAGCCACGGCGCGTCGGACAGCTGCTGCGCGACGTGCTCGCGCACGGCCTTCAACTGCTTCTTGGAGGCGGTCCCCTCGCCGAGCCCGAAGCGCTCGGTCATCCGCACGGCGCCCAGCGGCCAGGACTGCAGCTCGGTCGCGTGCCGCGAGGCGACGCGGACCAGCTGCATGGAGCCGCCGCCGAGATCGAGCACGGCGCCGTCGGCCAAGGTGGTGGAGTTGACGGCGGCCAGGTAGCCCATCCGCGCCTCCTCCTCCTTGGAGAGCACGCGGACCGGCAGCGCGGCGCGGCCGATGAAGTCCTCCGCGTTGGTCGCGTCGCGGATCGCGGACGTCGCGACCGCGTCGATGTCGGTGATCCCGAGCGCCTGGCAGAAGTGGGCGAAGACCTCGGTGGTCGCCAGCGCGCGGGCGATGCCCTCCTCCGACAGCCGGCCGGTCTCGGCCAGGCCCGCGCCGATGCGCACGGGCTCGTGGATCTCGTCGGTGCGTCGCCACCAGTGCTCCTCCTCGGAGGCGGTGAAGACGACGAGACGGAAGGAGTTGGACCCGAGGTCGCAGACGGCGATGCGGCGTTCGGCGGCCATCGCGACGACAGGCTATCCGGAGGAGGACCGGCCGGGCCCGGCGACGCCCCGCAGGAGGAGTGGGCGCGCGCCGGGCCCGTGGGCCGGTGGGGAGGAGGAGTGGGTCAGGTGCCTCAGGCGCCGAGCGCCTCGGCCGCCCGCGCGGTGGAGCGCCGGCGCACGACCAGGCCGCTGAGGGCGCTGATCAGACCGAGGGCGGCGACGCCGGTCACCACTCCGATCGCCGTGTGCGAGTCGTTCAGGAACGCCTGGCCGCCGGCGTTCGCGTCGCCGATGACGGCGGACACGACGGCGAGCGTGACCGCGCCGCCGACCTGGAACGAGGTGTTGATCAGGCCCGACGCCACGCCCTGCTCGTGGTCGGCCACGCCGGTCGTCCCCTGCATGTTGAACGAGGGGAAGCCGAGCGCGAAGCCGGTCCCGATGAGGACCATCGTCGGCAGGATCATCGTGATGTACGTGGGGTCGAGGTCGGCCCGCAGGAACAGCGCGTAGCCGGCCGCGAACGCGATGAACGCGACCGCGATCAGCGACTGCGTCCCGACGCGGTCGACCAGCGGCCCGACCCGCGTGGAGCCGAAGGCCACCAACAACCCGGCGGGCAGGAACGCCAGCGCGGTCTCCAGCGCCGACCAGCCCAGCACCGTCTGGAAGTACAGCGTGGCGATGAACTGGAAGCCGAAGTACGAGCCGGCGGTCGCCATCGCGCCGAGGTTGGCGCGGACGATGTGGCCGGACCGCAGGATCCCGAGGCGCACCAGCGGATGCTGGGCGCGGCGCTCGATCGTCACGAACGCGGTCAGCAGCGCGGCGACGACGGCGACGGCGACGAGCGTCTCCGCGCTCGCCCACCCGACGTCCGGCGCGCGGACGACCGTGCGAACCAGCAACAGCATGCTCGCGGTGATCGCCAGCGCGCCGGGCAGGTCGAAGCCCGGTCGCGGGCCCTCGGACGGGGCGTCCTTGGCCAGGAGCCGCGGCGCGAGCGCCAGGATCAGCAGCGCGAACGGCACCGGCAGCAGGAACGTGAACCGCCAGCCCGCCTCGGTCAGCAGGCCGCCGAGGATCAGGCCGGAGGAGAAGCCGGAGGCGCCGAACGCGGAGTAGACGCTGAGCGCCTTGTTGCGCGCCGGGCCCTCCTGGAAGGTGGTCGTGATGTAGGACAACCCGGCGGGCGCGGTGAACGCGGCGCTGGCGCCCTTGAGGAAGCGCGTGGCGATCAGGAGCGTGGGGTCGTCGACCAGGCCGCCGAGCAGCGAGGCGACCGCGAAGACCGACATGCCGACGATCAGCACGCGGCGGCGGCCGAGCAGGTCGGCCGCCCGGCCGCCGAGCAGCAGCAGGCCGCCGTAGCCGAGCACGTAGCCCGAGACGACCCACTGCAGCTGCGCGGTGGAGAGGCTGAGGTCCTCGCGGATCGAGGGGAGCGCGACGCCGACCATCGAGACGTCGAGCCCGTCGAGGAACAGCACGCCGCACAGCAGCATCAGCGCGGCCCAGGTGCGGGCCGTCCACCGATCGCCGCCGACGACCTGCCGGGTCGCGGAGGAGGGGAGGGGAGAGGTCATGGCCGACACAATACATGCACGTGCAATCGATGCATGTGCAGAAAATGTGATGGCAAAGGTTGTTCGGGAGGCGTTATACTCGGCCCCGATGTCATCTGGAACCGCCGATTCCGCTCTGGTCGAGCAGTGGCGCGGGGTGGCGCAGTGCCACGCCAAGGTGTCCTGCGCGCTGGAGAAGGCGCTGGAGCGCGACCACGGCATCGGCCTCAGCGAGTACGAGGTGCTGGAGCGCCTGGCGACCTGCGACTGCGAGGACGGCAAGCGCATGCAGGACCTCGCCGGCTCGGTGAACCTGTCCCAGAGCGCGCTGTCGCGGCTGATCGGCCGGCTGGAGACCGCGGGCCTCGTGCACCGCTCGATGTGCGCGAACGACCGTCGCGGCATCTACGCCCACATCACCACCGACGGGCGCGACCGCGTCGAGGCCGCCCGTCCGACCTACTGCTCGGTGCTGGCCAGCGAGCTTCCGGCCAGCGCGCCGGCGCAGGTTTCGGCTCCCGCGACCGCGGCCGCCGTCCGGTAGGCGCCCGGCCCGCGGCGTCCGGCATCCTTGCGCGGCGATGCCGACGCGCGCCGTCCTCTTCGACTTCGCCGGGACCCTCGCGATGCCCGAGGCGCGCGCCGACTGGCTGAGCGCCTGCGGCGTGATCGACGACGACGGGCTCGGCGAGCGCCTGGAGGTCGTCGGCCGGCCCGGACCGACGCCGGCCGTGGTGCCCGAGGCGCTGACGGCCGCCTACGCGGCACGCGACCACGACCCGGCGATGCACCGCGAGGCCTACACGGGCCTCTTCGAGACGCTCGTCGACGCGTCCACCGCGACCGTCCTCTACGAGCGCACGCTGGTCGCCGACGGCTGGCGCGCCTACGCGGACGCCGTCGGCGTGCTGCGGGCGCTGCGCGAGCGCGGGATCGCCACGGCGCTGGTCAGCAACATCGGCTTCGACGTCCGGCCGGTCCTCGACGGCCTCGGCCTGTTGTCGCTGTTGGACGCGGTCGTGCTCTCCTACGAGGTCGGCGCGATCAAGCCCGAGCCCGCGATCTTCCGCGCCGCCCTCACCGCGCTCGGCGACGTCGCGCCGTCCGACGCGCTGATGGTCGGCGACCACGCCGCCGACGGCGGCGCGATCGCGCTCGGCATCCGGTCGTTGTTGTTGCCCTACTCAGCGCCCGGCGGCACGCACGGCCTCGCCGCCGTGCTCGCGCTGGCGGACGGCTCGGGCCGTTGACCACGGGCGACCCGGGCGCTGGCTCCGCGTACCGCTGAGGGCTCCTGCGTTGAGCCAGTCGGCATGGGCTCGTCGTCCGCGGGCCACGGGGCCGCCCTAGGATCGCGCGATGAGCGTCACCCGGCGTCGCCCGGTGGAGCACGATGCCGCGCCGCGGCCTCACGTGCGGTCCTGGCGACGCCTGGAGCCGGCGCTGGCCGTCGTGGCGCCCTGCGCGCTGCTCCTGCTGCTCCTGAGGCCGATGCTGACGACGCACAGCGCGTTCTCGACCGACTGGCCGGTCCACCTGTGGCTGCTGCGCCACCAGGGCGAGGCCATCCTCCACGACCTGCATCCGAGCTTCTTCGTCCACTCCGACGACGGCGTCTTCTACCCGCACTTCGCGTTCTACGGCGGCACGATCTATACGCTCGGCGGGCCGCTGGTCGCGCTGCTCGGCGACCAGGGCCGCAACGGCTACGTGCTCGAATGGGGGCTGCTGATCGCGATGGCCTACGGCGGCTGGTGCTGGCTCGGCCGCCTGGCCGGGCTCGGCCGCTGGGAGCGCCAGGCACCCGCCGCCGTGTTCGTCACGGCGCCGTACTTCGTGGGGCTGCTCTACACCCGTGGAGCCTGGCCCGAGGTGGCCGCGCTGACATCGATCCCGTTGCTGCTCGCCGCGATCGTCGCGGTCCTGCGCGACGGCCGCGTCCGGCTCGGCTCCGGCTGCGCGCTCGCCGGAGCGACGATCGTGTTCACCGGCAGCCATGGGCAGACGCTGCTGTGGACGACCACGCTCGCCGTCGTGCTGGTGCCGATCGTGCTCGTCGCCGACCGGCGGGTGCGGGAACGCGTGCTCTCGCGCGTCGGGCTGCAGCTGCTCGGCGTGATCGTTCCGGCCCTGCTGGTCAACGCCTGGTTCCTGGTCCCCGGGCTCGCCTACGCGTCACGGACGTTCATCGCGTCCGCGTCGGCCTATGTCGTCTGGGAGCGCACGATCTCGCACACCCGCGCGCTGCTCCCCGGACCGTTCTTCACGCTGCGCCCGACGACGTCCCGCGACCTCGGCGTCACGCTGCCGGTCCTGGCGATGGCGTGGGCCGCCGTGTTGGGGATCGTCGGCCGGCGCGACGCGTGGGCGCGGCTGACGGCGCTGCTGGCTCTGCCGACCACGGTGTTGGTGGTGTTGATCGTGCACGGGTCGCCGCTCACCCACCTGCCCAAGCCCTACTTGTTGATCCAGTACACCTATCGGCTCGAGAACTACATCCTGCTGGCGGTCGTCGGCGGTGTGCTGGTGGGCCTGGTCATCGCGCGCGGTCTGGGGCCGGGCGGCCGCCGCGCGGCGTGGGTGTCGCTGGGGCTCGTGATCGCCGTCGCCGTCGTGGAGGCCGGCGCGCAGGAGGGCACACGACCCGGCGGCGGCGCCTACAGCGACTACTGGTCGCCGCAGCCGACCGGGCTGGGCAACTACGCCTCGTCGCTCGGACACGAGTTCACCTCGTCGCAGCGGCTCCGGGTGACCTTCCCGGCACGCGCGGTGCATCGTGACCGCGTGACGATCGTGGCCCACGCCGCCCCGGGCCAGCTCGTCGACACCAACCTGGTGACGATGCCCGCGCTGCTGCGCGTTCGCGGCGCGAGCGTCGCGGGCTACCGCGCGAGCGGCGAGGGCGAGGGCATTCGCCTGCGGACGGTCCTGCGGATCGCGCCCGGCGCGTCGCCGGGCGCCGCGCGCGTCACCGTCGAGGCGAGGACGTCACCGGCGGTGCTCGTCGGTCGGATCCTCTCGCTGCTGGGCCTGGTCGGGCTCCTGGCCAACGTGCTGGTGCGTTGGCGCGGACGCGGTGGGCCGGCAAGCCCTAGGTCATGAACCAGTCGCGGATCTTGGACTTGAGGTCCTCGACCCCGCTGGTCGCGTCGCCGCCCGCGCTCGGCTGACCTTCGAGCTGCAGCACGGCGTGGCCGGGCTGCGTGAGCGTCCAGGCGCCGTCGACCGGCGTCACCAGGCCGGCGAGCGCGAGGTTCCGGACGGCCGCGGCGTGCTCGGCCGCCGCCGTTCCGGCGGCCACCGCGCGCAGCGCGCTCTTGTGCGACGCATCCAACACGGCGCGAAGGATGGCACGCGCGGAGGCCTCACCTGGCCGAACGGCTCTGGCGCCGGGGTGGTTCGGTGGCGTACGGTCTGCCGTGCGCCCATGCTCCACACCGACGACACCATCGCCATCGTGGTCCTCGCGCTGACGGTCCTGGCGATCGTGATCGTCAGCACCGCCGCGGGAGTCCACTAGATCCGGGGTCGCTCAGACCCCGCCGCCGCGCTCGATCAGCTCGATGCGGTAGCCGTCGGGGTCGCGCACGAAGCAGATCAGCGGGCCGTGCTCGCCGACGTGGTAGGGCGGCTTCTCGGGGCCGATGCCGGACTTGTCCAGCTCGGCGAGCGTGTCGCTCAGGGACGGCACGGTCAGCGCGATGTGGTTGTAGCCGGTGCCGAGGTCGTAGGACTCGACGCCGGGGTTCCAGGTCAGCTCCAGGCGATCGCCGTCTCCGGGGATGCCCATGAAGACGTTGATCGCGCCGTCGGGCAGGTCCATCCGGCGGCGCTCCTCGAAGCCGAGCGCCTCGTAGAAGGCGACCGAGCGGTCGATGTTGCCGATCCGGTAGCAGGTGTGGATGAGCTCGGGCATCAGGCTGTCAATGTACCCGCATGATCCTCGAGCGCTCGATGCACCCGCAGTTCCTGTCCAACACGTTCCTCGTGGCGGCGCGGCCCGGGGGCGAGGCGTTCTTCGTCGACGCCGGTGGGCCGATGGAGCCGCTGTTCGAGAAGGTCGCCGAGCACGACCTGACGCCGACGCACGTGCTGCTGACCCATCACCACTTCGACCACGTCTCCGAGGTCCCGGCCATCAAGGAGCGCTGGCCCGACGTCGAGGTCCTCATCCACCCGCTCGAACGCGACCTCGTCGAGACCGCCACCGGCACGATGGAGCCCGGGCAGACGCTGGAGGTCGGCGGCCTGGAGGTCCGGACCCTGCACATCCCCGGGCACACCGCGGGCATGCTCGGCCTCCTCGTCGAGGGCAACGTCTTCACCGGCGACACGCTCTTCAAGAACTCGGTCGGCGGCGTCCGCGCGCCCGGCTCCACGTCCTACGCGGACCTCAAGTCCTCCGTCATGGACACGCTGATGGCCCTGCCGCCGGAGACCGTCATCCAGCCCGGCCACACCGACGCGTCCACCGTCGCCGACGAGTTCGAGAACAACACGTTCATCCGCCTCTGGCGCGGCCTCGACGCCGAGGGCGACGAGCAGGTCACCGCGCTCGGCGAGCCCGCCACGCTGATCCTGCTCGGCGACGACTACGACGGCGGGCACAAGGCCTGGGTCCGCTGGCCCGACGGACGCGACGACATCGTGCCGGGCAGCAAGATCGACAGGGCCGGGTAGCGTCTAGCCCCGATGCCCCGCGACGACCGCATCCCGACCTCGCGGTGGGCCCGCGCCGCGAAGGTCGGCCGGCTTGCCGCGACGCAGGGCGCCAAGCAGGCCGCCACGCGCGCCGCGAACCTCACGCGCGACGAGCAGTCCGCCCAGGACGCGATGGCGCGCCGCCAGGTGGAGACCGCCAAGCAGATCGTCGCCGCGCTCGGGACCATGAAGGGCGCGGCGATGAAGCTCGGCCAGGTGATGTCGTTCCTCGACGTCGGCCTGGTCCCGGCCGAGTACCGCGAGGAGTTCCAGGCCGAGCTGGCCAAGCTGCGCGACGCGGCGCCGAAGGTCTCCTTCAGGGACATGAAGAAGGTCCTCGAGCAGGAGTACGGCGAGAAGCTCGACGACGTCTTCGACTCCTTCGACCCGGTGCCGATCGCGGCCGCCTCGATCGGCCAGGTCTACCGCGCGCGCTACGAGGGCAAGGACGTCGCGGTCAAGGTCCAGTACCCGGGCGTCAACAGCGCGGTGCGGTCCGACATGCAGAACCTGGGGATGATCCTCAGGTTGATGAAGTCGGTCGCGCCCGGGCTGGACCCCAAGGAGCTGGGCGCCGAGATCCGCGGGCGCATCGAGGAGGAGCTGGACTACGAGCTGGAGGCCCAGAACCAGCGCACGCTGGCGCGCATCTACAAGGGCCACCCCTTCATCTTCATCCCCGACGTGTACACGTCGCTCTCGCACGAGCGCGTGATCGTCTCCGAGTTCGTCTCGGGCCGGAAGTTCGACGAGTTCAAGTCCTGCGCCGAGGACGAGCGCGATCGCCTCGGCGAGATCATCTTCCGCTTCTACTTCGGGTCGATGTACCGCCACCACCAGTTCAGCGGCGACCCGCATCCGGGCAACTGCCTGCTGCTGGATGACGGCCGCATGGCGTTCCTGGACTTCGGGTTGTTCAAGCGGATCTCCGCGGACGTCGCCGACTACGAGCTGGAGATCCAGCGGCTGGGGATCGAGAACCGCGGCGAGGACCTGATCCAGCACCTGCACGACGGCGGCTGGCTCGGGCAGCCCGAGTTCTACGACCCCGGGTCGATCATCGACCAGTTCCACGATCTCACCGGCTGGTACACGCTGGATGCCGAGATGACGCTGACGCCGGAGATCGCGACCGACGTGATGATCCAGATGAGCGATCCGCGCTCGCGCTGGTGGGGCAAGATGCGCCACGAGACGCTGCCGCCGGACCACCTGTTCGGCCGGCGCCTGGAGATGCTGACGCTCGCGGTCATCTCCCAGCTGCGCGCGACCGCCAACTGGCACCGGATCGCGCGCGAGTGGATCTACGGCGACGAGCCCGTCACCGAGCTCGGCCGCCAGGAGGCCGAGTTCCTCGCCGCGCGACGCTGAGGTCCGCCCGGTCGCGCCGTCGCCCGCGCGCGGCCGCCGCCGCGCCCTGCTGCGCCTCGCGCTGCTCGCCGCGCTGATCGTCGGCGCGTTCGCGATCGTCGCGTCGTCGGGGTCGCTGTCGGCGCAGCGCGTGCGCGGCTGGGTCGACGGCTACGGGATCGCCGGGCCGCTGGTGTTCATCGCGGTCAGCGCGCTGCTGACGCCCGCGCTCTTCCCCGGCCCGCTGCTGGCCGGCGCGTCCGGGCTGCTGTTCGGGACGTGGCTGGGGACGCCGATCTCGATCGTCTCGGCCACGCTCGGCGCGACGCTCGCGTTCGCGTTGTCGCGGTGGCTCGCTCATGACGCGGTCGAGGATCTGCAGAGCGCTCGCGTCCGCGCGCTGCGCGCGTTCATCGGCCGTCGCGGGTTCCTGTCGGTGCTGTACGCGCGGATCGTCCCGGGCGTCCCCTACAACCTGGTCAACTACGCCGCCGGGCTGACGCCGATCGCGCTGCGCTCGTTCGCCGCCGCCACCGCGCTCGGCTGCGCGCCGCGCGCGTTCGCCTACACCGCGCTCGGCGGCTCGCTGGACGACATCGGCTCGCCGGAGGCGATCGCCGCCTTCGCGGTCCTGATCGTCATGGCGGCCGCGGGCCTCGTCGTCGCCCGACGCGATCTGAGAGCAGGTTGATACTGGCAGGACGGCGGTCGATGCCTAGGTTTCGCCGCCATGTTGCCCCGATCCCTGCTCGCCGCGCTGGTGGCCCTCGCCGCGCTGCCCGCCGCGGCCCACGCCGCCGGGCACACCACGATCACCACGCCCGCCGGCGGCACGCTGGTCGACCTCGGCTCCACGGGCAAGGCGGTCGCGGTCAGCGGCACGGCCGAGGCGCCGGTGAGCAGCGTCGACGTCGTCTGCCTGCAGTCCGCCGAGCCCGGCGCGCCGTCGTGGAACTCGCTGACCGGCGGCGCCAACAAGCCGGTGACCGCGGGCGCGTTCGCCGCGACCGTGACCCTCGGCCCCGGCCAGGGCTTCTGCCGCTTGATCGCGATCCCGGCGGGGACGACGCCGACCGACGTGTCGCCCTACGCCGGGCCGCTGCTGCGCCTGCGCGCGCTGATGCCCGGCACGCTGGGCAGCGGGCCCAACGCGGCGGCGGTGCTCGACGTCGCGGCGCACGCGGTCGAGCCCGGCGCGGGCGCGGCGTTCAACGCGGCGACGTTCTGCGGCCTGAGCTCGTTGGAGCTCACCGAGCCCTCGCAGGCGCGGGTGCACACCGTCTTCACGTGCGCGGGCGCGGTGGCGCGGACGGCCGCGGGCAGCGCGGCGAGCGCGCTCACCGTCGACGGCCATCCCGCCTACGGATCGCTGGGCTTCGTGTTCGGCGCGATGGCCAACGGCTACGCGTCGGCCGCCGACCTGCCCGGCCTCCCGACGGTCTCCGGGACGCTCGTCACGCCCGCCGACGGCACGGCGCGCCTGGACGAGCACGACGCGATCGCGCGCTGCCTGCCCGGGGACGACTCGCCGCCGTCGGCGTCGTCGTGCTCGGCGCTGGCCGATGCCGGCGTCGCGCTGTCGCAGACGTCGACCGTGGCGCGCGACGCCCGCGTCGTCCGCCAGGTCCAGCGCTGGTCGAGCACGGACGGGCGCGCGCACGCGCTGAGCTTCGACGTCACGGTCGGCACCGGCATGATCGCGCGCGAGTGGTCGTTCGCGGGCGGGCCGTGGGCCACGCACGCGGGCGGCGACGCGGTGGACGTCCCGGCGGGGCCGGCGGCCGCCGAGATCCGCGCGGCGGGCGCCGCCGACGACGACCCGAGCGGGCGCGGGGCGACCGCCTGGGTCCGGCCGCCGGAGTCGATCTCCTTCGAGAGCCCCACGATCATGCGCCTGCGCTACGCGCTCACGGTGCCCGCGAGCGGCGTCGTCGCCCTGGCCTTCGTGCACAGCGCCGACTGGACGATCGCCGACCTGGCCGCCGACCGCGCGGCGGGTGAGGCGGGCTTCGGGCCGTCGGTGGCGATCGACGCGCCGGGCGACGGCGCGACCGTCGCGGCGGGGACCGTGACCGTCACCGGCACGGCCACCGACAGCGAGGGCCGCGCCGGCGTGACGGTCGACGGCGTCGACGCGGCGGTCGGCGACGACGGCCGCTGGAGCGCGCGCGTGCCGGTGGCCGCGGGCGACCACGGGCTGGACGTCGTGGCGACCGACGTCTTCGGGTTGACCGCGCGGGCGAGCCGGACGGTGCGCGCGGTGTCGCCGGTGGCGCCGCCGGTGGCGCCGCCGGGCGGGGGCGGCGGGGTCCCGAAGGCCCCGTCGCGCTCGACGCCCGCGCCGCTGCCGTCGGCGAGCAAGGTCATCGTCTTGCCCGCCGCGCGCCGGTGCGTCTCGCGCCGCCGCCTGACGCTGCACCTGAAGGCGCCGAAGAACACCAAGATCGCCGCGGTCGCCGTGACCGTCGCGGGCAGGACCACCAAGCCGAAGCTGCGCGGCAGCGCGCCGATCGTGTTGAAGGGGTTGCCGAAGGGGCGCTACAAGGTGACGGTCAAGGTGCGCTTCGCCGACGGCCGCACGCTGACGCTGGCGCGCACCTACAAGACGTGCGCGCCGAAGAAGGCCACCAAGAAGCGGTAGGCCTACAGCTCCTGGACCTGGAACAGCGACGTCGTCCCCGGCCGGCCGCTCGGCAGGCCGGCGGTGACGCCGACGCGCATCCCGCGGCGACACCAGCCCAGCTCGACGACGCGCTCGCACGCGTCGGCGATCAGCTCCTCGGTGACCTCGTGGCGCTTCATCGACGCGGCGCGGACGCCCCACATCAGCATGCAGCGGCGGACGGTCTCGCGGCCGGGGGAGAGCGCGAAGACCGGCACGTTGGGCCGGTGGGCGCTGACCAGGCGGGCGCTGCGGCCGCTGAGCGTCGGGACGATGATCGCGTCGAGGCCCAGCTCGGTGGCCGCGCGGCAGGCGGCGTGGGCGACGGTGTAGGACGGGTCGCGGTGGTCGCGCTTGACGCGCGTCTCCAGCCAGCGGCCGTAGGGCGCGTGGCGCTCGGTGTGGACCGCGATCGCCGACATCATCGCGATGGCCCCGACCGGGTGCGCGCCGACCGCCGACTCCTGGCTCAACATGATGGCGTCGGTGCCGTCGAGGATCGCGTTGGCGACGTCGGCGACCTCGGCGCGCGTCGGGCGCGACGAGCTGACCATCGAGTCGAGCATCTGCGTCGCGGTGATCACCGGGCGCGCGTGGGCGCCGGCCAGCGCGATCAGGTTCTTCTGCACGATCGGGACCTCCTCGATCGGCAGCTCGATGCCGAGGTCGCCGCGCGCGACCATCACGCAGTCGGCGACGCGCACGATCTCCTCGGCGTTCTCGACCGCCTGCGGCTTCTCGATCTTGGCGATCAGCGGCACGCGCGTGTGCTCGCGGACGGTCAGCACGTCCTCGGGACGGCGGACGAAGCTCAAGGCCACCATGTCGACGCCGATCCGGCGGCCGGCCTCCAGGTGGGCGAAGTCCTCCTCGGGCACCGACGGCAGCTCGTCCGCCGGGCCCGGGATGTTGAGGCCCTGGCGGCTCGACACGCTGCCGCCGACCTCCACCTCGGCCTCGACCTCGAGGTCCTGCACGCGGACGGCGGTCGCGCGCAGGCGCACGGAGCCGTCGGCGAGGTAGAGGACCTCGCCGGGCTCGATCGCGCGCGGCAGGCCCTCCCAGGAGATCGACATGCGGCGGGCGTCGCCGGCGCCGTCGTCGCGCCCGCACTCGAAGACGACCTTGTCGCCGACCTTGAGGTCGACCGTGCCCTCGACCAGCGGTCCGATGCGCAGCTTCGGACCCGGCAGGTCCTGCAGCAGCGCGACCGGACGGCCCGCGCGGCCGGCGGCGTCGCGCACCAGCTGGGCGACCTCCGCATGCTGCTCGTGCGACCCGTGCGAGAAGTTCAGCCGGGCGACGTCCATGCCCGCCTCGATCATCCGTACGAGCGTCTCGGGGTTCGCCGAGGCGGGCCCGATGGTGGCGACGATCTTCGTGCGGCGGCTCATCGGCAGGTCACGCTAGCGCCCGCGCGCGAAAAACCTGCAGATGGCCTGTGAAGGCTGACCCGATCAGGCGACGGCTCGACATCCGACCCCGCGGACGTCGAGCCGGGTGGAGGGTTCCGCGTCGCGGGGGCGCGCTCAGATCGGCTGGAGGTCGTTGAGGGTCCAGGTCTGGTCGAACCAGGGTTCGAGCGGGCCGTAGAGGCGGAAGATCGTGAACCACGAGCGCCCGGGGAGCGTCTGGACCCAGTTGGACTCCAGGCCCGCGGGCGCCGCGGGGCCGAAGTAGAGGTCGTGGGAGCCGTCGTCGTTGGCCAGCAGGGTGCCGGTGTTGCTCGCCAGCGCCGGGTAAGGGGTGGAGGGGACCTGCAGCAGCGAGCGGGTCTGGGTGTCGTAGACGTCGGCCGACCAGAAGTTCTTGGCCGGTGGGTCGGGGTCGACGTGCAGCTTGTAGGTCTTGCCGCCGTCCAGGACGGCGCCGGTCGCGTCGTGGACGGTGTACGCGTACGCCGAGCCCGCGCCGACCTGCGCGTGGGCCATCGCGGGCGTGATGACCGTCGCGAGGTAGTGGAACAGGGCGCGGGCGTCGAGCAGGCGGGCGCCGTCGCGCAGGAACTCGTGGCTGCCGCCGACGAAGCCCTGCTGCCAGGAGCCGGTGATCCGGACGGCCGGGTCGCGGGGCTCGTAGGCCAGCGTGCGGGCGATGCCGGCGCCGATCCGCGCCGCCTGGTCGAGGATCCCGCGCAGGCGGTCGTCGGGCGCGAACGGCCGGCCCTTGACGATGCCGATCGCCGCCAGCTGGCCCGCGCGCTCGGCGTCGAGCGCCTCGGTCGGCTCCTCCTGGACGAGCTGGTCGACCTCCTCGAAGAAGCCGAAGTCGTTGGCGTGGATCGTGTTGAAGCGCGGGACGGTGAAGTCGAACCACTCGTTGGCGGTCGGCGCGGCGGCCTCGGCGAGCGGGTAGATCCGTGTCTTCTTGAGATCCTCGACGCCGCCGAGCGCACGCAGCACCACCCAGTTGGTGTACGTCGGGCACGTGTAGGTGAAGTATCGGTCCGGGACGTCGCCCTCATGGTCCGGAGGCAAGAACAGGTACCTGCCGCCTTCGCCCTTGTCGGGGCCCGCCAGCCCCATGTCGGCGACGTATCGGAACCAGAAGTCGTCGACGACGCACAGGCCCATGGGCGGCGCCTCGATGATCGTCGGTCCCCACGCCTTGAGGTCCACGAACGCCGAGCCGTAGGTCGTCTCGGTGTTGGGCGTCAGGAAGAGCGCGCCGGAGGTCGCGCGCGGATCGGTCAGGCCCAGCGTCCGGCCGTCGACGCCAACGCTGCGGAACCCTCGCCGCATCGCCACCAACGACGCTCCCGGCATGCAGTTCAGGAACACCTCCACGCCCCGCATCAGGTCCAGCGCGTCGTACACCGTCTTCACGGTCTCCGGCAGCGGGACGCCGTCGAAGAACCGCAACGCGCCGAACGGCGACTCCACGACGTCGGGCGTCGCCAGGCTCGCGATCGCCGCCCGCATCTCCTCGGGTGACAGCCCGACGCTCCTCGACGTGGTGGCCATGAGGCGACCGTCGCACGACGCGGTGTGAGCGGGCGTCACCCCGCCAGGGTGACCACCCGCGCGCCGTCGCCCGCCGCGACCGCTCCCTCACCCGCCGCGTGGCTCGAACGGCCAGACGAAGATCCCGTTCTCCTGGATCGTCTCGCCGTCGGCCGAAAGGCGCCCGCCCTGACGCAGGTCGCAGATGAGGTCCCAGTGCAGCGCGCTCTTGTTCTTGCCGCCGGTCTCCGGGTAGGAGCGGCCGAGGGCCAGGTGGACGGTGCCGCCGAGCTTCTCGTCGAACAGGATCGCGCCGATCGGGCGGTCGATGCCGTAGTTGGTGCCGATGCCCAGCTCGCCGAGGAAGCGGGCGCCGTCGTCGGTGGTCAGCGCGCGGTCGAGGTAGTCCTGGCCGTGCTCGGCGGTGGCGGAGACGACCTCGCCGTCGCGGAAGGTGAGCTGCACGCCGCGGACGTCGACGCCGGCGGGGGAGGACGGGACGGTGAACCTGATGGTGCCGTTGGCGGAGGACTCGTGCGGGCCGGTGAAGACCTCGCCGGAGGGCATGTTGCGCTTGCCGTCGCTGTTCACCCACGTGCGCTTGCTCACGTCCAGGGTGATGTCGGTGCCTTCGGCCTCGATGCGGATCCGCTTGGCCTTGCTCAACCGCTCGATGAGCGCGGCCTGGAAGAGGTGCAGCTCGCGCCAGCCGCCGACCGGATCGGGCCGGTCGAGGAAGAGGGCCTTGGCGACGAAGCGCGAGAAGTCGGCGAGCGACATCCCCGCCAACTCGGCGTTGGCGGGCGTCGGCCAGAGCGTCGAGCACCAGCGCTTCTTGAGCATCTGCTCGCGGACGTCGCGGCGGCCGCGGGCGGCGCGGGCGATCAGCGCGGGGTCGACGCCGGCCAGCGCGCGGACGTCGTCGGGCGCCTGGATGCCGACGGTCGCGTCTATCGCGCGGGCCTCGTCGAAGGCCAGCGGCGGGTACTCGTCGAGGTGGCGCTCGCGCGCGTGCGCGTAGAACCCGCCGGCCTCGCCGGGCAGCTCGACGCGCAGGAAGCACCACCCGTCGCGCTCCAGGATCGCGCGCTGCAACTCCAACAACAACGGCTGGGCCAGCGTCGTCGAGCGCACCAGCACTTGTTGTTCGGGTTGGACGTCGAGGCAATAGCCGGCCAGCAGGTCGGCGAACGCCGCCGCGTCGAGGTGCTCGGCGATCGTGGCGAAGTCGTCGGCGGCGCCGGTCATGCCCAGGCCTCCTCCAGCGCGCGGACGGCGGCGTCCTCGTCGCTCGCCGCGACCCGGCGCGCCACCGCGCGCACCAGCCGCTCCTGCGGCTCGGGCCGCGCGCCCTCGCCCATCACGCCGATCCGCCAGGCCTGGCCGGCGAGCGGGCCCAGGCCGCCGCTGACCTCGATCCCGTCGTCCTTCAACAACGCGCCGCGGACGGCGGCCTCGTCGATCGACGCCGGGACGCGCACCGCCAGCAAGGACGACAACTGCTCGCCGTCGGGCGCCAGCCGCTCGAAGCCGAGGACCCGCAGGGCTCGTCGCAGCGCATCGTGCGCCCGCGCGTGTCGGGCCCAGCGCGCGTCCAGACCCTCCTCTCGCACGATCCGCAGGCCCTCGTGCAAGGCGTACACCATGTTGATCGGCGCCGTGTGGTGGTAGGCGCGCGGGCCGTCGGCGAACCAGTAGTCGACCATGGCCTGCATGTCGAAGTACCACGACCGTCGTCGGAGCCGCGCCAGCGCGCGGTCGCCGAGCGTGAACGGCGCCAGCCCGGGCGGCACGTTGAGGCACTTCTGCGTGCCGGAGAACGCGGCGTCGACGCCGGCGGCGTCGAGGTCGAGCGTGTGTCCGGCCAGCGACGTCACGCAGTCCACCAGGAACAGGCCGTCGCGCATCCGGATCGCCTCGCTCAGCCCGTGCAGCGGCTGCGCGACCCCGGTCGACGTCTCGCCGTGCACGACGAACAGCGCGCGCGTGCGATCGTCCAAGGCCTCCAACAACCGCTCGACCGGGATCGCGCGGCCCCACTCCTGATCGACCTTCACGACGTCGGCGCCCGCGCGCCCCAGGGCGTCGGCCATGCGCGCGCCGAACGCGCCGTGCACGCCCACGACGACCCGATCGCCCGGCGCGATCAGCGTGTCGACCATCGCCTGCATCCCGCCGCTGCCGGTGGCGCTCAGCGGGAACGTCACCTTGTTGTCGGTCTTCATCGTCGCGCGCAGCATCGCGGCGACGTCATCCTGGATCGCGCCGAACGCCGGGTCCAGATGCCCGACGGTCGGATGGCTCAAGGCCTTCAGGATCCTCTCGGGAACCGGCGACGGGCCGGAGCCGAGCAGCAGTCGTTCGGGAACCTCGGTGACGGTCGGCACGTCGCCGGAGGCTACGGCACCTTCACATCCGGGAACCACTCGGCGCAGTGCTCGCGCAGCACGTCGGTGATCCATGAACGCTCGTCCCGCGTCGCGGCGCGGTACCTGACCAACAACCCCTTGGCGCCCTCGGTCGGCACGTCGTGGACGACCCACCTGGCGACCAGTCGCTCGAACAGGAACTCGATCGCCCGGGCGCGGACGTCCTCGAGGTTCGCGGCGGCGCGGGCCTGCGCGGGGTCGTTCGCGCGGGCGAACTCGGCGCGGGACTTGGGCGACAGCGCGCCGCGCAGCGTCAGCACCTGCGTGCCGTCGGGCGAGGGGTAGTCGGTGGTCGGCGCCTCGAGCTTGTCGGCGCGCCCGCGCTGGCGGCTGCGGCGTCCCATGCCTTCCATCGTGGCAGACCGGGACGTGGCGCCGGTCCGCCGCAGCGGATAGCTTCGCGTCCGTCGCATGGACGCCACACCGACCCGCATCCACCTCTGCGGACAGCTCCGCTTCGCGCTGGGCGAGGAGGATCGGGCCGCCGTGCTGCGCGGGCGGCAGGGCCGGATGTCGTTCGCGTTCCTGGTGCTCAACCGCCACCGGCCGGTCCGGCGCGACGAGCTGGTGGAGGCGCTGTGGTCCGACGACGGCGCGCCGCCGTCGGAGGCCGCGCTGGCGCCGGTGCTCTCCCGCCTGCGCAAGGCGGTCGCGCCCGGGACGGTCGAGGGGCGGGACGGCGTGACGCTCGCGCTGCCCGAGCCGGCGTGGGTCGACGTCGAGGTCGCCGCCGCGGCGCTGACCGCCGCGCGCGCCGCGCTGGCCGAGGGCCGACACGAGGACGCGGCCGCCGCCGCGCGGGAGGCCGCCGAGCTGGTCGCCGCCGGGCTCCTGCCCGGCCTCGGCGACGCGCCGTGGCTGACCGACGCGCGCAGCGCGATCGACGACCTGCGCGTCGAGGCGCTGGAGGTGGCGGCCTGCGCGGGGCTGGCGGCCGGCGCGCTGCCGCAGGCCGAGGCGGACGCGCGCGCGGCCGTCGCGCTCGCGCCGTTCCGCGAGTCCGCGCGCGCCGCGCTGATCCGCGCGCTGGCGGCGCGCGGCAACGTCGCCGAGGCCGTTCGCGCCTACGAGGAGCTGCGCACGCTCCTGCGCGACGAGCTCGGCACCGTCCCCGGCCCCGAGTTGATGGCCTTGCACGGAGAGCTGGTCGCGGCCGAGCCGCCGCCCGCGCCCACGCTCGCACCTGCCTCCGCCGCGCCCGCCGCGAGCCCCAGGCCCGTGCCCTCCGCCACCCCCGACCTCGTCGAGCGCGAGCGCGAGCTGGAGCGCATCGCCGCCGCCGCCGACGCGCTGGCCGCGGGCCGCGGCGGCCTGGTGCTCTTCGAGGGCCCGGCCGGGATCGGCAAGTCGCGCCTGCTCAGCGAGCTGCGCGACCGCGCGCTGGCCGCCGGGGCCGGCGCCCTGGAGGCGCGCGCGACCACGCTGGAGCGCGAGTACGGCTTCGGCGTCGTCCGCCAGCTCTTCGAGGTCGTCGGCCCCGACCATCCGGCGCTGGCCGACGCGCCCGGCGCTCGCGCGATCCTCGGGCACGCGGCCGCCGGCGCCGCCGGCGAAGGCCTGTTCGCCGCCTTCCACGGCCTGCACCACCTCGTCGGCCAGCTGGCCCGCGAGCGCCCGCTGCTGCTCAGCGTCGACGACCTCCAGTGGAGCGACACCGAGTCGCTGCGCTTCTGCGCCTACCTCGCGCGGCGCCTGTCGCGGCTGCCCGTCCTGCTGGCCGCGACGATCCGCACCGGCGAGCCCGACGCCGACGAGGGGCTGCTCGCCGAGCTGGCCGTCGACCCCGACGCGCGCGTCCTGGAGCCCCAGCCGCTCACCCCCACCGCGACCGCGCGGCTCGTGCGCGCGCGCCTGGGCGACGACGCCGACACGGCGTTCACCGCCGCCTGCCACACCGTCACCGCGGGCAACCCCTTGCTGTTGCGGCAGTTGTTGAACGCCTTGGAGTCCGAGGGCGTCACGCCCGACGCCGACCACGCCGCCGCGGTCGAGGCGATCGGGCCGCGCGCGGTCGCCCGCACGGTCCTGCTGCGCCTGGCGCGGCTGCCGACCGACGCGATCGGCGTCGCGCGCGCGGTCGCGATCCTCGGCGAGAACCCGGGGCTGCCCGCGATCGCCGCGTTGGCCGACATCGCCGAGCCCCAGGCCGCCGACGCGATCGCGATCCTCGACCGCGCCGAGATCCTGCGCGGCGACGCGCCGCTCGGCTTCGTCCATCCGCTCGTGCGCGACGCGGTCTACGAGGAGCTTCCTGCGGCCCGGCGCGCGCTGGAGCACGCCCGCGCCGCGCGGGTGCTCGCCGACCTCGGCGCCGCGCCCGAGGCCGTCGCCGCCCAGCTGCTGCGCGCGCCCGAGCGCGGCGACGCGTGGACGGTCGAGCGCCTGTGCCGCGCCGCCGAGGTCGCGCTGGAGCGCGGCGCGCCGGTCCCCGCGCGCGTCTACCTGGAGCGCGCGCTGGCCGAGCCGCCCGAGGTCCCGCTGCGGGGGCCGCTGGCGCTGGAGCTGGGGCGCGTCGCGTCCTACGTGCACGGGCCGGCCGCGGTGAGCGCGCTGCGCCGCGCGCTGGCCGAGGTGACCGACCCGATCGACCGCGCGCACGCGGTCCACATGCTCGCCGCGATCCTGGTGTTCGTGGAGGGCGCGTCGGAGGCTGCGGTGCTGGTGCGGGAGGCCCGCGACACGCTGCCGGAGCCCGAGCGCGACCTCCGCGACGGGCTGACGGCGGTGCGCCTGGCGTGCGCGAACTTCGGCGCCTCCGAGGTCGACCCGAGCGAGTTGTCCGTGTTGGAGCAGGTCGCCCGCGGCCCGCGCGGGCAGGGTCCCGGATCGCGCGAGCTGACCGCGATGGCGGCGCTGATCACGGCGGTCATCACCGGCCCGTCCGACATCGCCGCCCGGCTCGGCCGCGAGGTGCTGGCCGACGACGTCATGCTGCGCGGCGAGCCCGGCCTCTTCACGCCGTGCGGCGCGATCGCGATCGCGCTGGTCGATCCCGCCGAGGCCGCGCGGACGTGGGAGCGCGTCGCGGCGTTCTCGTCGCGGCGCGGGTCGCTGCTGGACGCGCTGGCCAGCCTGCTGTGGGGCGGGCTCAACCTGATGTGGCTGGGCGACCTGCGCGGCGCGGCCGAGTCCCAGGAGCGCAGCCACGAGGGCGAGAAGCTGTTCGGCACGGCGGTCAGCGGGGACATGGGCTACACCCCGGGGATCCTCGCGATGATCGCGGTCGCCCGTGGGCGCCTGGACGAGGCCGAGCGCGGGCTCTGGCTGACCGGCGAGCACCGCGGCGACTCGGACGGCACGCGCTTCTGGCTGTTCGGCAAGGCCGAGCTGGCGCTGGCGCGCGGGCGCTTCGACGAGGCGATCGCCATCGCCGACGCGGTCGCGCCCGGCCGCCCGCCGACGACCAACCCGATCTGGGCTCCGTGGCGCTCGCTGAAGGCCCGCGGGCTGGCCGGGATCGGCCGCCACGACGAGGCGCGGGCGCTGGCCGCGCAGGAGCTGGAGATCGCGCGGGCCTACGGCTCGCCGTGGGGGACCGGCCGGGCGCTGCGCGGGCTCGGCGAGCTGTCGGAGGGCGCCGAGGCGGTCGCGCGCCTGCGCGAGGCGACCGCGCTGCTGGACGGGACGACCGCGGGCCTGGAGCGCGCGCGGGCGTGGGCGGCGCTGGCGCGGGCCACCGGCGAGGACGCCGCGCGGGCGACGGCGATCGAGCTGACGCGCGCGGTCGGCGCCGAAGGGCTGGAGGCCGAGCTGGCCTCCGGCGCGCCCGGCGCGGCCGGCCCGCGCGGCGCTCAGGCCTGAGCTTCCGCGGTCAGCGCGTCGAGCGCCGCCAGCAGCCCGACCCAGCCGGAGAACTCGCGGGCCGGCCCGCTGCCGTCGGCGGTCGCCCGGCCCTCGACCACCTCGCCGTCGAGGCGCAGGTCGAGCCCGATGTGCAGCGTGCGCGGCTGGTCGTCGTCGTGGCTCATGCAGCCTCCAGGCTGCCGATGCGCGGTTGCCGCCGGGTTGCCGCGCGGTTGCCGGGCGCCTCAGGTCGTGGCGGCCGCGACCTCGAGCGCGCCGGCGACGTCGCCGATCAGCGGGCTCGCGTGCCCGGCCCAGGCGGCGCGCGGTCCGATCGCCGCGAGCTTGCGGATCGACGCGCGCGCCTGCTCGGTGTCCTGGTTGAACGCCGCGTGCGGGACGCGGGCGTGGGGTGGGTGGGTCTCTTTCCCGGTCTGCGGGTCGAGGGTGTAGAAGCAGTCGCTGACCAGCGCCAGCCCGTCGGACTCGCGGTACAGGCCGATCAGCCCGGGCGCGTGGCCGGGCAGGTGGATGACGCGGAAGCCCGCGACGTCGTCGCCCTCGCTCACCGTCCCGGCGATCTTCACCGGTCCGCCGTCCCAGATCGGCAGCATCGCCCCGAGCAGGACGCGCCCGTGCGGGTCCAGCTTCGAGAGGTCGAAGTAGTGCGCGCCGCCGTCGCCCTCGGCGTCGGCGACCTCGTCCGGATGGCAGTAGACCGGGACCGGCGCCAGCCCGGGCGCCACGCCGCGGTGGTCGGCGTGGCCGTGGCCGAGCACGATCCGCGTCAGCCCGCCGAGCCGCGCGGCGGCCATCGCGACCGCGCCGGTCATCGCCGAGATCCCCGCGTCGAACAGCAGCACGCCGTCGCCGTCGCGCACGAGGTAGACGTTCATGGTCTTCGGCACCCCGCCGCGGACGATCCAGACGCCGTCGGCGATCGGCTCGGGCCCGGAGGCGATCAGGCGGGCGAGCCGCGGACGGGTGCGGAACGTGGCGGACATGACGGCAGTCTAGGGTTGCACCGACATGCCGGAGGCGAATCGCAAGCGGGAGGTCGGTCGGGGCGAGCGCGTCCTGCCCGGGGTGTGGCGGCTGCGGCTGCCGTTGCCGTGGCCCGGCGTGCCGCACTGCAACGCCTGGGCGCTGGCCGCCGGCGACGGGATCGTGCTCGTCGACTGCGGGATGCACGAGCCCGGATCGCTCGGGCACCTGGAGCGCGCGCTGGCGCAGGTCAACCTCAACCTCGACCTCGTCCGGCTGCTGGTCTGCACGCACGCGCACTCCGACCACTACGGGCAGGCCGCGACGATCGTGGAGCGGACCGGGTGCGAGCTGTGGATGCACCCCAACCACGACCACATGCTCGCCGCCGCGCGCGACCCGGAGGCGGCGTTCGACCGGCGCATCGAGGTCGCGCGCCAGAGCGGCGTGCCCGAGACGCCGCTGCGGCGCTACGCCGAGCAGCGCCGCGGCCAGTCGTTCGGGATCGCCGGGCTCGTCGAGCCGGACCGCCCGCTGCTGCCCGGCGTCGAGGTCCGCACCGACCTCGGCACCTGGCAGGTCTACGAGACGCCCGGCCACGCGCCGTCGCACGTCTGCCTCTACCAGGAGGAGCGCCGGATCCTGATCTCCGGCGACCACCTGCTCGGCCGCGTCTCGTTGTACTACGACTACGGCTACTCGCCCGATCCCGCCGGCGAGTTCCTGCACTCGCTCGACCTCGTCCAGGAGCTGGACGCGCGCCTCTGCCTCGCCGGCCACGGCCGCACGTTCACCGACGTGCAGGCGCACATCGACGCCAACCGGACGCTCGTGCGCCAGCGGATGAACCGCGTCGAGGAGGTCGTCGTCGCCGAGCCGGGGCTGACCGCGTTCGAGGCGATCCCGAAGGTCTACGGCGGCGAGATCACGCCGTTCAACGCCAACTGGTGGCTGTCGGAGACCCTCGCCTACCTCGACCACCTCGAGGTCACCGGGCGGGTGCGGCGCATCGGCGGATCGCCGGAGCGCTGGGAGGCGGCGGCGTAAACCGCCTGCACATCGCGGGGTTTCCCAAACCTTGACACAACTGTGTTAGGGTTTACCGCGTCATGACGCGCATCGTGGACCTGCTCGGCGGCGCCGAGCCGACGTTCTCGTTCGAGTTCTTCCCCCCGAAGACCCCCGAGGGCGAGGCCAACTTCGAGCAGGCCCTGCACGAGCTGGCGCCGCTGGCGCCGTCGTTCGTCTCGGTCACCTACGGCGCGGGCGGCACGACGCGCGAGAAGACCGTCGAGACCGTCCGCCACATCAAGGACGAGATCGGCCTGGAGGCGATGGCGCACTTCACCTGCGTCGGCGCGACGGTCGACGAGCTGCGCGTCACGCTGGAGGAGATCCGCGAGGCCGGGATCGAGAACGTCCTGGCGCTGCGCGGCGACCCGCCGCGTGGCCAGTCGGAGTGGGTCGCGTCCGACGGCGGGCTGGAGTTCTCCCACCAGTTGGTGTCCTTGCTGCGCGAGGACTACGACTTCTCGATCTCCGCGGCGTGCTTCCCCGAGACCCACATCCACGCGGTCTCGCCCGAGGACGACCTGCGGTACCTGAAGGCCAAGGTCGACGCCGGCGTCGACTACCTCATCACGCAGTTGTTCTTCGACAACGAGTTGTACTTCGACTTCGTGGCGCGCGCCCGCGCGATCGGGATCGACGTCCCGATCATCCCGGGCATCATGCCGATCACCGGCTACGGCCAGATCGCGAAGATCACGTCGATGTGCGGCGCGACGATGCCCGAGCACGTGCTGTCCGAGCTGGACGCCCGCCAGGACGACCCGCGCGCGGTCGCCGACCTCGGCGTCTCCTACGCGACGATGCAGTGCGCCGACCTGCTGGCCAAGGGCGCGCCCGGCATCCACTTCTGCACGCTCAACCGCTCGCCCGCGACGCGCTCGATCCTCTCGACGCTGCGCCTCTGGCGCCCGTGGGACACGGCGGCGACGGGGCTCGGCGAGCCGCGCAAGCCGCCGGTCGTCGCCTAGCGACGCGCGAGGGTCCCGCGCCGTGGCGACGACCTGGGGCCTCGGCGCCTACGCGCGGATGGCCGAGCGCCTCGTGCCGGCGGCCGACGCGGTCGCCGACGCCGCGGACCTGCGGCGCGGCGAGGCGGTCCTCGACGTCGCCTGCGGGACCGGCAACGCGGCGCTGGCCGCCGCCGTGCGCGGCGCCGACCCGGTCGTCGGCGTCGACCTCGAGCCGGCGCTGCTGGCGCTCGCGCCGTCCGACGCGGGCGTCGCGTGGCGGGTCGGCGACGCGACCGCGCTGCCGGTCGACGACGGCGCCTTCGACGTGGCGCTGAGCGCCTTCGGCGTGATGTACGCGCCCGACCAGCCCGCCGCCGCGCGCGAGCTGGCGCGCGTGCTGCGGCCGGGCGGTCGCGGGCACGGGCACGGGCGCGTCGCGCTGGCCAGCTGGGCGCCGGGCTCGTTCCTGCCCGGCATGGGCGCCGCGCTGGCGGAGCTCCTGCCCCCGCCGCCGCTCGGCGCCGCGCCGCCCACGCGCTGGGGCGATCCCGCCGCCGCCCGCGCGCTGCTCGCCGACGCCGGCTTCACGGGGATCGAGCACCGCGCCGAGGCGCTCACGCTGACCTTCGCCTCCCGCGCGGAGGCCGTCGGCTTCCTCGTCGCGACCGCCGGCCACGTCGTCGCGCAGCGCCCGCGCCTGGAGGCCGAGAACCGCTGGGGCACCCTGCTCGCGGCGCTCGCCGCGCACGTCTCGCGGCACGACACCGGGACCGGCGCCGCGGTGCGGCTGCGCTGCGACTACCTGCTGACGACCGCGCGCCTCGACGACGCGCGGCGGTCCTGATCGAGTCGTCCGCGGGCCCCGCGATCGTCGAGGAGGGGCTCAGCGCTCCACGCGCGCCCACGCCTGGACGAGCGTGAACGTCGTCCCGCGCCGCCGGGGCTCCAGCAGCTCGGTGGTCGCCGAGCGGCGGAGGTGGTCGAGGCCGTCGTGGCCGAGGACGTCGGCCAGCGGTCCGGCGAGCGTGGTGGCGAGGTCGAGCGGGAGGCGGAGGTAGGGGTGGCCCGTCTCCAGCCCGATCGCGTGGGTGCGGACCCGGGGCTCCAGGCCGGCGGCGCGCAGGCGGGACGGGAGGCGGCGGCCGGCGTCGAGGTCGCCGCCGGCGGCGGAGAACGCCTGGGCCAGGCGGCCGATCAGGTGCGTGGTCGCCGGCGCGTGGGGCTCGAAGGTCCAGGTGCGCAGGTCGGGCTCCTCCACCAGCAGGACGCCGCCGGGCGCGACGAGCGACCTCAGCGCCGCCAGCTGCTCGGCGGGACGGCCGAAGCGGGAGAGCTGGAAGCGGGCGTGGACGAGGTCGTAGGCGCCGGGCGTCAGGTCGACGGCGCCGCCCAGAACGTCCTCGACGAGCAGGACGCGGGCGTCGGCGATCGGTCCGAGGTCGTCGAGGAGCGTGCGGGTCGGCAGCGCCCAGATCCGCGCGGCGAGGTCCACGGACGCCGTCGAGGAGGGGGCGTCGGCGTCCGGGACGAGCGTGAGCGCGGGGGAGGGCATGCGGTTGACTCTGCCGTCCGGCCAACCCCGCGCACAGCCGGATATCCGTACTCCCGGCGGTTGATACCCCGCCGGACCCGCCGGGTGCTAGTCCTCGTCGACGACCGCGACGGCCAGCCCCTCGGCGACCATCGGGCGGCCGTCCAGGGCGTAGCGCACGTCGACCGAGTCGTCCTGGCGGTAGGTGCCGATGCCGATCGAGCCCAGCAGCCAGCGCCAGCCGCTGACCTCGTCCTTGCGCAGCATCCGGCCCTCGAAGACCAGCTCGCGGCCGCGGATCTCGTAGTCGACGCCCTCGGCCTGCGGCACGCCCGAGACGTACACCTCGAACGGCGGCTGGACCTGCGATGGGAGGCGGACGACGGAACGGGGCACGAGAAGCGGCATCATGGCGCATCACATGGACCAGATCACGTCGTCGCCGATCGTCCGCATCCTCAACGAGGACGTCCGCCGCTATCACCGCTGGTGCACGCCGTCGATCCTGCCGGGGCAGGAACGGGTCGAGGACTTCTACGCCTCGGACGTCTCGATCTCCGCCGGGTTCTTCGGGACGCTCGTGGACCACACCGGCGTCTTCGCCGAGGCCGAGCGCTTCGCGGCCGCCGCCCAGGGCGCCGACCGCACGATGTTCTCCGTGCACGGGTCGAGCGGCTCGAACTGGGTCGTCCTGCGCATGCTGGCCATGGAGAAGCCCGACGCGATGGTCCTGATCGCGCGCAACATCCATCACTCGATGATGAACGCGATCAAGGCCTTCAACCTGAACTTCCGCTTCCTCCCGGCGCCCTACGACGCGCGCTTCGAGGCCCTGATGCCGCCGTCGGTCGACGACGTCACGAGCGCGCTGGACCGCTACCCGGAGGCCCTGGCCGTCATCTACACCTCGCCGACCTACGAGGGCCTGGTGGGCAACACGGAGGCCATCGTCGCGGCGGTCCACGCCAAGTCGCCCGACTGCCTGGTCTTCGTCGACGAGGCGTGGGGCGGCCACCTGCACTTCCACGGCGACCTGCCGTGCAGCGCCATGCAGGCCGGCGCCGACATCTGCGTGCAGTCCACGCACAAGCTGGCGGGCGGCCTGCAGCAGACCGGGTTGATCCACTGGCGCGAGGAGCGCGTCGACTCCGAGCTGCTGGAGGAGGCCTACCGCGAGTACGTCACGACCTCGCCGTCCTACGGGCTGCTGGCCTCGGCCGACGCGGCGGTGCGCGCGCTGGCCGCGCAGGGGCCGGAGCTGTTGGGGCGGTCGATCGAGCGCACCGAGCGGTTGAAGTCCGAGCTGCGCCGCGCGCTGCCGGACCTCGACCACCTCGACGACTCGCGCTGGCTGGAGGCCGTCGCGCGCAACGTCGCGGGCGCCGACCTCGTCAAGACGACGCTCGGGCTCGCGCGCTTCGGGCTCACCGGCTACGAGGTCGCCGAGGCGCTGGTCCAGCGCGGCATCGTCATCGAGAAGGCGGGCGTGCAGACCATCACCTTGATCACGACGTTCCAGCTGCAGGACGGCGCGGTCGAGACGACCGTGCGCGCGCTCGCCGAGATCCTCGACGGCACGCAGCTGCCCGGCCGCGAGCGCCGTCCGATGCCCGGCAACCCGTTCGCGGGCATCGACGACCGGCCCGTGATCCGGCCCTACGACACCAAGCGCCTGGCGAAGTCGATCGGCCGCGAGGTCCCGCTGCGCGACGCGATCGGGCAGGTCGCGGCCGAGGAGGTCGAGGTCTACCCGCCGGGGATCCCGCTGATCCTGGAGGGGTTCCGCGTGGGCGCGGACGCGGTCCGCTACCTGGAGGACGCTCGCGCCAGCGGCGGTTCGATCGTGGCGCGCGACACGACGCTCGCCACGCTGCGCGTGTTGTAGGTCTCGCGACGTGCTGTAGTGCAGGGCATGGGTGACGAGCAGCAGCGGTCCGGCGTCCTGGGCGAGGGCCTGCGCGCGCAGGAGGCGCGGCGCTACGACGAGGCGGAGCGGTTGATCCGGGAGGCGCTGGCCGAGGGCGAGCCCGACGCCGGCTACTACCTCGGGGAGCTGCTGATCGAGCTGGATCGCGCCGAGGAGGCCGCGCCGGTGCTGCGCGAGGCCGTCGAGGCGGGCGACCTCGACGCGCTGATCCCGCTGGGCAACGCGCTGTGGGACCAGGGCGACGTCGCGGGCGCCGAGGCCAACTACCGCGCGGCCGCCGATCGCGGCGAGCTGGCGGCCGGCCACAACCTCGGGCTGTTGTTGTACGACCTGGGTCGGCTCGACGAGGCGATCGCGCTGTGGCGCACGACGGTCGCGATCGGCGAGACCGAGCATCGCCTGCTGGCCAACGCGCTGGCCGACGCCGGCGAGGTCGAGGAGGCCGAGGCGCTGTTCCGCCAGGGCGCCGAGGCGGGCGACGCCGAGGCGCTGGTCGACCTCGGCGCGCTGCTGCAGGACGAGGGGCAGCTCGAGGAGGCCGAGACCGTCCTGCGCGAGGCGATCGCGGCCAACGGCACCGAGGGCTACGCGTTCCTGGCGTCGGTGCTGAAGCTCATGGACCGGACCGACGAGTCCGAGGCGGTCCTGCGCGAGGGCGCCGACCGCTCGATCGCGACCGCCGAGACCCAGCTGGCCAACCACCTCAGCGACCTGGACCCCCGGTCCGAGGAGGCCGAGGCGCTGTACCGGCGCGCGGCCGAGCACGGCGACGACGAGGCCTACAACAACCTCGGCGTCCTGCTGTGGGACCAGGGCCGGGTCGAGGACGCCGAGCTGGCGTTCCGCGCCGGCGCGGAGCGCGGCGACGACCTGGCGGTCGCCAACCTCGCGGGGCTGTTGGAGGAGCGGCAGGGCTGAGCGGGGCCGTCGGCGCGGCGTCGTACCCTGCGCGGCCGGATGTCCGGGACGTCGTCGTCGTTCGACTACACGGTGCGGCGCAGCGATCGCGCGCGGCGGGTGCGCGTGCGCGTCGACCCGCGCGACGGGGCGGTCGAGGTCGTGCTGCCGCGCCGGACGCCGGCGCGCGAGGCGGCGCGGGCGGTGGAGCAGCTCTCCGCGTGGATCGCGCGGCGCCGCGCGGAGGTCGCGCGGGCGCAGGCGCGGGTGGCGGCGCGCGGCGGGACCGTGCCCTACCTGGGCGCGTCGCTGGTGCTCGTCCCGCAGGCCGGGCGCGTGCGCGTGACGCGCTTCGGCCACACGCTGCTCGTGCCCGACGCGCGGCTCGGCGGCCCGGACATGCGCGAGGTCCTGGAGCGGTGGTACCGCAGGCAGGCGCGGGTCGAGATCGCGCCGCGGCTGGACGCGGCGGCGGCCGCGGTCGGCAGGCCCTACGCCAAGCTGTCGATCCGCGACCAGAAGACGCGCTGGGGCTCGTGCTCGTCGACCGGCGCGATGTCCTTCAACTGGCGGCTGCTGCTGGCGCCCGAGGTCGTGTTGGAGTACGTGGTCCGCCACGAGGCCGCCCACCTGGCGGTGATGGACCACTCGCCGCGCTTCTGGGCGGTGATGGCGCGCCTGATGCCGGGCTACGAGGTCCCGCGCCGCTGGCTGCGCGACCACGGCGGGACGCTGGTGCTGTGATCCGCCTCGCGGTCGTCGGGCACGTCGAGTGGGTCGACTTCGTGCTGGCCGACCGCCTGCCCGCGCCCGGCGAGATCGCCGACGCGCGCGCGTCCTGGGAGGCCGCGGCGGGCGGCGGCGCGATGGCGGCCTATGCGTTGAAGTCGCTGACCGGAGCGGCCGCGTTCTTCTGCGCGCTCGGCGACGACGCCCGGGCGGACGCGACGCTCGCGGGCCTGCGCGACGCGGGGATCGACGTGCGCGCGGCGCGCCACGCGCGCCCGCAGCGCCGGACGCTGACGTGGCTGACCGCCGACCACGAGCGGACGATCACGACGCTCGCCGCGCCGCTGGAGCCCTCCGGCGCCGACTCGCTGGACTGGAGCGCGTTGGAGGGCTGCGACGGCGCCGTGCTGTTCGGCGGCGACGCCGCCGCGGCGCGCGCGGCCCGCGCCGCGAAGGTGCTCGTGGCGACCGCGCGGACCCGCGCCGCGCTGCTGGAGGCGGGCGTGGAGGTCGACGCGCTGGTCGGCAGCGCCAACGACGCGACCGAGCCGCTGGACGACGCGCTGCTGGCGGCGGCGCGGCCGCGCTGGGTGGTGGAGACCGAGGGCGAGCGCGGCGGGCGCTGGCGCGCGGCGCGCACGGCCGGGACCGAGGCCGGCGCCGGCGCGCCCGGGGCCGCGTCGCCCGTCTGCGAGCTTCCCGCGCTCGACGCCTCCGGCCGCTGGGACGCCGCGCCGCCGCCGGGCCCGGCGGTCGACGCCTTCGGCTGCGGCGACGCGTTCGCCGCCGCGCTCATGGCCGCGCTGGCCGCCGGGCGTCCGATCGCCGACGCCTGCGCGCTCGGCGCCCGCGTCGGCGCGGCCGTGCTGGGTCAGCGCGCGCCCGCGGTCGGGGACCTCGCGCCGCTTTGGGCACCATAGGGACGTGGACGTCGTCTACCGAGAGCTGCCGCCGCCGCCCGGGCTCGAGGCGCTGGTCGCCTGCGCGTGGGTCTCGCACGACGGGCCGGTGCGCGTGCTGCCCGACGCGTGCGTCGACGTCGTCTTCTCCGGCGGGCGGCTGCGGGTCGCCGGGCCCGCGACGACGGCCGAGGAGGCCCGGGCCACGCCCGGGCAGCACCGCGTCGGCGTGCGCTTCCGGGTCGGCGCGGCGGGTACGGCGCTCGGGCTGCCGGCGGGCGAGCTGCGCGACCTGGGCGTCGGCCTGGACGAGCTGTGGGGGCGCGCGACCGCCCGCGCCATCGAGGACCGGGTCGCCCGCGCCGCCACGCCCGCCGACGCGCTGCTGGCGCTCATCGGCGGCCTGGCCCCGCGGCTGCCCGCGCCGGAGCGCGCCGACCACGAGGTCCGCCGCGCCGTCCTGGCGCTCAACCGGCCCGGCTCCGCGCCCGACGTCGGCGCGCTCGCCCGCGCGGTCGCGCTGAGCGAGCGCCAGCTGCGCCGTCGCTTCGAGGCCGCCGTCGGCTACGGCCCGGCGACGCTGGCCCGGATCCTGCGCTTCCAGCGCTTCCTGCGGCTGGCCAACGCGCCGATGCCGGCGGCCGCGCCCACGTCGGCGCCCACCGCGGCGCCCTCGCTCGCGCGCCTGGCCGCCGACGCCGGCTACGCCGACCAGGCCCACCTCGCCCGCGAGGTCCGCCGCCTCGCCGGCCTGCCGCCGTCGGCGCTGCTGGCCGCCGGCGCCGGGCCCGCCGGCGAGCCCGCCGCGTAGCGCCCGCGCCCCCGCCACGACGTCCGTTCCGTTCAAGCGCGCCCGCGCCGGATGCGCGACGCTTGCCCCATGCCCGACCTCGACGCCGCCGCCCAGTTCGTCCACAGCAACGGCCGCCTGCTGGAGCGCCGCCGCTTCGAGCACCTCTTCGTCGCGCCCGACCCCGACGGCGTGCTGCGCGCCGTCGAGGCCTACAAGAACCCCGACGGCGGCGTCGGCGCGCTGGAGCCCGACCTGCGCACGCCCGCCAGCCAGCCGTCGGCCGTGTTGTACGCCTTCGAGGCCCTGGAGAGCGTCGCCGCCGATCGACCCCATCAGGTCGCCGCGTTCGGCGCCGACGCGCTGGACTGGATCGCGTCGATCGCCCACCCCGACGGCGGCATCCCGTTCGTCACGCCCGGGGCCGCCGGCTACGCGCACGCGCCGTGGTGGGCGCCGGTCGAGGACCCGCCCTCGTCGCTGCTGATGACCGCGGGCGTCGTGGCCGCCGCCCACCGCCTCGGGCTCGACCACCCGTGGATGGCCAAGGCCACCAGCTACGTCTGGGGCGCGATGGCCGAGCTGAAGCTGAGCGACGCCTATGCCTTCCGGTACACGGTGCACTTCCTCGACGCCGTGCCGGATCGCGCCCGCGCCGACGCCGAGATCGAGCGGCTCGCCGGCCGCATGCCCGAGGACGGCAGGCTCGTCGTCGAGGGCGGCGTCGAGGGCGAGACGCTGTCGGCCCTGGCGGTGGCGCCGCGGCCCGACCACGCGGGCGTCCGCCTCTTCCCCCGGGCGCTGATCGACGCCCAGCTCGACGAGCTGGCCGCCGCCCAGCAGGACGACGGCGGCTGGACCTTCGACTGGGCGGCCTGGAACCCCGCCGCCGCCTTCGAATGGCGCGGGGTGGTGACGCTCGACGCGCTCGCCACACTCCGTGCCTACAGCCGGATCGGCTAGGCCGACGCCCGCTCCAACGTCGCCAGCTCGTCGTCGCTGAGCCGCAGGTCGGCCGCGGCGACGTTCTCCTCGAGGTGCTCGACCGACGACGTGCCCGGGATCGGCAGCATCACGGGGGACTTGGCCAGCAGCCACGCCAGCGCGACCTGGCCGGCCGTCGCGTCGTGGGCGCGCGCGATCTCGTCGACCGCGCCGCCCGGCTTGGCCAGCTCGCCGGCGGCCAGCGGGAACCACGGGATGAAGCCGATGCCCTGCTGCTCGCAGTAGGCCAGGACGTCCTCGGACTTCCGGTTGGTCAAGTTGTAGAGGTTCTGGACCGTCGTGACCTCGAAGACCTCCTGGGCGGCCTTGATCTCGTCGACCGAGACCTCGCTGAGGCCGAGGTGGCGGACGATGCCGTCGTCCTGGAGGGCCTTCATCTCCCGGAACTGCTCGTCGGCGTCCGTGCGCGGGTCGATGCGGTGCAGCTGCCAGAGGTCGATCCGGTCGACGCCCAGCCGCTGGGCGCTCATCAGCGCGCACTGGCGCAGGTACTCCCAGCGGCCGACCTCCTTCCACACGTTCGGCGCGTGGCGGGTGAAGCCGCCCTTGGTCGCGACCGTGATGCCGTCGTAGGGCGCCAGCGCCCGGGCGATGTACTCCTCGCTGAAGTACGGGCCGTAGGAGTCGGCCGTGTCGATGAAGTCGACGCCCAACTCGGGCAGCCGCTTCAGCACGGCCTGGACCTTGTCAGGGTCCTTGGCCGGGCCCCAGACCCCGTCGCCGACGATGCGCATCGCGCCGTAGCCCAGGCGCGTCACCTCCAGGTCGCCGCCGATCGAGAACGTGCCGGAGCCTGCCGCGGAGATCGTTGCCATGGCTTCGACCTTAGGACGTCTCAGGCGGCGATCGCGCGGCGCAGCGCCGCCCAGGCGTCCTCGCGGTCGCCCGGCGCCACCGGCCGGCGCACGAAGCGCCCGGTGAACGCCTCGGCCGACCCGTCGCCGCGCACGTCGATCCCGCCCGCGACGCCGCCCGGCCCGCGGACCTCGCCGCGCACCGCGACCTGCTGTCCGGGCTCGTACTCGCGTCCCAGCGCCCGCTCGACGCGCGGCACCTGCGTGTTGGCCGCCACCCGCGTCTCGGTCTCCAGCGCGTCCAGCGCCGCGGCCAGCGTGTCGTGCCGCGCCTTCTGCACCTTGCCCCGCCGCCGGATGACCACCGTGAACGCCGCCACTGTGGCGGCGAGCCTACGCGGCGGCGATCAGCGGCGCGACCATCTCGTCGACGCCGCGCGCGTGGCGGACGCGCGCAGGGAGCGAAGCGACGATCTCGTCGACGCCCTGGGCGTGCGTGACGCGCATCCGCGAGGAGATCTTCGCGAACAGCCGGTGGGCCGCCACGTTCTCGGGCAGCATCGAGGCGGTGAGGCGCTCGATCCCGCGCGCTCGCGCGGCCTCCGCCAGCGCGTTGCCCAGCGCGGTGCCGACGCCGCGACCCTGGAGGTCGTCGGCGATGACGATCGCGATCTCCGCGTCGGCCGGCGCCCGCGTGTCGCGGACCCAGCGCCCGACGCCGACGATGACGTCCGGCGCCTGGGCCAGCACGGCGACCAGCGCGTAGTGGTCGCGGAAGTCGACCTCGGTGAGGTACCGCAGCTCCGAGGACGTCAGCCGTGGCTTGGGCGACAGGAAGCGCTGGTAGACCGAGCGTTCCGAGAGATGGCCCAGGCCGGCCACGAGGCCGTCCTTGTCCTCCGGCTCGATGCGACGGAGAGCCAGCTCCGGCACACCAGAGTCAGAGGTTCGTAGCGTCATGCAACGGACAAGCTACTCGCGTCCGCGCGCGGCCTCTGTGCGGCCGGTCACGGAGTCCGCGACCGGCCGCCACAGGGAAGCGGAGCGCTAGGAGCGCTGGTCCAGCGCGACGTAGTCGCGCGTGCGCGTGCCCGTGTAGATCTGGCGCGGGCGCGCGATCTTCTGCTCCTTGTCCTGCACCATCTCCAGCCACTGGGCGATCCAGCCGGAGGTGCGCGGGATGGCGAACATCACCGGGAACATGTCCATCGGGAGGCCGAGCGCCTCGTAGATGAGCCCCGAGTAGAAGTCCACGTTCGGGTACAGCTTGCGCTCGACGAAGTACTCGTCCTCGAGCGCGATCTTCTCGACCTCGAGCGCGATGTCCAGCAGCGGGTTGACGCCCGTCACCTCGAACACGTCGTCGCAGGCCTTCTTGATGATCTTGGCCCGCGGGTCGTAGTTCTTGTACACGCGGTGGCCGAAGCCCATCAGCCGCTCGTTGCCGTCCTTCACGCCCTGCATGAAGTCCTTGATGTTGTCCTTCGTGCCGATGCGCTTGAGCATCCGCAGGACGGCCTCGTTGGCTCCACCGTGGAGCGGGCCGTACAGGGCGGCGACGCCGGCGGCGACCGCGGAGTACGGGTCGACCTGCGAGGAGCCCACCGCGCGCACGGCGTTGGTGGAGCAGTTCTGCTCGTGGTCGGCGTGCAGGATGAACAGGACGTCGAGCGCGCGCTCGAGCCGGGGGTCTGGCTCGTACTTCAGCTCGGTCATCTTGTACATCATGCTGAGGAAGTTGCCCGGGTACTCCAGATCGTTGTCCGGGTAGTAGTAGGGCTGGCCCATGATGTGGCGGTAGGCGAAGGCCGCCAGCGTCGGCATCTTGGCGATCAGGCGGATCGTCTGCAGCGCCCGGTTGTCCGGGTCGCCGATCTCGTTGGCGTCCTTGTAGAACGTCGACAGCGCGCCGACCGACCCCACCAACATGCCCATCGGGTGGGCGTCGTGGCGGAAGCCGCCGACGAACTCCTTCACGTTCTCGTGGACGAACGTGTGGGTGGTGATGTCGTGCTTCCACTGGTCCAGCTGCTGCTGGTTGGGAAGCTCGCCGTGGACGAGCAGGTAGGCGACCTCGAGGTACGTCGACTTCTCGGCCAGCTGCTCGATCGGATAACCGCGGTACTCGAGGACGCCGTTCTCGCCGTCCAGGTAGGTGATGGCCGACCGACACGACGCGGTGTTCGTGAAGGCCGGGTCGTAGGTCATCAACCCGAAGTCGTCGTCAGAGGTCTTGATCTGACGGAAGTCCATGGCCCGGACCGTGCCATCGGTGATCGGCACTTCATAGGTCTTGCCGGTCCGGTTGTCGGTGACGGTCAGGGTCTCCTGGCCGGCTGCTGCTACGCCGCCGCCGTCGGGCGTCGTCTGGGTATCGCTCACGATCTGGTGCCCTCTCTCGGGTAAGGGGATCGCCTCTGCATACTAGTGTGCCCGGCCTGCCGAGGCGCCTAGCGCGACGAGGAAGTCAGCGGCTGTTGACTTCTGTGAGCGGGTGCGACGCCGGCTAGGCGGTGATGACCGCGGTCGCCATCGCGGCGGCGACGAGCACCATCGTCAGGCCGATCACGCCGCGCCGGGCCATGGCGGTCGCCGGGAACGTGGCCGACGACATGCCGATGCCCGAGAGCACGACGGCCCACACGGCCAGCAGGCCGCCGAAGATGTAGAACGCGGTCTTCGACGGCTCCGCCTCATCGGCGGCGGCCACGACCAAGGCGATCAGCGCGTGCATGCGCGCGAGCCTAACCGCTGCGGACGGACCCGTGGGCGAGCCCTTGTCAGCGGGCTAAAGTTCGGGCATGCCTCATCTGCGCTCTCGCACGGTCACGCACGGTCGCAACATGGCGGGCGCCCGCTCGCTCCTGCGCGCCGCCGGCGTAGCCGGCGCGGACATCGGGCGCAAGCCGATCATCGCCGTCGCGAACTCCTACACGCAGTTCGTGCCGGGCCACACGCACCTGTCGCCGGTCGGCCGCGTGGTCGCCGACGCGATCGAGGCCGCGGGCGGCGTCGCGCGCGAGTTCAACACGATCGCGGTCGACGACGGCATCGCGATGGGCCACGACGGCATGCTCTACTCGCTGCCCTCGCGCGACCTGATCGCCGACTCGGTCGAGTACATGGTCAACGCGCACTGCGCCGACGCGCTGGTGTGCATCTCCAACTGCGACAAGATCACGCCGGGGATGCTCAACGCCGCGCTGCGGCTGAACATCCCGACGGTGTTCGTGTCCGGCGGGCCGATGGAGGGCGGGCAGGCGACGCTCGTCGACGGCACGGTCCGCAAGGGCCTGAACCTGATCACGGCGATCGCCGACGCGGTCTCCGACAGCGTCAGCGACGACGACCTGGCGCGCATCGAGGAGGCCGCGTGCCCGACCTGCGGGTCGTGCTCGGGCATGTTCACCGCCAACTCGATGAACTGCCTGACCGAGGCGCTGGGCCTGGCGCTGCCGGGCAACGGGTCGACGCTGGCGACGCACACCGCGCGGCGCGAGCTGTACGAGGCCGCGGGCCGCACCGCCGTCGAGCTGTGCGCGCGCTACTACGAGGGCGACGACGCGAGCGTGCTGCCGCGCGCGGTCGCCACGCGCGAGGCGTTCGAGAACGCGATGACGCTCGACGTCGCGATGGGCGGCTCGACGAACACCGTGCTGCACCTGCTGGCCGCCGCTCAGGAGGCCGGGCTGGACTTCACGATGGCCGACATCGACGCGATCTCGCGCCGCGTGCCGTGCCTGTGCAAGGTCGCGCCGAACGGGACGTACCTGATGGAGGACGTGCACCGCGCGGGCGGGATCCCGGCGATCCTCGGCGAGCTGTGGCGCGGCGATCTGCTGCACGAGGGCGTGCACGCGGTGCACGCCGGGTCGCTGACGTCCTGGCTGGAGGAGTGGGACGTGCGCGGCGCGAAGCCGAGCGAGCGCGCGGTCGAGCTGTTCCACGCGGCGCCGGGGTGCCGGCGGTCGGCCGAGGCGTTCTCGCAGTCCGAGCGCTGGGAGTCCTTGGACGTCGACGCCGCCGACGGCTGCATCCACGACGTCGAGCACGCCTACACCAAGGACGGCGGGCTGGCGATCCTGTACGGGAACATCGCGCTGGACGGCTGCGTCGTGAAGACGGCCGGCGTCGACGAGTCGATCTGGACGTTCCGCGGGCCGGCCGTCGTGGTCGAGTCCCAGGAGGCGGCGGTCGACGCGATCCTGTCCAAGCGCGTGCAGCCGGGCGACGTGGTGGTCATCCGCTACGAGGGCCCGCGCGGCGGCCCGGGCATGCAGGAGATGCTCTACCCGACCTCGTACCTGAAGGGCCTCGGCCTGGGCGCCCAGTGCGCGCTGCTCACCGACGGGCGCTTCTCCGGCGGCACCTCCGGCCTGTCGATCGGCCACGTCTCGCCCGAGGCCGCGTCCGGCGGCGCGATCGCGCTGATCGAGGACGGCGACACGGTGAACATCGACATCCCCAACCGCACGATCGACGTCGCGCTGACCGACGCGGAGCTGGACGACCGCCGCGCCCGCCTGGAGGCGAGCACCGGCTACAAGCCCGCCGAGGACCGGCCCCGCGCCGTGTCGCCCGCGCTGCGCGCCTACGCCGCGATGGCGACGTCCGCCGACAAGGGCGCTGTCCGCGACGTCTCGCGCATCGAGGCCCTGCAGGACGCGGCCTCGCGCACGAGCGAGCCGGCCTAGCCCGTCCGGCGCGGAGCCCCCTCGCCGCGCGGCTGGGTCCTCCGCGAGCGGCGGTCGCTACCGCACGCGGTGCGGCTCGCGCTCCGGGTCGCGCGACCGGACGACGGTCGTGCGCATCCGGGCGGGCGCGGGCGGCATCGGGTCGCCGTGGGGGCCGCGGGGGCGTGGGCGGCGGGGACGTCGCCCACGGTGGTCGGGACGGGGGTGGACCTTGGTGCCGCCGTCGCCGTCGGACCCGGGCTCGGACTCGCCGTCCTGGTGGATCGCCCACCACACCAGGTACAGCAGCATGGCGATCGGGATCTTGAGGACCAGCATGAGCCAGATGAAGCCCCAGGTCATGGTCTGCCAAAGCTACCCCGCCGGGGGCCCGCGTGTGCGACGAGTTTCGCCGCGGGTGTCCGGCAGCGGGCGCTCGGGGCGGCTCAGCGGTGCTGCTTGGCCGCCGCGCGGCGACGGGCCGCGGCGGCGCGCTTCCTGGCGGCGGCCCGCTTGGCGACCGCCCGCTTGCGCGCCGCGGCCTTCTTGGCCTGGGCGCGCTTCTGCGCGGCGGTGAGCTTCTTCTTGGCCTTCTTGGCTTTGGCCTTCGTCGTCTTCTTCGTCGCCCCGCCCTTCTTGGCGGCCGCCGACGACGCGTAGCTCGACAGCGGGGCGCTCGCGCCCTCCACCCACGCGCCCGCCGGGATCACCTGGCGCAGCGCGGCGCCGACGTCCAGCGCGCCGGTCGCCACCGGCAGGCCGGTCTTGCGCGTGCTGCCCAGCAGCGCGCCGGCCAGCCCGGCGGCGCCGAGGTCCGGGCGCGCCGCGGCGAGCAGGACGAGCGCGCCGGTGACCTCGGGCGCGGCCATGCTCGTGCCGGTCCGCCACTCGTAGCCACCGCCCAGCGCCGTGGACAGGATCGCCTCGCCGGGGGCGGCGAGGTCGGCGCCCGGGCCGTAGTCCGAGACGCTCGACAGGCCTCCGTCGCGGCGCGTCGCCGCGACGCCGATGACGTTGTCCTCGCCGTAGGCGGCCGGGTAGGTCGGGGCGCTCGCCAGGTCCGCGCCGTCGTTGCCGGCGGCCGACACGATCAGCACCCCGTGGGCCTGCGCGTAGCGCACGGCGTCCTCGAGGTCGGGCGTGGACGACGGGCCGGCCAGCGAGAGGTTCACGATCCGCGCGCCGTTGTCGACCGCGTAGCGGATCCCGCGCGCGACGTCGGTCGTCGTCCCGCGCGCCGCGCCGTCCAGCACCCGGACGATCATCAGCCGCACGTTCCAGGCGACGCCCGCGACGCCGATCCCGTTGCCGCCGCGCGCGCCGACGATCCCGGCGACGTGCGTGCCGTGGCCGTTGGCGTCCTGCGGCGTGCCGTCGCCGTCCACGAAGTCGTAGCCGTGGACGTCGTCGACGTAGCCGTTGCCGTCGTCGTCGATGCCGTTGCCGGGGATCTCGCCGGGGTTGGTCCACAGGTTCGGCGCCAGGTCGGGATGCCCGAGGTCGGCGCCGGAGTCGACGATCGCGACGGTCACGGGCCCGCCGGTCGTCTGCCGCCACGCGGAGGCGATGCCCATCGGGCCGTCGCCGTTCAGCGGCCACTGCTCGGCGAAGCGCGGATCGGTCGCGGGGGCCTGCGCGGCGCGCGCCTTGACGGCGGACCGCTTCACGAGCGCCCGGCCGCCGCCGTGCGCGACGTCCGGCGTGGCCTTCAGCCCGTCCGGGGCCGCGATCGCGCCGCGCGAGGACGTCGCACCGGCAACCGGTGCGACGGCCAGGGCGGCCAGGAGCGTGGTGAGAGCAGCGGGGAACGCGCGGGGAACGGGGAGCATTCGGCCTCCATGCCGACGGGCCCGCGGACACAGATCGCGGACACCCCTGCCATCGGCCGCCCCCGCGGCTCTCCCAACGCCGTCGCACCATCATCTGGACGGATGGCCCACGCGTTGCCGACCGGCTGACCGCGCGCGGACCGACGCGCTCAAACCGCACTAGATTTCGCGCGCCATGAAGCACTACGCCGTCGCCGAGCTGGAGATCACCGACCCGAGCTGGGTCCAGGACTACGTCACGCACGTCACGCCGATGGTCGAGCGCCACGGCGGGCGCTACCTGGCGCGGACGCCGCGCGTCGCGCAGCTGGAGGGCGACCGCCCGGTCGCGCCGTTGACGCTGATCATCGAGTGGCCGTCGGAGGAGGCCGCCCGCGCGTTCTACGAGAGCGACGAGTACCGCCCGTTCCGCGAGCGGCGCGCGGCGGGCGCCCGCAACGAGTTCCGGCTGGTCGCCGGAGAGGACGTCACGGGCGCCGCGAAGGTCGGCTAGGCCCGGAGCGCGACGGGGTCGACCGAGAAGGCCGTCATGCGCTGGAGGTCCGCGACGCGCTCCTGGACCTCGTCGGAGGTCAGGCGCTCGACGCGCTCGGTGCCGAACTCCTCGACGTTGTAGGAGGCCAGCGCCGTGCCGTAGGCCATCGCGCGCGACAGCAGCTGGTGGTCGATCTCCTCGTCGGGGTGCGCCGCGACGTAGCCGACGAAGCCGCCCGCGAACGTGTCGCCGGCGCCGGTCGGGTCGATGACCTCGGCCAGCGGGTAGGCGGGCAGCGCGAAGAAGTCGTCGCCGGTGAACAGCGCGGCGCCGTACTTGCCGAGCTTGGCCACGACCGCACGCGGGCCCCACGACAGCACCTCGCGCGCCGCCTGCTGCAGCGTCGGCTTCTCGGTCAGCTGCTCCAGCTCCTCGTCGTTGAGGATCAGGCAGTCGACGGTCCCGATGACCTTCTTCAGCGACTCGTTGGCGATGTCGATCCAGAGGTTCATCGAGTCCATCGCGACGAAGCGCGCCTTCGTGCACTGCCGGCGCACGTGCAGCTGCAGGTCGGGCTGGATGTTGGCCAGGAACAGCACGTCGGCGTCCTGGGACTCCTGCGACAGCTTCGGCTCGAAGCTCTCGAAGACGTTGAGCTGCGTGTCGAGCGTCTCGCGCTCGTTGAGGTTGCTGGAGTAGACGCCCGACCAGAAGAACGTCTTGCCGCCCGCGACCACCTCGACGTCGTCGGTCACCGTGCCGCGCGTGCGCAGCGTCGCGAACGACGCCTCGTCGAAGTCCTCGCCGACCGGGCCGACCGGCCGGACGACGTCGAAGAACGACGCCGCGAGGGCGAAGTGGGTGGCGGCGCCGCCGAGCATCCGCTCGCGCTCCCCGAACGGGGTCTTGACGGCGTCGTAGGCGAGAGATCCGACGACTGTGAGGCTCATACGGTGGCGCAGGATAGGGATCCCACCCGCCCAGACGCGGGTAGGGTGCCGCGCGATGCGAGCGATCCAGCAGCGCGAGTTCGGCGGGCCGGAGGTCCTGGAGCTGGTCGACCTGCCGATCCCCGAGCCCTCCGGCGGCGACGAGGTCCTGATCCGGGTCGCCCGCGCCGGGATCAACTTCGCCGACACCCACAAGCGCGAGGACGGCTACGTCCAGAAGCAGTCGCTGCCGCTGACGCCGGGCTCCGAGGTCGCCGGTGCGCGCGCGGACACCGGCGAGCGCGTCGTCGCCCTCGTCGAGCAGGGTGGCTACGCCGAGTACGCGCTGGCGCCGGCCGACCGCGTCTTCCCGATCCCCGACGGCCTCGACGACGGCGCGGCGCTCGCGCTGCTGATCCAGGGCCTGACCGCGTGGCACCTCTACCGGACCTGCGCGCGGATCGCGCCCGGCGACTCGGTCCTGGTGGTCTCCGGCGCCGGCGGCGTCGGGTCGCTGGCCGTGCAGCTGGCCAAGCCGATGGGCGCCGGGCGCGTCGTGGCGACCGCGTCGTCGGACGAGAAGCGCGAGCTGTGCCTGAGGCTCGGCGCCGACGCCGCGACCGACGGCGACCCGTCCGACCCCGAGCTGCTGCGCGACCGCCTGCTCGGCGCCAACGACGGCCGCGAGTACGACGTCGTCCTGGAGATGGCCGGCGGCCCGCTGTTCGACGTCGCCCTGCGCGCGCTGGCCGACATGGGGCGGATGGTCGTCTACGGCATCTCCTCGCGCGAGCAGAACGAGGTCCGCACGGGCCGCCTGCTCAAGCGCTCGCAGTCGGTCATCGGCTTCTGGCTCTTCCACTACCTCGAGCAACGGCGCCACCTCGAGCGGCCGCTGGCCGAGCTGTTCGCGCTGGCCGCCGCCGGCGAGGTCACCGCCGTGGTCGGCGACACCTATGCGTTGAGCGACGCCCGCCGCGCCCAGGAGGACCTGGTGTCCCGCCGGACCCGGGGCAAGCTGTTGCTCGATCCGTCCCGCTGAACGGGTATCAACACCACCGACATGGTCGCTCAGCCGTCTCAGCACACCATCACCTTGGTCACCCTGTCGGCCGCCTACGGCGCCGGCGGCAGCCAGGTCGGGCCGCGCTTGGCCGAGCGCCTCGGCGTCCCGTTCGTCGACCGCGCGATCGCGGCGGGCATGGCCGACCGCCTCGGGCTGACCGAGGCCGAGGCGCGCAAGCTCGACGAGGACGTCGAGCGCGGGCTGGACCGGATCCTCAGCAGCCTCGCGCCGGTCGGCGACTTCTACGGCGACGTCGACCCCGCGCTGCTGCAGCGCTCCGGCCACCACGAGGCCGCCGAGGAGGTCATCCGCGAGGTCGCCGCCACCGGGCGCGCCGTGATCCTCGGCCGCGCCGGCGCCGTGGTCCTCTCCGACGACGACCGCGCGCTGCACGTCCGCCTGACCGGTCCGGCCGACGCCCGCGTCGAGCAGGCCACGCGCCTGGAGGGCATCGACCGCGAGACCGCCGAGCGTCGCTGCAAGAAGACCGACCGCGCCCGCGAGGCCTACGTCAAGCGCTATTACAACTGCGACGCGCGGGATCCGTCGCTGTACGACGTCGTCCTGGACTCCACGCGCCTGGGCCTCGACGCCTGCGTGGAGATCCTCGTCACGGCCTGCGGGGCGTAGCCGGCCGCCGGCCTACGCCGCCTTGGGCGCGTCCGGCATCTCCGACGCCATCAGCGAGGCGAGCTGCGTGCGGGAGCGCAGGTCGAGCTTGCGGTAGATCTGCGACAGGTGGTACTCGATGGTCTTCGGCGACAGGAACAGCTTCGCCGCGACCTCGCGGTTGGTCATGCCGTAGGCCACCAGCCGCGCGATCTGCAGCTCGTGCGCGGTCAGCTCGTCCAGGCCCGCCGCCGCGACCGCGTCCTTGTGCGCGCTGTCGGTCTCGGCCGCCGCCGCGCCGCCGGTGGCGCGCAGCTCGACCCGGGCGCGCTCGGCCCACGGCATCGCGCCGAGGCGCTCGAAGGCGTCCAGCGCCTCGACGAGCTGCTCGCGCGCGTCGGCGCGGCGCCGGTCGCGCCGCAGGCGCTCGCCGTAGGCCAGCTGCGTGCGGGCCTTCTCGAACGGCTGGCCGTCGTGCTCGTGGTGGCTCAGCGCGGTCTGGAAGTGGTGCTCGGCGGTCTTGTCGGCCAGGATCCCGCGGCAGCGCGCCAGCGCCGCCAGCGCCCAGCGCCCGCCGCCGAGCTGGTCGGCGAACGCCTCCAGCGCCTGGAACGCGTCCTCGGTGCGGCCCAGCCGCGCCAGCGCCTCCACGCGATCGGCGCCGTACTGGACCAGGCCGCGCTGCGTCTGCAGCCGCAGCGTGAACCGGTGGACGCGGTCGTAGTACTCGACGGCGGCCTCGATCTCGCCGGCGCCGAGCGCGTCGAGCGCCAGCGCGTTGAGGCCGTACACGGTGATCGCCGGCCCGCCGAGCAGCTCGCTGAGCTGGACGCCCTCGCGGCCGTGCGCGCGGGCGTCGTCGCGCCGGCCGACGGCGGCCTCGACATGCGCGAGCACCGACAGCGCGAACGTCAGCAGCGGCGTCGTGCGCGTCTCGCGCGCCAGCCGCGTCGCCTCGGCCGCGTTGGCCAGCGCCGCGCTCCAGTAACCGCGGCGGAAGTCCAGCACCGCGTGCGCGGTCAGCGGGTAGATGATGTGGTTGATCGCCGACGCGTCGCGCGCGATCGTCACGAGGTGGTCGAGCACCGCGCTCGCGCGGTCCCAGCGCTCGTACCAGATCGAGCACTGGCCGGCCATGCCCACCAGCTCGCTGGGCATCGCCAGGACGTACTCCGACGTCAGGAACGGCAGCGCCGGGTCCAGCAGCGCGTCGGCCTCGTGCTCGTGGCCGAGCGCGGCGTGCGCCTCGCCGACCAGCACGCCCGCGAGCACCTCGATGACCGGGTCGGAGACCCCTTCCCGCCCGCCCAGCAGCGACCGGGCGCGATCGCCGGTGGCGACCAAGGCCTCCATGTCGCCGGTCATCATGTGGGCGACGGCCGCCTCGACGAGCAGCGACGCCGCCACGCCCGGGTTGTCGTCCTGGATGCGGTCGGCCTCGTCGCGCAGCAGGTCGTGCGCGGTGACCGGCGCGCCGCGGCGCATCTCGACGCGGCCGCGGACGCGGACGACCTCGGTCGCCAGCGCGCCGCCCGGCACCAGCTCCTGGGCGCGGCCGACGAGCGCCAGCGCGTGGTCGGCGTGCCCGGACTGCGCGAAGTCGCTGGCCGCCTCCAGCAGGCGGCGGGCGCGGGCCTCGTCGTCGGTCGACAGGTTCGCGGCGCGCTCGAACGCGCGGGCGCTGCCGACGACGCCGCCGCGGGCGCGCGCCTCGGACGCGGCGCTCTCCAGCGCGGCGGCGACCTCCTCGTCGGGCGCGTCGGCGGCGGCGGCCAGGTGCCAGGCGCGCCGGGCGGGCGTCGTCGAGAGGTCGGCGAGCGTCGCGTGCACCGACCGGCGCTTGACGGGATCGGCGGCGTGGTAGATCGCGGAGCGCAGCAGCGGGTGGAAGAACTCGATGCGGCCGTCGAGCGTCACCAGCCCGGCGCTCATCGCCGCGTCCAGCGCGTCGGCCGGCAGCCCGCGCCGCTCCAGCGCCTGCAGGAAGAGGTCGTGGCGGCCGGTCTGCATCGCCGAGGCGACCAGCAGCGCGTCGCGGGTGGCGTCGGGCAGGTCGGCGACCTGGCGGGCGAACGCGTTCTCGATCTGCTCGCCGGCGGGCACCGGGCCGGCCAGCGGCTCGCGGCCCGCGAGCTGGTCGGCGCTCAGCGTGCGCGGCATCTCGGTCAGCGCCAGCGGGTTGCCGGCGGCGGTGACCACGAGGTCGTGGGCGACCTCCTCGGCGACGCGGTGGCGCGCCTCGCGCTTGAGCAGCTGCGCGGCGGCCTCGTCGTCCAGGCCGCCGATCGCCTGGTCGGCGACGCCCTCGAAGGCCTCCAGCACCGCGACCCCGTCCCCACCCACCCGGGCGGCGCACAGCAGCACGACGCCCTCGGCGCCCAGCCGCCGCGCGACGAAGATCAGCGCCTCGCGCGACGCGTCGTCCAGCCAGTGGACGTCGTCGGCGACCACGAGGTAGGGCTTCTCCTCGGCGGCGGCCGCCAACAACGACAACATCCCGGCCGGGACCGCGAAGCGGTCGAACGGCGTCGGCGGCTCCAGCGCCAGCGCGCTGCCCAGCGCGGCGGCCTGGACCTCGGGGATCTGGCCGCGCAGGTGCAGCAGCGGCGTCAGCAGCTCCAGCAGCCCGGCGAACGGGATGTCGGACTCGGACTCGAAGCCGCGCGTGCGCAGGACCCCGAAGTCGCGCTCGATCCCGGCGTCCAGCGCCGCGCGAAGCAGCGCGGACTTGCCGATCCCGGCCTCGCCGTGAAGGAGGAGCGCGGCGCTCTTGCCTTCCTTGGCGCCCTCCAGCAGCTCTTCGATGTGCGCGATCTCGCGCTGACGGCCAAGTAGCACCGCGCGCAATCATGCCATGGCGCACTACCCTCTTGGGGTACATGACCGCCTTCGCGGACCTCGGCCTCAGCGAGCCGACCCTTCAAGCACTTCAAGACGTCGGCTACGAGCAGCCGAGCCCGATCCAGGAGCAGGCGATCCCGATCCTGCTCCAGGGTGAGGACATCATCGGCCAGGCGCAGACCGGCTCGGGCAAGACGGCCGCCTTCGGCCTGCCGATCATCGAGCACGTCGACCCCTCCGAGCCGGAGGTGCAGGCGCTCGTCCTGACGCCGACGCGCGAGCTCTGCATCCAGGTGACCCAGGCGCTGCGCTCCTACGGGAAGCGCAAGGGCGTCGACGTGGTCGCCGTGTTCGGCGGCGCGCCGATCCGCTCCCAGCAGGCGCAGCTGCGTGCCGGGGGCCACGTCGTCGTCGGCACCGTCGGCCGCGTGCTCGACCTCCTCAGCCGCGCGTCCCTGCACCTCAGCGACTGCCGCTTCGTCGTCCTCGACGAGGCCGACGAGATGCTCGACCTCGGCTTCCTGGAGGACGTCGAGAAGATCCTCAAGCTCTGCCCCAACGGACGGCAGACCGCGCTGTTCAGCGCGACGATGCCGCCGCCGATCCGCGCGCTGGCCGACCACTACCTCTACCACCCGCAGACCGTGCGGGTGAAGGCCGCGACGCTGACCGTCGACACCGTCGAGCAGTTCCAGGTCGAGGTCAAGACGGCGGACAAGGCCGAGAAGCTCGTCGAGGTCCTGCGCGAGGAGCGCCCGGACCAGGCGATCGTCTTCACGCGCACCAAGATCCGCGCCGACCAGCTGTACAAGAAGCTGCGCGACAAGGGCATGAACGTCAAGGCGCTGCACGGCGACATGTCGCAGGGCCAGCGCGACGGCGTCATGTTGTCGTTCAAGGCCGGACGCGTGCCGATCCTCGTCGCGACCGACGTCGCCGCCCGCGGCCTCGACATCTCGACGGTCACGCACGTCGTCAACTTCGACGTCCCGACGTCGCCTGACGTCTACGTGCATCGCATCGGCCGCACGGGCCGCATCGGGCGGTCCGGGCGCGCCGTGACGTTCGTCGAGCCCAAGCAGAAGAAGGAGCTGGCGGCGATCGAGAAGCACATCTCGACCGGGCTGAAGCCGTGGGAGCCGGGCGCGAAGACCGAGCCCGCGAAGGTCTCCGAGAAGCCCAAGCGCCACCGCAAGCCGCAGCTGTCGCGCAACGGCGCCGAGGAGTACCGCCGCGTGCTGGCGGGCGCCGGCCGCGCCGACGGGCTGGAGGTCGCCGACGTCATCCGCGCGGTCACGCGCGCGGCCGGGCTCGACGGCGAGGCCGTGCGCGACGTGCGCGTCCTGGAGCGCTTCACGCTGTTCTCCGTGCCCGACAGCGAGGCGGAGAAGATCGTCGAGGCGGTCGACGGCGCCGAGCTGGACGGCGGCCGCGAGCTGCGCGTCGAGCTGGCCCGGACCTAGCGGCGATTTCGCAAGCAGGACCGCAACCTCCGTGTCCCGAAAACAGTTCGGGGTAAGGTGAGGACCAGCCGATGACGCTCCTTCTGCGAAGCACGGACACCGAGAAGACGCCCGAGGGCGCCGCGACCGAGGCGCCGGCACCGCCGGCGCCGCCCGAGACGCGGACCTGCCCGAAGTGCTCGGCCCCGCTCGAGGAAGGCCAGGACTGGTGCCTGAACTGCGGCGAGGCCCAGCCGGGCGGCCGCCGCGTGGCGCTGCCGGGCAAGCGGGCGACCGCGACCGTCCTCGCGCTGACCACGGTCCTCGTCGGCGGCGCGGTCGCCGCGTCCTACGCGGCGCTGCAGGACGACACGACGGCTCCGAACACGCCGACGCAGCTCGCGCAGGCGCCCGCCGACGCGTCGCAGGTCGCGCCCCCGTCGACCGCGGTGCCGGACGCCGGCGCGACGACGTCCGAGCCGAGCACGGCGTTCCCGGGCGACACGGCCACCACGACGCCGCCGACCGACACCGGCACGACCAAGGTGCCGAGCACGAGCTCGATCCCGGACATCCCGTCGACGCCCTCGACGCCGTCCACGTCGTCGAGCGACTCGTCCTCGTCGAGCAGCTCGTCGTCCTCGTCGACGTCGACCTCGACCGACACGTCCAAGAGCGACTCGACGGCCGACACGCGCACGTCCACCACCAAGACCTCCACGACGAAGACCGAGACCGAGCCGGTCCCGATCGACCTCGCCGACGACGCGGGCGCGCTGTACGACCCGTTCAAGCGCGACACGGCCGCCGGCGACCCGACCAAGGCCTTCGACGGCGACCCGAACACGTCGTTCCCGATCACGGTCCCCGCGGGCTCCCAGCAGATCGGCGCCGGCCTGACGGTCGCGCTGCCCAAGCTCGAGGGCATCCGCGAGATCGACCTGAAGACCAAGACCCCGGGCTTCAAGATCGAGATCTACGCGACCGACGACGAGGACCTGCCGCCGGACGTGCTCGACACGCGCTGGGCGCACCTCAAGGACGTCACGGGCGTCGGCACCGACACCGACGGCAGCGAGACGGTGAAGCTCGGCGCGGGCTCGACGAAGTATCGCCACGTGCTGCTGTGGTTCACGGCGCCGCCGACCGAGGGCAGCACCGTGCGCATCAGCGAGCTGAAGCTGCTCGGCTGAGGCCGATAGCCTGCCGGTCATGTCCACCGTGACGATGACCACCAGCGAGGGCCCGATCACCATCGAGCTCTTCGACGAGGACGCCCCGAAGACCGTCGACAACTTCAAGAAGCTCGCGCAGGACGGCTTCTACGACGGGCTCATCTTCCACCGGGTGATCCGCGACTTCATGATCCAGGGCGGCTGCCCGCAGGGCACGGGCACCGGCGGTCCCGGCTACACGTTCGAGGACGAGATCAACGAGCACAAGGTCGTCCGCGGCGCGCTGGCGATGGCCAACGCCGGCCCGAACACCAACGGCTCGCAGTTCTTCCTGGTGACGATCCCGGCCGCCGACTGGCTGGACGGCAAGCACACGGTCTTCGGCCAGGTGACGTCCGGCATGGAGGTCGTCGACGCGATCGAGGGCAAGCCGACCGACGCGCGCGACCGGCCGACCGACGACGTCCTGATCGAGAAGGTCGAGATCACCGCCTGAGGGCCGCCTCGCCGCGCCTGGCGGCACCCGGCGGAGCTTGACGGGCGGCCGCCCGCCGGCGCTCGCCGGGCACCGCCAGGCACGACGATCCGGGCCTCAGGGGCGTGGTCGTGCTTCGCTCGGTCCGCCGGGGCGGCGCGCGGGCGGTGTCCTTCCGCGCCGTGGTCCCTCGCGGACGCGGGCCGCGGGGTGTAAAGTGGTCTAGACCACATGTCCGGCCCCGTCCCTGACCTCTCCGGCCCGATGCGGCTGGGCGTGCGCGCCGCGCTGGTCGACGGCGCGCTCGTCGAGGGCGACGTCGTCGTCGCCGAGGGGCGGGTGCTGGAGGTCGGCGTGGGCGGCGGCGAGGGCGCCGGGCGTGGGATCGCGGTCCCGGGGTTCCTGGACCTGCACATCAACGGGATCGTCGGCGTCGACTTCCTCGCCGCCGGGCCCGAGGGCTACGCGGCGGCGAGCGCGGCGTTGGCGGCGAGCGGGGTCACGGGCTACCTGCCGACGTTCATCACGTCGCCGATGGGCGACTACCCGGCGGCGCTGGCCGCGGTCGCCGAGGCGATGGCCGCCGAGGCGCCGGGCGCGCGGGTGCTCGGCGTGCACCTGGAGGGTCCGTACCTGTCGCCGGCGTGGCCCGGCGCGCACGACCCGGCGCAGCTGCGCGAGCCCGACGTCGCCGAGGCGCTGGCGCTGGTCGCGGGCGGCCCGGTCAAGATGATGACCTTGGCGCCCGAGCGACCTGGTGGCCTCGACCTGGTGGAGGCGCTGGCGGCACGGGGCGTGGTCGTCTCGGTCGGCCACACCGACGCCGACGCGGCGACCGCCAACGCCGCGTTCGACCGCGGCGCCCGCGCGATCACCCACCTCTACAACGCCCACCGCCGTTGGACGGCCCGCGACCCCGGCGTCGCCGGCGCCGCGCTGGTGCGCCCGGGCGTGACCGTCCAGGCGATCGTCGACCACGTGCACCTGGCGCCCGAGGCCGCGTACGCCGCGTTCCTGACGGCGCGCGAGCGCTTCTCGCTGGTGACCGACGCCATGGAGGCGGCGGGGCAGGGCGACGGCGTCTACCGCCTGGGCCGCCGCGAGGTCTCGGTCCACGGGGCCCGGGCCGAGCTGTCGGACGGGCTGCTGGCCGGGTCGGTCCTGACGATGGACGCGGCCGTGCGCAACCTGCACGCGTGCGGGGCGACGTTCGAGCAGGCGGTCTGGGCCGCCACCGGCGCTCCCGCTCATCTCCTCGGCGACCCGTCGCTCGGCGCGCTCCAGGTCGACGGCATCGCCGACGTCACCGTGCTGGACGACGACCTGCGGGTGATGCGGACGCTCGTGGCCGGCGTCGAGCGCTTCGCCGCGGCGCCGGTGGCGTAGGAGCGCCCCCGAGCGCCCAGACGTGAACCCCGGCGATCGGGGTCACTCTATGACGAACTATTCGTCATAGACCGACCCGGATCCTCGATCGGCGGCCCCCGCGCGCCACCCACCGCATCTACAGCCGCGCGCGGACCCGCGACGCGATCGCCGCCTCCTGCAGGTCCACGGTCTCCAGCAGGTCGCGCACGGCCTCGTCGTCGACCTCGCCGCGACGCATCGCCTCCACCAGCGCGGCGCGCTGCGCCGCGGTCACCCGGCGGGTCAGCGTGGCGATCGCGCGTCCGGCCGCGCCCCGCGTCGGGGCATCGGCCGCCTCGTCGACGCTCGCCTGACGCGTCCGCTGCAGGCGCTGCGCCGTGGCCTCCACGAACTTCGGGTCGATCCCCTCCGGCGGCGAGGCCACGAACTCCCGGTAGACCTCGTCGGCCGCGTGGTGGGCGATCCGCTCGGCCGCGCGCCGCTGCTCGCGCGCCTTCTCCTCCTCCAGCGGGTCCTGCACGCCCAGGCGCCGGATCAGCCACGGCAGCGTCGCGCCCTGCAACAGCAGCGTCCCGACCGCGACGAGGAACGCGATCGCCTGGATCTCCGCGCGGCCCGGGAACGGCGCGCCGCTCTGCAGCGTCAGGGGGATGCCCGCCGCGGCCGCGAGGGTCACGACGCCGCGCATCCCGGTCCACGACACGACGACGGCCTCGCGCAGCGTCAGCGGCTCGATCGAGCTCTCGGGCCGCGTCCGTCGGCCGCGCGCGATCGCCCGCGCGTTGGCCTCGCGCAGGCGCCGCTGGGCGCGGACGACCGCCGGGTCGTCCGGCCGGTCCTCGACGACCAGCCCGGCGCCGAGCGTGAGCAGGATCCAGACCGGCCGGATCACGATCACCGCCAACAACACCAACAGCCCGGCGCCGAAGACCTGCGGCACCGACTCGTGGGCGTGCTGCAGGTCCTCGATCACGAACCGCAGCTGCAACCCCATGTAGGCGAAGACGAAGGTCTCCAACAACACGTCGACCGCGCCCCACACCTGGCGCTCCTGCAGCCGGGTCTCGTATCCGAAGCGCACCGACAGCTGGCCGACCAGGAAGCCCGCGGTCACCACCGCCAGGACGCCGGAGGCCTCCAGCTCCTCGGCCAACATGTAGGCCGCGAACGGGATCACCAGGCCCAGCACGGTCTCCAGGCCCGCGTCGTTCAGCACGCGCCGGATGCTCAGCGCGACGATCCCGATCGCCAGCCCGGACACCACGCCCACGACCGACGAGTACAGGAACAGCAGGAACGGGTTGTCGACGAACGTGTGCGACCCGGTCACCGACGCGACCGCCACGCTGAAGAGCGTCAGCGCCGCCGCGTCGTTGACCAGCGACTCGCCGGTCAACACCGACAGCACGCGCCGCCGCAGCCCCAGCTCGCGGCCGATCGCCACCGCGCTGACCGCGTCCGGCGGCGCCACCACCGCGCCGAGCACGATCGCCGCGCCGCCGGTCAGCCCCGGCAGGACCCACGCGCCGACCGCGCCGACCGCGAACGTCGTCGCGATCACCAGCCCGACGCCGAGCAGCAGGATCGGGCCGAGCTTGCGCAGGAACGCGACGACGCTGAAGCTCAGCGCCGTCGAGTACAGCAGCGGCGGCAGGACGACGCCGAGGACGATGTCCGTGTCGAGCTCCAACCGCGGGATGCCCGGGATGAACGACGCGGCCAGGCCGACGAGCGTGATCACCAGCGCCGGCTGCGCGGCCCGGCGCTGCGCGTACGCGGTGACCGCGATCGCGCCGACGATGACCAGGAGGAGCTGAAGGCCGCTCACGGCCTACGGAACCTACCCGGAGCGCTCAGCGCGTCGCGGTGACCTTCGACAGCCCGAACGGCGTGTCCGGGTCGATGCCGCGCTGCAGCGACACGGCGCGGGCCAGCTGCTGGGCGCGGACGATCGCGGTGATCGACGAGAGGCCGTCGCCCAGCGCGGCGGGGATCGGCAGGTCGGCGCCGGGATCGGCGCCGATCGCCAGGACGCGGCCGCCGCGGGCGCGGGCGGCGTCGGCGAACTCCGCGACGTCGGCGGCCGCCGGGCCGCCGGCCGACAGCGTCAGCACCGGCAGCGCGCGGTTGACGACCGCGATCGGGCCGTGGAGGAAGTCGGCGGCCGACGCGCCCTCGGCCAGGATGCCCGTCGTCTCCTTGACCTTCAGCGCGGACTCCAGCGCGGCGCCGAGCAGCAGGCCGCGCGCGATCGCGACCAGGCCGGTCGTCTCCGGGCCGATCGCGGCGGCGGCGCGCTTCGCGGGCCCGTCGTCGGCCAGCAGCCCGCCGACCGCGTCGGGCAGCGCCGCCCACGCGGCGTCGTCCCACGGCAGCGCGGAGGCGTCCGGCGCGAGCGCCTCGGCCAGCACCGCGAAGGCCGCGAACTGCGACGTCACGGTCTTGGTCGCCGGGACCGCGCGCTCGGCGCCCGCGGCGGTGTCGATCGTCGCGCTCGCCGCGCCGGCCAGCGGGCTGTCGCGGTCGTTGGTGATCGCGACGGTCGTCGCGCCCGCCGCGCCGTAGCGCTCCAGCACGGTGACGATCTCGGGCGTCTTGCCCGACTGCGAGACGCCGACGGCCAGCCAGCCGTCGAGCCGGTCCCGCACGCCGTAGCGCGTGACCAGCGACGGCGCGGCCAGCGCGACCGGGCGGCGCGTCGCCAGCTCCAGGACGTAGCGGCCGAAGACCGCGGCGTTGTCGGACGAGCCGCGCGCGACGAGCACGATGCCGACCGGCGCGGCGGCGCCCAGCGCGGCGCGGACCTCGGCGCCCAGCGCGGCGCGGCGCGCCGCCAGCTCCGCGAGGACCCGCGGCTGCTCGGCCATCTCGGCGGCCATCAGCTGTCCCGGCGCGCTCACGGGCGGCGCTCCTGGCGCAGGCGGATCTCGTAGCGGTCGCCGCGGAACAGCGACCACGCGTAGGCCAGCGGGCGCTCGTCCTCGTCGAGCAAGATGGTGTGGAACTTCAGGCCGGCGCGCCCCGGGGCGACGCGCAGCAGGTTGGCGTCCTCGCCGACGATCTCGACCGCGACGACCTGCTGGTCGGCGACCGGGAAGCGCGCGTCGAAGCGCTCCTCCAAGACGGTGAACAACGAGGCGCCGCGCAGGTCGGCGGCGGCCAGCGCGCCGAAGCGGTCGGCGGGCAGGAACGCCTCCTCCAGGGCCATCGGCTCGCCGTCGGCGGTGCGCACGCGGCGCACGCGCACGACGTCGGTGCCGGGATCGAGGCCGAGCCGGCGGGCGACGAGGTCGTCCGCCGGCACGACGCCCTGCCCGAGGACCTCGGAGCCCGGCTTGAGGCCGCGCGCCCGCATGTCCTCCGTGAACGAGGACAGCGCCGCCGCCTGGGCGACGCGCGCCTCGGCCACGAACGTGCCGCGGCCCTGGACGCGCTGCACCCGGCCCTCCGCGGCGAGCGCCGTGATCTCGGCGCGCACGGTCATCCGCGCGACGTCGTAGCGCTCGGCCAGCTCGCGCTCGGAGGGGAGGGGATCGCCGGGCGCGAGCGCGTCGATCAGGTCCTCCAGGATCGCGCGGAGCTGCTCGCCCTTGGGGCTCCGCCGAGACAGCTTGCGGGGCAGCTCCGCGCGGGGGCTCACTGGATGCCGGCCTCCTGGCAGGCCGACCGGTAGCTCTTGGTGCAGATGTCCGAGGACTTCAAGAACCCGTCCTTGACGACCGTGTCGTTGACGTTGGACTTGTCCACCGACAACGTCGGGACGAGCACCGACGGGACCTGGCCGGCGCCGTTGTCGGTCTTGTCGGGCGCGATGCCCGACGGGACCGGCTTGCCCTGCGCCAGCGGCACGGCGATCTCCGCGGACTTGCTCGCGATGATCTTCAGCGGCTGGTAGACGGTCTCCAGCTGCTCGCCGGCGAGGATGCGCTGGACGCCCGTGACCTCGGCGTCCTGGCCCGTCACGAAGAACTGGCCGGGCTTGAGGCCCGCGGACTTCATCGCGGCGATCGCGCCGCCGGCCATGCCGTCGTTGGCGACGTAGACCGCGTCGAACTTGCCCTTGCCGACCGACGTGATCGCCTGCTCCATCTCCTGCTGGGCCTTGTCGGGCGACCAGTCGGGCGTGTCATAGGACTTGACGATCGTCGCGCCGCCCTCCTTGTACACCGACTCGGCGCCCTTCTTGTAGGGGGCGGAGTTGGAGTCGGTGGGGGAGCCGTTGATCATGATGATGCGCGGGTTGGACTTGCCCGCGGCCTGGAGGGCCTTCAACTGCTCCTGGGCCTGCTGCTGGCCCACCTTGTAGGGGTCGATCGACACGTAGTAGTCCAGCGGGGCGTTGGCGACCAGACGACCGTAGCTCAGGACCGGCACGTGCTGCTGCTTGGCCCGGGTGACGATCGCGCCCGCCGACGCGACGTCGACCGCGTCGAGGACGAGGACCTTGGCGCCCTGCGTCAGCGCGGCCTCGGCCTGCTGCTGCTGCTTGGCGGCGTCCTGCGTGGCGTTGGAGTAGATGACCTGGCAGCCCGGGCACAGCTCCTTGACCTTGGCCTCGAAGAACGGCTTGTCCTGGTTCTCGTAGCGCGCCGTCTTGTTCTCGGGCAGCAGCAGGGCGATCTTCGCGCCCTTGCCCGACGACGACGCGCCGGTCGACGACGAGCCCTTGTCGTCGTTCGAGCCGCATCCGGCGGCCAGCGCGGCGAGCGACGTCGCCAGCAGGACGCCCGCGGTGAGACGCGGGTGCAGCTTGGGGAACATGCGATTCCTCCTCCTCGGTGGTTCGTGCGCGGCGGACGCTACCACTAGTGGTATAGACCAGCAAGCCGAAGTGGACTACACCACTTCACGGGGTGGCGAGGAAGTTCACGAGGGCCGCGGTGTGGAAGGCGGTCGCGAAGGCCTGGCGGTCGAACGGCCCCTGGCCCTGGAGGCCGAGGATCCGGTAGCCCAGGGCGCCGAGGAGGTCGTGGACGTCCTCGGGGCGCGTGCCGTAGTGGTCGGCCGAGCCGAGGCCGTGCTCGAACACCACGATCGGGCGATGGGCGGCGAGCGTCTCGCGCGCGCCCCGCAGCACCTGCAGCTCGGCGCCCTCGACGTCGACCTTGACGAGCCGCGGCACGTAGCCGGGCGGCAGCGCGTCGTCGAGGCGCTGTGTCGGGACGCTGATCGTGGCGACGCGGGCGGCGGCGCCGTCGGGCGTGGGGCGCGCCTTGAGCCCCGACCAGCCGGGGCGGTCCAGGACGTGGGCGAACGTGGCGGTGCCGGTGGTGTCGGACAGCGCGACGGCGCGGACGTCGACGCTCGGCAGCCGCCGCTGGAGCGCGGCGGCGAGGTCGGGCAGCGGCTCGAACGCGAGGTGACGGCCGTGGGGCGCGATCCGCAGGAGGTCGTCGAGGACGTCGCCGCCGTGGGCGCCGACGTCGACGCAGTTGCTGTCCGGCGCGAGCGCGGCGGCGAAGATCGTCGCCAGCGACTCGTGGTCGCGGCGGTCCTGCGTCCGGGACGCGGGCTCGAAGGCGCGCCGGACGGCGACCGCGCGGTCCTCGAGGCCGACGGACGCGAGCGCGCGGCGCAGCTGCTGCTTGGCGGGCACGCGGCGAACGGTAGCCCGCGCGGCGCGTCAGCCGCTCGGCGGGGGCTCGGTGGCGGTCTCGGCGTCGCTCGGCGCGGGGACGGGATCGGCGGTGGTGGTCGCCGTCGGCGGTGCGGCCGGCTCGGGCTCGGGCGCCGACTCGGCCGGGCGCGGCGCGCTCGGCGCGGCCTCCGTCGTCGCCGGCGCCTCCGTCGCCAGCGCCTCCGGGGCGTCCGGCCGCCGCGGGCGCGCCGCGATCGGGCCGGAGCGCGCGGGGTCGGCGAACCGGTCACGGTCGCGGTGGCGGTCGCCCCAGGCGGGCGGGCCGTCGCCGCGACCGCCGTCGCTCCGGGCCGCGAGGCGGACGGGCGCGCCGGTCGTGACCGCGAACGACGGCCCGGGCGTGGTGGTGTGGTCCTGCCGTGGTGCCGAGTGGGCAGTGGTGGTGGTGGCCTTGGTCGCGGGCGCGGCGGCGCTCGCGAGCTGGAGCGGCGCCGTGGACGCCGTGGTGGCGGTCGCCGTGCGCGCGGCGGGCGCGTGGGCCTCCGCCGTCGCCGCGGTCGTCCGCGCGGCCCCGTCGCCGCCGCTCCCGCCCCCGGCGGTCGTCCGCCGCGGCGCCTCCGTCGCGCCGGTCGCCACGACCGCGGCCGACAGCGCCACCGCGGCCTTGGCGACCAGCCCGGTCGCGACCGCGCCGCCGCCGACGGTCCCGGCGCCGCCGCCCGCGTCGAGGATCGAGGCCAGCAGCCCGCTGGACGCGAACGCGGGCGGGATCGGCAGGAGCAGCGCCGCGCGCCGGCGCCGGCCGATCGAGTCGGCGAAGCCGCGGCAGTCGTCGCAGCGGCGCAGGTGCGCCCGGACCGCGCGGGTGCGCGCCGCGCGGCGGTCGGCGTCCGACAGGCGCCGCTGCACCATCGCGCACGGCAGCTCGCGGCCCTCGCGCTGGTCGTGCAGCGACGCGCGCGCCGCGAAGACCGCCTGGCGCGCGGCCAGCGGCGTCGTCTCCAACGCCAGCGCGACGTCCTCGTAGGCCAGCCCGCCCAACTCCCGCAACAGCAGCGCGCCCCGCTGGTGCTCGGTCAGCGAGCCCAAGTCCTCCAACAATCCGGCGAGCGTCTCGCGGTCCTCGGCCGTGCGGTGGACGTCGACCGAGGCGACGTGATGGTCCTCCAGCGGCTCGGCCGCCGGGCGGCGGCGCAGCGTGCTGATGGACTCGTTGTGCGCGATCCGGAACAGCCACGGCCGCACGGGCGCCCGGCGGCGGTCCTCGCGCAACGCGCGCAAGGCGTTCAACATGGTCGACTGGAACGCGTCGAGCGCGTCCTGGTCGTCGCGCACCAGCGAGCGGCAGTACCGGACGAGCACGTCGTGGTAGCGGTCGTAGAGCGCGGCGAACGCGCCGTCGTTCCCGGACGTGACCATGCGCGCGAGGCGCTCGTCGCCGACGATCCGGAGCAGCGAGGGGGTCATGGGTGCGGGCACGCTCGCAGCGCTCGGTGAGAGGACCCTGAGAGTCCTGTTGCCGACCGGTGTCCAACGCCGTCCAGGGACCTAACGGCGTCGCGCGCGCCGCGTCGTCGGTCCATGTCCATCACGACACCGAAGCTCCCCGCCGCCCGCGGCCTGGCCGCGCTCGCGGCGGTCGCCGCGCTCGCCGCGCTCCCCGCGTCGGCCTCGGCCCACGGCGGCGGCCGCCGCGCCGACACCCGGCACGTCACCAAGGCGCCGTCGCGCGTGACCGATCGGGCGACCCGCGCGGTCAAGGCGATCGCGCGGGCTTCCGACGCCGTCGACGACGGCGACGCGACCAAGGCGTCCGCGGCGCTGAAGGCCGCGCGCACGAACCTCGCCTCGGCGCTGAAGACCGCGACCAAGCACGTCCAGGCCGGCGACGCCTACGGCCCGGCGTCGGCCGACGTCGTGCTGCGCGCCGAGCACCGCGTCGCCGCGGGTGCCGCCGACCTCTTCGACGGCCAGGACGGCACGGTCGTCGACGACCTCGCGACGACGCTGAAGGCCGCCGACGACGGCCGCGACGCGCTGGTCGCCGCGATCGGCGGCCTCGCGGCCGACCGGGAGGCCGAGTACGCCGACGCGCTGGACTCGGCGTCCGAGGACGTGGCCGACGAGCTGTCGGACCTCGCCGACGCGCTGTCGGACGACACGCTGACCGACGCCGCCAAGAGCGCGCTGACCGCCGCGCAGACGCAGGTCACCGCCACGCGGACGGCGATCGAGGCGCTGGTCGGGATCGCGTCGTCCTCCTCGGGCGACGACGTCGACGCCTCCACCGGTGACGACGGCCCGCGCGGCGACTGCCCGGGCGGCCGCGGCGGTCGTGGCGGCACGTCGTCGTCGTCCAACTCCGGTTCCGGTTCCGGGACGGGCACCGGGAGCGGCAGCGGCTACCTCAACGACTAGTGTCGTGATTCATTCATTCGGTCGCAGCATTCCGGGATGCTCGGCCCCGTCAGGCGGTCGTCGATGACCGCAGGCGACCCTTTGGGTCGTTGAGGATCAGCGGCGGGCGCATGGCGGCGGCGAGCGCCCGGAGGCGGCCAGCGAATTACTGAATCACGACACTAGCCGCCGCCGACCGAGGCGTCGGGCGTGGCGGGGTTCGGGATGGTGACACCGGTCCCGCCCGCCGCGTCCGTCGTCGTCTGGTCGCCGGCGCCGGCGTTCGCGGTGCCGTCCGTGGGCGCCGGCGTCGTGCTCTGACCGCCGCCGGCGTCCCCGCTGCCGTCGGTGCCCGGGACGGCCGGCGGCGAGCCGGCGTCGGCCGGGGTCGTCGACGTCGGGGCGGTCCGGCGCTGGGCGCCCGCCGCGGGCGAGGCGCCGCGCGCGACGCCGGCGGTGGGCGGCGCGGAGGCCCGGGAGGTGGGGCTCGTGGCCGCGCCGGACGTCGCGCCGGTCGCGTGGCGCCGGCGGCGCACGTCGTGGCGGCGGTTCAGCCGGACCGACGGCGCGGCCGCGGCGGTGGTCGTCGTCGTCGCGGCCGGCGTCGTGGTCACCGCGCGGGCGCTGTCCGGCGTGCCGTCGCGGCCACCGCGCACGAGCAGCACGACCGCCAGCGCGACGAGCGCGCCGGTGGCGAAGCAGAGCAGGTTGCGACGGACGGTCACGGGCATCGCAACGAGTCTGCCAGTGGAAAGGTGACGCGGTCGTCACGGACGCCTCGGACCGGTACGCTTGACACACCGTCAGCCAACTCCCGACCGAGAGGCACCCCATGGCAGGCACCGAGGAGCAGGTCAAGCCGGACGTCGCCGTCCCCGACACGGCGACGACGAGCACCCCGAGCGATTTCGCGGTCGAGAACCCGGCCACCGGCGAGGTCATCGCCCACTGCCCCAACCTGGGGCCCGAGGACATCAAGCGGATGGCCGCGCGCGGGCGCGAGGTCCAGCCCGCGTGGGAGGCGCTCGGCTTCGAGGGCCGCGCGCGCATCCTCAAGCGGATGCAGAAGTGGGTGATGGATCACCAGGAGGAGATCATCGCCGTCATCCGGTCGGAGACCGGCAAGACCTATGAGGACGCGCTGATCGCGGAGATCTCCTACGGCGCCGCCGCGTTCGGGTTCTGGGCGACCAACGCGGAGAAGTACCTGGGCGACGAGAAGGTCAAGTCGTCGGCGGTCCTCGTCAAGGGCAAGAAGCTGCTGCTGCGCTACCGGCCGCTGGGCCTGGTCGGCGTCATCGGCCCGTGGAACTACCCGCTGACGAACTCCTTCGGCGACTGCATCCCGGCGCTGGCCGCGGGCAACAGCGTGATCCTCAAGCCGTCGGAGATCACGCCGCTGACGTCGCTCAAGCTCGCCGAGGGCCTGCGCGAGTGCGGTATCCCGGAGGGCGTCTTCCAGGTCGCGACCGGCCTGGGCGCGACGGGCGCCGCGCTGGTCGACCAGGTCGACATGATCATGTTCACCGGGTCCACCGCGACGGGCAAGAAGGTCATGGCCAAGGCGGCCGAGACGCTCACGCCGGTCTCGCTGGAGCTGGGCGGCAAGGACCCGATGATCGTGCTCAAGGACGCCGACGTCGAGCGCGCCGCCAACACCGCGCTGTACTACGGCATGTTCAACGGCGGCCAGACGTGCATCAGCGTCGAGCGCGTGTACGTCGAGGAGCCGGTCTACGACCAGTTCGTCGCCAAGGTCACCGAGAAGGCGCGCGCGCTGCGCCAGGGCGCCGGCCCGTCGGGCAGCGCCGACGTCGGGTCGATGACGTTCCCGCCGCAGGTCGAGATCGTCGAGCGGCACGTCGAGGACGCCAAGGCCAAGGGCGCCAAGGTGCTCGTCGGCGGCGAGCGCGGCGAGCACGGCGGCGGGTACTGGTACGAGCCGACGGTCCTCGTGGACGTCGACCACACCATGTTGGCGATGACCGAGGAGACCTTCGGCCCGACGCTGCCGATCATGAAGGTCCGCGACGAGGAGGAGGCCATCGAGATGGCCAACGACTCGCCCTACGGCCTCGGCGCCAGCGTCTTCGGCAAGGACACCGGCCACGCCGAGGCGGTCGCCCGCCGCGTCGAGGCCGGCGCGGTCTGCGTCAACGACGCGCTGATCAACTACAGCGCGCTCGAGCTGCCCATGGGCGGCGCCAAGGCCTCCGGCCTCGGCTCCCGCCACGGCGCCGGCGGCATCCGCAAGTACTGCCAGCAGCAGGCCATCCTGGTGACCCGCTTCGCCACCAAGAAGGACCCGCACATGTACCCCTACTCCGCGAAGATGACGACGCGGCTGAGCAAGTTCTTCAAGTTCCTCTACGGGCGGGGCAAGCGGGACTAGCCCGCCACCTCACCGTCCGCTTCACCCGCGCGCCCGCCCTTCCGGCGGGCGCGCGTGCGTTCTGTCGGCTTCTATAGGGGTTTATCGGTAGATCGCCGATCGATGCCCAGAACGCTCTGTCGTCGCCCCGAATGCTCGTCGCGGTGGGGCAGGCGGCGGAGGAGAGCGGCGTGGGGTTCGCGCTCGTCGCGGCGGCGCGTGCCGCGCTCGTCCTCCCGGCTGAGCGCCAACGCGTCCGGTGGGACGATGACGCGGTCGCCCGCGTGCTCGAGCTGACCGAGGGCTATCCGTTCTTCTTGCAGGAGTACGGGCGACGTGTCTGGGCGTTCGACGGCGCGCCGCGCATCGCGCGCGCGGACGTGGACGCCGTCCAGCCGGTGGTCGAGGCGCAGCTCGACGAGGAGTTCTATGAGAACCGCATCGGGAAGCTCACCGACGGCGAGCGGACCTACGTCTCCGCGATCGCGCACCTGGGAGACGGTCCACAGCCGGTGAGCGAGGTCGCGGACCTGCTCGGTCGCACGACGACGGCGCTCTCGCCGGTGCGCCACGAGCTGATGCGCGCGGCGGTGATCTACGCGCCCAGGCGTGGCGTCGTGGACTTCACCGTCCCGCACTGCGCGGACTTCGTCCGCCGCAACTACCCGTACGTCTGACCGGGCTCTAGCGCCTTATATCCGTTTATAGCCACATCAGCTATAAACGGATATAAGGCGCTAGTCGTCCTGGGTCGCGAGCGCCGCGGCGCGGGCGAGCAGGAGGTCGCGCTCGCGCGCGTTGCGCGTGAGGGAGGCGGCGCGGCGCAGCTCGGCGGCGGCTTCGGCGGGGCGGTCGACGCGGGCCAGGAGGTCGCCGCGGACGGCGGGGAGGAGGTGGGAGGTGGCGAGGAGCTCGGTGGCCAGGAGGGCGTCGGCGATCGCCAGCGCGGGCTCGGGCCCGAAGGCGTAGGAGACCGCGACGGCGCGGTTGATCTCGACGACGGGGGAGGGCGTCAGGTGGGCGAGCGCCTCGTACAGCGCGGCGATCCTCACCCAGTCGGTGGCCTCGGCGGTCGGTGCGCGGGCGTGGCAGGCCGCGATCGCGGCCTGGGCGACGTAGGGGCCGCCGGGCGCGTCGCAGCGCTCGGCGCGGCGCAGGGCCTGAAGGCCGCTGGTGATCAGCGTGCGGTCCCAGCGGGTGCGGTCCTGGTCGAGCAGGAGGATCGGCGTGCCGTCGGGCGCGGTGCGCGCCCGCAGGCGCGAGGCCTGCAACGACAACAACGCGACCAGGCCGTGGGACTCGGGCTCGTGCGGCGTGAGCGCGGCGAGCGTGCGGGCCAGGCGCAGGGCGTCGAAGCAGAGGTCGGGGCGCAGCCAGTCGTCTCCCGCGGTCGCCGTGTAGCCCTCGTTGAAGATGAGGTACATGACTTGCTGGACGGCGGCCAGGCGGGCCGGGACGTCCTCGGGCGCCGGCGGCGCGAAGCCGACGTCCGCCTCCGCCAGCGTGCGCTTGGCGCGCGACACGCGCTGGGCGATCGTCGCCTCGCTCGTCAGGTGGGCGCGGGCGATCTCCGCGGTGCTCAGGCCGCCGAGCAGCCGCAGCGTCAGCGTCGTCTGGGCCCGCGGCGAGAGGACCGGGTGGCAGCAGGTGAACATCAACGACAAGAGGTCGTCGTCGACCCCGGTGGCGGCGTCGTCGTGCGTGGCGGCCCGCGAGGACGCCAGCCACTCCAGCTCGTCGCGCTTGCGCGCCAGCCGGTCCGCGCGGCGCAGGCGGTCGATCGCCAGGCGCCGGCCGGTGGCCATCAGCCACGCGCCCGGGTTGTCCGGGACGCCGTCGCGCCCCCACGTCTCCAGCGCGCGGACCAGCGCGTCCTGCGCGAGGTCCTCGGCGACGCCGACATCTCGCACCATGCGCGCCAGGCCCGCGATCAACCGCGGTGACTCGATCCGCCAGACGGCGTCGATCGTCGCGCGGGGATCGCGGGCCGGCGCGGCCAAGGCCTATGCCTCGGACGCGGACGTCGTCTGCCGCGGCGGCGCGCTGGACAGCTCGCCGTGGGCCTCCAGCGCCGCCGGGTCGTAGTCGCCGGCCTCGAAGATCGGGCGCAGCTCGATCGCCTCGCCCTTGCGCGCCGGCACGCGCCGCGCCCACTCGACGGCCTCGTCGTGCGACCTGACGTCGATGATCCAGTAGCCGCCGACGACCTCCTTGGCCTCGGCGAACGGCCCGTCGACGACCGTCGCGCCGCCCTCGCCGAACTCGATCCGCGCGCCCGCGCTGGGCGGCTGCAGGCCGTCGAGCGCGAGCAGCACCCCGGCCTTGGTCAGCTCCTCGTTGTAGCGGCCCATCGCGGCGTAGGCCTCGGTCTCGCCGGCCGGGTCCCGCTCGTAGACGGCCTCGTCGACCTTCATGAACATCATGTAGCGCATGGTGGGGTCCTCCTGGGAAGGGGCTCGATGAACACTCTCACCCAGGGCGACGAACGGCGTCGAGGCGATCTCGACACGCCCCGCGGAGTTGGCGCGTCGGCGCTCGCGCGGCGCTCCCGCGCCGCGGCGCGGCGCGGCTACGACAGCTCGTCGACCAGCCGCAGCAGGTCGAGCGGCGAGAACGGCTTCGTCAGGAACAGGTCCGCGCCCGCCGACCGCGCCCGCGTCTCGTTCTCCTGCGCCCCCGCGGCCGTCAGCATCACGATCGTCGCCTTCGACGCGGTGCCGTCGTCCAGCGCGCGGATGCGCCGGCAGGCCTCGATCCCGTCCATGCGCGGCATGTCGATGTCGAGGAACACGACCTCGGGATGGACCTCGCCGGCCAGCTCGACCGCCTCGAGGCCGTTGGCCGCCTCGTGCAGCCGGAACTCCGAGACGTCCTCCAGCGTGGTCGAGACCAGCTTGCGGATGAACGGGTCGTCGTCGACGATCAGGACCGACCGCATCAACCGACCTCGAGCCGGATGGCGTCCAGCCGCGCCGGCGCGATCTCCATGAACGCGTCGACCACCTCGGGGTCGAACTGCGTGCCCGACGACTCCGCGATCATGCCGCGCGCCGCGTCCAGCGACGACGGCTGGCGGTAGGGCCGCACGGTCGTCAGCGCGTCGAGCACGTCGGCGACCGCGAACACGCGCGCGGCCAGCGGGATCGCCTCGCCGGCCAGCCCGTCCGGGTAGCCGGCGCCGTCCCAGCGCTCGTGGTGGTGGCGCACGACGAGCTTGGCCTCGCCGAGGAAGTCGATCTCGCTGAGGATCTCCCAGCCGACGATCGGGTGGCGCTCCATCAGCGCGCGCTCCTCGGTCGTCAGCGGCTCGGGCTTCCAGAGGATCGAGTCCGGCACCGCGACCTTGCCGACGTCGTGCAGCAGGAAGCCGAACTCGACCTCGGGGTCCTCGGCGAACTCGGCGCCGAGCTCCTTGGCGATCTCCATGCCGTAGGCGGCGACGCGCTCGGCGTGCTTGCCGGTGTAGGCGTCGCGGGCCTCGACGGCGTTGCACAGCGCCCGCACCGTGGCCATGTAGGACCGGCGCAGCTCGTGGCGTCGCTCGCGCTCGCGCTTGAACGTCTCGCGCAGGTCGGCGGCATAGCGCTCGAGCTGCTGCTCCTTGTCGGCGGCCGAGCGCTCGACGGTGGCCAGCCGCTCCTGCAGCACCGCGACGTCGGTGATCGTCCCCTTGCCAGGCATGTCCTCCACCGCGAGCCTACAAGTCCGCCGCCGCCGTCGGCTCCAAGAGCGCGAGCACCGCGGTCCCGGCCTCAGCGATCGGGATCGGCTCGGCGTCCAGGCGCGCCAGCCCCGGGACGCCGTGCTCGTCGGCGCTGACGACCACGACCGAGCGCCGCAGACGGCGCCCGCGCAGGTCCAGCCCGGCGATCGCGGCCTCGGCGTCCGGCAGGCCGGCGTCGACCAGCGCGACCTCGAAGCGGCGCATCGCGCACAGGCGCGCGGCCTCCAGCGGCGTCGACGCCCACTCGTGCTCGATGGCCAGGTCGTCGAGGACCGCGCGGAGGTTCGTGCGCACGTCCGAGCGGCCGACGGCCAGCACGCGGACGCGGCCGGCGAGGACCGCGCTGCCCAGCGCGTCGGCCAGCTCCTCGGCGTCGATCGGCTTGGAGACGACCCACTCGCCGCTCAGCGCCTCGCGCCCGGAGAACACCGACACGACGACGACCGGCAGGTCGGTCAGCCGCTCGTCGGCGCGCAGCTCGCGCAGGACCTCGAAGCCGCTGGTGCCCGGCATCAGCACGTCGAGCGTCATCGCGTCGAAGCGCTCCTCGCGCAGCCGCGCCAGCGCGGTCTGGCCGTCGTGGACGATCTCGCAGGTGACGCCGAAGGGCTCCAGGCGCTCGGCGATCAGCCGCGCGGTCTCGGGCTCGTCGTCGAGGACCAGGACGCGGCGGCCGCGCAGCGCGTCGGACGGCCGCGTGACGACGCCCGGGCCGGGCGCGGCGGGCAGCGTGACCGCGAACGTCGTGCCCTCGCCGGGCGTCGAGGAGACGTCGATCGTCCCGCCGTGCAGGTCGACCAGCGACTTCACGATCGACAGGCCCAGGCCCGTGCCCGGCGTGCCGGTCGAGCCCTGGCCGCGCGAGAAGCGCTCGAAGACGTGCTCCAGCTCGGCGGGCGACATGCCGCGGCCGGTGTCGGCGACCTCGATCCGGACGCCCGCCGGATGGCGTCCGGCGCGCAGGATCAGCGACCCGCCCTCGTCGGTGTAGAGGTGCGCGTTGGTCACCAGGTTGGTGAGCATCTGGCGCAGGCGCGTGGCGTCGGCCAGCACGCGCGGCGTGTCGTCGGAGACCTCGACGACCAAGTGCTGGTGCTTGGCGTCGATGCGGCCGCGCAGCAGCGTCGTGACGTCCTCCAGGACCTCGGAGACGTCGACCGGGCGGCGGTGGACCTCGACGCGCCCGGCCTCCAGGCGCGCGATGTCGAGCAGGTCGTTGACAAGGTCCACCAGGCGGTTGGTGGACACGAGCACGATGTCCAGGAACTCGCGCTGGCGGTCGTCCAGGCCCTCGCCGGCGCGCAGCAGCTCGACGAAGCCCTTGATCGAGGTCAGCGGCGAGCGCAGCTCGTGCGACGCGGTCGCGACGAACTCGCTCTTGAGGCGCTCCAGGCGCGCGCGCTCGGTGGCGTCGCGCAGCGTCCAGACGACGCCGCCGTCGGCGTGCTCCTCCAGCCGCGCGGCGGTGACCGCCAGCGTGCGCCCGTCGTGCTCCAGCAGGACCTCGACGCCGCCGATCGCCTCGTCGACCGACGGCAGCGCCAGGCCCGCGACGTCGGGCGGGTGACCGACCCGGATCTCGGGCACGAGGCGCAGCGCGCGCGGGTTGGCCGAGGAGACGAGGCCCTCGTCGTCGATGATCAGCAGGCCGTCGCCGAGCGACCGGACCGTCACCGCCAGCCTGCGGCGCTCCGCGTCGAGGCGCTCGTTGGCCTCCTCCAGGTCGATGGCCATCGCGTTGAACGAGCGGCCCAGCTCGCGCAGCTCGTCGGGGCCGGAGTTCTCGTCCACGCGGGCGGAGAGGTCGCCCTCGGAGAGCTTGGCGCTGGCGTCGACCAGCGCCTCCAGCGGACGGCGGACGCCGGCCAGCAGGAGCGCGACGAGCGCGATCGCGCCCGCCAGCGCGAGGCCGCCCGCGGCGGTGATCGCCGCCAGCGCCTGGCGCGAGTCGTCGCGGGCGCTGTCGTCGGCCTTGTCGAGGCGCGCGTCCTGGCGGCGCGACAGCGCGTTGATCGGCGCGCGCGCGGCCAGCGCGGCGCCCGCGGGCGCGTCGTGGCGGCGCAGCCGCGCCTGGGCGGCGCCGGCCTGGGCGACGAGGCGCACGGACTCGGGATCGCCCTGGGCGCGGCGGCGCGTGTCGGCCAGCTGCTGCTCGTAGGCGCGGCGGGCGCGCGCGTCGGCCGCGGGCGTGCGCTGGTCGGCCGGCAGGCGCAGCGTCGCCTCCTCGACGACCGACGCCGCCAGCAGCTTCCCGGCGGCCGCCTTGACCTCGAAGGCCTCGGCCAGCTGGTCCTCGTAGTGCTGGCGGGAGGAGTACAGCGCGCCCACGCCGAAACCCGCGATCGCCGTGAGAGCGATCGTCAATCCGAGAAGCGCCAGTTGGACCGAGCGCGCGATGGAAAGCCGCCGCACGCGCGTGACGGTACCGGGCGCCGGGGACACGCGGGAGCGTGTGCTGCGACGGGCGCTGCCCCTGGCGCTCGTCGGGCTGGCGGTGACGGCGGTGGCCGTGGTCGGCGAGGGCGGCGGCGTCGGCCGCGCGCACTACCTCCGCCAGCTGGTCTTCGGGCCCGCCGGGCCGCACGCGGCGCGGCCGGCCGTGCGCACGCGGGACGAGCGCGACGCGACCCCGGTCGTGCCCGCGATCCCGTCGCGCGGCGGCGCGGCGCGGCGTTAGCCGCACCCGTGGCACGATCCGCCTCCGATGGCCATCGCGCTCGCTCTCGCCGCCGCGGTCTCGTGGGGGACCGCGGACTTCCTCGCCGGCCTCGCCAGCCGGCGCGTGAGCGTGCCCGTGGTGCTGTTCCTGGTCGAGGGCGGCGGGCTGGTCGTGATCCTGGCGATCACGCTGGTGTCCGGGAAGCCGTTCTTCGACGACGCGAGCGACTTCTGGTCGGCGCTGGGCGGCGGCCTGTCGGGCGTGCTCGGGCTCGGCTGCTTCTACGCGGCGCTGTCGATCGGGACGATGAGCGTGGTGGCGCCGATCTCCTCGGCGGGCGTCGGGCTGCCGGTGGTCGTCGGGATCGCGACCGGCAACCGGCCGTCGGCGGTGACCGCGCTGGGGCTGGCGGCGATCGTCGCGGGCGTGGTGCTGGCGTCGCGCGAGGAGCACGCGGACTCCGAGGCCGCGGCGTCCTCGCGGCGGGCCGTCGCGCTGGCGCTGGTCAGCGCGATCGGCTTCGGCGGCTTCTTCGCGCTGACCGACGCGCCCAGCGACGCGTCGGTGCCGTGGACGCTGGTGATCGCGCGCAGCGCCGCGCTGCCGTTCGTGGCGCTGATCATCGCGCGCGGGCGGCCGAGGCTGCCGACCCGCAAGCTCGGGCTCGGGATCGCGGCGGTCGGGACGGTCGACCTGCTGGCGACGGCGCTGATCGCGATCGCCAACACCAAGGGCGACCTGAGCGTCGTCAGCGTGCTCGGCGGCATGTACCCCGTGATGACCGTGATGCTGGCCGCGGCGGTGCTGAAGGAGCGCGTGGCCGCGCCGCAGGTGCTCGGGATCGTGTTGGCGCTGGGCGGCGTCGGGGCGGTGGCGGCGGGATGACGCTGACGTTCGCGCCGCTGCAGTTGGCGCCCGCGGCGGTGACCGCGGCGCTGTACTGGCGCCGGGCGCGGACGCTGAGCGGGACGCCGCGGGCGGTGCCGGGCTGGCGGCAGGCCGCGTTCTACTGCGGCGTCGGGCTGATCGTGGCCGTGCTCGTGTCCCCGCTGTCCTCCCTGTCGGAGGAGCTGTTCTGGGCGCACATGGTCGAGCACCTGACGATCGCGGACCTCGGGGCGCTGCTGATCGTCGTGGGGCTGACGGGGCCGCTGCTGGCGCCGATCCTGCGCATCGGGCTCTTCGACCGGCTGCGCGTGCTGGCGCATCCGCTGGTCGCGCTGCCGCTGTGGGCGACCGACCTGGTGCTGTGGCACGTCCCGGCGCTGCACGAGGCGGCGCTGCGCCACGACGGCGTCCACGCGCTCCAGCACCTGTGCTTCATCTTCTTCGGCGCGAACGTCTGGATGTGCCTGTTCGGCCCGCTGCCCAAGCCCGCGTGGTTCGGGACCGGGTGGAAGGCCGGCTACATCATCATGGTGCGGTTGGTCGGGGCCGCGCTGGCCAACGCGTTCCTGTTCGGCGGCGGCGCGTTCTACGACGCCTACGCGCCGGGCGAGGCGCTGCACGGGATCTCGGGCGCCGACGACCAGGTCGTGGCCGGCGCGATCATGATGCTCGAGGAGTCGCTGCTGACCATCGGGCTCTTCTGCTGGCTGTTCCTGCGCGCGGCGGCGGAGAACGACGAGCGCCAGGAGCTGCTCGACCTGGCGGCCGCGCGAGGCGTGGAGCTGACGACCGAGCGCGCGACGCGCGCCGTGCAGGCCGGGCGCGGCGTGGAGCTGCGGGCGCGGATCCTGCGGGACGGCGGTGGCGCCGGCGCCGCGGGCGCCGCGGGCGCGAGGACATCCGGGTCGGTCTATGACGAATAGTTCGTCATAGAGTGACCCGCACCGCCGGGGTTGCGGCGCTCCCGGGGTTGCGGCGCTCCCGGGGTTGCGGCTCAGGCGGCGGCCGCCAGCGCCGAGGCGTCCTCGCCGCCCGCGACGACGATGCGGTTGCGGCCCTCGCGCTTGGCCAACAGCAGCGCGGCGTCCGCGGACTGGAACAGCGGGTCCCACTCCACCTCGCAGCCCGTGGCGGCGGCCACGCCGCCGGAGATCGTGATGGCCACGCCGCCGGGGCGGGCCTCCTCGATCGACTCCCGTTGGCGCTGGGCGATCTCGGCCGCCTGCGTCACGCCGAGGCCCGGGAGGACCACGCAGAACTCCTCGCCGCCGAGGCGGTACACCAGGTCGGCGGCGCGGAGATGTCGGCGCAGCAGCCCGGCGGTGTCGCGCAGGACCGCGTCGCCGCGGTCGTGGCCGAGGTCGTCGTTGACCGACTTGAAGCAGTCGAGGTCGTAGACGACCAGCGCGATCGAGCAGCCGGTCGCGCGGGCGTTGGAGCGCAGCTCCTCGAAGCGCGGGGCCAGCGAGGCGCGGTTGTTCAGGCCGGTCAGGTGGTCGACGCGGGCGTCCTCGCGCAGCGCCATCTCGGTGTCGCTCAGCGAGAGCGTGAAGACCACGACGCCGATCACCAGCGCGCACGAGATCAGCACGAGCGACGGGTCGTCGGCGAACGACGCGGGGTCGACGGCCACCGAGCCCAGCAGCATGATCACGAGGGTCGCGGTGAGGCCGGCGACCACCACGGGCCGCCGGAAGCGGTTGGCCATCAGGATCGCCGGCAGCGCGACGAGCACGAGCATCGGCGACTGCGGGCCGCCGGAGCTCGCCGCGCCGGCGGTCGCGAAGATCGCGGTGGAGAGGAACGACGCCGCCACGTAGCGCTCGGGGCGGGCGCTGCCGACGACGCGCCGGTCCAGCGTCGCGACCTGCAGCGCGGCCAGCACGCCGAAGATCGACGGCCACCAGCCGACCCACGGCCCGGCCGCGGCCGTCGCGACGGCGACCAGCAGCGACACCCAGACCCGCGTGAGCCGCACGAGCGACCCCGCCTCGAGCATGCGCGCGCGGTCCGCCTCCGTCGGACACAGCCAGGACCCGGTTGGCTTCTCCATCCATTCGCGTGGTCGGCATCTGCCGACCGCGCTTGAGCCCCACCGTTTGCCGGGGTGCTCGCCCGGGGTCCCACGGGCCGGCGCCTGACGCGCGCCCGGACCCCTCAGATCCCCAGCAGGACCGCGACGCGCTCGATCGTCGCCGTCGGGTCCTCGTGCAGGACCGTCGCCATGCCCAGCTCCGCGGCCGGCTCGAGGTTGAACGGCAGGTCGTCGACGAAGACGCACGCCCGCGCCGGCACGCCGATCCGCTCGGCCCCCAACGCGTACATCCTGGGGTCGGGCTTGCGGAAGCCCTCGACGCCGGAGATCACGGTCGCGTCGAACAGCTCGGCGACGACGTCGGCCGGGTAGCGGTCCGCGCCCCAGGAGTTGGACACCATCCCGGTCCGGATCCCCGCCGCCCGCGCGCGGCGGACCAGGTCCACCATGTCGCCCTCCAGCGTCGCGCCGGACATCAGCTCGTCGATCAGCCCCTCGGCGCGCTCGGGCGGGAGGCCGAGCGCGGCCGCCAGCGCGAGCGCGAACGCGTCGTCCTCCAGGCGGCCCTCCTCGTAGGCGATCAGCGCGTCGCGCGCGCCGCGGTCGGTCCGGAACGCCTGGGCGAGCACGTCGGCCGCCAGGCCCTCGCGCGCGCAGAACGCGCCGAAGGACGCGAACAGGTTGGTGGTCATGACGCCGCCCCAGTCGAGGAGCAGCCCGCGACGCGGGGTCGCCTCACGCGCCACGGGTCAGCCCCTCCGCGCGCTGGGCCAGCTCGACGACGCCGTCGCCGAAGGCCTTCAGGTACGGGTCGTCGCTCATGCCCGACGACGCGCGCTTGTAGTTGCCCTCCATGAACACGATCGACTTCCACAGCGCCAGCGTCTGGTACCAGCGGATGTCGGTCATCGACCGCCCGGACCGCTCCTCGTAGCGCGCGATCAGCTCGGCGCGCGTCGGCCAGCCCTCGGCGCGCGTGACGCTCGACAGCTCGAACTTGCCGACCGGCGGGTCGCCCGGCTCGACGTACAGCGTGCAGAAGTACCCCAGGTCGGCCAGCGGGTCGCCGATCGTCGACATCTCCCAGTCGAGGATCGCGGCGATCCGCGCCGGCGCGCCCGGCGCCAGCAGCACGTTGCCGAGGCGGTAGTCGCCGTGCACGATCGTGGCCGGCGGCGAGACCGGGAGGTTGGCGCCCAGCCACGCGCCGACGCTCTCGACCGCCGGGATCTCGCGCGTCTTGTTGTGGTCCCACAGCCCGAGGAAGCGCCGCAGCTGGCGCTCCAGGTAGCCGTCGGGCTTGCCGAAGCCCTCCAGCCCGGCCGCGCGCCAGTCGACCCCATGCACCTCCACGAGCGCGTCGATCAGCTCGAAGGCGGTGGCGCGCCGGCCCTCCGGCGTGTCGAGCGCCGGCGGCATCGCGCTCGTGACGACGTCGCCCTCGACCAGCTCCATCACGTAGAACGGCGCGCCGATCACCGACGCGTCGTCGCAGGCCGCGAGGACCTTCGGCACCCGCGCCCGCCCTTCCAGCCCGCGCAGCACGCGCGCCTCGCGCAGCATGTCGTTGGCCGACGGCGGGATCGGCGGCCGCGGCGGGCGCCGCAGCACGAACCGCGCCCCGCCGCGCTCGAACAGGTACGTGGCGTTGGAGTGGCCGTCGCCGATGGCGGCGATCGACGGCTCGCCGTCGCCGAGCCCGGCCTCGTCCAGGAACGACAACAACGGGTCGAGCACCAACAACGGCGGGCGGTCGTTGGCGGCGCCGTCCTCGAACGTGCGGACGACGTCGTCGGGTGCGATCTCGTGGGCCATGGCTAGGCGAGGTCTCCGGTCGCGGCCTTCGTGGACTCGCCGCTCATCGCCAGCTTCAGCAGCTCGCGCGCGATCGTCATGCGGTGCACCTCCGAGGCGCCGTCGTAGATGCGCGCCGCGCGCGCGTCCTGGTAGATGCGCCCGACCGGGAGGTCGAGCGCGATGCCCGCGGCGCCGTGGATCTGCACGGCGCGGTCGGCGATGCGGCCGAAGGCCTCCGACACGAAGGTCTTGGTCATCGCCACCTCCTGGCGGTGGGGCAGGCCGTGCTCCAGCTTGAACGCGGTGTGCAGGACCATCAGCCGCGAGGCGTACAGGTCGATCGCGGAGTCGGCGATCATCGCCTGGAGCATCTGGTGGCGGGCCAGCTCCTTGCCGAAGGTCTTACGCGTCAGCAGACGCTGCGTCGCGAGGTCCAGCGCGCGCTGCGACATCCCGATCCAGCGCATCGCGTGGGCCAGCCGCCCGCCGGCCAGGCGCTTCTGGGCGATGACGAAGCCCTCGCCCTGGGCGCCGAGGAGGTTCGCGCGCGGGACGCGCACGTCGGTCAGCGTGACGATCGGGTGGCCGCCGGGCGAGTGCGAGCCCATCCACTCCGGGTCGCGCTCGACCGCCCAGCCCGGCGTGTCGGTCGGGACGAGGATCAGCGAGTAGTTGCGGTGGCCGGCGGCCTCGTCGGAACCCGTCTTGGCCACCACGATCGCGAACGCCGCGCCGATCGCGCCCGTGATGCACCACTTGCGCCCGTTGAGCACCCACGCGTCGCCGTCGTCGGACAGCACCGCGGTGGTCTCCAGGTTGGTGGGGTCGCTCGACGCCACGTCGGGCTCGGTCATCGCGAAGCACGACCGGATCGACCCCTCGGCCAGCGGCCGCAGCCAGCGCTCCTGCTGCTCCTCGGACCCCGCGATGAGCAAGGTGTGCATGTTGCCCTCGTCGGGCGCCATGCAGTTCATGCCCAGCGCGCCCAGCGGCGCCGTGCCCAGCTCCTGGGAGATCAAGGCCATGCCCAACACCCCGATCCCCAGCCCGCCGTACTCCTCGGGCAGGTGCGGGGTGTAGATCCCGCGCTCGCGCGCCCGGTCGCGCAGCCGCCGCACGACGTCCCACGACGCGAGCACGTCGTGCGGGTCGGCGATCTCGGCCTCGGCCGGCAGCACCTCCTCCGAGATGTAGGCCTTGACCCGGTCGAGCAGCTCCGCCAGCTCGTCGGGCACGGTGAAGTCGATCACAACAACTCCTCCAAGAAGGAACGGAACGAGGCGACCCACCGGCGCTGCTGCGCCGGCGGCTCGAGCTGCTGGGTCAGGAAGCCCTCCAGGGCGACGTTGACCGTCAGCCCGACCGCCTCGGCGTCGAGCCGCGGGCGGATCGACCCGTCGCGCTGACCCTGGCGCACGAGGTCGATCATGAAGTCGCGCTGGGTGCGCTGCTTCCGCCGGGCGATGTCGGCGAGCGCGGGGCGCTCGCCGGCGGCCGCCAGGTGCAGCGTCGTCAGCAGCCGGTAGAACGGCGTGCGCGACGTGTACAGGCGCGTGGACGCGTCGACCAGCGCCAGCAGCCGCGTCCGGCCGTCGCCGTCGGCCGACGCCGCGATGACGCGGTCGGCGTGGCGCCGGATCGCCTCCTTGTAGACGGCCTCGACGAGGCCCTCCTTGGAGCCGAAGTGGTGGTACAGCGCGCCCTTGGTGACCCCGACGTCGGCGGCCACCGCGTCGAACGACGCGCGCAGCCCGTCGGCCGCGAACCGCTCGATCGCCGCGTCGATCAGCGCGCTGCGCGTGGCCTCGGCGGCGGCGGCTCGGGTCGGCATACCTACTCGAAGGTATGCGAAACCCCGGGACGACGCAAGCCTCATGACACGCTCACGCAACTTCGGGCGTCGCTAGCGTGTCCCCTTCACGTGATGACCTCCCTCCTCCGACGCCCCTTCAGCGCCGCGCTCCTCGCGCTCGCCGCCCTGCTCTTCGCCGCCTTCGCGCACGCCCCCGCGGCCCACGCGAGCAAGAACGAGGAGGTCACGTTCGAGGCGCCGCGCGACCTGTTCGACTCCGACGCCGCCAAGCGCGAGGAGGCGTTCAAGGAGATCGACTCGCTCGGCGCCCACGCGCTGCGGATCGTCCTGTACTGGAAGGACGTCGCGCCCGACGCCGACTCGCGCATCAAGCCCAAGCTCGACATGACCGACCCGTCGGTCTACGACTGGTCCAAGTACCAGCCGGTGCTCGACGAGGCCAAGGCCCGCGGGTGGACCGTGCAGGTCACCGCGTCCGGCCCGGTCCCGACCTGGGCGACCAACGGCGCGCGCGACAACGTCACGCGCCCGAGCCCGAACGAGTTCCGCATGTTCATGACGGCGCTGTCCGAGCACTTCGGCGACGAGGTCAGCCGCTGGTCGATCTGGAACGAGCCCAACCACCCGAAGTTCCTGATGCCGCAGTACGACTCCCAGCACCGCCCGGCGTCGCCGAAGATCTACCGCGGCCTCTACGCTGCCGCCCTGCGCGGCCTGGCCAACGCGGGCGACACCAAGCCGGTGCTGATGGGGGAGACCGCGCCGACGGGCACGGGCAAGGACGTCGCGCCGCTGACGTTCCTGCGCGGCGCGCTGTGCCTGAGCACGTCCTACAAGAAGTCGGGCGGCTGCGCCAAGCTGCGCGTCGACGGCTACGCGCACCACGCCTACACGACGCGCAAGGGCCCGCAGTTCAAGAACCCGCAGCCCAACGACGTGATGATCGGGACGCTGTCGCGCCTGGTCGCCGCGCTGGACAAGGCGGCCAAGGCAGGCGTCGTCAAGAAGTCGCTGCCGATCTACCTCACCGAGTTCGGCATCCAGTCCACGCCGGACCCGCTCTACGGCGTCAGCCTGCAGCGCCAGGCCGAGTACCGCTCCTACGCCGAGCGCTTGGCCTATTACAACCCGCGCGTGAAGGCGTTCTCGCAGTACCTGCTGACCGACGACAAGAAGGATGCCGCCGGCCCCGGCACCTCCTACGGCGGCTTCGAGTCCGGCCTGCGCACCGCCGCCGGCAAGGCCAAGCCCGCGCTGGAGGGCTTCCGCCTGCCGCTGGTCGCCAAGATCTCGGGCGCGTCGAAGGTCACGCTGTGGGGCCTGGCCCGCCCGGCCAAGGGCGTCACCAAGGTCGTCGTCCAGCAGCGCAACACGCACGGCGGGACGTTCAAGACGATCAAGACGGTCACGACCAACGCCCTCGGCTACTGGACCTCGACCGCCGTGCGCGGCAGCTCCACGCGCGAGTGGCGCGTGCGGTGGACCGACGCGTCGGGCAAGACCTGGACCGGGCCGCCGACGCGCTCGCTGAAGTGAGGCGCGCGCGGCGCCCACGCTGAGCGGCCCGCGGACCCGCGGACCGGTTAACGTCCGCGGGCATGGCGAACCAGTTGTGGCTGCTGCGACACGGCGAAGCCGAGCCCCACGACGCCAAGCCCGACTTCGACCGCGAGCTGACCGAGCGCGGGCGCGACCAGTCGCGCGCGGCCGGCGGGGCGCTGGCGGCGCTGGAGCTGACGTTCCATGCCGTCTACACGAGCCCGCGCGTGCGGGCGCGGGACACCGCGCTGCTGGCCTGCGAGGCGCTCGGCGAGGAGCCGATCGTCACGCCGGTGCTGTCACAGGACTTCTCGGTCGCCGACGCCCGCGACCTGCTGCTGGGCGTCGAGCCCGACGGCCGCATCCTGGTCGTCGGCCACAACCCGGACTTCGCCCAGGTCGTCCACGACCTCACCGGCGCGCGCGTGGACTTCAAGAAGGGCGGCGTCGCGGGCGTGCGCCTGGAGGGGACGCGCGGCGAGCTCGTCGCGCTGCTGCGCCCGCGCGAGCTGGACCGCATCGCGGGCTGAGATCGCCCGCTCCTCGGGGCGGCGTTCAGGCGTCCGCCCGGGCGCGGGCCCGCGCGGCCCGGCGGACCAGGTGGTCGCGCTCGGCGACGTTCGTGGCTCGGCTCGCGGCCTCCGCGTAGGCGAGGGCCGCGGCCTCCAGGTCGCCGTCGAGCTCGTGCAGGTGGCCGCGGACCGCGTGCCAGCGGTGGCGGTCGCCGATCACGTCGCGCAGGCGGTCGGTCTCGCGCAGCCCGGCCGCCGCGCCGAGCACGTGGCCGACGGCGACCGAGCGTCCGAGCACGGCGGCGGGGTCCTGGCGCACCGGCTCGGCGGTCAGCGCGACGAGGTCGTCGTACCAGGCGAGGATCTGCGGCCAGTCGGTCTCCGCGGCGGTCGCCGCGTCGTCGTGCAGGGCCGCGATCGCCGCCTCGATCTGGTACCGGCCGGGGCGCTCGCGCGCGAGCGCGGACTGGAGCACGCGCACGCCCTCGGCGATCTCGCGGGTGTCCCACAGGCCGCGGTCCTGCCGGTCGAGCGTGACGATCCGGCCCTCGGGATCGAGTCGCGCCGGGAGCCGGGCGTGGTTCAGCAGCATCAGCGCGAGCAGCCCGCGCGCCTCGGGCTCTTCGGTGGCGAGGGTGAGCTGGCGGGCGAGCCGGATCGCCTCGCCGGCCAGGTCCACCCGGCCCGCATGGCCGGTGGTGTAGATGAGGTAGAGCACGCGCAGCACGACGGCGAGGTCGCCGGGCTGGTCCAGCGGGCGCCCGCGCAGGGTGCGCTTGGCGCGGCTGATCCGCTGCGCCATCGTCGCCGCGGGGACGTAGAAGGCGTCGGCGATCTCCCCGGTAGTCAGGCCGCCGACGGCGCGCAGGGTCAGCGCCACCTGGGAGGTGGGGGCGAGGTCGGGGTGACAGCAGCAAAAGAGCAGGAACAGGGTGTCGTCGCCCTGCTCCGTGGCGGCCGGCCGCCACTCGGGGTCCGTCGTTTCCTCTCGGCGGCGCCGGGCGGCCTCGCTGCGGCGGGCGTCGACGAGCCGCCGCGTCGCGACCGCGGTCAGCCATGCGCGCGGGTCGCGCGGCGGGTGCCCGGGCCAGACCCGCAGCGCCTCCAGCAGCGCCTCCTGGAGCGCGTCCTCGGCGGCGTCGAAGTCCTCGCCCCGCCGGACCAGGCCCCCCAGCACCCGCGGGACGAGGGCGCGCAGCGCGCCCTCGTCCAGCCGTCGCACGGGCTCGCCGGTCACGCCGGGTCAGTCGCCCGAGGGCGCATCGGACATGACCTCCCGGATGTCGATCCACTCGTACAGCGGCTCCCCGCCCGGGCCGGGCTCGGAGGACACGTAGGCCGCAA
>NZ_DASRZV010000039.1:0-22672 GCF_035685985.1 Baekduia sp.
CGCGGCGACCGCCGCGACGTCCGCCCGGCTGGCCGGGGTGACCTCGAGCACCTGCCGGCCGGCCCCCGCCTTGAGCTCGTCGGGAGTGCCTGTCGCGATGACCCGCCCTTGGTCGACGACCGCGATGTCGTGCGCGAGCTGGTCGGCTTCGTCTAGGTACTGGGTGGTGAGCAGCACGGTGGTACCGTCCGTGACCAGTTCCCTGATCATCGCCCATACCTCGTTCCTGCTGTGCGGGTCGAGGCCGGTCGTCGGCTCGTCGAGGAACAGCACCCGGGGCCGGCCGACGAGGCTGGCGGCCAGGTCGAGCCGCCGCCGCATCCCGCCGGAGTACGTCTTCGCTGGCCGGCCGGCCGCCTCGGTGAGGTCGAACCTGGCGAGCAGCTCGGCCGCCCGCGCCCGTGCGTCCGGCCGCGGCATGCCGAGCAGCCGCCCGATCATGATCAGGTTGTTGGTGCCGGACAGGCCCTCGTCCACGGACGCGTACTGGCCGGTCAGCCCGATGAGCTGGCGGACCTGGTAGCCGTCGCGCACGACGTCGTACCCGCAGACGCGCGCCTCGCCCTCGTCGGGCCGCAGCAGCGTGGCGAGGATCCGGACCGCGGTGGTCTTGCCCGCGCCGTTGGGCCCGAGCAGGCCGAGCACGGTGCCGGCCGGGACGTCGAGGTCGACGTCGCGCAGGACCCAGGCGTCGCCGAAGCGCTTGCCGAGGCCCCGGGCGACGACGCCGGAGGACAAGGTGGTGGTCATGCCGCCGCCTCCTCTCGCGCGTGCATGGGAAGCCGGAACACGAGGACGAAGGCGAGCGCCAACGGCGCCATGCACGCCCATGCGGTGATCTCCAGCGCCTGCGGCGCCACATGGTGCTTGAAGACGGCGAAGAAGATCGTGCCCAGGACGGCGACCCCGAGCGAGGTCGACAGCTGCTGCGTGGCCTCGAGGACGCCCGAGGCCGACCCGACCTCGTCCATGCTCACGCTGGTCAGGATGAACTGGAAGAGCTGCCCGATGCTCGCGCCGGCGCCCGCGCCGATCAGGAAGAGGCCGGGGACGAGGTCCCAGGTCGTGGCGCTGTCGGCGCCCGCGATGGTCAGCGCGAGCGTCGCGGCGCCGACGGCGATCGCCACGATCCCGAGGTGCAGCAGATGGCGCCCGAGTCGCGCGACGAGGGCCATCGACCCCGCCATGCCGGCGATCATCCCGACCACCATCGGCGTCAGCGTCAGCCCGGCGTGGACCGGGCCCCAGCCCTCGCCGAGCTGGCCGAAGAGCGAGATGCACAGCAACAGCCCGCCGAACGCCCCGAAGAGCCCCAACATGACCGCGATGCCGCTGAGGTAGGTCCGGTTGGTGAGCAGCGACGGCTCGATCAGCGCATCGCCCTCGCGACGACGCTCGTGGCGCAGGAAGGCCATCAACAGGCCCGCGCCGGCCACGAGGGAGGCGAAGCACCAGACCGGCCAGCCGTCGGTCTGCCCCTGGATGAGCGGGTAGATGATCGCGACGAGCGCGAGGCCGACGAGCCAGACGCCGGTGACGTCGAGCTTCATGCCCGGGCGGCCGATGCCGCGCGGCAGCGAGCGGATCGCGAGCGGCAGCGTCACCAGGCCGATCGGGATGTTGATGAGGAACACCATGCGCCACTCGGTGCCCCAGAGGTCGGCCTCGACGAGCGCGCCGGCGACGATCGGCGCGGCGAGCATCGCCAGGCCCGTGACCGGGCCGAACAACCCGGTGGCCTTCTGCAGCTCGTCGTCGTCGAGGACCTCCTTGAGCAGGCCGAAGCCCTGGGGGATCATGAGCGCGCCGAAGGCGCCCTGCAGCGCGCGGAAGGCGATCAGCACGCCGACGCTGGGCGCGACCGCGCAGGCGGCGGAGAAGAGCGTGAACCCGGCCGAGCCGATGAGGAACAGCCGGCGGCGGCCGAAGATGTCGCCGAGCCGGGCGCCGGCGATGAGCAGGACGGCGAAGGCCAGCGTGTAGCCGGCGCTCAGCCACTGGATCGTGGTCGCGCCGCCGCCGAGGTCGCGGTGGATCGACGGCCCGGCGACGTTGACGATCGTGGCGTCGAGCAGGTCCATCATGTTGGCGGCCATGACGACGGCGGCCACGAGCCAGCGGAGGCGATACGGCCGCGAGCTCACGGGCGCCGCGGCGGGTGGGGTGAGGAGAGCGGTCAAAGGGGGATCCTTCTGGGGAGTCGGTTCGTACGGTGTACGTTTGCCGTACGGCGTACGATCGCAGTACGCTGTACGAATGTCAAGCAGCGATCGCCGGCGCCGTCCGACCAAGGAGGAACGCGAGGTGGCCCGCCAGGCCGGGCTGGCCGCGCGCCAGAAGGCCAAGGAGGCCGCGCACGCCGCGCGGGCCAAGGCCAAGGAGGCCGGCGAGGCCGCGCGCGAGGAGGCGATGGAGGCCGCGTTCGCCGCCCGCCGCGAGGCCGAGGCCGCCCGCGGCCGCGCGCCCGGCGACGAGGAGGCCCGGAGCCCGTTCGGCCTGCTGTGGCAGCCGGAGACGCCGGTCGCCCGCGGCGGCCGTGGCCGCGGCTCCGGCCTCAACCGCGAGGAGATCATCACCGCCGCGTTGCGCGTCGCCGAGGCCGAGGGCCCCGGCGCCGTCTCGATGCGCCGCATCGCCAAGGAGCTGAACGTCGGGACGATGTCGCTCTACCACCACATCCCGACCAAGGACGACCTGCTCGACCTGATGACCGACCAGGTGATGGGCGAGCTGCTGCTCCCCGACGACGCGCTCGGCGACACCTGGCAGGAGGGTCTGACCGCGATCAGCCGCCGCACCCGCGAGGTCTACCAGCGGCACTCGTGGATGGTCTCCGGCGCCTGGGAGCGCCCGCAGCTCGGCCCGCGCGCGTTCGCCCACATCGAGCAGTCGCTGCAGGTCATGAAGGGCGTCCCGAAGGAGCAGGCGCTCGTGATGCTCGGCGTCGCCGACGACTTCGTGATCGGCTTCGTCTCGCGCGCGATCGCCGAGCGCGAGGCGCTCGCGCGCGCCGGCATGGACCAGACGCAGTACCAGGACGCGCTGCGTCCCTACGTCGAGGGCCTGCTGCGCGAGCACGCCGACGCGTACCCCGCGCTGGCGCGGTTCGTCGACGCGGAGTGGGACCAGGACGAGGACGAGCGCTTCGAGCGCGGGCTGCGGTGGATGATTGCCGGAATGGCAGCGGAACTGACGTTCGACGGCTGACCGAACCGTTCACGCCTCGATCACACCATGTTGGTCGAGCGTTCACAGAAGGCGGTCATTAGCAGGGGAGATTTGTTCCCATGCGAGCCGATCTGCACTGCCATTCGACCGCATCGCAGCTTTCGAAACTCGGCGTGCAGCGAGCGCTCGGGCTTCCTGAGTGCGCCACGCCGCCTCAGGAAGTCCTGGATCTCGCGCTGGCGCGCGGCATGGACTTCGTCACGATCACCGACCACGACACGATCGACGGCGTCCTGGAGATCGCGCACGACCCGCGCGTCTTCATCTCGGTCGAGCTGACCTGCTGGTTCCGCGAGGAGCCCCAGGCCGTCCACGTCCTGGTCTTCGGGATCACGCCCACGCAGTTCGCCGACCTGCAGGCGATCAGCAACTGCGTGGAGTCGGTCGCCGAGTACCTGCACGAGCACGAGATCGCCTGCGCGCTCGCGCACCCGTTCTACGCGGTCGAGGCGCCGCTGACCCCGCGCCACCGCCGCCGCCTCGCGCAGCTCTTCCCGGCCTGGGAGGTCCGCAACGGCGCGCGGGCCAAGGAGCTGAACCTGCCGGCCTTCGTCTACGTCGAGACCCACGGCGGCACCGGCGTCGGCGGCTCCGACGACCACGCGGGCGTCGACGTCGGCCGCACCTGGACCGAGACCCCGCGCGCCGACACGCCCGCCGAGTTCCTCGCGCACCTGCGCGCCGGCCGCGCCCAGGCCGGCGGCGACCAGGGCAGCGCCGCCAAGTGGGCGCACGCCGCGATGGCGCTGGCCGTGCGCTCGCTCGACCACGACGACGTCGGCGCGGGCCGCGCCGACGACGAGGCCGTCGACCCCACCACGGTCTTCACGATGGTCGAGCGCGTCATGCGCGAGGGCGAGGCCCGGCGCGGCGCGATGGGCGCCGACCTCGAGCCCGCCGACGCCCGCGCGCTGCTGCGCGCCTGGCTGGACGCGGTCGGCCTCGGCCACCTCTCCAGCGCGGATCTCCTAGCGGCGATGCAGGACGACCAATTCCGCCACCGCGACCTCTTCCGCCGCGCGCGCCGCACGCACGAGCGCAAGCTCGCGCAGGTCGTCGAGAACGTCGTCGACGGCATCGGCCGCCACGGCGCCGCCGGCCTGGCGCCGGTCGCCGCGCAGCTCTTCGACGCCTGCGTCGCCGCGATCCCCTACGCGCCCGCCGCGGCCTTCCTGGGCAAGGAGAAGTCGAAGGTCGCGCCGGCGCGCGACGACGACCCGCGGCGCGTCGCGCTGGTCGCCGACGGCGTCGGCGGCATGCACGGCGTCACGCACACGCTGCAGGAGCTGCGCCACCGCGGCGTGCCGGGCTTCGAGGTCGAGATCGTCTCCACCGACCTGATCGCCGACCGGCGCCTGGGCGCGGTCGCCGAGGTCGAGATCCCCTTCTACGCCGGGCTGAAGGTCGGCGTGCCGTCGCTGCCGGCGATCGTCGAGGCGCTGGCCGAGGGCCGCTACGACCTCGTCCACCTCTGCTCGCCCGGCCCGGCCGGCGTCGCCGCGCTGCTGATCGCCCGCGTGATGGACCTGCCGGTGCTCGGCAGCTACCACACCGAGTTGGGGGCCTACGCCGGGCTGCGCAGCGCCGACCCGATGTTGGAGGCCTTCGCCCAGGGCGCCATGTCGATGTTCTACGACCAGTGCGAGGTCGTGCTCTCGCCGAGCGAGGCCAGCGACGGGGTGCTCGAGGACCTGGGGATCGACGGCGGGCGCGTCGGCCGCTGGGACCGCGGGGTGGACCTCGCGCGCTTCGACCCGGCGCGGCGCACGCGCTCGGCGGCCGCGACGGGCGGCGACGACCGCATCGACGTCCTCTACGCCGGGCGGCTCACCCGCGAGAAGGGGGCCGACCTGCTCGCCGACGCCTTCCTCGCCGCCCGCGCCCGCGACCCGCGCCTGCACCTCGTGCTCGCCGGCGGCGGCCCCGAGGAGGGGCACCTGCGCGAGCGCGTCGGCGCGCACGCGACGTTCTTGGGGTGGCTGGAGGGCGACGCGCTGGCCGACGCCTACGCCGACGCCGACCTCTTCCTCTTCGCCAGCCGCACCGACACCTTCGGCCAGGTGCTGCTGGAGGCCCAGGCCTCCGGCCTGCCGGTGATCGCGGTCGCCGAGGGCGGCCCGTGCTCGATCGTCGACGACGGCGTCACCGGCCTGCTGCGCGCCGCCGACGCGGGCGCGCTGGCCGACGCGGTCGTCGCGCTGGCCGCCGACCCCGCCGAGCGCGCGCGGCTGGCCGCCAACGCCCGCGGCGCGGTCGCCGAGCGAACGTGGGACCGCGCGCTGGAGCGCCTGGCCGACGGCTACCGCCGCGCGTTGGGGGAGACGGTCGCCGTGGAGGCCCGCCGTGCCGCCTGAGCTGGCCGTCCTCGAAGGCGGCGCCGCGCGCGTCCGCAAGCTCCACGCCGTCGCGCCCGAGCCGCTGCGCGTCGCCGACGTCGCGCTCTTCTACGGCGAGCGCAGCGGCGGCATCCGCACCTACCTGGACGCCAAGGCCGAGCACGCGGTCCGCACCGGCGAGATCGACCACCACATCTTGATCCCCGGTCCCAAGGAGCGGCACGAGGGCGGCCGCCACGAGCTGCCCTCGCTGCGCGTCGTGGCCGCCAACGGCTACCGCGTCCCGCTCGGCGCCGGCGCGCTGAAGGAGACGCTGCGGGCGCTGCGGCCCGACGTCGTCCTCCTGCACGATCCGTTCTGGTGGCCGGTCGACGTCGTCGCCTGCGCGCGCGACATCGGCGCCCGCACGGTCGCCGTCCATCACGGCACGAGCAACCTGGAGGCCGCCGCGCTGCCCGGCCCGTCGCGCGTCTACGCGCCGCTGCTGCGGCGCTGGCTGCGTCGCTCGGGCCGCCACGTCGACGCGGTGATGTCCAACGTCGACACCAACGCCGACTTCGGCCGCGCCGCCACGATGCCGCTGCGCCTCGGCGTCCACGAGGCCTTCCGCCCGCGCCCCGACGTGCCGCGCCGCGACCATGTGCTGTACGTCGGTCGCCTCAGCCGCGAGAAGGGCGTCCTGGACCTCCTGGAGGCCGCCGCCCGCAGCGAGGACCCGTGGCCGCTGCGGATCGTCGGCTCCGGCCCGCTGGAGGAGACGCTGCGCACGCGCGCCCGCAGGCTCGGCCTCGAGGCGCGGATCAGCTTCCGCCCGCACGCCCGCGACCGCGTCCGCCTCGCGCACCGCTACGCGAGCGCCCGCTGCGTGGTCATGCCCGGCGAGCACGAGACGTTCGGCCTCGTCGCGCTGGAGGCCGCCGCCTGCGGCACGCCGGTCGCCGCCTGCTGGACCGCGCCCGCCGTCCACGCGATCGGCGGCCTCGGCCACGGCTTCGCGCCCGGCGACCCCGCCGACCTCGACCGCGCGATCGCGAGCGCCCGCGCCGCCGAGCGGGATCCGCGCGAGGCCGCGCTGATCGCCTGGCGACACCGCTGGGACCGCGTCTTCGCCGCCGAGACCGCGTCGCTGCGCGACCTGGTGGGCTGACCCGTGGCCCTGCTCGCCGTCGCGCTGCACGACGTCGAGCCCGCGACCTACGAGCGCTGCGCGCTGATCCGCGACTGGTTGGCGGACCTCGGCGTCGACCGCGTCACGCTGCTCGTCATCCCGGCGCCCGACCTGCATCCGTTCCACGACCGTCGTCCGGACCTCGCGACGTGGCTGGAGGAGCGCGCGCGTCGCGGCGACGCGGTCGCCCAGCACGGCTTCCAGCACCGCCAGGTCCGGCGCGCCGCGCCGCCGCGTCAGCTCGTCGCGCGCGTGCAGGGCGGCGACGCCGCGGAGTTCGTCGGCCTCGACGGGGACGAGACGCGCCGGGCGGTGCTCGCCGGCCGGCGTCTGCTCAAGCTCGCGGGCGTCCAGCCGCGCGGCTTCGTCGCGCCCGCCTACGCCTACACGCCCGCGCTGCGCGCGACGCTCGCCACGACCTTCGACTGGTGGGCGGGCCTCGGCCGCCTGCACCGCGCCGACCAGACCTCCACGCGCGCGCCCGCGCTGACGCTCGGCACCTCGACCGCGCTCAAGCGCTGGACATCGCCGACGGTCGTCCGCGTCGGCGCGCGGCTGTCGGGCGAGCTGCTGCGCCTGGACCTCCACCCGGCCGACCTCGACCACACGCGCTGCGTCGGCGCCGTCGAGAAGGTCCTGCGCGCCGCGCGCCATCGCGCGGCCGTCACCTACGACGAGCTGGCCGCGACGGCCTAGAACGCACGACGGGCCCCGGATCGCTCCGGGGCCCGTGTGGGTCCTGCGTGGTCGCGGGGGCGACTACTGGATCGGAGCGACGTCGCCCGTGGTCGACTCGTCCGTGTCCTTGGGGATGCGGGTCTTGCCGGAGTGCTTGGTGGCCTTGCAGCCGCGCGGGCGGCCGAGGTCGAACGGCCCGGCGATGTACTGTGTGGCCTTGCCGGAGCTCACCGAGGCGTAGGTCACGACCAGCAGCGGGTCGACGCGCGGCTCGGCGCAGACGTCGCCGTCGATCGTGAACGACGAGGTGATCGGGTGCCAGTTGCCGACGTTGGCGCCGGTGCAGTTGACGCCCCAGCCCGGCTGGTCGCCGTTGCAGGAGAAGGCGTCGGTCGCGAGGACCTCCTTGGTGGCCGGGTCGGTGCCGAAGACCTCGGTCTCGAAGCTCGTCGACGACTTGTCCGGGAGGATCGAGTAGCCGGTGATCGGCTGCGAGCAGGCGAACGTGTACTCCACGACGCCGCTGTCAGGATCGTCCGGGTCGGGCTTGCCCTTGTTGATGTGGCCCTTGCAGAGCGTGTTGTTGGGGTTGCTGTCGGCGATCGACTGCGGGGCCGAGTGGTTCAGCATGACCGCGGCGGCGATGGCGGCGATCAGCACCGCCAGCGCGATGCCCAGACGCGACCGCAGGCGCGTGACGGCGGGGACGTGCAACTTCGAGACCTCCGTGTACAGGGGATAATGCGGAGCCGGGAAAGGGGCATCCGCGTGGTGGCCGCATCCTCGGTCCGGAGCGGTGTCCGCGGTGTAACCGCCGGGTTGCTCGGACGTGAACGGTTGGTGAACGTCGGTTAGGAATCGCCACCCGAGGCGGCGTCGTCGCCGTTCGGGGACCAGGCGGCGTACACCTTGGGGCCGAAGGCCTTCAACTTCGTATCCGCGCCGTAGCCGAGCCGCGGCGAGAGCCCGAACAGGTCCTGGATCGAGCGCAGCAGCGAGAACGGGTCGTACGGCGCCTCCACGGTGCCGCCCGCCGTCACGAAGGGGGACAGCAGCAGCGCGCCGACGCGGCCGCCTCCGGCCTCGCTGTCGGCCGCCGCGCCCGCGTCGAAGGTGATGACCACGAGCCCGCCGTCCTCGTAGGCCTTGGAGTCGAGGATCGTCGGCACGATCGTCCTCAGCCACGCGTCGGCGTCGGCCAGCGACGTCGAGCCGTCGTGCGCCGCGCCCGGCAGGATGTAGGAGAACGCGGGCGCCGAGTCGCTGTCGGCCACGTCCTGGGCGAGCTGGGTGGGCTCGGCGATCTGGCAGTCCGAGCCGCCGGTGATCGTCTTGAAGCGCAGGAAGGGGTTGCGCGGCTGTTGCTCGGCCGGGACCGCGCACGGGCTGTCGCCGGGCGGCAGGCCGGCGGTGGCGCCCTCGACGTAGGCGCGCCAGCTCTGGCCCACCGCCGAGAGCTGGTCGGCGAGCGTCGGCGTCTTGGCGTCGAACGGGCCGGTCGCGTCCTTCTGGCCGCCGAGCAGCGCGACGCCCGTGGCCGCCGGGTCGTGGCCCGCCGCGTGGTACCAGGGCAGCAGCGTGCCCTTGGCGCGCAGCTCCCGCGCCAGGTAGGGCGCGGGCGAGGCGTCGCCGAACGTCTCGGGGAACGAGTGGCCGGTGAGCGCGATCACCCACACGTGCTTGACCGGCGGGTGCGTGGCCTTGGTGGCGGCCGTGCCGGGGTCGTCGGTGGTGCCCGTGCCGTCGTCGGTCGACGAGCCGTCCGTCGTGGAGGCGTCGTCGGTGGTCGAGGCGTCGTCCGTGGATGGCGTGTCGGTCGACGCGTCGTCGGTCGTGGAGGCGTCGTCGGTCGAGGTGTCGTCGAGGCCCGTGTCGTCCGGCGCGGCGCCGAGGTCGGCGTCGCCGGAGGCGTCGGGCGGCGCCGGTGGCGTGGCGGCGGGGGCGACGGGCGCGGGGGCGACGGGCGCGACCGCGGCGGGCGCCTGCGCGAGCAGCGTCCACGGCGGACGGCCGCCGGCGTCGGCGCGGTCCGGCGCGGCCGCGTTGCCGACCGCGACGCCGAAGGCCAGCACGCCGAGCACGAGCCCGGCCGCGACGCGCGGCGACGGGAGGCCCGGACCGACCCCATCATCCTGCTCGGCGGGCGCCTCGGCGGCGGCCGGCGGGGCGACCATGGCGCGCCAGTCCAGGCGCGGCGGTCCGTTGCGGTCGCCGCACTCCAGGCAGTAGCGCTGGTCGGCGGCCAGGGGTGATCCACACGTGCGGCAGGGCATCGACCGGCGCAGTCTCACCACGCGCGCCCGGGCCGATGTGAACGTGTCGTGATCGTGTGAAACGCCCGTTCACAGCTCGTTCACGGGAAAGGCACCAGCGCTTCACAAGGCTCCGGGTCCCGGCGTTCAGTCTGCCATCGCATCTTCCCGCCATCGGCCCGCTGCTGCGCGGTCGGTCGAGCGGGGCCCCACCTCACCCAAAGGAGTTCCCGAACATGACGACCCGCCTCCGCCGCCTCGGCGTGTGCGCGGCAGCGGTCGGCGCCTGCGCCGCCGTCGTCCCCGGCGCGGCCCAGGCCACGCCCGTGATCACGATGAGCGGTTCGACGTCGGTCGCGCCGCTTGCGACGCTGCTGGCCAAGTCCTACGTGAAGTCGCACCCCGGCAAGGTGAAGTTCAAGCTCGCCCAGGGCGGCTCCGACGTGGGCATCGCCGACGTCTCCGCGGGCCGTGTCACGATCGGCAACTCGTCGCGCGATCCCAAGGCCGGCGACCCGAACGGCATCTTCTTCAACAAGATCGCCCGTGACGCGATCTGCCTGGTCACCAACCCCAAGAACCAGCTGGCCAACCTGTCGCAGGCCACGATCCAGGGCATCTTCTCCGGCACGATCCGTGACTGGAGCCAGGTCCCCGGCGCGACCGCGACGGGCACGATCGACCTCGTCGGCCGCACGGCCGCTTCCGGTACGCAGGACGCGTTCCAGAAGATCTTCATGGGGTCCAAGACGGTCACCACCTCGATCGCGGCCAAGGCCTCCAACGGCCTCGTGCAGCAGGCCGTGCAGACCGACCCCAACGCCATCGGCTACGTCTCGCTGGACTTCGTCAGCGGCACGAACGCCGCCGGCTACAACGGCGTCGCCTGCAACCTGCGCAACGCCAAGTCCGGCGAGTACGGCGGCGTCCGCAACTTCTGGATGGTCACGCGCGGCCGCGCCACCGGCGTCGTCGCCAACTTCATCTCCTGGGTGCAGAACTCCGCTGCCGCCCAGAAGATCGTCGGCAAGCACTGGGTGCCGCTGAAGTAATGCTCACACGGCTTCGACAGCCGTGGTCCGACCGGCGCGCCGAGCTCACGCTCGGCGCGCTGGCGTGTGCCGTGTTGCTGGTCATCGTCCTCATGGTCGTCTTCGTCGCCAACGAGGCGTGGCCGACCTTCAAGCACAATGGGTTGAGCTGGCTGGGGCCCGGCGGCAACGTCGACGAGCAGATCAACAACATGGTCAACTCGGGGGCCAACGCGCCCGCCGAGGACTACCACGTCCGTGCCTGGCCGCTGGTCTGGGGCACGATCCTGACGACCGGCATGGCGGTCGTCTTCGGGCTGATCTTCTCGGTCCTGGCCGCGATCTTCATCGTGGAGTTCGCGCCGGACCGCCTTCGCAGCGTCATCGTGCCGGTCGTCCGCCTGCTCGCGGCGGTGCCGTCGGTGATCTACGGCCTCATCGGGATCCTGGTCCTGGTGCCCTTCGTGGGCAACCACATCATCAACCAGGGCGACAAGGAGTCCGTGCAGTTCATCGTCCAGCTCACGGGCGCCAGCCTGCTCGTGAGCGTGGTCATCCTCACGATCATGATCGTGCCGATCATGATCGCGATCATCGTCGACGCGCTCTACGCCGTCCCGCGCGGCTGGAAGGAGGGCGCGGTCGCCCTCGGCGTCAACCGCTGGCGCGCGATGTGGACCGTGTCGGTCCGCGCGGCGCGCCCGGCGATCATCGCCGCGTCGGTGCTCGCCTGCGCCCGCGCGCTCGGCGAGGCGATCATGCTGTCGATGGTGTCGGGCTCGGTCGGCTTCGCGCCGAACCCGTTCGACGGCCCGCGCCTGTTCCTGCTCGAGCCGCTGCGGCCGCTGGCCTCCACGATCGTGGAGGACTCCGAGGCGCTGCAGACGCCCGCCGTGCGCTCGATGGTGTACGCCTTCGCGTTGTTGTTGCTGTTCAGCAGTTTGTTCCTGTCCTTGGCGGGCTTCCTGGCCAAGCAGCCGATGAAGAAGTACGGAGTGCGGATCTAGATGGCTGTCACGCAGCACCCGCGCACGCTCGACGACCTGCCCCACGGCGGGTTCGGCGTCGGGACGGGCGGCGGCCAGGGCGGCCGGTCGTCCGGCGCCGCCGGGCGCAAGCGCCGGCGGCACGAGTCGATGTCGACGTGGCGCTGGGGCGACCGGATCGCCTACGTCCTGTGCTGGGCCGCCGGCCTGTCGCTGTGCCTCATCGCCGTCGCGATCGTCGGCTACATGGCGGTCAAGGGCGTGCAGTACCTCAAGCCCGAGCTGCTGTGGTCGCACCCCTCCGGCGAGGTCGACCAGTCGAAGTCGGGCGGCTTCCTGGACCCGATCCTCGGCACGATCCTGCTGACGATCATCGGCATCGCGATCGCGACGCCGATCGCGGTCGCCGCCGCGATCTGGGTCGTCGAGTACGGCCGCCCGGCGCCGCTGGCGCGGGCGGTCGAGTCCGGCATCGAGGTCGTCGCCGGCACGCCCGACATCGTGCTGGCGATCTTCGGCCTGGCGCTGTTCCAGCACGGGCTGTTCGGCTGGATGTCGTTCACCGCCGAGGGCGGCGCGGTCTTCGGCCGCTCGTTCCTGACGGCGGGCGCGATGATGTCCCTGATCGCGCTGCCGATGGTCTTCGGCGCCACGCGCGAGGGGCTGCAGTCGATCCCGCGCCACGTGCGCGAGGCGTCCTACGGCCTGGGCAAGACGAAGATCGCGACGATCCGGCGCGTGCTGCTGCCCGCGGTGCGGCCGAACATCTCGACCGGCGCCGCGCTCGGCATGGGCCGCATCGCGGGGGACACCGCGATCGTCGTGATCCTGCTCGGCGCGACGCTGCGGCTGGAGTCGGAGGGCTCGATCCCCGGGCTGGACGTGCTCAAGGGCACGGGCTCGACGCTCACGAGCTACGTCTACAACAACTCGCCCGCCGGCGAGGGCGCCGCGCCGGAGAAGGCCTACGCCGCCGCGTTCGTGCTCCTGCTGCTGGTGGTGGCGTTGAACTTCGCCGTCGACCTGATCGCGCGCCGCGGCGCGAAGACCGGGCTCGAGGGCACGCGACTGGGAGCAGGACGATGATCACGGAAGAACAGCCCCCGCCGATCCGCAAGATCGTGGTCGACGCGCCGCCGACGGTGGCGCCGGCCCCGCCCGCGGGCTCCAACGGCCATGGCCATGCCTACGCGGGCGCCGCGTCAGTGGCGCGCCACGGGCGTGGCGAGGCCGGGGTGGGTGGGCGCGAGCTCATGGCGCTGCAGGCGCTGTCGGTGTTCTACGGCGACAACGAGGCCGTCAAGAAGGTGTCGCTGTCGATCCGCCTCGGCGAGGTGCTGGCGCTGATCGGCCCGTCGGGCTGCGGCAAGACGACCTTGCTGAGGACGTTGAACCGCCTGACCGAGCTGACCCCGGGCGCGTCGCGCGGCGGGACGATCCTGCTCGACGGCACCGACGTCGACGACCTCGAGGTCACGACGCTGCGCCGCCGCGTGTCGATGGTCTTCCAGCAGCCCAACCCGTTCCCGATGTCGATCTTCGACAACGTGGCCTACGCGCTGCGCGAGCAGTCGCGCAAGAAGCCGGGCCGCGGCGTCGTCGAGCCGCTGGTCGAGGACGCGCTGCGCCGCGCCGGCCTGTGGGACGAGGTCAAGGACAAGCTCGACGCCCCGGCGCTGCGGCTGTCCGGCGGCCAGCAGCAGCGGCTGTGCATCGCCCGCGCGATCGCGACGCGTCCCGAGGTGTTGTTGATGGACGAGCCGTGCAGCGCGTTGGACCCGCGCTCGACGTTGGTCATCGAGCAGCTCATCGGCGACCTGCGCAAGGACCTGGCGATCGTGATCGTCACCCACAACATGCAGCAGGCCCGCCGCGTGGGGGACAAGGTCGCGTTCATGTACCTCGGCGACCTGGTCGAGTACGGCGACGCCGAGCAGATCTTCGACGCGCCGCAGGCGCAGCGCACGCGCGACTACGTGCGCGGGGCGTTCGGCTAGGTGGGCGCGCGCAAGGCCATCATCCTGCTCGCGGCGGCCTCGGCGACCGCGCTGAGCCTGACCGGCTGCTTCGGCGTGGAGACCACGCCGGAGAAGTCGGCCAAGGCGGCGGCGAAGGCCAAGAACGCGGTCACCGCGCAGAAGGGCCTGAAGATCGGCGCGGTCAACGCCAAGGTCAAGGTCGAGGACGCGGCGATCGTGCAGGACCCCAACGGGGTCGCGGCGGTCGTGCGCCTCAAGAACACCGGGTCGACCCAGGTGACGGTCCCGATCGCGATCACGGTCTCCGACGCCCAGGGCAAGAAGCTGTACGCCAACGACACGCCGGGCCTGGACCCGTCGCTGACCTCGGTGGCGGTGCTGAAGGCCGGCGGCGAGGTCGACTGGGTCAACAACCAGATCCTGGTCGCGGGCAAGGCCGCCAAGGCCGCCGCCGAGGTCGGCCAGGCGAAGGGCAAGGGGGCGCCGAGCGCCCTGCCCGAGATCGCGATCGAGGGCGTGACCCACGGCCAGGACGAGGACGGCTTCTTCGCCCAGGGCACGCTGAGGAACGAGTCCGCGGTCAGCCAGAAGCGGCTGGTCGTGACGTGCGTCGCCCGCGACGGCGGCAAGGTCGTCGCCGCCGGCCGCGCGGTCGTCGAGAAGCTCGATCCCTTCGCGACCGTCAAGAAGCCCACCAAGTTCACCGTCTTCTTCATCGGCGACCCGAAGTCGGCCAAGCTCGACTGCTCGGCGCCGCCCACCGTGTTGTCCTAGGAGCCTCCGAGCGTGACCGACCTCAACCGACCGTTGCTGGGCGAGCCCAACGCGCCGTGCCGCACCTGCGGCGCGCCGCTGGCCGCCGACCAGCGCTACTGCCTGCAGTGCGGCACCCGTCGCACGGAGGCGCGCCTGCCGTTCCTGGAGATCCTCGCCCGCCAGGTGCCGGCGAGCGCCGTGGCGGCGGAGACGACGACCACGACCACGCGCACGACGCGGCCCGGCCCGGCCGGATGGCTCGGGCGCCTGAGCGCGAACACCGCCGCGGTGGCGGGCGTGGCGTGCCTGCTGCTGGCCCTGGGCGTCGGCGTCCTGATCGGCGGCCTCGGCTCCGACGACGCGTCGGGCAACAGCCAGGCGCCGCAGATCATCACGGTCGGCGGTGCCGCGCCGGCCGCGGCGGTGCCCGCCGCGCCCGCGGCCACCGCGGCGGCGCCGGCGGGGACCGAGACGACGACCGACGACGGCACGTCCGGCTCGTCGTCCTCGGACGGCAAGTCCTCCAAGAAGGGCTCGTCGTCGAAGAAGAAGGCCGCGTCCAAGCCCAGCGCGGCGGTCAAGGACCTCGAGAAGAGCAGCGGCGGCGACTACGCCAAGAAGTCGGAGAAGCTGCCCAAGACGCTGGGCACCGGCGGCGCGCCGCCGCCGGTCGACAAGAGCAAGCCCATCGGTGGCGGAAGCGACACGGAGGAGATCGGCTGATGAGCACCCCTGAGATCACCGACGAGCTGCACCGGCGGCTGCGGGAGCTGGCCGAGAAGGTCGCGACGCTGCACTGGGACCTCGGCGGGTTGACCTACGAGATGGCGATCCGCGACCACTTCCGGGTCGACGTGCTCGTCCGCAAGGCGGCCGAGCTGCAGGAGGCCGACGCCGAGCTGGGCGAGGTCGAGCGCCTGGTCGCCGAGGCCGACCAGGGCGTCGGCGGGCAGTGCCGCGCCTGCGGCGCGCCGCACTCGCGCGGGGCGATGTTCTGCTGGCGCTGCGGCCAGACGCTGATGCTCCAGGCGCAGTCGACGCTGGTCGGCGCGGCGGTCGTGCCGCCGCCGGCGGCCGAGGCGCCGACGACGGTCTCGCCGCCGCCGTCGGCCCGCGCGCTGAGCGACTCGACGACGCTGCCGGGCCGCGACTAGCGCAGCGCACCGTGGGGCAGAGCATGCGCGATGGGCACCGTCGCGCATGTCGCCGCCGTGGGCGCGCCTTCCGGGCAGGGCGCCAAGCAGCTCGGCGAGCTGGGCCTGGCGTTCCTGCTCTCGTCGCTGATCGGGCTGGAGCGCGAGTGGCGCCAGAAGTCGGCGGGGCTGCGGACGCACGCGCTGGTCGGCGTCGGCTCCGCGCTGTTCCTGATCGTGAGCAAGTACGGGTTCTCGGACGTGCTCGGCGACCACGTCATCCTGGACCCGTCGCGCGTCGCCGCCCAGGTCGTCTCCGGCCTGGGCTTCATCGGCGGCGGCCTGATCTTCGTCCGCGGCGACGCGGTGCGCGGGCTCACGACCGCCGCCATGGTCTGGATGACCGCCGCGATCGGCATGGCCTGCGGCGCGGGCCTCGCGCTCCTGGCGGTCGTCGCGACCGCGCTGCACTTCGTCGTCGCGCTCGGCTACCCGGCGCTGGCCGGCCGCCTGCCGCGCTCGCGCTACGTCGGCTACGGCCTACGCGTCGTCTACGCCGACGGCCAGGGGATCCTGCGCGACGTCCTGGGGGAGAGCACCCGCCGCGGCTTCACGATCGCCCGCATCGACACGCGCCAGCTCGAGCACGAGGTCCACGGCGCCGCGGCCGTCGCGGTGACGCTCGAGGTCCAGGGCCAGCCGCAGGTCGACGCGCTCGTCACCGCGCTGGCCGAGCAACACGGGGTCTTCGAGGTCACGACGCGCGACCTCGGCGTGGAGGACTAGGGCTACGGCGCGCCGTACAGCGCCAGCGACTGGTTGGCGTAGGCCTTCTCGCCGGTGACCTCGCGCGCGATCCAGGGCGGCGGCGTCCAGGACGCGGCCGCGTGCTCCGAGGCGAACTCGACCTCCAGCACGGTCAGCCCGCGCAGCGAGCCTTCGTAGACGTCCAGCTCGAAGAGGAGGCCGTCGTCGTCGGACCGGCGGGTGTGGCGCGTCTTGACGACGCGGCGGCCTTCGGTCAGCGGCCACAGCCGCTCGAACGCGTCGCCGTCGAGCGCCAGCTCCTCCTCCACGCGCGTCAGGCCCGGCGCGGACTTCACGGTCAGCCGGGCGTCCGCGCCGTCCGCGCGGCGGACGCGCACCTCGACGGCGTCGGTGACCGCCAGGTAGCCCTGCTCCAGCCGCCGCGCCGTCCACGCGCCGTCGTCCAACGGCGGCGGCGCGTCGACCAGGAACTTGCGCTCGATCTCGGGCATCGCGCCCGAGACGCTACCGGCGCCGGCCGCGGCGCTTCAGCGAGATGCCCTCGAGCACGTGCGCGACCTTCTCGCACGCGTCGACGCTCTGCTCGAGCGTCTCGAAGATGTCCTTCCAGCGGATCACGACCATCGGGTCGATGCCGTTGGCGAACAGCGACGCGACCGCGTCGCGGGACAGGCGGTCGCCCTCGTTCTCCAGCCGGTGGATCTCCACGAGGTGCGGCGCGATCTCGGCGCCGCTGCGCAGGCAGCGCAGCGCCTGGGCGACCTGCTCGCCGGCGCCGACGAGCACGTCGGCGATCAGCGTCGCCTGCTCCATCGGCGCCTCGACCGCGTACAGCGACAGCTCGTCGGCCGCCTGCTCGGCGAAGTCCACGACGTCGTCCAGCGCGGTCGCCAGCGCGTGGCCGTCGGCCGGGTCGACCGGCGGCTTGCCGGACCGGGCCGAGTGGGCCCGGTTCAGCCGGTGGATGATGTCGTGCGTGATCCGGTCGCCCTCCTGCTCGCTGAGCAGCAGGTCGCGGGCCAGGTCGGACCGCTCCGGGTACTCGGCGAAGAGGTCGCGCAGCAGCAGCGTCGCCTTCTGCACGTTGCGGCCGGACTCCTCGAACAGGTCGAGGACCCCGCTGTCGATCGATCGGAACAGCGCCATCCAGCACCGAGCCTAAACCCGTCCGGCGGCAGAGCCCGAGGCCTTCACAGGTCGTTCACAGCCGGTTCACCGGACGGTCACGGCGCGACGGGCCGCGCGCGGGACGCTGCGACGCGATGGAGGCTGCGCAAACGGACGACGTGCTGTACGCCGGGGAGCTGGAGGTCCGGCCCAACGATGGCCTGGTGCTCGCCGCGGGACGGGCGCTCACGCTCTCGGTCCGCGAGTTCGGGCTGCTCGTGGCACTGGTCCAGCGCACCGGCCGCATCGTGTCCCGCGCCGAGCTGTACCGCTTGGTCTGGGGCAGCGACCTGCGCGACGGCGACCGGTCGATCGACGTGTACGTGCACAAGCTCAGGGTCAAGCTGGAGACCGCGCTGCCGGCGTGGGCGTTCATCCACACCCACGTGGGGTTCGGCTACCGCTTCTCACCCGAGGCTTCACACGTCTTTCACAACTCGACCACATCGCGATAACAGGATGTGGTCGTTGCCGCGTCAGCCTGCCGCGCGACAACGAGATCAAGGAGTGCAGCACGTGAACCCCCGTATCGTCCCGGCCACCCTGGCCGCCCTCGCCCTGGCTTCCGGCGCCGCCGCCTGCGGCAGCAGCAACGACGACAACAGCTCGGCATCCACCGGCAGCGCGGCCGCCTCGACCGGCAGCGACAGCGGCAGCGGCGTCAAGGCCACGCTGAACGGCGCGGGCTCGACGTTCGCGGCCCCGATCTACCAGCAGGTCGGCGCCGACCTGAAGAGCCAGGGCCTGACGATCAACTACCAGGGCGTCGGCTCGGGCGCCGGCGTCTCCCAGTTCGCCGCGGGCACGGTCGACTTCGCCGGCTCCGACCCGGCGCTGAGCGACGACGACCGCGCGACGATCAAGAAGGGCGACGCCGTCCAGATCCCGTTCGCGCTCGGCGCGATCACGGCGTCCTACAACCTCAGCGGCGTGAAGTCCGGCCTCAAGCTCGACGGCGAGACGCTGGCCAACATCTACCTGGGCAAGGTCAAGGCCTGGAACGACCCGGCCATCAAGGCGCTGAACCCGGACGTCGACCTGCCCTCGACGAAGATCACGGTCGTCCACCGCTCGGACTCCTCGGGCACGACCAAGGGCTTCACGCAGTTCCTCGCCAACTACTCCACGGCGTGGAAGAACGGCCCGGGCGTCGACAAGGACATCAAGTGGCCGACGGGCACGGGCGCCAAGGGCAATGACGGCGTCGCCGCCGCCGTGAAGCAGACCGACGGCGCCATCGGCTACGTCGAGCAGGCCTACGCCCTGCAGAACGGCTTCACGTTCGCCGACGTCAAGAACAAGGCCGGCAAGTTCGTCGCGCCGACGCTGGAGTCGACCTCGGCCGCGGCCGAGGGCATCGAGGTCCCCGAGGACCTCGGCGTCTCGACGATCGACGCCCCGGGCGACGGCGCGTACCCGATCGTCTCCCAGACGTTTGCCATCACCTACAAGGACGCCTGCAAGGCCGGCATCTCGGCGGACAAGGCCAAGGGGTTGAAGTTCTTCTTCAACTACCTCGTCAACGAGGGCCAGGACACGATCAAGAAGCTGTCGTACGCGCCGATCCCCGACAGCCTGAAGGCCAAGGACCAGGCGGCCATCGACGCCATGCAGTGCAACGGCGCGGCCATCTCCTAGGGACCGCCAGGCCATGACCGCCACCCACATCGTGACCGCCGAGATCGGGAGCTGATGGCCGCCACCACCCCTGACGTCCGCCGCGACGGCCGCTCCATCCTGGAGCGGTCGCCGTCGGCGCGGCGCGCGGACCCCTTGTTCCGCGCGACGTTGATCGCCCTGGCGGCGCTGATCCTGGCGCTGATCGCGTTCTTCTTCGTCTACCTCATCAACAAGGCCCAGCCGGCGCTCAGCCACCAGGGCGTGCTCTCGTTCCTGTTCACCAACGACTGGAACCCGTCCAAGCAGATCTTCGGCGCCTGGCCGCTGGTCGCCGGAACGCTCATCTCCGCCGCGATCGCGCTGGTCATCGGCGTGCCGATCGCGGTCGCCACCGCGCTCTTCATCACCGAGCTGGCGCCGCGGAAGGTCCGCTCGCCGCTGATCGTCCTGGTGGAGCTGCTCGCCGCCGTCCCGTCGGTCGTCTACGGCCTCTGGGGGATCTTCGTGCTGATCCCCAAGCTCAAGCCGGCCGAGCAGTGGTTCGCCGACAGCTTCGACTTCCTGCCCTTCGTCGGCGGGCACGTCGCGGGCCCCAACTACTTCATCGCCGGCCTGATCCTGGCGATCATGATCCTGCCGATCGTCTCCGCGATCTCGCGCGAGGTGATCTCGACCGTGCCGCCGGACCTCAAGGAGGCCTCGCTGGCGCTCGGCGCGACGCGCTGGGAGATGATCCGGATGGCCGTGCTGCCGTACTCGCGCTCGGGCATCACCGGCGCCGCGATGCTCGGCCTCGGCCGCGCGATCGGCGAGACGATCGCCGTGACGCTGGTCATCGGCAACTCGCCGACGATCGGCAAGCAGATCTTCGACCAGGGCTACACCTTGGCCGCGGTCATCGCCAACGAGTTCGGCGAGGCCGCCAACGACAAGCTCCACGCCGGCGCGCTGTTCGCCGCGGGCCTGGTGCTGTTCGTGCTGACGCTGCTCATCAACGCCGCGGCCCGCGGGCTCGTGCGCCGCGCCGAGCGGTCGTCCCGCCCACCCACCAAGGTCAAGGCCGTCCCGGGAGCCGGAGCATGAGCGCCACCACCGCCCTCGCGCCGCTGACCGGCCGGCGCAAGGCCACCGACAAGGCCATGCGCGGCCTGCTGGCCGCCGCGACCCTGGTCGCGCTGGTCCCGCTCGTCCTGGTCATCTACTACCTGTTGAAGAAGGGCCTCGGCGCCTGGTCGTGGGACTTCTTCACCACCGACCCGACCGGCAACTTCCTCGGCGACCAGGGCGGCATCAAGAGCGCGCTGCTGGGCACGATCGAGATGGTGCTGTTGGCGTCGCTGATCGCGATCCCGATCGGCTGGGGCGTCGGCCTCTACCTGGTGGAGTACGGCCGCAAGGGCCGCTTCGCCGCGACCGTCCGCTACTTCGTGGACGTCATGACCGGCGTGCCGTCGATCGTCTTCGGCCTGTTCATCTACGTGACGCTCGTGCTCGGCGGCTGGGGCGGCTCGTCGTTCGCCGGCTGGAAGGGCTCGATCGCGCTGGCGCTGCTGATGCTGCCGGTCGTGACGCGCTCGGCCGAGGTCGTCCTGCTGCTCGTGCCCGACGGGCTGCGCGAGGCGGCGCTCGCCCTGGGCACGCCGCGTTGGCGCGTGACGATGAAGGTCGTCCTGCCGACCGCGCTGCCGGGCCTGATCACCGGCTCGCTGCTGGCCGTCGCCCGCGCCGCGGGCGAGACCGCGCCGCTGCTGTTCACGGCGACGATCGTCAACGCCACCACGTTCAACCTCGGCGACCGCATGAACTCGCTGCCGGTGCAGATCTACACCGACGTGGGATCGCCGAACGACCAGCTCGTGCAGCGCGCCTGGGGCGCGGCGCTGACGTTGGTCTGCCTCATCCTGCTCACCACCCTCGTCGCGCGGCTCGCGTCGCGCAGGAGCCGACTCTAGCCGTGACCGACCCGACGACGGACACCAAGACCATGACCGACTCGTCCACCCCCGCCGGACCCTCCGGCAGCCATGCGCCGCTGACCGTGCCGGAGACCCCGGCCCGCGAGGCGGTGGTCACGCAGGCGGCGCCCGGCATCTCGGTCACCGGCCTGCAGGCCTACTACGGCTCCGGGCACGCGATCAAGGACGTGTCGATCGAGTACGCCCCCAACAAGGTGACGGCGATGATCGGGCCGTCGGGCTCGGGCAAGTCCACCGTGTTGCGCTGCATCAACCGCATGCACGAGGAGATCCCGGGCGCGCGCGCCGAGGGCAAGGTCCTGCTCGACGACGCCGACATCTACGGGCCGTCGGTCGACGTCGTGGCCGTGCGCCGCGCGATCGGCATGGTCTTCCAGAAGCCGAACCCGTTCCCCACCATGTCGATCTTCGACAACGTGGCGGCGGGCCTGAAGCTCAACGGCGTCCGCGGCGTCGACCTCAAGGAGCGCGTCGAGAGGTCGCTGCGCGGGGCGTCGCTGTGGGAGGAGGTCAAGGACCGCCTCAACGAGCCGGGCATCGGCCTCTCCGGCGGTCAGCAGCAGCGCCTGTGCATCGCGCGCACGATCGCGGTCGAGCCGCAGGTCATCCTGATGGACGAGCCGTGCTCGGCCCTGGACCCGATCGCGACGCTGAAGATCGAGGAGCTGATCGACGACCTCAAGCAGCGCTTCACGATCGTCATCGTCACGCACAACATGCAGCAGGCGGCGCGCGTCGCGGACACGACGGCGTTCTTCCTGGCCGGCGAGCTGATCGAGCACGCGCCGACCAACGACGTCTTCACGAACCCGTCGGACTCGCGGACCGAGGAGTACGTCACCGGGAAGTTCGGCTGATGGCGGCCCAGCAGGCCACCCGCCAGCACTTCGCCGACGAGCTGGCGCGCGTCGAGGCCAAGGGCCTCGGCGGCCTGGACCTCGTCGTGCAGCAGCTGGACCGCGTGCTCGAGGCGCTCGAGCACCAGGACGTCGAGCTGGCGGCGATGGTCATCGGCAACGACGACCTGATCGACGGGCGCTACCTCGAGGTCCACCAGGAGCTGCTGTCGCTGTTCGCGCTGCAGGCGCCGGTCGCGACCGACCTGCGGGTCGTCGCGGCGATGCTGCACGTGATGAAGAACATCGAGCGCATGGGCGACCAGTGCGTGAACATCGCGAAGATGATCCCGCTGTCGGGCAACGAGCCGCCGGTCCACGACGAAACCCTGCAGGCGCTCGCCAAGATGGGCGCGTTCGCCCGCTCAGAGGTCGTGCAGGCGAAGGCCGCCTTCGCCTCCCGAGACATCGCGCTCGCCGAGGACCTGGTGCGCCAGGACCGCGAAATCAACCGTCTCAACAGGGACATCTTCCGCGTGGCGATCGAGATCGGCGACGACCCGGACCGCCGCGAGTGGGCGATGCACATGACGCTCGTCGCCCGCGCGCTCGAGCGGATCGGCGACAACGCCGTGGACATCGGCGAGCAGACGGCGTTCGTGGTCACGGGGCTGTTCCGCGAGTTCTCGGACTCGTCGCAGCCGCGGGCGAACTTGTGACGCCCGTCACGACCGCGAGATCAGTTGTGATTTTGTTGT
>NZ_DASRZV010000040.1:0-23529 GCF_035685985.1 Baekduia sp.
CAACACGAAGGCGCCGTCGGTCGGCCCACGACGGGGCTCGATGGCCGCCGGACGCCTGCGGCGACCCCGAGGGGCGTCGCCGGTCGACGGTTCGCAGGGAACCCGCGCATATCGCGGGCTAAGGGCCCGAACGGCGCCCCGCGCGCTGCCAGACACGCCCGAACCCTCGTGGCTCACGGAGACCGCCCTAGCCCGGTCTGATGTCTGGATGCGAGTCCCTGAAGGCGGCCCCGCCTCGGCGCAGGCACCCGCCCCAAACCACCACGGCAGACGAGCCCACGCCGGCACCACCAAACCCTGCTCGCCGCTCTCAATGCCAAACCCACCAACACCCCGCACCACCACCAACGCCCCCGCACCGGACGCCACAGACGCCAGCCAGCGCCAACGCCCCTAGAACTCCGTCTCCCCATCCCCCGTCGTCGCCGCCACGATCTCCGCCATGACCTCGCGCAGATCGTGGTTGGCTTCGTACACCACGACCTGCCGCGCCGCCCCGTTGCCGCGCGCCAGCAGGTCCCGCACGCCCTCCAGCTCGTCCGCGCTCCCCAGGTCCACCGCGTGGTCGTGCAACCGGTCGAGCAGACGCGAAGCCAGATCCCGCGTCGCCACGCGCTGGTTCGACGGCAGGTCCACCAGGTTGCCGTCCAGCCCGTGGCGGGCGGCCAGCCAGCGGTTCTCGTCCAGCATCTGCCACGGGAACTCGCCCAGGTGCTGGCCGGAGTCGTAGTGCTCGCACAGCTCCTTGACCATCGCTTGGATCAGCGCGGCCAGGCCGAGTGTGTGCTCGACGCGGGTCTGGGCGTCGCAGGCGCGGATCTCGACGGTCCCGAGCTTGGGATGCGGGCGGACGTCGTACCAGAGGTAGGTGTAGTCCTCCATGACGCCGCTGGAGATCATGAACTCGATCTGGCGCTCGTAGTCGGCCCAGTCGCGGTAGGGCGGCGGGACGCCGACGCGCGGGAAGGCGCGGAAGATCGGCAGACGCGTCGACGCCATCCCTGTTCCGTCGCCCCGCCAGAACGGGGAGTTCGCACTCAACGCCAACAGCACCGGCAGGTGCACCCGCATCCCGTTGGAGACGTGGATGGCCTTGTCCGGATCGTCGACGCCGACATGCACGTGCAATCCGAAGATCAGCTCCTGACGCGCTACGAAGCGCAGCGCGTTGACCAGCTCGCGGTAGCGCAGCCGCGACGCGATGCGCTGGTCCTCCCAGAGCGCGAACGGGTGCGTGCCCGCGCTGCCGATCGTGAGGCCCCGGCGCGCCGCGACGTCGTGCACCTGGCGGCGCAGCGCGCGCAGCTGGGCACCCGCCTCGGCGGTGTTGGCGGCCGGATGCGTGGCGATCTCGAGGACCGACTCCATCAGCTCGGGCTTGATGTCGCCGACGGTGTGATCGGAGTCGACGGCCCGCGCGTCCTCCAGGACCGGCTCGATCGCGTTCACCAACTCATAGGAGTCGGCGTCGACGATCATCAGCTCCTCCTCGATGCCGATCGTGTAGCTCGGCCCGGTGAAGTGGTGCTCCATCTGCCGCCGCACCCTATCGACGCCTATCATTCAGCGCATAAACAATGACTCTTCTGGAGGTCTGACAGTGACCACCGACGTGCTCAGCGGAACGCGTCTGGAAGAGCTGCTCGGCGACGACGCCGAAACGCTCCTCAACCATCGCAGCACCACGATCGACGCGGCCCAGCTGCATCTCCCGGGCCCGGACTTCGTGGACCGGATCTACGCGCAGACGGATCGTTCCAACACCGTCCTGCGCAACCTGCAGTGGCTGTTCGACCACGGGCGCCTGGGCGGCACCGGCTACGTGTCGATCCTGCCGGTCGACCAGGGCATCGAGCACTCGGGCGGTGCGTCGTTCGCGCCGAACCCCGCGTACTTCGACCCGGAGAACCTCGTCCAGCTCGCCCTGGAGGGCGGGACCAACGCCATCGCCTCGACGGTCGGCGTCCTGGGCGCGGTGTCGCGCAAGTACGCGCACAAGATCCCGTTCATCGTCAAGATCAACCACAACGAGCTGCTGACGTTCCCCAACGGGGCCGACCAGATCATGTTCGCGTCGGTGAAGCGGGCGGCGGAGCTGGGCGCCGCGGGCGTCGGCGCCACGATCTACTTCGGCTCGGAGAACAGCGACCGCCAGATCGTGGAGGTCGCACAGGCGTTCGAGGAGGCCCACCGACTCGGGATGTTCACCGTCCTCTGGTGCTACCTGCGTAACTCGGCGTTCAAGCAGGACGGCGTGGACTACCACCTGTCCGCCGACCTCACGGGCCAGGCCAACCACCTGGGCGTGACGATCGAGGCCGACATCATCAAGCAGAAGCTGCCGGAGAACAACGGCGGCTACCCGGCGATGGAGAAGGCCGCCGGCGGCTCGTACGGCAAGACCAACAAGCTCGTCTACGAGAAGCTGACGAGCGACAACCCGATCGACCTCACGCGCTACCAGCTGGCCAACTGCTACATGGGCCGGGCGCCGCTGATCAACTCGGGCGGCGCATCGTCGGGCGCGACCGACCTCGCCGAGGCGGTCCGCACCGCGGTCATCAACAAGCGCGCGGGCGGCGCCGGCCTGATCTCGGGCCGCAAGGCGTTCCAGCGGCCGATGCCCGAGGGCGTCGAGCTGCTGCAGGCGATCCAGGACGTGTACCTGAACAAGGACGTCACGGTCGCCTAGCGCGCCGCGGCGTTCCGGCGCCGCATGCGCAGCAGTTCTGCAACGGAGCACCCGTCGCGCCGGACCCTGGTCCAGCATGCGGCGGGTGCTTCGTCGTCTCACGCCCTGGATCGTGCTCGTCGTCCTCGCCGCCGCCGTCGGGTGGTCGCGCGTGGGCGGGGACGGATCCGGCGGATCCGGCGGGGAGGTGTCGGCCCGCGTGGTCCGCGTGGTCGACGGCGACACGATCGTCGTCTCGATCGACGGACGCGAGGACCGCGTCCGCTACATCGGGATCGACACGCCGGAGAGCGTCAAGCCCGGCACGCCGGTGCAGTGCTATGCCAAGCGCGCGTCGAAGGAGAACGCGCGGCTGGTGGCCGGGCGCACGGTGCGCCTGGTCTCCGACGCCGAGGCCCGCGACCGCTACGGACGGCGCCTCGCGTACGTGTATCGCTCCGACGATGGGTTGCTGGTCAACCTCGAATTGGCGCGCACGGGCTACGCACGACCCCTGACCATCGCTCCGAACGTCGCCCACGCGGGCCAGATCGCGGCCGCCGTGGCGTCCGCGCGACGCGCCGGGCGAGGGTTATGGAGCGCGTGTTCGCGGTAGCCTCTGCCCCGCCGATGCGCATGCGTCAGAGCCTCGCCCAGCTTGAACGGGCGTTCGTCGACGAGATCGAGCAGGACCGCGGGAAGGCCGAGCGGCTGCGTCGTGAGGCCGAGCGCCGCACGCGCGAGCGTCAGCTCGCCAAGACCCACAAGCGCGGCTCGATGCGCTTCGGCGTCCTCTACCTGATCCTCATCGCGACCGCCGTGGCGGTGACGTTCGCGATGTTCGAGACCCTGTACTACGTGATGGGGTGAGATCGCCATGAGGGCGATCTTCGCCCGCGGCGGGTAGGGCTACTCGGCCGCGGTGCCCAGCTTGCGCAGCGCCTCGTCGACCTCGCCGCGCACGGACCCGCTGTCCGCGCCCTCGACGGCGCCGTTGCGCTCCTGCTGGATCTCCAGGTAGACCTCCTTGCGGAACACCGGAATGTCCCGGGGGGCCTGAATCCCGATGCGCACCTTCTCGCCCATGATGGACAGGACGGAGACCTCGATGTCGTCTCCGATCATGATGCTCTGGTTGGACTTTCGTGTCAGTACGAGCATGGTTGGACGCCTCCCAACGTCCCTGCCACCGGGCGATCGATACTCGCAGGGCCGGTGCCCACATGCAAGCGAGGCGAAACCTCGGATATGCGGGAACGTCGTCGGATGGCGAACCTTGCCCCGAATACCTGTGCGAAGTCGAAGCGCCGGTGGTCGGGCATCGGACCGAAGCCTGACGCACGGAGCCGACGTACCGCCCGGACTCTCGACTAGGATGGCGACCTTCGCATGGCCAGACGATCGCTTCGCCCTCACCTGAATCAGATCCGGACGTGGGTGCGTCAGGGACGCACCGACGCGTGGATCGCCCATCAGCTGGAGGTCACCGTCCAGCAGATCGAGGCGTTCAAGAAGGAGAACGACCTCACGCCCGACAGCGAGGCCCCCGAGGGGGGCGCCGCGCCGGGAGCCGACTTCGACGACGAGATCGACCTGCGCGCCGAGGACGACGCGCTGATCGCCGCCGAGCTCGAGGCCGAGGCCGCGCGCAAGGCCGAGGAGGCCGAGGAGGAGGACGACGCCTCCGAGGACGACGACGCCGCGCCCAAGCGCCGGCGGGGTCGCCGCGGCGGCCGCGGTCGCTCGCGCGCCAAGAAGGCCGCCTCCTACGAGGGCACCTTCGACCACGGCGACGAGGGCTACGGCCTCTGGCTGGATCCGGCGGTCGCCGACGACGGCGTCTACGCCGAGCACTGGGCGGGCCACCGCCAGGTCGAGGTGACGATCGAGGCCGATCAGATCGTCATCAAGCGGGTCGGCGCGGACGCCGACTCCGACGACGACGAGGACTGAGCGCCACGCCGGCCCCGCTCGACCGCGCGTTCGCGTTCGAGCGGGTCATGCAGGCCGACGCCGCCGCGCGGGTGGTCGACGCCGCCTGGGGCAGCGCGTACCTCTCCCCCGCGATCGAGCGGACCTACGACCGCAACCTGCTCTGGGTCGCCGGCGACGGCGCCGGGCTGGCCGCGGCGACGCTCGACGGACACGCCGAGCGGCTGCTGGGCGGCGCGGGCATGACGCACCGGCGGATCGTCGCCGAGCCGGCCGCCGACGCGCGGCTGCGGCCGGGCATGACGGCCCTCGGCTACGAGGCGGGCACCCACCTCTTCCAGATCTTCCCGCCCGGCGGCCGCGCGCCCGAGCCGGTCGCGGGCGTCGAGGTGGCCGAGGCCCCGGTCGACGACGTCCTGGCGGGCGCCGAGGAGTACCTGAAGACCGATCCCGACGCGCCCTACGGGCGCGACCCGCGGACGCGCGCGCACCTGCTGGAGCACTACCGCGGCTACGGGCCGGCCGGCGCCGACGAGCGGCGCTTCGTCGTGCGCGAGGACGGCCGGCGCGGTCACGGGCGCGTCGTCGCCTGGGCGCGGCTGTGGACGCGGGCCGGAGGCGACGAGGCGCAGGTCGAGGACGTCGTGGTGCTCGCGCCGCACCGCGGCCGCGGCTACGGCCGCGCGATCGTGGCCGCCGCGACGCGCGCGGCGCTCCAGGCGTCCCCGTCGCTGCTGTTCATCGTCGCCGACGCTGACGACTGGCCCAAGGCCCTGTACGAGCGTCTGGGCTACGCGACCGCCGGCAGGCTCGGCGTCTACCTGCGCTTCGCGCCGCGCTAGTCCGCCGGCCGCGGGTCCAGGCGGCGGCCGCCGGCGTAGTCGGAGGCCTCGCGGACGTAGCGGGCGAAGGCGGCGTCGGCGGTCGTCCGCGGATCCCACGCCCACGGCGCGCCCGGGGCGACCGAGTAGGCGATGTCGGTGCACCACGAGGTGCCCTGGTCGTAGAGGTCGACGAGCTCGTCGATCGTGAACGGGCCTCCGAGGCGGCGCCGCAGCTCGGCGAGGATCCGCTCGATCACCCGGTCCATCGCCATGCGCTCGTCGGGCAGCGACTCGCGCACGCGGCGCTCGCCCTCCTGCCACTGGAAGTACGACGTCTCGAACCGGCCCATCGGGGCCAGGCTAGCGCGGGACGCCAGGCCTACCTGTCGCCCGGCAGGCCCTGCACCACGAACGGCCGCTCGCCGGGCTTGACGAGCCCCAGACGGCGCGCCTCGCGCTCCAGCGTCCGCGGGTCCTTCAGCGCCTTCTTGCGCGCCCGCAGGCGCTGGTTCTCGGCCTGCAGCGCGTGGACCTCGCCGCGCCGGGCCTTCGCCTGCTTGTAGGTGCTCACGAAGCTGAGCGCCGGCCCGACGTACAGCGCGACGACGCCCACGAGCACGACCAGGAGCGCGACGCGCCCGACGCGATCCCACCGGATCGCCCGGCCCCCGCCCGCGACGACGCGCGGCCTCTGCCGCTGGGCGGCACGTTGAGCCGTGGAGGGACGGGTGCGCGCGTGCGCCGCGGACTGGCGGGCTGGGGACATCTAAGGGGCGGTTCGCCCCCGACCCGCCAGTTCCTGCTCGACCGGACGAAGCGCCGAAGCGCCGACCGCTCCGCTAGGAGCGGAAGACCGAGCGGCCCGGGTAGGTCGCGTCGGCGCCGAGGGCCTCTTCGATGCGCAGCAGCTGGTTGTACTTCGCGACGCGATCGGAGCGCGAGGGCGCGCCGGTCTTGATCTGGCCGCAGCCGGTGGCGACCGCGAGGTCGGCGATCGTGACGTCCTCGGTCTCGCCGGAGCGGTGCGACATGACGGCGGTGTAGCCGGCCTCGCGCGCCATCTTGATCGCGGCCAGCGTCTCGGTCAGCGTGCCGATCTGGTTGACCTTGATGAGGATCGAGTTGGCGACGCCGGCGTCGATGCCGCGCTTCAGGCGCTCGACGTTCGTCACGAAGAGGTCGTCGCCGACGAGCTGGACCTTGTCGCCGATCCTGTCGGTCAGCTGCTTCCAGCCGTCCCAGTCCTCCTCGTCCATGCCGTCCTCGATCGACAGGATGGGGTACTTGCCCGCCAGCTCGGCCCAGTAGGCGGCCAGCTCGCCGGACGACAGCTTGCGGCCCTCGTGCTCGAGGTCGTAGACGTCGCCGTCGCGGATCTCCGACGTCGCCGGGTCCAGCGCGATCGCGATGTCGTCGCCCGGCTTGTAGCCCGCCGCCTCGATGCCCGCGACCAGCAGCTGCAGCGCCGCCTCGTTGGACTCCAGGTTCGGCGCGAAGCCGCCCTCGTCGCCGACCGTCGTGCCCAGCCCGCGGTCGTGCAGCGTCTTCTTGAGCGCGTGGAAGACCTCCGCGCCGTACCGCAGCCCCTGCGAGAACGACGTCGCGCCGACCGGCACGATCATGAACTCCTGGAAGTCCACGCTGTTGTCCGCGTGGGCGCCGCCGTTGAGGACGTTCATCATCGGCACCGGCAGGACGTGCGCGCCCTCGCCGCCGAGGTAGCGCCACAGCGGCTGCCCCTCCTCGGCCGCGGCCGCGTGCGCCGCCGCCAGCGAGACGCCGAGGATCGCGTTGGCGCCCAAGCGCGACTTGTTCGGCGTGCCGTCCAGCTCGATGAGCTTGCCGTCGAGGCCGGCCTGGTCGTCGGCGTCGAGGCCCTTGATCGCCGCGGCGATCTCGCCGTTGACGTTGCCGACGGCCTGGCCGACGCCCTTGCCGAGGTACTCGCTGCCGCCGTCGCGCAGCTCGGTCGCCTCGAACTCGCCGGTGGACGCCCCGGACGGGACCGCCGCGCGCCCGGTCGCGCCGGAGCGCAGGGCGAGCTCGACCTCGACGGTCGGGTTGCCTCGGGAGTCGAGGATCTGGCGGGCGTGGACGCGTTCGATGGCGCTCATGGGGTCGGGTCCTCTTCCTGGAGTCGGGCCTGCGCGTAGTAGTTGACCTGGGACCCCGTGTCGAGGTCGTTCCAGGACGCGCCGTCGCTCTCGGCGAGCCGCTCGGCGACCTCGACGCGCGCGCGAAACCTATCGGCCGACGACCGCAGCGCGATCTCCGGGTCGACCTTCAGCTTGCGCGCGACGTTGATCGCGGCGAACAGCAGGTCGCCGACGGCGGCGAAGCGCGCGTCGCGATCGTCGACCGCCCGCAGCGCCTCGAGCTGCCCGTCGACGGCGTCGTAGGGCACGTCCTCCATGTCGAAGCCCGTCGACGCCGCGCGCCGCTGCACCTTGCGCGCGTAGAGGGCGCTCGGCAGGTTCTCCGGCACCTCGCCGAAGATCCCGGGCTCGCGACCGGCCTCGGTGGACTTGATCGCGTCCCAGTTCTTCAGCACCTCGCCCGCGTTGGCGACCTCGGTCTCGCCGAAGACGTGCGGATGGCGCCGGATGAGCTTCTGGCGCACGTGCTCGGCGACATCGCCGAGCGAGCCCGCGCCGCGCTCCTCCAGCAGCAGCGAGAGGAAGTGGACCTGGAAGAGCACGTCCCCCAGCTCGTCGAGGAGCTTGCCGTCGTCGCGACGCTGGGCCGCGTCGGCCAGCTCGTAGGCCTCCTCGAGGGTGTGAGGGACGATCGTGCGCTCGTCCTGCTCGCGGTCCCACGGGCACTCGACCCGCAGGCGCCGCGTCAACTCGTCGAGCGCGACGATCGCCTCGGCGGCAGCGGCGGCCGCGGCGGGCGTCTTGTCGGGCATGCGCCCAATCTAGCGACGCCCCCGCCGCGGGGACCCGCGGCGGATGTCCCAGACATCCGCCGCAGGCTGCTGCCGAGCCGCTACTTGTCGGTCGTCGAGCCGCCCGACGAGTCGGCGCCCGTCGTGGGCGTGCCCGTCGTGGCCGTGTTGGACGGCGCGGCGGTGGACGCCTTCGGCTTCGGGGCGTTCTTGCAGTCCGTCGTGGCGTAGCTCTTGGCGCACTCCGTGCGGCCCTTCCACTTCTTCTGGAAGTCCTTCACGAACGCGTCGAGCTTCGTCTGCTGCTGCTGGCTGACCAGCAGCTGCTTGATCGAGGCCGACGACTCCTTCTCGGACTGCTGCGTGCCCGGCGTGATCTTCTCGACCTCGAAGACGTAGTAGCCGAACTGCGACTTGATCGGGCCGCCGACGGCGCCCTTCTTGGCCGAGAACGTCGCCGTGTCCAGCGCCTTCTCCTGCTGGCCCTTGGCCACGCCCGACATCAGGCCGCCCGTGTCGCGCGTGCCCTGGTCGATCGAGTACTTCGACGCGACCTGCTTCCACGACTGGCCGCTCGCGAGCGCCGCCTTGGCCTTCTTGGCCTGGCCCTCGGTCTTGGTCAGCACGATGCGGATGTCGCGCTTCTCGGGGACCGCGAACTTGCTCTTGTTCTTGTTGTAGTAGTTCGAGATCTGCGCGGGCGAGACCTTGTCGGTGCCCTCGAGGATCTTCGTGCGCAGCTTGTTGGAGAGGTCCTGGACCTTGACGCGGTACAGGAGGTCCTCCTGGACGTAGCCCGAGGACTTCAGGAACGCCTCGTAGTCCTTGTCCTTGGGGAAGCTCTGCTGGCGCTGCTTGTCGAAGTCCTTCTTGACGTCCGTGTCGGAGATCTTGACGCCGCGGTCAGCGGACTCGCCCTCGATCCAGGCGGAGGAGATCAGGAACTGCATGACCTGATCGCGCAGCGTCGTGTACTCCTGCTCGCACTGCGCCTTGTACGTCGCATCGGTCGGGTTCGGCTGGCCCTTGGCCGGCTTCGCCGCGGTCTTCTTCTTCTGAGCGATGCACTTCGCGTAGCTCGGCGGGTCCGGGAGCGTCACAGCGGCGGTGGCACCGCCCTGCTGCGCCTGGGACGTCGCGGCGATCTTGAACCAGTGGTCGAAGGCGGTGGTCTTGATCGTGTCCGGGCCGATTTTTACGACCGCGTTGCCGGGCACGCCACCGTCGCCGCCGCACGCGGACAAGGCCAGGGGGAGCACGAAAAAGGCGCCCAAGAGCGCCGCATACCGTCGAGGCGTTTTCATAGCGCGGCGGAAGCTACCAGGGTCCGTATGAACGCCGCCTTAAACCTGCGTCCATTTGTCAAGGGCCCGAGCACGCCGCGTCAGGCGCCAAACGACCTAAGCGGCCTCCGACGCCACCGCGAGCAGGGCGTCGGCGGCCGCCACGACGGCCGGGAAGCGCTCCTCCGGCTTGTCCGGAACCCTGACCGAAAGTTGGGCTCGACCGGGTTCGTACAGGGACTCCGGCAGCGCTTCCTTCAGCCGCTTGGCCCGCTCGGCGTCCAGGTCGATCGGCGTGACCGCGAGGCGATCGCCGCGGAACGAGACGGCGCGGGCACCCGCCTGACCAAGCTTGATCCGTGCTTGTTGGAGCGCCAACAGGTTGTCCAGCGGCTGCGGGATCTCGCCGAAGCGGTCCTCCAGCTCGTCGCGCAGCAGCGCGAGGTCCGCGACCTCGCGCGCGCCGGCGATCCGGCGGTGGACGTCGATCTTGGCCTGCTCGTAGGCGATGTAGTCGGCCGGGATGTAGGCGTCGACGTTGACGTCCAGGCGCACGGGCTCGGGCATCTCCTCGCCGGCGCCGTCGGCGGTGGCCGCCTCGGCGACCGCCTCGTCGAGCATCTGCATGTACAGCTCGAAGCCGAGCGCCGCGACGTGGCCGGACTGCTCGTCGCCGAGCAGGTTGCCGGCGCCGCGGATCTCCAGGTCGCGCATCGCGATCTTGAAGCCGGCGCCCAGCTCGGTGTAGTCGCTCAGGGCGGACATGCGCTTCATCGCCTCCTCGGTCAGCGCGGCGTGCGCCGGGTACAGGAGGTAGGCGTAGGCGCGCTCGCGGGAGCGCCCGACACGCCCGCGGATCTGGTACAGCTGAGCGAGCCCGAACAGATCGGAACGCTCCACGATCAACGTGTTGGCCTGCGGGATGTCGATGCCGGACTCGATGATCGACGTGGCCACCAAGACGTCGGCGTCTCCCCGCAGGAAGGCCATCATACGCTTCTCCAGCTCCTTCTCGTCGAGCTGGCCGTGGGCCACCTCGAACGAGACGCCGGGGCACAGCCCGCGCAGGCGCTCGGCGGTCTCGTCGATCGTGTCGACGCGGTTGTGCACGAAGAACGCCTGCCCGCCGCGGTTCTTCTCGCGCATGATCGCCTGCTTGACCAGCTCCTCGTCGTACTCGCCGACGTAGGTCTTGACCGGCCGACGGCCCTCCGGCGGCGTCTCGATGACCGAGATGTCGCGGATGCCCGCCATCGACATCTGCAGCGTGCGCGGGATCGGCGTCGCGGACATCGCGATGACGTCGACCTTGAGCTTCAGCTGGCGCAGCAGCTCCTTCTGCTTGACGCCGAAGCGCTGCTCCTCGTCGACGACGATCAACCCGATGTCCTTGCCGCGCATGTCGCGGCCGAGGATGCGGTGGGTGCCGATCAGGATGTCGACCTTGCCCTCGTTGAAGGCCGCGACGACCTCCTTCTGCTCCTTGGGCGTGCGGAAGCGGGAGACGTGGTCGACCGTGAAGGGGTAGTCCTTCAGGCGCTCGGCGAAGTTGCCGTAGTGCTGCTGGGCGAGGATCGTCGTCGGCGCGAGGACGAGCACCTGCTTGCCGTCGTCGGCGGCCTTGAACGCGGCGCGCAGCGCGACCTCGGTCTTGCCGTAGCCGACGTCGCCGCAGATCAGGCGGTCCATCGGCGTCGAGCGCTCCATGTCGCCCTTGACGCTCTCGATCGCCTCGCGCTGGTCGGCGGTCTCGGTGAACGGGAACTTGGCCTCGAACTCCCGCAGCCACTCGGAGTCCTCGGGGAAGGCGTGGCCGGCGCGCTTGCGGCGCTCGGCGTACAGGTTGAGCAGCTCGCCGGCGAGCTCCTGCGCGGCGCGTCGGGCGCGCGCCTTCATCGTCTCCCACGCCTTGCCGCCGAGCTTGCTCAGCGTGGGCTCGCCCGACCCCGCGCCGAGGTAGCGCGAGATCTTCGCGAGCTGCTCGACCGGCATGTACACCTTGTCGCTGCCCGCGAACTCGAGCTGCAGGTAGTCGCGCGTGACGCCCGCGACGGTCTTGGTCTCGAAGCCCGCGAAGCGCGCGACGCCGTGGTCCTCGTGGACGACGTGCTCGCCGGTGCGCAGGTCGGAGAACGAGCGCAGCGCGCCGCGGCGACGCGCGCGCCCCGCCCCGTCCTCGGCGCGCTCGGCGCGCTTGCGGCGGAAGAGGCGGTGCTCGGGGATGACCGCGATGCGCGGGCCGCCGGCGATGAAGCCGTCGCGCAGGTTGGCCACGGCGAAGCGCAGGTCGCCGGGCTCCGCGGTCTGCGTGCCGTCGCCTTCGAGCCAGTGGGCCTTCAGGCGGGCGAGGTTGTAGGCCGTGCGCTCCCCCGCCCCGCGCTGGGGCCAGGTGACGACCGTGCGGTAGCCGGAGCGGACCTGCTTCTCCAGCTGCGGCTCGGCCTCGCGCAGCGAGCGCGCGGCGAGGTCGGCGGCCTGCGCGCGGAACTCGAACGGCTGGTCGCCGGCGAAGGCGCTCAGCCGCGCGTGCGCGCGGGCGTCCAGCGCGGCCTCGACCTCCTCGGGCTTGACGTACAGGTCGTGCGCGTCGCCCGCGTGGAAGGCCGTGCAGACGTCCTGCCAGTTGTCGTCCAGGACGCCGTGGACCTCGGCCTCCTCGGCGATCACGACCGCGGCGTCGGCGGGCGCGAGGTCCAGGAACGGATGGAACTGGTCGACCGGCAGCAGCTCGGAGATGTCCGGACGGTCCTCGGCGTCGGAGACCGCCGCGATCTCGGCCGCCTCGCGGTGCTCGGCGCTCAGCTCGGCCGACGGCGCGATCTCCAGCTCGTCCAGCTCGCCCAGCGAGCGCTGGGTGAACGTCGAGAACGCCCGCAGCGACTCGATCTCGATGTCGAAGAGGTCGACGCGGACCGCGTGGTCGGCCGTGGCCGGGTAGACGTCCAGCAGGCCGCCGCGGATCGCGAACTGGCCGCGGTCGTCGACCTGGTCGACGCGCTCGTAGCCGGCCGCGACGAGGTCGGCGGCGGTCTCCTCGAGGTCGATCAGGTCGCCGACCTTCAGCCAGAACGACTTCGGCCGCAGCTTGGGGTCGGGGACCTTCTCGGAGAGCGCGACTGCGGAGACCACGACGACCGGGGGCTCGGCGTCGTCGTCCTGCCCGCCGAGCAGCGCGTCCAGGGCGGCGACGCGCAGGCCGACGAGGTGCGGCGGCGGCGCGAGGTGCGACTCGTAGGCCACGCCGCGGCTCGGGTAGTAGCGGACCGGACGCGGCGCGAGCCAGTGGCGCAGGTCGGCGGCCAGGTCGCGCGCCTGGCGGTCGTCGGCGGCGACGACCAGCGCGGGCTTGCCCGCCATCGGGCCGTCGAGGCCGTCGAGCAGGGCCCCGATGACGTACGGGCGGTAGGAGGCCGAGACGAACGCCCGGCCGCCCTCGCGCGCGAAGCGCGGGCCGCTGGGGTCGTCGGCGAGGTGCGTGAGGAGCGGGCGAAGCGACATGTAGGGCATGCGCAGCGACCGCGCGGAGCGCGCGGCCGAGTGCACGTCTCAATATAGGAGGCGACCGACGGCCGCGGCGGCCCGCCGCGTCAGTAGAGCAGCATGCCGATGACCAGCAGGGCGTCGATGTTCGTGCGCAGCTCGCCGTTGCCCTCGTCGGCCATGACGAAGCGATGGCCGGTGGACGACACCACGCTCAGCGCCGCCCGCTGTCCGCCGTCGGTCCAGACCCCGGCGCGATCGCGGTGCGGCGGGAAGGCCGTCGGCCCGTCGACGGCGACCAGCGTCTTCGGATGCGCGGCCGCCAGCGACGCGGCCGTGGGATAGGCCGCGGCCCCCGCGGGGGCCAGGCGGTCTCCGGCCTCCAGGAGCACGCCCACCGCGCCGAGGTCGCGCGACATCGCGCGCCCGGCCGCCGTCGGCAGGACCGTGGCGACGCGGACGCCGTCGTCGGCGATCGCGCACTGGTCCGCGCGCCGCCCGGCGCGCAGGCCGACGCGGAGGACCGTCGCGCCCCGCGGCACGCGCACCGCGGTCAGCTGGAAGCCCGCCAGAAGCCCGCGCGCGTCGGAGGTGACCGACGACAGGCGCGCGGGCCCGCACGCGACGCTCACGCGTCGACCCGCCAGGCGCCGGAACGTGGCGCGCGCCGCCTTGCCCGTGATCCGCACGGTCAGGTGCGTTCCGGAGAGCGACGCGGGCAGCTCCGGCGGGACGTCGCCGGGCTCCGAGACGATCGGCGATCGCGTGGCGTCGCGGTCGACGCGCGCCGTGTCGTACTCGATCACGGGGGTGTCGAGCGCCCGGGCCAGCTGCGTGCTGTCCTGACCGATGTTGGTGGTGAGCATGTCGTCGGCGCCCGTTCGCTGCACCAGACGCCGGCCGGCGGAGCTGAGGGCGACGAATTCGACCTGCTCGTGGCCGTCGGTCCAGTAGCCGACGCTCCCCGCGGGCGGCGAGGCGCCGACGTCCGGGAGCGCGACCAGGCCGGCCGCGGCGACCTCGGGCGGCGTCAACGCGCCGTCGGCGCGGACCTTCGCGGCCGCGGCCTGCGCGCGGCCGATGGCGATCGCCCAGCCCAGCTCGTCGATCCACGTCGCGCCCGCGTCGGTCAGCGCGGCGCGCGCCAGCGGCGGGCGCAGGTCGCCCTGGTAGAGCGCGAACGGGCCGATGCGGCCCGTGCGGCGGCGAGCCCGGTCGGGCCGCGCGATCTCGCAGGTGTCCCAGGCGCGGTTCGCCAGGTACGTCTGCACCGCGAGCGATCCGTCGGACCGGCGTCGCAGCACGCCGCTGGAACCGCTGGAGCCCGTCCTGGACGATTCGGCGCGGAAGAGCAGCCCCGGCCGCGGGTGGGTGTCGCAGCTGACCGACAGCTCCTTGCCGTCGTAGGCCGCAGCCGCCTGCGCCGCCGCGCCCGTCAGGCGGATCTCGACGCTCGTGCCGGAACGCGTGACGGCGCTCGTGGCCGTCACGCCGTCGGCGCCGCCGAGCGTCGGCAGCGCGGCGCCCGCGGTCGCCGGGATCCCGGCCAACGCGGAGGCCAGGCCAACGGTCAACGTCGTCCAACGACGGCGCATCGCGCGACCCTACTCGGTGCCCGTGGCCCCGACGAAGATCTTGGCCATGGTCCCGAGCAGCCCGGAGAGGAGGTTGGTGCGGAGCATGCCGTCACCCTCGTCGGCGTAGACGTAGCGCAGCCCGGCCAGCCCGCCAAGCGCCACGAGGGCCTTCTGCTCGGCGTCGGTCCAGACGCCGACGGTGCCGACCTTCAGGCGCGCGCCGGGGCTCGCCAGCGGGACGAGCCCCGCGTGCGTGGCCGCGAGCGTGGCCGCGCCGGGGTAGCGCGTCGCGCCGGGCTCGGCCAGCTCGAACGGATTGCCGTCACCCGCGAACACGAAGGCCAGGATCGCGGCCGAGTCCATCATCCAGCGCACGCCCTCGCGGGTCAGCGCGGCCGAGGCGAGGTCGCCGCCGTCGAGCGTCTCGACCCAGCAGACGTCGCGGTGGCCGGCCGGGGCGTCGCCACGGATGACGCCGCCGTGGCGCGGCACGCGCACGACCTCGTGCGCGGGATGCGCGTCGATCGTCGCCGGCTCGCCCAGCAGCGGGCGTGGCGGCGTCCGCATGCAGCCCACGCGCACGCGCCCGCCGGCGTGGCGGCGGTAGACCTTGGCGGCCTTGCCGGTGAAGCGGAAGACCACGCGCCCGCCGATCCTCCGCACGTGGACGCCCTCCTCGGCCGGCTCTTCGCCGCTCGAGGAGCCGTCCCCGCCGAAGGCGGAGCCCTCCTCCGGGGGCTCGTCCTTCAGGCCGGCGACGGGGGACCAGCCGACGAGCCCGCTGGTCACGTTGGTGCGCAGCATCCCGCCGCCGAGGTCCTGGATGACCAGCCGCCGACCCGCGTCGCTCGTGGTGATCAGCGACACGGCGCGGCCCTTGCTCCAGTAGCCGATCTTGCCGGCGGGCGGGGTGCCGTTGGGATCGTCGAGGGCGACGACCTCGCCGCCGCCGAGCGCGACCACGTCGGCGGCCGGGGCGTAGGCCTCGTGGGGCCGCGCGGCGTAGATGACGTCGGTCATGCGCAGGCCGTGCGCCAGGTCGTCGACCCACGCCAGGCCGGTGGGCGTCAGCGCCGCGTAGGCCATCTCACCGCTGGGCGGCAGGGTCCACCCCGGCGCGCCGTCGATCCGGCAGGCGTCCCCCGCCGCGCCGTGCAGCGCGATGCGCGCGGAGGCGCCGTCGGCGGCCACGCGCCCCTTGCCCGTGATGCCGTCCGCCGACTCCTCGCCGGGTGGCGTCTTGGCCAGCAGGAGGCCCCGTTCGGGCGTCGCGGAGCAGGCGACCTCGAGTCTCTTGCCCGCGTGCGCCTTCCCCCACGCGGCCGCGGCGCCGGTGAAGCCGAGCGTCAGCGTCGTGCCGCTCGCGGTCGCCGTGACGCCCTGCGCGGGGCCGACCGTGGTCCGCGCGGGCAGCGTCGCGGCGCCCGCCGCCACCGGAATGAACAAGGCGCCGACAACGGTGAGGAGGAATGAGCGTGCGAACATCGGCCGGGAAGCGTAACGCCACCCTCGGCGTCAGGCGCCGGCCCGGACGAAACGCCGATGTCTGGGGCGCGGGGCGGTCCGGCTAGGCGAGCGCGTCGCGGCCGTCGACGATCCGCTCGACCGCGTCGGCGGCGCGGTCGACGAGGTCGCGGACCTCGGCCTCGGGCTGCCGCCAGCGGCCGAGGACGTAGCCGGCGACGATCTCGGGGTCGGTCGTGTCCGGGCGGCCGATGCCGATCCGCACGCGCGCGAAGTCCGGCGACCCGAAGCCCGCCTTCAGCGACTTCAGGCCGTTGTGGCCGGCCAGGCCGCCGCCCAGACGCGTGCGGATCTCGCCGAACCTCAGGTCCAGCTCGTCGTGGACGGCGACGACGTGGTCGAGCGCGACCCTCGTCGCGCCGCGCGCCGGGCCGGCGGAGCGGCCCGACTCGTTCATGTAGGTCTGTGGCAGCAGGACGCCGACGCGCGGACCCCCGGGCATCGTGCGGCCGTCGGCGTAGAGCCCGGCGAACGCCTTCTTCGGCTTCCCGAGCCCCCAGCGCGCGATCAGCGCCTCGGCGACCAGGAAGCCGACGTTGTGCGGCGTGCGGGCGTACTGCGTGCCCGGGTTGCCGAGCCCGACGACCAGCCAGTCGACGGGCGCCCCACTCGAGCGACCCGGGAGCTTCAGGGCGTGCTACTCGGCGTCGCCGTCGCCGTCGGCCGCGGGCTCCTCGCCCTCGGCCGCGGCCGTCTCGCCGCCACCCTCGCCGACGACCTCGGTCTCGGTCTCGACCGCGTCGTCGGACTCGGTCGACACGCTCGGCGGCGTGATCGACGCGAGGATCGTCGTCTCGGGGTCGTCGAGGAACGTGATGCCCTTCGGCGCCGTCGCGTCGCCCAGCGAGAGCGTCCCGTTCATCTCCAGCTTGGAGACGTCGACCTGGATGGTCTCGGGGATCTCGTTCGGGAGCGCCTCGACGTTCACCTCGCGGGTGACGTGCTCCAGGATGCCGCCCTCGACGACGCCCGGGGCCGCCTCGGCGCCGATCAGCTCGACCGTGACCGGCGCCTGGATGGCGACGTTGAGGTCGACGCGCAGGAGGTCGACGTGCAGCAGGTCGCCGCGGACCGGGTGGCGCTGGGAGTCCTTGAGGACGGCGGGCGTGGACGCGCCGCCGTCGATGCTGAGCTCCAGCACGGCGCCCTTGGCCGCCAGCGCGTGGCGCAGCGTGCGCTCGGCCACGGCGAAGGCCACGGGGCCCTCGGACCCGCCGTACAGCACGCCGGGCACCTGGCCGGCGCGGCGCAGGCGCCGGGTCTCGCGGGAATGGGCCGCCTCGCGGGCGTGGACGTCGAGCTTGGTGTTCTGGGAGGCCATGAGCGGCGAAGGATGGTAGCGAAGGGCAGCGGGAAAGGCTCGCCCGGGGGCGCTCGCCTTCCCGGGCGAGCGCCGACTTCCTCCGGGGCCGAACGGTTCGAGTCCGGCCCACCCGTGCTACGACGACGCGCCGCCCGACACCGCGCCCGCCTGGCTCAGCAGGTCGGAGATGTCCGAGACCTGGTCGGCGGGCGGCGCCTTGACGTCGACGTCGACGCCGAACTTGGTGAGGTCGATCGTGAAGTCGAACGACGTCTTCTCGCCCTTGATGTCGGCCGAGTAGGCGACCTTCTCGCGGCGGACGAGGTGCTGGTCGTCGACCCACACGTCGACCGGCAGCGTCTGGACCCCGGAGGTCTGGATCAGCTTCTCGACGCTCTTCTTGGCGTCCGGGTCGCTGTTCTTGGACGCGGCCTTCCGCAGGTCCACGTCGACGTGGTACTGGGTGGTCTTGGTGCCGTTGATCGTCGCGGTGCCGACCTTCTTGGACGTCCCCGCGCCCTTCAGGTAGTCCAGCGCGGCGGTCGGATCCTGCGTCGCGCCGTTGCCCAGCGCGTCGAGGTCGATGCCCTGCTTGGCCGCCGCGGCGCGCAGGTCGAGCTTCATCCACGGCTTGCCGCCGGGCAGCTGGGAGAAGAGGTCGCTGCGCATGTAGATCACCTGGTCGACCATGACCTCGTCGATCTTCATCGACTTGCCGCCCACCTGGGTGGTGAAGGAGAACTTGCCCTTCTTGCCCGCGCGGTCCTGGACGCCGCTGCCCTCCATCGGCACGTCCTGGCCGGCGACCGACGCGCCGCCCTTGAGCGTCACCGCGATGCCGCCCTTCTGCGAGGACGTCGTCTCGGCCGCTTGGGCGACCGGGTCGAGCGCGTTCTTGGCGGAGCCGGCCGCCTTCTTGGCGGACTCCTCGGCGCCGCAGCCGGAGGCGGCGAGCGCGGCGACGAGGCCGATGGACAGTGCGCGTGCGCGGATCGTCATCGCGGCGAACGGTACCCAGGAAACCGGTGCCCGACGCCGCACGTCAACAAAGGTTCACGATGGGCTCAGCCCGCGGCCTCGTTGGCCTGCTGCTGCTCCTTCTTGGCCTGCTGCGCCTTGGCCAGCAGCGCCAGGCCGTCGACCGTGTCGTCGAGCTTGGGGGCGCTGGCCTTGACCGCGACGTCGAAGCCGGTGAAGTCGGTGGTGTAGTCCATGGCGTTGGGCGCGCCCTGGAGCTGAGCGGTGTACCGGACGCGCTCGCGCAGGACGCGGTGCTGCCCGTCGATCCACACCTCGACGGGGATCTTGGTCGCGCCGTCCAGCGTGCTGACGAGCTGCGTGATCGCCAGCTTGGCCGCGCTCGTGGAGCTCTTGGCCTTCGCGCGGCGCAGGTCGACGGTGACGCGGTAGTGCGTCGTCTCGGTGCCGCGCACCTTCGCGGTCCCGAGCTTCTTGACCGGGCCGGCGCCGCGCAGGTAGTCGAGCACCTGCGACGGATCCTGGGACGGTCCGTTGGTGCCCAGCGACGACAGGTCGAAGCCCTTCTGGCGCGCGGCCTTGGCGAGGTCGATCCGCATCCACGAGCGCCCGCCCTGCAGGCGGCCCGCGAAGGCCGGCGAGCTGAGGTAGACCGCGTGGCCGTCCATGACGGTCTTGATCGCGATCTTCGCGCCGTGGAGGACCGTGGTGACCGTGAACGCCCCGCGATGCGAGCGGCGGTCGATGCTGCCGGTGCCGGAGACCTTCGTGTCGACGCCCTGGGACTGGATCGTGCCGTGCATCGCGACGGCCAGACCGCCCTTCTGCCGCGCGAGCGCGGCCACGGCGCGGCCGATCGGGTCGCCCGAGACCGTGGCGGCGGGCGCCGCGGGGGCCTCCGTGGTCGCCGCGGGCGCCTCGGTCGTCGCCGCCCGCTTGGCGGGCGCCGCCGCCTCGTCGTCCTTGCTCGTGCCGCCGCACCCGGCGATGGCCGCGGACGCCGCCGCGATCGCGGCGCCGAGCGCCAGCCCACTCCGTCGCTCCAGACCCATGACCGGGAAACATACCCGGCTCTGGATCAAGCGCGGCTAAGTATCGATCAGCGGCGTGAGCGGATCACGGCCCCCACTGGACCGTGCCCTTGTAGATCCGCTGGATGTCCGTGAAGGCCGGCTTCTTCTGCCCGGTCATCGTGATCACGCCCTTCTGGTGCAGCGGCGGCGACGGCCACGGGTTGCCGCCCTCCCAGCCGGGCTTGACCGCGAACTCCTCGAGCGTCCACCAGATCGCGCCCGAGAGCCACGGCTTGGAGGCGTAGACGGCGTAGTGGTAGTTGGCGAACGCCGACTGGAACTCGTAGGTGCCGCGCTCCTCGACCGGGCCGCTGCGGTTGGCCTCCGCCCCGGTCTCGGTGATCACGATCGCCTTCTTCGGATAGCACTGGCGCACCGAGTCGAGGTAGTCGCCCAGCGTCGTCTGGTCGGCGATCTGGCCGTTGGGGCCGCTGTACCAGCCGAAGTACTCGTTGATGCCGATGACGTCCAACGGGTCGTACTCGGGCTGGCAGCCCGCGCTCGGGTAGCCGGCGACCGCGAGGCCGACCGGGCGCGTCGGGTCCAGCGACTTGGCGAGCTTGACCGCGCTCTTGATGTAGTAGCCCTGCACCGGGCCGGGGCGCGCGCTCAGCTCGTTGCCCGCCGACCACACGATGATCGACGGGTGGTTGATGTTCGTGCGGACCGCGTTGGCCAGCTCGCGGGCGGCCAGCTGGCGGACGAGCTTCTGCTTGAGGTACTTGGTCTTGACGCTGTAGACCGGGACCTCGGTCCAGGCCAGCATGCCCAGCTCGTCGAGGCGCTCGTAGTAGTAGGGGTGCAGCGGGTAGTGGCTGCGGAACAGCGTCGCGCCCGCCTCGCGCGCCCACTGGATCTGCTGCTCGCGCTGGGCGTCGTCGATCGCGAAGCCCTTGTCCAGCGAGTCCTCATGGGTGCCGAACCCGCGGAAGTGCAGGGGCTTGCCGTTGAGCATCAGGTGGCCGTCGACGACCTTGATCGACCGGATGCCCGTGCGGTTGTAGTAGGTCTCGAGCGTGTCGTCGCCCGACCGCGCGGTGAACGACGTGGTGTAGAGGTAGGGGTTGGTCGGCGACCACGTCTTGGGGTGCTTGACGCCGACCTTGCGCGTGAACTTCTTGGAGGCCTTGGGCGCGAGCGCCACGGAGCCGAGCGCGATCGTCTTGGCGCCCAGCCGCGCCGAGACCTTCACCTTCTTGGCCTTGTCGCCGTAGTTGCGGATCGTCGCGCTGTAGGTCAGCGACGCGTCGCAGGTGGCGCACGGGAGGTCCGGCAGGACCGAGACCTCCTTGAAGTCGATCGAGTCGATCTTGCGCAGGTAGACCTCGCGCAGGATGCCGCCGTAGTTCCACCAGCCGCCGGTCGGCACGCCGGTGGTCGAGAGGCCCGACGGCGGGAAGTCGGTCGGGAAGCGGCGCGAGTCGACGCGCACCGCGAGCACGTTGGTGCCGCCGCGCTTGAGGTAGCCGGCGGGCAGGCGGATCTCGAACGGCAGGTAGGCGCCGGTGTTCTTGCCGACCAGGTGGCCGTTGAGGTAGACCCGCGTGCGGTAGTTGACCGACTCGAAGCGGACGTTCCAGGACAGCGCCTTCTGCGCGCTGGGCAGGTGGAACGACTTGCGGTACCAGCCGACGCCGCCCGCGAACGAGGCGTCAGAGTAGTCGCCGGTGTTCCAGGCGTTGGGGACGCTGACGGACTTCCAGCCGACCGTCGACGGGTCCTGGGCGAACGCCGAGACCGAGCCGTTGCCGGTCGGGTCGGCCTTGAAGTACCACTGGCCGCCCATCAGGTACCGACCCGACGCGCCCTCCTTGTAGAGGGTCTTCTGGAGCAGGCCATCCGCTTGGGCCGCGTTGGCGGCCGGAGACTGGGCGTGGGCCGCGGCCGGAAGGGCGAGGACGGCGAGGAAGAGCAGCAGCAGGCGTCGGGGCATCTCGGGGAGGGTCAACACGAGGGGAGGTCGCGCGTTGCGGTCGACCGTCACACCGGGGTTCGCCGCCTTCAGCAGGAGCCCTCGTTGTCGGCCAGCGGCGCGCTGACGCGCAGGAGGCTAACGGAGCGTCCGGTCAGTGGCCCTCCGTGTCGCTGGACGACGACGCACTGCACGATCGGGCGCGCCTCGACGCCGTGGACCCAGACCACGCGCGTCGTGCCGGTCTTGGTGCCGAACGTGTAGGCCGTGCCGGAGTCCAGGCGGGCGATCTTGACGGAGCCGGCGCCCTTGACGCGCGGGAGGAAGGCGCGGAGCTTGGCCTGACAGGTCGCGTCGCAGTCGTGGAGGCGCCGCACGACGCCCTGGTCGTCGCCGGCCGCCTCGCGCTCCAGCAGCGTGAAGATCGCGTCGCGCTCGCGGTTCTCGGTCGTCAGCCAGCGCGCGACGAAGAAGCCGACGATCAGGACGACGACGAGCGCGGGGACGGCGAGGGTCAGGAGACGACGGCGCTGGGCGAGCACGCGCCCGGGACACTAACCCGCCTGCGGGAAGTCGTCGCCGTTCAGCTCCAGGAAGCGCCGCACCGAGCGCTCCTGGGCCTCCAGGCGCTCGGCCATCCGGCGGGCGTGGTCGGAGGCGCGGTCGACGAAGTCCAGCAGCGCCGACTCGGGCTCCTCGGGCAGCGGGTAGACGTGCGCGACGTCCTGCTGGGCGCAGGCGATGCCCATCGGCGGCAGGCCCTCGGCGAGCGTCCGGGCGCCGCAGACCGGCACGACCGTCAGGTGCTTCTCGGGCGCGACGAGCGCGATCGGCATCAGGCGGTGGGCGGGGATCGGGACGTCGAGGTCGACCGAGCGGACGAGCGTCACGTAGGACTCGGCGACCCGCTCCAGCGGCTCGGCCCAGATGGCGAGGACGGTGTCGGCGGCCTGCAGCGCGTCGCGCAGCGTGCGCGCCTGGTGCGCGTAGGCCTCCTGGGCCTCGGAGCGCGTGTGGGTCTCGCCGAGGTCGAGGTCGACCGGGACACGGAGCAGCTCGCGCGCGCCCAACCGCTCGCCGGAGCCGTGCCCGCCGTTGGCGACGTAGGTCTGGATCGTGCCGAGGTCGCGGCGGCCGTGGAAGACGACCGTGAGCGCTTCGGCGAGCGCGAGCCCATCGACCTTGAGCGCGACCGCGGCGGCCGCGTCCGGGTCCAGCAGGGCGCGACGGAGCAGCTCTTCCGCGTCGCCGTCTTCGTGCTGGTCGTGGCCCATCACGCCTCCTTCAGTCTGAGCGAAGGTCTACCCCATTTCATCGGACCGGCGGTCGGAATCTCCAGAGCCGATCGGGCAGTTGGCCGCTGGTGAGGCCGGGTACGTTGCCGGTATGAAGCTCATCTACAAGCCGTTCGGGATCATCCTCGGGCTGCTGGCGGGCCTGCTGTCCAAGAAGCTCTTCGACGCGATCTGGGGCGTCTTCGACAAGGACGAGCCGCCCAAGCCCACGACGCAGGAGGCCGACTGGGGCAAGGTCCTGGCCGCGGCCGCCGTGCAGGGGGTGACGTTCAAGGTGACCCGCGCCGCCGTGGACCGCGCCGGCGCCAAGGGCTGGGACCACCTCTTCGGGGTCTGGCCGGGCGAGAAGCGGCAGGAGGAGTCGCAGGCGGCCGAGGTGGTGCGGTAGGGGGCTGGTCTGGCGGCTGGTTGTTTGTGCTTGCGGCGTCCGGTGCGGGGGCGTTGGGTGGTGGTGCGGGGTGTTGGTGGGTTTGGCATTGAGAGCGGCGAGCAGGGGTTGGTGGTGCCGGCGTGGGCTCGTCTGCCGTCGTGGTCTGGGGCGGGTGCCTGCGCCGCTGCGGGGCCCGGTGTAGGGACTCGCATCCAGACATCAGACCGGGCTGGGGTGGTCTCCGTGGGCCACGAGGGTTCGGGCGTGTCTGGCAGCTCCCGGGGCGCCGTTCGGGCCCTTAGCCCGCGATATGCGCGGGTTCCCTGCGAACCGTCGACCGGCGACGCCCCTCGGGGTCGCCGCAGGCGTCCGGCGGCCATCGAGCCCCGTCGTGGGCCGACCGACGGCGCCTTCGTGTTG
>NZ_DASRZV010000041.1:0-7520 GCF_035685985.1 Baekduia sp.
CTATGGGGCCGCGCCCCGCTCGTCGTCACGCCATCGCCGGCCGTCGCTCCGCCCACGGCGCCGCGACCTCCAGCTGCCGCGCCAGGCGCAGCAGCAGCTCCTCGGACCGCAGCCGCCCGATGAGCTGGACGCCCATCGGCAGGCCCGCGGGCGTCCAGTGCAGCGGCAGGCTGATCGCCGGGCGGCCGGTCATGTTCGCGAGCTGGGTGTAGGGGACCCAGGCGAGGTTGCGCTCGAGGATCTGGTCGACGACGCCGCCGACCCGCATCACGCGCGTCGTGCGCGTGCGCAGCAGCAGCTCCGACAACCGCTGCAACAACGCGGGCGTCTCCAGCGCGCCGATCCGGATCGGCGGCTCGCCGAGCGTCGGCGTCAACACCAGGTCGTAGGTCTCGTGCACGCGCGCGAGCGCCGCGATGTGCTCGGAGCGCCGCTCGTCGGCGGCCTGCAGCTCGACGCCGCCGACCGCGCGGCCCAGCGCGGCGAGCAACCTGGTGTCCAACTCGAAGCCGTCGTCGCCGCAGCCGGTCTCGCGCTTGATCCGCTCGATCTCGATCGCCTGGTGCACGCACCAGATCGTCAGGAAGTCGCGGCCCAGCCGGGCGTCGTCGTGGGGTGGGGCGATCTCCTCGACGTGGTGGCCCAGCGACGTCAGCAGCCCCGCCGCGTGCTCGACCGCCCGCACGGCCTCGGGATGCGGCGTCGGCCGCAGCGCGGCGCGCGTGAAGTACCCGATCCGCAACGGGCTCGGCGCGTCCTCCAAGCGCTCCGACAACGGCCGCTCGGGCAGCGCGGGCGCGAACGCGCTGACGGCGTCCGGGCCGGCCAGGACGTCGAGCATCGCGGCCGTGTCGCGGACCGTGCGCGAGACGACGCCGCTGGTCGCCAGCCCGTTGAGCGGCTCGCTCTCGCCCGGGCCGAACGGCACCAGCCCGCGCCCGGCCTTCAGCCCGACCAGGCCCGTGCACGCGGCCGGGATCCGGATCGACCCGCCGCCGTCGCTGGCCGCCGCGACCGGCAGGATGCGCGCCGCGACCGCCGCCGCCGACCCGCCGCTCGACCCGCCGGGCGTGCGCTCCAGATCCCACGGGTTGCGCGTCGGCCCGAACAGCTCGGCCTCGGTGATGCCCTTGGACCCGAACTCGGGCGTCGTCGTCTTGCCGAAGATCACCAGGCCGGCGTCCTCCCAGCGCTCGACGACCGTGCTCGTCTCGGTCGCCGCGCGACCCGCCAGCGCGCGGCAGCCCGCGGTCGTCGGCACGCCGACGAGATCCTGGTGCAGGTCCTTCAACAAGAACGGCACGCCCGCGAACGGCCCGGACAGCGACCCCGCCGCCCGCTCGGCCGCGCGCTCGTCCAGCCGCGTGGCGATCGCGTTGATCGCCGGGTTCAACCGATCCGCGCGCGCCCGCGCGACCTCCAGGACCTCGGCGGCCGACGCCTCGCCGCCGCGCACGGCCTCGGCCAGGCCCAGGCCGTCCATCTCCACGTACTGGCGCTCGTCCATAGGGCGAGCAACCTACAGCGCCACCGCGCGGTCACCGAACGCCCGGCAGCACCCTGGCGATCGCCGCCAGCGCCCGCATCGGGACACGCTCGCGCCGGCGCCCCGGCGCGAGCGTGTCGTCGTAGCGCAGCATCACGCGCGAGAGGACGAACGGGATCCGCGGATCGCGCGGCCGCGCGATCCCCGCCTCGCGCAGCGCGGCGCACGTCGCCGCGATGAAGTCCTCGAAGCCCATCGCGGGCCGGTGGCGGTTGCGCACGCGCACGACCGCGCCCGAGCGGTTGCGGAACGTGTGCAGCGCGCCGACCGGCACGCTCGCGAAGTCCCCGACGCCCATGGTCCGCCAGACGCCGTCGATCACGACCTCGAACGATCCCTCCAGCACCTCGTACTCCTCGACCCCGTGTCGATGGACATGGGGCGGAGGGGGCACGCAGCCCGAGGGCAGGACGAACTCCATCTCCACGAACGCCCCGTCGCTCTCGGCCGCGGGCCGACGAACGACGTAGACGCTGCCGTCGGGCATCGCGAACCGGTCACCGGTCTGGGCCATCCCGCGACCCTACGAGCGGCGAGGGGCGCGTGGCAAGGGCGCCGGCCGGGCCTCCGCGCCGCGTGCCGGGCCGGCGGCCGTCGAGCGCGAGCGGCGCGATCGCCTCCGCCGCGGACCCGCGAATGCCACGAATTTCCCAAATGAACTGACATCCGATCAAAAAACATGTACGTTCTCCATTGCGGCCACCGAGGTCGCCGTCGTCCGGGCCTCTCTCCCCAATACGAGGCCGGCGACGAGGGTCCGATTGAAGGAGAGTTGGATGTCCAGGTCCAACGACCGCGTGCGGCGGTCACGGTTGATGCTGCCCTTGTTGGCGGTAGCGGTAGGGCTGTCGGCCACGACGGCGGCGTCCGCGACGGCGGCGGTCCCGGCGCCGCCGGGGCGCGCCTACGAGATGGTCTCCCCGGCCGACAAGGCGGGCAGCGACGTCTCGTGGGGCTCGATGCAGGCGACGGCGTCGGGCGACAAGATCGCCTACGGCGTCACGGCGGCCTACGCCGGCGCCCCGACGAGCCTGCTCGGCGGCATCGACGTCGCCCAGCGCGGCGACGACTGGACGACCAAGAGCCTCGATGCCCCGCAGGGCAGCGCCGCCGGCCTGCTCATCTCGTCGGTCGCGTTCAACTCCCCGGACCTCGGGACGTCGCTGGTCGAGAGCTCCGCGGCGCTGGCGCCGGGCGCCACCGAGGGCGACGGCAACGTCTACGTCCGCGACAACGCCCGCGGCGCGTACTCGTTCGTGGGCAGCAGCTCGAACCCCCTCTTCAACCAGCTCTTCCTGTTCCTGGGCTCGCCCGTCGCCGGGACGAGCGCCGACATGAAGCACATCGTCTTCGACGTCAACCAGGGCGTGCTGTCGCCGGACGCGATCGACGGGTCTCCCAACGCCTATGAGTACGTCGACGGCCGCCTGCGGCTGGTCGGCGTCCTCCCGGACGGCACGGTCAACCCGACCGGCGCCCGCACGAAGCCCGCCGTCGCCCACGACGCGCACGTCGTCTCCGACGACGGGCGCCGCGTCTACTTCACGATCGACTCGTTCGGCGAGGCCCCGCTCTACCTGCGCGAGGACGGGACGCGGACGATCCCGATCTCGGCCTCCCGCGTGCCCGGCGACGAGGGGACGATGTACCCGGCCACGTTCGGCGGCGCCACCGCCGACGGCGACGTCGCGTACTTCTCCAGCATGAACCCGCTGACGCCGGAGTCGACGACGAGCTTCAGCGCCACGCTCTACCGCTACCAGCGGTCGACGGACACGCTCACCGACCTCACCCCGGACGTCCCGTCTCCCGGCGCCGGCGTCAACGCGATCCTCCAGGTGAGCGCCGACGGCCACTACGTCTGGTTCACCGCGACCGGCGTCCTGGCTTCGGGCGCGACCGAGGGCGACGCCAACCTGTACGTGTGGCACGACGGGACGATCCGCTTCGAGTCCACGCTCGGGCCGCTGGAGACCTACGGGCCGACCACCTGGAACATGAGCCCCGACGGGCACCTGCTGGCGTTCTCGACCGACGGCCCCGCCCCGGGCTACGACAACGCGAGCGCCGCCTGCCCCATGAGCGTGGCGGGCGCCTGCGCCGAGGTCCAGCTCGCGGACGCGAGCACGTCCGCTCCCGCGCGCTGCATCTCCTGCCCGTCGGACGGCGCGACCGCGCGCGGTGACGCGCGGATCGCCGACACCACCTCGACGCTCGGCAACTACTGGCCGCGCTCCGTGCTCGACGACGGCCGCGTGTTCTTCAACAGCCCCGAGCGGCTCGTCCCCGAGGACACCAACGGCAAGCTCGACGTGTACATGTGGTCGGGCGACCACGCGTCGTTGATCTCGACCGGGCGCAGCGAGGACGACTCGACGTTCGGCGACGCGAGCGCGGACGGTCGCGACGTGTTCTTCCGCACGACCGAGCGGCTGGTCGCCCGCGACACCGATCGCAACATCGACCTCTACGACGCGCGCCTGGGCGGCGGCATCGCCGCGCAGGACGTGACCGCCGACACGCGCCCGTGCGCGGGCGACGCGTGCCGCCCGCGGCCGAGCGACCCGCCGGCGGCGGCCCAGCCGTCCAGCGCGGCGTTCCAGGGTCCCGGCGATCCGGCCGCCCCGGCGGCGAGCACCCCGCGCTTCACGGTCAAGGCGCTCACGCGCGCCCAGAAGAAGCGGCTGGCCAAGACCGGCAAGGTCACGTTGTCGGTGAAGGTCACGCGTCCCGGCCGCGTGTCGGTGACGGCGCGCGCCACCGTGCGCGGCCACGCCGCGACCGTCGCGCGCGGCTCGGCCACGGCCGCCCGCGCCCGCACGGTGAGCATCGCGCTCACGCTCTCGCGCGCCACGCGCAAGGCGCTGGCCCAGCGCAAGCACCCCGTGCTCACGCTCCACGTCGCGTACTCCCCGATGCGCGAGACCAAGACCATCAAGGTGACGCTGTGATGAACAAGGACATGATGGTGCCCCGCCTCGCGGCGCTCGTCGCCACGCTGCTCGTCGCCCTGACGTGGGCGACCGCCTCCGCGCACGCCTACGGCATCGTGGACTTCGGCGGCGACTACACCGACCCGTCGGGCGCGCCGCTGCTGCAGGCGGGCGCGCACGCCGACGTGACGACCGACATCACGACGCCGTTCCGGGTCGACGGCGCCGGCAACGCGGTGCCCGACGGCAACATGAAGGAGATCTCCGTCGACCTGCCCGCGGGCGTCACGGGGAACCCGACCGCCCTGCCCGTCTGCGCGCTGGCGCAGCTGCGCGCGTCGGCGTGCCCGCCCGAGACGCAGGCCGGGGTCGTGCAGCTGACCGGCGCGCTGTTCGGCGGCAGCGGCGTCCCGTCACCGCTGGGCGATCCCGTGGCGGTCTACAACGTCGAGACCACGCCGGGCGTGCCCGGCCGCTTCGGCTTCAACGTGTTCAACGTGCTGACGTTCATCGACGCGCGGGTGCGTCCCGGGGACGCCGGCATCTCGGCCGACATCCACGGGATCTCGCGCTCGCTGCCGCTGACCGGCACGCGCCTGACGCTGTGGGGCGTCCCGGCCGACCCGTCGCACGACGCCCAGCGGTACGACCCGACGACGTACATGAACGGCGTCCGCTCCAACGCGCCGCGCCGGCCGCTGATGACCAACGCGACGCGGTGCAGCGCGGGGGTCGAGACGACGAACCTGCGCACGACGTCCTGGCAGGCGCCCGACACGTCGTCGTCCGCGTCGTTCACGAAGGACCAGAACGACACGCCGATCGCGTTCACCGGCTGCGGCGACCTGCCGTTCGCGGCGTCGATCGCCGCCGCGCCGACGACCACTGAGGCCGGCGCGCCGACGGGCCTGGACGTCGACGTGACGGTCCCGCAGGACCAGAACCCCGACGGCCTGGCGACCGCGCACCTGCGCAACGCGGTCGTGACGCTGCCCGAGGGCATGGCGGTCAGCCCGTCGGCGGCCGACGGCCTCGCGGCGTGCGCGCCGGCGCAGATCGCGCTGGCCTCCGCGGCGGCGCCGACCTGCCCGGACGCGTCCAAGCTGGGGTCGGTGACGATCGACACGCCGCTGCTGGACTCGCCGCTGCAGGGATCGATCTACCTCGCCGCCCAGAACGACAACCCGTTCGGGAGCCTGCTGGCGATCTACCTGGTCGCCCAGGGCAGCGGCGTCACGATCAAGATCCCGGGCCGGATCGCGCCCGACGCGACCACCGGCCGGCTGACCGCGTCGTTCACCGACACGCCGCAGCTGCCGTTCACCGAGCTGTCGCTGCACTTCGACGGCGGGCCGCGCGCGGTGCTGTCCAACGCGGCGACCTGCGGGGCGCAGACCACGACCGCGCGCTTCACGGCGTGGAACGGCAAGGAGGTCACGAGCACGAGCGGCTTCACGCTCGATCGCGGGGCGGGCGGCGGCGCCTGCGGGCCGCTCGGGTTCGCGCCGGCGTTCACGGCCGGGACGCTCGACAACAGCGCGGGCGGCTTCTCGCCGCTGGTCGTCCGGTTCGCGCGCGGCGACGCCGACCAGCGCCTCGGGACGATCGCGGTGAACCTGCCGGCGGGCCTGCTCGGCCGGATCTCGGGCGTCGCGCTGTGCGGTGACGCCGCCGCGGCGGCCGGGACGTGCGGCGCGGAGTCGCGCGTTGGCACGGCCACCACGGAGGCCGGTCCGGGCGCTCGTCCGTTCGCGCTGCCGGGCGCGGTCTCGCTGACCGGCCCGTACAAGGGCGCGCCGTTCGGGCTGTCGATCGTCGTGCCGGCGATCGCCGGGCCGCTGAACCTGGGCACGGTCGTCGTGCGCGCGGCGATCCACGTCGACCCGCACACGACCGCGCTGCGGATCGTCTCCGACCCGCTGCCGACGATCCTCCAGGGGATCCCGCTGCAGCTGCGCTCGGTGCAGATCGCGATCGACCGTCCCGGGTTCACGTTCAACCCGACGAGCTGCGCGCCGTCGGCGATCGGGGCCGCGATCGGCTCGGTCGAGGGCGCGAGCGCCGTGGCGGCCTCGCGCTTCCAGGCCGCCGACTGCGCGTCGCTGGGCTACGCGCCGAAGCTGTCGCTGGCGCTGACGGGCGCGGGGCAGACCCGCGACGGCAAGCACCCCGGGCTCGTCGCGCACCTCGCGCCGCGCGCCGCGGACGCCAACAGCCGCCGTGTGAAGGTCGCGCTGCCGCTGTCGCTCGCGCTGGACCCCGACAACGCCCAGGGGCTGTGCGAGCCGTCCGACGCGGCGGCCGACCGCTGCCCGGCGACCTCGGTCGTCGGCCACGCCAAGGCCGTGTCGATCCTGCACGAGCCGCTGAGCGGGCCCGTGTACTTCGTGCGCGGTGAGCGCAAGGACCCCAAGACGGGCCGGACGATCAAGTCGCTGCCGACGCTCTACCTGCCGCTGCGCGGCGAGGGCGTGCAGATCGACCTGAACGCCTCCTCCAGCGTCGTCGACGACCACCTCGTCACGACGTTCGACGGGATCCCCGACGCGCCGCTGACCTCGTTCGACCTGTCGATCGACGGCGGCAAGCACGGCATCCTGGTGGTGACGGGCGGCGCCGACGTGTGCCAGGCCACCCAGGTCGCCGGGGCCGCGCTCGTCGGCCAGAACAACAAGGCGTCGAGCCCGACGATCACGGTCGGCACCAACTGCCGCCTGGGCGTGGTGGGCTCGAGCCACACGTCGCGGTCGCTGCGCGTGAAGCTCAGCGGCCTCGGCGCGGGCCGCGTGGTCGTCACCGGCTCGGGGCTGAAGCGCACCGCGCGGACGCTCAGCGCGGCGACGACCGCGACCGTCACAGTGCCGCTGTCGGCCGCCGCGCGCCGCGCGGTGGCGCGGGGCCGGAACGTCAAGGTGACGGTCCGGGTGGCGTTCACGCCCAAGGGCAGCAAGGTGTCCAAGAAGGTCACCAAGCGCCTGGTCGTGCACGGCGCGAAGTAGGGGCCGCCGGGCCGGCGGCGGGGCGGTGGTGCGCGGCGTTCG